>JBEVJC010000016.1:0-249443 GCA_040510375.1 Chitinophagaceae bacterium
CTTGCGGGGGCAGGTGTGGCCGACAAACGATGGAATGATAAAAGAAAAAAAGAGATTGTGAGCAGCCGGGTCGACAGCGGGAAATTACTTGTGCGCACCCTGCTGGAAAACAAGAATAAACTAAAAGCCTTTATCAGTGCATCAGCGATTGGCTGGTATGGAAAAGATCCGTCGGTTCCCAATCCCCGGCCATTTGAAGAAACAGATCCGGCTTCGGAAGATTTTTTAGGTCAGGCTTGTGTTGCCTGGGAAATGAGTTTGAAGGGTTTGGAGAAAACCGCCATCCGGCTGGTAATCTTCCGAACAGGCATAGTACTTAGCGACGAGGGCGGCGCGTTAAAGGAGTTTGTAAAACCCTTGAAGATGGGACTGGCAACCATTCTTGGCTCCGGTAACCAGATGATCAGCTGGATCCATATTGATGATATGGTCCGGTTATACCTGGCCGCAATCGAACAGGAAAATTTCCATGGAATTTATAATGCGGTTGCTCCGGTGCCGGTGAGTAATAAAGAACTGGTAATTAAACTGGCGAAAGCCTCCAGGAAAACGTTTTTTATCCCTGTGTACGTTCCGGGATTTGTTTTAAGAATCGCCATGGGTGAGATGAGCAGCGAGGTATTAAAGAGTGCAACGGTTAGTTGTGATAAATTACATATTGAGCGGTTTACCTTCCTGTATCCCGGTATTGACGCGGCTTTGAAGTCTATGATTGTATAGGTTATTTATCCGCCGGCCGGACGCTTCCGGAAATGGCTAAACTTTTACTTAACATTTATTTAAAATTTTGTTTGGTACATTAACAGAATGCTAACCAGGCACTTCCTGCTTTGTGTCTTTTCAATCTGCACCAATGCATCCGTTGCACAGGTTCATACACTACGTTTGAAGAAACACGGACGTACGGTTCAGGTGTTTACAGAAAATTCGCGATTCACTTTCCAGACAAAAGATGGCAGTTGGAATGATGGCATTATTGACCATCTCAGTCCCGACACTCTTTACCTGACCAGAACCGTTTTAAACTATTCCCTGGGAGGGATTGATACGCAACATTTCAGTGGTTATCGTTATGCAATTGATGAGATAAATGCGCTACCCTCCCGTCGGGAGAAGGTGATTAATAATGGCGGCAGGGTAAAAGTAATCCTGGGTCATGAAAAATTTGCATGGATCAGGAATGGTACATTTTTCAACCTTATCGGTGGAGGTTATGCACTGTTGAATATTACCAATAGTGTAATTGATAAAGATCCTCCGTTCTCCCGAAAAAATATCAGCAGGTTGGCATTGGCTGGGGCTGCTTTCCTGGGAGGTCATATTTTAAAGTTCAATTTTAATTCCCACAGGAAAATCGGCAAAAAATACCAGCTCGAAATAAGTGATTACTGATGATGGGTGCAAAAAAAGGAGGCTGTTCCAAATCAGGAACAACCTCCTATATACTAACCGCAAAGTTCTTTATCATCCCCGGGCATTTTAGCAACTGTCAGGATCAGAATGCCTTTTTCTCTACAGGGAGGGATGGTGTTTGTTTTTGTGTATAAAGGGCAGGTGTTACTTTTTTCACATCGCCCTGGTATACCCAAGTAATATTGGTCATGTATTTGGCGAATGCTGCATTAATTTGCTGAAGCGTTACTTTTTTGATGTCTTCATTAATGCGGATGCTGCGTTTCCAGTCGCCATAAACTACTTCATTATTGGCAAGAGATGCAGCCTGTGCCTCATTCGTCTCGTTACGGTAATGGATACCGGTTAGGTAACCCATTTTTTCATTTTTCAATTCTGCTTCGGTAAAACCTTCTGTTTTTACCTTATCAATCAATGCACGGGCAACAGCGATATATTTATCAGGGTCGGTCGTGCTGACAGTGAGGTTTGCATACGGGGTATTACCACCGCTGAACCAGGCACCGGGCGCATAGGAAAGGCCGTTCTTGGTCCGGATTTCAATAAAGTGTTTATTTGAAAAAATCCTCATTGCCAGGTTGTAGGCATTATAGTCCGGTGAACCAGGCAATGGTGCCCCGGCAATTCCCTGCACATAATTGGTAGCGTTTTCACGGGCAACAGGTTTAAAACTATTTACTGCAGGAACATAACTTTCTTTCTTTGAAACGAAAGCTGCACCGGCAGGAATGCCTGCAGTGAGGCCTTTCATCATCTTTTCGATATTCGCCTTATCGATATCACCCACCACGATGATCACCATTTTATTTTTAGTCAGGATCGACTTCCAGTATTTTTTTGTTTCAGCGGCGGTGATCTTCTCCATAATTTCAACGGTTCCCTGCGGGTCCTTGGAGTAATTCCTTCCGGCGAAAGCAGTTTGCCTGGCCAGTTTATCAATAGCGTTATCAGGACTTGATTCACCATCCCTGATTGCATTAATGGCATCCTGTTTAATACGGGCAAATTCCTTTTCGTCAAATTTCGGGGTAAGCAGCGCTTCTGTGTAAAGCGGCCATACGGTTTGCAGATCCGATTTTATGCAATTCAGGTTGAAGCTTGCAAAGTCCATCATGGTATATCCGTAAACCTGTGCGCTTACCTTATCCAGTTTGTTTTTAAAACTGTTTTTATCGTCCTGCAGTGTGCCGCATTCCGTAAGGGCAGTCATGGCGATACTTTCAATACCAGCTTTTGTTGCAGGATAGTTTTGTACGCCGCCCTTGATAATTGTCTGGATTACCACGATATCATTGCCACTTGGTTTGACGATCACTTTAACGCCGTTGATCATCATATCGTAGGGGGCTGACTGTGCAGTGGAAAGCAGGGGCGCCAGCAGCAGTGCAGCGCATAAATAGTTAACCAGCTTTTTCATGTAATTAAGTTTAGTTTTTTAAGTATTCTGCCGGGTTCAGTTTCTCGTTCATTTCCTTGTTGATCACCAGGCCTGTTACATGTGGTTTACCAACCATGTATTTCCTGGCATATTCGCTGAGTTGTTCCCTTGTAACCTTGCTGGTGGCATCGATATAATCGGTAAAGAAATCGAGCGATGCACTGCACCACCAATACGTCAGGTCGCTTGCCAGTGAAGATGGTTTTTCTGTATTACGGATCCGGTTTCTCTTCAGGGTTTCCTTGGATGTTTCGATCTGGTCGTCTGTGAAATAATCCGGATCACCCATCATTGCCACCTGTTTGTTGAGTTCATCAAAACATTCTTTCAGCCTGGTAGGGTTGGGCATCAGGAAGATGGTGATGGGACCAACATATTTATTGGTCTGATAGCCTACCGACGCGTAGGTAGCCAGTCCTTTGTCGATCATTGCCTGCGACCATTTGGAAGAGTTCTGTGAAAGGATACCATTGAATACATCGGCTACTACGGCGTTGACAGAATCAGTCCTGGTATCGGGACCATGCCATTGGCACATCATGTAGGGTGTTTGGGCAATAGACGATTCTTTTACGAAGTAGTCATCCTTTGACAGTGGCTGGAAAGCAGGGATGGGGTATTTTTCATGGGGATTAAAATCGCTTGCTTTCCAATCACCGAAAATAGTTTTTGCTGCAGCAAATGCCGCATCATGTTTTGTATCGCCGCAGATAACCAGTACGGAGTTATTGGGGAAATAATATTTGTCCTTGATGATCATCATTTTTTCCGGTGTTGCCGTGTTGATGACATCATGGTCGCCAATCGGGTTTTTACGGGTTACATTATCACCCCAGGAGCGTTTCTGTGTTTCGAGCCAGAGTTGGAAATAAGGACTGCTTTCGGCGCGTTGGAATTCACCATCCACTACAGGACGTTCTTTTTGCATGTCTTCCGTACGATAGATGGGGAAACGGATCGCGGCATTCATGAATTTCAGTCCGGCATTAAGACTGTCCTTATCGAAGGTGAAAAAATAATTTACCCGTTCCACATTGGTGGTTCCATTCCAGATCATACCAAGCTCTTCGGTACGCTGGATGAATTTCTCCTGGTCGGGATAATCATTGTTGGCCTTGAAAAACATATGTTCAAAAAGGTGCGACAGGCCGCTATATTCCGGGCCCTCTGTGTAGGCGCCGTTTTTCACAGCGATTTCGATGGTGGTCAGTGGTACTTTGCTGTTTTCGATGACGACCACTTCCAGGCCATTATCCAGTTTCTGCCAGTAATAATGTTCTGGTAACCGGGGCTGGGCAAGGGCTGACAGGCTGAGGGTCAGTGCTCCCAATACAAGCCATTGTTTTTTCATGCTGATTAGTTGTACCGCAGTTAGCGGGGTGAATAAAGTTGGAAAGAGTTAAGTTATGAAAGAATTACCTATTAAGGGTTTTTATAGGAACGGCGGCAATATGGATACATATCTGGTTGAACCGAATTGTTATTTTTCCTGATAACCTCTCAGTCGGGGAAAAAATCCTGACCGGTCAGACTCGCATGATCGGGATGCCAGATGCTGGTGAAATCGCCGAGCACAGGATTGTCGCGGTCGAGCCGGTGAAGCCGTAAGTGATTGATATCAGCCGCATGAACACGGCGGTGTTGTGGATTCATGGTGCCACCATTGCTACTGTCACCCGCACGCGCTTCGGGATTGTACTGGAATGGCGGATCTACCAGTGTTCCTCTTGGATACATTATGCCTGGGATTCCTTTACCCCTGAGATCCAGATCGGATGGGTGGTCCAGGCCAATTGTATGCCCGTATTCATGTGCGGCCGTGGTGGAACCGGTGTACAGATTATCAATGAGGAAATAACCGGTATTTGAATTGATGCCGTCAACATAGGAAATATTTCCTTCAGCAAATTTTTCTATCCGGAAATAATTATTTCTGGGGTTGGTATTGCCCAGGATTTCCACGGGGTCAATACCAGGTTTGAATTCGGCGGTGATCTGGAACAGTACCTGGAAAAATAACTCATCAATGGTTACAGTGGCCATTGGTTCGTTCCACATGCATTCTATTTCCTCGCGGATAATACGGGTGATCTGTTCATCCGCTGCGCCACCATAGGTAACGATATGCGAATGGATAACGAGTCGTTTTCCCGTACTGTCAAATTCGACTGAACCCATATATAAGGTTGTTTGGTCAGTAGTCGGTTGGTTGCAAACCGGTCATCATCGGTCAGTACGTACTTAATAGGCGGTCGGTTTCGAACCGGTCTTCATCGATCAGTGCGTACTTAATAGCCGATCAGTTGCGGACCGGTCTTCCGCTTTTCAATACACTCTGGATCCGTTCCATCGTTTTCTTTTCACCCAGCAGTGACAGGAATGCCTCGCGTTCCAGGTCGAGCAGGTATTGTTCCGATACGAAGGAAGGCTCGGAGAGATCACCCCCACACATTACATACGCCAGTTTTCTGGCAACAAGCGAATCATGCTCCGTTGCATAATTTGCCTGACGCATTCCGTTGATACCTGCAAGCAGGGCTCCCAGTGCCGAACGTCCCAGCACTTTCACATCCTTACGAATGGTGGGCATTGTATATCCACTGTCAAATATACTGATAACTGATTTTTTTGCCTCGGTTATCCTGCGGCCCTGGTTCATCACTATTTCATCGAGACCTTTGCGATATACTCCGATATTGAAACCCTCTGCAGCCGACGTTCCCACCTTTGCTGTAGCGATGGTAAGGAACCTGTTCTTGAGGGTAATGGTATCCGGTTCATCTTCGTGCATTTCATCTGCTGCCCTGAGCACAAATTCCTTCGTACCCCCACCACCGGGAATCAGTCCGATCCCAAGCTCCACCAATCCTGTATAAGTTTCAGCGGCGGCACATACCTTATCAGCATGGAGGCTTAGTTCGCAGGCACCGCCAAGTGCAAGCCCATGGGGAGCTACTACAACCGGGATCGACGAATATCTTGCTCGCATCATGGTATTCTGGAACAGCCGGATCGCCATATCCAGTTCATCATATTCCTGGTCGATGGCCAGCATGAAGATCATACCAACATTTGCACCAGCGGAAAAATTAGGTCCTTCATTGGCGATCACCAGTCCCTTATAATCTTTTTCTGCCTTTTCGATTGCTGCTTGCATACCCGACAACACATCGCCACCGATGCTTCCCATCTTGGTTGCCCATTGAAGTCCCAATACATCATCGCCGAGATTGTATAACCTGCAGCTTCCGTTTTTCCAGACAAGTTTGTCCTGGAAATTACTCATCACAATAAATGCTTCACCACCAGGGATGGGCTTATATGTTTTACCGGAAGGATCATAACTGAGTTTCCTTCCATTTTCAATCTTGTAAAAAGAAGTATGACCAGCAGTTACCATCTCGTCGATCCAGGGTGCCACGGTGTAACCTGCATTCTTCATGGCTTCAGTGGTCTTCTTCACGCCCAGTACATCCCAGCTTTCAAACGCCCCGATCTCCCAGCCAAAACCCGCCATCATGGCGTCGTCTACGCGGTAGATCTCATCACTTATTTCCGGAATGCGGAAGGAGATATACGAGAACAAACCATAATGAAACTGTTTCAGGAATTCACCGGCTTTATCATTTGAACCTACAAGCATCCGTAACCGCTGGTTCAGGTCTTCCAGAGGTTTCGCTGCTTCAATGCTGGCAAATTTTGGTTTAACCCTTGCACCATATTCCAGTGTTTTCAGGTTGAGGGTAAGAATTTCTTTTTCTCCCTGTGCGTTTTTTGTTTTTTTGAAAAAACCCTGACCGGTTTTATCACCAAGCCAGTTATTTGTTACCAGCTTTTCCAGCCAGGAAGGAATACTGAAAGTATCGCGGGCTTCATCGTTGGGACAACTATCATAAACCCCTTTTGCCACTTTTACAAGTGTATCAATACCCACCACATCGGCCGTGCGGAAGGTTGCAGATTTCGGCCGGCCAATCAGCGGACCTGTTAGTGCTTCCACTTCATCGATGGTCAGGTCAAGTTTATCGAGCAGGCGGAAAATGGCCATGATGCCATACACGCCAATCCGGTTTGCAATAAAGGCGGGCGTGTCTTTTGCAAGCACGGTTGTTTTACCAAGGATCAGGTCGCCGTAATGTAACAGGAATTCTGTAACCTCAGGATCTGTAAATGGTGTGGGGATAATTTCAAGCAGGCGCAGGTAACGCGGCGGGTTGAAAAAATGGGAGCCGCAAAAATTCTTTTTAAAATCTTCCGAGCGGCCTTCAGCCATCAGGTGGATGGGAATACCCGAAGTATTGGAAGTGACCAGCGTTCCGGGTTTGCGGAACTGCTCCACTTTTTCATAAATAATCTTTTTGATATCGAGTCGCTCCACCACCACTTCAATGATCCAGTCGTAACCTGCAATATCCTTCATATTGTCATCGAAGTTGCCAGTGGCAATACGTTTCAGGACCGATTTGTCGTACACAGGTGATGGATTACTTTTCACCGCGGCTGCCAGTGCATCATTCACCAGTTTGTTACGCTCAGCTGGTTTTTTACTCTCCGTAAATTCCTTAGGTACCATATCCAGGAGTAATACATTCACGCCCACTCCCGCAAAATGGCAGGCAATCCGTGAACCCATTACACCACTTCCAAGTACTGCTACTTTCCTGATAGTACGCTTCATAAAGCAAGATTTGAAATTAGTTAGTTAAACAACTAGTTGCTGTGAAGGTAAGAGAAAAATGATTGAATGGAAAGGGGGACAGCTTATTTAAAATCGGCCGGGAAGAGCGGGATACCCATTTTTTTTGCCTCTTTTTTATATTCTTTGATCTGTTTGCGGTTTCGTTTCAGCCCGATGCTGGTTATCACGCCATCCATGGTGGTTTTTACCAGGTAGTTGATTGCGGAACGGTCTCTCAGGCGTTTAAAATAAACAACGGATTTGCGACTATCATTTTCATTACGGATAATTGCGTTGACCAGGAAGGAGAGAATACTGGTAAAGAATGTTTTTTTCTGTGTGCCATCCCGTACTACCCGGATCTTCAGCCCGTGATAATACATGGTCATATTACCAAATGCATAATATTCCCGGCCCATAACATCCATACTTAAGGTGTCGATTATGCCCGACCGAAGCTCAGCAGATGCCAGTGGCCGGAGCACCGGGTTCAATTTGGTCAGGTCGGATTTGCCGATCTGCAGGGTCATTACAAATCCGCCGAAAGTATCAAGGTAGGATGCATGAACGTCGAGATTGGTGGGGAGTGCATTGGCAACAAAGGCGGATGCATGTATCACCAGGCTGTCGGCAGGGGTAAGGCCATAATTGATCATGTGACTGACCACTCCATTCAGGTTGGTAACAGATACATCGCCGGTGAGTCCGTTTTTGTCATTCGTTTCCTGGTAATCAACAGCGGCATTCTCCAGTATAACGGAATCAACAACCAGCCGCACGGGTAAATTTTTGATCATATTGGTGGGCAGCGGTGTGATCACACCGGGCTTACGGGGAATACGTTTATCGCGTGATGCAAACATGTATCCGTTTTTGATGGAAGCCACACCCATGTCAAGCACGGTATCGCGGATATATCGTTCTATATCGAATGGGCCAATACTTACAGGTCCTGTTTTGATGGTGATATAATCGGATTGGTACACCAGTCTTTTGCGGAACTGTTCGTTTGTAGCAATCGGATGAAAATTAAAAGTATCGACCGACAGGATCCTGGATCGTTTGTCGTATGCCAGGTTGAGCCAGTCGTAATGGGCCAGGCTATCATCAAATGATCCGGTTAACCCGGTAATCCGGAATTCTGTATTCTGTGCAGCCAGTTCACGGAGGTTGAGCAGGTTGCCGGAACTGATGCTGATATCATTCAACCGTGCGTTCTTCAGATCGAGCAGGCCTCTTTTTTTCCCAAAACTGTCGAGGTTAAAATTAACAGCGGTCAGTTCCTTCACGGTGCCTTCCCAATCCCAGGCTTCCATTTCATTCCGGTGGATGGCAATATTTTTCACAGTGGCATTGATATGGCCCTTGCCTGCGTTGAACGTTTTTCCCCTGGCGTCTGAATAGATAAACTGGTCAGCTGAAATATTCAGTTCATCAAGTGATACATAATTATCAGCGCCCTGGAACGTCTTCAGTTTTTTGAGGGCTATAGAATTATTACCGTTATTACCCGTCCATTTAAGTGTGCTGAAACCCTTGCCACCCTGTTTATTAAAATCAACGACCGGATCGATCAGTGTAACTGAATCCAGGTCGATCACGGGAAGGGAAGCAGGTTCTTCACCGGATGATTCTTTAAATAGCTGAAAGATCCGGAGTGTTGGTTTATCGATCACAACAGCGGACGACCGGATCGTTCCCCGCAGGAACGAATTGAAATCCGGTACCAACATAACCAGCGGAGCGTTTATATTAACCGAGTCGCCATTTGAAAAATTGGTGAAAGCCAGGCCGCCCAGGGTTGAAGGTTTCATATCTATAATCCTGAAAACCGGCACGGTCAGTAACTGGTTTGTTTTGGAAAACTGCAGGTTTTTACCGGTGGTCTGTATCCCGTTGATAAAGGAAAGTTTTCCATCGGCTGTCCTGATTTCATCAGCCATTGCTGTCTGCAGGAATACGGTGATAGTTTTTATGGAATCCTTTACCGAAAGTGTGGTATTGTTCACATTGACCGATGAAAGATCGAAGTCGGTTGTGCGGGCTGGTCCGCCACCGGATTGACCGTCGATATTGATTTCAGCTGATGCCCAGCTGATCCCGCTTACATGGTTTTGTTTATTCTTCTCATCAATCAGTACCTGCCTGATTCCAACATTCATCGCGTTAATCATCAGGTCCCGGCCATTTGCAACGTGCACATGGTCGGCAGTAAGTCCCTGTCCGCCCTTGCTGAAGCGGGCATCACTAAGCCTGGCAACCAGGGCTCCACTGGTGAATGTTCCATACCGGAAATACAACTCATTGACGGAACGCTGGATGGTTGAAATTTTTGTAGAATTAACCAGGGTTTCAGCTTTGACCGACAGGTAGGCATTTTCAAGGTTTAACCGGGTATTGTTTTTAAACTCAAGATTGATTTTCCCGTTACGGATATGGAGCTCCCGCAACCGGATAATATTTCCCACTTCGGCGAGTGTCTGGAACACATCCTGCACCGGTTTGGATTTATTGGGAAGTATCGTGTAGTTGATCACCGGGCTGTAAAGGTTTACGCGATCGGCCATGAGTTGCTGGTCAGAAATCAACGCGTCCCACGATAAGCCATGCAATTCAAATTGCGGCACCATCACGCTGTTGATCACCTTCCGGTTTTTGAATTCCTGGTACGCAAAATTTCCCAGTTTGATCCGGTTATTGTTGATAAGAATACTGTCGAACCGGATGGAGTAGGTGCTGTCGCGCAAAAAATTCTCGTAGTTACGGATAGCCATGGAGAACCGGTCGATCATTACGGGCTGGTTTGCATTATGGTTGATGCGGAAGCCCTGCAGGTCAAAATTATTATGATCAGATGTAAAAGAACTGGGTCGTCCGTCACGTACGGTATTGATATCAAATGACCCGTTTTGTACAATAACAAATGCCAGTTGCATATCGCCCGTCATCTGCTGGATCAGCTCATCTACCTTGGGTGGCTTCAGCGGGCCCTGTCGTTTCTGCAGGTCAATATCCAGTTTAAACCGCGGGTTGATACAGTATACTGAATCGGCTTTGATCACTTCGGAATGATATAGTGTATCGAAGTCGATATTGGTCATGAGTAATTTATCGAAGAAAATCTGGAAGTTATTATTGGAGCTGTCGCCTCTTGTGGCAGAGATCGTGCAACTGTCAAACTCAGCCAGTTTATTTTTTACATTGACCCGGAAGTTGCGGAAGCTTAGTTTATGCCGGCCATCGGGGAAAAGAATATCCTGGTAAGATGTATTGAGAGATACATTATCGCTGAACAGGATCTTTTGTTGTGATCGGTCGGCCGAACTGTCAACCGACAGGTTATCCAGTTTAAAATAAATCCTGCTGATGCGGATGGGATGATCTTCCGGACGCATATTATTTACCAGTGAGAAGGTGCCATTGTCAATTGTAAAACGGTCTACCTGCAGCACGGAAAGCGCGTCCTGTATGGAGCGGTACACCCTTCCCATCTCCTGGGGAAGCGATACGGTATTGTCTGAAGTGCTGTCCTTCAGTGACCGCAACCTGGTGATTGTAATAACAGGAGTAATGACCTGCAGTGAATCGATCAGGAATTTTTTTTCGGTGATCAGCGGCCAGAGGGCCTTTACCTGGATACGGATGCGTTCCACATCCAGCTGGTAGCTATTGGGCGAACCGGTGCTGTCGGTAGAAGTGAAACTAACCTTACGTAATTCAAACTTCCTGCTGAACCAGTTGAACTTGAATTTCTGCACCTTCAGTTCAAGCCTGCCATTTGATTGCGAATTCACCAGGTTCTCGATCAGTTCTTCGGCATGGTTTACAAACCAGAAATGAAAACACAGGAAAAGCACAACGAGACCTCCGGTAAAACCGGCAACCCTTCTTAATATTTTATGTTTTCTGTTTGTTGATTGCAAGGTGCGGAATGATTAGCCCTGAATTTACGTTAAATAGCCCGTTGAACAAAGTCTGCTCCCCGGTCACTTTACCGCAAACTCGCTAACCAGAAATTTATCGAGTTTGTCTGCCCAATGACCAAGTCCGTCGATCATGCTGACCATCTCATCATAATCCATGCCCGAGATATTCCGTTCCGATACAATACAAAATATACCGCGTTCTTCATCGGCCGTAATTTTGAAGCCCATGTATTTTGCATTGATCTGTAGTACGGTCCTGAACATGGCGAACTGCTTCATGATATCCATGGGGATCTGGCATAGAGGGGCCATGCACCGGATAAAGGTTTCCGATTGCCCGTCACTGCTTTTCTGGTTGCTGAGGAATACTTCAATCGTCGAAGTCCCGTTGGAAAAATACCATGCATTGGTGGTGGGGTGGTAGACTTTTTCGGCGCTGACGCCGATACTGTCGCACAACTGGGTTATATAGAGGTTCACCCGTTCGACCAATGTCATAGTTGTAATTTTATCAGCTCACCATCGCGCCATTTGCTGAGGCCTGATCGGGATTGACAAATTGTAATGAACCATCCGGCTGGGTTGCCATCAGGATCATACCATTACTTTCAATTCCTTTCATTTTCCGGGGAGCCAGGTTAGCTACTATAACGACCTGTTTGCCGATAATATTTTCCGGTGCAAAATGCTGCGCGATTCCTGATACGATGGTTCGCTTTTCCTCGCCCAGGTCCACTTCCAACTTTAACAATTTATCTGCTTTTGCCACTTTCTCCGCTGCGGTAATTGTTCCCACTTTCAGGTCAAGTTTTGCAAAGTCGTCGTATTGGATCTGTTCTTTTATTTCTTTTTCAACAGTAACCGGATCCGGACTTTTTGTTGCAGGTTCAGTTGAAACCGGTTTCGCAGGATTTTGTTTCAGCTTTGCTATCTGCCGGGCAATTTCCTCGTCTTCAATCTTGCGGAAAAGAAGTTGCGGCTCCCGCAGGCTATAACCAACGCTCAGGAGTTTTATTTTTCCGGCATTATTCCAGTCCAGCATTTTGTCCACCACCTTCATCATCTGTAACATCTTACCTGCCGTAGTGGGAAGGAAGGGATGGATCAGTACGGCAAGATTGGCGGTGAGCTGCAAACAGAGATGCAGGCAATTGTCGATCGAAATTTGTGCCCCAGCGTCAGTGGCCAATGTTTTTGCAGTGATCCAGGGTTGTTTTTCCTGCATATATTTATTGCCCTTGCGGGAGAGATCGATCACTTCAAAAAGTGCGTCGCGGAACCGGTAATTATCCAGTGCGGTCTGTACTTTTCCTTTGGATGCTTCGATATCGGCGATGATATTGCGGTCGGCTTCGTCCAGCGACGACTCATGCAGTTTGGGTACTTTCCCTCCGCATAATTTGTGCATCAGTACAAATGTGCGGTTGACGAAATTACCGAAGATTGAAACAAGCTCACTGTTGTTGCGGTCCTGGAAATCTTTCCAGGTAAAATCGTTATCCTTCGTTTCAGGTGCATTGGCACAAAGCACATATCTCAATACATCTTCGCAACCCGGAAAATCCCTGAGGTATTCATCTACCCATACTGCCCAGTTACGGCTGGTAGAAATTTTCTCGCCTTCGAGATTCAGGAATTCATTGGCCGGTACATTATCCGGCAGTACAAAGCCGCCATGGGCTTTGAGCATGGCGGGGAAAATGATGCAATGGAATACGATATTGTCCTTACCGATAAAGTGTACCAGTTTGGTATCGTCCTTACACCAGTAACTGGCCCATTGATCCGTGAGTTGTTTGGTAGCGGAGATATATCCGATGGGAGCATCGAACCAGACATATAAAACCTTGCCTTCAGCATCGGGCAGGGGCACTTTCACACCCCAGTTGCTGTCGCGCGTCATGGCTCTTGGCTGCAAACCATTGTCGAGCCAGCTTTTCACCTGGCCGTATACATTATTCTTCCATTCTGTATGTCCTTCCACCGCCCATTCCTTGAGCCAGTTTTCATAATTCTGCAAGGGGAAGTACCAGTGTTTGGTTGTTTTTTTTACAGGCACGGCGTCGCTTAATGCGCTGCGCGGGTTGATCAGTTGTTCCGGACTGAGACTTGATCCGCAACGTTCGCACTGGTCGCCATAAGCATTCGGATTGCCGCATACCGGGCAGGTGCCGATGATGTAACGGTCGGCCAGGAAAGTATTGGTCTTGTCATCATAATATTGTTCCGACTCTTTTTCTTCAAAGAGTCCGTCATCATACATTTTTTTAAAAAATGCCGAAGCTGTTTCATGATGGATCTTATCAGAGGTACGTGAGTAGATATCAAAGGAGATTCCCATCTGGCTGAAGCTGTCGCGGATGATAGCGTGGTATTTGTCCACCACCTGTTGCGGGCTGATGCCTTCGCGCATTGCCCGGATGGTGATGGGCACACCATGTTCATCACTGCCACAGACAAATTTTACATCCAGTTTGCGGGCACGGAGGTAACGTACATAAATATCAGCGGGTATATAACATCCGGCGAGGTGCCCGATGTGAACGGGTCCGTTAGCATAAGGGAGGGCAGCCGTAACCAGGTATCTTTTAAAATCAGTCATTGTAAAAAGCCATTCGGTATTGATCTGCAAAAATACCGGATTCACAATCATAGCCAAGTGGGTGATTTCAGATAACTTTAGTTTATGAACCGAAAAGAATTCCTGACATCGACCAGCACGCTGTTAGCAGTTGGCAGTCTGCCGGTGATGGCACCGGCCCATTCTTTTTCGACTGATCCTGTTCCGCAGATTCCTCCTTACCTGGAAAAAGGCGACCTGATCGGTATTACTTCGCCTGCCGGTTACCTGTTGCCCGGTGATATGATACCAACTATCCGCCAACTGGAAGCCTGGGGTTTCCGGGTGTTGACGGGAGTTACGATCGGGAAACGTTCGGGTAGCCTGGCGGGCACCGATGAGGAACGCCTGGCCGATATCCAGTCCATGCTTGATAATCCGGAAGTAAAAGCAATTTTCTGTGCAAGGGGCGGGTATGGGTCGGTGAGGATTGTTGAACAAATCGACTGGTCCAGATTCCGCAAGCGTCCCAAATGGATCCTTGGGTTCAGTGATATCACCGTACTCCATTCCTATATCAATCGTAATATTGGCGTTGCCAGCTTACATTCAAAAATGGGTAATGCATTTCCGGCCGACCCCCTTAATATCGACCAGGTAATCAGGGAAACGGCCGAATCAATCAGGCAGGCACTTACCGGCGGGGTTATTTGTTATCCGGTAAAACCGCATGCCCGCAACCGGCAGGGTATTGCCCAGGGTGTGTTGGTTGGTGGCAACCTGAAAACGCTGGAGTCATTGTCGGGTTCGAAATCGGATCTTGATACCCGGAATAAAATCCTGTTTGTGGAAGATGTGGGTGAATATCTTTATTCGATCGACCGGATGTTCTGGAATTTGAAGCAGACCGGCAAGCTGGAGAAACTCGCAGGATTGGTTATCGGCGGCTTCCGGATGAAACCCATGGAAAATCCGGAAGAAGAATTCGGTCTCGATTTATATGATATCGTTCTTGAAAAAGTAAAGGGACAGAAATACCCGGTTTGTTTTGATTTCCCGGTTGGTCACCAGAAAAATAATTATGCATTAAAATGTGGTGTCCGCCACAAGCTGGTGGTGGGCGGCGAAAATGTTTCGTTAACAGAAAATTTATGATCAAAACTCCTCCTTACCTGGAACCTGGTGATACGATCGGTATTGTTTGCCCCGCAGGTTTTATGGCGTATGAAAAAGCGGCGGAATGTATCCGGGTGCTTACGGAAGAATGGGGGTTCAGGGTACAGGTTGGCAAGACACTGGGCGGCAGTTCGGAAAATTATTTTTCGGGTACAGATAAGGAACGGCTGGCAGATTTGCAGGTCATGCTGGACGATGATAATGTAAAAGCCATCCTGTTTGCCCGTGGCGGATACGGGATGGGCCGGATCATTGACGATATCAACTTTGAGCAGTTTAAAAAAAATCCGAAATGGCTTATCGGATACAGTGATATCACCGTATTACATACACACCTTTATACCAACTATTATATTTCATCGATGCATGCCCCCATGGCTGCAGCTTTTAATAATGCAGGATATATCAACCGGTTTGTTGGTTCTTTAAAAAGTGCGTTGTCGGGCAATTTTGCAAGGTACAGTTGCGAAGCGCATGATTTAAACAGGACAGGCGCCGGCATAGGTGAACTGGTTGGTGGTAATCTCGCGCTGCTGGCAAATGTAATCGGGACCGATTCGGATTTTAAAACCCGTGAGAGGATTTTGTTTATTGAAGACGTGGGGGAATATATTTATAGTGCAGACAGGATGTTCCTGCAGTTGAAAAGGGCGGGTAAACTTAAAAAGCTGGCAGGTCTTATCATTGGTGGTTTTACCGATATGAAGGATACGGAACGGCCATTTGGCAAAACGATTTATGAGTCCATCCGTGAGCACGTGAAAGAATATGATTATCCTGTTTGTTTCGGATTTCCTGTAAGCCATACTGATGAAAACTATGCACTGAAGATCGGCGTGGGATATAAACTGAAAGTGGGAAAATCGAAGGTAACCCTGGAGGAATAAACTTTCTATGGACCTGTTAGTTATAACCTGATATGACATTTGTACAACTTGAATACGTTATCGCAGTGGATAGCTGGCGGCATTTTGGAAAAGCTGCAGAACATTGTTATGTAACACAACCCACGCTGAGTATGCAGATCCAGAAGCTGGAGGAGGAACTCGACGTGAAGATTTTCGACCGGAGCAAACAGCCGGTGGTGCCTACAGAAGCGGGAAAAGAAATCATTACACTGGCAAGGGGTATCCTGGCCGGACGTGATGGGTTACTGGAATCGGTACAGGAACAAAAGGGAGTATTGAACGGCGAGCTCAGGATCGGGATAATTCCCACTGTGGCACCTTATCTTCTTCCTTTGTTTATCCGTTCGTTCAGTAAAAAATATCCCGCCGTCAGGCTGATCGTACATGAAATGATGACGGAGTCGATTATCCTGAAACTAAAGGAAGGGAAACTGGATGCGGGAATCCTGGTAACACCGCTGCTGGACGCTAATGTCAAGGAGATTGTATTGTTTTATGAAGAACTGATGGCCTATGTGTCGCGTAAAAATTCCATTTATAAAAAAACATATATCCTGCCACAGGATATTGATCCGAATAAACTCTGGTTACTGGAAGAGGGTCATTGTTTCCGGTCACAGATTGTGAACCTTTGTGAACTCAGGAAGATCAGCCGGGAGAACAGCCATTTCGATTATGAGGCCGGCAGTATTGAAACTTTGCGGCGGATGGTGGAGCTCAACGACGGGATTACCATTATACCCGAGCTGGCCACACTTGACCTGCCTGAGCGCGAAGCCCGGCTGATCAGGCGTTTCCGCAAACCTTCACCCATGCGCGAAGTCAGTATTGTTGTTCACCGTAATCTGGTAAAGAAGAAACTGATCGGGGTACTGCGCCAGGAAATCCTGCTTACTATTCCCGACAAGATCAGGAAGAATAAATCACAGAATGTGGTGGCGGTTGAATAAA
The DNA here is from genome assembly GCA_040510375.1 of Chitinophagaceae bacterium. GTDB lineage: Bacteria > Bacteroidota > Bacteroidia > Chitinophagales > Chitinophagaceae > JBEVJC01. Next base: position 17,051 of record JBEVJC010000016.1, read on the forward strand.
TTATTTCAACACCTCCATATCAAACACCTTTACATTCTTCCACAGGTGCGAGTATTTCTCCACGAATGCTTTATGGATCGGGTGAACCTGGTAGGCATCCTGGTCTTCCACCGTTTTAAAATACATCAGTTCCGATACATCGAAACTGTTATCAACCACATCACGTTTGACCGTTGATGCGGGTTTGCCGATCTGCAGTTCTTTTACTTCATCTATTCCTTTGAGGGTTTTTAATCCTTCAATAAGCAGATTGATATCTTCCTGTGAGCCTGCATTCTTCAGGTAAAAGAATACATGGTGGATGATCTTGTAATTTTTACGATTATCATTTTCCATAATAGGGAGTATGGCGGGAACGGCCGCTACAGAAGCAACGTTAAGGAATTTCCTGCGATTGATTGAATTCATATCTTAAGATTGACCGGTTACCAGGTTTAATTATCCTGACGAATGTAGGATTGTTCAGCCATCCGGCACAAAAAAGCCGGTGTAAAACACCGGCAATAATTTTATGATCCGTCTTTATTAACCGTTCGACCGGTTAAAGAAATCGCTGATCCCGCATTGAGCCTTGTGCTGGATCTCGTTCATGATCAGGTTAATGATCTGGTCGTTTGAAGGAGGATACTGTTCCCGCTGGTTGATCAGTTTTTTATCCGCATCACTCAGTGCACGTTCATCACCGGTATAGGTGCTGAAGCTGGATTCCCAATGGTATTCGCCCCGGTAGGTATCACTCCAGATCCATTGACCAGCGGGGTTCCTGGAGGTTGCCTGCAGCAGGCCATCGGCAGTAAGCGTCCGGTGGGTGGTGGTGATCTTTGCCTTCACGGTGGTATATTCTTTTATAATACTGTCCTTGGTGATTACAATTTCCTTTGACACAACCCGGCGGCTCACTTCACGGGTGCTGCGCTGGTCGCGGTAACGGCCAATATTCACATCGCTGAATTTCAGGTCAACCACCTGGTCTACCCGCACACCCGATGCCATGGCATCATTGGCGGAAAAATATTGGAGGAACTGGTTGGACCTGTTCTGCGACAGGTACTGAAGGGTATTATAATTGAAATTATTATAATCGTAATTAAACGAAGTATACTGGTAGCCGAAACGGGTAAGCGGTTCGATCACGATATTGGTCACACCCAGTGCATAGGCTTCATCCATTTTCTGGCGGATGGTCAGGTCGCCTGGTTTAAGATTAAGTGCCCGCTGGAATTCATAGTAGGCATTCCGGGAACTCAATTTATTATTCTGGTCGAGCAGGGCCATTCCCCGTTCAAACCGGGCATTACCGGCTTCTTCCTGGTAAGTACTCAGGTAAGAAGAATAGTCGGTTGGATGAACCACCTCAAAAGCAGTGGGTGAATTACGGATCACCTGGTAAAGGCTTTGGAGACTGTAATATTCCTGGTAAATATTTTCGAAACGGAGATCCGAACTGGAGTTGGCAAGTGTGCGTACCCTGCCTTCGTGATCTTCCACCGCATATTTATATGCGTTCTGGATAACCTCGATCAGGGCGGCATCATTGGTTTTTTTTGCCAGTTTTTTAGCAGCTACTTCCACGGCAGCCTCGTAATTGCCACGCTGGTATAATTTTTCGGCCGATTTACAGGATACCAGCAGCAGTGTGACAACAACGGAAATAATTGAGTAGAGTTTTGATTTCATATACCTGGTTTGAACGTATGACGGCCATCCAGGTATCTGGTAACAAAGCTGATCCTGAATTGGGTTATCCTTAACAATAACGGTCGGATGAAAAGAAGATTGTGGGAACGCCGGCCCGGTGTAAACCAACACGACTATCTCCGGACCAGCTCTCTATGCCGGGGCAAACTTAATCATCCACCCGGCGCAATTTCAAATTGGTAACCGGGGCAACGATCAGCGGGAATTTTTCCACGATCACGTTGGCCGTATCCAGTCCAAAACCCCTTTCTTCCGATAAACTATGTTCCTTAAGCCAGAAGTGCAGTTTCATAATCACCCTTTCGATAAACGGAAGTTCGTTGTCCTGGCTCAGGTATTTTTCCATCACCATAAACTGGAAATCACCTACGGTATTACTGCTGGCCAGGCTTTCATAACGACTGATAATATTTACTTCCTTGTTTGCCACCAGGTCTTCCACCACTTTGCGGAACATCAGGTTGATCCTTGGTTCCATCCGGAATCCGAGTCGGAAATCCACCCGGATAATATCGTTGGGGATGATATGATCCACCTTGTATTCGCAGGTATAGGGATCGTCCATTGTATCCACGTGAACAAACCAATAAATATCTGCCCGTTTGGGTTTGCGGTTCAGGATTGAATAAATGATCTTATGTTCAATTTCCTTGGGATTGTTGGCACTGGTCAGGTATACCAGGTGGGTGGCAAATTTTGGTACCGCCCGGTCATTACTCAGTTCCTGTATCTTGGGAATATAATGTTCCATCCGCACAAATTCCACATATCGGTTTTTGATACGGCGGGCCCGGAACCAGACATACATAATGAGGAACATGATGCCGCCGATCAGCAGGGTAATGAAACCTCCGTGTACAAATTTTTCCATCAGGGCAATCATGTAACCCGTCTCCACTGTGAAATAACCAATCAGGAAAATATAAATCCAGGTTGCTTTCACCCGGTGTAATACAAGATAGTTGGCAAACAGGATTGTTGTAGTGAGCATGGTCACAATAATGGCGAGTCCGTAGGCTGCTTCCATATTGGATGATTTCTGGAAGTAAAGTACCACCCCCACGCAACCTACAAACAGCAGCAGGTTGATAGCGGGGATAAAGAGCTGGCCTTTTTCTTCCGATGGGTAGCGGATCTTGACCTTGGGCCAGAGATTCAGCCGCATGGCTTCACTAATGAGGGTGAATGCACCGGAGATCATAGCCTGGCTGGCAACGATTGCCGCCGTGGTAGCGATGACCACACCTGGTATGATCCACCATTCCGGCATCAGGTCGAAAAACGCATTAATACCCATTGATTCTTTCAGTTCGGGTGTAATGGTAAGACCCCGGCGGTTATGAAGCAGGAAGGCTCCCTGGCCAAAATAGTTAATGAGCAGGCAGGTTTTTACATAAATCCAGCTCACCCGGATATTTGCCCGGCCGCAGTGGCCGAGGTCGCTGTAGAGTGCCTCTGCCCCGGTGGTACAGAGGAATACAGCACCAAGCAGCCAGAATCCTCCCGGGTAATTCTTTAAAAACTGTATGGCATAATGGGGACTAAGTGCCTTAAAGATTGAAACATCGTCAAAAACGTGCATGGCTCCAAGGACAGCCAGCATCAGGAACCAGATAAACATAACCGGTCCGAATACTTTACCAATGGAAGCGGTGCCGAATTGCTGGAAGAAAAAGAAGAGCGCCAGGATGGCGATGACCACAATAACAATGGTGTTGGTGCCAAGGTTACGAAGGGCCGGAAGTTCTGACAATCCCTCGATGGAGGAGGTGATGGTCATAGGTGGGGTGATGATCCCGTCGGCCAGGAGGGCTGCTCCCCCGATCATAGCGGGAAGAACCAGCCATTTTTTTCGTCGTCGCACCAGTGCATACAACGCAAAGGTGCCGCCCTCACCGCGGTTGTCGGCCCGCAGGATCAATACCACATACTTGATTGTGGTCTGGAGCGTAAGTGTCCATATAATACAGGAGAGTGTACCGATAATAAGCTCTTCGGTGACCATCCTGTTACCTATTATGGCATTGAAAACATATAATGGGGAAGTTCCGATATCCCCGTAAATGATTCCCAGTGCTATGACTAGTCCTGCAGCAGTGGCCTTATTCGTCGGTGTTTTCACTTATGTCAAATTGTTAATGTCCTGATCTATTGAGCATGGTTTATTTCAGAACAATTGCAAATGTAGTGGCAAAATCCAAATACAACGACCAATCCAGTAAAAGATTGCCGGATGGCTACCGGCTACCGCAATTTTATAGCCCTCTTTCCGTTGATGTAAAATTGGTCCGCCCTGCATCTTTTAAACACAAAATACCGTCCGAATGATACCCATTCGGTAACTTTAAAAAGCTAAAACAAGGATTTTTATGTCAAAAAGACGATTGTTTGTATTGTTAGTGATCATGTTGGCAGGGGTTTCTGCCGGTGCGCAAAAAATAGTTTACTCGGAGGTGGATAAGGATGATAGCCGTCGTCTCAACTTCGAAATAATCGGTAAAATCAATGGAAATTTCCTGATATATAAGAGTCTTCGGAATAATAACTGGATCAGTATCCTGGATAATGATATGAAACAGGTTTCCCGGATTGACCAGACCTATCTTCCGGATAATGACCGGGTGATCAACGTAGACTTTTTCGCGTTCCCCGATTTTGCCTATATGATTTACCAGTACCGGAAAAAGAATGTAATTCATTGCGCCGCAGCGAAGATAAATGGCGAGGGTAAACTCATGGAAGAACTGAGGGAGCTGGATACCACCCAGCTCAACTTCGGGGGAGATAATAAAATCTATTCGGTGATTGCCAGTGAGGACAAGAGTAAGATTCTGGTTTTCAAGGTTAACAGTAAAAATAAAAAGAACTACCTGATCACAACCGTGTTGTTCGACAATAATCTCAACCTGCTTAAAAAAAGCCGCCTGTCCATGCCAATGCAGGACCGGGATGATTACCTGGACGAGTTTGTGCTGGATAATGATGGTGACCTGGTGTTCACCAAATTTGACCGCGTAAATAATGAAAACATTGGTACTTCTGCTTTTGTGGTCAAATATGCGCAGGCAGATTCGTTCCTGGTGCAGGACCTGAAACCGGGCGAGAAGGTCTATTTCGACGAGATCCATATCAAACCCGATAATTTCAACAAACGGTATTTCCTGACCTCCTTTTATTATACCCAGCGAAGGGGAAATGTGGAGGGGTATTATTTTTATATCTGGGATAAGGTAACAGGTCTGACTGTTGCTGAGGATACCCTCGCTTTTTCGGATGAACTCCGCCGCGAAGCGCGCGGAAATGCCAGTACCAAGTCGGCCTTCAATGATTATTTTATAAAGAATATCATCACCCGCCGCGACGGTGGATTCCTGATTGCCAGTGAGTCGTTTTATACCAGTTCACGCGGCGGCGCCTGGAACAGGTATAACTATCTCTACGGCTCACCATTTGCGAGGTCGTATGATTATTATTCGTATTCACCCTATTATAACGGGATTTATGGAATGGGTAACCGCTGGAATGATTACCAGAATATGCGGTACCAGGCCGACAATATCGTGATCAGTTCGTACGACAAAACAGGCCGTAAGGAATGGAACAGTGTGATCGCCAAACAGCAGTTTGACGACCAGACCGACGATCTCATTTCCTACCAGCTCATGAATACCGGTGGCGAACTTCATTTCCTTTTTAATAATATGGAGAAGAGACTGCAGCTGCTGAACGATTTCAGTCTTGCACCGGGTGGAAAGATCAACCGTAACCCAACACTGAAGAACCTTGACAGGGGTTACGATTTTATGCCGAAGTTTGCCAAACAGGTGAGTGCCCGCCAGATGATCATTCCCTGTGTTTACCGTAATTATATCTGTTTCGCGAAGCTGGAGTATAACTAATTCTTAATATCCTGTACCCGTGGTCGGAATTTTTAAACAGAAGAATCCCTTCAACCTGCTTGTGCTGCTCATACTTGGCGTGGTAATCAAACTACCCATGTTCAGCAATCCCCGTGCGCCTGCCATGCGACCGGGTGATGGTGTTTTATACGATGCGATCCTGCGTTTCCTGGATCCGGCATCCAGGTCATTTACCATCCTTTACCCGTTGCTGGCCTTTGCGTTATTGTTTATCCAGGCGGTGTGGTTAAATAATTTCGTGAATAACCAGCGGATGATCAATAAGCCCAGCTACCTGCCGGGTATGTCGTACCTGCTGGTTACCTCCCTGCTGCCGGAATGGAATCAGTTCAGTCCACCGTTGCTGGTCAATACCATTTTACTGCTGGTGCTCTCCTGGCTTTTCTCTACTTATAATAAGGCAAATGCAAAGGGGCTTATTTTTAATATCGGGGTGGCCCTTGGTATTGCGGGGTTCCTGTTCATTTCCTCACTGACCTTTGTGTTATGGGTACTTCTCGCCCTTGCAGTTATGCGGCCGTTCCGGATAACCGAGTGGCTGATCTGCCTGCTTGGGATCACTACTCCATTTTATTTTTATGCGATATTCATTGTAATCGGCGGGGAGTGGAGCTGGCAGGGGTTCCTGCCACATGTTACCATAGGTATGCCTTCCCTGAAACAATCTTTGTGGCTGGCAGGAAGTGTGTTCCTGATCATGGTGCCCTTCCTGGTGGGCGGTTATTATGTGCAGGAAAACCTTCGCAGGATGCTGATCAATGTGCGCAAGGGGTGGAGCCTTCTTTTATTGTACCTGATGGCATCGCTGTTATTACCTTTTGTAAATACCACAGGCACATTTGAGAACTGGCTGATGGCCATGATTCCCATGGCCGCCTTTCATGCCTGCACTTATTTTTATTCGACCTGGCGGCCATTTGCGGTCCTGCTGTTCTGGCTTACACTGGCTTATATTTTTTCTTACCAGTATGTGGGACCGGGTTGGTAACTCCACTGGCCCGTTCTTTTACCAGTTTATTGGAGACCAGCAGTCGGTCTGTTACACCGGCAGTCCTTATCTTTGCGCTTCAAACCACAAATAGCGGATATGAAATTTGGTGTAGTCGTTTTTCCGGGTTCAAACTGCGACAGGGATATGCAGGATGCCCTCCAGGAGGATCTCGGTCAGGAAGTAACCATGCTTTGGCATAAGGACAGGGACCTGGGTTCTTTTACCACAGACGACTGTATTGTACTGCCCGGGGGATTTTCCTATGGTGATTACCTGAGATGCGGTGCCATCGCCCGTTTCAGCCCGATGATGCAGAGTGTGATTGAATTTGCGAAAGGCGGTGGGAAAGTATTTGGTGTGTGTAACGGATTCCAGATACTTTGTGAATCGCACCTGTTACCGGGTGCCCTGCTCCGCAACAGCAACCAGCAGTTTATCTGCCATAATGTATTCATTAAGGATGCCTCAGAAAATATTTACAAGATCCCGGTTGCCCATGGTGAAGGACGCTATTATGCCGACGAAAAAACCCTGGATTCACTGGAAGCCAATGGCCAGGTAATCTTCCGCTATTGCGATGAATCAGGTAAAATTACGCCGGGATCAAACCCGAATGGCGCCACCCGCAGTATTGCCGGAATCTGTAACGAAACCCGTAACGTGTTCGGGATGATGCCCCACCCGGAACGGGCCTGTTCAGCAGCCCTTGGAAATACCGATGGAAGGACCATTATCCGCGACCTGCTGATGTCGAGCCAACTGGTAGCGGGATAAATATCCCCGACTTGCAGGTCCAGCCAACCCCAGACGTATTATACCCGTCTTGCCCTGGATCCGGTACTGATTTTAACTAAAAATAATCGCTTGCCGGTAAAACCCTGATTAATTTAGCCTAACGTTTTAAGTATGAAAAAAATCATATTCTTTTTTGTTGCATTGTTCTCGCTTGCTGCAGCTGATGCGCAGGTCAATCCGGTTAGCTGGAGTTATACAGCTACGAAGATCGCCGACAAGACTTACGAAGTCCATATCACCGCAACGATCCAGACCGGATGGCACCTGTATTCGCAGGTCCAGCCCGAAGATGCCATTGTTGATCCAACCAGTATCGTATTTGCCGGTAATCCCCTGATTGGCCTGGAAGGCAAGATCAAAGAACTGGGCAAAATGGAAAAGTTCCATGATGCACAACTTGAAGTATCTGCCAACCAGTATTCTTCAAAAGTTGATTTTGTGCAGGTGGTAAAGCTGAAAACCAATGCTAAAACAAACCTCAGTGGCAAGGTCACGTTCCAGACCTGCGATGATCAGAAATGTTTGCCTCCCAAAACCATTAATTTTGCGGTTGCCATCAAATAAAAAATTTGAGAGCTTGTTTTTGACGGGTTCTTAGCGGAACCCGTTTGTATTTAAATCCTCCAAAGAAATGTTCCTTCAAGTTAGAACCACCATTCTCCTTTGTCTTTTAACCCTTGTTTCCATAACCGGCCTTACGCAGGATAGTCTCTTTCATAAATGGGAAGTCGGCAGCAGGAATAGCGAAGGACATGTGGAACTGGTATTCAAGTCAAAACAACATAATGGCTTCTATCTCTATGCACCCGGGCAGTCGCTGATCGATGTACCTGCCGTGAGCATAACCTTTGCCGATTCTTCTTTAAAATCAGGAACTATTACCGGCACCGGTTCCAAAACAGAATCCATGTCAGTGGGCATTTTCGAAAATGCGAGTTTTTCGGTTAATACCGGTGATGTAAGCTGGGTGGTGCCACTTCAGGGTACAGGTCCCTGGCCATCAAAAATCCAGGGCGAACTGACGTATCATATTGGCAAGGGTGATGAGTTTTACCAGCAGGTGCTTCCTTTCACGGTAGCCATTGAAGGTGGTCAGGAAGCAACAACTTCCCGCATCCTGATTCCCACGATTGATATCGACCATCCGGTGTCCGACAGCGGTGACAATATTAAAAAACACAGCAGTTATCTCAGTATTTTTTTACTGGGTTTCCTCGGCGGACTGATTGCGCTGTTTACACCTTGTGTATTCCCGATGATCCCCCTGACAGTTTCATTTTTCACCGGTAAAAAGGGCAAGCCAGGTAAGGGCAAGGGTAGTGCGATACTGTATGGATTTTTTATTTTCCTGATATACCTGCTTATCACAGTGCCTTTCCATATTGCGGGTAAGACCAATCCTGATATCTTCAATAATATCTCCACCAATGTATGGCTGAACCTAGCATTTTTTGTAGTGTTCGTAGTCTTTGCAATCTCGTTCTTTGGTTATTTTGATATTACACTGCCCGCTTCCTTTGCCAATAAGGCTGATGCCAAATCCGGACTTGGGAATATTGCGGGAATATTTTTTATGGCGCTTACCCTGGCCATTGTATCCTTCTCCTGTACAGGTCCGATTCTCGGAACCCTGCTTGCTGGTGTGGCTGACGGAGGCGCGTGGCCGCTTACTGCAGGAGCTGCAGGTTTCGGGCTGGCACTGGGACTGCCGTTTGCGTTGTTTGCACTATTCCCCCACTGGCTGCAGTCGATTCCGAAATCAGGGGGCTGGATGACCGACCTCAAAGTGGTCCTGGGTTTTATTGAACTGGCACTGGCGGTAAAATTCCTGGCTAATGCAGACAATGTGCAACAGTGGGGCATCCTGAAACGTGAAATCTTTATTGGCCTGTGGATCCTGATCGGCGCGTTAACGGTTCTGTTCCTGCTTGGGAAGATCCGCCTTTCACATAGCACGGTTCCGAAAAAATTCGGTCCGGTCCGGATAGCATTCATCATTTTATTCGGCCTGATAACTCTATATCTTATCCCGGGTCTGACCAATACTCCGGCAGCAAGACTTTCGCTGATCAGCGGGTTTCCGCCGCCGGTTTGTTACAGTGTCTACAAAGCCCCTGTTAACTGTGATAAACCCTTACTCGATTATGAGGAGGCGATCAGGATCGCCAAAAAAGAAAACAAACCAGTGCTGATAGATTTCACCGGATGGGCCTGTGTTAACTGCCGCCGCATGGAAGAAAAAGTATGGACCGATCCCGCTGTGGAAAAACTAATGAAGGAGGATTTTATCCTTGTTTCCCTCTATGTGGATGAACGTACTTTATTACCAGCCAGCGAACGTCAGGTGTATACGGCAAAGAATGGATCAGAGAAAACCCTCCGGACCGTTGGTGATAAATGGACTGCTTTCCAGGTAGATAATTTTGATGCTACTTCGCAGCCACAATATGCCATTATCAGCCCTGATGAACGGGCATTGGTAAGGACGAAGTTTTATACACCAGATGCAAGGGAATTTGAAGCCTGGCTGAAAGCGGGACTGGATGCGTATCGTAACGAATCAAAAAAATAATATTTCTGCCATTGCTAGCTTTAGGCTCTGAGCCGGTAAAGCGATTCACCCGTTTGGGCATCGTATGAAAAAATAAAAAAACCCGTCGCGGCATGCCCGACGGGTTTCAATTTGGTGTCATTCTGTAAAAGCCTGCTACCGGCAAGCAAATGGAAACTTCGTATTAAAAAAAAGTTCCCGGACGTAGCTGGAGATACAGAATGACAATATTATTCAGCAGCTGTGCAAAGATAAATTATAACGGATTACAGGGCAATTTGTTTTTGAACCATCAATTTTCTCAGATTGATCAGTCCGTAACGCATCCGGCCAAGTGCGGTGTTGATGCTGCAGTTGGTAGCTGCTGCAATTTCTTTAAAACTCATATCAGCATAATGACGAAGAATGATGACTTCGCGCTGGTCTTCCGGTAAACGGTCGAGCATATCGCGGACGCGGCTATGGCTTTGTCTCTTCATCATAACTGTTTCAGCACTGTCTTCCGAAAAATTCAGTACTTCAAAAATGTCCTTGTCTTCGCTGTTACGGATAATCGGCGTTCTTTTAACCTTGCGGAAATGGTCAACGCAGAGGTTGTGGGCAATTCGTCCTGCCCATGGAAGAAATTTTCCTTCTTCAGTATAACGTCCACTGCGCATCGTATCAATGATGCGGATGAACGCGTCCTGGAAAATATCTTCTGCCAGGTATTTATCCTTTACAAGAAAAAGAATAGAACTGAACAGTTTGTCTTTGTGACGTAATACAAGCACTTCAAGGGCCTCAAGATGGCCATCCTGAAACAAGTGTATTAACTCGTTGTCGGTTTTTTTGCTGAAAGCTTTCATAATACTCCTAAGGTTAAGCTGGTTAAATGGATATTGGTTATGGTCGAACTGGAAAAACAGGAAAAGGTAAAGTGTAGAGTATTATGCTATAGGCGGGGTTGTTTTTGGTTTTGGCATATTATTTTGGATATTGGATAATAAAAATAGGGCATTTCGCGATACCACCAAACAATATACGTAAGCTTAGCCGTAATTTGTTTTAAAAGAAATGTTAATAGTATTCCCTGGAGTTCGCATTGGATAAGGCTTTACCTTTGCACGGCATATAATGGAAAAAACAAAAACAGGGAAGAATCCCGCTACGGCAAAGACCGTAAATCCCGCAGAAAATATCCAGATCAGGGGCGCGAAAGTCCATAATCTGAAGAATATTTCTGTGGAAATCCCTCGTAATAAGTTCATTGTGGTTACGGGAGTCTCCGGTTCCGGAAAATCCTCCCTGACCATCGATACCCTTTATGCAGAGGGCCAGCGCCGGTATGCTGAAAGCCTGAGTGCGTATGCCCGCCAGTTCCTCAATCGCATGGATAAGCCAGACGTGGATTATATTAAGGGTTTATGCCCTGCGATTGCCATTGAACAAAAAGTCATTACCCGCACACCCCGGAGTACCGTTGGAAGTATGACGGAAATTTACGATTACCTGCGACTTTTATACGCAAGGATCGGTAAAACCATCTCCCCCGTGTCGGGAAGGGAAGTGAAGAAGGATGATGTGAAGGATGTGGTGGATGCGATCCTCAAAATGAAGGACGGCGACAAGGTATTTATCCTGGCTATTTTTCGTCAGCATAAAAACCGCGAAACGCGTGAAGAGTTAAATATCCTGGCCCAGAAAGGGTTTTCCAGGATGTATCTCAATGGTCAGATCCTCCGGATTGAAGAGCTGCAGGAAATGGATGATAAAACCCTTAAATCCCATTTTAAAACAAAATCAAAACCCGGAAGTCCGCTGGCGGGTGGAGGGATCCTGGTTGACCGGATCGTTAAAAAAGATTTTGATGAAGATGATATCCATCGGATATCTGATTCTATCGGTACTGCCTTTTATGAAGGGGAGGGTGATATGTATCTCGAAGTGAATGGTGAAAAAATACTTCATTTCAATAACCGGTTTGAGCTGGATGAAATGGTTTTTGAAGAACCGGTACCCAACCTGTTTTCATTTAATAATCCCTTTGGGGCATGCCCAACCTGCGAAGGATTCAGCCAGGTGCTTGGGATCGATACGGACCTGGTTATACCCGATCGCCGTTTAAGCGTTTTTGATGGTGCGGTTGCACCATGGAAGGGCGAAAAACTGGGGCTATGGCGTGAAGCGTTTATCAAGGCTGCAAAAAAAACAGACTTTCCTGTTCACAAGCCCATTAGTGATCTTACTGCCAAACAACTTGATGTACTCTGGAAAGGCAACGAACATGTGAATGGCATCAATGCATTTTTCCGGGAAGTTGAACAGAATCTTTATAAAGTCCAGTACCGTGTTCTGCTCAGCCGTTACCGTGGCCGCACGCTTTGTCCGGATTGTAATGGATACCGGCTGCGTCCCGAAGCCCTGTATGTTCAGGTAAGGGGTAAACATATCGGTGAACTGAGTTCACTGCCCGTAAAAGAACTGAAACCCTGGTTCGATGAACTGGAGGCCAATCTTTCTGAACAGGACAAACAGATCGGCAAACGTATTTTACTTGAACTGTCCAACCGGCTGAAAACCTTGATGGATGTGGGTCTTGGTTACCTTACTATCAGTCGCCTCGCCAATAGCCTGAGCGGTGGCGAAAGCCAGCGGATCCAGTTGACAAGGAGCCTGGGCAGCAATCTGACCGACTCGTTATATATCCTTGATGAACCCTCTATTGGTCTGCATTCAAGAGATACCACCAACCTGATCCGTGTGCTGAAGGAATTACGTGATCTTGGAAATACAGTAGTGGTGGTGGAGCATGATGAGATGATGATGCGGGAAGCCGATCATATTATCGACATGGGACCACTGGCATCACATCTTGGTGGAGAAGTGATTGCCGAAGGCAATTATGACGAGATCGTTTCCAATCCGAAAAGTCTTACCGGTAAATATCTCAGCGGCGAATTTTCTATTGACCCGCCAAAGACCCTGCGTAAATGGACAAGGTCGATTACAGTAGAAGGTGCCCGGCAAAATAACCTGCAGGACATAACGGTTGAATTTCCACTGAACGTCCTGTGTGTAGTCAGTGGTGTAAGCGGTAGCGGAAAGACCACATTGGTTAAACAGATCCTGTATCCCGCACTCAGGAAGATCAAGGGTGAGTTTGGGGACAAGATTGGTTTTCATAAAGCAGTCACCGGTGATATTGAAAGTATTTCGCAGATCGAAATGATTGATCAGAATCCCATTGGTAAATCATCGCGAAGTAACCCGGTTACCTATATCAAGGCCTACGATGAAATAAGGGATCTCTATGCCAGCCAGCCCCTGAGTAAGATGCGTGGCTTCCAGCCCAAACATTTTTCATTTAATGTGGATGGGGGCAGATGTGATACCTGTAAGGGTGAGGGCGAACAGGTGGTTGAAATGCAGTTCCTGGCAGATGTACACCTGACCTGTGAAACCTGTGGCGGAAAAAGATTCAAGGAAGAAGTGCTCGAGGTGAAATACAAAGACAAAAGTATTTACGATGTACTGGATATGAGTGTTGATGAAGCGATAGATTTTTTCTATGACGAAAAATCACTTACCAGGGCAATCGGACCACTGAGCGATGTTGGTCTTGGTTATATAAAACTGGGACAATCTTCCGATACCTTATCGGGCGGTGAAGCGCAACGGGTGAAACTAGCTTCTTTCCTGGGAAAAGGAAAGAACACCAATAAGATCCTGTTCATCTTTGATGAACCAACAACGGGTCTGCATTTTCATGATATCAAAAAACTGCTCACTTCGTTCAATGCGCTGATCGAGCAGGGTCATTCCATCCTGGTGATCGAACATAATACCGATGTAATCCGGAGTGCCGACTGGCTCATCGATCTTGGTCCGGAAGCGGGCGATGGCGGTGGTACTGTTGTGTATGCAGGTAAGCCGGAGGGTATTAAAAAGGTAAAGGCCAGTCATACAGGTGCTTTTCTTTAGTTCGGGGCCGTCCGGATTTTTATTTTTACAAATACTTGCAGGTACGGAAGCGGAAGAATAGATTTGCCTCCTGCCTTAACAGGTATCCAATCCCCCTGATTTCCGTTCCAACATCCATCAACTTTTCAACGAACAGGTAATGACCGTATTCGCGTAAGCGGATCGGGCCGGATTACTATGTGAATGTATAGTCCCTCCCGGGGACAGACGAGTAGTATGTGAGAGTACTTTACAGAGACAGGGGAGCCTCCCTCAGATGGGGGAGGTCCCATTTTTTTCCGGCCGGCAAATAAAAAAACCCATCCTCGGGGATGGGCTGAACGTTACTGTTATGAATGAAAGAGGTAATGCGGAATTAAAAGGTAAGGTTGAATGGTTTGGTCAGCGTACACACGTTGGCTTCAATGGAACAACGGAGTTTAAAAACGGGTCATGGTTAAAAAAAATTAGAAAGTTGATCTGGGGAGCGATCGGTCTTTGGTTTTGGATAGGATTGGAAAAAAATTTGCTGGACGGTTTGGACATTGGATGGAACGACTCGTATCCTTGCATCAACTTTCTGAAACAAAAATATATCCACATTCCAATGTTAACAAGAGCACAAACTCTCTTTCTCTGTACATCGGAAAATACATTTCAGACCGTAGATAAACCTTTTTTCTCCGCGTATTTGCCCCTTTTGCAAAAGGTAAACTAACGTTAAAATTAGCTGGTACTTTCCACAGGCTGTAAATCAAGTACTTCTACTATAGTACAAGAAGCGGGAATTTTACATCTTGCATCAGGAATTAACTGATAAAATCCTATAATACCAATATCAACCCATGAAAAATCACGAGCCTAACGCTGTAATTAAAGTAGCAATTGCTGATGACCACGCGCTTTTCCGGACAGGTGTAAAGACTTCTTTGTCAAGCCGTAAGGACATACAGATGGTAGCAGAAGCTGAAAATGGAATGCAGCTGTTGAACTTGCTCCGACACATCCAGCCTGATGTAGTTCTCCTTGACATCCAGATGCCAATCATGGATGGACTCACCACCTTACCTGAGATCAAAAAACTTTATCCGAATGTAAAAGTGATCATGTTATCGATGCATAACGATCATTCTGTGATTTCAAGGATGATGGAGATAGGGGCGAATTCCTACCTTACAAAGGAATCAGGATCTGAAATGATTTATGATGCTATACGTACGGTGTACGAACAGGATTTCTTCTTCAACGATCTGACTAATAAGGCACTTCTCAGTGGTTTACGTACAAAACGTGTGGTGGAATCGTCCATGCCGCAGGATGTGCAACTGACCGACAAGGAAATTACCATCCTGAAACTGATGTGCGATGAAAAGAGCACCAAGGAGATTGCAGATATCGTGGATCTCAGTCCCCGGACTGTGGAAGCGATCAGGGATAAATTAAAAACCAAGACCGGAACCAAGTCAATGGCGGGTCTTGTTATGTATGCCGTAAAGGCAGGCCTGGTAGAACAGGCATAATAACGATTGCATGACTAATTGCTTATTAACTCATCCAGCGAAAGCGGATGGGTTTTTTTATGGGCTTTCCCGTAGTTTTATCCGCAATGAGCAGTATAGATTATAACGGGAAGATCATGCAGGACGACCAGCCCCTGTTCCTGGCGGCTAATAAAAGCTACCGTTATGGTGATGGTTTGTTTGAAACAATGAAGGTCAGCCACGGGAAAATACTATTGGAAGACCTCCACTTTGCCAGGCTCTTTTCTTCGCTCGAATTGCTGCAACTCAGGTTACCGGCGTTTTTTAATCGCGAAAAGATAGTCGGGGCCATTCTCCGTTTATGTGAATTAAACAAAGCTTCGAATCTTGCCCGGGTACGACTTTCTTTCTTCCGGGGTAATGGCGGTCTACTGGAAGGCACCGACGAAGCGAAGTATTTGCTGGAAGTCTGGCCACTGGAACCTTCCGTTCATGAATGGAGTATCAATGGTCTTGAACTGGGCATTTATCCCGATGCCCGTAAAAGCTGCGACCTGTTTTCTCCCCTGAAGACTTCCAGTTTCCTTCCTTATGTACAGGCTGCGCGTTATGCCAGGGCGAATAAATGGAACGATTGCCTGGTGCTGAATACCTGGGGTCGGATTTGTGACTCCACCATTGCCAATGTATTCCTTGTAAAAAATGGTCAGCTGTTCACTCCACCACTCGACGAAGGCTGTATTGATGGAGTGATGCGCCGTTTTCTCAAAACCTACCTGGCCGACAATGATCTTGTTCTGGAAGAGAAGGGCATAACCATCAGCGACCTTGAGGAAGCAGATGAAGTGTTTCTCACCAACTGTATAAGGGGGATCCGTTGGGTGGGTCGCATTGGCGACGAAAAATATAGCTACCAGATTTCCCGTCAGCTGCATGAAGCAGTAAGACGTTTACTTTTTAAGGAATGAAGGCCAGGGTTAATATATTCTGGTTCCGAAGGGACCTCCGGCTTCATGATAATGCAGGTTTGTACCATGCATTGAAGGGCGACCGGCCCGTGGTACCCATATTCATATTCGATGCAGATATCCTCGACGACCTGGAGGATAAAAAAGATCGTCGCCTCCAGTTTATTTTCGAAGTCCTGGATGATATCAATAAAATATTACACGAAAAAAGAAGTACACTGGATGTCCGGTATGGTGTACCCTTACAGGTATTTGAAACCCTGGTAAATGATTATGAAATCGGAACTGTATTTACCAACCACGATTATGAGCCTTATGCAAGGCAACGTGACGCAACTGTAACCGCAAGGTTAAAGGAACAGGGTATCGGATTCCGTTCGTTTAAGGACCAGGTGGTGCTGGAAAAAGGTGAGCTGGTTAAAGACGATGGTAAACCATATACAGTATTCACACCGTTCTCCCGGAAATGGGATGCCTTCGTCAATGATTTTTACCTGGCTTCCTATCCAACTGAAAAATACATGGCCAACCTTTGCCAAATGGAAAGCCGGCAGCTGCCTTCCCTGGGGTCGATGGGGTTCCGGCATACCAGGTCCGGGTTCCCTTCAAGCCAGCCGCCGGAACAGGTCATCCGTAATTATGACAAGACCCGGGATATTCCATCCATTGCGGGTACATCACGGATAAGTATACACCTCCGCTTCGGGACGGTCTCCATCCGTGAAGTGTTCAGGCAGAACGGACAATTGAATGCGACCTATCGGAAAGAACTTATCTGGCGTGAATTTTATCAATCGGTCCTATGGTTCTTTCCGCAGGTACAGACCGAATCTTTCAAAAAAGAATACGATGCTATCCAATGGCGGAATAATGAAACGGAGTTTGAAGCCTGGTGTGCGGGTAATACCGGTTACCCGATAGTGGATGCCGGAATGCGTGAGCTCAATGAAACCGGCTTCATGCATAACCGTGTGCGGATGATCACTGCTTCGTTCCTGTGTAAACATCTCCTGATCGACTGGCGCTGGGGTGAGGCATACTTCGCAAAAAAACTACTCGACTATGACCTGGCCTCCAACAATGGTGGCTGGCAATGGGCGGCTGGTAGCGGATGTGATTCAGCACCGTACTTCCGGGTGTTCAATCCTTACCTTCAGACCAGTAAGTTTGACCCGGAATTAAAATACGTGCGCAAATGGGTTCCTGAATTTGAAGAATTCACTTATCCCGCACCGATAGTGGAACATGTATTTGCAAGAAAACGATGCCTGGAAGTTTATGCAGCTGCATTAAGGAAATAAAAACAGGTCATATTCCTTATGTTCTGTATCGCCGGTATTTTTAAGGAACACTTCATGAAGCGTTTCAATTGCCTTACGACCTTCATCCCCCAGTGAAACTGAATAATTATTTACATACAGGTCGATATGTTTACGCATTACTTCCTCGTCCATAGCCTGTGAATGTTCTTTTACATATCCGGAAATAGTGGGATAGTTGGCAAATGCATAGTCGAGACTCTTACGTATGAGTTCATTCACCTTGAGTGCAAGTTTTCTTTTTACTCCCTGGCTGATCGCGATGCCGCCAAGCGGTATGG
This sequence comes from Chitinophagaceae bacterium, assembly GCA_040510375.1. Taxonomy (GTDB): domain Bacteria; phylum Bacteroidota; class Bacteroidia; order Chitinophagales; family Chitinophagaceae; genus JBEVJC01. Next base: position 34,997 of record JBEVJC010000016.1, read on the forward strand.
GCACATTCATTTGCTGTTCCCAGTATTCGCCAAGGTCTTTCACTTTAAACAGTCCCCGGTCGGCATAAGTAAACCGGTTTTCATGGATAATCAGCCCAAGATCGGCAGAGCCGTTGATGACGGCTGTTTCGATGTCGGAAAACAACATCGCTTCTTTATTGCCGGCATCGGGATAGGCAAAGCCCAGGAGAAGATTGGCGGTAGTATTGATGCCCGGGATGGCAATTTTGGTAGTGGAACCAACTGCCTGACCTTCTTTGGAAGAGACGAGTAACGGACCCACGCCCTTGCCCAGTGCACTGCCCGAATCAAGCAGCAGGTAATTATCCAGCGAACGGAAGAACGCAGGGAAACTAAGTTTCGTGATGTCCAGTTTTTCCGCGAGGGCCCATTGGTTCAGGGTTTCCACATCTTCCAGGTGGACTTCAAATTCCAGGCCTTCCGTATCTATTTTCCGGTTGACAAGGGCGTCGAAAATAAAAGTGTCATTGGGGCAGGGAGAAAAGCCGAGCGTTAGTTTCATCGTATTATTCTTATGGGAGAGGTAACAATTTTTGCAACTCCTTGTTCAGGTTAATAATGGCGTTTTTGATATCCCAGTTTTTTTTGTCCCGCTCGCCCACATAGTTGGAGACGGCGCGTAACTGTAGAAAGGGTATGTTTTCACTCAATGCCACATAGTGAAGGGCAGCGCCTTCCATCGTTTCCAGGGTTGGCTGGTAACGGTTCTTCCAGGATTCAACCAGTCGCGGATCGGTGCTCACCTGGTTTACCGAAACAGCTTTTACCCGGGGCAGGTCTGACGGATTACCCGCATCTGGATTTACCAGCCAGCCATTGGAATAAGGTAAGGAATTGGCTGGGGTATAACCCATATCCACCGTGCTTTTCCAGCCTTCCCGTTCAAAAACTCCCTGGTCTGCCACCAGGTCGCTTCCAACAGTGAAAACCGAACCCAGGGCCAGGGTCTGGTCAAAACAACCGGCAATTCCGGCCTGGATGATCCGGTCAGGACGGCGGAAAACCAGTTCCCTTGTAAGGGAATAGGTGGTTGCGGTGAGGCCAACCCCGGTGATAAGGATGCTGATCCCCTGCACGGCTGGTCCGGCCAACTTCAAACGATCGGCAAAAGGTCCGATTTCCCCGGCTGTTGCCGCAATTACTAAACAATTCATACAGGTTTTTGCCGCGTAAAGTTCGCCTTATTCGGTCAATTCACGGGGAAACTGATCGGTGAATCTTTTAACTTTGCCGCATATTTCGAGATTATGGTGTACCTGACAAGAGTCGAACATTTTAATGCCGCCCATCGCCTGTTCAATCCGGCATGGGATGAGGCGAAGAACGAAGAAGTTTTCGGGAAATGCGCCAACCAGAACTGGCATGGGCACAATTATGAATTGCTGGTGACGGTCAAAGGCAATCCGGATCCGGACACAGGTTTTGTATTTGATGTGAAGCGTTTGAGTAATATCATAAAGGACCAGGTAGTGGAGCAGCTTGATCATCGCAACCTGAACGAGGACGTGGCGTTTATGAAGGGCAAGATGTGCAGTACAGAAAACCTGGCCATTGCGATCTGGAATGAACTGAACCCGCATCTGCCCGGGGTGATTAAACTTCACAGTATCCGCCTGTACGAAACTCCCAGAATTTTTGTAGAATATTTCGGGCCGGAGGCCTGAATACATCTGGATTTAATAAACTAATTTGTTGGTATGGATAATCGAGTTGCTGTTTTCCGCCGGGAACATTTTAATGCCGCGCACCGGTTGTCCAACCCCGACTGGGACGCAGCCACCAACGAAAAAGTTTTTGGCAAGTGTGCCTGGCCAAATTATCACGGTCATAATTACGAACTTGAAGTGAAGGTGGTTGGGGTTCCCGATCCCCGGACGGGTTATGTGATCGACCTGAAGGAGCTGAGCGAACTGATTCGTGTGCAGGTGAGTGACAGGTTCGATCATAAAAACCTGAACCTCGATACCGAAGAATTCAAACATTTAAATCCGACAGCAGAAAATATTGTGGTCGTTATTTATAAACTGCTCCGGCCGTTTATTAACCAGGAGATGGACCTGCAGGTGCGGCTGTATGAAACACCCCGTAATTTTGTGGAATATCCGGTGTGATATTTTACGGTTGAAGGCGGACATTTTAACCAACGCAATTTTACATTGCGTGTATAAGTATAACTTATGGCATATAAAAAAGTGGAAGAGTATGATGAGGAAGTAACGGCTGGTATGGCAGGAAATTACAGGCAGATACTGAGTATGCTTGGCGAATCGCCCGATCGTGAAGGCCTGCAGAAAACACCGGAGCGCCTGGCAAAGGCAATGCAGTTCCTTACACAGGGTTACCAGTTAAACGCGCATGATATCCTCAACTCAGCAAAGTTCCATGAACCGGTGAGTGAAATGATTGTGGTAAAGGATATTGAAATGTATAGTATGTGTGAACACCATATGCTGCCCTTCTTCGGTAAGGTGCATGTGGCCTATATACCTAATGGCTGGATTACGGGCCTGAGTAAGATCGCCCGTGTGGTAGATGTGTATTCGCGCAGGCTGCAGGTGCAGGAGCGGTTAACACTGGAGATCATGAATGCTATCAAGGAAACCTTACAGCCGATCGGTGTAGCCGTTGTTATCGAAGCTCAGCATTTGTGTATGATGATGCGTGGAGTGCAAAAACAGAATTCTGAAACAACAACATCGGCATTTGACGGGGAGTTCCAGAAAAATTCTACCCGCACCGAGTTCCTTAAGCTGATCTCCTCTAATCTCAGCAAGCGGTGAGGCTTTTTTGTTATTGTGTTATAAAGATTTTTTTTCTTAGAACCTTTGTGGCATTTTTGTTTCAATAACTACCATCAACATGAAGCATGCTTTTGTATTTCCCGGCCAGGGTTCCCAATTTCCTGGAATGGGAAAAGAACATTATGAGAATAGTGCTTTTGCCAAAAAATTATTTGAACATGCCAATGATGTGGTTGGCTTTCGTTTATCGGATATTATGTTCAATGGCACAGAAGCAGAATTAAAACAGACGAATGTTACCCAACCTGCTTTATTTCTTCATTCAATAATTGCGTTCCGTAGTATTGACGGAGCAAAACCCGATATGGTAGCTGGTCATTCGCTTGGTGAATTTTCGGCTCTTGTGGCGAATGGAACCCTGAGTTTTGATAGCGCACTTGAACTGGTATCCATCCGCGCAAAGGCAATGCAGGCAGCCTGCGAGGCCAATCCCTCTTCCATGTCGGCCATTATTGGCCTGGCTGATGAGAAAGTAGAGGAGATCTGCACACAGGTGATGGAAGAAACTGGTGAGATCGTGGTGCCGGCCAACTATAATTGTCCGGGCCAGCTGGTGATCAGTGGTACCACAGCAGGAGTGGAGATTGCCAATGAAAGGATGAAGGCTGCTGGTGCAAAACGCGCGTTGATGTTACCTGTTGCCGGTGCATTCCATTCTCCCCTGATGGAGCCGGCAAAGGAAGAACTGGAAGCAGCGATCAGGCGTACCGATTTCCATACACCCGTTTGTGCCGTTTACCAGAATGTGGTAGCACGTGCGGTGATGGACAGGGAAGAGATCAAACAGAACCTTATCGATCAGCTTACCGGTGCAGTAAGATGGACACAGAGTGTGCAGATGATGATCAGTGACGGGGCATCCAAATTTACAGAGGTTGGACCCGGTAAAGTGTTACAGGGCCTGATCCAGAAGATCCATAAAGGGATGGAGACAAGTGGTGTTCAGTAACCAATGGTGATCCGGAAAATCTATAAGAGATGGAGACAGGAGGTGTGCAGTAACCAACGGTGACCCGGAAGATCGATTTTGGATGGAGATAACTTGTGTGCAGTAACCAGCAGTGATCCGGAAGATCGATAAGGGATAAAGGGTGAAACACCTTCCCTGCCTGGGAACTACAACTTCTTCTCAGGTTGGTATGATTTCAATGCTGCAGTTAATCCATCCGGCATCGAGGTCGGCCTTATACTTCCTGTAAAAATTAATTGCAGGTTCATTCCAGTCAAGGACCTGCCATACCATACCGCTGAAGTTTTTTTCCTTTGATTCCAGGAGCAGTCGTTCAAATAATAATTTCCCCAATCCCATTCCACGTTTTTCTTTGGTGACCAGAAGGTCTTCCAGGTACAGACGTTGTCCTTTCCAGGTGGAGTAACGAATATAATACAGCGCAAATCCCTCAACAGATCCATTCACCTCGGCTACAAAGGCCCACCATACCGGGTTTGGGCCGAATCCGCTTTCTTCAAAATGTTGCTGGCTTACAATCACCTGGTCCGGTGCTTTTTCATAAACAGCAAGTTCATGAACCAGTTCCATCAGCCGGGGGCAGTCGGATTTCTCCGCACGACGGATCCGGACTTCCGGTTCCGACAACGGTATGTTTTTATTATTATCGGCCATTGTCAGATGTTGTTGTGATGGGTGTTACAGTGCCTGGTCCAGGTCGTTCAGTATGTCCATTACATTTTCGATACCTACATTCATACGGATCAGTCCATCGGTGATCCCATACTTTAACCTTGCCTCCTGTGGAACGCTGTAATGTGTCATGGAAGCAGGGTGCGACAACAATGTATCGCAGGTACCCAATGATACGGTGCGGATGCACATCTTTAATTTGTCCATGAAGGAAATGCCTGCATCCAGTCCGCCCTTTAACTCAAAACTCAGCATGGCACCAGGATGGCGCATTTGTTTAAGTGCAAGATAGTGGTCGGGATGACTGGCAAGACCCGTATAATTCACCCTTGCAACGGAAGGTTGTGTTTCAAGAAAATTCGCTACCTCCACTGCATTGTGACAATGGCGCTCCATCCGCAGTTCAAGTGTTTTGATTCCGTTGATAAGCAGGAACGAATCAAATGGATTGGAATTCCCCCCGAGTAAACGGTGGATTTTGGTAACATGGCCATTCATCAGGTCAATATCCTTACCCAGCAAAATGCCACCGATAGCAGTGCCATGTCCGTTAAGGAATTTTGTGGTGGAGTGTACAACATAATCGACCCCAAACCGGAAGGGCTGTTGCAGATAGGGGGTTGCAAAAGTATTGTCGCATGCAACCACCAGTCCGTATTTTTTTCCAATCTTTGAAAGCTCTTCCAGGTCCACACACTGGATGGTGGGATTGGCCGGCGTTTCGAGATAGAGCATTTTAATCGACGGATCATTTTTTAAAATCTCTTCGGCGAGATTAAGATCGCGCAGGTCGGCGATCACCGGTTCAATGCCCAACGGTGGAAGCACTTTGTTAATGAGTTCTTCGGTACCACCATATAAAGAAAAATGGGAGAGAACCTTATCACCCGATTTTAGCACGGCCAGCATGAGTGTACTGATAGCAGCCATACCGGACGCATGCATCAGGCCCCGTAATGGGAAGTCCAGGCCAAAGCCTTCCAGCGCAGCGATTTTTTCTTCGGCTTCATTGGAAGTGGGGTTGCCCCACCGGCTGTATATGTAGCCATCTTCTTTTCCACTGAAACGGCGCATGCCCTGTTCGGCCGAATCAAATACATAGGTACTGCTTGCATAGATGGGGACAAGGTGCGCATAATTGGGATCCTTTGTATGTCCGCCATGTACTGCCGCTGATCCGAAGCCTGAATAGTTATCACTCATTATATCAGTATATGTTATGTTTACCAGGCCTTCCCTTATCGCCGGCCGGTTGATCTATGAATTGTACGACCATTCCACCAGGGTAGCACCCCATGTGAAACCACCACCAAATGCGGCAAGGACAATCTTGTCGCCCTTCTTCAGTTGTTTTTCCCACTCCCAGAGGCAAAGCGGGATTGTAGCTGCGGTGGTATTACCGTATTTCTGGATATTGATCATTACTTTTTCCCTTGGAAGACCCATCCGGTGTGCGGTTGCATCAATAATACGCAGATTGGCCTGGTGAGGTACCAGCCATGCAATATCTTCTCCGGTGAGTTTGTTTCTTTCCAGTAGTTCGGCGCTTACATCGGCCATACCTTTTACGGCAAACTTAAACACAACAGGTCCTTCCTGGTATGCATAATGCTCACGGGCCGTAACGGTATCCATAGTAGCCGGGTAAGCAGAACCACCAGCTTTCATCCGGAGGAAGGGTGCGCCGCTACCATCACTCTTAAGAAGGGAATCCTTGATACCTGTGTTGTCGACGGATTGCTCCAGTAACACACAACCGGCAGCATCGCCAAACAGGATGCAGGTGGTACGATCGGTGTAGTCAACAATGGCGGTCATTTTATCAGCACCCACCACTACTACCTTTTTGTACCGTCCGCTTTCGATAAGTCCCGACCCGATGGTCAGTGCATACAGGAAACCGGAACAGGCCGCGCTTACATCGAAGCCCCAGGCATTCTTTGCGCCAATCTTATCACATACTATATTGGCGGTAGCCGGGAACACCATATCGGGTGTAACAGTGGCCACGATCAGGCAGTCAATCTCCATCGGATCGATTCCCCTTTTTTTACAAAGGTCCTTTACTGCAGGAACAATCATTTCTGAAACCCCCTTACCTTCTCCTTTCAGCACGCGGCGTTCTTCAATGCCGGTGCGGCTGCGGATCCATTCGTCGTTTGTATCAACGATCTTTTCGAGGTCAAAATTGGTTAGTTTATCATCTGGGACATACCCGCTGACAGCCGTGATGGCTGCGGTGATCTTATTAGTCATCAAAAAAAGTTTTGCCGAAAGAGTGCAAAGTTAAGGTAATGTCCGTTTGAACGTTCTTTCTCTTATTTTCGTGACATGATAGCGTTCCTGAAGGGTGAGTTTGTGTATAAAAGTCCGGCCATGGTCCACATGGATGTACACGGGGTTGGTTATGAAGTGCAGATCAGCCTGAATACCTTCACCAGTATACAATCGCTTGAAAAAGGAAATCTCTACACCCTGCTGATCATCCGCGAAGACGCACATATACTTTTTGGATTTGCCGAACTGGCAGAAAAAGAAATGTTCCAGCTGCTGCTTGGGGTGTCGGGAGTAGGCGCCTCCACTGCCCGCATGATGCTGTCTTCCATGCGACCCGAAGAGGTTGCCCGGGCAATCGTACAATCGGACACCCGCACCCTGGAATCGGTAAAGGGTATCGGGAAAAAAAGCGCGGAAAGGATTGTACTGGAACTGAAGGATAAACTTGGCAAACACCCGCTCGAATCAAATATTTCTCCCCTGAAAAACAATAGTTTGCAACAAGATGCGTTAAATGCTCTGACGGCTTTGGGTATCAACCGGATAGCGGCGGAGCAGGCATTGAAAAAAGTTATTGTTCCAGCGTCAGATCTTCCGGTCGAAGAACTCATTAAGGCGGCACTTCGTATCCTCTGAGTGAAACCTATTTTCTGGAACTAATTGACCTGAGATCACCCTTGAACCTTACCGCTGTTCATATTTTCCGTAATTGGGTTGCAATTGCTGTTTTTGTCCTGTGTGGCAATCAGGCTTTTGCAGGTGTTCCGGGTAATACTCTTTTTTTCCAGGATACCATCCCGCGGACAGACACTTCCCTTTTACGTTTTCCTTTAACTGATCGTTACGGTGATGCATACAGCAATCCCAACCGTAATACCTTCGATCTCCGGGACACCGCCTTTATCCGCCGTAATGTGCAGTACGATCCGATGACGGGCGAATATTACCTTATCGAAAAAATCGGCAATAAAGATTACCGGGTACCGGTGCCATTTACCCGCAACGAATTCCTCCGCCTGCAAGGACGCCGCGATGAGAATGCTTATTTCAAACAGCGGTCCGACCTGCTCTCCGATATGAACCGCCGTTTATTCAAACCGCAGTTCACTTCTTCAAAAAACTGGTTCAATAAAGTTGTTGGTGCAGGTAAGGTAGATATCAAACCATCGGGTTATGTGGATATCCTGGCCGGTTACCAGGGACAGAATATCAAGAACCCGACCCTGCCCGAAAGGGCCCGACGTAATGGCGGCCTCGATTTCAATATGGCCGCCCAGTTACAGGTGGATGCACAGATCGGCGACAAACTCCGCCTCCCCATAAATTATAATACCCTTGCCAACTTTGATTTTGAAAACCAGCTCAACCTGAATTACCAGGGTAAGGACGATGAGATAATCAAACAGTTCCAGCTGGGAAATGTGAGTTTTAATTCAAAGGGTACACTGATTCCCGGTGCCCAGTCGTTATTTGGTGTAAAAACCCAGGCCCAGTTCGGGAAACTTTTTGTAACAGGTGTACTGGCCAACCAGCGGGCACAAAGGCAAAGCACCAGCCTGCAGGGTGGTGCCGCTACACAGACTTTTTCACTCCGGGCAGATGAATATGAGGAGAACCGTCACTTCCTGATGGCCCAGTACTTTCGGAATAATTTTAATAAAGCCATGAGTATCCTGCCGATTCCAATATCGGCAATCAACGTATTGAGGGTGGAAGTCTGGGTGACCAATCGTAACGGCTCCACCACAGATACCCGCGATATCGTAGCACTGATGGACCTGGGTGAAGGAAACCCCTATCGTGGTCCGGCCGGTGATCCAAATGCACTCCCCTCCAACTCCGCCAATGGTTTGTATGCAAGTATTTCAAACAATCCGAACGCACGGAACTCTTCCACCGCCCAGAGTACATTGACGGCACAGGGACTGATGCCGGTGCAGGATTTTGAAAAAACATTTGCCCGGAAACTGCTTACTTCCGATTATTATTTCAATCCGCAGATCGGGTTCCTTTCCCTTAACCAGCCTTTGCAGCCGGATGAGGTTCTTGGTATCGCTTACCAATACACATATAACGGACGTGTATACCAGGTAGGGGAATTCTCGCAGGATATCCCGCCCGATACCACAGGTACCACCCAGAAAGTGTTGTTCCTTAAATTGCTTAAAGCAACTTCGCAAAGGACAAACCTGCCTATCTGGGACCTGATGATGAAGAACGTTTATTCTGTCGGGTACGGACAACTTGAGCGTACTGATTTTAAACTCGATCTTTTATATGAAGAACCAAGTCTTGGTGAAAAAAGATACCTGCCCCCCACAGCGGTACAACCACAATTCGAAGGCCAGCCACTGATCTCGCAGGTGAACCTCGACCGGTTGAATAACCAGAACGATCCCCAGCCCGATGGGGTTTTTGACTATGTGGAAGGTTATACAGTTATATCTTCCATGAGCAGGATCGTGTTTCCGGTGCTTGAGCCCTTCGGCCGCGATCTTGAATATGTATTTGCAACCCAGGCCGACCGAGAAAAATATGTTTACTATCCACTCTACGATACCATTAAAGCCATTGCCTCTACCTATGCCAACCTGAACCGGTTCAAACTTTCGGGCCGTTCAAGAACAACTTCACAAGGTGGTAACGGGGAACAGCAATTGGGCTTTAATATTCCGCGCGGTTCCGTAACGGTGACAGCCGGTGGGCAGACGTTGCAGGAAAATGTGGACTACGAAATAAATTACGACCTGGGTACTCTCCGGGTGATCAACCAGTCGATCCTTAACTCAGGTGTGCCGGTGGATGTACAATATGAAAACCAGGCTGCATTCGGAATCCAGCAACGGAATTTTATGGGTCTGCGTTTCGATTACCTGGCAAGTCCCAAACTGACATTGGGCGGTACGGTGGTGCGACTGGGAGAACGGCCCTTCTTTTCCAAACAATCTTACGGCGATGATCCCATCCGGAATACGATGTATGGTCTCGATATGGATTACCGCAGTGATGTACCACGACTGACCAAGTGGCTGGATAAACTTCCTTTCTATCGCACCAATACCATGTCGTCTATCACCGGCTACGCCGAAGCAGCCGTGCTTGATCCCGGCCATGCACCACAGATAGGTAAGGGAGACGACGGAAGTATTTACGTAGATGATTTTGAAGGAACCAAGTCGTCGATTGATCTTCGTTTCCCGCTGATCAACTGGAATCTTGCATCTGTGCCACAACTCTTCCCTGAGTCGGCTCTTAATAATAATCTTGCCAGTGGTTATAATCGTGCAAAGATTGCCTGGTATAATATCGAACCGGTATTGCAGGAAAAAAGCAATAGCAATAACCCGCTTCGTGGTGACCTGGATGAACTGTCGAAGCCTGAAACAAGACAGGTATTACAAACAGAAATATTTCCGCAACGGACAACTGATTTTGGCCAGGGTTTACTTACCACTTTCGATCTTGCCTATTACCCCAGGGATAAAGGCCCTTACAACTTTGAAACAAGTGGTACCCGCATTGATGCCAACGGACGTTTGCGTAACCCAACACAGTCGTGGGCGGGGATCCAGCGGAACATTGACCAGATTGATTTCGAAACCAATAATATTGAGTACATCGAATTCTGGATGCAGGATCCGTTTGTAGTAAACACTGCCAATCCCAACGGAGGTAAACTCTATTTCAACCTCGGTAATATTTCGGAAGACATCCTGAAAGATGGAAAACGTCAGTACGAAAACGGATTACCTACTCCAACCAATAATGCACTGGTTGATAATAATACCGTTTGGGGTAAGGTTCCCTCCAATCCCTTACAGGTAACCAATGCATTCAGTAATGAACCTTCTGACCGTGAATTCCAGGATGTTGGTTTCGACGGGATGACCGATGATGAAGAACGGATTAAGTTTGCTCCATACCTGGCCGCCCTGCAGATGGTAGCACCAACGGCATATGCCGGTGCATTATCCGATCCATCGGCCGATAATTTCATACCCTACCGTGATGAAGTTTATGATGAAGCAAGGGTTGGTATCCTGGGCCGGTATAAAAATATCAATAACCCGCACGGCAACTCACCGGTGTCCAATAACAGCAGCCAGTTTGTAAATGCATTCACCCAATATCCGGATGCAGAGGAAATGAACCGGGATAATACATTGAATGAAGTGGAAGAATATTTCCAGTATTCAGTTGATATCAAACCAGACATGGTTGTAGGAAGTAATTTTATTACTGATATCCGCGTGGTAAGTGATATCAAACTTCCCAACAATGTATCAAGGACTGAAAAATGGTATCTGTTCAGGATTCCGGTTGCCGAATATCAATCCAAGATTGGTAACATTCCCGATTTCAAATCAATCCGTTTCATCCGGATGTTTGCAACCGGTTTTGCTGATTCAGTTGTAATGCGTTTTGGTAAACTGGAACTGGTGCGTAACCAGTGGAGGAAGTTCCAGTTTGAACTTGATACGGTTGGTAATTATGTAAACATTCCCACGGTGGATCCGGTCGACTTCAACACCCTTGCAGTTAACCTGGAAGAAAATGACCAGCGCCAGCCGGTAAATTATGTAAGTCCGCCAGGCGTACTGCGCCAGCAACAACTAAGTAATAACAACGTTCAGTTGTTCCAGAATGAACAGGCATTAAGTCTACAGGTGTGCGGACTTCCACGTGGTGAATCAAGGGGTGTGTTTAAAACTTTTAATAATGACTGGCGTCAGTATGGTAAACTGCGGATGTTCATCCACGCAGAAGGAAGGGGCAACGACCAGTCGATCGGCGATAACTCACTCACCGCCATTGTGCGGATTGGTAATGACTTTCTTGGTAATTATTATGAAGTAAGGATTCCGTTGAAAAAAACAAACTGGGGCGAACGGGATAGTCTTCGTGTATGGCCCGAGCTCAATAACCTTGATTTTGACCTGGATGAACTTACCCGTCTGAAGATCCGGAGAAATGCAGCAGGAGGCACCAATTACTACCGCGAGATTAGGGATGACGGAAGATCCTATGCCATCATCGGTAACCCGAATCTTGGAGAAGTGCGGGGTATGTTATTATCGGTTGAGAATACTAATGAAGCATCAGCCTGTGCGGAAGTCTGGTTTAATGAATTACGTTTCACCAATCTTGATGAGAAAGGTGGTTGGGCCGCAGTGGGAAAAGTGGATATACGGCTGGCCGACCTGGGAAGCATCAGTCTTGCCGGATCCGCGCGCAGTAAGGGTTTTGGAACACTGGAACAAAGGGTCAACGAGCGGAGCCGGGAAGATGTTTATACATTTGATATCTCCGCAAGTATTGATGCCGGTAAATTACTTCCGCGCAAACTTGGAGTGCAGATCCCTGTATACGGCGGTATCAGCCAGATTTCGAGCACTCCGGAATACGATCCTTATGATCTTGATATAAGACTTGATGACAAATTGCAGGAAGCAAACGGATCCGCCAAAGATTCAATCAGGCGCGATGCGCAGGATATCACCACTATCAAAACAATCAATTTTACCAATGTAAAAAAGATAAAGACCGATGGCAAGCGCCCCAAAATATGGAGCGTAACCAACTTCGACTTTAATTATTCTTACCTGGAGACCAAACAGCATAATCCGTTGATTGAACTGTTTGAGTTAAGGAAGACCAGGGGTGGACTTGCTTACAATTATGCACCACAGCCAAAGTTTATTGAGCCATTCAAACGGATGGTAAAATCAAATTCCAAATGGCTGGCATTTGTGAAACAGTTCAATGTTAACCCTGTTCCATCACAACTTTCTTTCCGGGCTGATATTTACCGGCAGTTCGGTGCCACACGTCCGCGTAATATTGGTGGCGGTCCTTATAAAATTCCAGAAACCTATGATAAGTATTTCACGTTCGACAGGTATTATATCCTGCAATGGAGCCTCACAAAATCTCTTGCATTAGACTTTGCAGCTACCAATAATGCCCGGGTAGATGAACCTGCAGGAAGGATAAATGACCGTTATAAAAAAGATTCTGTCAGGCATAATCTATTCAAAGGTGGCCGGAATACCCAGTATGCACACCAGGCTACATTAACGTATACTGTACCAATGCAGCTGTTTCCACTTCTCGACTGGACCAGTCTGAGAGCGAGTTATTCCACACAATACAACTGGCTGGCAGCTTCGTTGCTGGCAAGACAATTAGGTAATACATTGGGGAATACCCTTTCGAATTCGCAAACCCGCACGATAACGGGGGAACTTAATTTAGACCAGTTATATAATAAATCAAGGTTCCTGCGGGCCGTGTCCAGTGATAATCCCAGCGCTTCCGGTAAATCCGAAACTGCTGCTAAACCAGGAGGTTTACCCGGGGTAGCACCCGCCGACTATATGATCCCGGATAGTGTGCTTGCGAAAATGAAACCGAAGGAACGGAGAAAAGCGCGTCGTGAAATGCGCAGGAAGGCAAAAGAAGAAAAACAGAAACTTAAACAGCAGAACAAGTCGGAGCTTCCCGATGTAGGCAATGGGACCAAATTTGCGGTGCGCCTTGCAACATCGTTGAAAAGGGTAGGTGTACAGTATACAGAAGATTATGGTACAACGCTGCCGGGTTACCTGGATAGTACACAGGTTTTGGGAAATGACCTGCGTAGTGGTCAGCCTGGTTTTGGATTTGCTTTTGGTTACCAGCCCGACACCAACTGGATCAACAGGTTTGGTCAGAAAGGATTGTTGTCGACCGACACATTGGTGTCTGCCATGATCCAGCAACGTTATACACAACGACTGGGTATTACGGCGCTGGTTAGTCCGATCCGCGACCTGAATATCGATATCATATTTGAAAAGAATTTCAGTAAAAATTATTCGGAACTGTATAAGGATACCAGTAAGTTCGATAACGTGGGACTGACCAGGCTCAACCCCTATGCAGCCGGAAGGTTCAGCATCAGTTATATTTCTTACCAGACGATGTTCCGGAAGTTTGATCCGAATGTGGTGTCGGAAACCTTCAAACAGTTTGAAGCCAACCGGATTATCATGTCGCAGAAACTCGGCTCGAAGAACCAGTACCAGGGCGGGGTGATTGATCCTGACGATCCTGAATTTTACCAGGGTTATGGAAGATATGCGCAGGATGTAGTGATTCCCTCATTTCTTGCAGCGTACAGTAACAAGGACCCAACTTCAATCGACCTGTTTAAAAATACCAATCCGAAGATCAATTCAAATCCGTTCCGGAGCCTGATCCCCCGACCCAACTGGGCGATCGCCTATAGTGGTTTGTCAAGGATTCCCGGGCTGGATAAAATATTCACCAATGTTACTATCCGGCATGGTTATCATGCTGAGTTAAGTATGAATAGTTTCAACACGGCATTACTCTACCTCGATCCGTTCCGTGTTGGTTATCCTTTTTTCCGTGATCCGCAATCGGGTGAATATGTGCCTTACTTCCTGGTGCCGAATATCACTATCAGCGAACGTTTCGATCCGCTGATTGAGGTGGACGTTACGTTTACCAACCAGTTGTCTACAAGGGTTGAATACCGCAAGAGCCGTACACTCAGCCTCAGCCTGATCGATTACCAGCTGGCAGAGAACAGGTCGGAAGAAATTTCTTTCGGCTTCAACTGGCGTAAAAAAGGAATGCCGTTGATTAAGAAGATCGGAAAGATGAAACTGGATAATGATGTGACGTTCCGTTTTGATTTCAGTCTCAGGGATGATGCAACAGCGAACAGCAAACTGGATCAGGGAACATCATTTGGTACAGCGGGACAACAGGTTCTTCGGTTTGCCCCTTCAATCGACTATGTACTCAACAACCGGGTAAGTCTCAAGTTTTATTTCGAACAAAACAGGAATATCCCGAAGATCAGTAATGCGTTCCCGATTACCAATACACGTGGTGGATTGCAGGTGCGGGTGTCGCTGGCCCCTTAAATGTTGTACTTTTGACCATTCATATGGCAGCAAACGATATTGGCATTGGCATTATTGGTTACGGTTACTGGGGACAAAACATCGTCCGCAATTTCTATCATACCGGTGGATGCTCAATCAGGTTGGTGGCTGATACTGATCCTGCTGCATTGGAACTGTTGGGCAGGAATTATCCATCATTAAAAACGGTAACTGACGCGGACTCGCTGATCATGGACGATCAGGTGCAGGCCGTGGTGATTGCCACTCCGGTATTCACCCATTATCCACTTGCAAGAAAGGCACTCCTGCTGGGTAAACATGTGCTGATCGAAAAGCCTGTAACCACTTCAGTGGCGGAAGCCCTTGAACTGAAATCAATCGCTGAGGAAAAAAATCTCATCATCCTCGTCGACCACACATTTTTATACACCAGTGCTGTCCAGAAAATACGCGAGCTGATTGATGGGGGAACCATTGGTAACCTCCGGTATTTTGATTCAACACGCATCAACCTGGGGATGTTCCAGCCGGATGTCAATGTAATGTGGGATCTTGCTTCGCATGACCTTGCAATCATGGCTTACCTCATCAGTGAACAACCGGTGAGTGTGAATGCAACGGGTATTTCGCATACCGGCAACGGGCTCGAGAATATTGCGTATCTCACGATCAATTACAATTCCGATTTTATAGCACATATTCATTGCTCCTGGACCTCGCCGGTAAAGATCCGGCAGACGCTTATTGGAGGCGACAAAAAAATGATCATTTATAATGATATAGAGCCTACCGAAAAGATCCGTATTTATGATACCAGTATACAGGTCAATACAGAGGAAGATAAATGGCAGAAGCTGATCGACTACCGGAACGGCGATATCACGGTGCCCAAGATTGCCAATCGTGAAGCACTGAGCCAGGTGGCGTTGGATTTTATCAGGTCGGTCAATGAAGGATCACAACCATTATCCGGAATGGAACTGGCTATTACAGTCGTGCGGATCCTGGAAGCAGCCCAACGGTCGATCAGGGAAAATGGAAAAAACATACAACTGACATGAGTAAGATCCTGCATATAGATTCAAACAGGCAGCACCTGCGTAATGTAACGGTGGGAGAAGGAGTGCTTATTTATGATTTCGTAAATGCATACGATTGTTCCATTGGTGATGGCACCAGGATTGGTGCTTTTACCGAGATCCAGAAAGAGGTGAGTATTGGTCGCAACTGTAAAATCTCCAGCCATACATTTATATGCAGTGGCGTGGAGATCCATGATGGTGTCTTTATCGGTCATGGTGTAATGTTTACCAACGATCTTTTTCCAAGGGCAACCAACGAAGCTGGTGAGTTGCAAACTGCCAGTGACTGGAAGGTGGTGCCAACCATACTGCATGATGGAGCATCGGTGGGCAGCAATGCCACGATACTTGCTGGTGTTGTTATTGGTCGCAACGCAATGGTTGGAGCGGGATCGGTGGTAACAAAAGATGTGCCGGCAGATTCTGTGGTTGCCGGTAACCCTGCGCGGGTGATAAGTAAGAAATCCTGAATTAAAATAAAATATTGAAACGCAGAAAGATCTCCATTGTTGGTTTTGGTAAGATTGGCCAGGCACTTGCTGCGCACATTCTTCAATCGGGAATCCATGTGCATGCAATTGACCGGGACCTGGCACTGTTACAGTCGTTCAGTAATGGGAGTTTTATCAGTTCTGAACCAGGAGTCAGCGAGATCCTGGTACCTGCCTTTGGGTTACAGATTCTGACGATCTCCACTGATCCTTTATCAGCAAGTGAAAGTTCCGCAATCATTCTCTCCATACCTCTTTCTGTTAATGCGCGACGACTACCGGATAGTTCCGCCTTTGTTGAAACGATTATTTCCTTATCGGCTAACCTGGTGCAGAACACGATGCTGGTTATTGAAACATCGGTACCGGTTGGATTCTGCAGGCAGGTAATTGCGACGTCGCTTGAGGCAACGGGAAAAGTACATGGCCGTGATTTTTACCTTGCTCATAGTCCTGAAAGGATTAAGAGCGGTACCATGTTGCGCCAGCTGGGGTCGGTACCGAAGATCATTGGAGGCCTGACTAAGGAAGCAGGAGAGGCAGCTGCTGATTTATATGGTTATTTTTTTTCACAGGCAAACCTGGCCTTACTTCCTTCCATTGAATCCGCCGAGATGGTGAAGATGGCTGGTATGATGTATCGTGACCTGAACATTGCACTCGCCAACCAGCTGGCGATTTATTCAGATAAACTGGGGATCGACCTGGTAGCACTAACACCGCTTGTCAATTCTGATGGGGAAGCTGGATTGCTTCAGCCAGGTATTGGCGTTGGCGGGCATTGTACACCGGTGTACCCCTATTTCATGATTGATAGTTTCCGGGAAGCTGGTCTCGATTTTACCCTTGCAGCCGAAGCCAGGAAGATAAATGAACAGATGACAGATTATGCAGCATCGCTGGTGGGAGAGGCGAAGATCAATGAACAGATGACGGGTTATGCAGCATCGCTGGTGGTAGGGGATTGGGGAACCAAGGTGCTGATACTGGGACTCGCTTTTCGCGCCGGAGTCCGGGAAGATGCGTTCAGTCCAACGTATAACCTGCACCGTTTGTTAAAAGACCGCGGTTACGAAACCTGCCTGCACGATCCGGAATATAATTTGGCTGAGTTAAGGGAAAAAGGTTTTGAAGGGACCGAAGATGTATATTCTACAGGGGCAGGTATTGTGTTCCTGGTCACCATGCATGAGGAATATAAAAAACTTGATGCGAAAAAACTTTTTGCAGCGGGCGTCAGGATTTTTATTGATGGAAGGAACCTGGTGGACCGGCAGGAGATGGAAGCAGCGGGAATAATTTATAAAGGAATCGGTCACTAGGTAGGTATCTGGCGGGTTGTTTTCCAACCTCTGACAGGCACGCGACTATTGCACTTTCTACACCGGGCATGTACTCAACGGGTTGATCTTACAACCTGGTTCAGAGTCAGCGGGTGCTTGCATTATCAGCACTCTCCACAGTTTTCCTGAACAGCATAACATAACCACAGAGATTCTTTTTTTTCTTTTTGTTTACCTGCACGGGTTTCATCATATGGAACTCGGAGATGCGGGGTATGTATGAGTAGGAGATAATATTGCCATCAATGTCGCCCCATCTTTTTTGCTGGAATACCACTTGTTTTTCGTCCCAGTCGAACATTCGTACTTCATAAAGGCGCGATGAGTAATCACCAATAAATACAAACTGGTAGTTGCTTCCCTGGGTCAGTGGAACCACAACCGGCATCTCATATTCGCTTTCCATTTTGATAGAAGCTTCTTTCAATAAAAGGTACCCTGACTTGCTGTAAAATTCCTTGAGGCTGTCGACCTGTTTGCTGATAAAACCGTCTTCGCATGACTGCTGGCGGATAACCTCCTGGGAGAAAGAGAAGAGGCTGACAAGAAGAAAAATGCCGCACAGTAGGAGACTTTTCATTGATCGGTTTTTTTGAAGGTTGGACCTGGTCTAAAAGTAGTCCGAATACGCAGGATTCAAAAATCGAACCAGATCAACGGACGATCTATATATTAAAGTCGGGTAGTTTTCCCGGTAAAAGTCCCATAAAAACAATTAAGCAGGATCGCGGTTGTAATACATGGCATCTGCCTGACGGGTGCAGGTAAGTACCAGGTCGTTGATACAAACATTTTCGGGAAGGGTGGTAGTGTAGTAAATTACTTCAGCAACATCCAGGGCACTTAGCGCATCCAGGCCATTATAAACCGAACCGGCCGTTTTTTCATCGCCCTTGAAACGTACGGTGGAGAATTCTGTTTCGGCTGCGCCGGGATGTATGGCCGTGACCTTGATCCGGTGACGCAGCAGGTCGATACGCATTGCGTGGTTCAGGGCGTCCACTGCGAACTTGGTGGCACAGTATACATTTCCTTTTTCATACACCTGTTTACCTGCAACCGATCCGAGATTAATTATATGTCCGCTCTTGCGGGCCGCCATTAATATTGACACTGCTTTTGCCACATACATGAAACCTTTCACGTTGGTATCAACCATGGTATTCCAGTCGTTAAGGTCTGCCTCTTCAAAATAATCGCGGCCAAGTGCAAGTCCCGCGTTATTCACCAGTACATCAATTTTCTTCCATTCATCGGGGAGGTTATTCACCGTCGACATAACCGCAGCCTGGTCACGCACATCAAAAGGAACCAGGAGGACACGGGTGTTGAACTGTTGTTCCAGTGCGGCTTTTAAATGTTCAAGCCGGTCGGACCGGCGGGCGTTGAGGATCAGCTGATGTCCCTTTGAGGCAAATTTTTCAGCGCATGCTTTACCGAAGCCGGAGCTGGCGCCAGTTATAAAAACGATTTTAGACATGTGGACCTTTTGTGTATGAATGTTTGAAACACAAAGTTAACGGATCAGGGTACTTGTACCCTTGAGGAAAATATCTTTTCCGGTGTAATCGCGGGCACTGACCATCCATACAAAAACATTACTTCCCTGCGCGGCCCCATTAATGCGACCATCCCATCCGGCACCATTGACGGTGGTGGAGAAAACCATTTCGCCCCAGCGGTTAAATACCCTGAAGTAATTGATCCTTTCTACACCCACTGCGATTGGGCGGAGTACATCATTGATGCCGTCACTGTTTGGTGTAAAACCGGTTGGCACAAATACATATGGATTGGTTTTGAAAACAACCACATTCACAAACGCGGAATCAGCACAACCAATCTCGTTATATACAGTCACCAGGTACCGGATACTGTCGACCTCGCTGTTGTAAACGCCAATCGGGTTACTGATATTGACATTGTTTAATCCGATTGGTGGTGACCATAGATATCTCACCCCGCCGGTTGCATTCAGCTGGAGTGGTTGTCCCACCACAACCAGGGTATCATTGCCGGCAAAGGGCCTGATCCTTGGGAGCATGGTAACTACAACCGTATCCACGCCTGGTTTGGGGCAACCAAGCGTATCATAGGAGCGGAATACATATGCCAGGGAACCGGATGGTGATGCAATGGGGTTAAGGATCCGTGGGTTATTCAGGGATGATGAAGGCGTCCAGGTAAAAGAACTTCCGTCGTGTGTGGCATGCAGGAAGGCTGATGAATTGTAACAGATCGTTGTGTCAGGACCCGCATTGGCCACCGGGTACGGTATGGTTATGATGGTCACGTCGGACGAGTCGGAACAGGAGCCAATGTAACCAATGACCGTATAGGTTGTCGTTCCGGTAGGGGTTGCTACCGGGTTTTTTGCAGTGTCACTGCTTAGTGTGGCTGAAGGCCGCCAGAGGTATTTAAGGGCATCACTTGAAACATTGAGTTGCACAGGATCGGTCAGGCAGATAGTAGTTGGATCGTTGAGTGCGTTAATGGTAACATGATCCACTACATTGATAAGAACAGAATCCCTGTTCAGGCATCCTTCAACGTCCAGGTCTACATAATATGTTGTTGTAATAAACGGATTGACCCTGGGTGAAGAAATATTGGTGGCGGTTATATTGATATTGGGTGACCAGGTGAATATACCCGGGCCGGATGCCTGAAGCTGGACATCATCGGGCGGCGAGCAGATCAATGTATCGCGGAAACCCAGTGTGATCGGTGGTTTGGAGATAATGTCCACTATTTTTTCAATGGTGTCAATACAACCAACACTATTGCCAACAATCAGGCGGATGGTTTTTGGTCCGACATCGGAGTAATGCCACGACGGATTTGCAATATCAGAAATATCAGCCTGGGTGGTGGCGTCGCCGAATGACCAGGACCAGCTGTTGACAACCCCATGATTCGTCTGGGTACTATCGGTAAACAGTACTGGATTGGTTATACATATCCCGGCACTGTTAAAATTGGGAAAGAAGCCCGGGAATACCCGGATGGTGGAGATCGTGGAATCTGAACAATCCTCTCCGCGGTTAGCCACCAGTTTTATGTTGTAGATACCAGGGGTGGTAAACACATGGGTAGGGTTCTGGAGGTCAGATATGTTCAGTGCACCAGAAGCCGGATCGCCAAAATCCCAGTGGTAGGTATTGATAAGCGGGTTATCAGGATGGGTGAATGAAAAGCTGGGTGATTCACAGGTTATATAACTTGGCTGGAGGGTTGGTTTGGCGAGACTGCAACCACCTGCCTTGATCTGGAGATCTTTCCGTTGGGTAGCGATGACTACTCCATTGCGGATCTCCTGTACACAAACAGTAATTACGTATATGCCTTCGCTTGGGGACACACCGCTGATCATTCCTGTATTCGGGTCGATTGTCACACTGTTTCCCATTGGAGCATTCCCGAAAAAGGGGAAGTTGTAGTCTACTGAAATATAGGGTGGGTTAGCAGGCGGGTTAGGCATTGCCTGACCGTTGTTACCACCTGATCCACCAACATATGCATTGCAAAAAGAATAACGCAGGCCATCTCCGTCCGGATCGGCAGCGCGGAAGCTGTAAGTAAATGGGTAACCACCACAGATAATAACTGTATCGCGGGCATTGAATTTCGCGCTGTTGTTTACCGGCGCATCTGTCAACCCTGGAAAAATTCCGGGGATCTCTGCGGTATAGGTGGCACCAATATTTTCGGAGCCGATCAGGTTTTGTATTCCCCTGATGCGGCAGCAGCGCTGGTAAGATATCAGGTAGCCCGAACTGTTTGGCGTCAGGCGAATGGTGTCGGTATAAAAGCCAACCTGGTAACAGACTGTGGGTGCATTGGTGATACACTTGCCGGGGTCGGTAAGATTCAGTTCGGTTGGATCGGGAACAAGACGGAAGCTTTTGGCGCTGCGGATCAGTCTGTTTGTACCCTGATCAAAAATTCCGATCGCTGCAGTCTGGTCGAGCTGAGCACCCACTGATCCGCAATTGCGGAACAGCTTCAATGTTACCCGGTAAATATGCTGACCATTGATCATTCCTTCATAGGTGTAATACATTTCACCACCGGTGATATGTTCTGCAAGGAGTGCCTTACTTGAGATAAGAAGGAGTACTATGATCAGGATGCGCCTCATGTGTGGTTCGGATGTGTGACAGGTGCCTGGAAAAAATTCAAGAGGATTTCGTTGAGTTTGCTTTTTTCTTCCAGCATTCCCATATGGCCCGAATACTCTAACACATGAATATACGATAATTCGGGAAAAGTAGTCTGCCGGAGACCGTCTTTTAATGGGATTGCCGTATCGTGCCGGCCAAGTACAAACAATACAGGTAAGCTGCTGTTTTTTAAAATATTACTCCTGTCGGGTCTGGCCATCATTGCTTTATAATAATCGATAAGTGTATCGGCAGGAATATCAGTAAGTCCGGCCAGAAATGATTTTACCAGTCCTGGATTATTTGTTTTTGTGTCAGGGGAAAAAAGATTGGGACTTGTACTTTCAAGAAACTCTGAAACGCCGTGTTGGCGGATAAAAGAAATTCCTTTCTTACGTGTTTCTTTTTTTTCATCGCTGTCGGCGAAACAGGAGGAATGGATCAGTCCGAATGACTGCAGCATGTCTTCGTATTTTTCAACAAAGGCCAGGGTGATATAACCTCCCATACTATGTCCGAGTAATATAGGTTTCTGGCCAGGTTCCAGTTCTGCATCGAATATATTTTTCAATACCTCTGCCATCGATTCCATTGATACTTCCTGCAGCGGCTCTGAACCACCTGATCCCGGAAGCTGCGGAACAATAAGACTGTAACGTGATTGAAGTGCAGATACCTGTTCCTTCCATACATCTGCTTTTTCACCAAAACCATGCACCAGCATTACCGGTGCTCCCTGGCCGTACAGGTGATAGATGATTGTTGATCCGTTTATCAGGAGTTGTTTTTCCATATCTCTGTTTTCAATGAAGTAATGAACTTCCGGTTTTTTTCTTACGGACGAAACGGCTGATGAATACGATAATTGTAATCATCAGCAGGGCAAATGCAACGGCAAGCATCGATCTCGAAATAACATCACCATAACGGACAAAATACGTTTTCCTGCTATCGGCAGGAATCTTCATTTTGATGGAGGCCGCGGTATCCCATGGTTGCGGATCGATCACGTTTCCCAACGGATCAATAAAACAACTGATTCCTGTATTCGCACTTCGTACCACCCATTTGCGGGTTTCAATAGCGCGTAACCGGGCATAATTCATATGCTGTTTATAACCCGGTGTATCACCCCACCATCCATCGTTGGTAATGACGGCAATTACATTTGCTCCCTTTCGTATGTATTCAGTAATATAATCGCTGTAAATACTTTCATAACAGATTACCGGTGCTACCTTATAGTAGTTATCCCAGGGGATAAAAACTTTTCTTTCCGAATCCCTGCCCAGGGTTCCGCTGATGCCACCAAGATCTTCAAACCAACTGCCCATGAATCCGAGATAGGAGGGCAATGTTTCTACGCCAGGCACAAGTTTAGCCTTATGATAAATCTGTACGGTAGTGTCGGCATCCAGTGACACCGCCGTATTGTAAAGGTCATAATAAATCCCGCTGTTTTCATCATAACGGGCCGTTGCGGATGCCTTTTTTTTATCGTTTCCGTAGATGCGGAAGCTATTGATACCGGTAACCAGGTTCAGGTCGGAATGTCGTTTAAGGAAGGACCAGATTAAATTATAATGTTCATCACTTGTTATCTGATCCTCGCGAACCAGTGCTGTAACAGCTGTTTCAGGCCATACAACCAGTGTGGTATTACGATCAACCTGTTGTTCGGAAAGGGTGATCAGTTTTTCCAGTTGTGATTGCGGACTCAACTCAAATTTTTCATTGTACGGATCGATATTCGGTTGTACAATTACAACATTCCGGATCGCTTGCTGTAATTCGGCAGACGCAATCTTTTGTTCGGATTTCAGGATCAGGTGTGAAGTAAGTATGGGAGCGCCCAGTAATACAATAATAATAACAGCGGAAATATTATAAAGACGTGTCCGTCCATAATTACGGTATTCGGTGAACAGGGAGTACGCAACGATATTAACCAGTAATACCCAAACGGTACCACCGGAAGATCCGGTATACTGGTACCACTGAACCCAGGAAGGATGGGTAGCGAATACATTACCAAGTGTGAGCCATGGCCAACCCAGCTCCTGGTTGTGCTGGATAAATTCAAATGCCACCCAGTAAACGATCAGTGAACCATAACCCACCCACCGGCCAAGGTGTTTTTTTGTAATGGAGAATAATAACCAGGGGATCGACATGAACAGGCTGGTTACTACAAATGCGCTCAGTGCTCCGGCAAGACTTGCATTCCAGATCCACCAGGTGGTAAGGATGTTCCACCCAAACATATGCAGGTAGGTCAGCGCCATGAAGCGTTTGCGGCTGGTCACCCGGTCTTCAACATACAATAGCGGAACCCAGGCGATAAATATAAGAAAGGTAAGTGGCGAAACCGGCCATGCGGCCCAAAGGAGGAGACTACCACTCAATACAAAGAGGAGATCGGTGTACCTTTTCAAACTGATTGTTTGTGTAAAAATAGCTGTTTTGAATTTTGAAATATTGTTTATCGCGCACCGGTTGTATGTAGAATTAAACTAAAAATGCCGGATCCTTGTACGGACCGCGGCATTTTTAATATAATGGTAACAGGGCAACCCTTCTAGGGGAAAAGGATCTGTTCTATTTCCTTCCAGTTTTCCACGCGGCGATGCCGGCCGGCATCAGCCAGTGCATTGTGAGGTTGCGTATATAACAGTGAAAGTTCCCCTTTAAAATGATCAAGATTCTTAAAGTGATCATCGATCATTATATCGGCACTGATGATTTGTTTTGAACCGCAGAAAACAATTTTCTCCCAGCCAATGAACGGAAAGTGTTCCAGCAACCATTCCTGTTTTTCGGCAAGGCTTTGCGGAAACTCGGTAGCAGCCGACACAATGTATAAATCAAAATGCCGGTGAATCCGTTCCAGCACTTCCTGGCTATCCTGCATCACTTTAAGTGAACGGAAAAACTTTTCGGTATACACATGTTTTCGTGCCTGTTTAAATGCCTCCAGTTCACTGCGTCCGAGCAGGTCCTCCCGGAGTTGCCTGACACCATGTTCTTTTTCATCCCAGTCAAGGAATTGCTCGAACACATCGGCCAGCACTCCATCCATATCTACAGCGATACGTTTGATCTTGTTTGCCATTATTGTTTATCTCCTGCTGTAATTGGGTGCTTCCTTGGTTATTTCAATATCGTGTGCGTGACTTTCGCGCATACCTGCGTTGGTAATCTTGACAAAAGTTGCATTCTTCAGGTCGTTCAGTGATGCGGCGCCGCAATATCCCATACCGGCACGGAGCCCACCCACATACTGATAAACGATTTCTTTCAGGGTGCCTTTATAGGCAACCCGTCCTTCAATACCTTCAGGAACAAATTTTTTCACATCGTCTTCCGGATCCTGGAAATAGCGGTCACTGCTTCCGGTTGCCATTGCACCGAGTGAACCCATACCGCGGTATTCCTTAAATTTCCTTCCTTCATAAATAATGGTTTCGCCCGGACTTTCGTCGGTACCTGCAAAGATGCTTCCCATCATAACACAACTGGCTCCGGCAGCGAGTGCTTTTACCATATCACCGGTATAACGTATCCCACCATCTGCAATCAGGGGAATGCCTTTTGATTTGAGTACCGAATAAGCTTCCATCACGGCTGTAAGCTGGGGTACACCGGCACCTGCCACAATCCGGGTGGTACAGATAGAACCCGGACCAATCCCCACTTTCACTGCATCGGCTCCTGCATCGGCGAGTGCTTTTGCACCAGCTGCGGTGCCCACATTCCCGGCAATGATATTTATGTTTTTAAAATTTTTCTTAACCAGTTTCAGTGCATCGATCACACCTTTGCTGTGGCCATGCGCGCTGTCGAGTGCCACCACATCAACACCAACCTGCTGCAGGGCAGCCACACGATCAAGTACATCCTTTGTTATACCAACACCGGCGCCTACCAGTAAACGACCAAACTGATCCTTCAATGCATTGGGAAAAGAATATAACTGGAGGATATCGCGGTAGGTGATCAGTCCGATCAGTTTGCCGGACTTACTTACTACCGGGAGTTTTTCGATTTTATACTGGCGGAGGATCTTCTCGGCTTTTTTAAGATCGGTGCCTTCGGGCGCAGTCACCAGGGTTTTACTGGTCATCAGTTCGGTGACCTTTCTTTTTTTATTGTCTTCAAAACGAAGATCACGGTTGGTCAGGATACCTACCAGTTTTCCGGCATTGTCAATGATGGGAATACCGCCGATTTTGTTATCACGCATCAGTTTCACTGCATCGCCGATTGTGGCTTCTTCCCTCAGTGTTATTGGATCGAGGATCAGGCCGCTTTCGCTTCTTTTCACTTTCCGTACCTGTTCGGCCTGCTGTTCAATACTCATATTCTTGTGCAGGATACCGAGGCCGCCTTCACGCGCCAGTGCCATGGCAAGATTTGCTTCAGTAACCGTATCCATTGCGGCCGAGAGCAAGGGTACATTCAGGGTGATATCCCTGGTCAGTTTTGCACGGATATCCACGTCACGTGGCAGTACTTCGCTATAACCCGGAATCAGGAGAACGTCATCGAAGGTCAGACCTTCACCGAAAATTTTGTTGGGAGTGTTTGTTGGGGAGGAACTATTTCTTGTTGCCATGTGCAAAGATAGCGTGACAGGTAAATATGTCCCAAATTAAATTTTGTTAACACGTCAGGATCCTTTACTGGCAAGGCTTTTAGCCCTTATCTACCGGATGAGTGTAGTAGTCCCCTTCTGTGTTACCAACTGCCGGGTATCGCGGTGGGTATACTGGAGGAACCAGACATAAACTCCTGATCCCTGCGGAATTCCGTTGATGGTGCCATCCCATTTTGCGGTCCATTCGCGTGAATGGAATACCAGTTGTCCCCAGCGGTTGAAGACCCTGAACTCGAGGTTCTCTGCTTTGATGGCGTTATTGGGGTAGAGGTAATCGTTGATCCCGTCCTTATTGGGGGTGAATCCGGTTGGTACCGCTATAAAACAATTGGCCAGGACGCGGATTGTTTTGCGGATGCTGTCGGTACAACCAAGAGTCGTATTGGTCGCTTTAAGTTTTACCGTGTAAGCTGCATCGCGGTTGGTGGTGGGAAACAGGACCGGGTTGGGATCTTTTAATGTGCTGTAGAACATCCGTTCAAATTCCCAATTCCATACATCAATTAAACCGGTGCTTTTATTAACTACCTGCAGGCCGTCTTCCGGACAAATGATGGAGGGCATTTCAAATGCTGCTATTACTTCATTATCGATCGTAATAACTGTTGATAGTGAATCACTGCAGGTTCCATTGGATACCACCAGTGAAATGTTATTGATGCTGGTGGCAGGAACAATGGCCTGGTGCGTCTGGGTATTGATTGGTGTGCCATTATTTAAAATCCAGTTCCAGTTATTTACCTGGTGTGCCCCGTTATGTATAAAGTTCAGCGTGTTCTCGCGGCAACCGGCAACCATCGTATAGTTGAAGGCAGCAGAGACAGTATCGGCACATACAAAACTGAGCGTGTCCAGCGGGGTTTCCAGTCCACATTCATCAATTACCGCAGAGCCGTCGCTGCCGGCTTTGAGTTCAAGGAAATAAGTTCCGCGGTCACTGATTGGTGCAGCAAGTGTGATGACAATTATATCACTGAAACCATTTGTACAGATGCCACCGGCTGATACAACAGTAACAGGTGCTGGTCCGGTTATGCGGAAGTCGGAGCCATCAGCAGAAATGGTAGCACAGTTTA
The DNA here is from genome assembly GCA_040510375.1 of Chitinophagaceae bacterium. Lineage (GTDB taxonomy): Bacteria > Bacteroidota > Bacteroidia > Chitinophagales > Chitinophagaceae > JBEVJC01. Next base: position 62,469 of record JBEVJC010000016.1, read on the forward strand.
TTCTTTTGGGAAAATACAGGTACAGCCTCGTAGGCGCACAGCCAACCGCGGCTAAACTGTCGGCATAAATTGGTCGTGGGTTGATGTATTCAAAATTTATCGTTTCGCCCTGCGGGATCGACCTGGAGCAGTTGTCAAGGATGGTGGTACCATCGGAGCCATTGTCGGTCAGTAATGAATAGATCCCGGCATTAAGCGGTGCGGAGAGTGTAAGGAGCACGGAATCGAAATCAAATGAGCCGTTGCAGTTCAGCGGTTGGGCAGCGATAATGTTTGCAGCTGAAGGTGACAAGGTAAACTCTGATCCGGTTGCTGTCAACGAACTGCATTTCATTTTCTTGTTCAGCTTGACCCGCAGCTGTATGCCGTCGCAGTCGGGCTTCACGGAAAATATATGAGGATCGGCCGGATCAGTGATCACTGCGGTACCGCCACTGAAGTCCAGGGAATAACCACTTTGTGAATCGGTGAAATGGCTCACCAGCAAAATATAGTTGTGTCCCTGCACCAGGTTGATCAGTTTTGAAAATGGATTTACATTATCGCGGGGATCGGAAGCGCACTCCATATTATTGGTGCCCCTGGTACCTGCACCGGTTTTTCCGGTTGTGCCGGCCCAGTTGCCCGAGATGATGATATTGCGGTTGGTGAAAACCTCATCCGGATCCAGGCCGCTGATATCATATAACTGCCAGTCGTAGTCATCACTCACATCGGTTGGTGTAATTTCAAAACCCAGCGTACCCGCGGTAAAGCAGGTAAACTTGTACCAGTACGGATTTTTGTTTTCGTAGTTGGACCCGGACGATTCACAACCGGGCACAAACAGGCTGGCTGAACTACAGATCGGTACAGTTTCCTGATGGAACGTAGTTGTGCCACAAACGGGAAAGGCCGTGGTTGGGGTTTGCCCGAGTTCCGTACACTGTTGTGCACCCGCAGTAACGGGGAGTATAAAAAACAACAATAGGATGATACGGGAAAGAAGGTTCCTGGGCATAGTTGTCGGGGTTCTGTTTTGGTCATTTGCCTGACAATAAAAGCAGGCCCACTGTTGCTTCAGGCCCCACTGAGCCGGTAAAGCTTACCCGGCAAAGATAACAGGAGATTCTTCAGTTCCAGACCCAATATTGCAGAGGCAACCCGGCCTGTGCCGATACCCGTTCTCCGGTAAATCTCATCGATGGGTAATGCTGAACCATCTTTCAGTATGTCAAAGAGCTGTTGTTCGTCGGGTTCCAGTTGCTGGAAAAGTTCCGGCTGGGTAAGTTTTTCCGGTGCATGGTCATCCCAGTTCATCATCTCCAGCAAGCCCTTCCCATCCTGCAGGAGGATTCCCTTGTTTTGGCGCACCAGCCGGTTACAGCCCGTGCTTTTTGGATCATTGGTCCTCCCGGGGAATACAAATACATCCCTGTTGTATCCATTAGCCAGTTCTGCGGTGATCATACTACCGCCCCGGACATCGGTTTCAGCCACGATCACCGCGTCACTCAGGCCTGCTACGATCCGGTTTCTCAGCGGGAAATTGAAACGTTCCGGCCGGGTACGGCTGCTGAATTCGGTAAGTAATCCGCCGCCATTTCCGACAATCTCCCTTGCCAGTGACTGATGGGCTGAAGGATAAACCTGGTCCAGCCCATGTGCCAGCACCCCAACTGTCGGGAGAGCATTTTTCAACGCCGCTTTATGGGCGATAGCGTCAATGCCGAAGGCGAGTCCGCTTACCACCAGCACCTGTTGTTCCTTCAGGTCTGCGATCAGTTTTTCGGTAACCATTTTACCATAAACCGTATTTGAACGGGTACCGATCACCGCTATAATCCTTGCCTGGTTCAGGTCAGCTTCGCCCTTATAAAAAAGAAGTATCGGTGCATCATAACAATTCAGCAATCGCCTTGGATATGCCGGCTCTTTTATAAACAATGGCCTGATCCTGAATTGTTCGATGAAACGTATTTCTTTCTCTGCCCGTGCATAATCCCTGAAGGCGCAGATCTGATCCGCCTTCAGCGATCCCATGCCATCAATTTTCTCCAGCGTACTCCGGGAAGCGCGGAAAATATCTGCCGGCTCAAAGTGCTCGAGCAATTGTTTTACCTGCACCGGTCCGATCGACGGTATCAGGGTAAGCGCTATCTGGTACAACAGATCAGGATGCATGCGAATAACTTCCCGGTAAAATTAAATCGGGGAGGAGAAAACATGGAGGGGGTAAATACAAAATATCATTGTAAAAAACCCTTGGAAATCCGGGGTGAATTATTTAACCGATACAATACGCATTTCGGTCCGCCTGTTTTTTGCGCGACCGGTCTCATCAGTATTGTCAGCCACCGGTTGTGAGGCACCAAGTCCCTTAGCGGTAAGCCTGGCTGGGTTTATTTTATGTGAAACAAGATAGGCGACTACTTTTTTTGCCCTGTTATTACTAAGCAGCAGGTTATCGTTGTCCTTACCAACATTATCGGTATGGCCGCTGATTTCTACTGTAACAGCGGGGTTATCAGTCAACAGCTGGACCATTCTGTCCAGTTCAATGGCCGACTCGGGACGCAGGTCATATTTTCCCACATCAAAGAAGATATTGTTGAGTACGATACTCGCGCCACTCTCGAGTGGTTGCAGCGGAATATTTTTACGGTATACAGAATCGTTGTAATCACGGCTGAGTGAAAAATTTTCTGAATAAAACAGGTAACCTTTCCTGTTAACGTTAAGTGCGTAGTCGCGACCGGCAGGCAGTGTGATCATATAGTTGCCGGTTTCATCAGTGCGCATCAGTGATATGGGATTGCGTGTATGGAGATCGGTCAGTTCAACCGAACTGGGAATTCCCCTGTTTGTTTTTTTATCATACACCTGTCCCCGGATCCAGAAAGTTTTTAATGGTCTTACTGCTTCACGAAGCGAAAAGCTGTATATATCAAGTCCGCCTTTTGAATCGGCGCGGTCGCTGGCATAATAGGCAGTAGCTCCATCGGCTGTTACAAACAAAGTGCCTTCGCGGTTAATTGTATTAACGGGGTAACCCAGGTTCTCAGGTTTGCTCCATACCTGTTGCGGACCCTTTCGTGCAATGAAGAGATCTTCGTCGCCGTAACCGGGCCAGAAATTGGAAGTGAAATAGAGTGTCTGGTTATCCGCATGTATAAAGGGGCATTGTTCATCACCTGAGCTATTGATGACAGGTCCGAGATTTTCAGCCTCGCCCCATTTACCATTTTCTTTAAGGTGGGAAACATAGATATCAAGACCGCCGTAACCTCCCGGTTTGCTGCTGACGAAATACAGGTCACGTTTATCCGGCGACAGGCAAGGTTGCGATTCCCATGCATCGGAATTAACCCAGCCTCCGCAATTCTCCGGTTCGCTCCATCCGTCCTGTTGCAGGTACGACATATAGATATCACAACTGCCAAAACCACTTGGCCGGCTGCATCCGGTAAACACCAGCCATTGGCCATCCTGTGAAATATTCTGCGCACCCTCGTTCAGTTGTGTATTTACAAAACCCTCTATGGGTGCGGCTTTCAGCCAGGTAGTATCCTTGATATGGCTGTTGAAAAAATCTTCATTACGTCCGCCAAGGCGACGGGTAAACACCAATTCCTGCTGGTCGATGGTAAGGGAAGGGAAGTATTCTGATTCGGCGCTGTTGATACCCGGACCCAGGTTAACCGGCTGGAAAATATAGGAGCGTTCGTTTAGTTTATCAGCATATGCAACAGCGAATTCATAACAACGTTTTCGATATTGGGCAGCCTTTAATGATGTTGAATTTTTTGGCGGGTTTTTATCGAGGAATTCATTGATGGCAACAAGGGCCTGCGGGAATAAACCCAGTGCGGCGAGATTGATGGAGTAGGGGAGCCTGAACTCCATGGTGTAACCGTTGTCCAGCGCAAATGCCTTTTCATAATATTCAGTACTGAGACGGCTGTTTTTCATCTGGCCGTATACGCCTGCCAGCGACAGGTAGGCATCCACATAACCGGTATCGGCCCGGATTGCCTGGAGCAAGAGGCCGGCAGCATTGGTCAGGTTTCCGTCCTCCGCGCGTTCCATTGCCTGGTTATAAAATGTGCGGGCTTTTTTGTTGATTTTCGACGGATCGTATTCCTGTGCTGAAACATACTGGAAGAAAAACAGCAAACCAATACTGATCAATAAATTTTTCATACGGGTCATATTGATCTATAACGTGTTGAAGGATGTTTTATTCCTCAGGGCACCTGGATATATTTATGAAGCTGGAGACTTAGTTCCCAGCGCGGGTGCGACTTAATATAATCCACGATCATCGGTATCATTATTTCTGCCTTGCCCCATTCGGGCTGGAGATATAGTTTACAGTTGGGTGAAACCAGGGCCGCGTGTTTTTCTGCCCATTCAAAATCGGATTTATGGAAGATCACCACTTTCAGTTCGTTTGCTACTTCCAGTACTTCGGGTAGCGGGGCCTTGAATTTTTTTGGGGAAAGACAGATCCAGTCCCAGTTACCGGAAAGCGGGCTGGAGCCCGAGGTTTCAATATTGGTCTGCAAGCCGGCCCGGTGTAATTCTTCAGTCAGGCCATCGAGGTTATGCAGCAATGGTTCACCACCGGTAACCACTACAATCTGACCGGGTGTGGCTTTGACAAAGTCACGCAGTTCGGTCAGTTCCATCCGGGGATGTAGTGTAGCGTCCCAGCTCTCTTTCACATCACACCAGACGCAGCCAACATCGCACCCGCCCAGGCGGATAAAGTAGGCAGCCTTGCCCTGGTGGTAACCTTCTCCCTGGATGGTATAAAAATGTTCCATCACGGGAAGGGTGGTAATATTTATTATTTCTGCGGTCATTTAGTATTCAACAACCCGGAGGCTGCAGTGTTTAATTTTTGCTGTCGCAGGCGTTAAAGGTATTTTTCATGAGGGCGGCAATGGTCATTGGTCCAACCCCACCCGGCACCGGCGTAATCCAGGAACTTTTCAATGCCACGCTATCGTAATCCACATCTCCCTTTAACCGGAATCCTGATTTACGGGTGTTATCTGTAACGCGGGTAATTCCCACATCGATAACAACTGCGCCTTCCTTTACCATATCAGCTTTCAGGAATTCCGGTATGCCCAGGGCAGCTACAATAATATCCGCCTGCAGGCAGATCTCTTTCAGGTTTACGGTATGTGAATGACAGATCGTAACGGTGCAGTTGCCCGGGTTTTTATTTGCGCTGAGCAGGATACTCATGGGACGGCCAACGATATTACTGCGGCCGATCACTACAGCATGTTTACCCTTTGTTTCGATCTTGTAAAACTCAAGCATCAGCATGATACCATATGGTGTGGCGGGAAGGAAAGTGGGAAGTCCTTCCACCATCTTACCAACACTCATCGGATGAAAGCCATCCACGTCCTTTGAAGGATCAATGGCATTGATTACTTTTTTTGCTTCGATTGTTTTGGGAAGGGGAAGCTGTACCAGTATCCCATCAACATCCGGATCAGTATTGAGTTCCTCTATTTTCTCAAGCAACCGGTATTCGGTGGTATCCGCGTCCATGCGGATCAGCGTCGATTTAAATCCGGTTTCTTCACAGGCTTTCACTTTTGCTGCCACATATGTTTCACTCGCTCCGTTATTTCCCACCAGGATTGCTGCGAGGTGCGGAATCTTTTTGCCTTCATTGGCCCGTTGCGCCACATTGATCTGGAGAACATCCTTGATCGCCTGGGCGGCCTTCTTACCATCTAAAATTTGCATCCGCAAAACTACCGAAACTTTTTTACCCCTGTATCCATACGAGGTTTATACAATAATATACCTGTGTTTTTCCCATGGTTTCCTTTCCCCCCTGAATGAACTTCACCCGTATGACCTTTCCCATTTTTTTAAGAATCCTCCTTTTTTCGTTCCGAGTGCTGCCAGGGCCGGGTTTGTTTATATTTCTGCCTGTTGTACTAGCAGGGCAGGACCTTTTTGTTGCCGGAAACAATCCATTTTTTGCCTGGGGTTCCTATAACAAACCACAGGTTGATGCCTTTTCATTTACCGGAAATAAGGCGGCACTTGCCCGGGTGGTGGTACCCGGACTGGGCCTGGTGGGGGAACGACTATATGGATTACAGGAGATTCACCGGTACCGTGTCTCGGCTGCATTGCCTGTAAAGAAGGCGGGGTTTGGGTTGCAGGCAGGTTATGCTGTTGCCGGTCTGTACCGGGAAGGTTTGCTGGGCCTGGCCTGCGGCCGGAAACTGGGGAAGGCAATTGATCTAGGTACCCAGTTTACTGTTCAGCGCGCAACCGTACCAGGTTACACCAGTTATACTGTACTCTCGGCTGATGTGGGGTTATTACTTCACCTGACCAGCCGGATAAATGCGGGCTGGAATATCAGGATTCCATACCAGGTGAATATGGGTGACCAGCACGGCGGGATTCCATTTTATTATTCGATGGGTATTGGATTCGATGCCGCTGCCGGTTGGTGTGCAGCGATGGAGCTGGAAAAAAGCCCGTTTGCTGATTTAAGAGCGGGGGTTGGATTTATATACGAGCCACACGCATTGGTTAAACTTAAACTAGGTGTAAGATCTGGCGGAATTCCGTTCTGGTTTGGATGCAGTTACCAGTTAAAGTCGTTCCGTGTCGATTTTTCCGTTTCAATACATGACCGGCTGGGAATCACTCCAGGTGTGGGTCTTCACCATTCATTCCCCCGAAAATGAAGAGGTGTTTGCTGACGATAGGGTGGTTCTTCCTTGTTTTGGTTTCTGTTTGCCAGGAAATCCCGGTTACAGCCGAAAGGCAACTGGAGCAGCTGGCTGTAGAAGAGAGTGATCTGGAAGATGATCAGCTTGTTCAGCAGCTGGAACAGTATATGCGACATAAACTCGATCTCAATGGAGATGGAGCAGACAAGCTGGTGGCAGCAGGAATACTGACTGTAGTACAGGCCAATAACCTGGAAAGTTATCGCAGATATGTGGGCGACCTGATTGATATCTGTGAACTGCAGGCAGTACCAGGCTGGGATCTGGCCACTATCCGTATAATATTGCCCTATATACTGGTTGGATCGGATTTAAAAGTGGGGCGGGATTTAACATCACGGATTTCCGGTGGCGCCCAAAGCGTTGTTCTCCGGGTTTCGCGTGAACTTCCGGCTACCGGGGAGTATAAAAAAAACCAGGCAGGTATCAGGGAGTATGCGGGTAGTCCGTTGAAAATATTTTTTCGTTACCAATACCATTCGGGAGACAAACTGCAATATGGCATCACAGCTGAAAAGGACGCGGGGGAAACATTTTTCCGTAATAATGCCGGGTTTGATTTTTATTCCGCGCATCTGTTTCTCCGGGATGTGGGAAAATTAAAGTCCATTGCACTGGGCGACTTCACGGTAAATATGGGCCAGGGTTTGATACACTGGCAAAGTATGGCGTTTAAAAAAAGCGCAGATGCCATGAATGTCAAGCGCCAGTCGCCTGTTTTAAAACCCTATAATTCTGCGGGCGAGTTCAATTTTTTACGCGGGGCCGGATTAACCATTTCATTCGGACATCTGGTTACCAGCATTTTTGCATCGGTCCGGAAAATCAGCACCAACCATGATATTGATACCGCGGAAGGTGAAAAGGTTTTTACATCATTCCAGAAGTCGGGCTACCACCGCACTTTGAGCGAAATCGGTGATCGGTCAAATACCGGCCAGCTAACTGCAGGCACTGTACTCCAGTACCGGAGAAGGTCACTACGCATTGGTATCAACTGTATCAGTTACCGGTTTTCCCTTCCATTCAAAAAAGCTGATGAGCCGTACAATTTGTTTTCTATCCGGGGTGATAACTGGTATAATTTAAGTCTTGACCTGATGTACACCTGGAAAAACCTCCATTGGTTTGCTGAAATCGCAAAAGACCGGGAGGGGAATTCTGCTGGATTGGCGGGATTGGTTGCAAGCCTGAATAAAACGGCCGACCTGACCCTTGTATACCGGAATTTTTCCCGGGCATACCAGACCATCAGCGGTAACGCATTTTCGGAAAACGCTGTTCCAGGTAATGAGGAAGGAATCTACACGGGACTCACTTTCCGGCCGGGGGCAGCATGGAAACTGGACCTTTACGCCGACTATTATTTTTTTCCCTGGCTCAGGTATAGGGTCAGCTCACCTTCTGTAGGCTGGGACTGGATGCTACAGATATGTTATACTCCCACAAAGCAGGTTGAAATTACTTCCAGGCTCCGGAAAAATTCAGGGGAACTGAATTCGACAGCCGGGCAAACGGCAATGGGTTATCCCGAACCTACAGGCACTTTAAACTGGCGAACGCAGATTAATTTTAAAATATCCCGGGAAATTACCCTGCGCAATAGGGTAGAGATTGTGATAACCCAGCCCGAAAAGAGTAAGGGTTTCCTTGCATCCACTGATTTTATTTATAAGCCTTCCGGAAAAAAGGCGGACCTTAATTTACGTATGCAATTTTTTGATACAGATACCTACAATTCAAGAATTTATGCGTATGAAAATCATGTTCTTTATGCTCAATCTGTACCGGTCTTTTCAGGCAGGGGAATCAGGTATTACCTATTATCGAAATACGAACATTCCGCTGCACTCAGCAGCTGGCTTAGATTTTCTTTAACAAATTTTATCACACCAAGCAACATTTCCCCTGCGCAAACTGTCCACATTAATACAGAATTAACATTTCAGATCAGGTATCAGTTCCGGTTAAGAAAGCTCTAATTTTTTGTTATTTTTTTGTTAAGTTTGTTTAAGACTGTTATTTATACATCAGAACAAATTTTTTATCGGTCCACCAGTGAGCTCGCTCTTATCTGGTTTTTTTTATTAATCACACACAACTATTTACGTCACAAAAAACTACGCACATGAGAAAATTCGCTTCGTTGCTAGCATTGCTTGTGCTATTCAACGCACTGGCCAGTGCCCAGCAGAGGACTGTTACAGGCCAGGTTAAAGATAGCAATGGGGAGCCGATTCCCTTTGCTACTGTTACTGTAAAAGGCACCCAGAATGGTGTCAGCTCGGATGTTTCAGGAAATTTTAAAATTGAGGTACCGGCGGGGGCAACACTGGTGATCAGCAGTGCAGGTTTCACGCCTAAAGAAGTAGTAGTTGGCAACCTCACTCAATTCCCCATTTCATTAACCACAACTTCCAGTCTCGAAGAAGTTGTAGTCACGGCCCTGGGTATCTCCCGGCAGCCGAAGGAACTAGGTTACTCAGTTGCTAAAATTAAAAGCAGTGAGTTAACACAGGCGAGGGTTGTAAACCTTCAGAATGGACTTACAGGTAAAGTATCGGGTCTGAATGTAAGCACCACCAATAGTGGTGTTTTCGGAGACACCCGGATCACCCTTCGCGGTATCCGTTCGTTGACAGGTAATAACCAACCTATGCTGATCCTTGACGGGATTCCGGTTGCGCTTGGTTTCCTTAGTTCACTGAACCCGAATGATATCCAGGATGTGACGATCCTTAAGTCTTCTTCTGCGACAGCGATTTATGGTCCTGATGGGGTAAATGGAGCCCTCGTGGTTACATCCAGGAAAGGCAATAAATCACGTCCGCAGATCACGGTTAGTCATACCACACAGCTTGAATCAATTTCCTATATGCCAAAATTCCAGGGACAGTTTGGTTCAGGTTATTCGCCTGATGCTGCCGGTTATGGTACATACGAACCAATCGAACAGCAAAGCTGGGGACCCGAGTTTGATGGTACGCCACGCCAGATTGGCCAGGATGGTCCTAACGGTGAACAAATGATTGTTCCCTATTCTTATGTAAAAAATGGAAGGAGGAACTTTTTTGATGTAGGCGTAACCAACCAGACCGATGTTTCCTATTCGGCTGGTGACTTTTATATCAGTGCACAGAATGTAGGTATTAAGGGAACAATGCCCGGCGATAAAAATGACCGTCGTTCGGTAAACCTGCGCGCAGATAAAGAGTATGGCCGCCTAAAGGCTGCTTTCAGTTTGCGTTATACCCAATCCCAATATGATATCACCAATAATAACCAGATCGTTTATTATGGTGTGACAGGTTCACCCGGCCAGATTGATATCAGTAAGTTCTCTGACTGGAGGAACGATTATTTTTCAAGCCCCGACGGTTATTATACTCCCTACCTGGACAATAACGGAAAGACACCATACTTCGCAAAAGACAATTACCGGGAGAACGGACGTATCGATGATTTCCTTGGAAATGCACAACTTGATTTCAAGGTAACGAGCTGGCTTAACCTGACCTACAGGGTTGGGATGACTTTCTCGAATGCGGATGCGGTAACGACAAGGGGAGCCTTTAATTATTCAGAATTCCATAATACCCTGAGGGATCACGGATCATTGAATATCACATCTGCAACTGCAAGCGGATCTACCATTAACAGGCGCATCAACTCGGAGATCTTTGCAACTGCAAATAAGAGTTTCGGAAAAATCGGAGTGAACGCGATTGTTGGACAATCTTATCGCGAGAATACGTTCCGTTTCCTTAGTGTAGGTAGTGGTAACCTTGGTACAGCAACGCTATTATCAGTTCAGCTTCGTAAGGGTGAGCCAAACGTAAGTGTAGACAATTCAAAAGCACGGCTTGAGCGTTATTTTGGCCGCGTTGGATTCGATTACGACGGATGGGCATTCGTTGAAGCGACAGCCAGTTATGATATTGATAGCAGACTGGTTAAACCAGGAACCAACTTCACAAAAAATGATATTGCCTTTTTCTATCCGGGTGTGAATGCATCAATTCTTTTAAGCGAAGTTATTCCTGCAGTTAAGAGCAGCAATCTTTTCAGTTACCTGAAAGTCCGTGGTGCAATCTCCAAGACTGGTAACGTGAACCTTCCTGCCTATGCATTTGAGAATGTTTTCGACAGGTCAACTTTCTTTCCTTATGGTGATATCCTCGGGTTCCAGTCATCTTCCCTTACAGTGGCAAATGAATATAAACCAGAGTTCGTTGTAAATAAAGAAGTGGGTGTGGAAGTCAGCGTTCTCAAAAACAGGGTAAACTTCGAAGCAACTTACTACCACCAGAATAACACGGATCAGGTGATTGATGTACAGTTATCAAACACTACCGGTTTTACAACGGCCCGTCAGAATGCAGCGACTTTTATAAATAAGGGTCTTGAACTTGACCTTCGCCTGACACCGCTGATCCGGATCCGTGATGTAACGATAGATTTCAAGGCTAACTATACACATCAGACCAATAAGGTAACTGAACTTGTTGATGGGGTAAATGAACTTGGTATTGGTAATTTCAACTACGTGATCGTAGGCGAATCAGCATATAAATTCAAGTTGACCGATTATGTACGTGATGACCAGGGACGTGTTATTGTTAATTCCACGACTGGTATGCCGACCCAAAATTCCAACCTGACGCTGTTTGGTAATACATTGCCTGATGACCTTCTTGGTCTGAGTATGAGTGTAAACTGGAAAAGCCTGAGTTTTAGCGCAGTTGCTGATTATCGCCACGGTAACCAAATTGTAGCTGATCAACTGGGCGGATTCCTGGATGATAACGGGATTTCAAGAAGATCTGCACAGAACGGTCGTCGCGCATTCATCTTCCCGAATTCTGTATATGATGATGGAACCGGAAAATACGTTGAGAACACCGATGTTTATACACAGCAGTATGGTCGGCTCTTCTGGAACTCAGCATTAAACACAGAGGTTACAAGCAACTACCTGGCAGACGGTTCATTCTGGAAATTGCGTGAAGTTGCGATTAACTGGGAGATACCTGTAAGTGTATTCGGAAGCCGTATTTCCAATGTGGTGAAAGGCGCAAACTTTGGCGTGAGTGCGCGTAACCTGTTCATGTGGGTTCCAAAATCAAACCAGTGGACTGATCCGGAATTCCAGGGAGGAAACCCAACAAATGGCAACACAGCATACACGGGAAATGCAACAGGAAGAAGCACTGCATACAACTTCCCTCCAACCAGGATTTTTGGTGGTAGCCTGATTCTTAGATTTTAATTTCAAAAATTACCAAGATGAAATACAAAAAAATTATATACTCTCTTCTGCTTACGGCCTTTATGATTGGTGCCGACAGCTGTAGCAAGAAGAAATTCGATATCAACTCAAATCCGGATGATGTAACGGATAATTCAGTTACAGCTTCTGTGTTGCTGCCAGGTGCACAACAGGCAACCTCCACCACTATTGCTTCTGAATTCTGGTTCCTGAGCTGGTGGATGGGACAGGGTGCCCGTTCAGGCTCTTACCAATCATTTACAGAAGAAGAAACGTACGCATTTACCAATGATTTTCATGTGGCAGTCTGGAATCAGCTGTATAGCAATGCTACCAATTATAACCTGATTATAAATAAGGCTGCAGAAGCAGGATCGGGGATCTATGAAGCAATTGGCCGGATCATGAAATCACACAACTTCGTGCTGCTGGCGGATATATATGGTAATGTGCCTTACTCAGAAGCCTTCCAGGGCACGGTAGTGGCCACACCGAAATATGATAACGCAGTAGATGTTTACAAGGGTTGCCTTGCTGACCTCGACCTGGCCATAGAAAGACTACATGACGATGATGCTACAGCAGGTGCTGTAAATCCTGATATTGAAAGTGCTGATCTGATTTACGGAGGTGATATTGAAAGCTGGCTCAAGTTTGCCAACACGCTCCGGTTAAGAATGCTGGTACACCTTGCAAATGGCATATCATCAACCACCTTTGCATCTGATATCAATATTGGTGCTGAGGTTGCCAAATTCACAGCTGAAGGCTTTATTGGCGAAGGTGAATCGGCTATGTTGAATCCAGGTTTTTCCGGTTCCAAGCCAAATCCGTATTATCGTGCATTTAATACGAATGAATCAGGTTCAGCCAGCCAACGCGATTGGGCACGGGCAAATGAATACGCTATCGAGTATTACAAATACAATGGAGATCCACGTATTAACCGATTTTACGTTGCACCAGGAGCAACCCAGGTTGGCATAGAATACGGTACGCCATCCGGCCCTGCAGCACCTATTGGTTCTGCCCTTTCTACAGTTCGCGGACCTGGACTTACACCCGATGGAGCAGCTTCAGACGCATGGATCTTTACAAGCGTGGAAAGTTTATTCCTTCAGGCAGAAGCCAGACAAAGAGGTATACTTACAACCGGTCCGACAGCAGAGGAATTAACTAATGCTGCCATCACCGAATCTTTTGTATGGCTTGGTTTGACGGAGGCGCAGGCAACCACCTTTATTTCAAATAATGCAACTTATCCGGACGTTGACATAAATGCACCGGGCGGTGGTCTTTTTACCATAATATCACAAAAATGGTTTGCGCTCAATTCTATTGCGCCGTATGAACTCTGGACAGATTACAGAAGGACAGATATTGTATTAGGTGAAGCTGTAGGCTTCGCGGCCGGCCCGCCATTATCAGTAGACCCGGGTAACAAGGCTCCCAATATTCCAGTCCGGTTATTCTATCCCCAGAATGAATTCAACTATAACGCAGCCAACGTAGCCGCGCAGGGAAATATAAACGTGTTCACGACCAAAATTTTCTGGGACTTAAATTAATTATCAAGAAAATATTTATAAAAATGAAATTAACATTCCAATCAACAGCGATCCTGACGGTGCTGCTGGCAACCGGTATTACTGGTTGTCTGAAGGACAAGGCTTTTGACGAGGACAAGTACGGAATCCAGATCACTGAGAAGGCTGGTATTGCATTTCCTCAGGCTGCCGATTCCGTTGTTCAAAGTGCAATTCGTGCTTCTGCAGAACCGGCTACCATACAGGGTCCTCTAATTACGCTTGAAACTACTGGAACAGCATCTTCAGATGTGGCGATCACATTGGTAGAAGCACCTCAGCTGGTTTTACGACATGATTTAGCGCCGCTTCCTGCGGGATCTTACTCCGTTAGCACCATGAGTCCGGTAATCGAAGCCGGAACTAATTTCACCGACGAGGTGAAACTTGTTATTCCAAATTCTTTAATCCTGGATCCGGATTTAATCTATGGTATCGGATTCGAAATTACGGCAGTCAGTGGAGGTGGAACCCAGATTGCAAAGAATCAAAAGTTTGTGGTTCTTGCAGTTGCTATCAAAAACAGGTTTGATGGAGTTTATACACTCAGGTTGTACCAGACCGGCTGGGCTGCGTATTCAATTGCTGATGGTGTATCTGACGAATATGGCGATATTGAGCTTGTGACCACAGGAAGCAGCACCGTAATAATCAACAATACAAATGTAGCAGCTGATAGCCGCGCATTACATCCATTGCTCACCGGTGGGCTTGGCGTTGCAAGTGGAACCAGTGTATTGGGTGCGGTAAAGCCGCAATTTTCATTTGACCTGACTAGCAATGCATTTATCGCTGCAACAAACCTGGAACCTGATGATGGCAGGGGAAGGGTATTTGAACCGAACGCCGCTGTTACAGATAGTCACTTTGACCCCGTAACAAGGAATATCTACATGTCATATGCCCTTAAACAGATTGGAAGGCCGAATCTGGTATTTAAGGATACATTGCTCTTCAAGGAAGACCGGGAGTAATTTGAAAAATAAAAAAAGGACCGCACTCGCTGCGGTCTTTTTTTTACCTTCATGGGAGACACCTGAACCAACCAAAAACTACTTCATGAAATTCCGCCTCGCCATTCTTGCACTTTGTTTTACACAACCCCTGCTGGCGCAACAGCAAGCCTACTTCGATGCCGCCCAGGCTTATCTCAAACTGATGATTGAAAAAGGGGATGCCACCTATACCAGGGTAGGGGGGTATAAAGTAATCGGTACTCCATACCTGTATGGCGCAAACAGGTTGGGAAGCATGTACTCTTCTGACGACAGCGTCACCAATATTCACCTGAGTTATAATACCTATAACCAGGAGCTGGGTTTCAACCCCGTTAACAGCAGCATCAACCTGGTAAAAGACCCCGGCACCGTGAAATATTTTATCATACAGGGTGATCCGGCAATGTATCTCCCGACAGACCTGAAGTTTGTGTATGGCAGCGAATTTGGCTCCGAAGAAAAAAGATATTTCCAGGAAGTATATAAGGATCAGCAGTACTCTCTTTACAAGACCTATACTTCCGAACTGAGAACACCCGAGACCAGTTATGTCCAGGCTGACCTTCGCCAATTCCAGATCCGGGTCGATTATTATTACTTTGATGAGAAAAACAAGACCCTTAAAAAATTTAAGACAACTTCACGCCAGATACTGAAAGAATTCAGTAAAATAAAGGACCTTAGCGGCCAGATCAACGAAAATGATCTCGTTGTAAAGAAAGAGTTCGAACTAACCAGACTTTTCATGGAACTGAATAAATAAATTATGGCAGACCAGGCACCCCCCAACCAGATAAATATCGAAATCTCTGAAGAAATCGCAGAAGGTTGTTATGCCAACCTTGCAATCATCACCCACTCGCACGCCGAGTTTGTTATTGATTTTGTAAACGTGATGCCCGGAACTCCCAAGAGTAAGGTCAAGTCCAGAATCATTCTTACACCACAACATGCCAAGAGACTGATGAAGGCAATGATTGAAAATATCAGCAAATATGAAACTGCCAACGGCCCCATCAAGGACCTGGAAGAAGTGCAGCTTCCGCTGAACTTCGGAGGACCCTCGGCACAGGCCTGATCATAATCGTTGATTCGCTGAGTGGTTCACTCACAGGCTTGCCTGAATACTACCTTCAGCCGGGTGAGGAAGGCTAGACCTACATCCTTCCCTCAACAGCGAATTTTGCCCCAACCCAGACTTCAGTCGGGCGGATCAGTCTACACCTGCATCCTGCCCTCGTCAGCGAAACTGTAAAAACCCTCATCGCTGACAATAATATGATCCATTACCCGGATATCCAGGTATTGTGCAGCCACCACGAATTTTTTAGTCATCTCCTCATCGGCTTTACTGGGCCGGAGATTTCCCGATGGATGATTATGACATAATACGATGCTCACTGCGTCTTCCTGCAAGGCCATTTTCAGTATAATCCGCGGGTCGGCCACCGTCCCGGTTATACCGCCCTTACTGACGATCTCAAAATGGTTTACCCGGTTGGCCCGGTTGAGGAAGATTACCGCAAATACCTCGTGTTTATGGTCCCTGAGCATATCGCGCAGGTAGTGCGCCACGTCGATACTGGAGCTGACCGTGGTCTGGTCAAGGTCGCCCTCCAGCTGTCGACGCCTGCCCAATTCAAGCGCCGAAGCAATAGTAATCGCCTTTACTTCCCCGATCCCCCGCACTTTCATAAAATCCCTTGCGGTCATGCGGGCAAGTTGCCGGATATTATCCCTGCCCAGTTTTAATAAATCCTTGGCCAGGTCCACCGCCGATTTATCGCGGATGCCATTGCGGATCAGGATGGCCAGAAGCTCGGAATTACTGAGGCTGGCAGCGCCTTTCCACAGCAGTTTTTCCCTGGGCCGATCGTCTTTTGACCAGTGTTTAATCGAGTATTTTTTCGCTTGCATGAATTTAAATTATCCCATATTTTTACTTCCGTGATGAGAATAAAATCAGTTAAACAGTGATTTTTACCCATTGCAGATTCGTTTCTTATCCAATTTTTGAAAAGCCTAAAGTCTTTTATCATGAAAACCAAAACCAACTCCTTCGGGGCACTTCACCCAATCCTCTTCTTTGTGGTCATGTATGTAGTAGTATTATTCATGTCCATTTTCATTTGTTCATCCCTTTTTTACAGTTTTAACGATGGTTCTTCCAGTACTGAAAACAAATCTCAAGTTGTTAGCACGCAATCATTTAGAACACCTGTTTCTGCAGCAGTGGTGGTACGTTAACCCAACAGTAACAAGTGAATATTTTTAGCGTTTAACGGTGACTATTGGGAGGAGAACATTATCTTCGCCCCTCCAAACAAGGCCCCCGGCCTTATAACTTGGAGTTACTTCTGTTATGCAATCAGCCAAAATCTTTGCGGGAACCAGCTCCGAAAAGCTGGCCGATCAAATCTGTAAAAAATATGGCGCCAAACCCGGAAGGATCGCGATCCAACGTTTCAGCGATGGAGAGATTTGCCCGGTTTTCCTGGAAAGTATCCGCGGTGATTTTGTTTTCCTCGTACAAAGCACCCATTCCCCCGCCGATAATATCATGGAGCTCCTGCTCATGATCGATGCCGCCCGCCGCGCCTCCGCCTATAAAGTCATTGCTGTGCTGCCGTATTATGGTTACGGCAGGCAGGACCGGAAAGATAAACCCCGCGTTGCCATTGGCAGCAAGCTGGTGGCCAATATGCTGGTTAGTGCCGGAGCCGACCGTGTGATCACCATGGACCTTCATGCACCCCAGATCCAGGGTTATTTTGACATTCCGGTTGACCATCTCGACAGCCATGCTGTTTTTATCCCCTACATCGAGAACCTTAAGCTGGAAAACCTTACCTTTGCCGCCCCTGACGTGGGTGCCACCAACAGGATCAGGGAGATTGCCAATTATTTCAACGCTGAAATGGTAATCTGTGATAAACACCGGAAACGTGCAAATGAGATTTCCAGTATGGTGTTAATCGGGGATGTAACCGGAAAGGATATCGTGATCATTGATGATATCTGTGATACGGGTGGAACGCTTGCAAAGAGTGCGGCGTTGATGATGGAAAAAGGAGCAAACAGTGTAAGGGCCCTGATCACCCATCCTGTATTGAGCGGAAAGGCATATGAGAATATCGAAAACAGTGTGCTGAAGGAACTGATTGTATGTGATACTATCCCGATCAGGAACGATAGCCCGAAGATCAAGATCATTTCAGTGGCGGAACTTTTTGCTGTAGCAATCAGGAACGCATTTGAGAACAAGAGTATCACCAGCCTGTTCGTGCATTCACAACGCAGGCATAGTTTATAAAAGCGTATTTTTTTTATTCAATAATAATTATAACAATGAACACAATTACAATCGAAGGAACCCTGAGGACCGGATTCGGGAAGACCGCCACCCGCCAGCTCCGCTCTCAGGAACTTGTACCCGGTGTAATTTACGGAGGTGCTCAGGAAGTGAATTTTTCCGCTCCTGCAGCTGCATTCAAGACCTTAGTTTACACACCGAGTTTCCAGGTCGCAGAAATCAAATTAGATGGAAAGAGCTACAGGACTATCCTGAAAGATCTTCAGTTTGACAAGGTAACTGACAAGCTGATCCACATTGACCTGCTGGAACTGGTAGACGATAAAAAAGTAATCGCCAATATCCCTATCAAGTTCACCGGAGCTTCAAAGGGAGTAAAGGATGGCGGTAAACTGGTTACAAAAATCAACCAGCTTAAGATCAAGACCTATCCAAAGCACCTGAAAGAATTTATCGAAGTGGCTATAGATAATCTCGAACTGAATGGTAATATCCGCGTGGAAGATGTACAGGACGAGAACTACGAGATCCTGAACTCGCCAAGGATTCCAATCGCTTCTGTAGTACTGACACGTCAGCTGAAACAGGAAGAAGCTGCGGCTCCTGCAAAAGGTGCTGCTGCAAAAGCTGCTCCTGCAAAGGCTGCTGCCCCTGCCGCTGCTGCCAAGAAGTAAGGTCAGTTCAACATCTTTTAAAACCCGTTCCAACGATCAGTTGTTACGGGTTTTTATTTTAAACACTTTATTTAAGCCAAACAATCACGGATATTTGGATAACCGCACCAATAGCGGCACCAGGCATCCATTACAAATACCAGTTGATGAAATTCCTTCTTGTCGGACTTGGCAACGCGGGTAACGAATACTCGCACACCCGCCACAATATTGGCTTCGATGTAGTGGCCGCCTTTGTAGCCAAACATGGGGGTACCTTCCGTTCAGACCGCCTTGCCTTTGTAGCCGATGTCAAGTGGAAGGGAAAACAATTCTGCTGTATCTGTCCAACCACATTCATGAACCTGAGCGGTAAAGCTGTCCGTTACTGGATGGACCGGGAAAAAGTGGATGTGCCCAATGTCCTGGTTGTGGTGGATGACCTGGCCATTCCCCTTGAAAAACTCCGGGTGCGGCCGGGAGGCAGCGATGCGGGCCATAACGGACTTAAAAGCATCCAGGAAATACTTGGCACCACCGAATATCCCCGGATCCGGTTTGGTATAGGTAACGATTATCCCAGGGGAATGCAGGCCGAATTTGTTCTCGGAAAATGGAGGAAGGAAGAGGAACCGATCGTCCGCCTTAAAATTGATGCATGCCTCGAGGCGATCACTGTTTTTGCAGCCCAGGGCGTGAATGCCGCCATGAACCTGGTAAATAATAAGCAGTTTTCTTTATGATAAGTCGGTCCGATTACTTATTTTAGCAGTCCAGCCATCGTTTATGTAAAATCGATTTTCTTATTGATTTGCCGAATATATGGGATGAACAGTCCTTTAGCAATGTATCCGATGTATTTAAACAACACCATCCTGTTATGAAGATCTTTTGTGTAGGCCGGAACTATGCGGCACATGCCTCTGAACTAGGCAATGACATTCCGGAAGAACCCGTAATTTTCATGAAACCCAAGAGTGCCCTGCTCCAACAGCATACTCCTTTTTATTATCCCGAATTCACCAACGAACTTCATTACGAAGCAGAACTTGTACTTCGGATCAGCAAAAACGGAAAATATATCCAGGAGAAATTTGCGGGTAAATATTATGACGCAATAAGCACCGGCCTTGATTTTACCGCACGTGATATCCAGAACGAACTTAAGGCAAAGGGCCTTCCATGGGAAAAAGCGAAAGCCTGGGATAATTCAGCAGTTATCGGCAAATGGGTACCCCTGGCTGATATCAAAAACAAAAAAGAAATAAACTTCGGCTTGTATAAAAACAAGGAACTGGTACAGAAAGGGAATTCAACCCAGATGCTCCATGGATTCGACAGTATCGTGTCCTATATTTCAAACTTCTTTTCAGTCAATATCGGCGACGTAATCTTTACCGGTACTCCCGCAGGTGTAGGAGAAGTAGTAGTGGGCGATGAACTGGAAGGTTTTATGGAAGAGGTGAGTATGTTCAAACTTGAAGTAAAATAATCGGTTGTCCAATTAACTTATTATGGCCATCCCCCGGGATGGCCATTTATTTTTTACAACACATCCGCTACCTTTGCAGACTAACAAAGGTTTGTTTTTCATGCCAGATCAGTCCCTGCTTTTAATAGCCTATGAAAAGATGTGCCAGGTTAAAGCCATGGCCAATACTTATGAATCAAACCGCGCCACCTGCCGGTATGTTCATTCTACCTCCCGCGGACATGAAGCAATCCAGCTTGCCACCGCATTTAACCTTACCCCCATTGATTTTGTAAGTCCCTACTACCGCGATGAAAGTATGCTGCTGGGACTGGGATTCCGCCCATACGAACTCATGCTTCAGTTGCTGGCCAAGGCCAGCGATCCGTTTACAGGCGGAAGGGAATATTATAACCATCCCAACTACCGCGGGACCGATAAGCCAACCATCATCCACCAGAGCAGTGCTACAGGCATGCAATTGATTCCTACCACGGGAATTGCCCAGGGCCTGCGCTACTGGGAACAGAACGATCCTTCCCGCATCATCACCGGACCAAATGGCGAACAGCCCGTTGTTCTCTGTTCGGTTGGTGATGCAAGTTTAACCGAAGGTGAAGTAAGCGAGGCATTACAATTTGCCGTGCTGAAACAACTGCCCGTCATTTACCTGGTGCAGGATAATAACTGGGGTATCAGTGTTACCGGTAAGGAAGCAAGAGCCATGGATGCGTATGAATTTGCAGCAGGTTTTACCGGTTTGCAAAGAGTAAGGGTGAACGGGAGCGATTTTGAATCTTCCTTTGAAACCATGGCAGCTGTGATCAGCGATGTGCGAACCAACCGGCGACCATGGCTGGTGCATGCAACTGTTCCATTACTTGGTCACCATACCAGCGGTGTAAGGAAAGAGTTTTACCGGACGGAAGACGACTGGGCTACCCACTTATTAACGGACCCGCTTCCCCTGTTACGTCAACATCTGCTTGCACTTGGTCAATCGCCCGATCGTCTTGATGAACTGGAACAAAAGGCAGCAGATACAGTAGCCGCCGATTTTAAAGAAGCAATAGCAGCCCCCGAACCGGATCCGTTAACGGTATCACGATATGTCTTTGCTGACTGTACCGTTACTGAAGAACAGGGTCAGCGCCAACCCTCCGCAGGACCAAGGATTATGATGGTGGACGCCGCTTTGTTTGCCATCCGCGAAATGATGGAAGACCATCCCGAGATCGTGTTATATGGCCAGGATGTGGGCAGGAGGCTGGGCGGTGTGTTCAGGGAGACCGCCACACTCGCTGAACAATTTGGTGAACACCGGGTATTCAATACCGCTATCCAGGAAGCCTATATTGTTGGATCCACTGCAGGTCTGAATGCTGTTGGTATCAGACCAATAGTGGAAGTGCAGTTTGGTGATTATATCTATCCCGGGTTTAACCAACTGGTGACCGAGATCTCCAAGAGTTGTTATCTCTCCTGTGGCAGGTTTCCCGTTTCGATGGTTCTCCGTGTTCCGGTTGGGGCATATGGTGGGGGCGGACCGTACCACAGCGGCAATATAGAAACAACCCTGCTTTCCATTAAAGGAATAAAAGTGGTATACCCCTCCAATGCGGCAGATATGAAGGGACTGATGAAGGCAGCCATACTCGATGGTAATCCGGTTGTGATGCTGGAACATAAAGGTCTTTACTGGAGTAAGGTGCCCGGCACCGAAGATGCCCGGCGCATCGAACCTTCGCGTGATTATATCCTTCCGCTTGGCAAGGCATTGGTTGTATTGGAAGCAGATGAATCGTTTTTAAAGGAAGGAAACACCTGTTTGGTTGTTACGTATGGCATGGGGGTGCACTGGGCATTGTCAGCCGCAAAAAACCTGAAAGGCCAGGTAGAGATTCTGGACCTCCGGACATTGTTTCCCCTGGATGAAGAACTTATTTTTGAACGTGTACGGCTTCACGGAAAATGTCTGGTGGTTACGGAAGAACAACAAACAAATTCCTTTGCGGAGTCGCTGGCTGCAAGGATCTCAAGCGCCTGTTTCCGT
The DNA here is from genome assembly GCA_040510375.1 of Chitinophagaceae bacterium. Taxonomy (GTDB): domain Bacteria; phylum Bacteroidota; class Bacteroidia; order Chitinophagales; family Chitinophagaceae; genus JBEVJC01. Next base: position 84,576 of record JBEVJC010000016.1, read on the forward strand.
TCACTGGATGCACCGGTTGATGTATTGGGCGCACTGGACCTGCCCGCTGTTCCGATGAATGTGGTGCTTGAACATGCCATGCTGCCCAACGCAGAAAAACTTCAGGTTAAACTGGAACGGTTGTTAAACGATTAGGACGATAGTTTGACATTACCGGAGTTTATCAAGACTCTTCACCAGCTTCTCATCTTTTACGATGCCCCGTATGGCCATGATAAACCCGATCAGCATAAGGAATGCCAATACGCAGGTCAATGCAAGATTGCCCCTTACGAATTTCCTGACTTCAACGACGTATAAAATAATAATGACAATTGAAATTACCAGGCCACCGATGGAGACCTTCAACTGGGTCTTGCGGTCCTTGAACAGGAAGATGGTAATAGCCGCCATCAACGCATTTAATCCTGAAAGGATCAGCAGGAACGGGGTACTGCCCGCTTCCAGCTCCTTAAAAATTTCCGTAGCGTTTTCGAGTTTCTGGTAGCCGGTATAAAACGGGAACTGGAAAGTCAGGAACGCTGCTGCCGCTGCAAGGATCAGCCACAAGGTTTGCTGGCGTTGGATCATAGAATCATTTTTATTAAAAATAGATCAGAGTCCGGGATAAAGTGGAAAATCTTTCATGAAGGTTTTCACATCCGCACGGGTATCAGTAATGATCTTTTCATCATCGGCATTCATGAGCACCTTGTCGATCATTGCTACCACCGTTTCCATATCCGCTTCCTTCATTCCCCTGGTTGTTACAGCCGGTACACCAATCCTTATGCCGGAGGTGATGAATGGCGACTTATCATCAAAAGGCACTGCATTTTTATTCAGGGTAATATGGGCTTTGTCCAGTGTCTCCTGTGCTTTTTTGCCAGTCAGGTTTTTGTTTCGCAGGTCAATCAGCATAAGATGGTTGTCGGTTCCGTTGCTGATCAGGTCGTACCCGCGGCTGTTCAGCGCTTTGGCCATAGCCTGTGCGTTTGCAATAACCTGTTTTGCATAAACAGTGAAGTCGTCAGAAAGTATTTCACCAAATGATACCGCTTTAGCTGCGATCACATGTTCAAGCGGACCGCCCTGTGTGCCGGGGAACACAGCAAGATCAAGCAACTGGCTCATGGTGCGGGTGTTTCCTTTCGGATCCTTTACCCCCCAGGTATTTTCAAAATCATGTCGCAGCATAATGATGCCGCCCCTTGGTCCCCTTAAGGTTTTGTGGGTGGTTGAAGAAACAATATGGCAATGATCGAAAGGATCGTTGAGTAGCCCCTTGGCAATAAGTCCGGCCGGGTGTGCGATATCGGCAAACACCACCGCTCCGATTTTGTCGGCCACTTCACGGATACGTTTGTAATCCCAGTCGCGGCTATATGCCGATGCGCCACAGATAATCATCTTTGGTTTCTCGGTAAGGGCTATTGATTCCAGCTGATCGTAATCAACCAGGCCGGTATCTTTTTTAACACCATAAAAAAGTGCCTGGTAATTTTTGCCGCTGAAGTTGGCGGGACTGCCATGGGTAAGGTGACCACCCATGCTCAGGTCAAGTCCAAGTATTTTGTCGCCCGGTTTCACCACCGCAAGGAATACAGCAGCATTGGCAGAAGCTCCGCTATGTGGCTGCACATTTGCCCAGCTTGCGTTAAAGATTTCTTTCAGGCGATCGATGGCCAGGGTTTCCACTTTATCCACTATCTCGCAACCACCGTAATAACGTTTACCGGGATAACCCTCTGCATATTTATTGGTCAGTACCGTGCCCATGGCCTGGATAACGGGAAGTGAGGTAAAATTCTCTGAAGCTATGAGTTCGATACCATGGCGTTGGCGTTCAAGTTCCTGGTCGATCAGGTCGAATACCTGTGCGTCTTTTTTCATAAAGGACCACCCGTAAGGGTATTTGGGAAATAATATGGTTTGTTAAACAAATCCGTGGTCCTGACCCGGACGGAAACGGCTTTGAGCCAGCAAAAATAGGCCAGTGGGGGATAGAATCGTGCTTGTTTGTCCGATTTTTGTTTGCTCCAAATTCCCTACTTTCGTTTGCTCGAAATATTCGACTTTAAAATTCTTTCAAAAGGGGTTAGGCGATGAAGGCAATCATTCCGGTAGCGGGCGCAGGCACTAGGTTGCGACCTCATAGTTATACTCAACCAAAAGCGCTGATCCCACTGGCAGGGAAGACGGTTCTCAGCATCATTATCGACCAGATGCGTGAAGCAGGTATCTCCGAATTCATCTTTATAGTTGGTTACCTGGGCGATAAAATCCGCGATTATGTAAAATCGGAATACCCCGACCTGCAGGCACAGTATATCCAGCAGATCGACCGGCAGGGCGTTGGGCATGCCATCAAGATTACCCGCGAGTATGTCAACAACGACGAAGTGATGGTTGTGCTGGGTGATACGATCTGTGAGTTCGATATCCAGGACGTGGTAAATAGCCCCTGTTCCATGGTGGGCGTGAAGAAAGTAGACGATCCGCGCGATTTTGGTGTGGCCGAACTCGATGAACAGGGTTTTGTCAGCCATGTGGTCGAAAAACCGCAGATCCCGAAATCAAATCTTGCACTGGTTGGTATTTATAAAATCAAGGAAAGCGACCAGCTGTTCGAATGCCTGGAAAATAATTACCTGCAGGGACTGCGCACCCATGGTGAATACAGCCTCACCGATGCGCTGGATTGTATGTTGAGAATGGGCGTAAAAATCAAACCATTTAAAGTGGAAAGCTGGTTCGATTGCGGAAGAAAAGAAACCCTGCTGGAATCAAATGCCACATTACTTAAAAAATTCGGGGCCCGCCAGTCAACAGAGGGTTATGAAAATACGGTTATCATCCAGCCGGTAAGTATCGGAAAGGGCTGCGAGATCACCAACTCGATCATTGGTCCCAATGTCAGTATCGGTGAAAACACAAAGGTGAACGATTCCATTATCCGCAACTCCATCATTGGTTCTTTTTCCAATCTTTACGATATCGTACTGGAAGCTTCGATCATCGGGAGTGATACAGGTTTGAAAGGAGAAACAAGGACGCTGAATATCGGCGATAATACGAATATTGACCTCGGGTAATCCGTCATTCCAGCCATCAATTTTCCGCAAGCCAGATCCTCTATTGACCTTTTTTACTGGCCATGGTTCAAGCTTTTCTTCGGGTTGTTTTTCCCAATTGGCTAACTTTATTTTATAAATGAGAGTTATGGATTTTATTCTGGTCACAGGAGGCGCGGGGTTTATCGGCAGCAATCTGTCGGGAGTATTATTAAAGGATGAAAATGTATCCGTGATCTGTCTGGATAATTTTGATCCTTTTTATGAACCCGAACAGAAGCGATATAATCTACTGCCTTTATTAAGCCATCCTCGGTTTACTTTTGTTGAAAGTGATATCCGTAATCCGGAAGCGCTTGATTCAATTCTGGTGGACATCAGTTGTATCATTCATCTGGCCGCCAAGGCTGGTGTTCGACCCAGTATACAAAATCCGGTTCTTTATCAGGAAGTCAACAATGCCGGAACACAAATCCTTCTTGAATTTGCGAGAAAACGAAAGATCAAACAGTTTGTATTTGGTTCTTCCAGCAGTGTGTACGGTGTAAACCCCAATCTCCCCTGGCGGGAAACGGAACCGCTGCTTCCTATCAGTCCCTACGCAGCTTCGAAGCTTACAGGTGAAATGCTGGGGCATGTTTACAGCCACCTGTATAATATCCGGTTTATTGCATTGCGTTTTTTTACGGTGTATGGACCAGGGCAGCGTCCTGACCTGGCGATCCATAAATTTTTCCTCGCCATTGCAGAAGGTAAGCCCATACCGGTTTTTGGCGATGGAAGTACCAGCCGCGATTATACTTATGTCGACGATATAGTTTCGGGTATAATTGCAGCCATAAATTACAGGGACAGTAATTTCGAGATCATCAATATCGGCAACCACCAGGTAGTGTCCCTGCAGCAACTGATCGATGCGGTGCAGGAGATTAGCGGAAAGGATGCAGTGATCGACCGGCAACCCGAACAGCCTGGTGACGTACCTGCTACCTATGCTGATATATCCCGGGCAGCAATGCTTTTAGGATATGCTCCCCGCACCGGATTGATGGACGGACTCGCTTCGTTTTATAAATGGTTTCTTGATTACAGGAAATGGAAAGCAATGCAAACCATACGGCCCATCACTCTTTGATCATTCTAGACATGGCTTGCTTTACCAACCCGCTCAACGGCTGACCCGGCTTCTTCCAGTTCGGTACGGCTGGTAAAATCCTTTGACCGGTAAACAAACCAGATACCCGGAAGGGCGGCCACAGTAGAGATAATATAAAAACAAAAGCTGGCCGATACCGCAAGGGCCTGATCAAGGAAAAGCAGGGGAGAAAGTTGTATCATTACATACTCGCGGAGACCAAGACCACCAACGCTTACCGGGATTACCGTTGCAATGGTGGATAACAGGAAACTGAATATATAGGGAAGATAATCACCGGAGAGATGTACACTTTTAAGGATACAGATCATTGCAACACACTGGATCGATTGCACCAGGATTGCACGAAGGGTGCTGTACGGGAAATAACGAAGGTGTTTTTTAAACAACCACCTCCAGCAAAAATAAAAGGCAATGATGGCGGCGAATAAATAGAGTACCGGCCAAAATGCGGGAATGTTCAGCACGGGTAAAAAAAGTACCGACAGGGCTGCCAGCATCGTGATTGCCCAGAGCCCGCTGGCCCGGTCGAGCAGGATACCCATGAGTAAGGTCCTGGTTGGTGCACCGAATTTTTTCCGCAGGAGATAAAGTTTATAACCATCACCGCCAATGCCCCCCGGCAGGAATACATTGTAAAACATACCCAGCATATACAGCCGCAGGTTAAACAGGAAACTAAGTGGTAGTCCCATTACTTTCAGCAATCCATATAAACGCCAGGACGATACCACCTGGGAAAGGCCATAAAGGAAGAATGCCAGGATCAGCCACAGTGGCTGACTCTGGCCGATAGTTTTAGCTACCGTGGCCATATCGATCTTTTGAAAAACAAGGTACACCAGCAGGATAGTGAAACCCGTTTTTGCCAGAAGCTTAAGTATGTTTAGGAATTTCTTGTTGGCCATGGATCAATCTTCTTACCTGGTATGTTTTGCGGCCGGAGCCTTCAAAATAATTGCGGATGCTTACTTCTGTTAATATCCCGATGGTGACCAGCTGGATCCCGCCCAGCAGGAGTATCAGTCCGAGGATCAGCAGCGGCTTTCCCCAGATATCATGTCCCAGTAACTTAAGCACCAGCAGGTATAGGTTTATAACCAGTCCAAGTCCGAAAGACACCAGCCCCATCGTACCAAAAAGGTGCATCGGCTTCTGGATATATTTCCGGAAAAAGATAATCGTAATCAGGTCCGCCATCACCTTAAAAGTACGGTTCAATCCATATTTGGATTTACCATGTAGCCTTGCGTGGTGTTTAACATCTACCTGTGTAATATTTGCGCCCTGGAGTTTTGCCAGCACAGGGATAAAACGGTGCATCTCTCCGTAGATGCCAAGGTCCTCAGCAATTTCTCTTTTGAAAATCTTGAGGGTGCAACCATAGTCCTTAATGTAAACACCCGTCATCCGGCGGATAATTGCATTGGCAATACCCGAAGGGATTTTTCTGAGAATGGCCCCGTCTTTCCTGTTCTTCCGGTTGCCTGCCACTACATCCCAGTCTTCCGCAATTAATTTCTCCAGCATGGGCGGAATATCAGAAGGGTCATTCTGCAGGTCACCATCCAGCAACACGATATATTTTCCGGTAGCATGATCGATACCTGCTGTCATAGCCGTACTCTGTCCGTAATTCCTCCGCAATTCCACCAGGAAGATCCGATCGTCAGCATGGGCGCGGATTTCTTTAGCGGTGCCGTCAGAAGATCCGTCGTCCACAAAAATCACTTCAAAGTCGATATCCTTCAGCGCAATATTGATCGCTGAAATCAGCGGAGCAATATTTTCCTTTTCGTTCATCACCGTAACCACAACGGATAGTTCCTTCATACTAAAAATTCGAAATGACTTAGACAGCCAATATGTTTGAACCGCGAAGTTAACGCCCTTTGGTTGCTTAAACTAAAAAGCCGGTGTTGCTTTTAAACAGGAACAACCCACCGGGTTTAATAGAAAACGCCGGTACAACCGGAATCAGGACTGGCCCTTGTGTTAAAATTAAAAAGCCGGTCCTGCAATTAGCAGAACCGGCCTAATCCATTGTAAAACCGAACCTCAGCTGATCCCTGCCAGTTCGAGACTCTTTTTCTTCAGCTTCCGGATCTCCACGTCTTCGATCACCGGATTGGCGGTCAGGATCAGGGAAGTATTATTTTCCTTCCACCAGGTATTATTTTTCAGTTCCGAAAAAGAAATTACTCCCACCAGGTATTTCCTTTCTTCCAGTGCATGCCATTCCTCAATCCACTCAAACCTTTCACGAGGCACAAGGGCCAGGTTATCGAAACTTACATATACCCGCAGGTAAAGATCCGTACTGAGTTGCTGCGGCTGGTGATGGTATAATTTTTTATACTCATAACGATACTGGTAGCGAAGTGCAGAGATATCACTCAGCACTGCAGAGGCAGTAGGTAAACTTCCTGCTCCCTTTCCATAGAAAAATTGTTTGTCAGCAAATCCACTTTCTATCACCACACCATTGTACTCATCTTTTACAAATGACAGATGATCGGCAGAAGTAACAAACTGGGGAAGCACAAATGCTCCCACCTTACCATTCTGTAATTTTTTTGCCTGTGCCACCAGTTTAATCTGCTGGTTTTTTTCGCGTGCAATCACCGCATCATTTCCATGGATATTCTGGATCCCGTTGAACAGGATATTTTCCGGTAACTCTGTAATGCCATAGGCATGTGTGAGCAGGAAGGTCCATTTATTCAATGCGTCATAACCTTCCACATCCAGTTTGGGATCGCTTTCTGCAAAACCCAGTTGTTGCGCCTGAATCAGTGCCTGTTTAAAATCCAGTCCCTCTTCAAACATCCTGGTGAGGATGTAATTGGTAGATCCGTTTACAATTGCCCTGATGGAATGCAGCAGGTCGTTATCATAATATTCTTCCAGGTTGCGGATAACCGGAATGGATGCGCATGCTGCTGCCTCATAAAGGAAAGAGCGGCCTGTGCTAACCTGCAGGTCCAGCAGTTCCTTCAGGTGTTCGGCAATCATTTTTTTACTCGCACTGACTACATCCTTGCCGTTATTGAGTGCTGTGGTAACAATGCTGAATGCGGCTTCGGAATCGTCAATTACTTCAACGATCACATTTATTTCCGGGTCATTCAGCAACTGGTCGCGGTCAGTGGTGAACAGGCTGGCAGGTGCATTTCTTTTTTTACCAGGGTTTTTAATGCAGACTTTTTTCAGGGTAGCATTCAGCGAGGGTGTTTGCTGGAGGACTTTAAAAAGACCTTCACCTACTACACCAAATCCAAAAAGACCGATCGTTAACCGTTTATGTGTTTCCATAATATACAGAGGTCAGTTGACCATTTTTAAATTGTTTGAAGATCGCTGGTCGATGAACTTTGTCAGCGCCTGTTCGATCTTTTCGTATTCCAGCAGGAATCCATCATGACCAAAATCACTTGCTATACTCAACAGTTCAGCATCCCTAATCTGGTCGCGCAGGAATTCCTGTTCGCCGATGGGATACAGTACATCCGATTTGATTCCGATAACCAGGGTCCTTGCTGTAATAGTTTTGAGTGCCGCTTCCACACCGCCTTCACGGTCGCGACCTACATCGTGACTGTCCATACTCTGGCTGAGCCGGTAATATGAAATCACGTTGAAACGGTTCACCAGTTTGAGTCCCTGGTAACGCTGGTAATTATCAGCAGCAAATACTACATCGCCCGAAAGAGATACAAAGGATTTACTCCTTGGTTGTGTGATATCATAACCATTATAATGCCGGTAGGAGAGCAGCGCGATGGATCTTGCAGCGGCAAGTCCCTTCTGACCCGCGTCGGGCCTGCGTTCCAGCCAGCTGTTATCAGCTTCGATTGCCATCCGTTGGGAGGCATTAAATGCAATTGCCCATGGTGAGAGTGCGGCATTGGTAACAATGGGAACGATATGCCTGAACAGGCCGGGTTCCATAATCGCCCATTCCAGCAGTTGCATTCCACCTGTACTACCGCCAAGGCCCACCAGGATTTCTTTGATACCCAGCTCATTTTTCAGGAGCTGGTAAGAGCGGATCATGTCGCGGATAGTGAAGACCGGAAAGTCATGGTAATAAGGCTCGCCGGTTAAAGGATCCGTACTGAGGGGGCAGATACTGCCGTAAGGGCTGCCCGGTTTATTTACGCAAATAATAAAGTATTTCGCCGGATCAAAGAAACGGCCATCGCCCACCAGGCCGGGCCACCATTCAATGGGATTGCTGTTTGCAGTAAGTGCATGGAAGATCCATACAATATTATCTTTCCTTGCATTCAGCTGTCCATAGGTGGAATAAGCCAGGTGGATACCCGGAAGTGATCTTCCTGATTCCAGCGTAAAGGGTTGTTCGTATGTAAATACCTGTGTCAAAACTTATGTCTTAATTAACCCGATTGCCGGGCGATTGTTTTAGGAACCGCCCGGCCGGGCAAATTTTAAATCCTTTTATTTTGCGTTGATGCTGCTGAAGGCCTGTTCAAAATCGTTTTTAATATCATCGATATGTTCCAGTCCCACGCTGATCCGCACCAGATTGGGCAACACGCCTGAATTTTCACGTTCCTGATCACTCAGCTGCTCATGTGTGGTTGAGGCCGGATGGATTGCGAGCGTTTTTGCATCACCCACATTTGCCAGGTGACTAACCAGCTTGAGTGAATTGATAAACTGACGGCCACTTTCCAGTCCACCCTTGATCCCGAATTGTAATACGCCTCCGGCACCCCTTGGCAGGTATTTTTTAGCCAGGGCGTGGTAAGGGCTGCTGGACAGACCCGGATACCAGACAAATTCCACGGATGGATGTCCTTCCAGCCAGGTTGCCAGTGCAAGCGTGTTCTGCACATGACGCTCCAGGCGCAACGAAAGTGTTTCAATACCCTGGAGTAACAGGAAGGAATTAAACGGCGAAAGGGAGGGACCAAAGTCGCGCAGGCCTTCCACCCTTGCCCGGATTGCGAAAGCTATATTGGGCAGACCGAGGGGATTACCTTCTCCAAATATTTCCCAGAATTTCAATCCATGATACCCTTCAGAAGGTTCGGTGAATCCGGGAAATTTACCATTACCCCAGTTGTAGTTACCGCCATCTACAATTACACCACCAATGCTGGTACCATGCCCGCCAATCCACTTGGTAGCAGATTCAACCACCACATGGGCTCCATGTTCCAAAGGCTTGAAGAGATAACCACCAGCGCCAAAAGTATTATCAACGATCAGCGGGATATCGTGTTTGCGTGCAAGAGCACCAAACTTTTCGAAGTCCGGAATATTCAACTTCGGGTTCCCGATTGTTTCAAGATAGATCGCCTTTGTTTTTGAATCGATAAGTTTTTCAAAACTTGCCGGATCGTCGCCGGTGGCAAAACGTGCTTCAACACCAAGGCGTTTAAACGCAACCTTGAACTGGTTATAAGTACCACCATAAAGAAATGGGGTGCTTACAAAATTATCTCCAACCTGCAGGATATTGTTCAGTGCAAGGAATTGTGCAGCCTGGCCCGATCCGGTAGCCAGCGCGGCTACCCCGCCTTCCAGCGCAGCAATCCTTTGTTCAAACACATCAGTAGTCGGATTCATGATGCGGCTGTAAATATTACCGAATGCCCGCAGGCCGAACAGGTCGGCAGCATGATCCGCACTGTCGAATCCATACGAAGTTGTCTGGTAAATGGGAACAGCCCGCGCTTTTGTTGTCGGGTCGATCTGCTGGCCAGCATGCAGCTGGAGCGTTTCAAAGTGCAGTTTATCTGCCATTGGTTTAAGTTTTATATATGAACAATTCAAAAAAAAATGACGGGACGGGTGCGACCAAACGGGTCTGCAGGATAGAAACTCAGGGCATACAACAGGGACAACAACTATTGAAGCAGCAGGGCGATATGTGTTGTTTTGTTGTCATTGTTATAAAGTACCCGGCGAGGGTTCCCCGGGGCGCTGGTGTATCCTACAAAAATAATAGACTGGTCCTGTTCCCGCAAATTCTTTTTTCGTTGTCAAATAGGTTTATTACTGTCAAGGAAAGGTTCCGGCGGGACACAAAAAAGCCCGTTGATAAAATCAGACGGGCTTTGAATATAGTAGTTGAACTATGAAGCTTGTTATCTGACTTATCTGCCCGCTTTCGCGGATGGAATTGGCACCTTATTTCTCCTTCGAAAAATGGTTGCCAAGGCTTCATTGGGCCATACCCTCTGCCTTTCTTGATAAGTTACGGCGTTGCCGTTGTAAAGAACTGCTGCAAATATATAGGCGTGTGCGGGACATCGCCAAATATTTCACTTTGATTTTATTTTAACAAAAAAAACAGGCTGCCCACGGGCAGCCTGTTTGTATCACAGCGGTGCTGTAAATATTATTGAACTGGGGCGGTAGTCGCCGTTTGTTCGATTACCTTGGTACCACTGTAATGAACTGGTTTAACTTTTGCCACCTTGGTCTTGGTGTTCTTCGCGGTCTTGGATGATTTTTTGGTAGTTTCAGGAGCGACCGTTTCTTCAGTTACGGATGCATCAGCCGGAGTGAAAGCGGCATTCGGATTTTCACTGTCGTATGTGCAACCAATACAAATATTCAGGAGGTTGGCATCCTTATCATAAATAAGTACACCTTCTGCTACGCTCTTGGCATCTTTTTCTTCCCCTAATTTTTGTGCAGGGATTTTATAGGTAGCCGGTGATTTGCGAAGTATAGCTTTCAGGCGACCTTGTGGAAGACCATCAACCCATACAAATCCTTTGTTTGCTTCGTCCAGGGAGATTGTTACAGCAGACTGAACGCCTTCTTTATCCGTCAGTTCATAACGGCCAATTACAGGGAATACTTTATCCTGGGTCAGACCATCCGGCATCGGTTGCATCTTATATTGATCAGAACTCCAGTTATTGTATTTGTCATTTGTTGCTGGTCTTGTTGCTACTGAATCTGTTGCCGGTTTAGCAGTAGAATCAGTTTGTGCATTAACGGTTGCACCGAAAGTAAGGAACGCAAGACCGGTAATAATTGCGGTTTTTTTCATAAAATGACTATTTTTTAAATGATTGATTCGCGGTTTCGCCCCATTCCTTTTAAATATTGTGCCAGAAAACACTTTTGGTGTTAAAGTGCGGGAAAAAATCTTAAGTGACTGAATCTCAATAGCCTTCAATGGCGGCTTTTTATGGCCTTATTAAAAAATGCGCTTCGTCGCGACTGATTTATCTTTGCAGGCCCATAAAGGATTTAATAAACAGAGGAGATTTACTATGTTGAAAGAGGATAGTATCGAAGTGTTTGGTGCACGTGTGCACAATCTCAAGAATATAGATATCAGTATACCGAAGAACCAGCTGGTTGTTATAACCGGTATCAGTGGCAGTGGTAAATCATCACTGGCATTTGATACTATTTATTCAGAAGGCCAGCGAAGATATATGGAAACCTTTGGTGCATATGCACGCCAGTTCATTGGTGATATGGAGCGACCTGATGTGGATAAGATCACGGGTCTTTCACCGGTTATTTCCATTGAACAAAAAACAACCAACAAGAATCCAAGGTCAACAGTAGGAACGATTACTGAAGTATACGATTTCTTCCGCCTTTTATATGCACGCATCGGTGAAGCGTATTCGTATAACACCGGTAAAAAAATGGTGAAGTGGAGCGAAGATGAAATTGTAGATAATATCTATGACCGTTTCGGTGGCCGTCGTATCAGTATCCTTGCACCATTGGTGCGTGGAAGAAAAGGACATTACCGCGAGTTGTTTGAAGACGTAAGAAAAAAAGGATACCTGAAAGTACGTGTGGACGGAGAAATAATGGAGCTGGTTCCGAAAATGCAGGTAGACCGTTACAAGATCCATGATATCGAACTGGTGGTGGATCGGCTGCAGGTTGACAGTGAGTCACGCACCCGGCTGGGACAAAGTGTATCCCAATCACTGAAACTTGGAAAGGACCTGATGTTCCTGCTGGTATCGGGCGAAGAAACTGCACCTGCACCGAAACGTAAAACGCCTACACGGAAAGAAGATACCCCATCACCTGGCGATGAACTGGTGCAGTATTCGAAACTACTTATGTGTACTGATTCAGGTATCAGTTACGAAGAACCATCACCCAATTCTTTTTCGTTCAACTCTCCATATGGAGCCTGTCCGGTTTGCCGTGGACTGGGAACTACTTTTCATGTAAATATGGAAGCGGTATTGCCCGATATGGAATTAAGTGTCAGTGATGGTGGTATTGCACCACTTGGCGAAGAACGCGAGGCATCTGTATTCAAACAGGCGCAGGAGATAGCAAGGAAGAATAAAATCTCACTTACAAAACCATTGAAAGATATTCCACGGAATTCTTTAAATATACTGTTGTACGGAAATGAAGAAGGGATAGAGGAAGAGATCGATTTTGAAAATATGAAGTACGATCCCCAGGCACCATATGAAGGGGTTGTGAATATGTTGAAGAGATGGTTTAATAATGGTTACAGTGAAGGTCTGCGCGACTGGGCCGAGGGTTATATGCAGCTGATGCCATGCACCAGTTGTAACGGGGCAAGGCTTAAAAAAGAAAGCCTCTGGTTTAAGGTAGACGGACGGAATATTTCCGAGCTCAGTGCGATGAACCTGGATAACCTTGCGGCCTGGCTGGATGGCATTGAACTGCGGATCAACAACAAACAAAAAACAATTGCAAAGGACCTGCTGAAAGAAATCCGTGAGAGGATCAGTTTTCTCCTCGACGTGGGACTAACCTATCTCACCCTGAACCGGAGCTCTAAAACGCTGAGTGGTGGCGAGTCGCAGCGAATCAGGCTTGCAACACAGATTGGTTCACAACTGCAGGGGATCACGTATATCCTTGACGAACCATCCATCGGACTTCACCAGCGTGATAACCACCGGCTGATTGAAGCGTTAAAAAACCTCCGCGATATTGGTAATAGTGTGCTGGTGGTAGAACATGATAAGGATATTATGCTTGCAGCCGATCACCTGATTGATATTGGTCCAATGGCCGGCTCACACGGAGGCAGGGTGGTAGCAGAAGGTAAACCGGCAGATATGCTGAAACTGGATACACTTACCGCAGGATACCTGAACGGAAAGATCCGGATTCCTGTACCTGCTGAAAGACGCAAGGGAAACGGGAAGATACTGGAACTGAAAGGAGCCAACGGTAATAACCTGCAGAAGGTGGATGTTAAATTTCCACTTGGGAAATTCATCGTTGTTTCCGGAGTAAGCGGAAGTGGAAAATCAACGCTTATCAATGAAACCCTGTACCCCATCCTGGCTACGCATGCCTATGGAACAAGGGTATCACCGCTGGAATATAAAAATATCAAGGGCCTTGAACATATTGACAAGGTGATTGAGATAGATCAGTCGCCCATTGGCCGCACTCCCCGGAGTAACCCTTCTACCTATTGCGGGTTCTTTACAGAGATCCGTACTTTATTTGCGTCTGTACCGGAAGCCAAGATCAGGGGTTATACAGCGGGGCGTTTTTCATTCAATGTGAAAAGCGGCAGATGTGAGGTCTGTGAAGGCGGTGGTATGCGTGTTATAGAAATGAATTTCCTGCCGGATGTATATGTGCATTGTGAAAAATGTAATGGCAAACGATATAACAGGGAAACGCTGGAGATCCGTTACAAGGGTAAGTCGATTGCTGATGTATTGGATATGACGGTGGAAGAAGCGGTTGAATTTTTCCAGCCTGTACCCTTTATCCACCGGAAGATTAAAGTGCTGGAGGACGTGGGACTGGGTTATATCACTTTGGGGCAGTCGGCTGTAACCCTTAGTGGTGGTGAAGCACAGCGGGTGAAACTGTCAACGGAACTGGGTAAACGTGATACGGGAAAAACTTTTTATATCCTTGATGAACCAACAACCGGTCTTCATTTCCAGGATATCAGTCACCTGCTGGATGTGTTGAACAAACTGGTGGATCGTGGTAACACCGTATTGGTAATCGAACACAATATGGATGTGATCAAGGTAGCCGATCATGTGATCGATATCGGACCTGAAGGTGGTGATGGTGGCGGAAGGGTATTGTTTGAAGGCACACCGGAAGACCTGGCAAATAATACACAAAGTCATACTGCTCCGTTTCTGAAAGCGGAACTTGCATTCGCGTGATTTATTAAATATATTTAAACAGTAACGCCGTCGGGAAATGCCCCGATGGCGTTACTGTTTAATTTATACGGGGATCATCCAACCCTGTAATCGCCCAGTCCATAGGTCAGCAGGGAAGGGCCCAGTAAACGTTCTACCAGGTAGAAAATAAGGAAGTTGACCACGATCATCACGATCAGTGAAACCACGAAGTAACCCACCTGTTTATCAGCCGGGGTCTTTTTGAGTTTTGGCAAACCCACATAGAGAAGATAAAGTGCATAGATTCCTGCAAGCGCACCAATCAGTGCCAATGGCGGGAAGATCGATAGCAGGCCACCAAGCCAGGCGGGTGTAAAGGAGTAAGCAACCAGTTGGATCGATTTGCCCATATTTTTTTCCGATCCAAAACTGGGTGCAAGTGCATCTATTACGGCGGCAGCAATGAACACGCCGGCGATAGCGCCGATCAGTACCCGGATTGCATAATATAATCCTACATCGGTGCTGGCCACACGTATCCCGAAAACGGTGCTCTGGCCAATCAGTCCATATCCGATAAAGGCGGCAACAGCAGCGGCTCCTGCCAGTGGAAGTACATAACCGGTAATAATCTTACCGGTATCGGGGGTTTCCCCGGCGATCTGGTCCCATTCCCTGACGGGTGCCACGATCATGTTTTTAGCACGGTCGATTAGTGTCATATTCGGTTGGTTTTGTTAACTAATTTAACAAAACTGTACCGATTTGGCCGTTAAATTAAAGGCTTCAGGCGGCAAATCACCTGAAAAAGGGAGGAAAGTGGGGGTAATCGTATTCATAAACCCGTAAGTGAGGCAGGAAGTGATTGGAAAAATCTTTTAGCATCAGGGCCTGGTTCTTCAAGCGGATACGGGATTAAGGCAATTTCCCTGCCTTACGGGATCGTTTATGAATAAAAAGGTAGAAAATCCGGCAGCAACCCGAAAGGTGTTCAATAAAATATATACATGAGAGTACCAATAGAGAACGGATCAGGTCTTTTTCAACCAGGGTATTAGATTTTAAAGAGCCAATCGCCGTTGCTTGCCGGAATAGTTTATAACGAAATTCAATGAGCTTTGTTCTTTGAGGGATCATTCCCTTTTCGCCTGAGTCTTAACGCATATCAAAATCACCTGTTGCTGTCTCTTCATCACCGGCGAATACGCGGTAGATATATTTACCGCGGGTGAGTCCGGTAAGTCTTTCGTGATCTCCTGATTCAAGTTTCAGGTGTTCGATCAGCGAACCCTGCAGGTCAAAAACAAAAAAATCTATCTCCATACCCTTGTTCTCTTTAGCCACTACGTGTATGGCACGGCGAACCGGATCAGGATAGATCTTTACTGCGTTGTTATTACGGGAAGCCTTTGATTTCGACTTCCTGAATAAGCCTTGCCTGGCGGGTGTTTCAGCCGTCGGATCCACTCTACCCCCGGCGTTGGCCGGCAGCGGTTGCAGATTCATCAGGAACAGGAACATACCTGTTAAACAGGGGGTGAGAATAAGTTTCATGGGTACGGTTAAAATAGGGTGGTAGCTTATATCAATAATATACAGGACATCTCATCTGTCTTCTTGCCCGGTTACCCGGATCATTCTGGTCAGGCAGTTTAAAACCGAAACGAATGATGGTGGAAAAAAATGCGTCGTTGTCTTCGGGATCACCACGTTCCAGTCCTGCGGTGTTTGCTGCCTGTCCGGGTATCGAATAATTACCCCGATAGTACAGACGTTGTGCCTGTGCAGCCTGTGGCGCCGGCAGGTATGATGCAAACAGTGATGCATCGATATAGGAATCGTTACTTACATCATCAATATAATCGGTGAACAACATCCGGTGAAGCAGTTCCATACCGATGAACATATTTTCCCTGATATAATATTTGAAACCAACACCCATCGGGATCTCTTTCTGAAGCAGTTTGTAAGGTTTTGAATCAGGATACTCGGCCATTCCCTGTCCTTCAAGATGTAATGGTTGCAATGCTACGTATTTCCCGTCAACATCTTTTGTTTTGGGATTATACTTCATCAGTCCGATACCGATTACACCGTAAGGGCGCAGTTTACCCTTCGTGCCATCATAACGTTCAATGAACACAGTAGGATAAATCTCGGCAGCCAGGTAACCTTCGAACACTGATGTCCGGAAGCTGAGATTCCTGAGCAGGCGGTCCACTTCTGGTCCACCTTTATCTGGAGTCATGGCGTCATCACCCTCCAGCACACCATGGTTCAGCGCAAGGCGGAAACCGAGGAAGTCTGATGGGTAGTAACTCGCATAAATCATTTTTGAAATTTTCGTAAGCGGGAAGTCAACGTCTTTTACAAAACCCCTGCCCACACCGGCCGAGCCTCCAAGGTCGCCAAGAAAGAACATGGGACCAATGCCAAGGCCAAATTCGAATCGGCCGCTACCCCCTGATAAAGATTGTGAAAAGGAACGGTTTGACAGTAATGTCAGTGACAGGATTAGTACCACGATGGGTACCATACGTAGAGATTTGTTTCTCATGGATTCAGATTTCTGGTTATCTTCTATTGGATTTCGAAGACAAAATAGAGAAAGAAATAACTACGTAGGGAATGAATTAACAGATATTTTTTATTACGGCAGGGTAAATGGTTTATTTACTATAGGATAATACGTGAAAACTTACGACAGAACCATCTTGATATGCGGAATCCCGTCTTCATCATAGATTTCACCGGTTTGTACAAATCCGAATGACTCATAAAATTTTTTCAGGTATAACTGCGCGCCGATCCTTATAGGCTGCCGGTCATATAGTAAATATACCTGTTCTATACTCTGGTTCATCAGCAACCGGCCAATGCCTGAACGCCTTGCCTGTGGCGAGCTGACGACCCTTCCAATTGATGGTTCATCATATACAATACCCGGAGGCAGCAACCTTGTATAAGCAAGCAGGGAGCCGGCCGACCAGCCCATCAGGTGATGTGCCAGCTGGTCTTTATCATCCATATCAAGAAATACACAGTTTTGTTCTACAACAAAAACTTCAGATCTCAATCTGAGGATTCTATATAGTTCGAAGGGCGTGAGTTCATCGAATCGTTTGTTTGTCCAGGTAATTTCCTTGTGCATATTATCAATAAAGTGTTCAGTAATTGTATTTCTCCTGCCAGAGGCTACGCAGGTATTTTCTTAATTCTTCTTCCCTTGCATTTCTGCCCGGTTCAAAGAATTTGCTTCCCGCAATTTCTTCCGGTAAATATTCCTGCCTGGAAAAATTGTTTTCGTAACTGTGTGAGTACTCATAGTTTTTTCCATATCCCATATTCTTCATCAGTTTGGTCGGCGCATTCCGCATGTGCAGGGGTACGGGCAGGTCACCATAACGCTGGACTGCCGCCAGTGCATCGCTGATGGCCATATAGGATGAATTACTTTTTGGTGAGGATGCCAGGTAAACGGCACATTGCGAAAGGATGATCCGCGATTCGGGGTAACCAATCTTGTTCACTGCGTCAAAAGTGGTGTTCGCCATCACCAATGCAGTTGGGTTGGCATTCCCGATATCTTCACTGGCAAGGATCAGCATGCGGCGTGCTATAAACTTAACATCTTCCCCGCCTTCAATCATACGGGCAAGCCAGTATACAGCGCCATTGGGATCACTTCCGCGGATGGATTTAATAAAGGCAGAAATTATATCATAGTGTTGTTCCCCGCTCTTGTCATACAGGGCGATCTTGCGTTGGGCCACTTTCATTACAAGATCATCGGTGATAGTAAGCCCGTCTGCCTTTGCCGTCTGCACCGGTGCGGCTTCCACCACAATCTCCAGCAGGTTAAGCAATTTACGTGCATCACCGCCCGAGATATTTATCAGTGCTGCTGTTTCCCGCAGGTTGATATTCCTGCTGCGCAGGTATTCATCCGTTACAATTGCTTTTTGCAGAAGTGTTACCAGGTCTTTTTCGTCCAGTGCTTTAAGCACATATACCTGGCAACGGCTTAGAAGGGCGCTGTTCACTTCAAAGGAAGGGTTTTCCGTTGTGGCACCTATCAGCGTGATTGTGCCTTTCTCTACTGCGCCGAGCAACGCATCCTGTTGACCTTTATTGAAACGATGGATCTCATCGATAAACAGGATGGCTTCGGGGAGTGACCTGGCTTTATCGATGACCTCCCTCACATCTTTCACACCGGAGCTGATAGCACTTAGTGTAAAAAATGGAATATTTAGGGTATGTGCGATAATATTTGCAAGTGTTGTTTTACCGGTGCCGGGAGGGCCCCAAAGGATCATGGATGGAACATGGCCGTTCCCGATGGCGGTGCGCAGGATACTACCCGGACCGACCAGGTGTTGCTGACCGGCGAGATCATCGAGCGACTGCGGTCTGATTCTTTCTGCCAGGGGTGTCATGCTGCAAATATAACTGAACTGAGGTTGGGAGTCCTCCGGTAAGCCTGATCTATGCGGGGCATAGTCGGGAATTCCACTGTTATATCGCCTGACCGGATTACATCGGTTTGTTACATCCGAAAGCCGGATTCCCTACTGCTGTTGCTGTTGCTCCTCGTGGTCAATATAATCGGGGATGTCTTCCGGCGAGTGCAGGTCACCCACCTTCACCTTGTTCATTTCCTCGATGGTATGTCCATCTTCATAACCAACCGAAACATATACCGAGAGCGACTGACGGGCGATACCTTTAAATGTTCCCTTGATGGGAGTGCAATCGGTGAAATTACGGCCCACGGCCAGTTTTACATGGGTGTCGGTAACCCATACATTATTGGTGGGGTCGATCCCCGCCCAGCCTGCATTGGGGATCCAGGCTTCTACCCAGGCATGGGTGGCTCCTTCACCGCGCATGCCGTTTTTATTGGGACAGATATAACCACTGACGTAGCGGCAGGGCACACCCAGGTTCCGCAGCAGTTCAAGCATCAGGTGAGCAAAATCCTGGCATACACCGGAGCGGATTTCCAGGATTTCCCTCACCGTTGTTTCAATTGTGGTAATGCCCTTGATATACTGGAAATTCCTGTACACGAATTCAGCACAACTGGAAATAATTTTTGCTACCGGCATTCCGGGCTCGTAAAAGGTGCTCACCTGTTCACTGATTTTTTCAAACAGGTCGGCTTCACCAGGCTGTGCAAGTTCCAGCAGGTTCAGTTTATTGGCCACTTCAAAACGGAGGTCTTCCAGTCCCGCCGTACTGTTCCAGGCCGGCAGTATGCCCAGTGTACGCACAATCAGTTTACTTTCGATCACCAGTTCTTTATGGGAAGGCATCAGGTTAAACATGCCGGTGATATTACCCCAGTAATCTTTGAGCTGGAACACACCCGGTGAGTTGGTGATGTTGAGCTGGTGATACAGCGCTTCCTGTTCCTTACATACATAAGGATAGATGCGGATTTCGTTTACGCTTTCCTTGATCGGACGATCGTATTCGTAACGGGTGATATGATGTATATTAAAAACGGGCATTGTCTGTTTTTAAGCGTATGAAAAAAAGATCCTCGTAAGCTGGTTACTGAAATCAACCAGTTCGCGACGTAACGAGATCAGGAAATGGGGCAGTCCCACTTCACGGATCATATTCATATCGGCGAACTGCACTTTACTGAACGTACGTCCGAATGTTTTACGCAGTTCGGCACTCCGTTCCATCTTGGTATCATTAATTATTTCATCGAGGTAATGACGGATCCTTTCAAGCGAATACATGATCGACCTTGGGAAATTCGGATTAAAAATGATCTGGTCCATCACTTTTACATTGTGTTGCCCCCGGGTATTTGTTTTCAGGTACAGCTCATAACCTGAAAGCGACAGCAGCAGGTTTCTCCAGTAAAGGATATCCTGCGCAGCATTATTCTCTTCATTGATCCTTTTGAAATGCGAGTAGGTGGTATCAATGGTCAGCAGGCACCGCTCAATGAATTTTCCAAGGTTCATAAAATTCCAGCCAAGTCCCCTTGGCATGGTACTGTTGGTGATCCCGTAGTACAGCACTGAGTTCTGGTCGAGTGTATCAATCACATCGAGTGTCCGGGTGCCAAGGATTTTTTCATCCAGTCCGGGTTCATTTACTATATGGTACAACTGGTTCACCTGCTCCCATACTTCTTTGGTGATATTATCCTGAACACCACGTGCGTTTTCACGTGCTTTGGAGATCAGCACTTTCACCGAGTTGAGGTTGCAGGGATCTGTCAGCAGGAAATTGAGTGATTCATGGATATCGTTTCCGTCGGGTGCGGGATGGTCTTCCATCGGGTGGCCGAACAGGGTGATCACATCTTTCCAGGAAAAACTATCGTTATATCCGGAGTCGAAGGAAAGTATGTAATTGGTCCGGATCACGCGTAACTGATGATCGCTCCTCTCCATATACCGGTTCATCCAGAACAATGAGTCCGCAATTCTGCTTAACATGCATTTATTATTTGGTGCTGCTGCCTTAATTATAAATCAACAATCCAGGTATCCTTACTTCCGCCACCCTGTGATGAATTCACCACCAGTGATCCCTCCCGCAGGGCCACACGGGTAAGTCCGCCCGGAACGATCTTTATCCCACCCGGTCCGCAAAGCGCATATGGACGCAGGTCAACATGTCGCGGCTGCAATTTACCATCTATGAAACAAGGCACGGTGGATAATTTAATAATTGGCTGGGCAATAAAATCACGTGGTGTTTCATTGATAGCTTTTTTTATATCGTCGATTTCTTTTTCGCTGGCACTGTTTCCCATTACCATGCCGTAACCGCCCGACTTGTTTGTTTTTTTAACCACCATATTCCCGATGTTTTTAAACACATACTCACGTGCCTCCGGATCTTCCAGTCCGTATGTGGGAACATTGGGAAGTATTGGTTCTTCATTCAGGTAGTATTTGATCATTGCAGGCACATAGGCATACACCGCTTTATCATCTGCCACTCCGTTGCCCACTGCATTAACGATCGCCACATTGCCTTTGCGGTAGGCACTCATCAGTCCGGGCACACCCAGTGCACTATCGGGCCGGAACACAAGCGGATCCAGGTAATCATCGTCCAGCCTGCGGTAGATCACATGTACCTGTTGCAGGCCGGCCGTGGTTTTCATAAACACCTTGTGGTTATCAACCAGCAGGTCGCGGCCTTCCACCAGTGGGATACCCATCTGGCGGGCAAGAAAGGTATGCTCGAAATATGCTGAATTATATACGCCGGGTGTAAGTAATGCAATGGTCGGATTACTGAGTTGCTGCGGTGATAAACTACCCAGGATATCATGTAACAGCAGGGGATAATTGTTGATCATCCGGACCTTGCTGCCGGTAAGCATGCCGGGGAAAATCCTTTTGGTTACTTCCCGGTTTTCCATCATGTATGATACACCCGACGGCGTACGCAGGTTATCTTCCAGGATATAAAATGTTCCGTCCTGGCTCCTGATCAGATCGATCCCTGATACATGCACATACAGATCATACGGCACTTTTACACCAACCACCTCGCGGGTATAATGGGCGCAACTGGCAATCAGTTCGGCAGGGATGATTTTATCACGAAGGATTTGTTGTTCGGAATAAATGTCTTTCAGGAACAGGTTAAGGGCCTTCAGTCGCTGGGTGATCCCTTTCTGGATATGATCCCATTCGGCTCCGGTGAGGATGCGGGGAATGATGTCAAAAGGAAAGATTTTTTCAATGCCGGCATCATCACTGTATACGGTGAAGGTGATGCCCTGGTTCATAAAAAGTTCGCTGGCCAGTTTGTCCTTTTGTAATAAAAGGTCGACCGGCAGCTGGCTGATATCACGAAAGACCTGGGAGTACTGGGACCGGATACTTTCGTTTCCTACCATCTCATCCCAGGTGCCCGCATAGGTTTTGTAGTCCTCAAAAAGTTTTTGACCGGTCATAGCAGTTAATTATGGACATAAAAAAATTGCTTCACATGTTGAATGTGAGAGCAACCGTTCTGCCCAATATAATAAATCCAAGCGTAATAACCGCGAATCAATTATGGATGCGCCCTCAGGAAGTCGGCAACCTTCTGAAATGTATCAGTAAGATTGGGGCCGGTCCACCCATGACCCTCATTGGGATAAAAGATATAATCGTTAGCCACCCCGGCGTCAATAAGTTTATCCCTGAGGGTTTGCGATTGGGAAACAGGAACCACTGCATCCATTCCACCGTGCAGCAAAAGGGTTGGCGTGGACAGACTGTTTACGAAAAACAGCGGACTGCTTTGTTCATAAGCGCCAGGATTGGCTGTGGGCGTGCCTCCCAGCAGTTTACCCAGAAGGGTCGATGCAACCGGGGCAGCATTATAAAGGCTTTTAAGCTCGGTGGGACCAAACAGGTCGATAATGGCGGTTGGCCTGACAACCGATATATGCTTGTAACCCTGCAGGAGTGCCAGGTGGGCACCGGCGCTGGCGCCGAGATAAACAAAATTGCCCGACACCTGGTATTCGTCGCGATGGTCATAGATAAAATTCACGGCTGATTCCACATCGTTCTCCTGGGTGGGAAAAAGATTAACTCCTTCCGTGGCTAACCGGTAGTTCAGGTTAAATATAGCATAACCCGGAAATTGCTGCCTGAGCAGGTTCACATATTGGGTAAAGTCGGCTTTATCGCCATCCACCCAGGCACCACCATGGATCAGGATAATCACACGTGTGGAATCCAGGCTCCGTCCCGCGGGAAGATAAAGATCCATTTTTTGCCTGGAATCAGTGCCATAGGCAATATTCAGCTGGTTCATTTCGGGTATGGTGCTGGTGTCGGCACCGCCTTTTTTATTACAGGCCGTGAACAAAAGAATCAGGCTCGCGAACAGGGCCGTTGTTGTCATTTTTTTTTCTATAAGATAAATAAAAAACCATGCCTCCCGGGGAAGACCCGCTCTTAAATGACTGTGTTAGGGAAGAATTAACAGCGTTGATGTTTATATTGCATCTCACCGGACGGCATTACCCCGCTCCCCTGGATTTATTATCTTAAATTATATGGTGGGAAATATTTATAGGAAAAAGTATTTTTTTACGGTTGGACTGGTTTTGTTTCTGGTCATCGGGGTAGCTGCCCAGCAGGTGAGTGCGGAAGAAGCATACGCAACCAACTCTCCCGGGGTAGTGATGGTGCAGACGGTTTTTTCTGCCAATGTATATGTGAACAAGGTGGTAATGGACGAACGGAAGTTTGACCTGCTGGTGGATTCGGTGAGGAAGCTCGACACATCGGGTAGTATGTTCACGGCAGAAGATAAACTTGACATGGTGGTCAAAGCCCTTTACAAAAATCCGTTCCGTTTTTTTTCCCGCACCACCCAATACCTCAAACAGCAGCATCGCATTGTATCTACAGGTACGGGTTTTTTTATTACAGGAAATGGATACCTGGTTACCAACAGTCATATCCTGGATCGCGACAGCGAATATATCCGCAGGAAATTTATCCTTTCTACCTATGAAGAAGTTACCAATGCAAATATCAGGTCGCTGGAAACGGCATGGGAGATCCGGTTTACCGATGAACAGCGGGCGCTGCTTAATAATGCTTACAGTTTAATCTATTCGCAGGTATCGTCGATGATCCTGAACGACCTGAAACGGGAGATCTTTATACAGTCAAGGGTTGACCGGAATGGTGAAGCATTGCAGACATTAAGGATGCCGGCCAGGATAATTATAAAGGGCCGGTCAATGCCCGGAAAGGATGTGGCAATATTAAAAGTGGACAATGTAAGTGAAATGCCCGTGCTCTCCGTAGCAAGGGATTCCATAACACGGATCGGTGAACGGGTATGGGTATATGGTTATCCCGAACCTGTTACATCAAACCTGTACCTGGCAAGGGAAACCAGCAGTGAGCCTACGTTGACAGAAGGAATAGTAAGCGCGGTAAAAAAATCAATTGGTGGCTGGCCTGTAATCCAGATGGATGCAGCGATTACACATGGAAGCAGCGGAAGCCCGGTAAGTAACATTAGTGGTGAAGTGATTGGCCTTGCAACATTTGGCAGTCTTGAACAGAGTTCCGGTAAATTATCAGAGGCATATAATTTTGCGATTCCCGTTTCAATAGTCCGTCAATTTCTTGATTCGGCAAAGGTGGTTCCTGCCATGAGCCAGTCGAGCCTTGCATACAACAGGGGCGTTAAATTTTTTAATGAGGAGTTTTATGGCAAGGCGCTGCAGCAATTCCAGATGGCACAGAAATTAAATCCCGATTATCCGCTTGTCAGTTCTTATATAACGCAAAGCGAAAAGTTCATTCATGCCGGCCTGGATAAAGATACCTTCCTGCAAAAAATCGTGTTCCGGATCATGGCCGTCGTGATTATTATCGGAGGTGGGATTGTCTTTTACCGTTTCCAGCTGGCAGAGCGGAAGAGGAGTTAAGTGTATAAGTTTCTATCCTTCCTTCAGGTTCAGCTTAATCTGTAATTCATCAAATTGTTTCTGATCGATGGTTGCCGGAGCATCCAGCATTACATCGCGGCCGGAATTGTTT
This sequence comes from Chitinophagaceae bacterium, assembly GCA_040510375.1. GTDB lineage: Bacteria > Bacteroidota > Bacteroidia > Chitinophagales > Chitinophagaceae > JBEVJC01. Next base: position 109,450 of record JBEVJC010000016.1, read on the forward strand.
TTAGGGAATGCTATAAAATCGCGGATGCTTTCGCTGCCGCCAAGGATTGCACAAAGACGGTCGAAACCGAATGCGATTCCGCCATGTGGTGGCGCCCCATATTCAAATGCGCCGAGCAGGAATCCAAACTTATGTAATTGTTCCGCTTCATCCATCCCAAGTGCAGCAAACATTTTCTCCTGCAACTCGCGCTGGAAAATCCGGATAGAACCACCGCCAATTTCATTCCCGTTAAGTACCATATCATAGGCATTGGCCTTGATATTGGCATAGGGATGTTTCAGGTATTCCGCCGCATTATGGATCACGGGGTCATTGCTGATCATGGTATCAATATCAGATGGCTTTGGCGATGTAAACGGGTGGTGGCGGGCTACCCAGCGATTCCCTTCTTCATCGTATTCAAACAGGGGGAAGTCCAGCACCCATAATAAACGGAAGTCATTCTCTTTCCGGAGGCCAAGCCGTTTACCCATTTCAAGCCGCAGTTCACTGGATGCTTTACGTGTGCGTTCCTCTGCACCTGCAAGGATAACCACCAGATCGCCGGGTTGTGCAGAAGTTGCTGATGCTATCAGGTGAAGTTTTTCCGGAGAATAAAATTTATCAATGCTGCTTTTAAAAGTGCCGTCGTTATTAACCTTTATATAGGCAAGGCCCTTCATCCCGATCTGCGGGCGTTTAACCCAGTCGGTCAGTTCATCCAGCTGTTTGCGCGTATACTCGCTGATCCCTGGAATGGCAAAGGCGATAATCGTTTCTGCTTCATTAAAAACAGGAAAATCACTTTGCAGTACAGATGGGTTATTCAGTGCAGAAATTTTTTCCGGGAAAGTATGTGCAGGAAATTTAAGGTTGGCAAGTTTCATTCCGAAGCGGATATCGGGTTTGTCGTTGCCGAAGTTCCACATCGCATTCTCCCAGGTCATACGTTCTATCTGGTCGGTATAATCGATATTTTTTACATCCTTAAAAATAGAACGGACCATACCTTCAAACATACCCAGGATATCTTCCTGTTCAACAAAGGCCATCTCGCAGTCGATCTGGGTGAACTCAGGCTGACGGTCGGCCCGCAAATCCTCATCGCGGAAACATTTAACGATCTGGTAGTACCGGTCGTAACCGCTGACCATCAGCAATTGTTTGAATGTCTGTGGTGACTGGGGCAACGCATAGAACTGCCCGGGGTTCATGCGGGAAGGCACCACAAAATCGCGTGCACCTTCGGGAGTTGACTTGATCAGGAACGGGGTTTCAATATCCATGAAACCCTGGTTATGTAAATAGTTGCGCGCCGCGCGATTTACGGCGTAACGCAATTCGATATTTTTTTTCACCGCATTGCGGCGCAGGTCAAGGAACCGGTATTTCATCCGCAGATCATCGCCGCCATCGGTATCGTCCTGAATAGTGAATGGCGGAACGGCTGATTTATTCAGGATCTTAAAGGAACTGACATTGATTTCTATATCACCTGTAGGGATATTTTTGTTTTTATTACTTCGTTCGTTGACAATTCCGGTAACCTGCAATACGTATTCGCGGCCAAGCGGATTTGCCTCCAGGTCTTTATTTAAGTCTTCGCCGAACAACAGCTGGGTAATACCATATCTGTCACGGATATCCACAAAAGTGATGGCGCCAAACTTACGCACTGTCTGTACCCATCCGGCAAGGGTTACTTCTTTTGAAATATCGCTGCTTCTTAATTCACCACTGGTATGCGTTCTGAACATAATCAATCAAAAATTAATCCGGTTAGGAATGTGCGCAGGCTGTTTAAAACAGCCGTGTATGCGGCCGGCAAAGATAACGTTTTTCGCCCTTTGTAAAACCGGCATGTGTAATCCGCAAATTGACTGCATCATGGATTGATATACCAACACTGATGAGAAAACTAAGCTTGCTCGTACTGCTGTCATTTATGTTTAGTGAACCAGGATTTTCACAAACAGCCCTTAAATCTGCCCGTCAGGGAAGCTGGCAAAGCTTCGTATTCCGGATTCCGGCCGACAGCGCTGAAAAATTTGTCAGTCTTAACCTGGTCAACCCATCTGTTTTTGAGCACTTGTCACCGGTTGCCAGCTGGCCGGCTGAAAAATGGCGGACAGAAGAACTTCCGGTGGGTCATTACCTGATCTTCTCGGTTGTAAAAAATAAAGTAGTATACGAATATTTCAACCAGACATTATTATATATCCGACCCGTTAATAATAATCATCGGGTACAACTTGAAGTACGGGATAGTTATGGCTCCATATTGAAAAACGCAAGGGTCAGTATTGGTGGGAAGGAGATTCCTTTTTCACCTGCCATTGCCGGATTCCTGATCAGTAAAAGAAATCCGGATGAGTCAATAATAAAAGTAGCTACCCCCGGTGATACAAGTTTTGTTGAATTAAGCAAACTTGACCGTATGGATTCACGGAGGGTTCAGTGGTGGTTCAGGTTCAGACAGTCGGTACCCGGTAAAGTACTTAACGGGCCGTGGAAGAAAATCAGGGAACTCTTCGACCCCACTAACAGGCGACGTAGCTATGGTGGCATCAATAGGGGGGCCAAAGGATATATGATTTTTAACCAGGCCATTTACAAGCCTGGTGATTCAGTTAAGTTCAAAGCTTACATTCTTGGCAGGCGTAACCAGCGTTATAAAAAAGAATTGCAGATTGGCCTTGCATATCGTGAGCGGAATAATTTTCAATACAAACCACTAACGAAAAAGAAGCCTTCATCTGCCGGGTCATATGAACATGAATTTATTCTTGATGATTCTCTTCCGTCAGACCTGGTTTTTACTGTTATGTTAAAGGATGGTAAGGGTCGGAACAAACTCTCGGGTAATTTCAAACTGGAAGACTATATCAATGATGAAGTAGTTAGTCACTCGCTGAGGTCATCAGGCTCCGGTTATTTCCTGGGAGATACCCTGATGTTTTATGCCAGTGCAAAGGATGCAAATGGCCTGGAAGTTATGGACGGCAGGGTCCGGTTTTACCTGCTTTCTGCGGGGGCGTCCTATATCAGCCGCGATGAAGTGTTTATACCCGATACTATTTTTAAAATGGAAAAGCCGTTGTCAACCGATGGGGATACCAGGTTTGAAATACCATCTTCAGTTATTCCATCAGCCGATTTACAATTAAATGCCAGGGCAGTTTTCCTGAATGGCAATAATGAGACCCATACGGAAGAGGTAAAGGTTGATTATTCCGATGATGAAGAGCAGATCAGTATAAAAAAAGAGGGGATATACCTGGATCTGAGCTACAGGGTCAATGGAGTTAGTGTGGATACCATCGGTTCCTATGTGATGAATGAGGAAGTGGTGGAACACCCTATCCGTTTTCCAGGCCGATTAAAGGTTCATCCCAATGCCGGTGTATATGAGTTCCAGGTGGGTGATGTAGACAACGAGATCGAACTGGATCACGATGATTATACAATCAGTCATCTCTTGATCCAGGAGAAAGATAGCTGTGGGTTCAGCATTGATAATCCCGCTGGTCTGCTTATTCATTACAGTGTATTTGATGGTGACCGGGTGATCGGTGTTTATGCTGACAGTGTTAATACCATCATCTGGAAAAGAGTGATACCGGCAAACAGGATGTATGAGGTTTTTTACAGTTTCATCTGGAGAGACAAGGAAGTGACCAGGTCGTTTTATACAGCCGCGCTGGACAAAATACTAAAGGCCAGCATAGAGCATCAGGGGGTGGTATATCCGGGTGCGACTGATACCGTGCGTGTCACTGTGACGGACAGGAAGGGCCGGCCTGCGGCAAATGTTAACCTGACGGCCGTGACCTACAACTCGCAACATCATGCGAGTATCAATGTACCTGAACCGCCCTACCTGCAACGGATGAAAACCAGGAATCGTATCAGGATTGACGGTTTTGAACAGGAGCCCGCAAGGCTTAAAGCCGGCGTTCTGCTGTTTTCCTACCCAGGCTTTCGAAAAATGTTTGCGCTGGACACCATGTTGTATTATCAAATGCTTAAACCCTCCTATCCATATAAACGGATCTCGTCAGTGATCAGTGACGCTATTCCGCAGGTCTCCGTGCACGTCGTCCGTCGCGGCGTGCCGCAGGAGATCCATCTTCTCTATGTAAACAACAAATTCGTCTGGTACAATAATGCAACGGACCAGCCGCCCTATGTATTTGGTGGAATTCACGGTTACAACCGCTTTGGCATACGCCTCGATTCATTTTACATTTTGATCGACAGCATCTATCTGCAACCTTTTTATAAACATGATATCTGCTTTGACCTCGATAGTCTTCCAAAGGGTACTATTATTGAAAAAAGAACACCGGTTATCGATCCCTTTGAGCGCTTATTACTTGAGCAGTCAATGATTCGCCTGAATGGCCGGTCGGATCAATCCAATGCCTGGATCTGGCAGGGCGACAAATTACTATCTCTATCGGGCCGGCTTGATCATATCATCGGACCATTTACCCCCCGGGATAGTGTGCAATATTTTCAACCGGGGAAATTTGATCTTCGTTTTCCTTTTGAGCCGGGTTATGAATACCGGCTGACACCGAAGATGGCGAGACTGGAATTGAAACCCTTGTATCCGAATAAGGTAATTCCACTGCACATGCCCGTAACAGTTGAGTGGCGGATCGGTGATACGCTTACTGAAAAGCCTGCAATCAAATATGTACAACCGGAATATATACCACCATACCTGAAGGCGTCTGCACCTGATGCCTGGCTACCCGGCAATTCCCGGCTGAAGGTCATGGTTCCTTACGAAACAAACTTTTTATTCCTGGTCATTTATAATGAAGACACTGTAGTTATCCGTGATCATAATTATGGTATGCCGGTCAAACTTCATCCGGGAGTGTATAACGTGATCCTTATTACTGATTCGATGAAGTACCTGCGCAAAGAAAAGGTCAGTTTGTTTGCAAATGGAGAAACGATTATCCATTTTATACAGCCAGTATATGAAAGTGAAAATGTATTTATCCGTCAGTTACATGAAGAGGTTGTTAAACAGCGGGCATCGGCAAGAGAAGAAGAGTTTCGGGAGATTCGGGAGAATAGCCGGCCCAAACCGGCAGGCAGGTTGCTTCCATATCCATCTGGTTCAGCAATTGTTTATGGCAAGGTGATTGACAAAAGCGGTGGTGATCCCATACCAGGTGTAACGATCAGTTTAAATGGTTATGATCAGGTGATCATCACGGATAACAAGGGATACTTCCAGCTTCCCGGAATAAAGGAAGGCAGGTATTACCTTACTTTTTCTTTGATAGGGTACCAGTCGCAGGAACTTGGATTGAATCTGACAGGAACAGGCCGGCTGGAAGTCTCTGTAGAATTGAGGATGTATAACCAGGCTCTTGAAGAAGTGGTGGTGTTGGGATATGGTTCTTCCAGAATGAAAAGTAGTATAACCGGCTCCGTATCCATAGTATCCTCGCAACAATTAATGGGAACGGTTGCCGGTGTATCGGTTGTACCTGGATCCAATGCGCAGATTCGCATTCGCGGCGCTGCTACCCTTAAAAACGGTTCAATGCCACTTATCATTGTGAATGGTATTGTGGTGGATGAAATGCCCGACCAGTCTGTGCTGGCGGGTGCACAGGTAGAGACATTAAGGAGTGAATCAGCTGTTTCTGTTTATGGCTCGCGAGCCGCGAACGGAGCAATTGTAATCACCACAAATGGCTTCAACCCGAAAACACTCCGGGAAAATTTTCGTGATAATGCTTCCTGGCAACCGAATTTATTTACAGATAAAAAAGGGCAGGTAAAGTATGTCATCACGTATCCGGATAACCTGACAGGCTGGGAAACTTATGTGGTGGGGATGGACCGGAAGCGAAGATTTGTAAAGGCCAGCAGTTTAACAAGGTCGTTCAAGCCGCTTGTAGCACAAGTCTTCGGGCCATCATTTATGATCGATGGTGATTCTGCTTTATTTACCGGTAAAATCCTGAACTATTCGGATGAAACAAAAATGGCGCGCTGGAAATTCTCCGGTGCTGGTATTGAAAGTGAAGGACAAGCCGAAATATCCAGTGGCACAACATTTATCTCCGGGCTTCCTGTAATTGCTACCTGTACAGACAGTATCAATGCCCGATATACCCTGCAGATGGCAAATGGATATGGTGATGGCGAATCGAAAAAGATCCCGGTGTTGCCTAATGCAACAGTGGAAACAATTGGTTCATTCTGGACCCTGACCAATGACACAACTTTTTATTACAAGACAGATAAATCCTCCGGACCGGTGTATATGCACGCGGTGAATAATACAATTGACCTGATGCTGAAAGAGCTGGATCACCTGAAAAACTACCCGTATTTCTGCATGGAACAGATAACTTCCAAACTCAGGGGGCTGCTGTGTGAACGGGAAATCAGGAAGAAGCTGGGACAGCCGTTTAAACAGGAAAAAATGATCAGTTACCTGAAAGAAAAGATCCAGTCGGCCCAATCTTTTGATGGTGGCTGGCCCTGGTGGAAGGGAGGTTATTCCAATAAGGAAATCAGTTACTATATCATCAGGACACTGGCAGACATGCCTGCGGACGGGTTGATGCAAACCAATATCCGCAGTGGTATGTTATATCTCCAGCAACAGCTTTCAACAGGTTTGCCAAAAGGTGAACTGCTGGATGTTTTGCTCACGATGACTGAGGCAAAACATGCAATGGACTACGATTTATACCTTAACCGGATCCGTTTCGACAGCCTTACTGTTCACCAGCAATGGCAATATACCAGGATCAGGCAATCCCTTGGCCTCGACATCAGCAAACAGGTTTCGCAACTGATGAATAAAAAATTACAGGGAATGTTGGGATCGGTGTATTGGGGTACCGACAATTATAACTGGAGTTCCAATTCAATTGCTACAACTACTCTTGCTTTCCGGGTATTGTCGGCCGCAGGTGGGTATAACAACGAACTACAGGGGATACTTAATTATTTTCTTGGTAAACGCCAGGGCGGCAGATGGGGGAATACTGTTGAGACGGCATCCATCTTATCTGTTATAGTTCCCTACCTGTTGAAACAGCAACCCGGATTTAATAATAAGGCAAACCTGGCGATCAATGGACAACAGATCGAAAGTTTTCCCGCTACCCTTTTTCTGCCACCCACTGATGAATTAAAGATAAACCGAAGTGGCGGTGGAATTATGTTCCTCACCCTTTCGCAGGACCATTTAAACAAGCAGCCCGAACCCGTAGAAGACAGGTTTGAAATTAAAACATGGTTTGAAGTTTCGGGAAACAAGGTGACTAATCTCACTGCCGGTACTGCGGCTATAATGAAAGTTCAGATTGAGGTAAAAAAAGATGCGGAGTATGTGCAGGTGGAGATACCGATACCGGCGGGTTGTACCTATACTGAAAAAGAACAGGACCTTCCGGGAGTGCATAAAGAGTATTTGCGGGACAAACAATTGTTTTTCCTTGAATCGATGAAAACAGGCATTTATACATATGAAATCAGGCTGGAACCCCGGTATTCCGGGAAGTACCACTTAGTCCCGGCGAAGGCGTTCCTTATGTATTTCCCCCTATTTTTTGGGCGGACAGGGATAAAAACGATACCGATAGAAAAATAAATGGCGCCGGGGCATTTTTTATGTAATTGATTACCAACTGGTCGCTGGACACATCGTAGAATTACCTGTAGTATTTACTGTCAGGGGCTTGCAAATCGGGGACCCAGTTTATATATTTATGCTGAACCCCGTACACTTATGCATTCCTTTCTCAAAAAACTGAACAATATTTTCGCGCAGCGATCGATTGCTACGTCCATCCCTTTTATAGAAGAAATGGACATGGAGGAATCGGTATATGAGAACTATGCATATATCATTGGCAGCGTGTTTACTTACTTCAATGACCTTCCCCCTGAATTGAAACGCAAGTTTATTAAACGAGCCTATCAGTTCCGCAAGCTCAAAAAATTCCATTATATAGGTGTTGAACATAGTGAAGACACCGCAATCCTGGTAAGCTCTTCTGCCGTACAGGTAACCTTTGGATTGAAGAATTACCAGCTGGCATTTTTCAAGGATATCTATATCCTCGCAGATGCTTATCATATGGACAATGACAATGAGTTATATGTAGGCCATGTAGCCCCCGATGGAATTTATCTTTCGTGGAAACATTTCCTGTATGGGTATTCGTATAAAAATGATAATGTAAATGTGGCCGTACATGAAATGTCGCACGCACTTTTATACAATAACTATTTTGCTCAGTTTGGTGGTGATTCCAATTTCCGGCTTAATTACGAAAAGTTCTCGCTGACAACCGGACCTATCCTTGCTGATGTAATCACTAACCGACGCAGTTATCTCCGCAATTATGCATTTACCAATATGCATGAATTCTGGGCAGTGAGCGTAGAGGCATTTTTTGAAAACCCTGTCGGGCTTCGCCAGAATATGCCGGATCTTTACGACTCGCTTTGTAAAGTACTCAACCAGGATCCTTCGACCAGTCATAAGATCCTGGTGGATCAGGAATAGTTACATTCACAATTGCGAGGTAGTTTCCATTTAAAGGTTCAGGGTTCACCTGCTCAGTACTTTTGTAAAACGTTTTACATCTGCATCCGGCGCGATCGGTTGTTCATTCACTAAAAATTCAGCAAGCTGATTGGCGAAGTATGGAGCAAGTGAACATCCCTTTGTGCCCATCCCATTGAGAATACCAACCGATGGATGCAGGGGATGAATGCCACAGAATGGCCGCCGCTCAAGCGTTGCGGGCCGTAGCCCCGAACGGTGATCAATAATTTTATACGGAACTTTCAGCCATTCTTTCAAAACATTATTGGTGCGTTCGTAAAACTCTTTTGTGGGATCTGCATTTTCAAAATCCCATTGATAACTTGATCCTATCCAGTACTGGCCGGGTTCGACCATTGGCACCAGCATCATCGATTTTTTATAGATATGATGGGGAGGCAAATCTGGAATTTCCACAACCAGCGCCTCACCTTTATTGGGTGCATAGGGCAGTTTACTGAAGACCGGATTTTCAAAACCGGCCGGACCATCACAGAAAATAATTTTCGATGCAGTGATATCGCGGTAGCTGATTCCATCGCCGGTAAATTGCAGGTCGCTTCGCTCAAATATTCCTTCCCTTAAAGCACCCAGATTATTTAACCTGTTGCGCCATGCGGGTAACAATACTTCCAGGTGGGCGGTATATGCCGGCCGGATCTCGCCGCATCCAAACTCGTAGTTGAGGTAAGGATTAAAATGGTTCTGTTCCGGAAATGCGTGAACATACTGATCACCGGTTTTGATTTTATCCAGGAATCCTTCCCGCATGAAAGGATTGGGAAAGAAGTCAATTACATTTTTATGGGTGATGACTGGTATATCAAGTTCGTTGCCAATGGCAGTATATGCGTCCCATGCAAAGGGGAAAATCTGTTCAGCCATCCAGACAGTAACGAGCCGGCGGCCGGTGACAGGATTCATGACACCTGCAGTTATATTGGAGGGACTGTCTTTCCTGAACTCGTCAATTACGAGTACAGTTTTTTCCAGCTTCTGTAAATAATAACTCAGGAAGGTTCCCGAAATGCCCTGGCCGATGATGAGATAATCGTAATGCATCCGGCAAAATTAGGGATTGCAGTCAGCGGTGTAAGGTTCATTTCTGTAAAAGCCTGGTTCCTGATCCTGAGAAATAGAGCCGGTTGCGTTTTCTCACCAGGGTCAGCGGCCCCGGAAGTGCGCCGGCTCTCCTGGCTTCGATGGTGATCTTGTGTCCGTTATTACCAATGGACCAGCGGATTGAACCGGGGTAACTGAATTCATCATACCCATCCATTTCAAACCGGACAGTATCAGTTTCCTTAAAATCCTGTGCGAAAAAGAAAAGGCTGTTACCGTAGTGCGGCTTTGGTCTTGACCTGCCAAACCGGATCGACCGGATGTTTATAGGTGAGCCATATTTATCCCAGAATGTAAACGAATTGATACTGGTAAAACGACTGATGGAATCGTCGATGCTGGATGGCGCGGTCTTGTTATCGGGGATGAGTAACCAGTGATCCTTGCGGCCGGCTTTCCATTTTCCCTTTACCGAAAAGGTTTTGGAAGGAAGTCCCGAGATCAGCAGACTATCGTGGTGCGGGTCAAGCAGGGCCAGTTCGAAACTTGAATCGGGATAAAGCTGCAGCCGGGTAGTGGAACGTTCGGGTCCGAAGGACCGGTCCTGCCCAACAGGGTCAATAACCTTGCAGGATGATAATAATAAAATGAAAATTGATATGTAAACAGGCAGGCGGAACATGTTCAGTGATCAAGATAAAGAAAAACAGCTGTATAATGAAAAAGGCGTGCTGGTTTGAATCAGCACGCCTTTAATTCATTGCCCTGTCCGGATTGCGGATACCAGGAACGGACCTTTTGATCAATCCACTATAATCCTCGAGTTCCAACTGCCGGCCTGATCCCGGATACCAGGAACGAACCTTATGTTCCCATCACTCCACCATAATCCGCACACCCTCGCTGTGGGCCGTGAACTCAGGTGCATACATACACTGGATAGTGGTTATGCCATTACTGAAATTTCCGGTATTTGTCACAAACAGGTTGTATTCGAAAACATAGGTTCCTTTCTGCAGGTTATTGAAAAAGAAATTTGTGGACGCGTCGCGGGTACTTTCATAATAACCGAGGCCGTTCTGGTATTTATAACTGCTGATTACATTGGTCGGTTCCAGGGCTGCAGCACGCATATCTTTCATATGAACATACTCCATCTCGCGGTCCACCCGCAGTTCAATCCTTACTATGATCTTGTCACCAACTTTCAGGATATCGCCCTCATTGACAGGAATAAGCTGCGGTCCGCGATCGGTATTCTTTTGAACAAACAATTTTTTCACCAGGGACAATGGTGTCGAAGCCGTGCTGATCTTGTCAAGGTCTTCGAAGTATTGCCAGTAAACCGCACCCCAGCCTGGTTGTGTAACTGTGCCGGAAGGATTGCTGGTTATAACTTTTATATTTCCCATCTCCGGCCTGACTTTATCACCCTCCACTTTTTCTTTAAAATAACCGGTGCCAGCTTCCAGTTCGCCTGCCGTTGGTACAATCGGGGTATTGCCCAACCGGATCTGCACGCTGTTGTTATTGTTGATCCAGCTGCTGCCCTGCATCAGTAAAGCAAAACAGGCCTCAGCTGTAGCCCTGGTGGACTCCCAGTTATTGGTTTGTTTGTTACGGATCAGCCATGTCTTTAATTCGTCAATGGTTGACTGGTCGTTGGAGATCTCCGCAAAAGCTTCAATCAGCAAGGCCTGGCGTTCCAGTGGCGCCTGGTACCAGAACCAGCCGCGTTGAGCATCTTTCCAGTAGCGACCGAGTCCGGTATTTGAAATGGATGTTTCTTTCAATGACTTAAGAATAGCAGTGGCGGTTGCCTTGTCACCTCTACGATTCAACACCAGTGCAATCATTCCCTGCATATACTTCGATTGGTCCTTCCAGCTTGATGCCAGTCGACCCATAAAATAATTGTAGGCGGTCAGACTCGCTTTATTTACCGGGTAGTCCGGGAAGAAGCTGCGCATATACAGGTAGTATATTTCATTTGAACCTGGTCCGTATTTTTTAAGATCGGACTTGTTTTTTACAAGGCGTTCGTAATCTTCCCTGATCTTCCTGTCCAGATAGGGTAATGCTTTGTTGAGAATCGATTGCAGTCTGGCCTGCTGTGAAAGCGGAACCGCTTTGAGTTTATACAGGTGTCCGATGCCTGAAACAATATACTGGGTGATATACCGATCATCAGGTCCACCGGTGAACCAGACAAACCCGCCATTGGAGGATTGCTTCTGTTCCAACTGGTCAATACTTTTACCCAGTTCCTGTGTCATTCTGGAAAGATTGAACAACAGGGCGATATGTTTACGCTGTTCTGTTTCCGTTTTGGCCTGCAGGAGCCAGGGGGTTTCTTCTGCCATCACTGATTTTAATTCCTGGTTTTTCATCAGGTTACTGATCAGTGAAGCACTATCCATTCCTTTAGCCGCAGCCCATTTATCAAATACCGCTTTGAGTTTGGGGGAACTGTTGGCCAGCATGGAAGCCAAAGCATTTGAATAAAACCTGTTCCAGCTTTGTTCAGCACAATCGTACGGATATTCCATCAGGTATGGAAGAGCCTGGACGGCCAGCCATACCGGGTTGGATGTATACTCAACCGTGAGCGACTGATTGGTCAGGGTTTCACTCCTGCCCGAGTTAAGAAGTTTTTCAAATTTAAAGTCGGACGTTCCTAAACCATTCGTACTCAATGGCAGCGATTCAGTAACCAGTGCGCGATTGGTAAGCACAGGCAGGATATTTTCTTCTCCATCACTGTACTCCCCTGCTGTTGCTACTATCCGCCAAACCAGTGCATCGGTGAACTGATAGGGGATTTCAATCGGGAAACGGATCACTTCGCTTTGACCGGCTGCAATGGTAAAAAATTGCTGCGGGATAACATTCATGAACTGTCCGTCTACAGGTTCATTGGTGGATGCATCAAATAACTGCAGCTGGGCCATACCGGTAATCTCAGCAGCTGTCAGGTTGACCACCTTCGAACTGAATTCCATTTTATCACCCTGGCGGAGGAAGCGGGTGGGATTTGGCTGGACCATCAGTTGTTTCTGCGTTACAATTTCCCTGCTGCTTAATCCAAGTGCAAGATCGCGGGTATGGGAAATAGCCTGGAACTTCCACCTGGTCAGTGCATCAGGAAGAGTGAAGCTGAATTCGATATTGCCATCTTTATCGGTCCGGAGTGCGGGAAAAAAGAAGGCAGTCTCGTTAAAGTTTTTCCTGATCTGGACTTCACCGGAAGATGGTGTATTGGTGGGTGGATTGATACTTTCGTGAGCGATAGCTGTTGAATCAGTAACCATTTTCATTTTTTCGTCCATCGCAACTTGCCGGTTACCCTGACCGGCAGTAAAACCTTTTATAGACATGTTCGCATCCCGCATCACCATTGGTGTTGCAGCCAGGCCTTCCTGTTTTATAATTCCACGGCCGTTATCGGTCTGGTCAGATGGAAATCCAAATGAAATATAATCATAGTTTTTTTCAAGGAGCCGATAGGTAATTCCGGTGCCAAAACGTTGGTCCGACCTGACTGATGAAAAGTTCTGGCTTCCATTCCAAAATCCCTGCGCATAATAGTTATCCCAGATATTCGGAAGGCTCCAGTTGAAAGGATAAAACTGATCCAGTGAGGCATCATACATAGAGGCGAGCATTTCCGCCGCCACTGCTTCATTATTGTGACCCGATACTTTTAGTTTCCATAGTTCCGTACTACCTGGCAGGGTTTTATCGCGGAAGCTGGTATATCCGATCTTCAGGTTTTTATTTTCCCAGGGTACCTGCACCGTTTGTGACCAGGTATAGATCCGGTTATTTTTTACAAACACCCAACTCAAACCAAAGCCACCGCGGTCTTTTTCTTCTGCATGGATGTCGATCGTTTTTTTCCCCCTAACAAGATTAAAAACAGTAAAGGATGAAACAAGTGCAGCATTAACTGAATCGGGCGATAGCCGTTCGGTCTGTTGTACCACGAATACATTGTCGGCCGCAGTGCCGAGTTTAACAGATGTCTTCTCACCGGGTTGAATCGGATCGGAAGCTTCTGTCCACAGGTAACCAGCCGGTGCGGTATTCGGGTCAGACAGGTCCAGGTATTTAATATCCTTCACTTCATTACCGTCTTTATCGTTGGTTACAATTTCAACCAGGTATTTACCGGGTTTGAATTTTGTATCACCGAGTGGAAATGGTGCATTCGTCTTCAGTGAATCGGTTTGCTGAAAAGCAATCTCCCCTTTTTTCCAGGTTGACCAGTCCAGCTCATTATCATACTCATCATTCGGAAAGGCCTGGATATACATTTCACGGCTCATAACGAACTGGTCAGGCCGCTGCCAGTACCGCTGACGGATCAGTCTTGTTTCTGCCATTAAACGGGTAATGGTCACCCTTGCCGTTGTGCTCTGCCGTTCTCCATTGCTGTTCTCTGCGCGGATGTCCAGTGTATGAAGACTGTCGGCCGGCAGGGTAGCAGGGATATTATTTTTCAGGAATAATGATTTATATCCTGCTGTTACGGTCTGGTCCGCACTCCTGGTTTCTCCGGCCGCATCAGTTACGTCTACCGTGATCTCGTAGTCGAATACCGGGTCAAGCTTTGTATCAACTTTTAAATCCGGTATGGCATCGAAGCTGATACTGAACCGGCCTGCTGCATCGGTCTTTGTTTCACCATGCGCGATTTCCATAGGTTCGGAAGGGGGAAACCAGCCGCGGAATAACCAGGGATACATAAATCTTGGCTGGCGCACCACCCGATAACTGGCATTGGCTCCATCGATCGGATTTCCGGCATAGGCTTTGGCAATACCATTGACCGTTATTTTTTCATTGACTTTATAAGTTCCTTTTAATGGTTCAAAACTCACTTCATATTTTGGACGTTTATATTCTTCCACCTGGAAGTCCTGGCTCCTGATGTCTTTGATGATTAACCGGAACTGTCCGGTCAGACCGGAAGATGGCAAAGTAAACCGTCCATTGAAGGATCCAAATTCGTTACTGGTTACCGCCATTGAATCCACCACCTGGCCATTGGCATCCTGGAGACTAACCACGGTCTGGTAACCCGTCAGGATCTCCGCTTTTGACCTTGCTGTTTTTTTAAGACTTATTCCCTTGAAGTAAACAGTTTGTCCTGGCCGGTAAAGTGCCCTGTCCATAAACAGGAATACTTCGGCCTTTGAGGGAGTTTCTGCATCGGGAACACGCTGGTAATTATTATTGGACAGTGATTCGTCGGGGAAAAATTTTTCCTTGTTATAAGTGATCTCCAGCCGCAGGTCATTATTCCTGTAATAATCTTTTTCGTTGCGTTTTGGGTTTTCCACTTTGAAATGACCACTGGCATCTGCTGTATAGGTCCCTGCTTTTACCGTATTGTATTTATGGGTGGCATAGTCATAATTTTCTTTCCATGCCTGTATAGTTGCACCACTCAGCGGTTGTCCGTTATCGCGGTTCAGGACAAAGAAATCCTGGCCCCTGTTGACAAAACTGATAGAGGATACATAAAATAAACGGGCGCCCACAACCAGTTTGGGGTCGCTCATTTTTTCGCCGTTACCTGCAATCAGGATGTATTCACCTGCAGGTAAAGCATCAATTTTTATTTCTGCATGATGTTCCTGCAGGTCATTTGTGAGTGGGAGCGGCTGCTGCCAGATCCTGATAGCAGGTGCTGCCAGGATCGCCTGCCATGATTCACCGTTATATATATCCTTCAGTTTTGTCTTTAATAAAGCCGTTGCTTTTACCAGGCGGAGGTTGATGCCGGCAATATTGCGGTAGCTGACCAGTGAACGGAAGGGCTGGTCTGGCAGATTAATTTTTTCCAGGTCGAAAGACAGGGTTGACTGATTCAAATTATTCAGCAGGTTAAAAGCGTTCACCTTGCCTTCTGATGAATCTTTCTGGGATAGTATTTTTTCAAGAATGGTTCTTGCCTTTATCCGGTCGTACCGGTGGGTGGTATCACCTGTAGGTGAATAGGTCGCTGCGTTTTTTTCGTGATAGGCAGCCACCAGGTACCAGGCTTGCGAAGCAGCGGGAAGGTTTTCGTACTGATGGGCTACATGATTGATGCTGTTGTAATACCAGGTTTCCTTATCGGGGTGCACTGAATTACTGTATACAAACTGGATACGTTCGAGGTCCACGTCAATCAGGGCATCGGGCTGTTTGTCGTTCAGATGGAAGGCTATCAGTTGCTGATAGATCAGAAGTGCCTGGAACTGGAGGGAAGCCGAATCCTTTGTTTCAAACTTCCGGTGTATAAAGTCTGCAGCAGGATCAAATGCCGATGCCATCGAGATCTCAAAAGCATAGGCGGGTTTGGCGATACTGCGTTCATCATTTTTAAAATAGTCGAGGGCGCGATGTGCGAGCAGGTCGTACAGTGTGGGACGCAGATGCCCTACATTACCCTTGTAGATGATGGCCTGGAAACCGGCGGGAGTGGATTTCTGCAGCAGGGCAGGATCCTTTAATGATGCGAGATAGAGGCTGCCGATCTTATCGTGTAATTGTTCGGCCGACCAGGTGGCGATATCAGAGGGCGTATAACTGGTCGGTGTGCGGTCGTACAACTGCCAGCGGTGTTCCTGAAAATATCCGAGGTAGAGATCGGCTTCAAGGCTGGAAAGGATGGAACGGGCGGGTTCGGGAGAAGATTTCAGGTTGGCTTCTACTTCTTTGATAGTTGCCAGGAAATTTTCCTCCCGGGTTTCCTGTTGCAGTAATAACTCGTAGGAAAGTGCCTTGATCACCTGTGCCTCCTGCTTTTCTTTTTTTGCCAGGGCATAGATCTTTTTTACTTCAGCAAGCGCCGAAGCAGGAAGGCGTTTGTCGATCTGGAGCTGAACGGCCTTCCATTCCTTTTCATAGTTTTTGAAGGGTACCTGACCCGCACTATCGTGTGAAAACATGCATAATAGGATTATCAATGATAGAACAAAAGGAAACCGCTTCATAGTTGTATATTAAATCTGCCTCAAGGTAAATAAATAAAATCCGATGCAGGGATCAGATGCAGGCTGGATGTGTTTTACATAAAGGCGCCAGGTAAAACCTGTTTTTTTTCCGGATTGTACCGGGTAGTTGCTGTATCCTATCCGGAGTGAATCAGAACATTACAGATAACGCGAAAAACTTCCCATAGACATGGTAAAAGTTACGAGGTTTAAAACGTAAAAAACTATTTATTTCCCTTAACAGAAATAGTCGTCAGCAACTGTTTATAATTCCGGAAAAATGATCAGTAACAATGCTATTAACATTAAATAACATTGAGCTGAAATCCTTGCTGGTAAAGAGTTTTAATGTGTAATAATTTGCAATAAATCCCTTTAACTTTTTGTTGTGTGGCAAACCGGCACAGCGGCACGTGCTTTGGAATTAATATCCTGAATCCGATGTTGGATTCAATGATAAAAACTAAACAAAATGAAAACGATTTTTACCCTTTTAACTTCAACCCTGATGAGTGTTTCGTTGTTAGCTGCGGATATAAAACCTACAGGGAGTGTATTTGTCAGATCATCTGATAATTCAACCATCCGGGTGGTACTTGATGGAAAACGATTTGAACCTAATACCAGTTCGGTGATCATTTCCGGTCTGGACCAGGGTAACCACAATGTTACGGTTTACAAACAGAAGTCAACCGCAGGTTATAACAAGCCAGCCCGTTTTGAAATGATCTACAACGGATCGGTGAATGTGAAACGCAGAACGGATCATATCATCACTATCGGCCGTAACAATAAGGTAACCTTTAAGGAAACAAGGAATACCGGCCAGGTTCGTGGCAACCAGGGCGACCATGAGTATAACTATAACGACGGTCAATGGAATGGTGATGATAATGGCGGTTATAGTTCAGGTATGAACAGTCGCGATTTTGATCGTATCCTGCAGTCAATCGATAAGGAATGGCTGGAAGGTAACAAGATCAAATCTGCTACCCAGGTAGTGAGGACAAATGCCCTTAGTGTAGCGCAGGTTAAACAACTGGTTCAGTTATTCACCTTTGAGAATAACAAACTTGAACTGGCAAAACAGGCTTACGGTACTACCGTTGATAAAAGGAATTATTATATGATATCGGACCTGCTGACCTTTAATGCAAGTAAAGCAGAGCTGGAGAAATATATCAGGAACTTTCGCTAGGACGTTGTGTTTTACAAAAAGTAAAAGCTCCCAACCGGGAGCTTTACTTTTTATTTTATCAACGGACGATCTTTAAAACGCCGGATATCTTTTGCAGTTAAAGGGATTATTTTTTTCCGATCACCTCCGCCATTTTTTTACCAATATCAGCAGGGCTGTTCACTACATGGATCCCGCATTCGCTCATGATCTTCATTTTTGCAGCAGCAGTATCATCTTCGCCACCAACTATTGCACCCGCATGACCCATCCTGCGTCCGGGAGGTGCAGTCTGTCCTGCGATAAATCCAACCACCGGTTTTTTATTTCCTGTTGACTTGATCCAGTTAGCTGCTTCTGCTTCCATACCACCACCAATTTCACCAATCATTACAATGGCGTCGGTTTCCGGGTCATTCATTAATAATTCAACAGCATCCCTGGTAGGTGTACCGATGATCGGGTCACCACCAATACCGATTGCAGTTGAAATACCCAGTCCGGCCTTGGCTACCTGGTCAGCTGCTTCGTAGGTCAGCGTTCCTGATTTTGATACAATACCGATCCGGCCTTTTTTAAATACAAAACCCGGCATGATACCAACCTTACATTCACCGGCTGTAATTACACCCGGGCAGTTTGGTCCGATCAGGCGTGTATCTTTTCCAACCAGGTAATTTTTTACTTTAACCATGTCCTGGACAGGAATACCTTCTGTGATACAAACCACCAGTTTGATACCAGCTTCAGCGGCTTCCATGATCGCATCGGCAGCAAAAGCGGGTGGCACGAAGATGATGGAAACATCAGCTCCTGTAGCTTTAACGCAGGCATCAACGGTATTGAATACCGGCTTGTCAAGATGTTTGCTGCCTCCTTTCCCGGGGGTAACCCCACCCACCACATCAGTACCATATTCGATCATCTGTGTTGCGTGGAAAGTACCTTCTGTACCGGTGAAACCCTGTACAAGGACTTTTGAATTTTTATTGACGAGAACGCTCATGAAATATTCATTTTTTTCGGTGAAAAAAGTTGGGCAAAAGTAAGGTATTGTAACCAGATTAATGGTAACCCCAGGTGAGGCTGCCCCAATAGCTTTGCCAGTCGGCCCGGTCTCCTTTCTTTATTCGTTCCATCCGCACGGTGCTGACCATCCATGTGCTGGTAGACATTACCGGGAAACGGATCTCACCCTGCTGGTTGGTGCGGTAACTGACCTTCAGGAAGATCTCTTTATTACGGTGCCAGACCAGCATTACCTGGTTTGACAGGGGTTTTCCCCTGAACAATACACGAATGGACAGGCTATCATCAGGATCGAGGCGATAGGGATTCTGCAGTGGAATAATATCCAGGGGAAGGCTGGTTTCCAACGAGAAAGTATTGGTAAAAACATTTCCCACCTGGATGATCGTTTTGACACTGCGTTGGTAAAATTCGCGACCGGTGCTGTCGGTTTCGCCGTGATTGTTCCTGTAGCGGATTGCATCGGCTAAATGATCTTCCTCCAGGTATTCATTAAATTCTTTTGGAGGCAGGGAAATAAAGGAATTGGTGCTGTTGAAACAGATCAGTTGGGTGCCTTCGTTTTCCAGCGGGAAACGCAGTGAATCGCCGACGCTGGCAGAGATCCTGCCGGTTAAAGATTGTGAGCCATTCGCACTGTACAAATCAAGTCGGTGTACTTTACTTTTGTTACCGGTCCAGTTCTCTCCGATAAAATTCTCACCCACCATGAACCGGAGGTTAACTGTTTCGCCTTTCTGATAAAAGTATTTTCCCGGATCCAGCCAGAACTCATGCGCGGCCAGGGCGAGTACAACAGTCAGGAACAGGACACTAAGAAGGATTTTTTTCATACAATGCATTTCGCGCCATCGCCGGGCAGATAATCAATAAGGTCAGCAGCCGGATGCAGTAATGGCATCCTTATAAAACGGGTTTCGCGACATCGCCTCTCAGATAATCAATAAGGTGGTCAGCAGCTGCATGCGGAAGGGGCATCCCTATAAAATGGGTTTGGCATTATCGCTGGTCAGGTCATCGATCTTGTGATTGGGCGGAATCTTGCCGGTTTCTTCCAGCATCCGCATTTCCTTCGCATCGCGCAGGAAGTCGGAGGCAAAAATGAATTCGTTAAGGAGTTTGTTTTTGCTGAAGATGATCTCCTTATTTGTTCCTTCCCATTCCTTTTTGCCCTGGTACATGTACAGGATATTATCACCGATCTCCATCACGCTGTTCATGTCATGGGTATTGATGACAGTGGTTATATTATATTCGTCCGTCAGTTCCTTGATCAGTTTATCAATCACCAGGGAGGTTTGGGGATCCAGTCCCGAGTTTGGCTCATCACAGAAAAGGTATTTCGGGTTGAGTACAACTGCCCTTGCAAGGGCCACCCGTTTTTTCATACCACCCGATAACTCGGAAGGGAATTTTTTATTACTGCCCACAAGGTTCACGCGTTCGAGCACTTCGTTCACCCGTTTCATTTTTGCTGCATGGTTATCGCTGGTGAACATATCGAGTGGAAACTTTACATTCTGTTCCACTGTCTTGCTGTCGAACAGGGCCGAACCCTGGAACAGCATCCCGATCTCCTTGCGGATTTCTTTTTTATCGTGGTTATCCATATTGGTGAAATCCTTACCATCATAAAGGACCTGGCCGGCATCGGGTTCGAAGAGCCCGACCATGCATTTCATTAATACCGTTTTACCGCTGCCACTTGACCCGATGATCAGGTTACACTGGCCTGAATTCATACTGGATGATACATCCTGGATCACGACTTTATCGGCGAAACTTTTCTTTATATTTTTTACCTCTATCAATGGTATTTCTTTAACGGTTTTTAATACATCATCATTTTCCCAGCAGGAGCGCCGACAACAGGTAATCGGAGAACAGCAGCAGGATACAACTTACCACCACGGCCTTGGTACTTGCCCGGCCAATTTCGAGTGCGCCGCCCTGCACATGATATCCGTAGTATGAAGGAATGCTCGCAATAATAAAAGCAAACGTATAGGATTTGGCAAGCGAGAAAAATACATTGTATGGAAGAAAATCGTCCCGAAGACCCTTGTCAAATGCATCGGCCGGGATAATACCGGTGAGGGTACCGGCCAGCCGTCCACCCCAGATGCCCAGCGCCATTGATAATACAACCAGCAAGGGGATCATCAGTAAACCGGCGATGATCTTTGGCATGATCAGGTACGACTTTGTATTGATGCCCATGATTTCCAGCGCATCGATCTGTTCACTTACGCGCATATTACCCAGTTCACTTGCGATCTTGCTGCCGACCACACCGGCCAGTACGATACAGGTTAGGGTGGGGGCAAACTCGAGGATCACGGTGTCGCGTACAATCTGGGCAATGGTAGAAAGGGGGATCAGCGGACTTACCAGCTGGTAAGCTGTCTGGAGCGTGGACACCGCCCCGATAAATATGGAAATGATTACCACGATACCCAATGAGCCAATGCCGATATCGGAACATTGATTCATGAATTCTTTCCAGTACATCCTGCCATTTTCCGGTTTTGAGAACATGCCTTTCAACATCATCACATACCGGCCGATATCCTTAATAAAATTCATTCAACTGTTTAAACTGTAAAATACTAATAAAACGGGCAAATCATCTTTACATGTCCTTGCTTACCTTCTTAAAACGTTTCCACCAGGGGGAACTAAGTACCTGTTCCTCTGTTCCGGAATTCCGGCACTTGGTCTGGGCATCCACCACCGCAATCAGGGCCATATTGACAATGCTGCGGACCGAACTACCTAACTGCAAAACGTGTACTGGTTTTTTCAAACCAAGTAAAACGGGGCCGATTGCATCGGCACCACCCAGTGCCTGCATGATATTATAGGCGATATTACCCGCTGCAAGGTTGGGGAATACCAGGGTATTTACGTCCTTGTCCACCAGTTCGGAAAAAGGATAATTCTCCTTAAGTAATTCCTTATTAAACGCCATGTTTGCCTGAATCTCACCGTCAATCACAAGGGAGGGCATTTTTTCTTTTACCAGTCGCGTTGCATCGGCCACCAGCCTGGCTTCCGGCGAATTGCTGCTTCCGAAATTGGAGTAACTCAGCATGGCAATCCGGGGTACCAGGTTGAAGTGACGCACCTCTTTGGCAACCAGCAGTGTGATCTCTGCCAGTTCTTCTGCTGTCGGGTTGAAGTTAACCGTAGTATCGGCCAGGAACAGGGGACCTTTTTTGGTCAGCATCAGGTACATCCCTGCTATTTTTTTAACTCCGTCCTCGGTGCCGATCACATGAAGGGCCGGGCGGATGGTATCGGGGTAATTTCTCGTCAGTCCGGAGATCATTGCGTCTGCATCTCCACATTCCACCATCATACAGCCGAAATAGTTCCGGTCGCGCATGATCTTCTTTGCCTCGTATACATTAAAACCCTTCCGGTTCCTCTTTTTGAAGAAAAGTTCCGAATACTGGTTTCTTTTCTCATCAGTGCTTTCGTTCCGGGGATTAAAAATGGGTAATCCCTCGATATCGATGCTATTGGCAAGTGCTATTTTACGGATCTTGGTCTCATCGCCCAGCAGGATGGGGTAACCAATTCCTTCGTCGAAAACAATACTTGCTGCTTTAAGGATCTTGATATTGTCTGCTTCGGCAAATACGATACGTCGGGGATCACGGCGTGCCTTGTTCCCGATCACGCGCATTACCTGGTTATCCAGTCCCAGTCGTCCGTTAAGCTCACTTTCGTACTTCTCCCAGTCCATAATCGGATGGGTTGCCACCCCGCTTTCCATGGCAGCGCGTGCCACGGCCGGTGCTACTGTTGCCAGCAACCGGGGATCAAGGGGTTTGGGTATGATATAGGTGGGACCAAATGAGATAGTCTTGTCGTTATAGGCAAGATTCACAATATCCGGTACGGTGGTTTTGGCCAGTTCCGCCAGGGCCTTTACCGCGGCCATTTTCATGGCTTCATTAATTTGGGTGGACCGAACATCAAGCGCACCGCGAAAGATATAGGGGAAGCCCAGTACATTATTTACCTGGTTGGGATAATCGCTCCTGCCGGTGGCCATGATGAGATCCTTGCGGGCGGCAATGGCATCTTCATAACTGATCTCGGGATCAGGGTTGGCCATTGCAAAAACGATCGGATTTTTGGCCATACTTTTTACCATGGCAGAAGTAACGATATTACCGGCACTCAGTCCAACAAAAACATCAGCGTCCTTCATGGCCTGGTCAAGGGTCAGGTCGGCTTTTGCATTGGCAAAAGGTAATTTGAAATCGTCGAGGTCGGTCCGTTCGCGTGATAAAGATCCGTTCAGGTCGAACATCAGGAAATTTTCGGGTCTTGCACCATGTGCCACATACAATAATACGCAGGCCATTGCTGCTGCACCCGCACCGTTTATCACAAATTTTACCTTGTCAATTTTTTTCTTCTGGATCTCAAGGGCGTTCAGCAATGCAGCCGAGCTGATGATGGCAGTGCCGTGCTGGTCGTCGTGCATCACCGGGATCGTCAGTTGTTTTTTGAGCTCACGCTCGATAAAAAAACATTCAGGCGCCTTGATATCTTCCAGGTTGATGCCGCCAAAAGTGGGTTCGAGTGCTTTTACGATCTGTACAAATTTCTCCGGGTCTTTTTCATTAATCTCTATGTCAAATACATCGATATCGGCGAAGATTTTGAAGAGTACACCCTTGCCTTCCATCACCGGTTTACTTGCTTCGGGTCCGATATCTCCCAGTCCCAGTACAGCAGTACCATTGCTGATTACCGCCACCAGGTTTCCCTTGGCTGTATATTTATAAACGTTTTCGCGATTGGCGAAGATTTCTTTACAGGGTTCGGCAACACCGGGGGAATAGGCGAGCGACAGGTCGCGTTGCGTTTTTGCGTCTTTGGTAGGTACAACTTCTATTTTTCCCGGCCTTCCGTTGGAGTGATAATCGAGTGCCAGCTGTTTACGCAATTCTTTCTTCATTTTTCTTTTTTGATGAGGGCTGTAACCCGGAGGGCTAACTGGTAGTCCTATAAAAACCAGTGCAAGTTACAAAATATAAATCCGAAGCACTCCGACCGTTCTTCCATGAAATTTTGAGATACCGAACCTTTTAAACATCTTAGCAGGAACCAAAACAACTATGACAGCAAATCCGGTCATCGAAACCAGCAGCCTGAATTATTCCTTTAAATCGGGCATCAAGACACTCAATAATGTAAATCTTATTGTACCGCAAGGCAGCGTTTATGGTTTTCTCGGACCAAATGGTGCGGGTAAAACCACCACACTGCGGTTATTACTCGGACTACTGCGAAACCAGGAAGGCCAGCTGCGTCTATTCGGAAAAGAATTTGCCGGCAACCGGCTGGAGATTCTTTCGCGACTGGGTTCACTCATCGAATCGCCATCCCTGTACCTGCACCTCAGTGCAAGGGAAAACCTGGAAGTGTATCGCGTAATATTCAAAGTGCCGAAAACCAGGGTGGAAGAGGTGTTGCGGATTGTGGGACTTGACCAGACGGGCAAAAAGAAAGCAAAACAATTTTCACTGGGAATGAAACAACGGTTATCCATTGCCATTGCATTATTACATGAACCGGAATTGCTGATCCTGGATGAACCAACCAACGGGCTCGATCCCAACGGTATCATTGAAACAAGGGAACTTATCCGCAAACTCAACAAGGAACATAATACTACGGTGCTGGTGTCGAGTCATATCCTCAATGAAGTGGAACGGATGGCAACGCATGTGGGCATCATCCATAAAGGAACCATGTTGTTCCAGGGGCCACTGGGCGAACTGCAACAAATGAAAACCAGGCAAACATCCCTGGAAATCCAGACCAATAACAATACCGGTGCAGCTGCATTGCTGAATCAGCACGGCAAGATAGACCTGCAACCCTCGAAACTGGTATTACCCTTCCAGAGCAATGAACAAACTGCGGCCATCAACCGGCTGCTGGTCGAAAATGGATTTGATGTATATGCAATCCATCCCCAGCAGAACGACCTCGAACAATTATTCCTTGATATAACATCCGCCAACTAATGAGCTTATTTACTTCCGTACAATCTGAACTGGTCAAAACAAAAAGAAGCGCATCTTTCTGGATGAGTTTACTTGGAGCAGGTGTGATCCCGCTGATCTTTTTACTGGTCTATATTATTTCGCCCGAAAAAACTGCACCAAGCCTCCAGAAGACGCCATGGGAAATCCATTTCTTCCAGGGGTATCAGCAATTTGCCAGTTTCCTGCTGCCGATGTTTGTGATCCTGATCTGCAGCCAGATCCCGCAGATCGAATACAAGAACAATACATGGAAGCAGGTCTTTGCATCACCGCAATCGATCGGGAATATTTTTTTCTCCAAATACATTGCGATCATGCTGATGGTCCTGTTCCTGTTTCTGATGTATAATATTTTTATGCTCCTGGCAGCCGTGATCCCCAACCTGGTTCGTAAGGAGTTTACTTTCCTGGACAACCCGGTGAACTGGAAACAATTATTCCGCCTGAACCTGAAAACGTTCATTTCGCTACTCGCCATTATTTCAATCCAGTACTGGCTGAGTCTGCGGTTCAAAAATTTTATCGTTGCCATCGGACTGGGCCTTGCACTGCTGATCACATCCATCATGATGTTTGGATTCCAGTGGGAACATGTATACAAGGTGCCTTATGCATTCCCCCTGCTGTCATTAACAGGAATGGTGGAAAAAGGAGAAGGAGGGCCGCTGTTCCTCAATCATGAATTGAATTCAATCGGCTACTTTATATTCTTTACGGTGCTTGCATTCCTTGATATGAAGTACAGGAAGGAGAGGGGTTGATTCCGGCTGAACGTTTTATGAGGATGTTAAGTCTGGCACGGGGACATTAGCCGTACTCCCCAGCCAGGCCATTATGCCCATCCCGATTCCGATAGCAGATTCGTCAATATTAAATGTAGGTGTATGAACTCCTGATGTAATGCCTTTGGCCTTATTCATTACTCCCAACCGGTAAAAACATCCCGGAATCTGTTGGGAATAATAGCCAAAATCTTCAGCGCCCATTCTCTTCTCCGTTTCTTCCACATTGGGGGCACCCATAAAGGCAATTGCCCTTTCAACCGCGACTTCATTCAGGATTTCGTTATTATATACCGATGGATAACCCACATCGATCATCAGGTCCAGCTCTCCACCCATACTTTTTACCAGGTTGGTTGCCATGGCCGTGATCAGTCCATGTGCCCTGAAACGCCATTCTTCATCCATTGCGCGGAAGGTGCCCATCAGCTTTACTTCATTGGGAATAACGTTGGTGGTATTACCCCCGTTAAAAGCGGTGATGGATAGCACCGATGGATTGAAGGGGTTATTGTTGCGACTGATCAGTTGTTGAAGCGCAACCACCAGATGCGACGCGATCAGGATCGGATCCACGCAAAGATGCGGTGATGCAGCATGACCGCCCTTGCCCTTTACCGTTATATATAATTCATCGGCACTGGCCATTACTTTGCCTGCGCGGAAACTTAGTTTCCCTGTTTCAAGACCTGGATGCACATGCAGTCCGAAAATGGCCGTTGGAGCCGGATTCAGCAATACGCCTTCTTTGATAAGCAGACTGGCACCTCCCGGATTTTTTTCTTCACCAGGCTGGAAGATCAGTTTAATGGTGCCCTCCCATTCCTGTTTCAGCGTTTCCAGGATTCTTGCTGCGCCAAGCAGGCAGCTGGTATGGACATCGTGACCGCAGGCATGCATCACGCCCGGGTTTTTGGATTTATAGCTGACGGTATTTTCTTCCTGGATAGGTAGTGCATCAATGTCGGCCCGCAGGGCAATAACCCGCGACGATGGATTTTTTCCTTCAATCAGACCGATCACCCCGGTGGTTGCCTTTACTTCAAAAGGAATCCCCATCTCCCCGAGTTTTGCCTGGATGAATTTTGATGTTTCAAATTCTTTATAGCTCAGTTCAGGGTTTGCATGCAGATGATGGCGAACGTCGATGAATTCAGGTGCCAGGTCCTTTGCCAGCGATTTGATCTTTTCTATCATGAGGCAAAAATAGCTAAATCCGATAAGAGCCGCCTTGTTATGACCGGGTATCGGGTTTTGATACGGGAAGATGTGGCGTGATTTATATTCCCTGCCGGCTTATAACTGGTCCGATAGAATTAAGCGGTATATAACGGAAGAAGTATTATTTAAAGATCCTCATTCTTTTCCGGCTTGAGTTCAATGATATCATTCATCACAAACACACCCTTTGGAAAATAAATCTTCATCCGTTGCTGGTACGACTCGGCGTCTTTACGTTCCCTGAAGTTTCCGGCTTTTACCTTGTAATAAGGCGACTGGTGCCAGAGATAGGGCTGAAGTTCGGGGAAATAATTATAGATAGTGGTTTTTGCCGCAATCGCTTCCTCGCGGTTACTGGTGCTGATGATCATCAGCCGGTAACCCTTACCGGATTTCCGGGAGTCGCGGCTTGTTTCCTCATTGATCTGGGCCTGCAATGTCACCAGTTGATCCAGCCTGGGGTCTTTATGCACAATCACCGTTGCCGAGTCTGTTGGATCGGCCTGCGCAAATGTTTGAAGAGATGTCAGCACAATAAAAATCGTAATGAGTTTTCGCATAATAACGTATTCAGGTTCCTGTCAGGAACGTAAAAAGGAATTGATTATTCTAATAACCGCCTCCGCTGCCCGCAATATTTTCAATCGGATGCCAGGTGGTCTTTATCTCCTGGGTATCGAGGATAAAATAGGGTGATTGCCCGCCATCCGAATACCAATCGATTCCGTTATAAAAAAATACCCGCTTCAGGTTATCTGTCCCCTTTAAGGCAATGAGCTGCTGAATGGTAGTGTCGTTTTCACAGTAAATGGTTGCATTTACGTCCATATGATCAGCAAAAAATGGTGCCAGTTCCTTCAGTTTCCCTGTTAAAATATTAACCACCCCGCCCGGCAGGTCGCTCGAGTTCAACACTTCCGCAAATGTAACGGCGCACAATGGTTTGGTTTCAGCAGCAAGTACCACGCAGGTATTACCGCCGGCGATTACAGGGGCAATCAACGACACCAGTCCAAGCAATGAATCAGTCTGCGGTGCTATCATTGCTACCACACCCATTGGTTCGGCGACCGAGAAATTAAAATGTGAACTGCCAACAGGATTGACTGAACTGAATATCTGCTGGAATTTATCACACCATCCCGAATAATAGATCAGCCGGTCAATCGACAGGTCCACTTCCCTTGTTGCTTCCAGCGGTTGTTTATCCTGGCGGATCAATTCATCGATAAACTGCGATTTACGTCCCTCCAGCATTTCAGCCATCCGGTAAAGGATCTGCCCGCGGTTGGAAGCGGCTCTTCCGGCCCAACCACCGATGGCACCCCTGGCGGCAAGAACAGCATCCCTGAAATCTTTCCGTGAACTGAGACAAACATTCGCCAGCTTTTCACCGGCGCTATTTTCCGGACTATAAAATCTTCCGGATTCGGTGCGCGGAAACTGGCCACCGATATAAATCTTATACGTTTTTAATACTTCAAGGCGTGTGGTGGGCACTTCTTTTTCAAGACCATTGGAGCTGACCAGCGCGTCGGATGTTTTTACATTTGTCTTTGCCATACTGTTTCAGTTAATAGTTCCCAAGGTTTACATAAGCGGATAAACCATGCAGTCCGCCTTCCCTGCCAAAGCCACTTTCCTTATAACCACCAAACGGGGATGATGGATCAAACTTGTTAAAGGTATTGGCCCATACCACGCCGGCTTTTAAGCGGCGGGTGAGATTGAAGATCTTGGATCCTTTATCGGTCCACACACCGGCACTAAGACCGTATGGTGAATTGTTTGCCTTTTCAATAACCTCCTCATCTGTGCGAAAGGTCAGTACCGATAATACCGGTCCGAATATTTCTTCCTGCGCAATAAGGCTGCTCTGTGCAACATTGGTAAACATGGTTGGCCGTACAAAAAATCCTTTACCCGGAAGTTTACAGGAGCTCTCATACATTTCAGCACCTTCCTGTATCCCGATCTTTATATATTTATTGATGATGTTCAGCTGGGAGCGGGAATTAATAGCACCCACATCAGTGTTTTTATCCATCGGGTCGCCCACAATCAATGATTCAAGACGATCTTTCAGTTTACGGATCACTTCTTTTGCCACCGATTCCTGCACGTACAAACGCGATCCCGCACAACATACATGGCCCTGGTTAAAATAAATGGCATTGATCACCCCTTCCACAGCCTGGTCGATCGGCGCATCATCAAAAATAATATTGGCTGCCTTACCTCCCAGTTCAAGTGTTGATTTTTTATTGGTCCCTGCTATTGATCGCTGTATGATCTTACCTACTTCGGTGGATCCGGTAAAAGCAATTTTATTTACATCAGGATGATTGACCATTGCAGCACCGGTATTGCCGGCACCGGTAATAATATTCACCACTCCCGGCGGGAGATCCGATTCGCGGATTATTTCGGCCAGCGTCAACGCCGTAAGGGGCGTGGTTTCTGCGGGTTTAAGCACTACCGTATTACCCGTTGCAAGTGCCGGCGCAATCTTCCAGGCTGCCATTAACAATGGAAAATTCCAGGGTATGATCTGCGCCGCCACACCCAGAGGTGCAGTGCGCCGGTTGGGGAAGGCATACTCCAGTTTATCAGCCCATCCCGCATAATAAAAAAAATGATTGGCTGCGGTGGGTACATCAAAGTCGCGGCTTTCCCTGATTGGTTTTCCTCCATCCAGTGTTTCGATCACGGCCAGTTCGCGGGCGCGCTCCTGGATAATTCTTGCGATCCGGAAAATATATTTTGCCCTTTCTTTAGCGGGCATTTTCTTCCAGTATTTATCATAGGCGTTTCGTGCAGCACCAACGGCCTTATCCACATCGGCTTCGCCTGCATCGGCTACCTGGCTGAGTTGTTCTTCAGTAGCGGGATTGATGGTTTTGAAATATTTATTTCCAGCCGGTTTCTGCCATTCACCATTAATGAAAAGATCATACTGCGGTTTTATCTGCGCAGCGCTCTTGCTCTCCGGTGCAGGCGAATAAGTCCAGGCGGTATCAAACTTGAGCCGGATAGTATTGGTTTTCCGGGGTGATGATTTTTTCTTGACGGCCATATCTTTTATTTAAAAATGGGGTCTAAAGGTTTAGTCGACCGAAAAATAATTGGGCGACTGGTACACGCCGGTTTCGGCTTTTACCAGTTGCATCAGAACATCATTGGCGAGACTGCTTGCCCCGAAACGTAACCATTCATTGGTAAGCCAGGCATCACCCAGTACTTCCTTTACCATTACGAGATAATGCAGGGCGAGTTTTGATTTTGAAATACTGCCTGCGGGTTTCATGCCAACCATCTTACCGGTGCGATAATAATGATCACGGATTGCATCCAGCATAACCAGTGTGACCGGCATGGTGGCCGCGGGCTGGATTTTTCCAGTCGATGTCTTGATAAAATCAGCTCCCGCCTGGATGGCTATATCACTTGCCTTACGTACTTTATCAAATGTGCCCAGTTCACCGGTCTCCAGGATCACTTTGAGACGTGCGTCACCACATGCTTCTTTTACTGCGGCAATTTCATCGTACACAAAATTGTATTCGCCCATGAGGAACCTGCCACGGCTGATTACCATGTCCACTTCATCGGCTCCTTCACTAACAGCATATTTTGTATCGCGGATCTTCACATCCCTGGCCGCCTGGCCGCTGGGAAATGCGGTGGCAACCGAAGCGACCTTAATCCCTGAATCGCCCAGTGCCTTACGTGCGGTCTTCACCATTGAAGGATAAACGCAGATAGCAGCAACAGTGGGAAGACCGGGCAACTGGTCGTGCGGATGCACCGCTTTATAACAAAGTTGTTTCACCTTACCTTCTGTATCCTTTCCCTCAAGGGTGGTAAGGTCAATCATGTTCAATACCAGTTTCAACCCGTTCTTTTTGGATTCATCTTTAATACTCCGTTTGGTAAAACGGACTACACGTTCTTCAATACCCACCTGATCGATGCGGGGAGAAACAGTAAAATCCATTATTGAGCCTGGACGTATGGCAGCCATGACATTTTTTTAAGGAGTGGTAAAGGTACTTTATGTCCCCCATTTTACTTAAATTGAAATTCTTTTATACCAGCAGGATTCCATGGGAATCGGCATCTAATCACAAAACTTTTTGCAATGAGAAAACCCGGTCTTCTGGCAAGGCTGTTGGTACTGGCATCCCTGATAACAGGGCCTGTCGTACTTCCTGCCCAGGTCACCTTTCCCGAAAATGGCGTAGCCGATCCAAGGCATGGCCACTATGCTTTTACAAACGCGACCATCGTTAAGGACGCAGTCAACACACTTACCAATGCAACATTAGTGATCAAAGACGGCCGGATCGTAGCCGTTGGGTCCAACCTTCCCGCGCCCTCAGGCGCCGTGGTGGTTGATTGTAAGGGTAAGTACATTTATCCGTCGTTCATCGACATTTATGCCGACTACGGTACCGTGACACCGCAACGTCCTGCCGGCGGATTCAATTTTAATGCCCCGCAGCAACTGGCTACTGCCACCAAGGGACCATTCGGATGGAACCAGGCGATTAAAACCGATGTGGATGCCTTCAAATTATTTGCGGTGGATGATGCTAAAGCCAAACCCTTGCGGGAAGCGGGTTTTGGCACGGTCCTCACACATGTGAAAGACGGAATCGCAAGGGGCACCGGAACCGTGGTGACCCTGGCAACTGACCGGGAGAACATGGTTATTATCCGGGATAAGGCAAGCTCCCATTTCTCCTTTAATAAAGGAACGTCCACACAAAGTTATCCGTCGTCCATGATGGGTACCATTGCATTGCTGAGACAATCATACCTCGATGCCCAGTGGTATAAAAGCAGTCCTGCAACCGAAGGTTTCAACATCACCCTCAAATCATTAAATGATAATGCTTCCCTGCCACAGGTATTTGAAGCAAATGATCTCTGGAATGATCTCCGCGCCGATCGCATTGGAGATGAATTTGGTATTCAGTTCATCATCAAGGGTGGTGGTAATGAATATCAGCGAGTGAAAGAAATCAAGGCCACCAATGCTTCCTTTATTATTGGTCTCAACTTTCCGCAGGCACAGGATGTGGAAGATCCGAATGATGCCCGTTTTGTTTCATTGAAAGATATGAAACATTGGGAACTGGCTCCCACCAATGCTGCCGCACTGGAAAAAGCGGGTGTTCCGTTTGCATTGACAACGGCCGACCTGCGCGCTGTAAACCTCTTCTGGCCTGGTTTGCGCAAAGCCATGGAATATGGTCTTACAGAAGCAACAGCTATCAATGCACTTACCCGCACACCCGCCACACTGATGGGTGTATATGATAAAGTGGGAAGTCTTGATGCTGGTAAACTGGCAAACTTCCTTATCACAAACGGTCCCGTATTTAATGAGAAGACCGTTATCCTGGACAACTATGTCCAGGGTATAAAGTATACTATTAAAGAAGATCTCAGTTCATCTACCGGTACCTATGCGGTAACGGTAAACGGGGTGAACGGAACAGAAAAATATACCCTTGATGTAAAAAGCGGAACAAGTGCCGCCCTGTACGCCACCGATACGTTGAATACCAAATTCAGCTATGATGGTAAAAATGTAAAACTGGGATATGCACCGACAACCCGCCGCCAGCGCCCCGGAACAGAAACAGCGCCACCGGCTGGTACACGCCCCGGAGGATTTAATCGTGGTACTGAAACGCCTTTACCACCAACAGCCGTGCTTCTCAGTGGCATCAGCAATGGTAAAGAGTGGAATGGTACAGGTATTGATTCGGCAGGCAATTCCATCACGTGGACAGCAGTGATGCTAACCAGTAAGGAACCACCCGCAGACACTACGAAGAAAAAAGAAATGCCGGTGCTGGGTAAGGTTACCTATCCCTTCGAACCATTTGGATGGGAAGAAAACCAGCGTCCGCAACAGGAAACAATCCTGATTAAAAATGCTACGGTATGGACTAATGAAAAAGAAGGCATCCTGCAGAATACGGATGTACTGATCAGGGCTGGTAAAATCGCCGGTGTAGGAAAGGGCCTTTCCGCAACAGGGGCAAGGGTGATCGACGGTACCGGCAAACATGTAACTGCCGGGATTATTGATGAACATTCGCATATTGCGGCTGCGTCTATCAATGAAGGCGGACAAAGTGTTACTTCCGAAGTGCGGATTGCAGATAACCTGAACCCTGAAGACATAAATATCTATCGCCAGCTGAGTGGCGGGGTTACATCATCACATATCCTGCATGGTTCGGCCAATGTAATCGGCGGACAAACTCAGCTGATCAAATTACGTTGGGGTGGAAATGATGAGGAGTTGAAATATAAAGGATGGACCGGGCAGATCAAGTTTGCACTGGGCGAAAATGTGAAACGTTCTTCTTCTGCAATTGGTAATAACCGTTATCCCGACAGCCGTATGGGTGTGGAACAGGTGCTGGTGGATGCATTCACCCGCGCAAAGGATTACCAGAAGGCATGGAAAGAATATGAAACAGCAAAGAATAAAAAAGGACTCACAGCTCCACGTCGCGACCTGGAACTGGATGCCCTTGTAGAGATCCTGGAGAATAAAAGGTATATCACCTGCCACTCCTATGTGCAGAGTGAGATCATGGGTTCTATCGAAGTGGCCAACCGCATGGGTTACAAGTACAATACATTTACCCATATCCTGGAAGGATATAAGGTAGCAGATAAAATGCTGGAACATGGAGCTAATGCTTCCACCTTCTCTGACTGGTGGGCTTATAAAATGGAGGTGGAAGATGCCATCCCTTATAATGCCGCCATCATGCAACATGTGGGTTTGAATGTAGCCATCAATTCGGACGACGCCGAGATGGCCCGGCGCCTTAACCAGGAAGCAGCCAAGATTGTGAAATATGGCGGGGTAACAGAAGAGGAAGCCCTGAAGATGGTAACGCTCAATCCGGCAAAAATGCTTCATGTGGACGATAAGGTCGGCAGTTTGAAAGTTGGTAAGGACGGCGATGTGGTTCTCTGGAGCGATAACCCATTGAGCATTTATGCCAAATCACTGTACACCATTGTTGATGGTACCATTTATTTCGATCGCGAAAAAGATGCGGATTTGCAGAAGCAGGTAGATCTTGAACGCAACCGGCTGGTACGGAAAATGAATGGGGAAAAAAGAAGCGGAGCACCGGTTGTGCCCGCGCAACCCACCTATCTTATCATGAATACCTGCAGTGATCATGGACATAGCCATGGGTTGCTGGTACTGGATGAGACAGGTGAATAACAAATCAATGAACAAAGGCTTATTTTAAAACAAAGCTCATGAAACAAATACTTTCAGTCCTGCTTGTTGCTTTATCAGTGCAGGTCAGCGCGCAGTCAAATGTGTTGCCGGCCGGCCCGCAAAAGGGACTTATGATTATAAAAAATGCGACCATCCACGTAGGTAACGGGAAGGTTATTGAAAACGGCACTATCAAAATCCAGGATGGAAAGATCACGGAAGTAGGTACTGCATCGGCGGTGGCGCAGGATAATGTAAATGTGATTGATGCCGGCGGTAAACATGTTTACCCCGGATTGATTCTTCCGGCAAGCAGCCTGGGACTGGTGGAGATCTCTTCTGTGCGCGCCAGCAGTGATGTCCGCGAAATGGGAGAAATGAACCCCAATGTCCGTTCAATCGTAGCATATAATGCCGATTCCAAAGTGATCAATACGTTACGTTCAAACGGGATCCTGCTGGCCAGTGTGGTGCCGCAGGGTGAACTGCTTTCCGGATCCTCATCCGTTGTACAGCTTGATGCATGGAACTGGGAAGACGCAGCCTATAATACCGATAACGGCATGCATATTTTTATGCCATCACTGCTTGCACGTCCGCCCCGTGGTCGTTTTGGCGCGGGACCTGCTCCGGGTCCGGCCACAGACCCCGTGAAAGAAGGGCTGGAAAAGATTGAACGTCTGAAATCGTATCTGCGCGAAGCAAAAGCATATTCAGCAGAGGGCAGTCATTCGGAAACCAACCTCAAGTTCGAGGCATTGAAAACCATGTTTGAAAAGAAACAACGTTTATATGTTCACGCCAACACCACCAAACAAATGCTGGTGGCACTCGATTTTGTAAAAGAATTCGGGGTGGATCTCACCATTGTCGGTGGCAGCGAAAGCTGGCAGATCGCCGATTTGTTGAAGCAACATAATGTATCCGTGATCCTGTCGCAGATGCACAGTCTTCCAACTGGCGAAGATGATGATGTGGACCAGCCCTATAAATCAGCAGCTGCCCTGCAGAAGGCTGGTGTATTGTTTGCTATTTCGGATGATGATCCGCAGACCCGTGGTCGTAACCTGGCATTCAATGCCGGTACTGCAGCGGCTTACGGCCTGTCAAAAGAAGAAGCATTGCAGGCAATTACACTCAACGCTGCTGCGGTATTGGGAGTGGCAGATAAAACAGGCAGTATCGAAGTGGGCAAGGATGCCAATATCATCATCAGTGAAGGCGATATCCTCGACATGAAATCACAAAACGTAACGGATGCATTTATCCAGGGAAGAAAGATCGACCTGAATGATAAACAGAAAATGCTCAACAACCGGTACCTCGAAAAATATAACCTGAAAAAGCCGTTTTAACCGCGATTTCAAATATTCTGGTAAAGGCTCCCGATGGGAGCCTTTTTTATAACCGACCAGAATTTTATTATAAAAAATTGTATATTTATACCCGATCGGGAGTATATTTGATCGGTATGCATTTTTATACCCAAAAGGGTATAGTACAAAATATTTATTAAATTTTATACCCGATCGGGATTTATTTTATAAAAAATTGTATATTTATACCCGATCGGTAATATGAGTAATGTAAAACACATAAGCAATTTCGTCAGGTACAATCGTTCGAAGAGTAACCTCACACAACAGGAGCTCGCCGGGAGGGCGGGGGTGGGTCTCCGTTTTATCCGTGACCTGGAACAGGGCAAGGAGACGGTTCGACTGGATAAGGTCAACCAGGTATTAAGTTTATTTGGCCATACGGTATGGGCAGGTTCACAAAAACAGGAGGATCCCTATGAAATGATGCTCCTGTACCATAAGCAATCAGTAACCCTTGTTTTAAGAAACAGGACAAGTCTGGAAGGTTTACTTGCAGATCCGGTAATGGTAAATAATGAGATAGTGGCATGGAAGTTTGTACCGGAGAAAAATAAAACTGACTGGCAAAAAAACAAAAGTGACCAGCTTGTTGAAATAGTTGATCATACCCAGATAGAATCCGTCAATAAATCAGAATGAAAAGGTCAGGAACAGTATATATTAATGATACAATTGCCGGTGAGGTCTGGGAAGATGAAGACGGCTTCGGTTTCAGGTATGCTGAGCAATAATTTTTCTCTCCTTACCGATTCGCAGGGACAGGTGCTCCTTGCTCCGGCATATGATCTGTTAAATACACGGATAGCATTAAAGGATGATCCGGAAGAATCGGCCCTGACCATTAATGGTAAGAAACGAAAAATCCAGCGCCGCGATTTTGATGCACTCGCCAAAAGCCTCGAACTAAATGACCGGCAGATCGCCAACAGTTATCTGAAATTTGAAAGAAATTTTCAGGATGTATTGTCTTTTATAAACCGCTCTTTTCTTCCACAAACTGTACAGCAGGAATATATTTCCGTGTTGATAGAGGGGTATCATAAACTGGATATACAGGCTGTTCAGGATTAATTCTATAAAAAGAATGGTCCCTGATTAAATTGAAGCAACTTCAAATAACTTAAACTTCTGTTGCCAAAATAAAAAGTGGCTGTATCAACGCGATACAGCCACTTTAATTATTTATCTATGAACACCGCAGGTTATGCAGGAACATCTTTACCATGGCAGTTCTTGAATTTCTTGCCACTACCACAGGGACATGGATCATTCCGGCCCACTTTTGGTCCAACCTTGACCGGCTCCTGTTTCACCGCTGCACCTCCAGGCACCGCATTCGGATCGAAGCGGTCGCGCTCATTGGCTGCATAATCTTCGCCCGCAGTTTCCACTTCTTCTTTATTAGCCGTCATTTTGCTGTAGTCGGTCTTCACCTGCTTCGCTTCCTTCACAGGAGCATTGTCCTGCACGGGAATGGATGCATGGGAAAGGAATGATACGATATCCTTATTGACCTCGGTAGCCATATTGTTGAACTGATTGTACGCTTCCACCTTGTAGATGACCAATGGATCTTTCTGTTCAAGGTAGGCGGTCTGGACACTTTGTTTCAGGTCGTCCATTGCACGCAGGTGTTCTTTCCAGGCATCATCAATCACCAGCAGGGTAATTGTTTTTTCCAGGTTGGTCAGCAATTCCTTGCCTTCCGATCCGATCGTTTTATCCAGTGAAGCCAGTACATTCAGCGCCTTACGTCCATCGGAGAACGGTACTACCACATTTTCGATATGTTTACCCTGGGTATTACGGATATTTTTAAATACCGGAACTGATTGCGCCTGCAATTCATTTTTCCGGGCCAGGTAATGGGCGGTGGCTTCTTCATATAAACGATCAGTAAGCGAATTCAGGTCGTTCTTTTTGAAATCATCTTCACTGATAGAAGTATTTAATCCGAAGTTGACAATTACCGACATCTTGAATCCTTCGTAATCCAGTTCCTGTTTGAATCCGGCAATCAGTCCCTCTGCAACTACTGCAAATGCATTATCAATATCCAGAGAAAGGCGTTCGCCAAACAGCGCGTGTTCACGTTTACCGTAGATCACGTTCCGCTGTTTGTTCATTACATCATCATATTCGAGCAGGCGTTTCCTGATCCCGAAGTTATTTTCTTCCACTTTTTTCTGTGCACGCTGGATACTGTTACTGATCATGCTATGCTGGATCACATCACCTTCCTTATAACCCAGTTTATCCATCATGGATGCAATACGTTCGCTTCCGAACATACGCATCAGGTCGTCTTCCAGTGATACATAAAACTGCGAACTACCCGGATCACCCTGACGGCCTGCACGACCGCGCAACTGCCTGTCCACCCGACGGCTTTCATGACGCTCTGTACCGATGATGGCCAGTCCGCCCGCATCCTTCACGCCTGGTCCGAGTTTGATATCCGTTCCGCGACCCGCCATATTGGTAGCAATGGTCACCGCCCCGGCCATACCCGCTTCTGTAATCACCTGTGCTTCCCGCGCATGCTGTTTTGCGTTCAGTACATTGTGGGGAATCTTTTTTTGCTGAAGCATCCGCGAAAGCAGTTCACTGATTTCCACAGAAGTAGTACCCACCAGGATGGGCCTGCCTGCTTCACGTAATATTTCCACTTCGTCGATTACTGCTTTATATTTTTCACGTTTGGTCTTGTAAACAAGATCCTGTTTATCGTCCCGTACCATTTTAAGGTTGGTCGGGATTGTTACCACATCCAGTTTATAGATACTCCACAGCTCGGCCGCTTCTGTTTCGGCTGTACCGGTCATACCACAGAGTTTGTGATACATCCGGAAATAGTTTTGCAGGGTCACGGTTGCATAGGTCTGGGTAGCTGCTTCAATTTTTACATTTTCTTTCGCTTCCAGTGCCTGGTGCAGCCCATCGCTGTAACGGCGACCTTCCATGATCCGTCCTGTCTGTTCATCCACGATCTTGATGGCTCCGTTATCAATTACATACTCTACATCTTTCTGGAATAATGAATAGGCTTTCAGTAATTGCTGCACGGTATGGATACGATCAGCCTTCTGTGCGTATTCGTTTAACAAGGCCTCCTTCTGTTGTAATTTTTCTTCGGCGTTTTCAGCGCTCTTCTCCACTTCAGCCAGTTTGATACCGATATCTGGCAATACAAAAAATTCAGGGTCCTCTCCCGAACGGGTAATGGCATTTAATCCCTTTTCGGTAAGGTCAACCGAATTTTGTTTTTCGTCAATATGGAAAAGCAGTTCACTGTCTACAATCTGCATGTTCTTTTGCTGGTCCTGCAGGTAATAGTTTTCTGCTTTCTGCATTTTCACCTTCACTCCGGGTTCGCTGAGGAACTTGATCAGCGGTCCATATTTAGGCAGACCCCTGTATGCGCGGAAAAGCTGGAGGCCACCGGTTTTTGGATCGTCTTCCCCTTTTTCAAAATGTTTTTTCGCTTCGTTGAGTGCGGTCCTCACAATACGTTCCTGTTCCTGTACCAGTGCCAGGATCCGGGGCTTGTGCACATGGAATTGCTGGTCGTCGCCACGGGCAACCGGTCCTGAAATAATCAGCGGTGTACGCGCATCATCGATCAGTACGCTATCCACCTCATCCACCATGGCGAAATGATGTTTGCGTTGTACCATTTCTTCAGGGGAGTGCACCATATTATCCCGGAGATAATCAAACCCGAATTCGTTATTGGTACCATAGGTAATATCGGCCAGGTAGGCATTCCTCCGTTCCTGTGTATTGGGTTGGTGTTTGTCGATACAGTCAACCTTCAGACCCAGCCATTCGAAGATGGGACCGTTCCATTCAGAGTCACGACGGGCCAGGTAATCATTCACGGTAACCACATGCACGCCTTCACCGGCCAGTGCATTGAGGTAGGCCGGCAGGGTAGACACCAGGGTTTTACCTTCACCCGTTGCCATTTCAGCAATTTTACCGGAGTGCAGTACTGCACCACCGATCAGCTGTACATCATAATGAACCATATTCCAGGTAACCTGTCCGCCGCCGGCAGTCCAGGAACTGGAATAAATAGCCTGGTCGTTTTCTATAGTTATATAATCTTTTTTAATACTCAGTTCGCGGTCAAGGGCGGTGGCAGTTGCGGGCGACTGGATACCTTCCTTAAACCGGCGGGCAGTTTCCTTGATCACCGCGAATGCTTCAGGAAGGATCTGCTCCAGGATCTCCTCAATTTTTTTGTTCTTTTCTTTTTTAAGTTTATCGATGGACTGGTAAAGACTGTCTTTCTGGTTCAGTTCATTAAAGGGCAGGGCATCTGCCTGATTGTTCAGGCCGGCAATCGCATCGTCTGATTCTTTCAGGTGTTCCTGGATCCTCTCGCGGAAGTCGACCGTTTTGGAACGCAGCTGGTCATTGGTCAGCGAAGCATACTCAGCAAAAAACTGGTTTGTTTTCTCCACAATGGGCTGGATCTTCTTAACATCCTTGTCAGATTTATTACCACCAAATAATTTCGAAATAATACCAAGCATGATTACGTGTTGTGGGATAGGTTGAAATAAAAATTGTTCGAACATCAGTTCTCTCAAAAAGGGTGCTACAGGGCACTATTAGCCAATTTGACAGAGGCCGACAAAGATAGCAGATAGTTGGGGTTTTTGGGTTTGTCCCGTTTATTTAGAATTCATTAACTAACTTTTGTGTCCGGATGGTATAAATAAAAAAGCCATTATGAATTTCACCATGAATCTGCGCCGTTTAACCTGCCTTTGTTTCCTGTTCTCCCTGATCGCCTCCTGTAATAATGAAGAAATCGGGAAAAGCGGTGATGTGAATCCCGAAGCCATTTATTTTGACTACCATTTCAGTGCAGCGGAGGAAGGGGGTGATATAACGCTGAAACTCCAGTACCGTTATGGTGGTAAAGAGGGTACCACACTGGTATTGGATGAGCCGGGCAATGTTACGGTGGATGGGGTGCGGTTGCCGGTCGACAGTTCAGGGATCGATGGCGCATTTTATGAAGTGGTCAGGCCATTTAATGAATTTACCGGTCCCCACAGGATTGTTTACACCTCATCTGAGGGCAAAAAATATGAAGAAACAATAGAATTCCCGGCGTTTCAGCTGGAAGGGGTATTGCCCGACACCATTGGAAAGGGGCAACTGGCACTGGATATAGCCGGATTAAAGCGGAACGATCTGATCCAGGTGATGCTCACCGACACGGCACGCTTCAGCAAGGGGATCGAAAGGTTTGATTCGCTGGAACACGGCCGGCTGGTGCTTGATTCCGGTATTTTATCTGCCCTTAAACCGGGACCCGTTAATTTCCAGCTGGTCTGCCACCGGAACCTGCCACTGCAACAAACCACCCCGGAGGGTGGAATGCTGACGGTTTCGTACAGTGTGAGCCGCGAAATCTTTCTCCGGTAAAATCTTTCCAGTTTCTGTCCCCATTTGCCGTTGCCATATGGAATTTTCCTTTCAACTCTGTACTTTTGCGCCCGGTTGGGCGACCTGGCCTTTTCAGGGTCCCCTGTTTTAAAAACATTTATTCCCATGGCAGGTCAGTTAAAAGAGGTACGTAACCGAATCAAATCCGTTCAGAGCACACAGCAGATCACCAAGGCAATGAAAATGGTGAGCGCTGCAAAGCTGCGCCGGGCACAGGATGCGATCACACAAATGCGTCCTTATTCACGGAAACTCCAGGAAATGCTGAGTAATATCGTCAGCAATTCTGATGGTGATATGTCATTGCCCCTGGCAGTTGACCGCTCCGTGGAAAAAGTATTACTGATTGTTGTAACGAGCGACCGCGGCCTTGCCGGGGCTTTCAACGCCAATATCATCAAACTGGCCAAACTCACCATTGCGCAACATTATCCTGAGCAATACCGCAAGGGGAATGTGACAATCTGGGGTATTGGTAAAAAAGGATATGAACATTTCCTGAAAAATAATTACCATACAGACGCCAGTTTCAAGGACCTGTTCCTTAACCTGAAGTTTGAACAGGTACAACGTGCTTCTGAAACCGCTGTGAAAGCATTCCTCAACAAGGAATATGATGTGGTGGAGATTGTATACAGCCAGTTTAAAAATGCCGCAACCCAGGTATTTACGGTAGAACGTTTCCTGCCGATCCCGAAAGTGGAAAGGAAAAAAGGTGACATAAAGGCCGATTTTATCTTTGACCCTTCACAGGAAGAGCTGATTACCGAGCTCATGCCCAAGATCCTCAATACACAATTATATAAGGCAGTACTTGATTCCAATGCATCGGAACATGGTGCAAGGATGACGGCCATGGACAAGGCAAGCGAAAATGCAAATGAGTTGTTGAAGAGCCTCAAGATCTCTTACAACAGGGCCCGTCAGGCTGCCATTACAACGGAACTGACCGAGATCGTTAGTGGTGCTGCTGCACTGCAAGGTTAAGTTTCGGTAAAAACTTGTTGATAAGTGTGTTTTCAAGTGTAACCCCCTGCACGTAATTTCGATTTTCAGGTTCGAATGGATGGACCTGCTTAAATGATTGTCCTGCCCGGTTAACCGACCCGGCCCTGAACGTTTCGAATTTTATTTATGGAAATTACAAATCTGATCCCGCATATTGAAGCCCTGATCTTCGCCAGTGATAAACCGCTGACCTCCCTTGATCTCACCGAGTTGTTAAATAATGCCTTTGGTTTTATGGAGGACAAGATCACTCTTGACCAGGTAGAGGCATCGCTGGAAGGCATCCAGGAAAAATACCAATCAGAATTTTATCCATTTGAAGTAAGACAGAGTGGTGGTGGATGGCAGTTCCTTACCAAGAGGGATTACCATAAAACAATCGCGCAACTGAATGGCGATAAATTCCTGAAACGCCTTTCTGCAGCAGCAATGGAAACATTGTCGATCGTTGCTTACAAACAACCGGTTACCAAGGGTGAGATCGAATCGATCCGCGGGGTGAGTTCAGATTATGCCGTGCAGAAATTACTCGAAAAAGAACTGATCGTGATTACCGGCCGTAATGAAACAATGCCCGGTCATCCATTGATCTATTCCACTTCTAAAAATTTCATGGATTATTTCGGCATTAATAACGCGGAAGACCTGCCGAAGATAAAGGAAGTCCTGGCCGACCAGCAGATCGAACCAACGGTCATGAAGGATATGGTACCGGAAGAAGATCCGATTGTACCGGTGAATGAAGATGGCACAGCTGTAAAAGAAGTAATTAGTGAGGATGAGGTTGACACCGAAGCCGGCCTGACAGAGTCAGGTGGAGAGGCGGCTGTTGACGAAGCAGTGGAAGCATTTATTGATACTGAGGATGGGACTGGTGATACAGATGAAAGTGAAGAGGCTGATTTAGATGAATCAGTGGAGATAGTCATTGATGAGCAGGAAATCACCGATGAATCATTGGAAGAAACCGGCGACGAAAACATATCGGGTGATGATTACCCCGAATCAACAGACGACTTCACCGATGAAACAACTGCAACCGAAGGAATAACTGCCGGAGAAACACCGGATCCAGCAGGAGACGCACTAACGGAAGATGAAACTACAGAGGACAGCGTAGACACGAATGAGGAAACTCCCGATGACGGATTACTTTCTGTTACCGAAGATGGACAACTCATTGGTAAAATGGAAGACGACGACGACGATCAATCCTGATTTTTTTTACCTTCGCGCACTATGTCGCAACGCCTTTCCCCCGAACAACTCACTAGTATAGCCGAAGAGTTCGGAACTCCGGTATATGTTTATCACGCAGAAAAGATCAGGGAACAGTACGAAAAACTGACCCATGCTTTCCGTGAAAGCCGGGTATTGATCTATTATGCCTGCAAAGCACTGACCAATACCCATATTCTCCGTTATATAAAAGACCTGGGTTGTAATATCGACTGCAGTTCTGTCAACGAAGTAAAACTTGCATTGTACGCGGGTTTCCCGGCCGATCGTATCCTTTATACTTCCAACGGTATTGCCTTTGATGAAATCCGTGAAGCCGTTTCCTTAAAAGTTTCCATCAATATCGACAGTTTAAGTAACCTGCAAAAATTCGGGCAGGAATACGGTCATTCCTATCCGGTTGGTATCCGCCTGCGTCCCAATATTATGGCCGGTGGTAACCTGAAGATTTCTACTGGTCACGATAAAAGTAAGTTCGGCATTCCGGTGGAACAGCTTCCAGTAATCCTGGAACTGAAACAACAATATAATCTGGCTATTACCGACCTGCATATCCATACAGGAAGTGAAATCAAGGATGTATCTGTTTTTATGAAGGGTATTGAAGTCCTGTTTGATATCATCCCGCATTTTAATGAATTGAAATCGCTTGACCTTGGCGGTGGGTTTAAAGTTCCCTATAAAGAAGGTGATGATGAAACCGATATGGAATTACTGGGAGAAAGTGTAAGGGACGCATTCCGTAATCACCCCCAGGCCAGCGGACTGGAAATCTGGTTTGAACCAGGTAAATTCCTGGTAAGTGAGTGCGGTTACCTGATTACGCAGGTAAACGTAATGAAAGAAACACCGGCCACTAATTTTGCAGGAGTCAACAGTGGTTTTAATCATCTGATCAGGCCCATGTTCTACGATTCATACCATCGTATTGAAAATATAAGTAATCCGCAGGGAGTGGAGCGGATCTATTCAGTAACCGGAAATATCTGTGAAACAGATACGTTTGCCTGGGACCGGCCACTCAGGGAAGTCCGTGAAGGTGACCTGCTGGTATTTTATAATGCCGGTGCCTACAGTTTTGAAATGTCGTCGAATTTCAATTCCCGT
This sequence comes from Chitinophagaceae bacterium, assembly GCA_040510375.1. Classification (GTDB taxonomy): domain Bacteria; phylum Bacteroidota; class Bacteroidia; order Chitinophagales; family Chitinophagaceae; genus JBEVJC01. The sequence goes on from JBEVJC010000016.1 coordinate 153,834, forward strand.
TTTAAACCGCCGGAAGTGATGGTTGAAAATGGAAAAGCCAGACTGATCAGACGACGCGATAACTGGGACGACCTGTTATCCAATCAGATTCCTCTTTAATGTATTATCTTCTAAAACCCTTTACCACTAAGAGTTTTTTTGTGTCAATCCCTTTCATACGGCATTACCGATGCCCCGCTGTTTATCATTCTGTTGAACTAAAACCTTCCTGCCAATCCTGCAACAGCAATTAATTCCCTCATGCCCCACCTTAACTTAATTTTCCAAACACAAAATCCATTGGACTCCTAATTGCGTAACTAACACAACCAACTACAAAGAGCCTTCTCTTTTTAACCCTCTTAATTAATCAACTTAAATTTTTAGCGTATGTCCAAGATCAATGAATCTGGCAACGGAACGCTATTGCCCCGACTGCACGAAACAAACCCCGTATCCAGAAGGAACTTTCTTGGATACGCAGGTGGAGCGGCCGCACTGGCAATGGCGTTTACCGCTTGCGACAAAAACGACAACGAAAACGACGAAGACGGGATCAACCTTGGCTCCGGTGACGTTGGTATCCTGAATTATGCTTATGCATTGGAACAACTGGAAGCTGCCTTCTACAGCAAAGTACTGGAAACACCTTACACCAGTATGCCGGCAGCCGAACAGGCCCTTTTACAAGACATCAGGGATCATGAGATCGCCCACCGCGAATTCTTTAAAGCTGCACTGGGGTCCGGTGCCATCCAGGCACTCACACCGAACTGGGGTTCACTCGATTTTACCAAACGCGATCAGGTACTCGCCACAGCAAAGGCTTTCGAAGACCTTGGTGTGGCGGCCTACAATGGTGCAGGCAAACTGATCAGTACAACTACTGACGGCAAGACTTACCTGACCCTCGCAGGAAAAATTGTGTCGGTGGAAGCAAGGCATGCTGCATATATCCGCGACCTGATCTCAAACGGTACATTCGCCGACTCAACCATTGTTGATGCAATGGGTCTGGATGCTGCCAAACCACCATCCGAAGTACTGGCGATTGCCAACACCTTTCTCAGCACCAGGGTATCGGGCCGAAATTTACCAACCTCATAAAAACTACTTATCATGAACGTCAAACATATTCTTAACGAGATAGAAAAAGTTGATCCGGATGTTTACGGAAAACTGGATACCCGCAGACATGCAATGAAGAGCTTCTTCCGTGTATCGGGAAAGGTTGCACTTGCAGCAATGCCGGTAATGCTGGGTGGTATGTTTAAAAAAGCATATGGACAGGGAGGCGGCTCCGGTCTGTTCGATATCCTGAACTACGCGCTTACGCTGGAATACCTGGAAGATGAATTTTACAAGGCAGCACTTGCTGCTCCAAACCTTATTCCTGCCGGTGCGGCAACTGGTGCCATCCAGACCATCGGTGCACATGAGACTGCTCACGTTAACCTGCTGAGAAGCGCTATCACAGCGGCACAGGGAACTCCTGTTTCCAAACCAACATTTGACCTGTCCGGTGGTAATGGCAGTAATAATGGTCCGTTCAAAGATGCAGTCACCACCAACTACGCATTATTCCTTGCAGTAGCACAGACCTTCGAAGACACCGGCGTTCGCGCCTACAAGGGTCAGGCGGCCATGGATGCCCTCATCGCCAACAACGATGTACTACAGGTTGCCCTTCAGATCCATTCGGTGGAAGCCCGCCATGCGTCACATATCCGCCAGATGCGTAAGGCAAATGGAGGACTTGTCCCTTCCGGCGTGAATGTAAAACCATGGATTACCGGTAAACAAAGTGGTATCGACACCACCGCGGTACAGGCAAGTTATGATGGGGAGGAAATAACTACCCAGGCAACAATCCAGATTACCGGCATCGCTCCAGGAATCAGTGCAGACGCGGCTTCTGAAGCATTTGACGAACCACTTACCATGGCTGCTGTTCTCCAGATTGTAGATCCGTTTATTGTTCCTTAGTTTTCCAGATGATGTATACCGGAGGCTGTATCACGAGTTGGTGCAGCCTTTTTTTTGAATCCACCTGAAAGGGATGCGTTGTTTTTGTGCAACTTTTTCCTTCCGTTAAGGCAGTACCCTGATCCCGATTGTGGTCTTTGCATGTACCGGTGTGGTATTGCCCATCATCTCGGCAGTTCCGGTTGAAACCATTACCGAGTTTTTTTCTTTAATGATGCCGGTCTGCCGGTTAATGAGGATGGTACCATTGGTTACATTATTAAGTGAGGTGACCGACTCCATTCCCATTACCTGGGCTTTCAGTGAACTTTTACCATTCGACTCAAAACTGACCGTCACTGTTGAATCACCGATTGATTCAAGTTTGTAATCAGTAACCGATGTTTCAGTTGGTGTATTGACCTGCGTAGTCCATGTATCACCTACGGCAGTTACTTTTCCGGGAAGCACGCGGAAGAAACTGTTACTGCCTTTTAACGGAGGCTCGGTCACCGAGGTAAGGTCCTTCAGCATATTGAGTACAATCACCAGCTGTTCTTCCGTCAGGCCGGAGGGAAATGATTCAGGGGTAACCTTTATAACGGTGCCCGAACTGTCCAGCACCATGTCATATTTTTTTGCCAGCAGTTTTTTTACCGGTTCACCCCACTGGCTGCTGATGTCTTTTTTATTCCCGGAATCAAAAGATTTTTTTGAACCCATACCACTGAAAGAAAAACTCAGTTTTTGCGCTTCATGATGCAGGGTATATAAATCATTACCGGTATCGGTTACCTTATAATTGTGAAAAGCTTTTCCATCAACCGTAATATCGATGGCCTGTCCCATTGCCTGCTGGGTGATGCTGTTGTTGAGGGTTACTTCCACATTAAACACCTGGCCCTGGTGCATCAACAGCCTGCCCGAATCTGTCTGTGCAACGGCGATGTATGCCGTTAAAACAACGACAGCGGATAACAGGCATTTCTTTAACATAAGGTTTACTTATTTAGCTGGTGCGGAAAAAAGATGTGGTGGTGGTTAATGCGAAAATAACCGATGTTCCTGTTTAAACAATATCTTTATAGTGCACATTTAAAAATTCCGTATCGGGTATGAAATCATTTTTTATTGCAGCCTTCCTGTTGACATCTGTTCTGTCAGCATCATCCCAGGATCTTAAAAAATTTAAATTATATGATCCGGCCGCCGATGCAGCAGCTGGTATTGAAGCCGCAATCACCCAGGCCCGGCAATCCGGAAAAAATGTGTTGATCCAGGTGGGTGGCAACTGGTGCATCTGGTGCGCCCGGTTTGTAGAATTTGTGAAGGCCGACAAAAAGATCGATTCGCTTCAGGATGCTTCGTATGTGGTGTATCATCTCAACTATAGCCCTGAAAATTATAATAAAGACCTGCTGAAAAAATACCAGTACCCCCAACGTTTCGGTTTCCCGGTCTTCCTTGTGCTGGACAAAAATGGGGCATTGCTCCATACACAGAATTCAGCGTATCTCGAAGAAGGGAAGGGTTATAGCCGGGATAAAGTAATTGATTTTTTTAGGGACTGGTCGCCCAGGGCACTGGATCCCGCCACCTATAAAGAATAGGCATGAACAATGGAAAGAAAGAATTTTTAAAACTGGCCGGCAATCCGGTAAAGTTCAGGTTGTTCCTGCTTTTCAAATTACCAAGCGCCTATTTTGCGGGAGTACGGTTACGTTCCATTGATGAACGCAAATGCGTGGTGACCGTGCCCTTCAAGTGGTTTTCGCAAAACCCGTTCCGGTCCACCTATTTCGCATGCCTGGCCATGGCCGCCGAACTCAGTACAGGTGCACTGGCCATGACCAATGTTTATAAAAGCCAGCCGGCGGTATCCATGCTTGTGGTGGGACTACAATCGGAGTATTTCAAAAAGGCCACGGGCCGTACCTGGTTTACCTGCGAAAGCGGGGAGGAGTTCCGCGACAGGATCGCTGAATCTGTACGGACCGGAGAACCGGTAACGGTGAAGGCGATGTCGGTCGGGAAAGACTCCAATGGTGAACTGGTGGCCCTGTTTGATATAACCTGGTCGTTCAAGGCAAGGAAAACCTGAAAATTTCATTTAACAAAACAGATCCAATGAAGATTGCATTCCATGGTGCAGCACAGACAGTAACAGGTTCCAAACACCTGATCACTTTAAAAAATGGTAAAAAGGTCCTGCTCGACTGCGGGATGTTCCAGGGTATGGGTCCGGAAACGGACGGAATGAACCGGCAGTTTGGTTTTGAACCGCGGGAAGTAGACATATTGATCCTCTCACATGCACATATTGACCATTCGGGACTTATTCCAAAACTGGTTGCTGATGGATTTGAAGGCCGGATCTTTTGTACCCCGGCTACCCGGACATTAACGGCAATCCTTCTGGAAGACTCAGCCGAAATCCAGGAATCGGAAGCAAAGTTCAGTAATAAAAAGCGGGCACAACAACACCTGCCCTACCAGCAACCCCTGTACACCGCTGAAGATGCGGAAATGGCACTTGGCAGGTTTGTGGAAGTGGAGTATGGGGTTTGGATCAACGTAACCGAGGGAGTGGACCTGATGTTTGCTGATGCAGGCCATATCATCGGCAGTGCCACTGTACATTTACGGATTCTCGAAAACGGAAAACTAACCACACTCAGCTTCAGCGGCGATGTTGGCCGTTACCGGGATGTAATCCTAAAATCACCAGATGTATTTCCCCAGGCCGATTACATTTTAATTGAATCCACCTACGGTAACAGCCTGCATGATCCGGGCGACAGTACACCTGAACTGTTGCTGAAATGGATCACAGATGTAATCCGGAAAAAAGGAAAACTCATTTTACCCGCGTTCAGTGTGGGCCGCACACAGGAAATCCTGTTTGCACTGAACCAGCTGGAATTGGAAAATACCCTGCCTCCCATCGATTATTATGTAGATAGTCCGCTTAGTATTGAAGCCACTGCTGTTGTGAAAAATTATCCTTCCTACTTCAACAGGAGTATCCAGCAGATCATGAAAACGGATAATGATCCGTTCTCCTTCCAGGGATTGAAATATGTCAAAACAGTTGAGCAGTCCAAACAACTCAACTACCTGAATGGTCCCATGGTTATCATATCTGCCAGCGGAATGGCGGATGCCGGCAGGGTCAAACACCATATCAGCAACAGTATCGAAAACAGCCGTAATTCAATTGTGTTTACAGGTTATTGCGAACCGCGTTCGCTTGGGGGGCGGTTACTTGCCGGGGCGAAGGAAGTGGGGATTTTTGGAGTGGATCACCAGGTCAATGCAGAGATCGGTTCCATCAGGAGTATGAGCGCCCATGGCGATTATGAGGACCTGTCGCAATGGCTTGCCTGCCAGGATCCGCGATTGGTGAAAAAACTCTTCCTGGTGCACGGTGAACCCGAGGTACAGGTGGAATTCAAAAAAAGATTGTTAAGAAAAGGCTTCTCTGATATCATGATTCCCGAACGTCATTTTGAACTGGGCCTGGAATAGGAAAACCCGGACAGATTTCACATCTCTTTATGATAAGATTGCCTCCTTTTTACGTTAGTATAGTCAGATGACCGGTGGTCATTGACTAAAACAAAAAAGGAACAATCATATGAAAAAGTATTGGAAGGCCTGGAGCGGTTCTCTCGTTGTTGTCTTCTTGCTTGCAAGTTGTGCTCCTACCGCGCACATCGAAAAAGATGACTCTGCTGATTTTAAAAGTTATAAAACATTCGCCTGGGTTGATAAAGACGGCGAAGGCAAAAAAGACCGCAACCGGTCGAATGATATTGCCGAACAAAAAATCCGCGCTGCGGTAAATAAAGAACTGGAAAATTCAGCCGGATGGAAGGAGTCGAAAAAAGATCCGGATATCCTCCTGAGTTATGATCTCCTGGTTGAAAAAGGAGTAAAGAACCAGTCGGACCCTGTATACTCCCAACCTTTTACAAGAAGTTACTACAATCCCTACAGACGCAGGGTCTTTAATGTTTATTATCCTTCAACGTTAATGGGCTATGATAACCACAATGTTCCTACAAGGGAAGGTACCGTCACTATTTCCATGACGGATTCCCGGACCGACAAAACGGTGTGGCAGGGCTGGTCGACCGGTGAGATCGACAGCAGGAGAATGAGTTCAAAAGAGATCGAGTCGGGTGTAAGGAAGATTTTCAAAAAATTCGATATCGCGAAAAACTGATTTCTGACGGACGGTTTGGTTCAGCCCCGGGTCCCATGAGACCGGGGCATTTTTATGCCCCGCCACTTAACCGGACCATCTATCCGGGTTAATCCTGATTTTTTCTAACTGCTCCCCGCAGTCGGTGGGGGAGCCCCTCCCTACCCCTAAAACCAGCCATATTTAAGTGGAAAGCCTTAAGATTTCCCCAAAATAAATTTTGGAAATTCAAAATTAATTCTAATATTGTATACCAGTATGTACCAGTATACAAAAATGGTTATTACCGGGGCTCACCTCTAAACTGTTTAAAACGTCCAAAACGATTGTTTATGAGTATTAAGAAAAACATTCTCCATTGCCTGTTCTTTCTCGGGGTACTGTTACAGGCTACCCTAACGTTCGCACAGAACGTCACTGTCTCCGGAACTATATCAGACGCCACAGGTAAAACCATTCCGGGCGCTACTGTTTCTGTAAAGGGGTCGGCAACCAGTGTTGCCGCAGGAGCTGATGGGGAATTCTCCATCGTTGTTCCAGCAGGTTCCACAACACTTATCATCAGTTCGGTCGGGTATGTACCCGTTGAAGTGGACATAACAGGGAAAACCACAGTTGCTGTCACTCTTACGGCCGATAGTCAATCGCTCGAAGATGTGGTGGTAGTTGGTTACGGAACCGTTCGCCGCAGGGATGCAACAGGTGCTGTAGCGAGTATTGGAACCCGTGATTTTAATTCCGGTGTGATCAATAATCCTATGCAGCAGATTGCGGGTAAAGTGGCTGGTCTGACTATCACCATACCCAATGGCGACCCCAACGCAGATCTTACTATCCGCCTTCGCGGGCAGACATCACTGAGTGGTGGGCAAACCCCATTGATTGTACTGGACGGAATCCCTCTTGATGATCCCAACCAGATTGCCAGCATCCCCGCAGGGGATATTGCATCTTATGATATCCTTAAAGACGTATCGGCAACAGCGATCTACGGATCACGCGGTGCCAATGGCGTAATCATCATCAATACAAAAAGAGGCGTTGCAGGCCGCGCCCGCGTGGAGTATAACGGTTATGTTGCCGTTGATAAAATACGTAAGGGTTTCGACCTGGCCAATTCTTCCGAATGGAGACAGGCAGCGGTTTCTGCAGGAATTAACCAGTCAACCATCGATGGCCTGGATAAAGGCGCCAATACCGATTGGTCCGATGCCATTACTCGTACAGCATTTACCCATAGCCATAATATAGCCGTATCAGGCGGTACAGGTGGATTTAACTACCGTGCCTCTGTTACCTATATGGACCAGGAAGGGATCGTGATCAATACCGGTAAAGAGCAATTCGGTGCCCGGTTCAATGTTCAACAAAAGGCATTGAACAATAAACTCGATATCCGTTTCTCAGTTTTGTATAATGAGAACAAACAAAAATATGCCGACTATGCCATCTTTGCGTTCATCAACACCGCACTTCCAACATACCCGGTGTTTAATGCAGACGGTTCTTATTATGAGTTCAGCGGTTTTGAACAACAAAACCCGGTAGCCCGCCAGGAGCTTCAGACCAACCAGGGAAAACAATTCCTTACACAGCTTCTTGGAAGCGCCGATTATGAAGTCATCCCCGGACTGAAACTGGGTACACTCGGATCTATTTCCCGTTTCAATATACAGCGTGCCTATTTCCAACCTACATTACCTGCAGTAGGCAACCTGAATAATGCCAGCCAGAGCAACTCAAATGTGAACTCTAAAAAAGGAGATCTTCACGCCAACTATATCAAAGACATTGGCAAGAGTAACCTGAATGCAACCGTTGTTTATGAATTTAACCAGTTCAATAACTATTCTATCTCTGCATCGGGTCAGGACTTCCTGGTTCCCGAGCTGGGACCCTGGTTCCTGGGTGGCGGTAACCCCAACCAGAACCTGATCAGTTCCGTTCAGCAGGAATTCAAAATCATTTCTTTCCTCGGACGTCTTGCCTATAATTACGATGGCAAATACTACGCAACAGCTTCATTCCGTCGTGACGGCTCTTCCAAATTCGGTACCAACGAACGCTGGGGTAATTTCCCCTCCGCATCAGTTGCCTGGAGAATCAAGGGAGAATCATTTATGGATGGCATCAGCTGGCTGGATGACCTGAAACTGAATGCAGGTTATGGTGTTGTGGGTAACCAGGATGCAATCGATCCATATGCTACCGAACTTCTGCAGGGTGGTTCCACACGTTATTATAATCCGTCCAACTCACAGTACTCTTACCCCCGTTCTTACCAGATCAGCCAGAACGATAATCCCGATCTTAAATGGGAAGAACGTACGGGTGTAAACGTTGGACTGAGTTTCGCAGTTGCCAATAATCGGGTATCTGGTAATATCAACTGGTACAGTGACCGCACCAAAAACCTGCTGGCAAGTTATACCGTTCCGGTACCTCCTTATTTCTACCCGACCATCCTTGCCAACGTTGGCGAACTGACTAATAAAGGTCTTGAACTGCAACTTGCCGCTGATATCATCCGGTCAAAAGACCTTACCTGGAATGTTGGTGGCCAAATCACCCGCAACCGTACAAAAATTGAAACCCTTTCGGGAGAAATCAATGGCACACCGGTTATACTGGATGAAGTACGCCAGGGCCAGGCAACCGGACGCGGATATGCGGATAACTTTATCACCTTCCTTAAAGTAGGTTATGCGCCGTATGTATTCCAGCTGGCTGATTTTGCCGGTCTTGATCCAAACGCCACCGGAGCAAGCAACCAGTTGTATTACCTGCCCGACGGACAAACAACTACCAGTGTAAATGCAGCGCGCAAAAAAACGATTGATCCAACCGCCCGTTTTAATTATGGTTTCAACAGTACGGTGAATTATAAATCATGGGGATTTAATTTCTTCCTGAGAGGTGTGGCCGGTCAGAAAGTATTTAACAACTACCAGAATATCACCAGCAACTTCGGAAGGTTGCCAGGTAACAATATCACAAAAGAAGGACTCAGCAATGGTTTCCGCGGATCACAGACTGCTTCCACCTACTGGCTGGAAAATGCTGGTTTCCTACGACTGGATAACGCAACACTGTCGTATACTTTCACCGGACTTAAAGGCTTCGATAACCTGCGTGCCTATGTAACCGGAAGCAACCTGTTTGTGATCACGGATTACACCGGACAGGATCCGGAAATCCAGGTTGGTAACAGTGTGCAGTCGTACATCGACGCCAACGTATCGGGGCTCGGCTTCTATCCCCGCAGCCGCACTATCACTGTTGGAATAAACGTAGCCTTTAAATAAGCTGCCATTTGATTGTATAAATTAATAAAGACCGATATGAAACATAATAATATTTTTAAATTTTCGATAATCGTGGTTTCCATGCTGACATTGTCGGCCTGTACCAAACTCGATAAGAAAATATATAGTGTTGTACCCAACCAGAATTTCTGGCAGACACCTGCACAGATCGCTGCCGGTATCGCACCGGCCTATGCCAACCTTTCACAGATCCCTGCCGGTGAATACCAGAACCTGATGGAACATTCAGCAGATGGCCAGCTGACTCCTGCACGCGGGGCCGACTGGCTTGCAGCTGGTCAGCATATTGAAATGTGGACGCATACCTGGCATGCCGAAACCGAAGCCGTGGTTAATACCTGGCCCGATCTGTATCGGGGGATCTCCAATATCAACTTCATCCTGAGCGTGGTTAACAGTCTCGATCCTGTACCAGCTGATCTGGCCAGCATCAATGCTGAATTGAAAACACTCCGCGCATTATATTATTACTGGGCAATGGATCTTTATGGTAATGTGCCATTGGTGACCGACTTCAATACCGATCCAACCACCATTACCAACAGCACCCGTAAACAGGTGTATGATTTTGTGGAATCGGAAATCAAGGAAAATATCAATAGTTTATCTACCACTGTCGGACTGGCAACATATGGCCGTGTAACAAAATACCTGGCATTCACCATTCTTGCCAAATTGTACCTGAACTCGGAGATCTATGTCAACCAACCACGGTGGGCCGAAGCGCGTGATGTTTGCGATTCAGTGATCCTGAGTAACAAGTACAGCCTGATGACCAACTACTACGATAACTTCTCACCAACCAATGAAGGATCAACAGAGAATATATTTGCGGTGCCTTTTGACAACGTCAATATCGCGGGTAATAATATCCAGACGCAGACCCTGCACTACGATAATGAACCAAATATGCGCATCCGTGGTGGTGGCTGGAATGGCTATTGCAGTAATGCAGAATTCTACAGCAACTTTGATACTACTTCGGTTTATGCAAAGCGTGGCCAGAATACCTATCGGACCTTCCTTGACGCACGTTCCGGACAATACCTGATCGGACAGCAGTTCAAAGAAGTATATAACTATCCCCCAAGCACCAACGTACTGGTGGCAAGTGATAATGACGCACTGCGGCTGGTTGATAAACAAACCGGCAAATTGCTTTCGTTCTATGCTAATATCAAGGAGGTGAACAACCCTACCGATACTTTCCGCCTGGCGGGTTTAAGAAGTATCAAATTTTTTCCTACCCCTGGCGTGCAGACTGCCATGAGCAATGATTTCCCCCTTTATCGCCTGGCCGATGTACTGCTGATGCGTGCTGAAGCTTCGATGAGGAACGGGTCAGCCTCCGGCGTCGACCTCGGATATGTGAACCAGGTCCGTACCCGTGCATATGGCGGAGACGCAACCAAAAACTGGTCAATGGCAGATATGACCCTGCCCAATATGTTGGCCGAACGCGCACGTGAGCTGGCATGGGAAGACCATCGTCGCACCGACGTGATTCGTTTTGGTACATTCGGAAATGCCCGGACTCCCGCAAAGGCGCAGGATCCCGATCGTCACCTCGAAATTTTCCCGATTCCAAAGGCTCAATATCTCACTAACCCGAACCTGAAACAAAACCCGGGATACCCGGCATTCTAATTGTCAGAATTGTATATAAAAAAGCAGTCTTGTTCGCATGGCTGCTTTTTTTACATTGCAATAGTTATTACATGAAACGATTCCTGCCACTTGCCTTGCTGATTTCCTTCGCCGTTGGTTGTAACACCAGGGACAGGGAACTTCCTACCGACGGGCTGTTCCAGCTGCTGCCCGCATCCGCAACCGGTATCAGTTTCAACAATGAAGTAAAAGACAGTGCACATGTAAACATCCTTAACTTCCGCAACTTTTATAACGGAGGGGGAGTGGCCATCGGTGATATTAATAACGATGGCAAACCGGAAATCTTTTTCAGCTCCAACCAGGGTACCAATAAACTGTATCTCAACAAAGGAAATTTCCAGTTTGAGGATATCAGTGCCAAAGCAGGCATTGAAGGAATCTATAAATGGCATACCGGTGTGAACATGGTTGATATAAATGCTGATGGCTGGCTGGATATCTATGTATGCAATAGCGGTGATGTAATGGGCAATCTGCGGCAGAATGAACTTTATATCAACCAGCGCAACGGCAGCTTTAAAGAAGAGGCTGAAGCGTATGGCCTGGCCGATAAAGGCATCGGAACCATGGCAGCATTTTTTGATTATGACCATGATGGCGATCTTGATTGTTTCATTCTTAATAATAGCTTTCGTCCCATTGAAAGTTTCGGGTACGACCGGAATATCCGGCATATCCGGAGCGAAAGCGGGGGACATCGTTTCTATCGCAACGACGACGGCCATTTTACTGATGTAAGTGAGGCTGCCGGGATCTTCGGATCCGAGATTGCCTTTGGCCTTGGAGTGAGTGTTGCAGATCTCAATAACGATGGATGGAGCGATATGTATGTATCAAACGATTTTTTTGAACGGGATTATTTGTATATCAACCAGCAGGATGGCAGCTTCCGTGAAACGATCTCGGAAGGTGCCGGTCATACCAGCCTCGCCTCCATGGGCAGCGATGTGATGGACATCAATAATGATGGGAACCTGGATATATTTACCACGGATATGCTGCCGGAAGATGATTACCGGTTAAAGACAGTATCGCGTTTCGATGACTATGATGTACAGGCAGCAAAACTGAACAATGATTTCCATCACCAGGTCCAGGCCAACTGCCTGCAGTTAAATAATGGTGACGGAACCTTTAAAGAGATTGCAGATTACGCGGGTGTGGAAGCAACCGACTGGAGCTGGGGTGCTCTGAGTTTTGATTTTGACAACGATGGCTGGAAAGATATTTTTGTGAGTAACGGAATCAGCCGCGACCTGACCGACCAGGACTTCCTCGATTTTTTCAGTGCAGCAGATACGCGCCAGCGCGCGGTAGACTCTGGTTTCAGCTACAAGACCTTCCTTGAAAAATTAAAATCGACTCCCATTCCCAATTATGCTTTCGTGAACCAGCGCGATCTGCGTTTCCATAATGATTCAAAAAGATTGGGACTTGCTACCCCATCATTCAGCAATGGAGCGGCATATGGTGATCTCGACGGTGATGGTGATCTTGACCTGGTAGTTAACAACGCAAATATGCCCGCCTTTATTTACCGTAACCAGACATCGGAACGGTCACTTGCACATTACATTAAAATCCGTTTTGAAGGGTCAGGCCAGAATAAATCCGGTATCGGTGCAAGGGCCATCGTTTATGCGGGTGGTCAGCAACAGGTAAACGAAAACATGCCCTGTCGCGGGTTTCAGAGCTCTACCGAATCTTATTTAACCGTTGGTGTTGATTCCACGACCAGCATCGACTCGATAGTAATCCGCTGGCCAAACCTTAAAACACAGACAATTTATAAACAACCCACCGATACAACAATTATTGTACGACAGGCAGATGCTACTATGGATTTTATTTCACCAGGTTACCTGCCGGCTATTTATTCAGATGCCAGTTTCACAACAATTGATGGTAATAGTAAACACACCGAAAACCACTTCATTGACTTCGATCGGGAGAAACTTATTCCCCGGATGATTTCCACCGAAGGACCAAAACTTGCGGTTGCTGATGTAAACGGGGATGGACTGGAAGATTTTATAATGGGTAATGCGGCAGGCGAATCCGCAAAACTGTTTATACAGGATGCTGGTGGCAAATTCCATTTTTCACCCGTTTTTGCTTTTGACCAGGATAAACAAAATGAAACTGTGGGTGCTGTGTTTTTTGATTCGGATACGGATGGCGATCAGGACCTGGTGATGGTTTCAGGTGGAAATGAACATGCTGAAGGTGATCTGCAACTACTGGCCAGGCTTTACATCAATGACGGGAAAGGCTTATTCAAAAGGGCTTTCAGGGGATGGCCCATGGTGTCGGTCAACGCCTCCTGTGTACGGATCGCAGATATAAACGGAGATAAATTGCCCGATATATTTATTGGAGCACGAAGTATCGCCGGCAGTTACGGATTAAAACCTTCTAGTGTATTACTGAAAAATCAAGGAAACGGGGTTTTTGTAAATGTTACTTCAACAATGGCTCCGGGATTAACAGGTTTGGGTATGGTGACCGATGCAGTCTGGGACATTTTTGATAGGGATGGCAAACCATCACTGGTGGTAGTGGGCGACTGGATGCCTGTTACCATCTTTAAGTTCCGGGATGGCCAATTGAAAAAAACGGCAGAGATAGATAATTCATCGGGTTGGTGGAATGCAGTTGCAACGGCTGACCTCGATGGAGACGGGCTGAAAGACCTGGTAGCGGCCAATCGCGGAATGAATTCGAAGATCAGGGCAGATAAAGACCATCCCGGGCGTTTGTTCGTTGATGATTTTGACGGGAATGGCCAGGTAGAATGTATACCCGCCTACTTCAAATCGGATGGGGTTTCCTATCCGTTCAATCTCCGGGGAGACCTGGTAGCACAACTGCCGCTCATGAAAAAGAAATTCCTTTATTACTCCACCTATGCCGGCAAATCAATTGAAGAAGTATTGACAGAAGATCAACGAAAAGCCGCAACGGTCCTCGAAGTGTCTGAGTCCAGGTCCATGATCTATTATAACAACGGAAAGGGCGGGTTCATTCCCGTGGCACTGCCTGTTGAAGCCCAACTTTCCGCCATGTTCGCCATCATTTTAACAGATATGGATAGCGATGGCCGGCCTGATATTTTGATAGGAGGAAATTTTTATGGACTCAAACCCGAGACCGGACGTTATGATGCAAGTCGCGGGTTGAGTTTTATAAACAAGGGTCAGCGTGGTTTTAGTTACCTTGACAATCGTTTATCCGGAATTAATAGTGAAGGCGAGATCCGTGATATCAAATTAATAAAGACCGGCAAGGGCAACCTGCTGCTGATTGCCCGCAACAACGCAGAATTGCAGGTCTTCCAACAAAACAAATGAACCGCTACCTCATTTTTTTCTATACCTGTTTTGTTTTGCTCGCGTCCTGCTCGACCGGAGAGTCGCCTTTATTCACTTCCGTGGACAGTAAGACCACCGGAATCCATTTCCGCAACAACCCGGCTACCGGCGATTCACTTAACTTTCTTGATTACCTCTATTATTATAACGGAGGAGGTGTGGCATTGGGAGATATCAATAATGACGGACTAACTGATATATTTTTTACCGCCAATAATAAAGGAGGAAATAAACTTTACCTGAATAAAGGGGGATTCCATTTTGAAGATATAACAGCTGCGGCGGGCGTGGCCGGTGGGTCGGACTGGAATACCGGCGTAACCATGGCCGATGTAAATGGCGACGGCCTGCTTGATATCTATGTATGTGCGGTGAGTGGTAAACTGGGACTGCAGGGTAAAAATGAATTGTACATAAATAATGGCCGGACTGGTTTTAAAGAAGAGGGAGCCAGATACGGACTCGATATCCAGGCATTCTCCACACAGGCAGCCTTCTTTGATTATGATCATGATGGGGATCTTGACTGTTACCTTCTCACTCAATCCTCCCACTCAGTTGATATGTACCGGGATACTTCTTTGCGGCGGATTGCCGCTGGTAAAGCGGGCGACAGGTTAATGCGGAATGACGGCGGCCATTTCTCCGATGTAACTATTGGTTCGGGCATTTATAATAGTGTGCTGGGATACGGGCTGGGATTGGCTATTGCTGATCTCAACAACGATGGGTGGGATGATATCTATGTAGGAAACGATTTCCATGAGAATGATTATTATTATATCAACCAGCAGGACGGCAGTTTTCGTGAAAACGGGGCAGCCGTATTCGGACATTACTCCCGGTTTAGTATGGGGAATGATATTGCTGATTACAATAATGATGGCCAGCCTGATTTAATCACAGCAGATATGTTACCTGCCGAAGAAAAGTTCCTGAAAACATATAGTGGTGGCGATGCGCTGGATATTTATCGATATACGATTGAAAAGAATGGCTTCCAGCACCAGTTCTCCCGTAATGCACTTCAGCGCAACCTTGGTAACGGCACGGGGTTCAGTGAAGTGGCATTGCTGGATGGAGTGGCAGCAACAGACTGGAGCTGGGCCCCGTTACTGGCCGACTTCGACAATGATGGAACCAAGGATCTTTTTATTTCAAATGGTATTGTAAAACGACCGGTTGACCTTGACTATGTAAAGTATCTGTCCAGTTCGCTAGTGCGTAAGGAACTCTCCGGTTCATCCCGGTTGGACAAACAAGCGCTTGACCAGATGCCCGATGGGAAAGTACATAACTATCTTTTCCAGGGAAGCAGCAGCGGCAGGTTCAGCGATAAAAGTTTTGAATGGGGAATGGATAAACCGGGTTATTCCAATGGTGCTGCGTATGCCGATCTTGACAATGACGGGCGACTTGACCTCGTCATCAACAATATCAACGAAGAAGCCGGCATCTACCGGAATACCAATCCCTCTCCGGTGCATTGGTTGCAAATTAATTTTCGCGCCGGTAATGGAAATACCCTTGGTATGGGTGTTAAAGCATGGGTATATCAACAGGGAAGAATGCAATACCAGCAACTGATGACCACCAGGGGATTTCAGTCGTCAGGTGCACCGGTACTGCATTTCGGCCTGGGAAATAACAAGGTTGACAGTATCCGGATTGTCTGGCCCGATGGGGCAACCAGTTTGCTGGTTAATCCGAAAACCGATACAATCCTTACGTTAAAATATTCACCGGTTGAAAAATATACCTATGCGCCATCTCCGGTAACACCGATGCTCGATATAACTGATAAGCTTAAGATTCAATGGGCGCACCGGGAGAATGATTATACCGATTTCAACAGCCACCGCCTGTTGCCGCACTTACTTTCCACCCGGGGACCCCGGATGGCCGTTGCTGATATCAATGGCGACAAGCTGGATGATGTATATATCTGTGGTGCATCTGGTCAGTCCGGCCTCTTCCTCGTTCAACATACGGATGGTTCCTTTGAAGAAAGGGCAGGGACCGGGAGTTCATTGCGGACAGAAGAAACGGATGCTGTTTTTTTCGACGCAGATGCGGATGGCGACCAGGACCTGTTTGTTATAAGCGGTGGTAATGACCGGTCTTTAAAAGACACGCTTTTAAGAGATCATCTCTATCTCAATAACGGTACCGGTCATTTTACTGAAAAATTATTTCCGTCTCTGGCTGCCAGCAAGAGCACGGTAGCTGCATCGGATATAGATCATGATGGCGACCAGGATTTGTTCATTGGTGTATTATCGGCTGCGGGAGATTATGGTTTGTCATCACCATCGTACCTGTTGCTGAATGACGGCAATGCAAATTTCACTGAAGCTCCCGCAGGTATAATGGATACTAATGACCTCGGAATGATCAATGCTGCCGTGTTTGTTGATGTGGACAGGGATGGCTGGCCGGACCTGGTTACAGCAGGGGAATGGCGGGAAGTACAGGTGCTGAAGAACAATATGGGCAGGTTCACTGCGGCCAGGATCAATGGCACTGCTGGTTTGTGGCAGTCCCTGTCGACGGCCGATATTGATAACGATGGTGATCCTGACCTGCTGGCTGGCAATTATGGACTCAATTCAAAACTCCATGCTTCGCAGCAGGATCCGTTGAAGATGTATGTTACGGATTTTGATAAAAACGGACAGGCTGAACAGATACTGACCCATTCTGTTGGTGGAAAAGAATATACGTTCCTTGGTAAGGATGAACTGGAAGTCCAGCTGCCTTCCATGAAAAAATCATACCTGCGTTACCGCGACTTTGCAGGTAAAACGGTGCAGGAGGTTTTTGGCGGCGAGCTGGAATCCGCTACCGTATTGAGTTGCAAGCTCCTGGCTTCTGGCATCTTCCGGAATGATGGTGATGGGAATTTTGTTTTTGAACAACTTCCGGATGAAGCGCAGTACTCACCGTTGTTTGTAATGAGGTCGGTTGATCTCAATTCGGATGGTATCAAAGACCTGATAACCGGTGGAAACTTTTTTGGGGTGACACCGTACGAAGGCCGGTACGATGCAAACAGGGGATTTATTTTTAACGGGAAAAAAAAGGGCTTCATATTCCAGCCGCCCTCAGCCACGGGATTCTTCAATCCCGGCGAAACCAGGGATCTTCGGAAAGTAAGGACAGCCAATGGCTGGATCTATATTGTTGCATTGAATAATGCACCGCTTCGTTTTTTCCAGTTGGCTGATTGAATTATTGCCTTAAGGTTGAATCGGGGATGCTTGTATACTGAAAAGCGGTTTACGTTCCATCTGTGACAACTGTTCTAACTTTAATAAATCGGAAATACCAGCTCTACGTTCTCTTCAGGATGGGCAGGCAACATGGCCGGTTCGATATCATATTTTTCCAGCGGCTGCGCTACTTTCTGGAGGCCCTGGTCATTGGCATAACGGTTCATTGCAGTATACAATTCACCCAGGTGACCAACGGTGCCCTTACCCGTAAGCACGCGGCCGGTGGCTGGTAACCGCAGGTATTCGATGCCCTCGTCCGGAAGGCTGGGCATGGACACAGGAATTCCAACTGCATACTCTTTATTTTTTTCAGAGACAGCATTGGATGTTACATAATAATAGTTCTTTGCCCCATCCGGCCTGAAACGGGTGATATACGACTCCAGTGTATCATACAATAACTGAAGTGTGCTGTTGCGGGAGCTGTCCGGCGCTGATTGCCTGCTGGTCAGGATGATGGTATCCCTGACCGGGCTCACCTCTATCTGGAAACCATATCGCAGGGAAGGGTCTTCCATGGTGGCCTTGATGTTCAGCAGTCCTTCCTGTAAAGGATCGCGGCCGGTAAAAAAATGATAAATCCGTTTATACCAGGGCATCCTGGCCGACCATATTACCTCGGTTTGTTTCTGATTGGAAAGAGGAATTGCAGAGATGGTTTGGGAAGTACTGACACTGCCATCCTTTTCCGTTACCATCACCTGCGATGGGGTCTCTGTTTTGACAATCAGTTCCCTGCCGGTTACTGATTTTAAAACAGGACGGCCGGCACTATCGCCGGTACCGACCGTTCCGTCTGAAAATCCTGTATACCAGGATTTATAATTTTCAATATTGGAGAGTTGAAGGGACACGTCATAATAATCAGCATTCACCCTGATCATTCGTTCAACTGATGTGGTCATTCTCCCAAGAATTACGAGTAACAGGATGAAAGTTGCCAGGGCAACCATCCTTACGATCATCTTTTTATTCATTTTAATTAGGCTTCTCTAAGGCTGGTTAAAATCCCCTCCAGTTCCCCTTCATCAGGCAGGTACACATTCCCGAAATCAGTCACATTCGGGTTAGCGTACGTCATAGGATTTTTAGTGGTGCGGCGAACCGAACCATGAAATTCTTTTGCTCCCGATTCTTCCATCAGCTGTTTGATATTTGATGCACGGATCCCGGCACCCGGCATAATGATGATGCGGTCGCCCGCTTTTTTCACCAGTTCGCCCAGCACTTTTCCGGCCTCAGGTGCACCAGTTGCCTGGCCCGAGGTCAGGATCCTTTCACAACCCGCACTGATAATATCTTCCAGGGCCTGCCACATATCAGGAGTGGCGTCGAAAGCCCGGTTGCAGGTAACACCCATCGGGTAGGCGAGTTCAACAAATTCGCTGAGCTGGTCAACATTGATAGTGCCGTCAATATTTTGTACGCCTATCGAAATACCATCACATTTTAATTCCTTGCAAATCCTGATATCCTGTTTCAGGATTTCAATTTCATCTTCATCATAAAAATAATTTCCCGAACGGGGACGAAGAATGGGATATAATTTAATGGAGATCCTTTCGCGGGTTCTTTTGATATGGCCGTAACTGGGTGTGGTACCGCCTTCGATGGGATTGTCACATAGCTCCACCCTGTAAGCGCCAAACTTTTCTGCGATAATGCACGACTGAATATTAAAACTACAGAGTTCGAAAATAGCTTTTGCGCTCATATTTTTTTCTTAATAAATGCTTTTGGAATGATAAACTTTATCTTCTTTACCCGACTTCACAGCGAATGTAAAACCCTGCTGCAGGCAGAAGGCTCCGTACTCGCCCTGTTTGTTGAGGGCAAGGAAACCAACCTGTACTTCTTTGGCCTTCGATGGATTTCTTTTAATGATGCGTTCAACCGCGTCTTTACACGCCTGCTCAGGTTTGGCACCCTGGCGCATCAGTTCAACGATCAGGTGGGCGCCAACAATGCGGATCACTTCGTCCCCCACACCGGTTGCAGTTGCACCTCCCACTTCATTATCTACATATAAACCGGCACCGATTACTGGCGAATCACCCACGCGGCCCTGCATCTTGAATGCCATACCGCTGGTGGTACAGGCGCCACTCATTTGTCCCCTTGCATCAATGGCGAGCATACCGATTGTATCATGGTTTTCTATACCACCCGGCATTGGATCGGTCTTTTTATTATACAACCGGTTTTCGATATTTTGTTCGGGTGAATATTTTGCTTCCTTTAACCATTCCTTCCAGGCTTTTTCAGAAGCCGGGGTAAGGAGATTTTCTTTTTTAAATCCATTGTCCAGTGCGAACCGCAGGGCGCCTTCACCGGTGAGGATTACATGCGGCGTTTTTTCCATGACCAGACGCGCAACGGAAATAGGATGTTTGATATGTTCCAGGCACATCACCGAACCGCAATTATAAAGTTCGTCCATAATGCAGGCATCGAGTGTAACCCTGCCATCACGATCGGGCAGGCCACCATATCCCACACTCTGGTTTGATTCATCGGCTTCGGGCACCCATACGCCCTGTTCAACCGCATCAAGGGCACGGCCATTGGCGGATAAAACTTTCCAGGCGGCTGCATTGGCGGCCTGTCCAAAATCCCAGGTAGAAATTACAATGGGGTGTGTGGGTTTACTAGTTGGGCTGGTCACAGAACCAGAACCGGCGAACAAATGTTCACCGGTTAAGATTGCCGCAGATCCAGCAAGAGAATGTTGAAGGAACTTTCTTCTGCTTGACATAAAGGGTTTTAATTAACAGGAATGGTCAGTTCAATGATCTTACTTCCTTTAATTGTTTGGGTGCCACCGGTACTTGTCCAGTTTTCCTTGTGAACCACCACGTTTTCAGGAAGTGTTACGTTATCGAGAAAGGTTAGACGTAATTTAGCGGCATCAGCTTTCGGGGTAACGGCGAGTTCAAAATTAATCCTTCCGAATGGAGTAGCAATACCATTAAGCCTGGTAACATTTCCGGCCTGTGCCCATTGTTTTGGGAATGCTTCCAGCAGGTGCAGGTCTTTTCCACGATCCAGTTCAATCATATGCACCACCATGCGGATGAATTCGGCACTTGCCCAGTTATGTGGCATGTCGCCCACTTCTTCGCTGCCTTTCCCGAGTGGTTTTTGTTCTTCCCTCCAGACCATGGTCGGGGAGGAGTGATTGGCAAAATCATACAGTAACTGCGGAATCCCTTCTGTTTTACCCAGCCATTGCATGGCATGTCCGTAGAAGGAACTGAAGTAACTCCACAGACCGTCTGTCATCCATCCCGTGCTGATCACCAGGCCTTCCACGCGGTGATCGGTAAGCATGTCGACTGTTTCCTTTGCCCATTGGTTGATTTCCGGTGTTTCGTCGAACAATTGTCCGGGATAAACAGATTGTGCAAATGCCCACTGACCTCTTTGTGCTTCGTGGTTCTGTTCATTATTGATCATTACCGGCAGATAGGTATTTCCTTTTTCATCCTGGCGGATATCCTTCCTGGCTTTATCAATAAAGAATGCGAGCCAGTTTTTGTAATCAGCTTCCCATAAGTCGGCCTGGTCATTCTTGCCCAGCCACCTGGCCGCATTGATTGACCACTTCATACCACTCAGGCAATATTGTGTATTTGAATAATCATTACCATGCTGGATGCCACCATCCACATTACCGTTAGGCAACAATCCATAATAAGGTTTGGTGGAATCTTTCAGCGCTTCAGCCCGCAGGTAGTTGATCCTTTTGAGGCAACCTTCTATAACGGACCAGTTATCGGCCAGCCATTTTTTATCCTGGGTGAGCATGGCGTGACGGATCAGCATGATGGGCACCAGTCCGTTTTCCTTGTGGAAAGTGGTGATCATTTCGAAACCTCCGTCGGGTAACTGGAAATGGGTGAGGTAATCGATGCAACTGCGTACATCATTTTTGTAACCAAGCATGGTACCAACTTCCAGCAGGTAGGTGCCGTCAGCCAGCCACAGTCCGCGGTACTGGGTTGGCCCCACGTGGAACGACTTGGCTCCACGGCGGATATCGCGTGCCTGGAAAATATTCCGGATGCTGGAAGTAACCATTGCCTGGATACCTGCATCAGGCACGCTGATAGCCGAAGACGAAGGACTGTATTTTTTCCACCAGGCTTCCGAAACCGCCATCTGTGCTGTACTTGCAGCAACGGTTGGAGAATATGATGCGGCAGGATTAAAGAAGCGGCTCAATGTTACCGTGAGTTTTCTGGATTCACCCGGTTTGAGTGCCACCGTTGGAATGCCGATAGTATAAAATTTTGCCGAATCCTTCACCACCGCTCCGAATCCCGCAGAATTGGAGAGACGTGTGTATTCATCAAACTGGATATAGTTATTCTTTTTATAGATGGAGTCGATACCACCATATTTCAGCACAGGGTCAAAACTTACAGGGTTTGATGTATTGTTGGTCAGGGTTACCAGGATATGATAACGTCTTTCAGGCATACCAACATTTGCGCATTTTGCATACAGCAGGGCTGTCTTGTTTGCCTTACCTGCGATGATATCGGCAGAAGCCGGTACCTGGTCCCTGAACAGCCAAAGACCATTCACTATCGATGTCCGGTCCTTGCCACCTGGTTTATTTGATACAACAATAGTAAGCACTCCATCTTTATCGAGGTCTTTTGAATCAAACGTATACGTTCCGGGTACATGGATACCGAAGTCCTTAACCAGGTCGATATCCCTTTGTTTGCCGCCTTCCACAGCGATCCGCATTTCCCGTTTGCCAACTGAATCATACTGTCCTTCACAAAATCCAAGTACCACTTTATGCGAACTGCCGGCAGGAACTTTTATATGATATTCGATCAGGCCTTCACCGGAAAGCCCCTTGATCCCTTCCGCTGCATCATTAAATGCTGCATCAGCGGTTATGGATGGTTTTGACCAGTCGCGCAATGCACGCCGGCTATCGAACCTAACGATACTATATAATTTTTCAGGAGCCGGGATTTCCAGGAAGGTCTCCTCTTTAATAGTTACCTCAGGGGTTTCCTTGATGGTAACGGTCATTGGTGAAGCATTCGATTTCAGTTGCTGGCTCTTCCAGGTGGCAGGTGTTTTTGAGTCGAACAATATGGAGAAGGAAAAATTCCTTGGACCTTTTCTGTATCCATAATCGCCGAATAACATTCCCTCTTTACCAACCAGCGTTTTAACCGGGTCATCAGGAAGACAGAGTTGCGATTGCCACCAGGGAATGGTGTACCGGTGATCTACTACCATCGGACTGGTTTGGGCCATAACCGAGTGCCCGATGCAAAGTGCAAGCAGGCATGGTAATGTCTGTTTCAGTTTAAGTTGTATCATGTTTTTCTTTTTTTATGGAGAATGACTACTAATATTTTTGAGATGTATGGGCAGCGGCATTTTGTGCATCATCGAACACCAAACGCAGGTGCTGATGAACGGTCAATGCGGAACCGCAAATACGTTTTCCATTTCTTCAAGGGTTTTGCCGGAAGTTTCTTTCACAATATTCCAGCTGAACAGGAAATTGACCAGGCTGCAGGCGGCGAATGCCCAGAAGATTCCCGCTGCGCCCAGGTTGTCAAGCAGCCGTGGAAAGAAATGGGCAACCATCCAGTTGGCAGCCCAAAGTGCAAGCGTGCAGATGGACACGGCCCTGACCCGTACATCTGTTGGAAAGATCTCGTTGATGATGATCCATGTTACAGGTCCGAGTGAAAAAGCGAAACAGGCGATATACACCAGGATCAGGATCAGCAACAGCGGTCCCTGTGTTTGCCCGGTATAAAAAAGGAATCCCGACAGGGTCAGTGAAATCACAATACCGGTGAGACCCGTTTTCAGCAGGAATTTCCGGCCCAGTTTATCCGCCAGTTTGATAGCCACGATTGTGAATAACAGGTTGATGGCACCGATTATTACCTGGTAGAGAATGGCATTACTGTTTTCCGCACCTGCTGTCTGGAAAATACTTGGTCCGTAATACATCACTGCATTAATCCCGGAAAATTGCTGTAATACAGCCAGTACAATTCCAATCAGTAATGGTAACCGGATGGCGGGGGAAAAAACAGACCGGTTATTCTGCGATGCTTTGAATGCAGCTTTGTTGATATCTGATAGTTCCCGTTCAGCAACCAGTGCCGGTCGAATACTGTACAGGATTTTTTTTGCTTTTTCTTCCTTACCAACGGATACCAGCCAGCGTGGGCTCTCCGGTACACCTGCCAGCAGGAACAGGAAGATAATTGAAGGGATGGCCATTGCCAGGAACATTGGACGCCACGATTCCTGTTTAAAAAACCAGTTTGCGGTTTCGCTGCTGAACTCATGGGTGGAGTAGTTGGTGATAAGCAGGTTTGAGAAGAAGGCGAGAAGTAATCCGAGTGTAATGGCCAGTTGGTAGTAGGCAATCATCCTGCCCCTTTTTTCGGGAGGAGCGAACTCAGCGATCAGCATGGGTGAGATCACCGATGCCATTCCTACTCCGATACCACCAATCATCCGTGCAACAATCAGCATGGTCACCGAACCCGGAAATGCACAGCCGATGGCGGAAATTAAGAACATAAATCCCGCAATCAGGATTGTTTTCTTCCGTCCAATCCTGTCGCTCAGCAACCCGGTGCACATCACTCCGATAATGCAACCTGCAAGGCCACTACTCACCAGCCATCCTTCCATGGAGGTATCCAGGGCATACTGATCTTTGATCAGGTGGATGGCACCGGAGATAACCGCTGTATCAAATCCGAAGAGCAGACCGCCGACGGCAACAGTTATACAGATGAATTGTTGTCTGGAGGAGAATGATTTTTGTTTCATAAGCAATCGTTTGTTTAGATGTTAGCGCACGTAATCGTCTTCGTATCGTTTTATGTCGTCCTGCTGCCAGTTACCGAATGCAACTTCCAGCACCCTCACCGCTTTATCGCCTTTGCAGCTTAGCCGGTGACGCTCATTAGCCGGAATCCAGATCTCGTCGCCCGCCATGTATTCGCGTTCTGCATCGCCTACCTGTACCGTTGCACCGTCATCAATCACAATCCACAATTCGGCGCGTCCGGTATGTGATTGCAGGCTGAGCCGCTGTCCCGGCAGGCAACACATCAGGCTTACCGTACAATCTTCATTGTTGGCATATTGTTTAAATGTTCCCCATGGCCTGGTCACAAATGCCACATCGGGTTTTACATCGGGGATGGTCTTGGTCACATAATCTGACATAATTTTCTATTTATGGGTTTGTTCTGACAAATGCTTTCATGGTGGCAATGGTCTTGCCGTCGCTTTCCCCGTACGGACGGATTGTGTACTCCTTAACCGTTTCCGGAACAATAAAGGTTTCCGCATAATGAACGATAAAGGGTTCAAAGGCGTTGTTTGGGCTCTCAACAATCGCTTCCCTGCCTTCAACAATGTTCAGCACATTCACCGATCCGTTGGTGGTATGTTTTACTGTTTTGCTGAACCAGTGCCTTCTTGTTTCAATAAATTCACGTACGTGCAGTCCGGTCTTTTCTTCTTTCCATCCATCACCTTCTGCTACTGTTGTTATTGCATTGACCAGTTCTTTACCGGTGTTTGATGGTGTGCGCGACCAGTCGATTACTTTTTTTCCATGTTCAATATTGATTGGCCTGGGTTTGCCATCCAGGCCCATTCGTCCCCAGTCGTACAACTTGAACGTAAAAATATACGGCGTGGCACTGATCTCCAGCACCATGCTGTTTGTTCCTGAACAATGCACCGTACCGGCAGGGATTAATACATGATCATGTTTTTTCACCGGCCATTTTTCAACGAAACTGTCTGCGTCAAATTCAGTACCCTTATTATTTGCTTCGCGAAGGGCATTGATCATTTTTTCCGGAACCACTTTATCTTTTAATCCAAGGTATACACAGGCATCATCACCTGTATCGAGCATATAATAACTTTCATCCTGTGTATAGTTCATACCGAAATGTTGCCGGATATAATCGGTATCGGGATGGACCTGCAGGCTGAGATTGCCACCCTGCATGGTATCCAGGAAATCAAACCGGATAGGAAACTCATCCCCGAAACGAGCCTGAACGGCTTCACCAAGTAAGGCTCGTGAATTGGTAAATACCAGATTGATCGATGGTGTTTCAAAGACAATACCATTAAAATTTACCAGCAGGCTGTTTTCTTCTGGCACGCAGTCAAAACACCAGGCATAGTTGGATTGGGATGGATCCAGTTCAAATTTTTCTTTCATCCATTGTCCGCCCCAGGGACCCGGATCAAAAAACGGGACAAGCCGGAAGGGTTGCGTTACGGTTTTTTTAAACGCATCATTCAGCGCCTTGCCGGTGACCATTTTTGGTTGGTTACGGGTGGTGGTATCAACCACCAGATCCCATTGCAACATCAGTGTTTTTTTATGACGGTCGCAAACGCGCCAGTCAACAAAGAATGCCTGTTTATATTGGAGCGATGGCCTGGTTGTTTTGTTGATTACACCCAGGTTATTTACTTCATTACTGCGGAAGCGGAGTTGTCCTTCCCAGCGTGGCATGTCGAAATACACTACCATGGCGGCTTTGGCAAGAAGTGAGGCGCCGGGTCCATATATATAAACAGGTACATCGGAGCGCGCATCCAGTTCCATTGCCAGTTCGCTCAGCCGGGCAGGATCAAAAAAATCAGACAGTCGCAGCCGCGTGATGTAACCAAAAATTTCATCGTCGGTCACATCCGGATAAATCAGGGCTTCGATTTTTTTCGGTGGATACATATAATCTCTTGTGAGATAAAACTTGCCTTCTAATTTGCTGGTAAGCTGTGCCAGAACTTCTTCTTCCAGCAGGCCGGGATAACATTCAAGCGCCACAATCTTTCTTGCTGAAGCGATCGAGCCTGTTCTCCTGTTGATAGTGGCGGTGATGTCGTCCCATCCCTGCCAGGATATAGTCTCCGTGCTTTCGTATTTAATAAATGGTGACCTGTTGTAATTTGTTCTTGCCATAAATTGATTCGGCGATGCCGTTGATAAATTTCTTTAACCAGTTAGATCTCGTGTATAAGACAATGCACTATGCCAAGTATACCTGCATCATCTGCCAGCGTAGTTGGTCGCAGGTCGACCGTACCCCAGGGTGTCCAGGCATGTTGTTTTACTTTTTCTTTTAGATAAGGAATGATCACGTCGGCACTTTGTAATACCCCACCACCGATCACCACCACTTCGGGATCGTATGCATGGATGAGGTTGACGATCCCGGCCGACCAGATATCCATTGTGTACTGCATGATCTCAATTGCCAGCGGATCCATGCGGCCAGCGGCTTTAAACAATACTGAAAAATCAAGTTTTTCTTCGCCGGAAAGTTCGCTGTTGCTGTAAAGTGCATGTCCGCGGATGATCTGGTCGAGGCTCCAGGTAGAACCATGTGCTTCCACGCAACCTATATTACCACAGGAGCAGGGAAGGCCATCAAACCGGATGGAAAAATGACCACCAAGGCAACCTGCCTGGAAATGTTTTCCGCGGATCAGTTTTCCTTCGATAACTGCTGAGGTGCCGATCCCGGTGCCGATGGTCATGACCACCAGGTCGTCCGTGTCCATAGCCGCACCATATTTCCATTCACCTACAGTTGCCATGCGGGCGTCGTTATCAATAACGAAGGGCACGGCCCATCTTTCGTTTACCCAGGCGGTCAGGTCGATTGAAGGTGCATCGTCGTACTTGGCATTGGTAGAAAGGATCTTCCTGGTTTTATGGTTTACCAGTCCGGGAAAGGCAATGCCGATTCCGGCAAGCGGACCTGTACCATCGGGAATCAGTGCGACCAGCCTGTCCATTTCCTCCTGTAATAACGGGAGGCTGGCTTGCAGTCCGCTGGAAGCAAGGGCGGGTACGATTTTTCTGGCGATTACCTTACCATCGGAAACAAGACCCATCTTGATCCTGGTTCCTCCAAGGTCAATACCCAGGTAGTATTTTTTCGTCATGGCAACTTCACTTCTTATGAATGATTATCCAACAACACGGGTTCACCGTCCTGTTCAACGAGGATCTTCGAAAATCCTTCCGTACTGATTGTATCGTAATCGTGCCCGGCATCGGATGGCCAGACTGCACTGAATGTTAAAATGCTGTCGCCTGTATTGGCAGTGCGGTGGGCTGTATATCCGTTTATATAATGCACACTGCCGGGGTACATTTTTTCGGCATGGGTTTTCCGGTTTTCATCCATCAGGATCAGCATGCCGTTACCCTCCACACAGATATACATTTCACCGCGATCGCGGAGTTGGTGGAAATGACCCTTGGTCATAAAATATTCCCTGCCCACTTTTCCCGGATGGATATAGGTGATGCCAAAGAACAATCCGGCCGTGGTGCCTTCGGGTATGGGAAAGTAAGAAGCCACTTCATACACCAGCTGATCAGCCGGCAGGTCGGCCAGTGCTGCTTTATCGTTGTAGATATCCCCCAGATCGCCGATGCGGCGCGACAGGCGGTCGATACCCGGTCCCGTTAATTCGGTGCCGGAAAAGATAACAGATGGTACAACAATGTCAGCCATGAAGGTTGTTTAATATTAGAATGATTGCCTGTCGATAAGTATGAAAGGATTTTCGATCACCTCACCCTTACCCGCAAGGATCATATTGGCCATTGTCTGGCCCATTGCGGTGAAGTCGGTCGTAATCGTGGTTATCCCGTTTGCTATTATACTTTTAAGATTTGTTTCGTTATACGACATCAGTCCGATATCCTTACCCAGCTGCCATTTCTTTTCCCTGGCCAGTTTAACTATATCCACCAGGTGGTTATCGTCGATAACAATAAAGGCATCGTGCTCCTCGATCCTGTCCACATCAAGCGTATGTAACACTTCGGTATGGATCATTTTTTTCTTCGAGAATTTGTTGAAGCCTGCAATGATATCTCTGGTGCGTACCGATTCGGGGAAGAGCAGGAATAGCCGTTTATATTTTGTGACCAGGTGTTGCGAATCCATCAGGATCGAATAGATATCCTTTTCAAAATTCTGGTACACGCCCGGAAAGGTTTTGTTGAACTCGCGGTAGCCTACATCGAGCAGGAACGTACGCTTGGGGTCAAGTTTTGCCAGGATGTTTGCGGTATCATCATGCGTTTCGGGCATAATGATATACGTATTATAATAACCCGCCTGTTCACGGATCAGGGTTTCAAACATTTTCATGCTGTGGTGATGGAAATAGATGTCGAGAGAACAGGTTTTGGGAAGACTGTTCAGCAATGCATTGAAGAGGGTTTCCTTGTACGGGGTAAACGTACTGAACAGAAGGAAGATCTTTTTGGTGAGATTGGTTTCGGTGCTCAGCACATAATAACCTTTTCCCGGAATGGAATCGATGATTCCCGAGGAACGCAATTCGTTATAAGCGGTAAATACCGAACCCCTAGCAAGGGAAAATTCGGCCGAGATCTGGTTCACCGATGGTAACATATCATCCTTTGCCAGAACACCCTGGTCAATATTACGGTGGATTGACTGCACGATCTGTTTGTACACCGGCGTGGTAAGCGTGGTGTCGATAGTAATTAATTCTTTAAGTTTTTTGGATTTACTCATAATTCAACCGGGTTGGTCATCTTTAATGGTTCGTAAAAATAGGAAAATAATTCAAATAAATGAACAGGTATATACTGGTATGTTTTTTATTCTTAAAACACGGGTTAATAGCTACTTACAGCGATGCTTTATTTCAGGAAGATTTGACATCGATAATTGGAGGCAACGGAAACAGGGTGTTTATACGGGCAGAATTGCGGTCTCTAAAATAAACAGGAAGGTTGTACTTTGAAGACAGAATGATAATAAATTTACAGCTATTATAAATATTGCTATGCCATTTATGACCCTGAAACTTTCCGTACTTACCCTTCCGTTTTTAATGTTTGTCACCCAGGTCCAGGCCCAGCAGGGCCCTGCTGAGTTATGGCTTTCGCATCCGGAATCCAATATCCTGTTTGAGCGCCAGCCTGGACGGCTTTCGTTTACAACCGGGACCGCAGACAGCCTGGCCATCGAGCTTTCGCCTGATGAAAAATTCCAGTCGGTGGATGGTTACGGTTGGGCGCTTACAGGTGGAAGTGCCCATCATCTGATTAAAATGGACGCTGCGCCCAGGCAGGCACTGCTGGAAGAATTGTTTGGTACAAAAGGAAACGGCATCGGCTCGTCCTATATCCGCCTGAGTATTGGTGCGTCTGACCTGAATGAAAAAGTTTTCTCCTATAACGACCTGCCTGCAGGTGAAACGGATACGGCCCTGCTCAAATTCGACCTTGGACCGGATAAAAAAGATGTGATTCCGGTTATGCAGCAAATCCTCCGTATCAATCCAAAGATTAAGGTCATGGGCTCACCCTGGTCGCCTCCGGTCTGGATGAAAGATAATAATGATACACGTGGTGGCAGTCTTCGTCCGGAATATTATCATGTCTATGCAAAATACCTGGTAAAATATATCAGGGAGATGAAGAAGTATGGTATTACCATAGATGCCATAACAGTACAGAATGAACCGCTGCATCCGGGTAATAACCCGAGCCTGCAGATGCTTGCTGCCGACCAGGCAGTTTTTGTAAGGGATCACCTGGGTCCAATGTTTAAGGCTGAAGGTTTAAAGACCAGGATCATTATTTATGATCATAACGCTGATAAACCGGAATACCCGATCTCTATTCTCAATGATACCGGTGCAAAAAAATATATTGATGGATCAGCATTTCATTTTTATGCCGGCGAAATAAATGCGTTGTCAAAAGTACATGATGCCCATCCCGATCGTAATATCTATTTTACTGAGCAATGGGTAGGTGCACCGGGTGATATGCCGCGCGACCTGCGGGAACATACACGCAACCTGACGATTGGTGCCATGCGCAACTGGAGCAAAACAGTGCTGGAATGGAATCTTGCAGCTGATCCGCAAAGTAATCCACATACAGATCGTGGCGGATGCGACAGATGCCTGGGAGCAGTAACTATCAACGGTAATGATGTAAAAAGAAATCCGGCTTATTATATCGTGGCACATGCATCGAAGTTCATAAGGCCGGGCTCCGTTCGCATCGGTTCCACCAATTCAAGTGTATTACCTAATGTAGCTTTTCGCACCCCTGATGGTAAAACGGTATTACTTATTTTGAATGATACCAAAGCTGAACTGCAGTTCAGTATTGTGGAAGGAAAAAAACATCTTGTTGCGATGCTACCTGCCGGTGGAATCGGCACTTATGTGTGGAAAAAATAAAAAAAGGGCCAGGATAGAAATCCAGCCCTGTATTTTAATCCAATATCCTATGAAAAACCATTACAAGAATACCGAAGCTATTTCAACAAGACAATACCATTTTAAGGGTATATATGTATCGAAAAAAATTAACCAATACGGTGGGTAAAAAATGAAACCATTCACTTTGTTTAAAACATTTTATTTCGATTTTCGGGCTTCACATTAAATCAATACTTCATTTATACTTGTTATATATTAAAAAAAGCGGTTATGCAACACGTCTTATTTCTTTACACATTAAATATATATTTAATTTAACTTGCGTTTTAATGGAAATTATCGGATCGAAATTGGCCAGCAGGCTGCTTTTCCCAATTTCATAAACTTATTTCCGCATTCGGTTATTCCCCATAAAGAGGCTGTCGTTCTTTTGCAAAAATTTACGATATATGAGGCCTCTGTACCTGCTGCTGCTAAGTTTGATAATATCTGTGAGCGTTTTTTCCCAACAGGGAACTGTTGAAGGAATGGTGACCACAAAGGATGGGCATCCTGCGTCGATGGTAAATATTACCATCGAACAATTAAAGAAGGGTACTGTAAGTGGCGAGGACGGGAAATTTATTTTCCGTAAACTGCCAGCTGGTACTTATACCCTTGTTGCATCCCACGCGGGACTGAGCACTGTCAGCCAGTCGGTCACCATTAAAGGCGAAGAATCTTTCCAGGTAAATATTTCATTAGCCGAAACTGCCGGCCAGCTTGAAGAAGTAATTGTGAGCAGCCGCCACACACTGAATGTAAAACCCGTAACGGCAGGTAAGGTAGCCATCGATCCGTTCGACCTTCCGCAGGCCGTGACCATTATCAACGCTTCGCAAATGCGCGACCAGCAGGCACAACGACTGAGCGATGTTATAAAAAATGTAAACGGTGTTTATCTTTCAGGTGCAAGGGCCGGAACCCAGGAGACTTTCTCCGCAAGGGGTTATGGCCTTGGTAGTAATAACCTGTTCAGGAATGGATCAAGGGTGAATTCCGGAGCATTTCCGGAAATGAGTTCACTTGAAAGGGTAGAAGTGTTGAAAGGAAGTGCAGCTATCCTGTATGGTAATGTTGCTCCGGGTGGAATTGTAAACATGGTGACTAAACAACCAAAGTTCAACTTTGGTGGTGAAGTATCAATGCGCGCGGGTAGTTATGATTTATACAAACCTGCTGTTGACTTTTACGGTCCCATCAGTAAATCAGTTGCCTTCCGTGTAAACGGTACATACGAATCGGCAAAGAGTTATCGCGATGTGGTAAGCTCTGAACGATATTATGTAAATCCTTCCCTGCTGTTTAAGCTGGGAAAACATACAGAGCTGTTGGTACAGGGCGACTACCTCAGCCATGATTTCACACCTGATTTCGGTATCGGTACAATCGGCAACACCATCGTAACCGATGTGCCACGTTCCACCTTCTTTGGTACCAGCTGGCAGTATGCAAAAACCCGTCAGACCACCGCTGGTTTTACCCTGAAACAGGGACTGAGCCAGAACTGGAACCTCACAGTAAACGGATCGTACCAGCAATATAAACGCGATTATTTTTCAACAGAAAGGATCCAGGCTGCTGAAAACGGCGACTGGAAACGCCCATTGGGCAGGACCAATACCCGTGAAAATTACCTGGTGGGACAGGCCGACCTGACCGGTAAATTTTATACCGGAAAAATTTCACACACAGTACTTATTGGTGCCGATGTGGAACAATACATGACAAAGGCGTACACGTATACAGTACCAACTGTGTATGACAGTATCAACCTGCTGGATCCCGACAAGTATACCCCGCGTACGGATATGCCAAACCTGACCGCTACCAGGTTTACTGAAACACCCGTGTTCCGTACGGGTGCCTATGTCCAGGACCTGGTTAGCCTCAGCGAAAAGTTTAAGTTACTGGCTGGTATCCGCTGGTCGATGCAGGACGCACAACGCGTTGAATCAACCGACCTGGCCAATGGTGATAAATCAAAAAGCGGTACTCCCAAAACCGACAAGGCATTCACTCCACGTTTAGGTTTGGTGTATCGCCCGGTTTCGACTACATCGTTCTTTGTAAGTTATGCAAACAGTTTCTCCGTCAACAGCGGTACCGATGCCTGGTTAAAGGCACTCAAACCATCCATCATTGACCAGTACGAAGCCGGTGTTAAAAATGATTTCCTGAAAGGCAAACTCTCGGTTAATCTTACCGCATACCGGATCGTAAATAATAACCTGGCGCAGACAGCCCTGCTTGATTCGCTGGGTAATGTGAACAACAATACCGCTATTAAGGAACTGACTGGCCAGACCACCAGTGATGGTATAGAACTTGACCTGGTAGGACATCCATTTAAGGGTCTCGATGTTACTGCGGGTTATAGTTATAACTACATGCGTTATACAAAGACTGAAAATACAAAGGGCAACTATGAAGAAGGCCAGCGCCTGGTGAACAACCCGGCACACACAGCCAATGCTACCGCTTTTTATTCCTTTAAAGCTTTCAGGGTTGGTGCTTCTTATAACTATGTTGGAAAGAGGACCGGTGGATGGAATAACCAGATCGGACAGACGCAGACATACGATCGCCGTATTCCGGTCGCAGGTTTTTCCACTGTTGATCTTTCAGCAGGATACCGTTATAAAAAACTGGATCTCCTGGTCAAGTTGTCCAATATCGGCAATACCTTCAGCTACTACGTTCACGAGAACTATAGCGTAAACCCGATCCCTCCAAGACAGATCCTTGCCAGTCTCGCATACCGGTTCTGATAAACTGTTTTTTCCGCACCGGTAACGGTTGTAAATCTTTAACGCCCCTGCCAGGGGCGTTTTTATTTTATATTTACAGGTATATGACATCAGTTGCACCCCGGACAGATACTGGTATCAGTACAAATATGCTGCCCTTCGAGATCCATACCATGACATGGATCGAGGAGAACAGGAGTGCTTTTCGCAGGGAAGCTCACCGGCATAACTATTATGTGGTCATCTGGTTTATCAGTGGAAAGGGTTTTCATATAATTGATCTGGAACGGTTCGAATTAGAACCCGGAACAGTGTATTGCCTCGCACCCGGGCAGGTGCATCAGTTGGTAACCGAAGGTCCGGTTGAAGGGTATGTCATTTCTTTCACCAACGAATTCATTGGCGAGTCCGCCAGCCAGGTTGCCGTATTGTTCGGCGGTTACACTTCAGGTGCAAAAGGATATAAAGGGCTGGTTACGGTGACGGAAGAAATGCGTTCCGAGCTGGAGATAATCGTGAGTCAGCTACAAAAGGAATTTGTCAATTTTTTTCTTTTACGTTCCGAGATCCTGCGTGATTATCTCCGCATTTTCCTGGTTTACCTGAGCCGGCGTTCTGAATTACCCCAGCAACCCGCTGCAATACCAAAGGGCGCTGAGATCAACAGGAGGTTTCAATCCCTGCTTGAAAAAAATTTCATGAAACAACACCTGGTTTCAGAATACGCATCGGCTTTGGTAGTAAGTCCGGGTTATCTGAATGAAGTGGTCAAGAAGGTCACCGGTTTTCCCGCAAGCCATCATATCCGGCAACGGATTGTACTGGAAGCAAAGAGGCATGCCATGTATAGTGGAAATGCCATGAAGGAAATTGCCTATGAACTGGGTTTTGATGATGTTGCCCATTTCAGCAAGTTTTTTAAGGCAGTGGCCGGAATGAGTTTCACCGATTTTAAAAAATCCTATGAACGTTTATAAACTTCCTGGCCAATAAACTATTTCTTATGGAAAAAAATGTCATACAAACCATCTGGGCCATTGATCCCATTCATTCGCAGATTCGTTTTGAAGCCAGGTATTTACTTAGTCACGTTTCGGGATGGTTTCCTGATTTTGAAGGCACGGTTATTTCATCGGGTGAAGGGTTCGACCAGAGTGAACTGCGGGTAGCAATTTATACCAACTCTGTTTATACCGGAAACAATGAACGCGACCGGCACCTGCGGTCGGCCGATTTTTTCGATGCCATCAATTATCCCGTAATCGGTTTTCATTCCACCGGTGTTAACCAGGCAGAGGGGGATTTGCTGAAGATCACGGGTTTACTTGATATAAAGGGAATACAGGTGAAACAGGAAATGGAGACGAGGTACCTGGGTGTGCAACCGGACCAGCTGGGAAATATAAAAGCAGGATTTTCATTGGATGCATTGTTTAACCGGAAGGATTTCGGCATCTCCTGGAACCAGTTGCTTGACAAGGGTGGGACGCTGCTATCCGACGAAATCCGCGTCCATGCTGATGTCCAGCTTCTCCGTTTAACTTCACCTCCGGCCTCACCGGGATTTGTACAACAAAATCAGTAAGATAGCCATTGAAAGGCCTGTTGTTATGGTGGACATTTGTGTAGTTATTGAACTGCATTATAAACATCAACCTAAAATCATGACAGACAGAATAAAGGGCATCCACCACATTACGGCTGTTGCCGGCGATGCCCAACGTAATCTCGATTTTTACAGCAAAACACTCGGACTCCGCCTGGTAAAAAAGACCGTCAACTTTGATGACCCGGGAACCTATCACCTTTATTATGGTAACGAACAGGGTGAACCCGGTACCATTCTTACTTTCTTTCCCTGGAAACATGTAAAACAGGGAATGACCGGTACCGGTATGGCAACGGAAATCGGGTATTCCGTTCCGGCAGGCAGCCTGGAGTTCTGGAAAGAACGTCTTTCCAACGCGGGCATCAGCAGCTCGGATATAAATAAATCATTCGGGGAAGATTATATTTCGTTCCGTGATCCGGATGGCCTTACACTGAAATTGATTGTACCACAAACACCCGACACACGTACGCCATGGGTGAATGGGGGTATCAGTGAAGAAAATGCGTTAAAGGGATTTCACAGTATTGTACTGACGTTGAACGATGGTAAACAAACCGCTGCAATCCTGACGGATGTGTTCGGTTATAAACTGGTAAATAAGGAAGGTAATACTTCGCGTTACACAACAGATGCTATTGAGGGTGCTTCTGTGGTGGATATAATTGAAATACCTGATGGCCGGCCGGGTACCGTTGCCGGTGGAACAAATCACCATGTGGCATTCAGGGTGAAGGATGAAAAGACATTGATGGAATACAGGGCAAAAATTTCATCGCTTGGATTTAATATTACTCCGAAGATTGACCGCAACTATTTTTATTCGCTTTATTTCCGCGAACCCGGTGGTGTATTGTTTGAGATAGCCACTGATAATCCTGGTTTTGCTGTAGACGAAAAACTGGAAGAGCTGGGCAGTAACCTGAAACTTCCCGAACAATATGAAGGCAGGCGCACCGATATTGAAAGGGTACTTCCTAAACTTGAACTGGTAAATAATTAAAAAATATGAAACAAGATTTATACCTGCGGGCAGGGGCTGATCCGGACAGCTCCGGTAAAGCCCTTGTGATGATTCACGGCAGGGGAGGTTCCGCATCGGATATTCTTCAGCTGGCCAATCACCTGCCCGTGGAGGAGTTCTCTCTTATCGCACCACAGGCGCCGGGGAATACCTGGTATCCGTATTCATTTATGGCCCCCGTAGCGCAAAACCAGCCATCGCTGGATCAATCGCTCCAAATGCTTGATCATGTGCGGAAGGATCTGAACAGTCGTGGTATAACTGACGAAAACATGTACTGGCTGGGCTTTTCACAAGGGGCATGCCTGACATTGGAATACCTGACGCGTAATGCTACCAGGTACGGAGGGGTGATTGCATTTACCGGCGGCCTGATTGGAGCTACGCCGGATGAAAACAATTATAACGGTAATTTTAAACGAACGCCCATGCTGATCGCAAGCAGTGATCCCGATCCGCATGTGCCGGTTGAGCGGGTACAGGAATCAGCCACCATTATCAATAAGATGGAGGCCGACCTGCTGACCAGGATTTACCACAATATGGGTCACACCATTACCAGGGATGAAATTCAGCTGGCAATCAGTCATGTCTTTAAAAAAGTAAAATCGGCCTTATGAATTCATCTCTGGCATATCCATTGATGATTATCAGCAATCAACCAACATTGAATGGAAAACACGTTCTGTATAAAACTTACAATCATGACAGCCAGCGGCCATGAAGTTTTCGGTGAATTCTTCCTGGGGCAGAACAGGAAGATCGCTGAGAATATTTTTCAGCAGCTCCGGGGCGACCGGGAAGTGGATGACCGCAATATCCTGCAGCTTGACCTGATGGAATCCAGGAATGGTTTACCCGTCAATATAAAGATGATGACCTGCGACCTGGATGAACTCCAGGAAAACTGCCGGATAATTACCAAGGAAATGTTCCGGGTATTTAACCTGGAAGAGTGACGGGCCGGTCCGACCGGTTATCCCTTGATGGAAGGGATAAATGCGGCAAATGACAGCACTATATTCAAGCTGGACCTTAACTGCCCGGTTTCTCTCAAAACAATACAATTTCGTAGCTTTCGTTTTCAATTTTGTTCATGCGTACCATCCTGCTTTTAGCCGCTTCCAACATCTTCATGACCTTTGCCTGGTATTATCATTTAAAACATGAGGGTTGGCCTTTATGGAAAGCAATCCTGGTAAGCTGGTGCATTGCCCTGATCGAATATTGCCTGGCTGTGCCCGCTAACCGACTGGGTAAGGCCGGTGGTTTCAGCCTGTTCCAGTTAAAGGTTATACAGGAAATTATAACACTGGTGGTATTTGCATTTTTTGCAGTGTATGTGATGAAGGAAAGTTTTCACTGGCGCTACCTGGTCAGTTTTGGTTTATTATTGGGAGCCGCTTATTTTATGTTTACCAAACGTTTTGGCTGAGGGTACTTTCAAATCATAGCGTTCAATAATCTGATTCGTAAATATACCTGGGTTTTCCAACGCAACCCGGATAACCTTCAATTCGTCTGACAAGCGTGAATCTGATGTACTCCGGTTGTTCCCGATATCGATTCCCTTATTAACTTCGTAACCACAATCCTGGTAAATGAAAAAGTCACTCTTATCGCTGCTGTTTGTTTGTCTTACATCATTGTTGCTGGCGCAGGAAGCACCCGAAGGTTTATTCCTCAATTCGAAGGCGGCTGATTTTAAAGGCACTGACCAGGATGGCAACACCGTCAGGCTGAAGGACCTTTTAAAAAAGGGAAAAGTGGTATTGGTTTTTTATCGCGGACAGTGGTGTCCGTCCTGTAATAAATACTTGTCATTATTGAATGATTCGCTGCAGGCGATCAATGGGAAGGGTGCCGCGGTTGTAGCCATCACTCCTGAAACTCCGGAAAATGTGGTGAAGACCGTTGAAAAAACAAAGGTTACATTTCCAATCCTGAGTGATGAAGGATTAAAGATTATGAAGGCCTATGATGTGGAGTTTGAAGTGCCCGAGAATACTATTACCCGCTACCGCAATTCCGGTATCAATATCGCGGAGAATAATGGGAAGAATGGAAATTTCCTTCCGATACCTGCCACCTATATTATCGATAAGGAGTCTACCGTGATCTATCGTTTCTTTAACCAGGATTATAAAAAACGACCATCCATAGCGGAGATCATGGCAGTGCTGGCTAAATAACCAGTCTTGCCACTTTACCCTTATTTCCAACCAGGAAAACGGCGGTCCCGATCCGCGCAATGCGGCAGGTATTAAAACCTTCCTTACTGATAAGTGTCCAGTTTTTGCCCGCGTCTGTCGACAGATCGATTCCATTGATCCCGCAGCATATGATGACTTTATCTGACAGGTATTCCACCGAGCTGCGATACCCATGGGGCGGGGTTTTGGGCACTCTCCATTTTTTTCCGGCATCAGTTGTATAGATACAGTTACCGGTTGTGGAATCAGGATGGGCAAAGTCGCCTCCAACAATAATCATTCTCTTTGATCGACGTTGGGAATTGCCATTATCGTATACATCAATTGAATTGGCTCCGGTTGATTCGGTACCCTGTTTCAATGTCAGCAACGTTTTCTTCGAACCTGCGATCAGATGGGAAGAAAGTCCACCTGAAACAAGCAGGTAATTATTATTTGAAAAAAAGCGCAGGTTGCTGCCACTCGCTGCAAAAAAAGCTTCGCCGCTATCGAGCCGGGGTGCTTCCGTTATTTGTTCCCAGGTATTACCGCTGTTGTTGGTGATGGCCATGAAGGCCCTTCCATCGATCGGGTCGCCGATCACCATTCCGTCCTGGTTATTTGAAAAATCCATGGCATCGAGGAACATGCCCTTGGTTTTGTTTTCAAAAACGACCTTCCAGGTTTCGCCGCCATCAGTTGTTTTAAGCATGTAGGCTGGTTCGCCCACCGCCATGATGATCGCCACATTTGCATCAAAAGCTTCGATATCGCGGAATTCTGTTTTCTCAAATCCTTTTACGATGGTCCATTTCCAGTTTTTACCGGCATTGGTACTGCGGCCAACCATTCCGTGGCTGCCACTGACCCATAGTACGTTATCATTTACAACACTCAGGCCGCGGAGGCTGGACTGATTACCACTGGTCAGGATCACCAGGGAAGGTTGCTGGGCACTTATGGAAAGAAAGAAAAGACAGGTAAGGGTCAGGAATAGTGTATTTTTCATCCGGGGATAATATCCCGGTAAGATAAAACGTTCTCTGCATATTGCGAAACCGCCGCCGGTTCCGGATCCCACCTGAAAACACTTATTTTTGTGAACATCAACCAAGGTTAATGAAAAAATGGTATTTATTTCCTGCCCTGTTCCTGCTTTTAGTACTGATCAATGCCTGTCAGAAAGAATTCAGCCGTGAGAATGGAGATATTGAAGCGGAAGGTACCCTTCAGTCCGATGTTACGGGTGATTGTCTTCCAAAAACTGTTGCAGGTTCATTCGAGGCTACGGTAGCGCTGGATGATTCCAATTATATAGACGTTTCTGTAAATGTGACAGCTCCCGGCATCTACACTATTACTACCGACACCATTAATGGTTTTTATTTTTCTGCAACAGGAAGGTTTACAAGTACCGGTTTAACCACTGTCCGGTTAAATGGATCGGGTACACCCATTGCTGATGGCACTGATATTTTTGTGGTTTCATTTGGCGGATCCACCTGCGCCATTGCGGTGGTTACTGTACCTGAAGGGGCAGGCGGTCCTGCGGTGTTCACGCTCACCGGCGCTCCGGGGGATTGTACAACACCCAATATAGAAGGTGTATATAGTACCGGAATACAATTGAATGCAGCTACCCACTATATTGAAGTTAAGGTGAACGTGACCACTATCGGAACGTATAATATAACTACAAATACGGCTAATGGTATTACGTTCAGTGGAACGGGTACATTTGGTTCAACCGGGGATGCCATTGTAACGCTTGCGGGTAGCGGCGAACCATTGGCCAGTGGGGTAACTGAACTTGCCGTAGAGGGGGTGCAGGCCTGTGCTTTTACGGTGAATGTGATTGGGGAGGCTGAATATGCGATCGATTGTCAGAGTAAATTTATAAATGGTTATTATGAGGTCGGGGTAGAACTGGATGGAACCCATACGGTTGAAGTTGGGATTAATGTTGGTACGCCAGGGGCTTATTCAATCACCGGTACGCTTAACGGGATGACATTTTCTTCTGTCGGCGAATTTATGGACGCCGGATTTCATCCGGTTGTCCTGCAAGGTAGTGGTACTCCTACAACAGAAGACTACAATTTCATTGAACTTTCCGGGGGGAGCGAGGAGTGTATATTGGATATATTTGTAAATCCAGGTGTTGTAAAGGACTGGGAATTTACGGAGGCGGCAAATTATTACTCTGGTGGATTTGATGTGGCTAGTGTTATAACTCAAACAGGTGCCCCTACCATCCTGGTGTATGGCGGGTCATCAGGCTCCGACGTAATATCAATCGGACTCTCAGATGCTTCAGGAGGCGCGTTTGAGGTGAATGAGACTTATGACACAAGGACATCAAACCCCGCACTTAATTCTGCAGCATTCATATTTGAGGGACCCGCAAATAGTTATTATGCCGACCCGACAATTGCCAGCGTTTCATTAGTCTTTACGATTACGGAACATGATCCGAGTACGCAGATGATCAAGGGGACATATACAGGTACTGTTAAACATATTTCAGGGCAAAACAGGAATATCACTCTCGGAATGTTCTCAGGAACCTATCAACAATAACATTAGCAGGTTAAATAGAAACAATACTTTAAATAAAATGCCCGGATGATTTTTTCATCCGGGCATTTTTATTTTTCATAACTGTTTTATCAGAACGCTTTCTTCTCAGCAGACTTCAGCGCCGGTGTTTTATATTTATCCAGTACACTTTGTTCGGCGATCATTTTTTCAATTGCTTCAATTGATCTTGGTGCATAAACCGATAACAGTTCATATCCTGTTTCCGTAATCAACGCATCGTCTTCGATACGTACGGCGATGCTCCACCATTTTTTATCACAATTACTTCCTTCCGGAATATAAATCCCTGGCTCAATCGTGATCACCATATTCTTTTTCAGTTTTCCGTAATTGCTGCGATCATGCACATCGAGTCCGATATGGTGACCCAGTCCATGCGGATAATATTTTCTCGCATCCGCTTTATCCTTTGCAATACCAAGTTTTACCAGGCCATTGGCAATAATATCACGAGATACTTTTTCCGCATCGCCCCAGGACGAGCCATCCTTCAGCGTTTTAAAAGCCGCTTCCTGTGCATCATAAACCAACTGGTAAATGATCTTTTCGTTTTCGGAGAATTTACCTTTAGCGGGGATGGTCCGGGTTACGTCTGCAGAGTATCCATGATATTCGGCTCCCACATCCATCAGCAGCAGGGTGGTGCCCACCCTGGTCTTACTGTTCTCCATATAATGAAGGATACAGCCATTCTCGCCTGCTCCCACAATGGAACCATATCCTACACCTTCTGCACCGTATCTTTTATGTACATATTCATGAAGTCCCTGGATTTCCAGTTCACTCATATCGGGGCGAACCGTTTTCATCACTTCATTCTGTCCGAGGCAGGAAATCTCAATTGCTTTGCGGAGCAGCAGGAGTTCTTCGTCCGTTTTTATTTCCCGCAGGGCTCCGGTGATCTTGCGGTATTCGCGCAGGTCAAACCGTTTGTCCTTCTGGTAGGTATCAGAGACCGATGCCTTTTCCCGGAACTGGCTGATCAGGTCGGCCAGGTCTGCTTTATCACCCTTGGAATCGGGCACATCGATGGGAATTTCATCTATCAGGATCTTTGAGAATGATGTGAAATCGACCGGGAAATTTTTAAACGACGAGCCGTTCATAACGGTTTTGATGCCCAGTTTTTGCTGAACACCCTCAATACCGAGGCGGCGACCGGTCCATTGTTCACCCTGGGGGTCACGTTTCTGGGCGAACAGTATTTCATTAAAGCTATTGCCTGCTGAATCAGTCAGGGGTTCTTTAAAGATCAGCAGCATGGAATGCGGTTCCTTGTAACCGGTGAAATAATACATATCCGGATTCGCGTGATAGAAGTAATCAATATCTGCCGAGAAAACGCGGGTGGGATAGGCAAACACAACTGCCACTGAACTATCGGGCATTGCCTTGCGGAATGCTTCACGCCTTGAAGCATGGAAGGCAGGTGTCAGGTAGTCGGTGGGCAGGTCGGTCTGTGCAATCATAGGCCCTATAAATAGGGTAAGGGCTACGATAACTAAAAAGGGTCTCTTACGTAAGTGCATAAAAAAGGTGATTAGAAAACTAATTTAAGCTTTGCTAACCAC
Organism: Chitinophagaceae bacterium; assembly: GCA_040510375.1. GTDB lineage: Bacteria > Bacteroidota > Bacteroidia > Chitinophagales > Chitinophagaceae > JBEVJC01. The sequence goes on from JBEVJC010000016.1 coordinate 196,695, forward strand.
CCTGCGCAAAAAATTACATGAACGCGTCTATTCGTCGTCTTCCTCTTCCTCGTAGTACGCATCCTGGCTGGTATAGTTCTGTTCCCAGGCTTTTACAGCTTCATCACTCAGACATTCGATAATATCGAACAGATTGTCTGTTTTCATTTTCCATTCCGTTTTAGTAAGATCATCGAACCGTTGCACGAACAGGCAATGATCCGTTTCCACAGCCACTTTGATCAATGAGATCGGTGCGTCTTCCTTTTCCCTGACCAGGTAGTGACAGCCATTTTCCAGCAGATCGTAATTGTACATGAATCCCTCCCTTTTTAATTTTTTGTTCCTCAAATAATCTATTCAGTGAGCCTAAACTTTACAGTATTGGCGGACTTTCAAAGCAGTCGAATGTTGGGAGAATTAATGTGGGGTAGTAAGTAGAAGTCAAATTTAGGAAATTGGGGATTCAGTCCAAGGGGATTTTAACGCGACTTGAAAACTTAACAGTTAATTTTTTCAAATTATTGAAACTCAAACAAATACGAATTCTTATACTCCTTTTATGTACCGCCCTGAGTTGCAATAAAAAGTCTTTTTTGACCCCAATTCCCCGCTTTAAAGGGCTGTCAGTGACTTTTTGGCACCCGATTGGGCGCTCGCGGATTGGGCTGCGAGGTCCATTAGTTGGCGGGCTTCACGTAATTCTTTTCTTGGTGAGCCGGTCTTTAAAATAGATTGTAAACTGTTATAAAATTCCCGGGCAGATTGTTTATCGCCCGATTTATAAGCGGCAATAAGGGCTCCATGTAATGCATTAAATCGCAGGGCATGTGACTGGAGTACCTGTTTATATTCATTCAGAGCTTCTATTGGTTGGCCAGCCTGCAGGAGCATATCTGCAAACATTTCGCGTGCGGGCAGGATTTCACCGGGTGATACGGGATGTTTCGCCATGCCGTCTTCCAGTTCAGCTGCATTCGCCATTAGTTTAATTGCGTCAGCGCGGTTACCTTGGTAAAAAGTCAGCCAGGCTTTTGCGGTTTGCATTAATACAGACACCTGTCTTGTTTCCATTTCTTTTTCCTTTTGTGAAACAAGAAACTGATGAAGGTCCTGGAGTTTCACAAGTTCATTTTTGGCCGCGCTGATTTTTCCTGTGTGAACCTGTCCGAGCAGCCTTGTAAAATGGACGATGGCCTGTTGCCAGGGGAAATCTTTCAGGGATCCGGTTGGTGGATCCATTTTGAGTTCAGCGGCCTCATGCCATTGTTTTCTTTCCAGGTAATAACGGGCCGGGATCGCTGCGAAGGCATAGGCTACTTTGAAATTAAATGGAGATACCAGGTCCATTCCCTGCACATATTCAACCAGTCGTTTTGCACTGCTATCGTCGCCCTGCTGCAGGTAGGCATACATCAGGTAATCGAGCGCATGCAGTTCTTCATCCCAGTGACCGTTGATGCCAGCCTGTTCAGCGTAACAAATAGCGGATGATGCAGCCGCCCTGTTTGAACTGATACTTTCTTCCCAGAGTCCGAGCCTTATAAAAATATGGGAGGGCATATGTTGGGCATGGGCAGATGCGGGTGCAATCGATGCGTACTTACGTGCAGCGGGAAGCGCGCGGGCGGCGAGGTTGGGGTCGTCGCAATTGTGGATGATCAGGTGTGCTACACCGGGATGAAGGGGTTGCTTTTCAAAGATGGGCATCAGGATGGTGATCGCCTTTTGTTGCTTCGACAGGGTTTTATCGGTCTGGTCTGCTGCTGCATTTAAAGCAAGGGCATAAAAAACGGTGGCGTCGAGGTCACCGGGATATTCCTGGTGCAGGCCGGCCATCGCTGTTTCGAACCGGAGCACGCGGGTACGATGGGGCAATGATTGGGCACTATCATAAAACCGGGCGATTGCTTCAATATAGGCAGATTCCCTTGCGGTTTTATTTTTGATTGACCGGGCTATTCCGACCATCTGTTGTCCCTTTTCTATTTCAGATTTATCAGGCGGGGTCCAGAGAGGGTGGAAGTTGGACATTGCAACTCCCCAGTAAGCCATTGCGCAGTCGGGGTGAACATCAATAATGCGGGCAAATTGTTTTTCAGCTTCGTCGTATTCAAAAGAGTGGAGTAAGGCCACGGCGGTGTTGAATGCATTGCGGAGGGAATCGGGAATGGTCAGGTCGAAGGAGATCGTGCCGAAACCTTCTTCCATGCGGCCGCAGGAAATAAGTTCGCCTCTTTTCAACACGGGTATTTTATCAGGCGTTGAAGTTTTGGTGCGATCCATACATCCCAGTAATCCGGAGATTATCAGGAGCGGGCCAGCAATTTTTAAAACCTGCCTCATAAGTTGTGATTGAGGTATTTGTAAGCTACGAATAAAAGACGGTTCGGAGAGGCGGTAAAGAGTTGTGCGAGACGCTCACGCGGGTATTTTCTGAGTACGAATAAAAGATGGTACGGAGAGGGGCGCCTGTTGTGGGTTTCGGACCCTGTTTCGGGTGATGGGCGGGCGCGGCGGATGTTTCCGGATGTTTTTTCCCGATCTGCCGGAATTGCGTCAACGATTCTTTGGCCAACACGGCAAAATTTCGCATATTTGCACCCCGTTTCACGACTCCCTAGCTCAGTTGGTTAGAGCTACTGACTCTTAATCAGTAGGTCCTGGGTTCGAGTCCCAGGGGGGTCACAAAGAAGAGGTATCAGAAATGGTAGCCTCTTTTTTTGTGTCCAAAATTACCGGCCGCGGCGGGATCATTTTGAAAAGTTGGGGGCTGGAAAATTATTTCTTTTTACGAAACCAAGATTTCCTATACTTTTCCAATGCTATTATATTCAAACTTAATTGAAGTGTATATTGATCAAGGATACCTGTCACAATTATGGATTTATTATCTGGTAAATTTCGTATAAACCTTTTAAAATTTACTTTACCCAGTTCTCTACCTGCAAACCATTTACCCTACCAAACTCTTTTTCGTTATTAGTAACCAGAATGTAGTTTAGACTTTTTGCATGTGCAGCTATCAATGTATCAAGTGGACCAATAGGCGTTCCTCTACCTTCGAGATCAGCTCGGATAATACCATATTCAACTGTAGCATTATAATCAAATGGTAAATGTCAAAGGGAATGGAAAATTGATGGAGTGCCGACAAGTTTTTTTCAACAGCTGCACTTTTACGTGCTCCGTATTCTAATTCCGCTAAGGTAATAACAGAAAGAGCTATCTGACCAGGAGCGATAGCATTAAACTTTTCAAAAACGGAAATCGGTTTTTGCTTAATGATATAAATACAGGTATTGGTATCAAGCAGCCAGGGCATTAATCAAATAATTCGCGACTCTGTTGTAAAGGTTGATTTCTGTCATTCATAAAATCGCCGGAAAAGATGGAGAGGCTGTCATAAAAGTTTTGCCAAGGGCTATGAAACGGAATAATATAAATTACATTCCCCATTTTCTTAAGATAAACCTTATCGTCATTTATCTTCAAATCGTTGGGTAATTGAATGGCTTGGTGACCTGAAATATTCTGTATATCTACTACCTGTATTTTCATAACCTCTCTGTAGTTGCCTGTAAATGTACGTATTTTAATGCTTGTTTAGCCATGGGTGCGGTTGTACTACCCCAATTCTGCCAATTACTCTAAAATGTATATCAATTTAATAATCAGTTATTTAAAGCGTTCAACTTGCTTTAAGTCTATTTAAATCCTCCATTCGCCGGTTCGGCTTTTTTCTTAAACTGTAGGTCCTGGGTTCGAGTCCAAGGGGTCCAAGATTGTACCACTGTAACTTACCGCCGTTTGTGCCATTTTTTTGCCCAAAGGATCCTCACTTAATTGGTGTTATTAATTCACCGACTCCCTGGTTCGATCATATACACCACAAAAACACAGTTTTCTGGAAATGCCGACCCAATAAAATTTTCATTTAGCGGCTATCCATGCATGTTAATAAATTGACGAAAAATATCTTTATTGAGTTCTCTATCTTTAAATATCACCTCAACCACTGCTTATGGACAAAATCAAATTTAGCTTATTTGACATTTTTGTTTATACAATACCGGGAATTGTAATAATGTTTGGCATCTACCTGCTTCCGGTTGAATTAAAACCTGGTATGGAGTCTTTTATTAAAAGTTTTGGCAAACTAATGGCTGTACAAAACCTGAATACAATCACATTAGCCATTCTGGTGGCCTACCTTATCGGCTTTACGCTCCATTATTTTGGATATCGGTATTTTTATTTCATTACTTCAAGATTCTGGAAAAAACGATTTGCTGATAAACTAAAAAACAAACCTCATTCTGAGGCAAAATATGTACTTGTAAGACACCAAAGCAAGGACAATTTTGCTTATATAGATCAGTGGAATACCTATAGAGGCATGTCGTTCAATCTTTCCCTTTCTTTCCTGATTGTTGGACTGCAACTAAGTTTAATGCTGATTCTGCAAGGGGTTTTCCGGATGGATTGGATTTTATTAATTGCGGTATTGTTTCTGATGTCTTTCATTACTTTTAAGAGATCAGTTATCTTTCATTTCTGGAGTTTAAGCACACTGGAAGAAACATTTGCAATGCTCAATCAATCGCAGGAACAGCCTCAGGAAGAGCCCCAAAAAGTCCTCGAAACCGATGATCAAATTTGACAGGAATACTATTCTCCCCATTATATCATGACGTATATAGTAATAATCAGCACTCAATGGGGATTCCTGGATGGTGGCGTTAACTGTTTTAATTATGATTTTTCAAACGCATTAAAAGCGTCATTGAGCAACACACGATACCGGTTAATTTTGATAAGTTATGAAAATACTTTATCAACCAACGGTCACCGGCAATTTAATGAATCAACTATTACGCCCATAATAGTTGAAGAGTCGAAAGCATTAGATCAGATTACTTCGCACCTGAATAATTTAATTGATGTTTCTTCTTTACTTTTTGTTGGTCATGATATATTTACTGGTCCCCTGGCTAATTCACTACGGATCATATGTAAGCATCCGGGAAAATCTGTCGTTTTTCATCATTTGGATTCATCATCTTATTATCCATTAAAAAGACCGGAAAGTATTGAGGAAAATAGAAGAAAGACCGGTGTCCAGTATGAAACCCTTCAAAGTGCGGACCTGGTTGTCAGCATTGGGCCTAAGTTGTTCGCCGATGCTAAAAATAAAATTGGACAATCGGTTAAAATGTTAATTCCTGGATTTCACAATATTGAGGTTTTCGATATGAACGATAAACTGGCAGCTATAACATTTGGCAGGTACGACATTCATACCGACAATTTAAAGCAGATGAGGCTGGCGGCAATCGCTTTTGTATCATACGTAGACAAACACAGGCCGGACCTGCCGGGTGATCCGACGTTGTCTGTAATTGGCGTAAGAGATGAATCTGAGTTCTCTGAATTAAATAAAACTCTAAATACCCTTAGTGCCGTTAATATTGAATTGATAAAATATATCAACGATCGACCTGTCCTTTTCAATAAGATTGCAAGATCAAGCTTTTGTCTTATGCTTTCTGTGCATGAAGGTTTCGGCCTCGCAGGATATGAAGCCATAGCCGCCGGAGTACCTTTAATTCTTTCAAAAAACTCAGGACTATACATTTTTTTGAAACGTCTTTGTGGAGAAAGACAATTACATGCCCTGGGTATTTATGACATAGACATCACAGGATATATAAACGGTTCAATTAACAATACAGATTTGATAAGTGTACAGACAGCGATCCATGAAGTTTGGAATAATCTGAATTATTATAAGACCGGTATTCTTAAACTAAGAGAATTTATTCTGACGCAAAATAACTGGCAGCAATGCTCTCAATCTTTTATTGACATGATTGAAGATATTGAAGTATAACGGGACGGTAATCTCATCCCGCAACCTGTCTGGGTATTCATTAACAACCAGGGGTTCTCAGCAGGTGGTAAATGATACTTTCCTTGAGCTTTTCCATCTTTGTAAACAACCATAACTTCAGCGGTCTTACCTGGGGTGTCACAGGTAATAAATTTATCTGGATTGTTTTCTGAGAAGGAAAAGACGTGATTGATCGGGTGTTTACCTACTTTATGCCATTCAAATAAACCAGTGTCTCATCCAAAACCGGGTCGTTTAACCCGCTTTTATTACTGATCTTAAGGTCAGGTTCCAGGCCGCGTGTGGACTATTCATTCTGAGACTGAGGCGGTCAGCGGTGAAATATACGGATACGGTGTTCAAATTCCTCACATTATTATGATCTATCAAAGGAGTTCAAACAATTAATAGAGTTCTATAATTCCGTAATCTTTGGACTTCTCAAGCCCTTCAATATCATCTTTATGCTTGACCAGCAGCGCCTCGATAAATTTGGTACTCTGGTTACCAGTCTTCAGAAGTACAACCTTTGGTGGGAATCCCTTAATATTTACAAAGTTGAGAAAGTCGTCATCATTTGTAACAATAATAAATTTTTGAGAAGCGGCATACTTCCATATTTCGATATCCTTTGGTGGGATTTCAAGACCGATTTTATTGACATGGTGACAGTCTGAAAAGATGTCTTTTAATTTTGCAGTAAGCTTCCATGAGATATTGGCATCAAGTAATAACTTCATTAAGCTGCAACCATTTTTATATAAGATTCTCTATTGGCAGCGAATTGCAAGGCTGCAAAAATATGCTCCTCCATTAACTCGGGAAAATCTTCGAGAATTTCTTCTTTAGTCATACCAGAAGCCAACCACTGGAGAATATCGCCAACGGCAATGCGGGTACCTTTAATACAAGGCTTACCGAACCGGATTTCCGGTGTAATGTCAATATATGGTTGTGGTGTCATGATATACGTCTTAACTACAAATATAAGCAGGATTTCAGGAATTGATATGACTATGAGATCCTTCGGACTGTGTCCGACAAATGGTCCGACAAATGGGGTCCAATTTTGCAAACAACGTATGCAAAACATAACTGACTGAAAAACAAACAAATAAGATTGTTCGGCCAAGGTCTGTATCAAACTAAAAAATCTCATCCCGCAACCCTCCCCGTTTTGTGCCCACGCACAGCATAATAAAGTATAAACAGGTAAGCAGGCAGCATGCACACAAGGAACGACTGCGAATTGGACAGGATATCTTTATCCTTCAAAGTTGTATATAGCAACGGAACAATCGCCCCGCCTGCAATACCCATGATCAGCAATCCCGACCCGGTCTTTGTAAATTTTCCAAGCTCCTTTATACCCAATGGAAAAATGGTTGGCCACATTAACGCATTGGCCAGTCCGAGCAACGCAATAAACGTAATCGCGGTATAACCTGTAGTAAGGAATGCGAGTATTGAAAACACACAACCGAGCACCGCAGAAATGGCGAGCGCTTTTTCCTGCGAAACAAACCTCGGCATTGTGATGATCCCGATAACATAACCCACCAGCATCGCACCGAGAGTGAAAGAAGTGAAATACCTGGTCTCGTTCAACGGAATCCCCAGCTCGCGACCATATACACCAATCGCATCACCCGCCATTACTTCAACACCCACATATAAAAACAGGCACAGCACACCAAGCAACAAATGCGGGTACTGGAATACGCTGGTTTTTGTTGCCACCAGGTCCGACGCTGGCGCTTCTTCTCCATCTGTATCTATTTCAGGTAGTGCAGAACGTTTGATCATAATGGCAAGCAGTACCAGGATCACCGTCATGATGATATATGGCGGTATCACCCGGTTGGCAAGCTCATCAAGCAACACCCCTCTTGTAGAAGGATCAGTAGAAGCCTTCACCTGCATTTCAATGCTTGTGGCATTACTGAGTATCAGTGCACCAAGGATGATTGGACTGATAATCCCCGCCACCTTGTTACAGATGCCCATGATGCTGATTCGTTTTGCTGCTGTTTCAATCGGCCCCAGTATACTGACATAGGGATTGACAGCGGTCTGCAGGAGGGCCAGTCCCATACCCTGTACAAATAACCCCGTAAGGAATAAACCAAAACTTCTTGTATTGGCGGCCGGTACAAAAATCATCGAACCGGCTGCAATTACTACCAGCCCCAGCGCAATACCCGATTTAAATCCTGTTTTCTTCAGGATTATCGAAGAAGGTATCGCCAGGAAAAAATAAGCCATATAAAAAGCGGAGGTAACGAAGAATGCCTGGATATCCGTTTCCAGTTCGCAAACAAGTTTCAGGAATGGAATCAGTGTCGAATTGAGCCAGGTCACAAAACCAAATACAAAAAACTGGATCCCGATGATGATGATTGCGTAAAGACTTGCCTTCCTTGTTTGCATAAGCAGTTTTTAGTAATGGTGAACAGGTAAAATACAACCATAAACTGAAAAATGAACTTCCTGCCAACGTAAAACGTTTGCACGTCTTTTTTCCTCATTAATACTTTAAGTTTGAAAATAAAACGGTTTGCTATGACTATACATTACGATCGCCGGAAATTCCTCCGTCAGACGGCTATCGCGGGCGCAGGGCTTGCCTTACTGCAAACGCCATTCCGCTCGTTCGCTACCGAAAAAGTGACCAAAGTGAGGGTGGGACTGATAGCAATCGGACTCCGCGGCCAGCTTCATCTTTCTGAAATGCTGAAACGCGACGATGTGGAAGTGGTAGCCATGGCTGATCCCGACAAACAGATGATGGCCATGGCACAGGCATTGGTGAAACAATTCAATAAAAAAGCACCGGTTGAATATTCAAATGGTAACTACGACTACCGCAACCTGCTGAAACGTGATGATATCGATGCGGTGATTATTGCCTCACCCTGGGAATGGCACGTCCCACAAGGAGTAGAGGCGCTGAATGCAGGCAAGATCGTGGGGATGGAGGTTTGCGGTGCGATCAAACTCCAGGACTGCTGGGACATTGTCCATGCTGCGGAAAAAAACAAACTCGGTGTAATGCCGCTGGAAAATGTATGTTACCGCCGCGATATCATGGCGGTCCATAATATGGTTAATAAAGGTATGTTCGGGGAAGTACTTCACCTGCAGGGCGGTTACCAGCACGATCTCCGTGGTGTGTTATTCAACGACGGCCTGACTCCATACGATTCGGGTGCCGAATTTGGCGCCAAAGGATACAGTGAGGCAAAGTGGCGCACACAACATTATGTAAACCGCAACGGTGAAAATTATCCTACCCATGGCCTCGGACCCGCCGCCATGGCGGTTAATATCAACCGCGGCAACCGGCTCACCAGGCTTTCGTCCGTGGCTACCAAATCGCGCGGACTCAACCGATATATTGTAAACCACCCCAAGGGCGGACCAGATCATCCGAACGCAAAAATAAAATACAAGCAGGGCGATATAGTAAACACGCAGATCCAGACGGCCAACGGGGAGACCATCCTGCTGACCCTGGATACATCGTCGCCCCGTCCCTACAATCTCGGCTTCCGTGTACAAGGTACAAATGGGATCTGGGAAGACCATCATGCCGGCGAGTTCGAAAAAGGCATGCTCCATTTCGAGAACCTCAGTGAAAAACACACCTGGGATAATCCGGAAAAATTCATGGAAGAAAATGACCACCCGCTCTGGAAGCGTTATGAGAAAGACGCGGAAAACAGCGGCCATGGCGGCATGGACTTCTTTGTAGACAATGCTTTCATCGAGTGTATCAAACGTAAAGTTGAATTTCCGATGGATGTATACGATCTCGCCACCTGGTATGCCATCACGCCGTTAAGCGAAAAATCAATAGCCATGGGCGGGCAGGTACAGGGTATCCCTGATTTTACCAACGGTAAATGGAAAACACGTAAACCCATATTCGGACTTAGCGATCAATATTAATTGTAGAACATGCATACCGAGACTGTACCCAAACTGGTTTCGTTTGAAAAAATAGATACGAGTATATACACAACCGCAGAAGGAGCCTGTATAGCCGCCGCCAGCCAGATAGCAACGCTGATCCGGCACAAACAAGCCGCGGGAGAGCAGGCGGTACTCGGACTTGCAACCGGATCTACTCCCAAAAAAGTGTATGCCGCATTGGTGCGGATGCACCTTGAAGAAGGACTGAGTTTCCATAATGTGATTTCATTTAACCTCGATGAATACTATTCCCTGGCACCTGATGCCCTGCAGAGTTACCATCGGTTCATGAAAGAAAACCTGTTTGACCATATCGACATCGCTCCCGAAAATTGTAATCTGACAAACGGACTGGTTCCTTCCGCTGATATCAAAAAACATTGCGACGACTACGAAAAAAAAATAGCAGCTGTCGGAGGTATCGATCTCCAGTTGCTCGGCATCGGTCGTAATGGTCATATCGGATTTAATGAACCGGGAAGTCATGTGAGCTCTGTAACAAGACTCATCACGCTCGACCAGTCCACCCGGTTTGATGCAGCATACGATTTTGGCAACCTGGCCAATGTGCCCCGCAAAGCCATTACAATGGGCGTTGGCACCATCCTCCAGGCAAAAAGAATTGTGTTACTTGCCTGGGGCGAACGCAAATCGGGCATCATCCGCCAGGCAATAGAAGGCCCGGTTACCGAGTTTGTACCTGCATCCTACCTGCAGGGACATTTGAATGTGGAGTTCATCCTTGATGAGTCTGCAGCCGTTGAACTGACACGCCGCAAAGCGCCCTGGCTGACGGATGATGTGGCCTGGGATAATGCGATGATAAAAAAAGCGGTTACCCATCTTGCGCTCACGCTCGACAAACCAATTCTCAAACTCACCAACGACGATTACAACCAGAATGGCCTGAGTAACCTGCTGGCGCTGTATGGCCAGGCTTATGATATAAACATCGAAGTGTTCAACCAGCTGCAACGGTCTATCACGGGCTGGCCCGGAGGTAAACCCGGACACGATGATACATACCGTCCCGAGCGCGCAGCTCCTGCGGTTAAACGGGTACTCATCTTCAGTCCCCATCCCGACGATGATATCATTTCCATGGGAGGCACGTTCCAGCGCCTGGTAGACCAGGGCCATGAAGTGCATGTTGCTTACCAGACCAGCGGCAATATCGCTGTTGCGGATGATGAGGCATTCCGTTTTATTGATTTCATCCGTGATTATAACCAGCATTTCAATATCACCTGTGACAAGGCGGATAAAATCTATGAAGAAGCACTTGCCTTTCTCAAAATCAAAAAAAGCGGGGAGAAAGATCCGGAAGCTTTGCGACAGGTAAAGGGTATAATCCGCCGGGGGGAGGCGAAGAATACCTGTCGCTTTGTTGGTGTGCCGGACCATCGCGCGCATTTCCTGAACCTTCCGTTTTATGAAACAGGCCTCGTGGAGAAGAGCCCCATCGGTGAGGACGATTTTAAAATAATTGCTGACCTGATAAAAGATATTAAACCACACCAGATCTACGCTGCCGGTGATCTTGCTGATCCACACGGTACACATAAAGTCTGCCTGGATGGGGTTTTTGAAGCGGTGAAACGTTTGAAAGACCAGCCATTCATGAGCGACTGCTGGCTTTGGTTATACAAGGGTGCATGGGCAGAATGGGATATCGATCTTATTGAAATGGCTGTACCATTGAGTCCCGACCAGGTGCTTAAAAAACGAAAAGGCATTTTCAAACACCAGAGCCAGAAAGACGGGGTGTTATTCCAGGGATCCGATAGCCGCGAATTCTGGCAAAGGGCTGAAGACCGCAACAGCGCCACGGCAGCGATGTACAATAAACTGGGACTTGCGGAATATGCTGCTATGGAGGCTTTTGTGAGATGGAAATATTGAATTAAAACCGCGCCACAATCCCCTGCAGCAGCTCTTCCTTCTCCATCAGCCTTTGTAATAACTGCAACTGGTTTCCGGCACGCACTGCATTATGCCCATCATACTTTGCGCCGTAATACACATCATTGTTCAGGTGATCTGTAAGAAACCGGATAGCCTGCATATAGATCATGAATTTGCCCGCATAAACAAAATGGTTTTTCTCAACCGGGGTCAGTTCATCTTTCATCTCACCCAGGTACCCTTCCACGATCGCAACAAAAAATTCATCGCGGATGGAAATCCTTAAAAAGTCTTTTTCTTCTTCACTTACCGGACTAAGGTAGGTCCGCATCATATCCCCCACGTCGCTGATAAAATACCCCGGCATCAATGTATCGAGGTCAATCACACAAAGTCCCTTATTCGACTCATCAAACAAAACATTGCTGATTTTGGTATCATGATGTGTGGCGCGGATGCGAAAACCCGTGTTATTCCTGATATCGTTAAATACATCAACAATATTTTTATGCAGGATAATTGTCTCAATCGAGTCTGATGAAGACCTTATCCGGTCTGCATTTCCGTGTAACAGTGCTTTTTCAAACTGTTCGTAACGTAACTGCAGGTTATGGAAATCAGGCAGTGTTATTTTTAACAGGGACGCATTCATTCCGCCCAGCAACCTGGTGAAAAGGCCAAACTGCCTTGCAGCCTCAAAGGCTTCAGAAGGGGTTGATACCACATCGATCGTATGCGAACCTTCTACGAACGGACTCAGCCGGAAATAACCAGCTTCTGCATCGTAAAAAATATCCTGCTGGTCAACCGATCGTTCCGGGGTCACAAATAGATAGTCCGGGTGCATGGCAGCCAGGTGTTCAGCCGTCATGTTGATATTAAACGCTATGGCTGCCGGTTCACGGAACACCTGTTCATTGATCCTTTGTAAAACATAGAACCGTTCATCCTTCCGGATTTTCCAGGTATGATTGATAAGTCCTGATCCAAAAGCAACCGCTTCTTCCGGGTTGCCCGAAACTCCAAATGCTTTGTACACTTTATCCAGCATGACTATTTTTTCAGGTGGGGTATGAGTTGTGATTCGATGATGATTTTATAATATGCTTCAGGCACAGCCGGATCATCCTTCGATTTATTCATGAGTTCGATCAGGATTTCGGTGGCTTTCTGTCCCTGTATATAAGGGTGCTGCTCTACTGAAGCAAGCGGTGGGTAAGCACTGTAGCTGCTGATGGGCAGGTTCGCAAAACTTACAAAGCAGATATCTTTATTTATTTTCTTTTTTTGTTTCTGGGCAAACCGGATGGCGTCAAGTGCCACGTAGTCGTTGAAGGTAACGATGGCAGTTGGTTTTCGTTTTGATTTCAGAAGTTCCTCCATTGCCCGTTGGGTATCTTCCAATGTCAGGTCGCTGTTCACTACCAGCGACGGGTCGAATTTCAGCCGGTTTTTTGTCATGGATTGTATATAACCATCCTTGCGTTCCTGGCTGGCAAAAAGTTTCTCCGGACCGTTAATCATCCCGATCGAGCGGTGACCTTTTTTTATCAGGAACGAAACAGCCTGGATGGTGCCGGAGATCATATTGCAGGCCACATAATGTATCTCGTTCATTTTAGGGATCCGGTCAAAAAACACTACCGGGATCCCATATTTCTTCAGGCTCTCAAAGTGGTCATAGTTGACAGTATTCTTGGATATGGAGATAATGACTCCGTCCACACGGTGGTTCTTCATTGTTTCCACGATTTTTATTTCCCTTTCTTCACTATCGTGCGATTGGCCAAGCAATACAGTATACTTGTTTTTTTCAGCTGTATCTTCAATACCGTTGATGGAGGTGGAAAAAAATGCTTCTGATAATTCGGGCAGGATCACACCGATGGTAAATGTTTTACGTTGCTGGAAAAAAATGGCAGTCTGGTTTGGCTCATAATTAAGTTCCTTGGCCATCTGCTGCACACGCAGTTTTGTACCCAGTCCGATGTTTTTATGGTTGTGTAATGCCCTTGATACCGTAGAAAACGAAATGTTCAGCCGCTTCGCGATCTCTTTTATAGTAGTGGGTTTCTGTTCCATTGCTGTAAGATAAAATGTTTTTAGCCAGAACTATGAATTAGGGTAAAACGTTTGCATCCGGTAATTTCCTGACCTTTTAATAGTTTTCCTGAATATGCAGACAACCGTAAACCCAGACCTTACAGACAGGCCGTCACAACTTACACGCCTGCTTTCGCTTGATGTAATGCGCGGACTCATTATGATCCTCCTTGCTGCTGAAAGTTGCGCGGTTTATGTTGCGCTGGACGGACAGTTTCCGGATGGCATCACCCATGCTGTAGTTAACCAGTTCTTCCATCACCCATGGCATGGCCTGCGGGTCTGGGATCTTGTGCAGCCAGCCTTTATGACCATGGCCGGCGCAGCACTGTACATTTCCTGGTTTTACAAATCACAGAAGGGGGTAAGCTGGGAACAAAATTTCCGGCATGTAGCCATCCGCTGCCTGAAATTATTTATCTGTGGCACCGCGCTTCATTGTGTGTACGCGGGTAAGATGGTCTGGGAACTCTGGAATGTGCTTACACAACTTTCATTTACCACGCTGATAGGTTACCTCATAATCCGGAAATCGTCTGCTTTCCAGATCGCCTTCTCTGCAGGATTGTTGTTGTTGACAGAAATACTTTACCGGACTGTACTCCTGCCGGGCTACGACCAGCCCTTTACTGAGTCGCACAATTTTGGTTCCTGGTTCGATGTACTCGTAATGGGTAAAATAAATAACGACGGTTGGGTAGCGATCAATATCATCCCCACTGCAGCACATACTATCTGGGGAATGGTGGCCGGAAAATTGTTGATCAGCGCCAGAACCGGCAACAATAAAATAAAAATCCTGCTGCTGGCCGCACTGGCCGCGTTGGTGATTGGTTACACTCTGGACTTTTCCGGTATTACCCCAATCATAAAACGTATCAGCACTTCATCTTTTGCCCTGGTATCTGGCGGATGGGTATTGGCAATACTGGCCCTGCTTTATTTCATCATTGATATACGGAAGTGGAATAAGTATGCCTGGATTTTTGTGGTGGTTGGTATGAACGCCATTTTTATTTACCTGTTTTTTGAAACGGTGGGTATACAATGGGTAAATCCCACTGTGGCCATATTTACCAATGGATTCACCGGATTGTTTGGAGCCCCTGCCGGAATGCAGGCGATAATAGCGGCCCTGGTTACCCTGTTCCTTGAATGGTGTCTTTGTTACTGGCTGTACAAAAAGAAGATATTTTTTAAACTATAATAGTTGTTCCGTCCGGCTGTTGGTAATTTTTATTTCCAAATTCCCCGCAACGATAACTGGTACCCGGTGCAAAATTTAAAATTCACGCAAACGTTTTACTGGACTATGCAAACGCTTGCACGACCCCGATCCCGCCATTTACACTGTCGCCCGTTTTTTTTTAAACTTTTTAATGGTGAAATTAGGTGACCGAATTATGCTGCCAGCATATAACTGGGTTCTGTTGTAGAATCCGGATTTATAATCAGGAGCCGGAACAAATACAAAAAGGAATCAGTGGAATTAAAATCTCATGGTTATCCGGTCCCTGCAGGACAAAGTCAGGAGGCAGCTGCAACAAGTTTTTACACTGTTATGAACAGTAAAGGAACCAGGTTAGTTTTGTGCGATTGTGGTGCGGCCGTTGTATCGTTGTTTGTACCCGACAGGAACGGCGACTACGCAGATATTGTTTTGGGTTACGATACACCGCAGCATTACCTGAATGACGACTACTACCTGGGAACAGTTGTTGGCAGGTATGCCAACCGGATAGCAGGGAACAGCGTGAAAATAGAGGACCTTGAGTACAGTTTATCGACACGGCAGGGAGGTTATCACCTGCACGGCGGTGCGATAGGGTTTAATAAAAAAATATTTAAGGCAGCGCCTTTTAAAAATACTAAGGACTCCGGAGTCGTATTCAGTTACACGAGTCCCGATATGGAAGAAGGATTCCCTGGCGAATTCAGGCTGGAGGTTGTATACACACTGGATGAACAGGATTTATGGACTATCGAATACAGGGGTATTTCAAACAAGACAACGATTGTAAATCTCACCCAGCATACCTATTTCAATCTTTCAGGGGATGCGGGGAACCGGATAGATGACCATGAGTTCAGGATATTCAGTGACCGTTACCTGCCGGTAAATGATTTGCAGGTTCCAACCGGTGAACTGGCAGAGGTGGCCAACACGCCTTTTGATTTTACGGAGTTCAGGAAAATCGGAACAGAAGAAGTACATATCCATGAGCAACTGGCAAGAAGTAATGGTTACGATCACAGTTTTGTACTGGAAACAGAGCACTCCCTGGAAATGAAACATGCGGTATCCGTGAAAGAACCAGTTTCGGGCAGGCAGCTTGATGTGTTCACCACGGAACCTTCAGTTCATTTTTATACAGGCAATTTCCTGGATAATGTAAAAGGCAAAAATGAAATAGTTTATAATAAACGTTCGGGGTTTTGCCTGGAAACCCAGCACTTCCCGGATTCACCCAATCACCCGCATTTCCCTTCCACAGAACTGAAGGCTGGTGAGCAGTTTTATAGTAAGACTATTTTCAAATTTTGTGCAGGATAATACAGAAACACGTGTTACCGGTGATAGTGTATAGGAATGTTTAATGTATATGGTGCTGAAAGGAATGGCTGCCGGATAATTGTTACGCGCAGGCTGAAATTCCCGGCAGGAAAGGATTTCAGGAGAATGAAAATTCCGCAAACGTTTGACTGGCTTTCGCCGATTTACGGATGCATGATTCGGTTATATTTGTTAACACACTGAGAATACCAGACGACAACCCCATTAGTAAACTCAGACAAAACTGCTATGATGAAGAACACGCAATTGCTTACTGCCAGTATTTTTCGTTCGGGTAACCGACGGATACTAGCCCTTCTTATGTTATTTGTGTTGGGGAGCTCTGCGGCAGATGCGCAGAAGCAGATCTCCGGCGTTGTAGTGGACAGTGCAGGTACAATGCTGCCTGATGTTACTGTCCAGGTTAAAGGTTCCCCCAATGCTGTTTCTTCCGGTCGTTCAGGCAAATTCACTATTGATGCACTGGAGACCGATGTACTTGTTTTTTCTTCTGTTGGTTTTGTAACAAGGGAAGTAAGAGCCGGCTCTTCTGCAATCGTTATGCTGACCCATACTGCTACTTCACTTGGTGAGGTGGTGATAGTGGGATATGGAACCCGTCGCCGGAGGGATCTTTCAAGTTCCATTTCAAGTGTGAAGGGTGAAGACCTGCGTAAGTCGCCGGTAGCAACCATCGACCAGGCACTACAGGGTCGCGCTGCTGGTGTGCAGGTTACTTCCAGTACCGGTGATCCAGGTGGGGCAATCAGCGTGCGCATCCGCGGGATATCAACTGCAAGCCCTTCGGGAAGCAATGATCCGTTATATGTAATTGACGATATCGTACAACCGGGTGGAATAACTTTCCTTAATCCTGCTGACATAGAAAGTATCGACATCCTGAAAGATGCTTCCGCACTTTCCATCTATGGAGTGAGGTCGGCAAATGGAGTAGTACTGATTAAAACCAAGAAGGGTACATCGGGACAAAAAACAAAAGTCACATTTGATGGTTTCACCGGCGTGTCTGAAGTATGGCGCCAACTCGACGTGCTGAGCGTCCGCGAAAAAGCTGCCCTCAATACCGAGATTATCCGGGGTTTCAATGATCGCTTCAGTGGCAATCCCGCTTTTACACCCATACCCGTCAATCCTGAATGGGCAACTCCTGATCGTATTGCCAACCTTCCAGCGAACGGAACCAACTGGCAGGACGAAGTATTCCAGACCGGTACAATCCGCGATGTCACACTGGGCATCTCCGGAGGTGGTAAAGGATCTTCTTATTATTTTTCTGTTGGTAACCGCGATGACGAAGGCACCATACTTAAAAGTGAGTTTGGCCGCACATCAGTAAGAGGTAATGTGGAAGCCGATGCCACACCCTGGCTCAGGGTTGGTTTAAACTCTACATACAGCACATCAAAACGCAGGGTCACTGCAGGTACCAATGACGACCGTACCGGTTTTATGCAGGGAGCTTTGTTCTCCTCACCTGATATACCTGTTTATAATGGCAGTGGCGGATTTGGTGTTGCACCAACACCAAACATTTACTGGTATGGCAACCTGTACAATCCAGTTAACATTATTTCAAGCAGTAACCCAAAGTATACCGACAACAATGTTTTCGGAAGTGTATTCGCACAACTTAAACTGCCTTTCAATATAATCTTCCGTTCCACATTTGCGGCCGGCCAGTTCTCCGGATCCTACTCCGTATTCAGCGGAAGCCAGGTGGGTGGCGCAGCAGCTCCAAGGCCCAATACATCATTATTTGCAGGTGAGTATAGCGGCACCAACTGGAACTGGGATAACTATGCAACCTGGACAAACCAGACCAACGGTCATAATACTGAAGTAACCGCGGGTTATGTTTCCCAACTGATCACCAGCCGTTCAACCAATTACAGCCAGAGTAATTTCCAGGACCAGGATCCCGATTTCCAGTATCCAGGTCTGGGTGATCCGGCTACATTAAGTTTTCCATTCAGTGCACCTTCAGAAATTGCTTATTATTCTTACTTCGGAAGGGTGAGTTATAACTATAAAGAAAAATATTATGTGCAGCTTTCCGCAAGAAGGGATGCGGGCTCACCTTCTTTTATCACCGATAAACCAGCAGGTACATTCCCTGCAGGGTCAGTAAAATGGAGGGTCTCGAATGAAAAATTCATGGAGGGCTTCAAGCTGTTCTCCGACCTGAGCTTCAGGGGTAGTTATGGCGAAATGGGAAATATTGGGAATACACCGTATCCCGGATATTCACTGGTTAAACTGAATTCCAATTATCCTTTTAACGGTTCTTCAGTAGGCGGCGTATCACTGGGCCAGTTTCCAAGCGTTACAGGTAGTACATGGGAACGTCTTCGCCAGCTGGATATCGGATTGGATGCGGGTTTACTCGACAACAAAATCGTTATTACCCTGGATTGGTACAACAGGATTACGAGGGGCATGAGGGTAGTGCCTAAACTAAGGCCAATCTTTGGTGTGTCCGCAACTCCGCCACTTATCAATCTTGAAGGCGACAATGTGAAGAATACCGGGTTTGAAATGGCTGTTACCTATAATGGTAATGCGGGCGGTGTTACGTACAGCATCAGCGGGAACGGAAGTTTTAACCAGAATAAAATCGTAAATCTGGGGGACATAGATTTTATTGCCCCTCCGGATGCCTCACTGGTGGGCGCCTACCAGCCTTCAAGGACACTTGTCGGACATCCGATATCTGCCTTCTACGGATTTGTTTCGGATGGTATTTACCAGAACGAACAGGAGATTGCAGCCGGACCGGTTGACCGTATTGGCCAGCAGCTTAGCCCGGGTGACCTGCGTTACAAGGATCTTAATAAAGACGGGGAAATTGATGAAGATGATCGCACGGTTATCGGGAACCCGACACCAAAGTTTACATATGGCCTCAACCTTTCTGCTGCCTACAAGGGATTTGATTTCAGTATGCTGATGCAGGGTGTAACAGGGAATGATATCTATAATTACCTCTACCAGCAGGGTACCATGGGTGATCCGCGTTATAACGAAGGCATCAATCGCCTGAGTGATGTTAATGATCGCTGGACCCCGGACAACCCGGGCGGTAAACTCCCACGTGTTTCTTTCCGTGATAATGATTATTCAAAGAATAGCCGCTTCTCCGATTTCTGGTTGCAGAGTGGATCATACCTCCGTGTGAAAAACATCCAGGTAGGGTATACACTGGACAAATCACTTACTGCTAAAGTCGGTATTGAAAGATTCCGCGTATATCTGAGTGCAAGTAACCTGTTGACATTTACAAAATACAAAGGATTTGATCCGGAGATCGGAATCAACTCCACCGGTTATACGGATGTGTTTTCTGCAAACCGCGACCTGCAGCTTGGCGTTGATCGTGGTGTTTATCCGCAACCAAGGATGCTTTTGTTTGGAATAAATGTTGGATTTTAATAAATAACAATAAATCTCATCATATGCAAAAAAGAACACGGGTTCTTGCTCTCCTGTTGGCGGTCCCTGTGGCCTGTGCAATCATTTACGGCTGCAAAAAAAGTTTTATCGACCGAAGGCCAATCGGACAGTATACAATAGAAAATTATTTTACCACTGATGAACGCGCGTTCCAGGGCGTTGTAGGTGTGTATGATGTTCTCGGGTGGAACCGCACCTTTGATAAAATGTTCTGGTCGCTGGGCGATGGCGGTTCAGATGATACACCTATCGGACTCAATCGTGATGACGGTAGCCCGCCCTATGTAGGTATCAACCCAGTAGTGGACTACACCAATGTATCCGCTGCCAAACTGAGTCCTGCCATGGAAAATGTTTACAAAGGATTTTACGAAGGTGTATACCGCGCAAACGTTGTTATCGCAGCACTGGAAAAAAGCACGATTGACCAGGCGAAAATTGATCGTTATATAGCAGAGGTGAAGACACTTCGCGCGATCTACTATTTCATGCTTGTGAATTATTATGGTGGTGTGCCACTTTATACTACCGCAATTAATCCCGGTGATGAATCTTCTGTTTCAATGGCGAAAGCAACTGTAAGGGAAGTTTATGACCTGATTGAAGGCGATCTGGTGGCAAGTGTTGCTGCACTTCCGACCAAGGGCCAAACGGTTTCTGAAAATATGACCGGCCGCATCACAAAGGGCGCTGCACTTACCTTGCTGGCCAAGGCCTACCTGTTCGATAAAAAATACACTGAAGCTGCAGCTGCTGCACAGCAGGTAATCAACCTCGGTGAATACTCGCTGAACAATGACTACTATGCAAACTTTATGCAGGGCACCAGCAACGGAGTGGAATCGATCTGGGAAATCATGCGCGCAGAAAACTATACCGATAATGGTGGAGGATGGGGTGCCGATTCTTTTGACGGCACCGGTACACCAGTAGCCGTAGGGTGTGGCGGCTGGGGCCAGAACTCTCCTTCAGGTGATCTCTTCAACCAGTTTGAAACTAATGATATCCGTCGTCAGTACACGGCAACCCTGACCACCGATGTACTGCAGGGTGTCCAGATGTGTGGTACTCCGGAAGCCCCAGGTATGGCCAAACACGTTATACCCGGAAAGGCCGAAGGTGATTTCCCGCGGAGTGATGTCATTGCGCTGAACTGGGTGCTGTTCCGTTATGCAGATGTGTTGCTGATGAAATCGGAAGCACTTGCGGCAGCTGCTACCGCCACTGCAACAGCACCGGTGGATGCAGTGAGCGCGCTGATGGAAGTCAGGGGCAGGGCAGGTCTTACAAGTCCCACCACTGTTGAATTCCAGGCCTATACCGCCGAGCAGCTGCTGCGTTATGTCCGCAGTGAACGCAGGAGGGAACTTGGTATGGAAGCATGGAGGTTATTCGACCTGCGCCGCTGGGGTGCTGATTCAACCCGTAATGCGCTTATCCGTGTAGGAAAAATAAACACTACCGATCGCCCCTGGAATGACGCGTACCTGTTGTATCCGTTCCCCCAGGCCGAGGTTGAATTAAGTAAGGGTGCGCTTGTCCAGAACCCCGGATATTGATCATCAGCATATTTATAAAATAAACTATTATGCAAACTTTTCTTCCAAACCGACGATTGCTGAGTTTACTGTCAA
Source organism: Chitinophagaceae bacterium (assembly GCA_040510375.1). Taxonomy (GTDB): domain Bacteria; phylum Bacteroidota; class Bacteroidia; order Chitinophagales; family Chitinophagaceae; genus JBEVJC01. The sequence goes on from JBEVJC010000016.1 coordinate 218,209, forward strand.
TATCCCTGTTTTGCCTGGGGATATTCTATAGCTGCTCCAAATCCGATAACAACGGGTCATTTGATGTGAATAATTCACTGACCTTGTTCAAGCTGGATAATAATAACAATTCGCTCGACCTGACAACGGCCGACACTGTGGCTAGCCAGTCTGGCGTACAGGGAAAATACATCCTGGTTTCCGGTGCAACCGGGGCTTCGAAAGGGCTTGAGACGATCAGGTTGAAACTGATGACTACCGGCGACTCATTATTGACAGAGGTTATAATCTCTTCGTTTTTCAAACCTGAATATCATGTCATCAATACCCAGCTGCTTATCCCCGTGGCTGCCCGTGGAATGGCTTATAAAATTTCTGTAGAAGTACTTGACAAAGCAGGTGAAATGGTTGGCACCGGCAATTTCTTCGGTCTCGATGTACTTACCTGCGATCCGTTGCCACCATGCCTGGTGACTAACCAGATCACGGTGATGGTACAGACCCCGCCGGGCACACCGGACGAAACGCTGTACCTATTCGGCAGTCTCAATGGCTGGAACAGGGGTGATGTAGCTTTCCAGTTGCACAAAAATCCAGATGTTCCGAATTGTTATTGTGTGACCATCCCTTACCCTCCTGGTTATTCGGACTGGCAGGTTAATGAGGTGTATGTTACGCGTGGTTTATATGAAAATGATGCAGTTACTACCGGAGGGGATTCATTCATCGCGGCATATAATACAACGGAAATGGGACCGCTCTGGAAAATAACAGTTCCGAAATGGAGAGATCAATAATTAATTTTTTTTATAGCGTTCCCCCGGGATTTATTTGCCCCGGGGGAACTATTTTTAAACTGTTACCGGCCGCATTCATGACTGCACATTGACTACCGGTTTACTTTTGAGTCCAGTCCTTTTCGAAAATCAAACCCATGATAAAATTCTTTTCTTTTTCATTTCTCTTTATTTCGGTTTCTGTAGTTGCATTAAGCCAGTCCATACCGGATTCCGCCACCATTCTTACTGGCAGCACCGAGAAATGGTATGGTGCCACGGTGGTTGGCGGCACGCTGATGCCGTTCAACAATGGGTTTTCGTTGGACCTTAACGGAGATGTGAAGGGAAACCAGGCAGCCCCGCTGTTGCTTTCTACAGATGGGCGTTATGCCTGGAGTAATTCCCCATTTTCATTCCGCGTGAATGAAAAAAGTATAACAATCGCCAACCTGCATGACACACTTGTTATTGGAAAAGCTGGAAGCACGCTGGCATCAGCATTTCGCGAAGCGAGCAACCGCTTCTTTCCTGCCTCCGGCAAAATTCCGGATCCTTTGCTTTTTACAAAACCCCAGTATAATACCTGGATAGAACTCGTGTATAACCAAAACCAGGAAGATATCCTGAAATATGCGCATGATATAATCAGCAATGGCTTTCCACCGGGCGTGTTGATGATCGATGATAACTGGGCTCCCTATTATGGTAAGTTCGAATTCCGGAAGGATCGTTTCAGCGATCCCAAAAAAATGGTGGACGAACTGCATTCACTTGGTTTCAAAGTAATGATCTGGGTCTGCCCGTTTATCAGTCCCGATTCCGAAGTGTTTCGTGAACTGAAGACAAAAAAACTTATCCTTCTCGACGGTGAAGGAGGAAAACAACTATCCTGGGAAAAGGCAACCCAGCCAACATTGGTGAACTGGTGGAATGGTTATAGTGCTGTTATGGATTTTACCAACCCTGCTGCCATTGACTGGTTCAGCGCACAGTTGCAGCATATGGTAACCAGTTATGGTATCGACGGATTTAAGTTTGATGCAGGTGACCCTGAATTTTATCCGGTTGGAAGTGTATCTTTTAAACCGGTTTCGCAGAATGATCATACTGAATTATGGGGATTATTCGGGCTGAAGTATCCGTTGAATGAATACCGCGCAATGTGGAAACGCGGAGGACAGCCGCTGGCGGAGCGTTTGAGGGACAAGACCAATAGTTGGGAAGACCTGCAGAAACTTGTTCCCGACATCACTACTTCCGGTTTGCTGGGTTATGCTTTTGCCTGTCCCGATATGATTGGCGGTGGTGAATTCAGTTCATTTATAGGGAAAGACAAACTTGACCAGGAGCTGATTGTACGATCGGCACAGTCGCACGCGCTGATGCCAATGATGCAGTTTTCCGTAGCGCCCTGGAGGGTACTTGATACGATACACCTGAAAGCCGTGAAGTCTGCCGTCGGTATCCGCGAAACCTTTGTTCCACTTATAATGCGGCTAACCTTAAAGGCGGCATTAACCGGTGAACCCATTGTCCGAAAAATGGAATACGATTTTCCCAACCAGGGTTTTGCTGATTGTAATAACCAGTTCATGTTGGGTGATTCCATCCTGGTGGCGCCAATGGATCGTAGCGGTACCACAAGGACCATCCTGTTTCCCAAAGGGACATGGAAAGGCGATGACGGTACAACGGTTAAAGGTCCGGCGAAAAAAGAAGTAACTGTGCCACTTGAACGCCTTCCCTGGTTCAGGTTGATACGCCGGGCGGGTTAATCTGTACGCTCATTTATGATCTCAATTAATGCAACATATGAAAACGAATATTGTCCTTGCCGGTCTTTCCTTCCTACTGGTGTATTGTGGTAAAAAACAAAACGTGGTTGCACAGGTAACCCCGGTTTCCATCAGTTATGCCCGGTCTACTGCCGACTTTCCAAATCCCGAACGCGGCTTCTACCGTTTCTCGAGTACTAAGGCCAGCCAGCCAGTGGCGCTCAGGCGCGACCAGCTTGATGAATGGAAAAAAGAAACACTGGCCGAAGGTGGAAACTATAAGGTGTTCAGCACCCTGATCTTCCGCTACTATGAACTGGACATTTTTAAGGACCAGTCATTGACGCCCGCATTCCTGGCCACCGTGACCAACGATTTCAAAACCGTGCGCGAAGCGGGTTTCAAAATGATCCCGCGTTTCACTTACACGCTGACGCAGAAGGCGGGTAATTGTCCCGAAGGATTTATTTGTCCTCCGTACGGCGATGCTCCCAAAACCATCGTGCTGCAGCATATTGCCGAATTGAAAAGTGTACTCCAGGCCAACGCAGATGTAATCGCTGCGGTTCAGATGGGATTCATTGGGGTCTGGGGCGAACAGTACTACACCGATTATTTTGGTGATGCTTCACAGAATACAACAACACAAAAACTTACTGATGCCAACTGGCAGGACCGTATTGATGTACTGCGGGCATTACTCGATGCAGTTCCGAAAGACCGTATGATACAGGTACGTTACCCGCAGATCAAACAACGATATGTGTACGGTATCAAGGCCGGGGTGAATGCTGCAGCAATGACCCCCGAAGAAGCTTTTTCCGAAACTGATAAAGCCCGCATCGGGTACCATAACGACTGCTTTATGGCCAGCACCAATGATTATGGCACATATGAAGATTATGGTAACTCCTCCAGCCCACGCCAGGATGCCAACACCGTACTCCGTGAATTCAAACGGAATGATTCACGTTATGTGGTGGTAGGGGGTGAGACCTGCTCGGATGATTACAGTCCGCAGAATGATTGCGAACCAAACGGCCGTGTACAAACGGAGATGAGGGAACTCCATTACAGCTTTCTTAACTGTGCGTACAATAATAAGGTGAACGACGACTGGCAGACTGGCGGTTGTATGGACAATATCCGGAAGAACCTTGGCTATCGTTTTGTTTTGAAGACAGGATCCTTTCCACCTGCCGCGAAGTCAGGCTCCGCAATTAATTTCAAACTCGAAATCGAGAATGAAGGATATGCTTCCCCTTATAATAAACGTCCTGTTATACTTGTGCTTCGCAACAAGGCCGATGGACAGGAGCAGAAAATTGAATTGGCTACGGATGTCCGTAAATGGTATACTGGTTCTGTAAGCCTTAACCCCGAAGTGACAATCCCTGCGGATGTTAAGAAGGGCAGTTATGATCTCTTCCTTTTTTTGCCAGATCAATCAGCTTCTATTTCTTCACGGCCGGAGTACGCAATCAGACTGGCGAATGACAAGGTTTGGGAGCCGGTTACGGGTTATAATAAACTTAATACTGTGCTGGAGGTTGAATAGTTCAAAACTTCGTTATCCAGGCTGCATTGCTTCTATCCGGCAGGTGTGCAAACACCATTGCGGGCTTATTGAAACCTGCTGTTATACAGCGAACCAACCCTGATACCCTGGCGGCTCCCTTCTGTTATGGCTGACCTGAAATGTATGCCACCGTACAGGCGGCTAATACCTGCTTCTGCAGCGGCAGCTTCCACAGAAGGGAACTGTCTTTTTAATCCCATGTAATCCATTTCTGTTGTATCGGTGAAGGAGATATTATTACCTAACTGGGCAGTGAGAACAGTTGCAGCGGCGCTGGAGATCACACTGTGGCCACTGGTGTACTCGGGAAACGAAGGTGTCTGCAGCAAGGATTCCCAGTCCTGGTCAAACTCCTGCTGGATTACTGTAATTGGCCGGACGGTGCTGCTCCTGAATTTTTCATCCCAGCAGGAAATAAACCCATCAAAGATAACACAGGCCGTGAGTGCGTAAACCTTTGCTGACTTCACTATACTTGTTTTCCTGAGAGTGCATAATATGGATGTTATGCCCATCCAGTGACCAACAGGTGTTGTTTTTTTATTGGCATACATAAGGTGTCCTTCATGCCGGGTCACAAATGCATTATCGTCCCAGTAAGTTGCTATCGAATCCTGCGTTGGGGTAAGGTACCTTGTTACTTCATATACTTCCATCAGCTCGGTATAATACCTGCTGTTTTTATTGAGACTGTACTCCGGGGGTGGCAGAGGCTTGAATTGCGAGGCTGAGTCGAGTAACAATGGTGAGATTGTACTCCAGTATGGTTCTACAGCGTCAGCATAATCCGGTGAGGTCTGACGCCATTTGCCATCCGTCTTGTACACACTGAATCTTGGCATGCCCCGCGACTTGTCGTAGTTATCAGTCTTGCTTCTCCTGAGTATTACTTCTGCGATCCAGTTGCCAAGCTGGACCGAGTTGGTAAAGGTTTCGGAAGGGAGTGCTGACCTGTATTGCCCGGTGAGCCGTTGTTCTGCAACATTGAGACTGTCTTTTGAAAATACCAGCTTACGGCCTACTGTATAAAAGGCAGTGAGTCCGGCGAGCGTGAAATCATATTTTTTGCCCGCTTCTGGTACAGGCATCGGGTCAAAACCTTTTAATCCGGCAGTAATTGAAGAAGCGGTTGTGTCTTCAAAGCGGACTCCTTCGTAAAAAGCAAGTTGGGCATAAGCATAAATACGGCTTGCAACAGGAGGTGAGTAAATATCCCGGATGATAACATTGGTAAGATTCGCAAGGGATGCCGGAAGGATCATGTCCTCCTGAACAGGCTTTGTTTCTGTCATCTGGTTACAACATATCACGGATGATAGAAGCACGACGTAAACGAACCCAATAATGGCCGATCGGTTTTTCATTTTATTATTCGTTTTATGCCTTTGGAATTGGTGATACTTATACTTCTTGCCTGTGATGGTATCAGAAATGAACGTGATGACTGGGAAAGGTAGGAGGAACCATAATTAAATTCCTGTTTTCTTTTTGTGCCATCTGCATTACTGATAATTGCGTAAACATCATCTGTATTCAACCTGATTGATTTTACCGGTGTCCGGTTACTGAAGAGTTTCAGCGCTCCCCTGTTTTGTGATACAGCAAATGTTTGCTTCCCGTTTACATACAACTGGACGGCTGCTTTTCCATTACCAGGGATAAAGATCCCGCTTTCCAAAATCGATAAAGCGCGGAACCTTCCATGTCCGTCACCCTGCAATAACAGTCCGTTCAGTGCATCATTATGGCCCAGCGACGGTGCCATGCTGAACTCGTTTCCATTGAGAAGGAGGTCCACCCGGCCATCACCATTGAAGTCATCGGCCACAATTCCAAATATACCGGACCATTGAGCCTCAATGGGCAGGGCATGGAATTCAAAACCGAACCCGCCTTTATTCTCCATCCAGCCTGTTGTAAAGTTTGTGGCGCTGAGCTGCAATGCATCTTTCCGGTCGGCCGGAACCAGCACGTCATCCATATCCGCATCCGCATAGTCTTTATACATCGGATACTTCGCTCTCATCCGCGCAATCTGTTCGATCATCATATCGCGCGATGCCAATGGATATTCTTTTTTTGATCCGTGAGGTGCAGAGGGAAACCAGGCACTCATGATTGCATCATAACTGTTGTTGTTATCAAAATCGCGTCCATAAATCCGGACTGGATTTTCAGTACTTGCCCGCAGGTAACTGTTCTCTCCGTAGTTGCCCATTACGTAATCCATATCCCCGTCATTGTCGAGGTCGCTGGCAGTAACGCTGTTCCACCAGCCCGTCAAACTTCCAAGTGTAGTCTGCCTGATGGTAAATACACCGGACTTGTTTTCCAGGAATACAGGTGCCATCCATTCACCTGTCAGCAGCAGGTCAATACTACCGTCGTTGTTGGCGTCGGTCCACACCGCATCCGTCACCATACCAATATGGTCAAGTGCAGGCGCAACCTGGCGCGTTACGTCAGTAAACCGGACTTCATTGCCCTTACTGTCGTTCCGGTAAATAAAACTTGAAACCGGTGATGGGTAGCGTCCGGGTATTAACCGACCGCCAATAAAAAGGTCGAGATCTCCATCGCCATCATAGTCGGCTGCTTTCACACAGCTTTTACTTACCAGGTTGCCTGGCAGCGTGTTTGGTTTTTCAGTGAATATTCCTTTTCCATTATTCAGGTATAAATGGTCGGCATAGATTTCCGGATCCGCATTGAGGTGGTTACCTCCACCAGCGATAAAAAGATCAAGGTCGCCATCAAGATCCGTGTCAAACAGGCACAGGCCCATATCATAACCGTTCCTGTTGTTTGATAAATCCTCCCGTATAAAGCCCGTACTGGTCTGCCGCAGGATAGTGGCCGGCTGGAGTGGATTTCCTGCCACCACCAGATCGTCAAGTCCATCACCGTTCACATCTCCGCTTGTTATGGCAGGGCCGCCCTGGGAAAGTTTGCGTGGTAACAGGCGTTGAAGGTTGAAATCAATTTCGTCAGGTTCCTGGTTGACATGGTTTATTCCGGCCAAACGTGTTATATCGGTGAACCATTCCTGGCTGTTAATTACAGGTGTTATTGATGACCCCGCGACTGCTTCCTTTATGTCAAACAACAGTAGCTGGTTGGCGGCCACCCTGGTTTTCACCTGTGTCCTTCCATCAGGCCATTTAACATAAACAGAATCCACCTGTGAAACGTTGCCGATTCCGAAGTGGGCAATGTTTTCGATTGATGAAAGATAACCACGGTAGGGTGTGTATTCATAAACCTGCTGGCGGCCCTGGTAAAAAATGCGCGCGGTTGCACCGAGGCCATCAATGTTCATTGCATCACCTTTGAGTTTTATCCGCAGGTAATGATGACTGCTATCTTCAGTTTGGGAAAGATTATTCCTCATTACTGTAGCCGGGGCATTCGTATTATTGAGTACCACATCTATGTCGCCATCGAGGTCGAAATCGGCGTAGGCCATACCTGCGGAAGCAGACATGAAATCCCATCCCCAATCGCTGGTGCGGTCCTGAAACTTAAAACCGCCGTTATTACTGAATATGTAATTGCTGACAAGGGCAGTTGGGAGTTCTTTCAGCAGGTCTTTTACAGGTGTATTGGGCCGGGCGTTTTTACGGTAGGCCATAAAGTCGAGATCAGTAAGGTCTTTCGGCAGGCCATTGCTTACCAGCAGGTCGCGGTTATTGTCATTGTCGACATCAATTGCCAGTACAGACCAGCTCCAGTCGGTTTGCGCAATGCCGCTGAAGAATGCTATCTCACTGAACACCGGTTCACCGATTGAATCAGCACCCAGCATCCGGGGGCCCTGGTTTACCTGTAAAGTATTTCTTGCATACTGGTGCATATATCCAAACTGGTCTGTGTTGATAAAAGTCTGGTAGTCGATAGGATTGTTCATAACCTTTTGCCGGTGATTATCTTCCGGCATCATATCCAATTCTACCAGGTCCTGCAGCCCGTCATTGTTGAGGTCTGCAATATCATTACCCATTGCATTCCTGCTGCTGTGTTTAAAATATTCATCGCAACGATTGGTGAACCTGCCGTGGTCATTTATGTAAAGCAGGTTACTGGATATGTAGTCATTGCCTACATAGATATCTTTCCAGCCGTCATTATTTATATCTGTAATAGCAAGCCCGAGTCCATGTCCTTCCCAGGTAATACCAGCCTCTTTCGAAACATCGGTAAATACAGCATGACGGAGAGCTTCGTTATAATTATTCTGCAGGAGCCGGTCGGTGTTATGGCTGCTGCCATCTTTACGAACCGGACGGAATTGGTTCGGGTATTGTTCATCCAGCTCATTTACCAGCAGGTAAACGTCAAGGTCACCATCATTGTCGTAATCGAAGAATGCCGCCATCTGGGTACTGCTGGTATCGGCCAGTCCATATTCTTCAGCAGATTCAGTGAAGACCGGGACTTTCGTCACCGGGTCGGGACCCTTATTTATATAGAGCAGGTTTTTCCGGAGACGGTCGGGTTTAAGCACAGCAGCACAGACGTATAAGTCCAGCAGTCCGTCGTTGTTGATATCAACTACTGCAACGCCTTTGCTCCATCTTCCTTCGCCCGTGGTTTTCGAAGCCGCCGTAACGTCTTCAAACTTCATGTTGCCACGATTGAGGTAAAGTTTATTCTCTACCCTGTTTGCAGTAAAATATATATCGGGCAATCCGTCATTATTAAAATCACCCACACCAACCCCACCGCCGTTGTACATGTATTCATATTGGAGTATGTTCAGTTGATCACTCTCCACAACTTCGTTGTTGAAACTGATGCCACTCTGCGACGATTTGAGTTCACTGAATAATGGGTTATGGTTGCGACAGGCCAGGAAACTTACGGCCACCAGCAGGAAAAGGAATATCCTCATGCATTTAATATTAAATTTTATTTATGCGCTATTACGCGCGACCGTCCATCAACGGAGTTTATTTTTATCCGGATCGTCGATTTATCAAACAACAGGGTCCGGGAATTCTGCGAAAGGAACGTGCTACCAGGCCAGAACTCTTCATGTCTAGTCTTTCCGTTTGTGAGCAACCGGTCAGCACTCACTTCGCCCGGGGCTAAATGGATTAGACTATCAATCCCGTTTAACCTGTAAACCTGGAGCGATGCCTGGTTTTGTGAGATGGCAATAGTGTATTTGTCCTGGTAGTTGAACCTGACAATTGCCTTGCCATTGGAGGGAATAAAAAACCCTGACTCCTGCAGGGAACGTGGGTTGAAACTGCCGTTGCCGGTTCCCTCCAGCAGCAGGCCATATGAAGCATCATACTGTCCGGTATTAACTTCGGTGCCCAGGTCATTGGTGGCAAGCAGCAGGTCGAGATAACCATCATGATTGAAATCTTCTGCGAGTATGCCGTACACCGGGCTCCATTGCGCCTGGTAGGGAAGTGGCACCATCTCGAATCTTCCATTGCCCCTGTTGCGGATGACTGCGCTCTGGAGGAAACTGGCAGAAACCTTCAGGGCGGAGCGGCGTTCTTCTTCGGATAAAATCTCCGTAAGGCCCGCCTCTGCAAAAAATTTATAAGTTGGGAACTGGCCTTTTACGCGGGCCATTTGTTTAAACATATCGTCCCTGGTAAATGCGGGGAACTCCCTCACCACCGCATGGTTGTCTTTAAGGAAAAGAAATGGAATGGCGTCAAAACTTCCATTGCCGTCAAAGTCTTTTCCATACATGGTAAAGGGTCTGGAAGCGGATGCCCGGTAAAAAGTATTAAGTCCAAGGTTGCCCACTATATAATCCATCCTTCCATCATTATCAATATCTGCCGGGGTAATACTGTTGAACAACCCGTTAAACTGTTCAACACCTGTGTTTGTTTTTACAAAGGTTCCGTTGGTATTGGCAAAAAAAGTGACGGGCATGAATTCACCACAGACCAAGAGGTCAGTTTTGCCATCGCCATTGAAATCGGTCCAGGTTGCATCAGTTAGCAAACCAAGGTCTTTTAAACCAGGAGCTATCTGTTTTGTAACATCGGTGAAGCGAAGCTGGCCTTTTCTGGAATCGTTCCGGTAAATAAATCCGGAAGCAGGCACGGGAAATTCGTTTGGAATGGACCGGCTGCCGATAAACAGGTCTGCGTCTCCATCATTGTCGAAGTCTGCAGCTTTCAGCACCAGTTTACTGGAAAGGTTATCAGGAAGTGCGTGACTCTGTTCGGTGAAGTTGCCTTTCCCATCGTTGGTAAAAACGCGGTCGCGGTAAGCAGCATCATTTTTCGGGAATTCAACACTGCCGCTGCAGAGGTACAGGTCAAGATCCTGATCGTTGTCAAGATCAATCATTAAAACACCCGTTTCCTCCCAGGGTTTCAGCGATGGGTGATTGATTTGCTGGAATGGCCTTCGGATAAATGAACCATTTGCCTGCTGCAGGAAAAATATGGCTGATTTCCCTTTTGGCCCGCTGACAAACAGGTCGTCCAGGCCATTGTTATCGATATCACCTGCGGCAAGTGCCGGACCAAACTGTGAAAGTTTATGCGGAAGGAGTTTCTGGTAATCAAAATCTATAAAGTCAAATTCTTCGTGAACATAACTGATGCCTGTTTCACCGGTGATGTCTGTAAATCGTGACTGGGGTTCAACGTGGCGGATAGTGTCAGCGATGGCATTTTTATAATGAACGTTGATTAACTGGTTGGCAGGTGTGCGTGTTATATTTTGTATCCGGCCATCCGGCCATAAGATTTGTATACTGTCTGCAAAGCCCGCGCTGCCGAGCCCAAAGTGGGCGGTCTGCGACATGCAGGACAGGTAGCCCCGGGTTGGGAAATTTTCCTGGACATGCGGCCGGCCTGAGTAATAGACAATCGCTTTAGCGCCGATACCGCCGGAATTGGCCGTGTCGCCGGTGAACCGGATTGAGAGATAATTATTTTTCCCGGTAGTGTGGTCGCTATTGTTTTTATAAAGGGACGCAGGGCCATTGGTGTTGTTGATGATATAATCCAGATCACCGTCATTGTCGAGGTCGGCATATGCGGCGCCTGCGCTGTACGACATATCATCCAGTCCCCAGGCTTTTGAAACATCAATGAATTGCAGTTCCGGTGTATTCTGGTAGGCATAGTTCGCAACATTAATTTCCGGGATCTGTCCCAACAACGTTTTTTCCGGAACGATATATCCTTTATCCTGTCGGTAGGCCATGTAGTCGTGGTCAGTCACATCTTTCGGATAACCATTGGTAATAAAAAGGTCTTTCATTCCGTCATTATCGAAATCAGCCACAGAGGGGGTCCAGCTCCAGTCCGTTTCTGCTACACCGGCATAGTAACTGATATCGCTGAAGTAAGGAATGAGCGAGTCTTTCAAAACCCCCACCTCACCCTGGTTAACCTGGAGGGTGTTGCGGACAAACTGCAGGCTATATCCGAAGTCGGCCATATTGCGGTACTTGCCATAATTGGCCGCACCCATGTTTTTTTGTTTACGGAAATTATCTTCAGGGTTCATGTCTACAGCAACAAGATCGGCCCATCCATCATTGTTGATATCGTTGATATCATTGCCCATTGCATTTTGCGACGTGTGCCGCAGGCTTTGCTTTACCCTGTTGGTAAATGTTCCGTCGCGATTGTTTATATAAAGATGATCGCTGCTGATAAAATCGTTGGTGACATAAATATCAGGCCAGCCATCATTATTGAGATCCCCAACAGTCACACCAAGCCCATAACCTTTTTCCCCGATCCCTGCCTGTAAACTAACATCGGTGAATACAGGATGATTTATTGATTCATTCCTGTCATTCCGGTATAGTTTGTCGAAGTCGGTGTGGGAGCTGTCTTTCCGGTTGCCGAAGGTGTAGGTGTTACGGCTGGTTGGTTTGGTGGTTGTAAGATACATGTCAAGATCACCGTCCCTGTCATAGTCAAAGAACACCGCCTGTACGGAAAATGATGTATCGGCAAGGCCATATTCTGCTGCCATATCGCGAAATACCGGTATGCCGTTTTTGTCCGGCCCCTGGTTAATATAAAACAGGTTTCGCCTGCCTTCCTTCACCGACCGGATACTGGTGCTGACATAAATATCTTCAAGGCCATCATTATTGATATCAACAACCGTGGCGCCATTACTCCACATGCCTTCACCTGTTACATTTGCACTGGCAGTTACATCAAGGAATCTGAACCCGCCGCTATTGAGGTAAAGCTTGTTGGGACCCATGCTTGCAGTGAAATATAAATCTTCCAGGCTGTCGTTATTAAAGTCGCCCACAGCTACCCCTCCGCCATTATAAAGGAATTCCATTTTTATCGGGTTGATCGAATCATTTTCCGTCACCTGGTTTATGAAGTCCACCCCGCTTTCGCTTGCCGGTATTTTAGTAAAAAGTTTTTCTGGAGCATCTGAACATCCCGCAAGCGAAACAAGTAAGGATAAAGGAACAATAAGATTAATTGGTCGCATGGATTGTTGTTAAGCAGTAAACAGGCCCGTTGCGGGAGCCTCTCAAAGTTATGTTCTTTCATTTACCGGAATGCATCCGGATATAATAGCAGCAAACGTTTGCACAGGATTGTCAGATCATCCACATATACAAAAATATTGGCGAAATGTATAAAAGTAACCAAAATGGTTACTTTTATATTAGCTTTGCATAAATGGTGCTTCTGGATGAATATCTATAATCGCAATACACTGGTTGCATTTTACAAAAAATATCCAGGCTGTAAAGAGTCGTTGGAAAGGTGGTATCATGATGTTTTATCTAAAATTTGGCTGAAACCTGGAGATATTACCAGGGATTTTAACACTGCCCGGACAATTAAAAATAACCGCGCGGTTTTTAAAATCAATGAAAATGATTACCGGCTTATAGTAGAGGTCAACTTTCAGAAGGGATGGGTATTCATCAAGTTTGCAGGAACACACGCAGAATACGACAGAATAGACGCCGTGACAGTGAACAAATTTAACAATCATAAGAAAAAATGAACAGAGATGCCACTTAAAATATTGAAAACAAAAAAAGACTATCAGCAGTCAATTGAAAGGTTTGAAGTTATTTTTCAGGCGAAGAGCGGTACCCCAGAAAGCGACGAAGCCGATATACTGGCCTTGCTGATTAAGGATTATGAAAACAAACACTTTATAATTGAGGCGCCCAGTCCTATTGACGCAATCAAATACCGCATGGAGCAACAGGGTCTGACAAACAAGGACCTTGCGCAAATCCTGGGGTTTAAAAGCCGCGTATCTGATATTTTCAACAATAACCGGAAATTAAACCTGGCTATGGTCAGGAAATTATATTACACATTGCATATTCCCCTGGAGACATTGGTAAGGGAATATTGAAGGGACCACGCATCAGAACACCGAAAGGTGAAAGGAAAAAAAGTAAGTATCCATGAATGATTTCTTCAGGAAATTATTTGCCTACAATCATCACGTCAATCAAAAATTGGGTGATGTTCTTGATGCCAATATTGAAAAGATTCCTGAAAAAACTATAAAACTTTATAGTCATATCATAAATGCGCACCAGATCTGGAATAACCGCATCAATCCCAGCGAGCATCCCCTGGGAGTTTGGGAGATCCACAGTTTTGGGGATTGTTATCATATTGACAAATTAAGTTACGCTCATTCATTGCAGATCATCGACAGCCTTGATCTCAATTCAGCAATCCCTGGTCTCCAGGTCAGGGGAAAGACTTTTAATAAAACTGCAGGAGAAATCTTATTCCATATTATTAACCATTCTACCTATCACAGGGGACAAATTGCTGCCGACCTGCGACAAAGCGGGATTGAGCCGTTGCCAACTGATTATTTCCTGTATGGGGAATAAATAATTAAAACAAGATGTTGCCGATAGCTTCCTGCAGTATTATTGATTCAGGATTAGCGAAAGGGCATAGATAACCCATGCCATGGAAAGCAGTAGTGGCACTAATGCAGCCAGATGAGTAACTGAACACCATTTGATTCGCCAGCTGAGCAGACTGGCTTTTAATCCAACATACCGTGCTTCAGTGTCACCCACAAAAGAATATTCTTTTTCATTTGGATACGCTTTGCCAGGTCCGAGGGCTTCCATTAGTTTAAACGATGCAGATTCTACCGCTTTTTTATAAAGGGTCACCAGATATTTATCATTGGCTCCAAATACATACCAGATAAGGGAAAGTACTATTCCCAGTACTGCAAAACCTGTTATGGAAGTTTTTGGGTCAAACAGGAGTTTACCGCCGATAAGCGAGGACTCCAGTGTAACAAAGATGTTGAACCGTGTCCACATGCGGGTATATTGATCTTTCAGGAAAGATATTTTCCGTTCATAATCCTTGTCGAGGAACGCGGTTTCGTCCATAGCAGTAACGTTATTGACATTGCGGGAATAAACAGGCAAATAAAACATCTCATGGATCAATCAGTCGATTTTTTTTGAATAAAATGACCCGTCCGCGGTTTTCAGGTTGACGCCTGTTGTCTTGCCCCCGGCGTCTTTCGTGAATTCGGCGATGCCGTTCGAGCCCGGGATAAAAAAACTCTCATTGGATATTGCGTGCAACAGGATTTTTTTGGTACCCATATCAACATACATTGAATTGCCCTGCCGCACGAATGTCATTCCAAGTTCGTAATGCCCGGCAAACTGGTTTAGCAATGAAGAATCAACCTTTACATCAGCTTTGTTGTATACAAATTGCAGCCCCCGGATATTTCCATAAGAACTGGCGGTAAGATGACCAGTTTTTTCTACCACCAGGCTTTCCATTTCCAATCCTTTATAATTACGGGCTCTAAGTTGATCACAGAAACTTTTGAAGGCCGGTGCAGGAGCCATTTCTTCTTCATAACCTCCTGTTGAGATATACAATTTCGCGTTCAGATCCTGATGTTTCTCTGAAAAGTCTTTTTCCATTTTATACAATAGCTGATTGTCGTACCATAGCGAGGGACTATTGACAATAAACCTGTTAAAGGCGGAAGGCTGTTGAAACAGGGTGTACAATACAAATAGGCCCCCTAAAGAGCCGCCGACCAGCCCATTATTTTTTTTATCAGTGCGGTAGGCAGAATTTATATAGGGAATGATTTCTTTTTTTATTGCATCCAGAAATGCAGGTGCACCACCGGATACAGAATCAAAATCTGTATGTGTTGGCGTGAAATCCCGGTTTCTGTTTACAAACCAGTTTTGGGGAAATGCAATTCCGACATAGATCATTTCGTCGACAAGATTATCATATAGTAAAGCGTTTTGTGCGTCCAGGATCTGTGGGAAGGTCCATTGTGCATCGAGCACATACATTACCGGATATGCTTTTTTTAGCGTGTCATTATATGACGCAGGCAATTTTACCAATATCACATAGTCATGATGATTAATTGAAGATGTCAGTTTTATTGCCTTTACACCTTCCATTTGACCATTCGGGACCAGTGTATCCCTTACATTTTGTGAAAACGATGTGGTGACAATAAGCGTTACCATAATTAAAAAGGAAAACTGTTTCATTGTCTGTTTTTTATTTAATAAATATTTGAAGAAGCCCTTTCATAAAGAGATTTACTTATTGTGATTGATAGGGTCTGCGGATAAATACCGGGTGGAGTCAGGAGAAAAATTGGCAGTTGCCATGAAGGGTAGGCATGTGGTTAACAAACGGCCGGATTATTAATCTCTTTTATAAATATACTCCAAAATTCTCCCACTTCGTCCCAACGATATTTTCCCGATACCCATCTCCTGATGCCGGAAGCTGATACCTCAAAGCAAAAACTGGAACAAATGCTTAATGAGATTTTTCCATTCTATGGTTTATTTTCTGCCCTTATTGTATTCAAGAATATCGGCAGGCTGGCAATCCAGCGCCTTGCAGATCGCGTCCAGTGTACTGAATCGTATGGCTTTTGCCTTGCCCGTTTTCAGAATGGAAAGATTGGACAAGGTCAATCCAACTTTTTCGGAGAGCTCATTCAACGACATTTTACGTTTGGCCATCATTACATCAAGATTTACAATAATTGGCATACTATACGGTTAAATCGTTTTCCGATTGAATTTCGATTCCTTTCTTGAATATCTGGCCTATTACAAAAAGTATCACGCCCATAAACAGCCATACATCGGCTCCGCCCAGGCGTAAATTCTGGATGTCCGGCATCTTCACACCCTGTTTGACAAACCATTCTGAATACCTGACTCCCCAGATGGAAACCAATCCGGTTAACAAAGCCAGATAGGAAATATTAAATATAAAACGGCCCACCTCTTTGTTAAACGGATGGGAAAGATTTAATTTTTTATCGTGAAGGATTTTTATGATAAGATAAAAGATCCATGCTTTCAACACAGCCACGATCGTCATGAGCGAGGATAATATAATAAAATACCCGGTGTCATAATCATAAAGAGCCGACAGATCCACCTCACGCCAGAAATATTCAGCTTCTGCGGGACTCACGGCCAACGTTATTATTATATTGAATAAAAAGGCACCGGCTTCAATACATACACCTATAAATATTATCCACGACAGGATGTATAATATTTTCAGGATTTGACTGGTTGTGATTTTAATTTCCATGATTATCAGGTTTAAAGCAAAATAATACATGAATTTAGATAAATATTTATTGATAAACAATAAATATTTATTTATCGGGACTTCTTGTGTAACTCATTCCTCTTCACCCGGTATCCTGTCAGGTTTGGGCGCACCAGGCGATGAGGAAATGTTGTACCGTTCATCCGATCGCTATTCCAGTATTATCTCATTGGTGATTCCTATTTCCTGCAGGAATAAATCATCATGTGAAATAACCAGCAGCGTTCCATTATATTCCCTGATTGCCGTTGTCAGGATTTCTGTATTCAGGATATCCAGATTGTTTGTAGGTTCATCAAGCGCGATCAGGTCTGGCGGATGTAAACCAATAGTCAGGCAGCAAAGGATCAACCGCATCTTCTCGCCGCCGCTCAGGGTTGAACAAGGCTTGTCCCAGTAATCACTGTCAAATAGAAAGCGGTCCAGCCGGATCTTTATCTCATGTTCCTGCAGGTTCCCCGAACTAAATCTGCCAGCCTGCTGGTATACCGTTAAATCATTGTTGATCAGTGAATAATCCTGGTCGATATACACCCAACGAAACCCGGCTCTTTCGATAGTTCCCGATGATGGTTGTAATTCTCCCAAAATGAGTTTAACCAGCGTGGTTTTTCCTGCGCCATTTGCCCCCACGATGGCCGACCTGTCACCGCTGACAATCCCGAAATCAAGCCCCTGTTTCCAGAGGGCCTGCTGGTTAAATTCAAAATTAATATCCTTAGCCGTTATCAGGTTTTTACCATGATGCAGGTCGGACTGATCAAAACGGATTTTCATTTCACCCGGTTCAGGCAGCAGCTTCCTTAGTTCATCCAGTTCTTTTGAAAGTGATTCAACCTTACCTGCGTGCACTCCTTTTAGTCGCGATAAACTTTTCTCCGCATTATTCCGGAATGTATTCATGGAAATGGTGGGCAGGCCCGACTTTTCCTGTTTGTTTTTACCGCGTGCATTGAGCTTCTGTTGTCTCTCAAGACTATCGCGTTCAGATTTCTTGGCCTTTCGGACCGCTTTCTCGCGGTCTTTTAACTCTGACAATAAAGCTTCCGACTCAATTTGTTTCTGCAAAGCATAAAAATCATAATTACCACCGTACACCCTGATACCGGTGCGGCTGAGTTCTGCCATCGGATCTAAAAGATCCAGCAGCTGGCGATCATGACTGACAGCAAGGATGCTGTCATTGGTCGATCGGATATAATCATACAGCAATCTGCGTCCACCCGCATCAAGATGGTTACTCGGTTCATCCATCAATACGAGGTCAGGTTGGTTAATCCGGATTCCCGCAAGAAAGACCCTCGTTTTTTGTCCGCCGCTAAGTGTATACAGCGGCTGCTCCAGGTCGGGATAATCAAGTTTCCAATATGAAAAAGCCTCTTCACATCGCTGGCGGATGGTCCAGTCGTCGGCAAGTGCGTTTACATTCTGTTCCGACAGATCACCGGCCAGTATTGCATTTAAAGCATCAAGTTTTCCTGAAACATTGATTGCCTGTGCAACTGTCAGATGGTTGAACTGGCCAAAATGCTGAGGCACAAAAAAGCAGTCGCCCGACAACCTGACCGATCCCGAGGAAGGCTTCAGTTTACCGGCAACGATTTTAAGGAGCGTGGATTTCCCAACACCGTTATTACCTATTAACCCTGTTTTGTCAAATTTTTTCAGGCTGAGATCCAGACCGGAAAACAGCAATTCTCCATTGGCCTGTATATAGGACAGGCCTTGAATTGTAAACATAATTTCTTTCTTCAATAATGAACAATAGAAGGAGGCCAGGTTAAGGCTCTCCGTTTAATTCAGTGAAAGAAATTATTCTACATTATCTGTGAAGTATAAAAGTGAAGGACAAAGTTAAAAAAAAACAGGAAATGGCGATCCGTTGTGCCTGTTAAAATATCCGGACCGCCACTACTTTATTATTTTGATAATTCGCCGGCAGCGGATTCGATCACGGCAACGGTTTCTTTAGGTTTTGACATAAACACCAGGTGACTTGCCTTGATCTCTGTTGTTTTTGCACCCATCCTCTTACTCATAAATCGTTCACCATCGGGAGGAATGGTCTGGTCCTCCGTTGCAACGATATACCATGATTTCTTTGTTTTCCATGCGGGGTTTTCTATTGCTGCTACAAAGACCGAGGCAGATACGGGTACCTGGGAGTCGGCCATAAACGCTGCTTTTTCTTTCGGAATATCTGCGCAAAAACCGGAATGGTATTTTGCCACATCGTACCACACAAAACCTGCTGAATCCGGAGGAAGGATTCCTGAATTGGGTGCGGGAGGCCCGGCCTGGAGTAAACTCAATAATGTTTCTTTTGCATCGGGTGCAAATGCTGCGATGTACACCAGTCCGGCCACTTTCGGATCGTTACCCGCTTCGGTGATTATTGCACCTCCGTATGAATGTCCGACCAGCAGGATCGGACCATCCAGTCGTGCAATTGTTCTCCTGGTAGCTGCAACATCATCAGCAAATCCGGTGTTTGGATTAGCTACCACGCTTACCTTATAACCTTTTTTGGTAAGCAGGTCGTAAATGGCTTCAAAGCCCGAACCATCGGCAAATGCACCGTGGACAAGGACTATATTCTTGACGGCTGTCTGGGAATAACCTGAGGGCGTTACAGCCAGGAGAAAAAGGGCGAGGCAAAAAGACATCGCAGGAAATCTGGTAAGTTTCATGTTTGATTGTTTAGGTTGTTGAGGTTTCTGGGAAAATACTGCCCGAAGCTAGCCGCACAGGTATGTCCCGGCAACGGGCAAATGGTTCCACCTGTTGTACATTTAGACAATTCGGGGAGATGCGGGAATATCGGCCTGAAAGGATGCCTGTGCTGGAAGACGGAGGTCTGCCGGATTTATTTCTGGAAAAATTTGAATGGATTGTTCCGTTCTGATGCGACTTTGGATTCTGGAAAAATCCTGTTACTTTCAGCAATTATGAAAAACACGCTGGTAATAAAATCAGATCGCCTGCGGACCACAGTTTACCTGATTTCCATCGGATTGATTGCCGCTGTCTGGCTGATAAACGGAATGTTTTGCAAAGTGCTGATGATGGTGCCCAGGCACGCTGAGATTGTTGCCGCCATTACAGGAAGTGAATATGCTATACCGCTTACAAGGGGAATAGGAATCGGTGAAACAATTTTTGCACTTTGGATTGTAAGCGGATACAGGCCGCGAACAGCGGTGCTGGCGCAGGTAGTTCTGATTGGGGTTATGAATATTATTGAATTTTTTACCGTTCCGCAACTGCTGATATGGGGGCAACTCAACCTTGTTTTCGCAGTAATTTTTATACTGTTCATTTTATTTAATGAATTTATACTTCGTCCCGATCAATTAAATACCGTGTCGTGAACGCTTTGAAGAATCATCCTTTTGCGGTAGATGCATTTTTTGATAGTTCGCTGGTGCTTTCCTATGCGGTGGAGCCAGCGCGCTGGAAGGAGAAATGGAAAATCCGCTGCTGGTATTTCACGAAGTCTTTGAATTTTATGACCTGAACCATATCCGGATCCAGCTTAATGATTGGCTGGAACTGGCATTCAGCTCTGAAGATGAAGACATGAAGGATTCTATTCCAAGAGTCAACCTTATGCAATTCGCCCTGCACATGGAAGTCACGACCGAAGCGGCGTTCCTGTTACATAGGGCAGAAAAGATCAGGCACAAAACCCCGCGGATGGAGAAGGAACAGGCCCGGTAGCAACAGGGATCATTGATATATCCTGCGTAAATTCGCCGGAATGACTAAAATACCCGAAGGCATTTTCCCTGCTGTTCTTTTCCAGGCAGCCCCCGCACCCGCGGTGGATGGCGTTGTTAAACCTATGAAAGAAAATGGTTATGCTGACAGCGGCGCGGATATTGGTTTTGCTTTATCTCAGTCAGGAGTGAAAATGGTTTGCCCGGTTAACGAACCGCAGATCAAGGTTGACCGCGACTGGGTTTTCCCCGATAGTACTGCCGGTATTGCGCATGCTTTAAGCAAAGGAGCTAATGTTCTTTGGCTTAACACGGTATTATATAGAGGACATCCGGTGGAAGAGTTTATGCGGAAAGGTATCGCTGTTGTAGGACAGGACCCTGCATTGGTACAGCAATATGATGATAAATGGGTAACCGGCAATCTGCTGGCAAAACACGGGCTGGCGGTGCCGGATAAAATATGGATCAATGAAGGGGATCAGGTAAGTATACCTTTCGGGTTCCCCTTTATATTAAAACCAATAAGAGGAAGGGGGAGTCAGGGAGTGCAGCTGATTCGCGATGCCATGCAATACCAGACGGTTTTGCAGAATGTATTTGAAGATGGACTCTACGGTTCGTCCATGTACGCAGAAGCGTTTTTGCCCGGCGAAGAAATCACTATCACCGTCATGCCTCCCGGAGTCTATGAGATCTTTGGTGACATGGAACAAAAACACCGTCACTGGTGTCTGACCGCGGTTAAGCGTTTCAACCACCAGGACGGTGTAGCTCCTTACAACGGATTGGTACCGGTTGTGGAAAACAGCAGGGTCATCAGTTCCAGGGAACAGGACTCGGCTGCCATCCAGGAAGTTTATGAACAATGTTCTGTCGCTGCCTCACTGGTAGGGGCCCGGGCCCCCATCCGGATCGACTGCCGACAGGATGTTTCAGGAAAATATCAACTCTTCGACCTGAACATGAAACCCAATATGACAGGACCATCAAGGCCTCATCGGTTTGAACAGGATAGCCTGGTTGCCCTTGCCGCTGCCGACCTTAGTTGGAATTTCAATGACCTGCTGATCAATATACTTAACCAGCACTGGCGGAAGGGTCTTTAAAATAACCCGATTTGAGGCCTCTTAAAAAAACTGATATCCGGTCCCCCACATCGAAAAGTTTGTTATTTCCGTTTTCCTGAATCAAAAAGTCTCTGATAACCCGGTTTGCTGAAAACAAAGTCTGTAATAACTTAGTCCTCTACTCCCCGGACTTTAATGATCATATCATTATTACCGTTACTGGTACAGATATACACGGTCCCTGACGGCGAAACGCATACATCCCTCATACGTCCGTATTTACTTACAAAAAATTCAGTAGTTGATTCTACCGCATCAGAAGTAGCATTGAGTTTTAACTGGTACAACCGCGAATCTTTTAACGCAACAAGCAACAGGGAACCTTTCCATTGAGGAATCTGGTTGTTGTCATAGTAGTCCAACCCGGAAGGAGCCGTGGTTGGAGTCCATGCTTTAATTGGTTCCACTACATTATTTGCCGCACAGAATGTTTGTTCATTGGCCCTGTCACACACACCTTCCACATTCGGCCATCCATAGTTTCCCCCCCGTGTGATGATATTAACTTCATCATCGGCAGACGGACCATGTTCCGCACTGTATATTTTATTATTGGCAAAAACAAGTCCCTGCGGATTACGGTGACCCATACTCCAGTAAGGATTACCGGCAACAGGGTTATCGGCCGGAATACTTCCGTCAAGATTCAGGCGAAGGATTTTTCCGCTAAGTGAAGTTGGGATCTGCGCATTTGCAGAAGTACCGGCATCACCTGTGCTGATAAATATTTTATCGCCATTGATCAGCAACCGGCTGCCATTATGTACACCGCCCGCAGGAATATTTTCGATAATGGTTGCGGGATTTACCAGGGTAGTTCCGTTGAAATTATACCGCACCACCTTTTCTTTATAACCGGCCTGGTTATAATTGTAAACGATATAAACCTGCGGCGCGGCAGCCGAACCGGTGAGCGTCATCCCCAACAGGCCACCTTCACCATCTGCTACCACATCGGGAACAGTGAAGACAGGTGTGATGACAGCGGTTTCCGGGTCCATACGGCTGATATTACCGCCGCGTTCAGTGATCCAGATTTTGTTGTCGGGACCCCAGAGGATCTCCCATGGTAGACGGAGTTTGTTGGTAAGAATACTGTCTGTGATAGTAACGGGCCCCGTAGGTTCATCATTGTCGGAATCGTTTTTGTCACAGGAAATAAGTGAGGCGGAGGACAGGAGTAAGGCGAACAGCCAGTTGTGTTTTTTCATTGGTTTGTATTAAAATAATACACCGACTAAAATCATGCCGTTACCGGCAAAGAATCCGTTCGCCGGTGCATAAACGGTATCTGCCTAAATTTACAGTCCGGATTTATGAAATAGTGTACTTTTAATTCCTAATCTCAAACAAAACCATTCAAAATGAAAGGAACAAAGAATCTGACATTATATGTGATCCTCGGGATCGTAGTTATTCTTGGTATTGTAGGTTGTAACGGTTACAATGGCTTGGTAAAACAGGATGAAACCGTGAAGAACACCTGGAATAACGTTAACACCGAATACCAGAAAAGAAACGATCTGGTTGATAACCTCGTGAACACGGTTAAAGGTGCCGCTGCATTTGAAAAAGGAACACTGACCGCAGTAGTGGAAGCGCGCGCAAAAGCAACTTCTGTCAACTTCACTGCAGAGAACCTTACCGATGAAAACCTGGCGAAGTTCCAGGCCGCGCAGGGGCAGGTGTCCAGCTCTCTGAGTCGTTTACTGGCTGTGGTGGAAAGTTATCCTGACCTTAAAGCAAACCAGAACTTCCTGCAATTACAGGGACAACTGGAAGGGATTGAAAATGATATCCGCAATTCGAGGCGCAGGTTTAATGATGCGGTTAATGTTTATAATACAAAAGTCCGGTCGTTCCCTACAAATATATTCGCCGGCATCATGGGTTTTAAATCAAGGAACGGATTTGAAGCAGATGCTGGTGCGGAAAAAGCGCCAAAGGTTCAATTTTAAGCCGGTATGAAATCAAAAAAGACCCTACTGGTCATTGCAGGTATTGTATTGATCATTGTTATTTTCCTGGTCACTTCCTATAATGGCCTGGTGAGCAAACAGGAGAATGTAAAGAAAAACTGGTCGGAGGTTCAAAGCACCTACCAGCGGCGGCTTGACCTGATCCCGAACCTGGTGAATGTGGTTAAAGGGGTGTCCGACTTTGAGTCATCAACCCTTGAACAGATAGCCACTGCAAGAAGCAGGGCAGTGTCGGGTCAGAATAATGCAAGTTTTGAAGCAGGTAATTTTGCCAGCCAGACTGCTGCGCAGGATACACTTGCTTCGGCCGTCAACCGGATGATCATTACTATTGAAAAATATCCAACGCTGAAAGGAACCCAGGCATATGCAGGTCTGCAAACACAGCTGGAAGGAACGGAAAGAAGGATCAAGGTAGCCCGCAACGATTTTAATGAATCGGTTGCTGTATTTAACCGGTCGGTTCGTTCGTTCCCTACCAGTATTGCCGCAGCAGTGTTTGGCTTCAGGGCAGAGGATGGTTTTGCAGCAGTGCAAGGCGCCGAAAAAAACGTAGAGATCAAATTTTAAAATCAAACATGGGCTTTCCATTTTTTAAAAAGAACAAACATTTTTTTACTCCCGACCAGGAGGCGCAGATAGTGGAGGCTGTGCGGATTGCGGAACGTCGCACCAGTGGCGAAGTGCGAGTATTCGTTGAAAGCCATTGCAAGTTCATGGATGCTATTGACAGGGCGGCAGAGATTTTTTTCCAGTTGAAAATGGAAAATACCGAGGATCGTAACGCTGTGTTGTTGTATATAGCATTGAAGGACCGGCAACTTGCTTTATTCGGTGATGAAGGGATCCATCAGAAAGTGGGTACCGAATTCTGGAACAGGGAAGTAGCGCAGATGATCTCCAATTTTAATCGTGATGATTATGCAGAAGGGATCAGCAGTTGTATAAAACATATCGGGGAAACACTGCACCTTCATTTTCCCTACGACAAAGAAATGGACAAAAATGAATTACCCGATGATATAGTCTTCGGTAAATGATGAGCATGAACAAATTCCTATTAGCCTTTTTACTATTTATATCAATTGCGGTTCCGGCCTCCGCGCAGGACTTTCCCCAACGGCCAAACCCGCCACGTCTTGTAAACGATTTTACAGGCAAGTTCCTGACAGCCGAACAGGTGCATGCACTGGAGAACAAACTGGTGGCTTACGACGATAGTACTTCCAATCAGATTGCAATCGTGATCGTAGACGACCTGAAAGGTTATTCAGCGGCCGATTATGCAATCGGGATCGGACGGCAGTGGGGAGTGGGTAACAAAAATTTTGACAACGGTATTGTAATCCTTATTTCAACCGGTGGTGCAGCCGGTAACCGCGATGCATTTATTGCACCGGGTTATGGACTGGAAGGAGTGATTCCCGACCTGACAGCCAGCGCAATCGTCGACAACGAAATGATCCCGGCATTTAAGTCGGGCAATTATTACAATGGGTTGAACGCAACTGTTGACGCATTGATCGAAGCAGCTGCAGGTAAATACAAGGCACCCGCAGATTATAACAAACGAAAAAAACGCAGGGGATTCAATCCCGTGCCCATTATTGCAATCATCATTATCCTGATCTCTATTTTCTCCCGTGGTGGGGGAGGTGGAGGTGGTATGATGTCGCGCAGGGGTTATTCCGGCTGGGGTGGTTTTGGAGGAATTGGTGGTTTCGGCGGCGGCTTCGGCGGCGGTGGCGGAGGCGGCGGTGGTGGCGGATTTGGTGGCTTCGGTGGCGGCGGCTTCGGTGGAGGTGGCGCTGGTGGTAAGTGGTAATGCCTCCAACGATTTAAAATAAGATTAAATAAAAATGGCCCGGTTAAGGGCCATTTTTATTTATAAGATGACCGGTTCAACGGCCATCATTTATTTTCATTCCCTGGCTTTAAAAAGCTTTGGGTTTTAATATTCCTGAAATATAACCGGCCTGCTCTTTTAATGCGGCGTTTAGTGGATCGTTTTTGGAAGCTGTGGTCTTTGCAATCAGGATATCATTCAGGATTTTTCCCAGGAATGGATCCGTCTGGTCTTTGATTGCGGCGGGCATGGATTCTTTAAACCGGACAAGTTCATCCACCCCTTTTTTGAATTTTTCCGTATTGCGGATTGATTGCAGGTAAATGCCCAGGCTTGTAATTTCGCCAAATCTCGACTGCAGGTCGAGGGATACAAAATGTTCGAAGAGCTCATCGAATGTTTCTTCATCGCCCGATTTAGCCATTGCCATCATGATTGACTGTTTCAGCCAACCTTTGTTAGGTTTTTTTCTGAAGTCCTTCGCTATTTCCAGTGCAGCCTGTGGATCTGTTTCTGCCAGTGCGCCGAGTGATGCGCCGGCGATACTATACGATGAATCGTTCAGGTGTTTTTTATAGAGGGCTTCAAATTGTTTGTTCTTTGTAACCCCAAGCGTCTGGATTGCATTTGCCCGGACAATCGTAGAAGAATCGCTTTCTGCCATTTTTAAGATCATTGGTTGCAGGGCAGTAGCAGTTGCGGGGTTGGAGAGGTCAATTCCGTCGAGGACCATATTCCTTATACCTGGATATTTATCGTTGAGTGCCATCCTGGCAAATTCGATTGTCTTTGCATCGCCGGGTCCGGCTAAAATAAATTCCACCGCTTCGTGACGATCAACAAAATTTCCCGCTGCACGATATTGATGAACATAATTTTCAAAAGTTTTATTGTCTTTCTTTTTCCAGAGCAGGATTTTATCTGCATCTACGTTCACCAGATCGGGGCGGGTACTGTAATTGAAGGTAAAGCTGTCCACCTGGTGCGAAGACCAGACCTGGTACCGGGTTTTGCTGTTGCCATTATATACATCAATCCCAATAGGCAGCCGGAAGATGGTTCCGCTGTTCTGCAACTGACGCACCGTCACAGTAACTTTTCCTGCAGCATCGTTGTATGCATAACTGATGTCGACTTCGGGGTTGCCACTTCCAAAATACCACTGGTTAAAAAACCAGTTCAGGTCGCGCCCGGTTACTTCTTCAAAAGCCAGGCGTAATTGCTGGGCTTCCGCCGATTTGAATTTATTACTGGTGAGATAAAGATTTATTGATTTGAAAAATGCAGAGTCGCCAACAAAGTTGCGCAGCATATGAAGTATGCGGCCTCCTTTCTGGTAACTCACTGCATCAAACATATCTTCACGGTCGTGATAATAAAAACGCACCAGGTCTTTTGCCTCACTGCCGCTGGCCAGGTAGTTTAACATACCCTTGAAGTTTTCATCATCACCGGCATCTTTACCGTATTTGTATTCACTCCACAGGGTTTCGCTGTAATCGGCAAATGATTCGTTCAATGTGAGGTTGCTCCAGCTTTCGGTAGTAACATAGTCACCAAACCACTGGTGAAAAAGTTCATGTGCGATTGTACTTTCCCAGAAATTACCATCGATCAGTTCGCGTGCATCCTGCTGTGCAGTGTTCTGGTGAATGGTGGCAGTTGTATTTTCCATGGCACCTGCTACATAGTCGCGACCGGTAATCTGTGAATATTTAACCCAGGGGAAGTCCACCCCGGTTGCCTTTGAAAAGAAGGTCATCATCTCTGGTGTATTACCAAAAATCTTCCTGGCCACGCTGCTGAATTCAGGTTCCACATAATAGTTCACTTCTTTGCCCCTCCAGGTATCTTTCACAATGCTGTATTCTCCCACACCCATAAAGAACAGGTAGGGAGCATGTGGCAGGTCCATTTTCCAGTAGTCGCTCCTGGTTTTATCTGCATTCTTTTTCTGGGAAACAAGTTTGCCGTTACTCAGGGTAACATATTTATCCGGCACGGTTACGGTCAGTTCCTGTGTGCATCGCTGGTTGGTGGCATCGATGGTGGGAAACCAGGCCGAGTTGGATTCTGTTTCGCCCTGTGTCCAGATCTGGGTTGGTTTGTCTTTTTCTTCCCCTCTTGGGTTTATAAAATAAAGACCCTTTATACCCAGGAGCTGGTTGCGCATATACTTCGCTTCGAATTCGTCGGGTTTTGCGGTGTACTCTATATATACCGTATAGGATTCGGTGGCCCTGTAGATTTTATCCAGTTTAATACGGATGTTGAAATCGTCGTAGGTAAACTGAAGCGGTATTTTTTTGTCGGTCCTGACCAGTTCCACTTTTTTTATTTCCATCCCCTTTGCATCCAGGTTAAGGGAATCGGTGGAATAAAAATGAGGCCGCAGGGTAATCCATGCTTTACCGTACAGATGGGAATTGGTATAATCGGGCCGGACATCGAGTTTGGTATGTACGAGATCATTCAACCGGGTGGGGGAGGCGCGGTACTCTTTTTTCCAGGCTGTATCGGATCCGTCTGTTTGCTGACTGCTGGAGGTAAGTACAGCAGCGATGGCAAGTGTAAGTAAGATCGGTCGTTTCATCGTTGGCGTTTTTGGTTGTAAATGTATCGTGTAAAGGAACGCAATAGTAGTAAAAGGCTGAAAGCTGTCGTCTTTAACAGCGGGATAGTCTTATTTAGGCTATTTTTGAGTTTAACTGAAAATCGAATGAAGAAGGTATTGGTTTCGGTCTTGTTTGTCATGTCGTTTACCCTGGCTTATTCGCAGCGGGTATTCTTTGTTTACCTGGAATCGGCCGAACCCTTCTTCATAAAACTGGATAACCGGACCTATGCATCGGGGTCGTCCGGATACATTATCCTTCCCGGCATGTCCGACAGCTCCTATTTGTTGCGGATCGGTTTTCCCCTTAATAAATACCCCGACCAGCTTTTCCGGGTCCGGATGGACAGCCGCGATCATGGTTTCCTGCTGGAAAATAAGGGTCCGGATGGATTTGTGCTGAACGACCAGCAGTCGGCCCGGCGAATAACTGCAGAAAAGATGCCGGCAAATTTTAAAACGGAACCAAGGAAAGTTAGTCCGTTTACAGATTTACTTGCCCGTGCTACAGACGACAATTCCCTCCGGTTCACCACCATCCGTATTGTAGCTGAGGCCCCCGCGGGGTCGGAGAAACCGGAAATAATTCCGCCGGTGATTCCCATGAGGCAAAATCAGGATTCTGTTATTGCCGGGAACCAGGTCCCTGTAACGGCACCCGGCGAAAAAGTAATAACCTCCGCTGAGGCTCAAAAGACTGCAATGGTGGAACCGGCACCAGCGGAGAAAGTGCCCGTTTCGGCCCAGGTTACAAAATTATCCGGGGCACCTGAGGAAAAGCCCGTTGTACCGGCCGTGGTTTCAAAACCGGCTGCGGCAGAACCAATACCATCGGGGAAAACTGATTCATCTACCCGCGTTACAAAAACCACTGTTGAGATTCCGCCATCTACTGATAAAACAGTTGCTTCAACTCTGGTTACCAAAACCAATGTTGAGATTCCGCCATCCGCTGATAGAACTGATTCATCAACCCTGGTTCCAAAAACCAATGTCGGGGTTCCGCCGTCCGCTGATAAGACAATTACTTCAGCAAGGGTTCCAGAAACCGGGGAAAAGGATTTGATCTCGGTTGCCGTGGCCAGTCGCCCAATAACCCCTTCTGTAAATGATACTACTAAATCTGTCGCGGTGACGGGCAGGGAAGAAGCCGATCCGTATAAACCTTCGCGGGTTATCAGGAAAGGGGAAAGTTCCACTACCCAGGGGTTTGGTCTCACCTTTATAGATGAATACGACGGGCGCCGCGATACAGTGAAGATCCTGATTCCGAATCCCGACAGGCAGGTGCAGCTGGTAACGGTGAAGGACACGGAGTCCATCTCTGTTCCCATAGCGGTGAACTGCAGGACGGTCGCCACGGAGCCGGAGCTGGAAAAAACAATCAGGAAGATGAAGTCGGCCAGCAGGGAAGAAGGGATGCTGGAGGAAGGCTCCAAACTTTTCAAGAGCCACTGTATCAGTACGGAACAGCTTCGTTTGCTTAGCCGGGCCTTCCCTGGCGATGGTGGAAAGCTGAAGTTATTCCGGCTGGCGCAGGCCAGGGTGTCGGATCCTGCCAACTTCAGCAAACTTGAAACTGAATTGCACGACGATTATTTTATTGAACGGTTTCGCAGCCTGCTGCAGTAAACCACCAGGGCCTTCGGCCCGTACAACTGAACTCTATGCCCCGATATTTTTTGGAACTGGCCTATAAGGGAACTGCTTACAGCGGTTTCCAATCGCAGGAAAACGCCAACACCGTACAGGCCGAAGTAGAAAAAGCGTTCCTGGTTCTGCACCGGAGTCCGGTCGGCCTTACGGGATCTTCCCGTACAGATGCAGGCGTTCATGCCCGGCAGAACTTTTTCCATTTCGACTATGAAGGTGAGCTTCATCCCCAGCTTATATATAAACTCAATGCGATCCTGCCACGGGATATTGTATTAAGGGAGGTCCGCCTGGTTCCTGACGAGGCCCATTCCCGTTTTGATGCGGTGAGCAGGGAGTACGAATACCATGTTTACCGCAGGAAGGACCCGTTCCTGGACGACCGGGGCTACTATTTTCCCTATAAGATAGATGCGGGTGCCATGCATGCGGCGGCAGGGAGGCTGATGGAGTACACGGATTTCACTTCTTTCTCCAAAAGGAACACACAGGTAAAGTCGTTCCATTGCCGGATTATGGAGAGCCGCTGGGAGATCGCCGGCAATGAACTTATATACTATGTAAAAGCCGACCGGTTCCTTCGTGGAATGGTGCGTGCATTGACGGCAACAATGTTGAAAGTTGGGAGGGGTTTGGTGACCGTAGAACAGTTCGCTGGTATCATTGAAGCGAAAGACTGTACCAAGGCCAGTTTCGCTGTCCCGCCACACGGTTTATTCCTAATGAAAGTAAATTACTGAACAGTAGGTCGCGGTTTAAACTTCAAATTTTTTTAAAATTTAAATCGTTGACTGGCGCGGGTTTGAGAGGTTTTGACTAAAATAATTTCAAAAAAAATTTGGCAGGAAAAGATTCACTCCTATCTTTGCAACCCGCTTGAAAAACGGGACAGTTCTCTGAAGGTAAAATGAAGGATGTTAAGGAAGAAATCGACCAAAAAATAATTGAAAAAAAATTGGCTGGTATGTATGGATCCCTTAGCTTTGCAACCCCGATCGAAACACGGGTAGTTCTCTGAAGAAGGTTAGTGAAAGACGAAGAAAAAAATAAAGAAAAAGAGAATAAAAATTTGGTAGTGTGTTTGAAACTCCTACCTTTGCAATCCGCTCTGAAAAAAAGGAGCGCAGTTCTTCACAAACAAGTTGATTTTCATACCATTTAGCTCTGATTTTTTCTGAAAGAAAATTGAAGAAAAAGAAAGAAAAATTTGGTTAGAAATAAAGAGGCCCTTACCTTTGCACTCCGCTAGAAATAACGGACACAAACGGTAGCCTGCTGAAAGGCAGGAAAGCCAAAAGATCTTTGAAAGATTGGGAAACAATAGCACTTCATTCCGGTGCCACCGGAATGAAACAAACAAGGTAAGTCACTCGAACAAATTCGAATTGACACGTTTAATTTTCTCTTGAGAATTTTTTACATTGTCAGTATCAAACATCATTTACAATGGAGAGTTTGATCCTGGCTCAGGATGAACGCTAGCGGCAGGCTTAATACATGCAAGTCGAGGGGCAGCATGACTGTAGCAATACAGTTGATGGCGACCGGCAAACGGGTGCGGAACACGTACA
>JBEVJC010000017.1:0-308729 GCA_040510375.1 Chitinophagaceae bacterium
TTCGCCTGATTCGTCGAGCTGTATAACCTGCCCCCTGAGACCGGCAACAAGTCCCTCCAACAGGAAGCTGGCATCAATGCCGACCTTATCCCTTATAAAACTCCCGATTAATTCTTCAAATTCTTCTTTCATATAACAAACCGGCCATACCTGCCAACGACAAGGTAGGCCTTTCAACAGCAGCGGCCCAATGTTTGATCTCCAACGGGTATGAACATCCTGATCACCGGCGCCAATGGTTATATAGGCAGGAGGCTGACTGCAGCTTTACTGAAGCAAGGCCACAGCCTGACCTGCTGCGTTCGTAATAAATGGAGGTTCGAAGATGAACTGTCCAACGAAAAGGTAAAAGTGCTGGAAGTGGACTTCCTCGATCAGGAAAGTAACATCGCCCTACCGCAGGACCTCGACGCTGCCTACTTCCTCGTGCACTCCATGCGCGAGGGCGCCAAATTCAGCGAGATCGAAAAGAAGATCGCAGAACGGTTCCTCCAGCTGATCAGCACCACCAGCTGCCGCCAGATCATCTACCTGAGCGGGATCGTAAACGAAGAAGCGCTTTCCCAACACCTGTCATCCCGCCTGCAGGTGGAGAATATCCTACGCTCCGGACCCATTCCCGCCACCGTCCTCCGCGCAGGCATCATCGTGGGCTCGGGGAGTTCTTCCTTTGAAATCATCCGCGACCTGGTGGAAAAACTTCCCGTAATGATCGTCCCCAAATGGGTGGAAACGAAATGCCAGCCCATCGCCATCCGCAATGTGATAGAATACATGACCGGTGTTTTACTGAAAGAAAAATACTTTAACAGTGATCATGATATCGGGGGACCGGAGATCCTGACCTATAAAGAAATGATGTTACAGTTCGCAGAAGTGAGAAAACTGAAACGAAAAATCATCACCGTTCCCGTGATGACGCCCAAACTTTCCAGTTACTGGCTCTATTTTGTAACATCCACCTCCTACTCCCTTGCCCAGAACCTGGTCGACAGTATGAAGGTGAATGTAGTCTGCCGGCCCAATAATATGAGTTCAGATCTCGGAGTGAATCCGATCACTTACCGCGAGGCCGTGCAGATGGCCTTCCAGAAGATCGAACAAAACGAGGTGGTCAGCAGCTGGAAAGATGCTTTTAGTGTATTTAACACCAATACGACCATCAACAAAAGTATTACCGTGCCTACCTACGGTACATTTAAAGACAAACAACAGGAACCAATCGGCGAAAGGGAAGAACAGGTTTTTTCCAATATCTGGAAAATCGGTGGTGATAATGGATGGTACTATGGTAACACTTTGTGGAAGGCAAGGGGGTTCCTGGATAAGGCATTTGGTGGGGTTGGACTCCGCCGCGGCCGCACTCATAAAGATTCCCTGCATTCCGGCGATTCTCTCGATTTCTGGCGTGTACTGGTAGCCGACCGGAAAGAAAAACGTTTGCTGCTGTATGCAGAAATGAAAATGCCCGGCGAGGCCTGGCTGGAATTTAAACGGGATACCAGCGATGGCAAAGTCATGCTGGTGCAAACTGCTACCTTCCGCCCCCGAGGTTTACTGGGCAGGTTGTACTGGTACTCGATGCTTCCTTTCCACTATTTTATTTTTAAAGGAATGATCAGGAATATAACAAGAGAGGCGCCTCCCGTAGAAGCGCCTCCTGATCCATCATTTCGTTCAAGGTAATGACCCTACTTATTTTTCAATTATGCTGATGGCATAACCACCACCCGGTGCACAGTACTGCGATAATTTAGATTTACTGGTAACCACCATCTTCCTGATTGTATAGGCTTGCGGATTGGTTAACCAATGCGCATCCTTCGCATCTGCATAAATAGTAGCAGTATATTTTTTTCCCGGCTCAAGGAACGCTAAACTGATTTTCGAAATCCTCGAACTGTCACCATTCACCGAACCCAGGAACCAGTCGCTCCTGCCCTTCGCCTTCCGCGTAACGGTGATGTACTGGCCAGGCTCCCCCTCCAGGTACGTGCTCTCGTCCCAGTCAACCGCTACATCTTTGATAAACTGGAAAGCATCCGGAAAACGTTCATAATTCTCTGGCAAGTCTGCTGCCATCTGGAGCGGACTATACATCGTAACATATAATGCAAGCTGGTTGGCAAGCGTACTGTTGACATGCGATTTATTCGCCGGATTCATTTTACTGAGATCCATTTCAAAGATTCCCGGGGTATAATCCATCGGACCACCCATCAGCCGCGTAAACGGAAGGACCGTTACATGATTGGGTTTGGATCCGCCAAATGCCTGGTACTCGGTGCCCCTGGCCGATTCATTTCCTATGAGGTTGGGCCAGGTACGGGCGATCCCCGTTGGACGAACCGCCTCATGTGCATTGACCATGATCTTATATTGTGCAGCCTTTTCAATGGCATACTGATAATGATTAACGATCCATTGATCATAATGATTCTCGCCCCTTGGCAGGATAGGACCCACATATCCACTCTTCACTGCATCGTACCCGTTTGTCTTCATAAACTTATAGGCAGAATCTATATGACGCTCGTAATTCCTGACCGAAGAAGATGTTTCATGATGCATAATTATCTTCACCCCTTTCGACTTTGCATAGTCCCGTAATTCATTAACATGGAAATCGGGATACGGTGTTACAAAATCAAACACATAATCTTTCGAATTACCAAACCAATCTTCCCAGCCAATATTCCACCCTTCTACCAGCACCGCATCAAAACCATTCTTCGCAGCAAAATCGATATAATGTTTTACTTTCTCCGTTGTGGCACCATGTGTCCCGTTTGGTTTCACCTTTGTATAATCGGTTATACCAATCATAACAGAAGGAAGATCGTTCGTATACGACCAGGTACTTTTCCCGCCAATCATCTCCCACCACACACCTACATACTTGGTAGGTTTGATCCAGGAAGTTTCTTTTATCTTACTCGGTTCATTCAGGTTGTAGGCAATTTTTGAAGCAAGTAACACACGCGCATCATCACTGACCGTGATAGTTCTCCAGGGTGAAGTAGCCGGGGCCTGCATATATCCCTTATCCCCCCTGGCATCGGGCGTAAGCCAGGATGTAAATACAAAATTGGTATCATTCAGGTTAAGATGCATACAGGCATAATTGATCAGCGCCGCTTCATGCAGGTTGATATAAAGTCCATCTGCGGTTTTAAGCTGGAGTGATGTCTGCACACCGGTGGGCGAAAAACTGGTCTGGGCCAGGTTACTGGTAATGGAACCTGTCATCAACCGCCGGATCTCCGAAAG
The DNA here is from genome assembly GCA_040510375.1 of Chitinophagaceae bacterium. Taxonomy (GTDB): domain Bacteria; phylum Bacteroidota; class Bacteroidia; order Chitinophagales; family Chitinophagaceae; genus JBEVJC01. The sequence goes on from JBEVJC010000017.1 coordinate 3,271, forward strand.
TTTTGATGTAGTATAATCATATTCCTGGGTATCATAGTCGCCCGGAATCCAGAATGCCGTATGATCACCCGTCATGGCAAACTCAGTGCGTTCTTCCTTTATAACAAAATAAACCAGGTTTTTCTGGGTGGGGAACTCATACCTGAATCCAAGTCCATCGTTAAACAAACGGAAACGGATCAGCATCTGCCGGTCGGGATCCTTCTGCGACAGTGATACTTCCAGTTCGTTATACTGATTGCGGATGGTTTTTGTTTCGCCCCATACAGGCGACCAGGTTTCGTCGAACACCGAGTTCTTTGTTCCGGTAACAGTAAAACCATTCAGCAACGACTTCGGATCCTTTTTTAATTCAAGTCCCAGCCGGCTGGGTTTAATTACCGGTTTGTTTTTGTAGGACAATGTGTATTCCGGTGTGCCATCGGCCTGGAGGCTGAAAGTCAATACCAGGTTGCCATCGGGCGACTTCAGATCCTGTGCAAAAACAGCGAAGCAGGTACTGACAAGGAAGGAAACGAGCAGGAAAAATTTCAGGTATTTCATATTTAACCGTTTGATACTGACCCGGAGGTCATAATAGGGGGTAAATATACCGCCATTCAACTAACCAATTTGCCGATCCGTCGAATTGCCCCGGAGTAACAGCATTCCTTCGATAGTTTTGTACCCTGCTAAACGCAGGATGAAATAATTAAGGACCTGTTGTTGCCCGTACCCTATTATTAGTCCTACCCCGCTCCGGACAACTGATATCACAGCAATTTTTAACGTCATAAAATAAATTGATATGCACACTCAAAAAGTCATATTCATTACGGGCAGTTCCAGGGGGTTCGGACTGGAAATAACAAAGGCTGCCCTCGATGAAGGAGATAAAGTCATTGCCACAGTTCGCGATAAACCCGAACAGTTAAAGGAAAAACTTAAAAACCATCCCGATCTTCTTGTATTGTCGATGGATGTCACCAATGAAGACCGGGTTATCGAAGCCGTAAGTCAGGGAATCCGCCATTTCGGGCGCATTGATACACTGATCAACAATGCAGGTTACGGGATCATCACTGCCATTGAAGAAGCGTCGGATGTGGAAGTAAAAAAACAGTATGCCACCAACGTGTTCGGACTTTTAAATGTGGTGCGTGCCGTGCTCCCCTATATGCGCGCCGAACGCTCGGGTCACATAATTAATATCTCCTCACTTTTTGCTTATGGTACGTATCCCGGATGGTCACTTTATGGCTCCACCAAATCAGCAGTGGAAGGTATCTCCCGCGGACTTGCGGTAGAACTGGCCCCACTTGGCATTTATGTTACTTCTGTTGAACCGGGTATTTTCCGCACCGGATTTTTAAGTGCCGAATCGTATGCTCTATCCGAAAATGTAATCGATGATTACCTTGAAATAGTTGGACCATCAAAGGAGTTGGGTACTACACTTCACGGGCGTCAACCCGGGGATCCTGAAAAACTGGCCAGGGTTATCCTCGACCTGGTTCACCTGCCCATCCCGCCCCTTCAATTGCCCATTGGGAAAGATGCGGTGAAGATGATCACAGACGGCATTGATGCTACCAGGGCGATAATTGATGAATGGTATTCTGTTTCTACCAGCACCGATTTTGATGAAGCACCGCAACCGGAAAAAGCAAAATAGTCTCTCTAAAAAGTTGGCAGGATACCGCTTCAGCATCAGTTTTCCACGGTTCAGCGGGGAAAAAGCCGATATCGAAAATTTGTTTTCATGAATAAAAGATTCTAATAAATTCCGTTTTTTGTTTTGCTTCGAATTTGTTAAATTTAGTCACAGGAACGTCACCCCACTCCCTTTTTACAAAAAACGAATTATGATCACGCTAAAAATAAACCAGCGTAACTACGAAGTTGATGCAGATCCGGACATGCCCCTGTTATGGGTTCTTCGTGATTTACTGGGTTTAACAGGAACCAAGTTTGGTTGTGGGGTGGCCCAGTGTGGTGCATGCACCGTTCACCTGAATGGAGAGGCAGTCCGTTCCTGCGTAACCCTTGTGAGTCGCGCCGCCGGACAGGATATTATAACCATCGAAGGGTTATCTGCCAATTCTGATCATCCGCTGCAACAGGCCTGGCTCGAATTTGATGTACCTCAATGCGGTTATTGCCAGTCGGGCCAGCTGATGTCTGCCGCGGTATTACTTCGGGAGAATCCGAATCCGACCGATCAGGATATTGACGATGCCATGTCGGGAAATATCTGCCGGTGCGGCACCTATCCGCGCATTCGTAAGGCCATCCATCGCGCCGCGGCCATACAACAAAAAGGAGGTTCCAATGACTAAGTTGATAAACAGCCGAAGGGAGTTCCTGAAAACGGGTGCCGTGTTTGGAGGTGGACTCCTGATCGCCTTTCATATTCCACAGGCCGGCCGTATGGCCACAATGAATGCCGGTGCACCTGCCTATTTTTCCCCGAATGCATTTGTGCGGATCAATCCCGATAACAGTATCCACATGGTGTTGAGTCACGTGGAAATGGGCCAGGGAATCTGGACCACCTTACCCATACTGATGGCAGATGAACTTGATGCCGACTGGAAAGATATCCAGGTCATGCATAGTCCCAATGGCAATGCATGGAACCATACCGTTTTCGGAATCCAGATTACGGGTGGATCCAGCAGCACCTGGTCGGAATTTGACCGCTACCGCCAGGCTGGTGCCACTGCCAGGACCATGCTGGTGCAGGCAGCTGCAACAAAATGGGGTGTGCCGGTGGAGTCTTGTAAAACAGAAAACTCCTTCGTTATCTCAGGCGATAACAAATTAAGTTATGGTGATCTTGCGGAAGATGCAGCCCTGCTTCCTGTTCCGCAAAATATTGTTTTACGTCCCGCTTCGCAATGGAAATATATTGGCAAGGGTATGAAAAGACTGGATGCCCCTGCCAAGGTAAACGGTACGGCAAAATTCGGGATGGATATGCAGGAAAAAGGAATGCTTACTGCGATGGTGGTCCATGCCCCGGTTTTTGGAGCAAAACTTAAATCATTTGATGCCTCAAAAGCCTTGCTGGTCCCCGGTGTTAAGGAAGTAGTGGAAATCCCCTCGGGAGTGGCCGTGCTGGCCGACAATTACTGGTCGGCAAAAAAGGGACAGGCCGCAATAAAGGCTGAATGGGACCTCGGCGATGGCGTGAAACTGGATACCACCACACAAACCGCTGCGTATAAAAAACTGGCCGCAACAAATGGATTACCTGCTGCAACAAAGGGAGATGCCAAAGCCGGACTTGCAAAAGCACCGAAGGTGATCGAAGTTGAATATATATTTCCCTATCTCGCACATGCTCCGATGGAACCGCTTAATTGCACAGTTAAGATAAATGGGGATTCATGCGAGATCTGGACAGGTACCCAGTTACCCGGAATCGATCAGCAGGCGGCCACAAAGATCCTTGGGTTTAAACCAGAAAATGTTACACTCAATACCGTTTTTCTCGGCGGTGGTTTTGGAAGAAGGGCAACCATGCAATCTGATTTCGTATCAGAGGCAGTACAGATTGCAAAAGCAAGTGGCAAACATATAAAGATGGTATGGTCGCGCGAAGATGATCTCAAAGGCGGTTACTATCGTCCATTTTATATCCATAAAATCAAGGTGGGGGTTAATGCCAGCGGCTGGCCGGTAGCCTGGTTACATAATATCGTGGGACAATCAATCATGGCCGGAACTCCCTTTGAAGGATTAATTAAGAACGGGATTGATGATTCATCCGTGGAAGGTGTTTCCACTTCACCATATCTGAAAGAAGTGCCTGATCATTTCGTGGGACTTCATTCTACAAAAGAAGCAGTGCCTGTATTATGGTATCGTTCGGTGGGCCATACACATACCGGTTATGTGATGGAAACCATTATTGACCAGCTGGCATCCAATGCGAAAATGGATCCGGTCGAGTTCCGTCGCGAACTGTTAAAACATGAGCACCGCCATCTTGCAGCACTGAACCTTGTAGCCGAAAAATCGAACTGGTTCAAACCCTTGCCGGCCGGACGTTTCAGGGGAGTTGCCGTGCATGAGGCATTCGGAAGTTTTGTGGCACAGGTGGTGGAAATCAGCCTGGTCGACAAATTGCCGAAGGTACACAAGGTCACCTGTGCGGTTGACTGCGGACTGGCGGTGAATCCCGACGGGGTTGTTGCCCAGATGGAAAGCGGAATTGTATTTGGTATCAGTATGGCATTATATGGAGAGATTGGATTTAAAAACGGCCGGGTAATGCAGAATAATTTTTATGATTACAAGATCGCAAGGATGAATGAATCACCCGAGATCGAAGTATTCATCGTGGATAGCCAGGAGAAAATGGGTGGCGCGGGTGAATGTGGGGTACCGCAGACCGCTCCTGCATTGGCCAATGCAATGTTTGCTGCTACGGGAAAACGTATTTACCAGTTACCGATTATCAAAACAGTTCCCGATAAAGTCTAGAATTATTTTTTATGATAATGATGCGATCAACCAGATTAAAGGCCCCGGCTACACTGATCCTTGTCACTCTTTCAATGGGAATGGCAGCTGCAGGTATGATATTACTTGCCGCTAAAAACAAACCCGTGATCAATCAGCCTGCACCGGTCATACCAGAAGATGAAATCCATTCTTTTATTGATGGTCCGGCAAGGGATAGTATTGCCTCTGTGATTGCATTTGCAAAAGTATATAAGGTATTGATGAGCCCGAGATGTATGAACTGCCATCCTTCGGGTGATATCCCGCTGCAGGGTGATTACAGTCAGTTGCATACAATGGGAGTGAAACGTGGCCCCGATGGAAAGGGTTTGTATGCTGAAAAATGTTCCAATTGTCATCAGCCACAAAATACGCCTGGCAAACATACACCACCGGGTAATCCGAAATGGGCACTGCCACCTGCAGATATGAAGATGGTATTCCAGGGTCGCACGCCCCGCCAGCTTGCCTTACAGTTACTCAATCCAAATGAAAATGGCCATAAAACAAAAGAACAACTGATCGAACATGTAACCTCCGATACATTGGTATTGGGTGGATGGAATCCCGGTGAGGGCAGGACGCTTCCACCGATGAGTCATAAAGAATTTGCTGTTGCCTTCAGGACCTGGATTGAAACCGGTGCCTATGCACCAAAGAAATAAAAACTAACCTGCTGTTAAAGACCTTGCGTGTTTATTGTAATTGCCTGCCTTCACGGTGGGCTTTTTTGTTGAAATCAATGGATATGGCCGGTTAAATGCTTCTTGCGCCATACCAAAATGCCGGGAAAGTTTCCGGATAACCTGTTTTAAATAACTCAATTTCTTCAGCGATCCCCTTTTTTGCAGAGGGGAATAAAAACATACTGTTCAAGAATTGAGCAATACTCTTTGTATTGTGTTTTGTTCTTTATTACTGTGTATTTCAGCCCCATTCTTTTATCAATATTGATTGTATACTGGTGACCGCTCTCATATAGTTTGTTATATAAATCCATTCTTCAAGTGGAATCCTTGATCCGGAATTGCTGCATTATGAAGGATGGAAGCATTACACCCAAAATGAAAAAGACATCAAAACTTCCTACCATGTTTTAGGAATTGATCAGCGCTTAAAAATATTGGAAGCAGGTAAAATAACCAGGCTGGAAACGACGGGTAAAAATCAGTAATTGATTAATTTAGTATTCTATTGATGGGTAAATAAAATTAAAAAATATTAATTATGGAACAAAAACATCCATTGCCGCCATTCACATTGGAATCGGCGAAGCAAAAAATTCAAATTGCAGAAGATACCTGGAACAGCAGGGATCCGGTAAGGGTTTCCCAGGGTTATACTCTTAATAGCGAGTGGCGAAATAGAAATGTATTTTTAAATGGCCGGGAAGCGATAGTGGCCTTTCTAACGGAAAAATGGAAAAAGGAATTAGACTACAAACTGGTTAAGGAATATTGGGCACATACGGATAACAGGATTGCTGTTCGGTTTGAATATGAATACCATAATGCGGAAGGAGAATGGTTCAGGGCATATGGTAATGAGAATTGGGAATATGATGAAAACGGTTTGATGCAAAGGCGTTTTGCAAGTATCAACGATTTGGCTATTAAAGAATCAGACAGAAAATTTAAAAATATATGATGAAAAAAATAAATCCGCTGAAACTCAATCCGGACAACAATTTCAAAGAGCTTATCTATTTAACATCGAAACACTTCTGACTTTTGATATTTTTTAAAATACTGAATGGAAATTCATTAGTATTTATGGAATTTAAAATACTTTTTAGCCCTTTGTGGTAATGGGATAGTGGGACTTCGGAAAATCTACTTTTCTTCTTTTTGACATCTTCAAACCTATCATTATCAACCTCTAACATATTTAGCATCGTTATGCTAATTATTTTAGTATTTTTGGATCGTGAATAAACAGATCCATGAATATAGTCCCCATAAATACTGAATTAAAAAAAGCAGCGATCCTTGCGCAGTTGCAACGGGAGATCATGCCCTTGCAGGGGCTGAGGCCTGTTGTGAATGGTAATTCGCTGGATCTTGGTTTGGGAACTATAAATGCCTCTCTCCCCAATCAATCATTTCCATTGGGCGCGGTACATGAATTTTTATCAACCAACCCGGAAAACCAAGCGGCCAGCAGTGGATTTATATCCGCTTTACTTTCTCCGTTATTAAATAAAGGAGGCATTGGTTTATGGATCAGTGCAGACAGAACTTTATTTCCTGCCGCATTAAAAACTTACGGTATCGAACCAGACCGCATGTTTTTTATCGATATAAAAAAACAAAAAGACCTGGTATGGGCAATGGATGAAGCCCTCAAATGCGGAGCGCTTAGCTGTGTTGTAGGTGAAATCCCGGATCTGTCTTTCACGGCTTCGCGCAGGCTTCAATTATCTGTTGAGCAAAGCCAGGTTACAGCATTTATGATCCGCAAAAATCCACGGAACCTTTCTTCCTCAGCATGTGTCACCCGATGGAAGATCACCACACTGCCCAGCGAAACGATTGATGATTTACCGGGAGTAGGATTTCCTCACTGGAAGGTGGAATTACTTAAAGTCAGGAACGGGAAACCGGGAACCTGGCAGGTGAAGTGGATAAATGGAAAACTGGATATAACCGAAATCAACAGTATGGAAATGGAAGAAATAAAAATAAAAACAGCATAATGGAACGGCGTTATGTATCTATATGGTTTCATCATCTGAAAACTGACTGGTTTACAAGGCAGGACCCCTCCTTAACGGATCAACCCCTTGTTTTGTGCAGCCCTTCACATGGAAGGTTGATGATCACCGCTACAAACAGAATCGCAGAAACGTTGGGAATTTTTATCGGGACAACGGTAGCAGATGCCCGGGCAATCCATCCTGGTCTTACAGTAATGGACGACCTGCCCGGGTTATCTTCCAGGCTCCTGCACCGCATTGCCGGATGGTGTTTACTTTTTTCACCGGTGGTAAACATCGATGGCGAAGATGGATTATTGATGGACGCAACTGGTTGTTCCCATTTATGGGAAGGTGAATACTCCTTTGTTTCTGCCATTATGCAACGTCTGAAGAATAAAGGTTACGAATCAAATGCCGCCATTGCCGATACAATCGGTGCCGCCTGGGCTGTGGCCCGTTTTGGAGGGAAAAGTTTTATTGTTGAACCCGGCCGCCAGTTACAGGCCTTGCAGGAATTACCTGCCGCTGCTTTACGCATTGAACCTCAGGTTACAGAACGTTTGTTAAAACTTGGACTGCGCCAGATCGGGAATTTTATTTCTATGCCGGGTGCTTCGTTAAGAAGACGTTTTGGTCCGGAGATCATTACCCGGATCGGTCAGGCTCTTGGTTGCGAATCGGAAACCATTGAACCCCTGATCCCACCTGTTCCTTACCAGGAGCGGCTTCCATGTCTTGAACCCATCAGTACCTTAACCGGAATCCAGATAGGGCTAAATCTTTTACTCGAACAAATCTGTCACCGGCTTCATCAGGAACAAATGGGTTTAAGGAAAGCGGTTTTTAAATGTTATCGTACCGATGGAAAAACAGAAACGACTGAAATCGGAACAAGCTGGCCTTCCGCCAATATCCAGCACCTGTATAAACTTTTTGAAATTAAACTGGATACAATAACACCAGGTCCGGGTATTGAATTATTTATCCTGGAGGCACCTACAATTGAAACACTTACTCCATCGCAGGAACAATTATGGGAAACAGCAAATGGTTTACAGGATCACCGGCTTACCGAACTGATCGACCGCCTGGCAGGGAGGATCGGTATGAACCAGATCAATCGGTACCTGCCCGATGAACATTATTGGCCGGAAAGATCAATGAAACGTGCAGAAAGTTTACAGGAAATTCCAACGATCAGCTGGAGGACCGATAAACCCCGGCCACTTCAGTTACTTCCATCACCGGAACGCATTGAAGTCATGGCCCCGATTCCCGATTATCCACCGATGTTGTTCCGTTATAAAGGGAAATCGCATCGGATTGTAAAGGCTGATGGTCCGGAACGGATAGAACAGGAATGGTGGATCCAGCAAGGTGAACACCGCGATTATTATAATGTGGAAGATGAAGAGGCTGGCCGGTACTGGTTATTCAGGGAAGGACATTATTCAGGTGATAAATCACCCCATTGGTTTATCCATGGTTTTTTTTCGTGACTGGAAAACCAGGCTCTGCTTAATGCAAATTAACAAGCCGGTAATAAAATAATTAAGGAATGATGTATTCAGAATTACAGGTGACGTCCAATTTTACATTCCTCCGTGGTGCCTCCCATCCCGAAGAACTGGTGGAACAGGCTGCCTTGCTGGGTTATAAGGAAATAGCCATTACCGACCGGAATACCTTTGCCGGAATAGTGAGGGCATATTCTGCTGCAAAACTCCAGGGAATACGGATCCTTCCTGCCTGTCGCCTCGACCTGCTCGACGGCCCCTCTCTCCTCGCCTATCCCACCGATAAAGAGGCGTATTCCTTACTAAGTTCTTTATTAACCACAGGTAACCTTCGTGCTGAAAAAGGTGAATGCCATTTATATAAAAAAGATGTATACGAACATGCCCATGGTTTAAAATTTATAACAATCCCTCCTCCCCATCTCAACCAGCAATTTGATTTTGAGGATACCTTTAAAAATGACCTGCGTGAATATTCGGATGTTTTTGGAAATGACCTGTACCTCGCTGCCACCAGGAAATATAACGGCGACGATGCCAAACAACTCCACCGGCTTTCAACATTGGCTAACCATTTGTCCATTCCACTTGTTGCAACCAATGATGTACATTATCATAATGCCGCCCGCCGCGAACTCCAGGATATAGTTACCTGTGTCAGGGAAAAATGCACCATTTACACTGCAGGATTTAACCTGCATCCAAACGCCGAACGTTACCTCAAAGAACAGGAAGAAATGAAACGGCTGTTCCTCCAGTATCCGGATGCTATCCGCCGTACACAGGAAATTGTGGAGGCCTGTACTTTTTCGCTTGATCAGCTTACCTATCAGTATCCCCGCGAGATCACGAGGAATGACCGTACCCCTCAGGAAGAGCTTACCATCCTGGCCTGGGAAGGGGCAACTGAACGATATGGTGCCACCATCCCGGAAAAAGTAAAAGCAGCCATCCTGTATGAACTTTCCTTTATGGAAAAAATGAATTATGCAGAATATTTCCTGACCGTTTTTGATATTGTACGTTTTGCCAAAGAACAAAAAATCCTTTGCCAGGGTCGCGGTTCCGCAGCCAATTCAACCGTTTGTTATTGCCTGGGTATTACTTCTGTTGACCCGACAAAATTCGACCTTCTTTTTGAACGTTTCATTTCCTCTGCCCGTAATGAACCACCCGATATCGATGTGGATTTTGAACATGAACGTCGTGAAGAAGTGATGCAATATATTTATAACAAATATGGCCGCGATCGTGCAGCCATTGTTGCCACTGTAACACAACAACACCAGAAGGGAGCCATCCGGGATGTAGGCAAGGCAATGGGACTTTCAGTTGATACTATCAACCGGCTTTCAGGTGCTATCTGGAGGGATTTTACTGATGAACTGTTTGATAAAAAACGAATAGTGGAACAGGGATTGAATCCGGATGATCCACATCTTCGCAAAGTATTACAACTGACACATGAATTCATGGGTTTTCCCCGGCAACTGGGTCAGCATACCGGTGGTTTTGTGATCACCGAAGGGAAGTTGTCCGATCTCTGTCCCATTCTGAATGCAAGAATGGAAAACCGCACCAATATTGAATGGAATAAGGATGATATAGATGCGCTTGGTTTCCTGAAGATTGATGTACTGGCATTGGGAATGCTCACCTGTATCCGTAAGGCATTCGACCTGGCCAAACAACATTACGGACTTGACCTTACCCTTGCCAATATCCCGCAGGATGATCCGCTGGTATACGATATGATCTGCAAGGCTGATACTATTGGGGTATTCCAGATTGAAAGCAGGGCCCAGCAATCGATGTTACCCCGGTTGAAACCAAGAACTTTTTACGACCTGGTGATTGAAGTGGCAATCGTGAGACCCGGTCCCATCCAGGGCGATATGGTGCATCCTTACCTGCGACGCAGGAACGGCGAAGAACCAGTTGAATATCCATCGAAAGAACTGGAAGAAATACTGGGCAGGACAATGGGAGTGCCCCTGTTCCAGGAACAGGCCATGAAGATCGCTATCGTAGCTGCAGGTTTTACTCCCACAGAAGCTGACCAGCTTCGAAGGAGTATGGCCACATTCAAAGCAAAGGGACTGGTCACAAAATTCAGGGATAAACTGGTAAAGGGGATGTCTGCAAGAGGATACTCTGAAGACTATGCCCAACGGGTGTTTAAACAACTGGAGGGTTTTGGGAGTTATGGTTTTCCTGAAAGTCATGCTGCCAGTTTTGCATTACTGGTATATGTTTCTTCCTGGATCAAATGTTTTTATCCCGATGTGTTTGCCTGTTCCCTGCTGAACAGCATGCCCATGGGTTTTTACCAGCCCGCACAGATCGTCAGCGATGCAAAAAATCATGAAGTAGTGGTGAGGGAAGTGGACCTGAATTTCTCCGGATGGGACAATAGCCTGGAAGAACAATCCGGTAAATACCGCGCACTCCGGCTGGGATTCAGGCAGGTCAAGGGAATGAAAGAAGATGAGATCGCAAAATTGGTATCGGGAAGGTCTGTCCATTATACAAGTATTGATCAATTAAGGAATCTTGGTATTTCTCCCTCCACACTTGAATTGATGGCCGATGCAGATGTTTTCCGTAGCATCGGTCTGGACCGAAGGCAGGCCCTGTGGGAAGTATCCACCAAAGACAGGAATGAAGCGTTGTTCGCAGGCCAACCCGTTATGCCGGAAAATATTTCGCTCCCAACCATGAGTTTATCAGAACATGTGGTTCACGATTACGCATCCATGGCCTTATCACTCAAAGCCCACCCCGTAAGTTTTGTCAGGGAGAAACTGGATCAGCTCCATATCCTTTCCACCAAAAAAATCAATGAATCAACCAATGGCGATTTTGTAAAGGTATCGGGACTGGTGCTTGTAAGGCAACGGCCGGGTACTGCAGCTGGTGTGTGTTTTATGACTATTGAAGATGAAACAGGTGTTGCAAACCTTGTTGTCTTCAAAAATATTTTTGAAGAATTCCGGAAAGCGATTCTTCAATCGAGATTGATCATGGCCGAAGGCCAGTTACAACGGGAAGGCGATGTGGTCCACGTAATTGTCAGTGCCTGTTACGATCTGACCAGGTTATTCAGGAGACTCACTACACCAGCTTCCGGTGAAGCTCCATCATTGATCCTTTCAGGATCGGATGTAAAAACAAATGCGCCCGGTTATAATAATAAAACACAGGTAAGGGAGCAGGCAAATGATAAAATTTTCCCGGACGCCAGGAATTTTAAATAAAGTATATGACAACGTTATTTGACGATACACAACTTTTTAATTCAGGTGAACTCCGTATCCGGGAATTCGATATACCTGATGCTGAACTAACCTTGTGGGAACATCATTTTTCCAGGACAGAAGCCGATGGTTATTACTGGATTCTTTTGGAAGAAACACCCTGGAAGCAGGAAGAGATTACGTTGTTTGACAAAACCCATCTCACTCCCCGGATGACTGTCTGGTATGGCAAACAAAGGAATTCTTCAAAAGAAGATCGTCCCTTTACACCAACACTTCAAAACATAAGGGATAAAGTGGAAGCTACCACGGGGGTTAAATATACCAGTGTACTGGTAAATCTTTACCGCGATGGAAACGATGGTGTGGGATGGCACCGCGACCATGACCGTGAACAGGGGCCGATGCCCATTGTGGCCTCAGTAAGTTTTGGCGAAACCCGTCCTTTTGAAATCCGGCATAAATTCCGGAAAGAACTGGAAAAGATCCGGATCCCGCTGAATCATGGAAGCCTGCTGCTGATGGCCGGTCCCATGCAGCATTACTGGGAGCACCAGGTACCAAAAACCGCCAGGATTATAAAACCCCGGATCAACCTGACTTTCCGCATTGTCCATTGATTATTTCATGAAGGATTGTTGTTAAATCCCTGATTTCTGTCGAATTCAAAATACTGATTTTGAAAAATGTATTACAGGAGAAAGGTTCTCAAAAATCGGAGTGCCTTACTGTGAAATTTTCATAGAACGTAAAACAAACCCTCCCCTGAGTGCACGGATCCGGATTACCTGTGTGCCTTTGTCCAATGTAAGTGTAACCGGTTTTGTTGGAGTGAAAGTTTTATCGTTCCCTGTTTTCTCCACAATGATTTCGGATGTTTCTATACCCTTGCTGAAGTTTGAAATCTTCACCCGGCCGGAATCACTTACTGAAGCGGTTTCCAGGACAAACCTGTACTTACCTGCATTTTTCACCTCCACTGTATACTGCAACCATTCGCCATCTTCAATATCTGTAACCACATACTCTCCTTTCTGATCGGGGTCTTTGCGGATATCAACGCCATCGTTGCGGTACTCGCGACCGCGGTTGCCAGCTGAGTTCACTCCGGATGTACGGAAATTTCCGCTGTCCAGGTCATAGTAAGCATACCGGTTGCGACCCAGGTCGTAGTCCGCAGCCCTGATCACCACACTGTTTGTCAGAACGACTACTTTGAATGGGATACTGGCATTGGTATATGGTTGACGCATCATGGCATCAATCACGTCGCGGTGGATGACCGTATTCTCCAGCCTGGCATTGTTTGCCAGTTCCATCAGGCCTATGGCCGTTACATCCGCGGGTGGTTTTGATCTGCCGGGGCGTTTATTGATATAACTGATGAGGCTGTCATAACCTGGATTGGAACGGATTTCCATCGGGTTATTGATCCCGATTTTTTTCAATGGCCACCAGGCCCATCCGATATTGTTTGATTCAAACAAATGAATGGCATCAGTAAACCAACCGTTTGAATTTTCGCCGGTCTCACCCAGCCAGGCAGGCATATTGTATTTGTTGCGGAGGCGAATGATATGACTGATAGAAGCCGTATCGTTATAGTTCCAGTATTTATGGAAACTAAGCACCATATTTTTATCCCATACCGGATTTATCCCGCTATAATTATTTCCCCATCCATTTCCTTCAATGATTACGATATGTTTCTGGTCCACTTCACGGATAGCCGCCGTGATCTCCTGCTGAAGCTGCCCCACCGGCGCATTGTTTTTTTCCTTTGTACCATTGCGGTCGTTCACCGGATCGGTAAAACCCCAGTTCGGTTCATTCAGCACGTCATATGCACCAATCCATGGTTCATTGGCATAACGTTCAGCCAGCTTACGCCAGAGCGCAATAGTCTTGGCCTGTGCGGCTTTACTTTCCCATAAACTCGGTTTGGAAGGATCGCGATCAGAGATATTCAGGTCGTTCCCCTGTCCGTTTGGTGCTGCATGCAGATCAAGGATCAGGTACATCTGGTTGGCTTTACACCAGCTCAGCAATGAGTCGGTCATTTCGAAACCCTTCGCGACCCAGGTTTGTTGCCCGGGCACAGGTTCCTTATCAACTGCTAAAGTATATAACTCATAATGCATCGGTAACCTGACGGAGTTAAAACCCCAGGCCTTCAATGAATCAATATCAATCCTCCGAAGATGGTTGTCGAGCCAGGCGTTGTAAAAAGCGGCCGTTTTTTCCTTACCCACCACGTCTTCGATCCGCTGCCGGATCCGGTGCTGCTGGCCTTCCCCATTCACTTTCATCATATAGCCTTCCTGCAGCATCCAGCCGCCAAGTCCCATGCCACGAAGGATCACGTTTTCATTTTTATCATTGATAATCCGCTGGCCATCGGTGCGAAGATTCTGGGAGAAACCGGTAAACCCGGTAAGGATAATTGCAGCGGAAATAAGGGTTCTGTTCATCAGTGAACACGCGACTGAAAAATTCATATGGTATTAATCGTTTGAAGAATTTTAAAGATAGTGAATTCATGATTCAGGCAAAATCCTCAGTCTCCGACCGCGAAGATATTTTGCGCAAACGTTGGCGTAAAAAAACAGGACCCCAAAGAAGTATGAACCCGGAATACCCTTAATCGAAAATATACTCCAACATGATTACAAAAAACGGAATGATGCTTCTTCGAGTATTTAACCCAGATTCCTGCCTATCAGGGCGTTCAATAAAAAAGAGGCCGTATCAAAGAATGATACAGCCCCTTTTGGAATTATCCTTTTCAGGATTTCAACGTTTAATTTGTAGAGAAATGGAACTCAACCCTTCTGTTACGGGCCTTTCCTGCGGCAGTACCGTTATCATCAACCGGCTGGTCCATACCAAAACCTTTGGTGATAAGCCTGTCTGCAGCAATTCCGCGTTTAGTCAGGGCTGTCTTCACTGCAGCTGCGCGTTTTTCAGACAAGATCTGGTTCATCTCAGCCTTACCCACATTATCTGTATGACCGTCGATCTCCAGGTTAATTTCCTTGTACTGGTTCATATAAACCACAATCTCTGTCAGTTCTTTTAAAGAGTTAGCTGTTAATGCAGCTTTACCACTTACAAACTGGATATTTGATGCGCTGAACTTCGGTATAGCCGGACAACCTTCGTTTTCTTTCACACCTGGTATATTCGGACACTTGTCTTCCGGATCAGCAATACCGTCCTTATCGCTATCGGGAACCGGACAACCACCATACTGTGCAACTCCTTTTTCATTAGGGCATTTATCCTGCTCATCATTGATACCGTCGCCATCTGTATCAGGGATCGGACATCCATTGTATTTGGCATTACCGGCTACAGTCGGACATTTATCCTGTTCATCATTCACCCCATCACCATCGGTATCAGGAATCGGGCAACCTTCGTATTTGGCATAACCAAACACAGTGGGGCATTTATCAATTGAATCCACAACGCCATCGGCATCGGTATCAGAAGGAGGTAGTACCACCACTTCTACTACCGGAGGTGCTTTTTTAGGCTTGTTATTTCCAAAAAGCTTAAACTTTAAACCCGCCTGAAAACCCTGGTTGTAATAAAACGGAGCATCTTCATTTGCTTCGTCTGTGAGGATCTTGGTAAGGCCATGAGAATAACGTCCGAAGATGGTTACCCTTGCCCTTGGAAAAAATTCAATGCCACCGGTTGCAGAAATACTGTTTGATTTAAATTCTTCCTTGTTGTCCACTTCATCCTCCCGCTCCTTGGCGCCGGTACGGAAATCAAACTGGGGACCAACCGCCAGTGCCATCACTTCTCCAAAATGGAATTTGAAGAACAGGGGGACCGACAGGTAATTAAGTTGCTGGTCAGCAACCCTGCTTCCATTGAAATCGATCTTACTACCAACCGATGAATACAAAACCTGGGGCTCAATAGAGAAACCGCGGCTCAATGGGAAATTCAGGAACGCGCCGGCTACATAACCCCATTTCCATTTGGATTCAATATTCATATCACCACGATCAGTGATCTTGAATCGGGAGTAGTTACCGCCTCCCAGCAGCCCACCCCCTACGGATGGTAAAGTTCTGTTTGTGTTTTGAGCAATCACACTTAATCCCAGGGAGAAGGTAAAAAGTGCGAGCAGACTGAGTCGTTTCATGTTGAGTTTTTTGAGTTTGGATGCAATTTTTAATTGCGTTTTTATAAGGTTTGGTAACAGTACTTCTGACAAGTGCTGTACCAGATTGTTAAAGACAGGTCATGCACTGCCTTCGTGATAGAATTAATGATTAACCCCGAGAAACCTAAGGGTGTGAACATTCAGGTTTATTAACCATCCATTGATGGGGGCTTTTTTTTCTCTTAGTGGGGTAAGTTGACTGATGAAGTCTGTATAAATAACTGGCTTATGATTGCCGGCTTTTAAAAAAGTCGCGGACCTTTGCAATTACCTGTGGGTCGGTTAACTGACCTGAAGTATCAAGTGTAATCTGTTTGCCATTGAACTGCGCATCTTCTTTCAGGTGATGCTGCAATTGTTCCTGAGCCTGACCAGGACCAAATACCAGGATCTCATCGAATGTTGTCAACTGTTGTGACAGCTCCTTGAAATACTTGAGTTGCTCGGTATGTTTGCCATTGTTCCGGGCATGTTCACTGCCACCGCTCTGGCTGTCCGTAGCTGCAACCCTTGCACTTATTTCAAACTCCGTAGTCTGGTTTTTCGAAATAATGAGCGCGTGTTTGCCATCCAGCCAGATGCCGGCAAATTGTTTGTCTTTATGATTCATAATTATTTTTTGTTGACTAATTTTTTACTGAACGCTGTTTCAGGGCTTCTACTGCAGCACGTAGTTTGGCAACTTCAGCAGCCTGTTGTTCAATCGAAACACGATTGTTAACAAGGTCAGCATTCAGTTCTTCTATTTTTTTGCGGAGGGATTTATCTTCGTCCTGCAGTTTTTCCATTTTTTTCTCTGCATCTGCAAGGTCTTTCTCCTGTTGCAGCAATTCCTGCTGCAAAGAATAACTCGCCGTATTTGCAACAAAACCATTCAGGAATCCGGTTGCAGCTGCAAATGTGGTGGGATCACTTTGTGCCGAAATAAAATTATCGTAGCCCTTACTTACCAGCATCGACATCACAGAAATATCTTTTTCTTTTCTGCTTTTACGTTCCACTTTGAAATACAGGTCCAGCTTCTCATTGTTCAGATCGGGCAGTTGTACCCCATTAAAGACATAAAATCCGTCTTTTGTATTCCTTTTCCAGAACATAGCCCCCGTGGTTTCAGGCTTATAACCGGTTTCCTTGAGCTTCTGCAGCAGGGTACCTTCCGCCATATCAGTATTACTTGCCAGCTCAATCCGGAGCCCGGGCTGCATTTTATCGTCGATCTCGATGGTACTTGAGGTAGATTGGCCTGAAATGCTGGAGAATCCAGCGGAAAGCACGAAGGCCAGAACAATTAGTTTACGCATTGGAGCAGTTTTATATTGAGGTTGTGCGATGAACCCGCACATACCTATATATGAAACGCCATGCCACGATTGGCGCCACGCCTTATTCAGCCAGTGTTACATTGCAAGAAAGGTTACCAGGCACCTTTGACCTGCATCTTTATAACATATACTGATTCGGAAGCAGTAATAAAAAGCTGGTCGCCGTTTCGGCCACCAAAACACAGGTTGGCAACCCACCTGGAGGGAATGGGAAGAAAGAAGACCTTTGTGCCGGAGGGATCAAATGCAGTTACCCCCTGTCCGGTGAGGTAGAGGTTGCCCAGTTGGTCCAGCGTCATACCATCGGAACCTTTTTCAACAAATAATTGCCTGCCGCTTACATTACCGGCACTGTTGATAGTATAACGATAGGTCTTGCCGGCACCAATATCAGACACATATAAAATTTTCCCATCGGGAGTGCCAACAATCCCATTGGGACGAACCATTGTTGAATCCAGTAAAATGGCGGACGATGCGCCGGCAGGCAGGTAATAAAGCCCTTCATAAGGGAGATCACTCTTTTTGCGGGTCCAGTAATCACGCTGGTAATAAGGGTCGGTGAAATAGATCCCCCCGCTGCGGTCCAGCCAGAGATCATTCGGCCCGTTAAAAGCCTTACCTGGCGAACCTTTCAATAATACGGTTATCTGTTTATCGGGACTGATCGAAAGAAGTTCATTGTGTTCATCTGCGCAGGAAATGATAGCTCCGTCCTTTCCAATATACAAGCCGTTTGACCGACCCGCACTATCCATGAACAGCGAAAGTTTACCATCGATATCATATTTCCAGATCTGGTCGCGGGGCTGGTCGGTGAAATAGATTGACCCGTCCTTGTCCGCAGCAGGACCCTCCGTAAATACAAACTGGCTGGAAACGAGATGAGGCGTATCGTTGGTGAATGAATCCGGCGGGTTAACGATCTGGTTAGAACTATTGTTTCGGCTGCCGGTACAGGCTGCAAGTAACACCAGACTAAAGAAGATCGTTCCCTTTACCATAAGCTAAATAAGTTTGATCACCCCCACCTTGTTCAACCCCAGCATTATAATATACGTAAGATCGAACTCAAACCATTTGCGGGCGAAGTTTGCATTGTCTTTATCGTGATGATGGTTGTTCTGGAATAATTCACCCATCAATAATACACCAAATGGCGTAGAATTTTTTGAATGATCACCATTTTTATAATTACTGTACCCATATTTATGACCGCACCAGTTAACGATTGCTCCCTGGATGGGACCCATCAGGAAATGCAGGGGCAATAAAAGGAACCACCAAAGGCTCGGTGCAAAGTAAATATAAAAAGCCGTGTACGCAGCAGCAAATAAAAGACGGGTAATTGTTTTGTGACCAATCCGGTCAAGCTTCTCCCATCTTGGAAGATAGGCTTCCACAAACTGGGGTTCCGGCAGGTTTTTCCCGGTACTGAATCCGGTAAAAATCTTTGAGGTATGCATCATCATTCCCCACACATCATGGAAAAAAAGTGGCGAATGCGGATCCTTCTCCGTATCACTGTAGGTATGATGCATCCGGTGCATCACCCCATAAGCACTTGGCACCAGGTACGATGACCCCTGTGTAAACCAGGTCAGGAAATAAATGATCTTCTCCATCTTCCTGCCGGTAGTGTACATCTGATGGGATGCATAACGATGCAGGAAAAAAGAATGGAAAAACAGAGACAGAAACCAATGGGAAAAAAAGAAAATGAGGATCGCTACCATGAAAATTATTGATGTGCAAAAGTAGTGATAATACGGTGACTGTTAGTGTCAATTCTTGTTGAATTTTGTCATAAAACCCGGATGGGGACCACACTTTAGCGTTCGTTATAATATAATCAATCCTTCCGGGCATAGTACTGCCCGGATCCATGCAGGTCAGATGGAGAAAGTCAGGTCTTTTCACAATTGCAGGTTAAGGTTTATTTCAGGGTGTGCCTTCCGTTACATCATCGTTTGCATCACTGCCAAGACTGAAATATTGATTTTCTTCATCTTCATTAACCGCATCTTCCGATCCCGCATCCTCTTCTTCCGGAACATCAAGATCGTCGCCTGTTGCCGACATATTTTCAGAAGCTTCGTTTAACAAGTCACCATCCTCATCTGTACTATCAAGAGAAACACGATTAAAGTCTTCATCATCCCCACCATCGAGATCCTGGTCTTTATCACCCAGCAACTCCAGGTCCTCTTTTGTTACATCTGCTTCGGTGCCCATTACTATCTCCACCTCATCGTCATCAGACATGGTCACTCCGTCTTTCCGTTCATCAGCTGTAGTGTCGAGACCTTCCTCTGCGATTTCTTCCTCATCCATCAGGTCGGTAAATTCATCTGCTTCATCAATGCTGTCCGCTCCGGGCGCCTGCGACTCTTCCGTCACAACCGAATACGATTCATCCTGCCCGATTTTTTCCAGGTTACGCGAGGAGGTAGTGGAAGATTTGTCGGACTGGTCACCTGTCAGGTAACTCTCCTGCCCGTCCTGATCCGGAACTTTTTTGTTTGCCATGATTATTAATTAAGAATCTAAAAAATGGATTACCTGCACCACCAGGTGCCTGGCATCAATTAATAGACATCAACAAGGATGCCATCCGTTACGGCTAAACATGATTACCCTTTCTGAAAACAAGACCCCTGCAATTTTTTTTCCTCCGGGTTACCGGCCTCACTCCTGAACCGTCCATTTCTACAATTCAATACTATGGCCAATTACGTGATAATCTGATCGTTCGCCCGGATTTAAAAATTCTAATGTGTAATTAGTACACTTTCCCCTATCTTCGGTTTACCGAAACAACGCTTGACCGATGAAACGATTGCCCGCCTTCCTGATTGGATTAATCATCCTGCCCTGCTACCTGCATGCGCAACTCCTTACTATTTCCCCGGAATTCCCGACCGACAATGAACCGATCACTATTACAATGGATGCCAGCAAGGGCAACAAGGGGTTATTTAATTTTTCCGGAAATGTTTACCTGCATATCGGACTTATTACCAGTTACAGCAGTGATGGGAACGATTGGAAACATGCACCATTTGAATGGGGTACCACTCCCGCAAACGGACAGGCAACATCAGCTGGTAACAACAAATGGACATTCACCATTAATAATATCCGGAGTTTTTTCGGGATGACCGATGTCAATGAAGTTGTAAAGGCAATCGCCATCCTTTATCGCGATGGGGCGGGAAATATAGTACAAAGAAATGCCGACGGAAGTAATATGTACCTACCCGTTTATCAGTCGGCCCTTGCCGCAAGGTTTATCAAACCATTCTTCCAGCCTACACTTGTTCCCATACAGGAGCCGTTCACGATGGACCTGAACGCAAGCCTGCCGATAGAAGCCGTTGCCAGCAAGCCTTCCAACATCTCATTATTCCTGAACGGTTCATTGGTACAGACTGCTGTCAACACCACATCACTCCTCGCCAACCCCGTCATCACCCAGGCAGGCAACAATATCCTTCGGCTTGAAGTAACAAGTGGAGCAGAGACTGTTTCAGACTCCGTTAAATTTTTTACAAACGGTGCAGTTAATGTAGCACCGTTACCAACCGGCACCATCCAGGGTATCAACTATCTCAGTGGCAACACCTCAGTGGTTCTCGCGCTCTACGCTCCCAACAAACAACGGGTAACGGTGATCGGTGAATTTCCGGGCAGCAACTGGACTGAACAACAGGCATACCAGATGAACCGTACACCCGATGGTAATATGTGGTGGTTGCAGATCGATGGCCTGACAGCCGGCACCGAGTATGCCTATCAGTACCTGGTAGATGGTTCCCTGAAAATCGCCGACCCTTACACTGAAAAAATCCTTGACCCCTATAATAATAACGATAGTTATATCAGCACCAGTACCTATCCCGGGCTGAAAGCCTATCCGGCAGGGCAGTCCGGCATCGTTAGCCTGTTACAGACCAATGCTCCCGAATATACCTGGACCAGCACCGGTTTCAACCGTCCTGATAAACGCAACCTGTTTATTTACGAATTGCTGCTGCGTGATTTTGTAGCTACGCACGACTGGAAAACCTTGTCCGACACAGTTGGCTATCTCAAACGCCTTGGTGTCAATGCTGTTGAACTTCTCCCTTTTAATGAATTTGAGGGTAATGAAAGCTGGGGTTATAATCCTGATTTTTATTTCGCTCCGGATAAATACTACGGACCAAAAAACACACTCAAAGCCTTTATTGATCTCTGCCACCAGAATGGAATTGCTGTAATCATGGACATTGCACTCAATCATTCCTTTGGTCTTTCACCCATGGTACAATTGTACTGGGATGCAGCCCGCAACCGGCCTTCAACGGAAAATCCCTGGTTCAATCCCACCCCGCGACATTCCTTTAATGTGGGTTATGATATGAACCATGAATCTGCTGCAACCAATTATTTCTTCAGCCGCGTTACCGCGCACTGGCTGAAAGAATACCGGATCGATGGTTTCCGTTTTGACCTGTCTAAAGGGTTTACCCAAAAACAATCCTGCGATGCCGATGGCAATAATTGCAACTTCGATAACTGGAATGGTTACGATGCCGGCCGTATTGCTACCTGGAAAAAATATTATGATACCGTGCAGCTGCATGGTGCCGGTTCGTATGCCATCCTGGAACATCTCGGGGTGAATGAAGAAGAAAAAGAACTAAGCGATTATGGTATGTTACTCTGGGGAAATATCAATCATAATTTTTCCGAAGCATCGATGGGTTACATGAACGAATCGAATTTTAACTGGGCCCTGCATTCAGTACGTGAATGGAATAATCCTTCGGTAGTGGCCTATATGGAAAGCCACGACGAAGAACGTCTCGCCTTCCGTAATATTAACTATGGTGCAACTGATGGATCATATAATATCAAAGACACCAGCACATCATTAAAAAGACTTGAACTGGCAGCTACCTTCCTGATGAGTATACCCGGACCAAAAATGATCTGGCAATTTGGAGAGGTGGGATATGAATATTCCATAAATACCTGTACCGATGGTACCATTAATGATGGCTGCCGGTTGAGTAATAAACCAATCCGCTGGGACTATATGAACCAGCCCCGCCGCAGGGCATTGTATGATCTCTATGCTAAACTGGCCGCACTCAGGAACGATCCTGGTTACAAAGACATTTTTATTGCAAATAATATTACCATTGAACAGGATCTGGGTAGCACGATCAAATGGTTACGGTTGCGGTCGGCCCAGGATTCAAGCCTGGTCTGTGTTATAGGCAACTTCAATACCCGGTCGCAAGCCGCAGGTTTCCGGTTTCCTAAATCAGGTGAATGGACTGAATACTTCAGCAATACCAAATTCATGGCAACCGGTAATGCCCAGGTTATCCCGATGTTGGCAGGTGAATACCGCATTTTTATAAAAAAGGCGACTAACGGTAGCGGTCCCATCAATCCGGTTGAACCACCCAACCGCATCGTTTCACTTGTCCCAAACCCCGTGTCGGAGCAGTCGATCCTTTTTTTCAATGCCCCTGCACCGGGCAGGTTGCAGGCAACCATTTTCAGTGTGGACGGAAAACAAATACGGACTGTATTTGATGCTACCATTACCAGTGGTACACAACAAATCCCATTGGGAACCCTTACCAGACAACTCGCCTCAGGTTTTTATTTTATAAAAGTGAAAGGCGCCGGAATAGACGAGACGATGAGATTTATAAAACGATAGGAACACTCAATTATTTATCTAACGCTAATACGCTTGCTTATGAATCGCAGACAACTGCCGGGTGTCAGTATGTTTACCATACTGCTCCTACTTCTCTCATGCATTTCCTACTCACAGCAACGATCCATCCGTGGAATGGTGATCAATGCCAATGACCAGCAAGGCATACCGGGGGTAACTGTTACCCTGAAGGGCAGCACTGTGGCTACACAGACCGGCCCGACAGGATCATTTACTATTGATGTGCCGGCCACTCCAGCAGCCAGCACACTGGTCTTCAGTTCTGTTGGTTATGTAACTTATGAACAGGCGGTGGCAGGGACATCCGTCGAAATATCCCTGACACCATCACAAGCTTCCCTGGAAGAAGTGGTGGTTATTGGTTATGGTACCCAACGTCGTAAAGACGTAACGGGTGCGATTACCAAGGTTACAGGCGAAAACCTGAACACCATACCCACTCCCAGTTTTGAAGCAGCGCTTCAGGGCAAGGCACCAGGTGTACAGATCATCCAGGGTAACGGACTGGCGGGTTCAGGTAGCGTTATCCGCATCCGCGGTATCGGATCGGTTACAGCCGGTGGCGACCCGCTATTTGTATTGGACGGAATACCTATTACTTCCGATCAGTTTATCCGCAGTAATTCCGGCGCAATGAACCAGAACCCACTTGCCTCCATCAATCCGGCCGATATTGAATCGATTGAGATTCTCAAAGATGCCGGTGCAACGGGTATCTACGGCTCACGCGGAGCAAATGGAGTAATCCTTATTACAACAAAACGTGGCAAGTCCGGCAAACCACGATTTAATTACAGCAACCGCCTTGGTGTTGCCACCTCAGCGCTGAAACCGGAATTTGTAAACAGTACCGAATGGCTGCAACTCCGACAGGAAGGATGGGTGAATGATGGTCGCATTGGTCTGGCCGATGTCCCCGGCAGCCAGACATACGCGCAAGCGGCAGCAAATAATACGGACTGGTGGGAAAAGCTTACCAGCACTGGTTTCATCAATGAACATAATTTAAGTATGAGCCAGGGCACAAAAAAGCTGAAAAGCTTTTTGAATCTTACCTATGGTTCATACGAAGGATATATCAGGAGTAATAGCTTCGAACGTATCAGCGTCCGCGCCAATGTTGATTATACACCAGTTGACAATATTAAAATTTCCCTTACCTCCGGATATAACCGAGGTAATAACCACCGGGTGCCTGCTGCCTGGGACGGAGGGATTGGTGACGCACTAAGTAGTGCACTGCCAATCTACCCGGTCTATATGCCAGATGGCAATTATTTTCTCAATGGCGCCAATCCGGTACGCAGGATCCAGGAAACCGAGCGCCGCGAGATAGATAACCGTTTTATAGGAGGACTTTCTTTCGAATGGCAGATCGTCCGCAACCTGTATCTGCGTGCTACCGGCTCAATCGAATACACGACTGCATTTGATGATATTTTTGAATCGGCTAACTGGACCAATCAGTCGAATAAAGATTCCGGTTATGCCAAACGTAACCCCTACTGGGGCAATAATAAAAACGGCAACATCACACTTAACTACCTGAAGAAAATCGGGGCCAACCATAGCTTCAACTTCCTGGTTGGTTCAGAAGCGCAGGAATACGTGCGTAAGAAATATCGTTTTGAGATTGGCGACTTTGCCAGCGAGGGATACTGGAATAATGTTGGTGACTACCAGGATAGACTTGATGAACTGGTAGTTGCGCGACGTAACCAGGTTCCTCCCCAACCTACCGAGATCGCTGAAGGCGAATATACATTCAACAGTTTCTTTGGCCGTGTCAACTATTCTTTCAGGGAACGATACGCATTCCAGGTAACGGCCAGGATGGACGGAAGTTCCAAATTCGGTCAGAATAACCGACATGGTTTCTTTCCCGCAGCTTCCGCAGCATGGACCATCAGTGAAGAGAGCTTTATGAAACAATACACATTCATCAACTTTCTCAAACTGCGTGGAAGTTATGGAGTGGTGGGTAATGCCAATGTCGTAGCAGGCCGCTATTATGCCAACTTTGCGTATGGCGGTGTAAACTATAATGGAAATACCACGGCCTATCTGAATAGTTATGGTAACCCGGATCTCAAATGGGAAAAGCTTAATAATATCGATGCTGCAGTAGAATTCTCGTTATTCTCTTCCAGGCTTACTGGTGAACTCGCTTATTATCATAAGATCACCACTTCTACTATTATGGAACCAGGGCTTTCTCCTTCCAATGGTGTTGGTAATGTATTGCGAAACCTTTACAACAGCAAAATACTGAATGAAGGTTATGAACTCAGCTTGAATTATAAACTGATCAACCGGAAGGACCTGATCTGGAGCATCGGTGGAAATATTTCCAAGAACTATAACGAAGTGCTGAACTGGGAACTTGGACCTGATGTTGTAAGCGGTGCATCCAACGATACAAGAGTTGTTAAGGGATTACCAATCGGGGTCAACTACCTGGTTCGATTCCATGGTGTCGATCCGGCCGATGGATTACCGATCTGGCTCGACAGGGATGGCAAACAAACCAAGACCTTCTCACTCAACCATCGCGTATATGCCGGCAGTGTAATGCCGGATTATATCGGCGGATTTAATACAGCTGTGCAATATAAAGGCTTTGAACTTTCCACACTCTTCACCTTTGTCATTGGCGGGAATATCTATGATAACTCTGGAAAATATCAATTCCTGGGTACTTCAAAGAAGAACTGGAATTTCAGGAAAGAATTCCTGGACAGATGGACCGAACCAGGCGATATTGCCCAATACCCAAGGCTGACCTATGATGCATCAACCTATCCGGGTGTTCCAAGTGAAGACCAGTTCAATTCCACTTTGTTCCTTCATGACGCCAGTTATTTAAGGATGCGTGAACTGACTATCGGATATCGCGTACCACAGCATATTATCAGAAAATGGAAACTGACCACGGTAAGGGTATATGTTACTGGCAGCAACCTGCTGACGTTTACGAAGTATCCAGGTGGTGATCCCGAGATCACGCGTGATTTCGAAAATCCGCAGGACCGTAACCTCAGTCCGAATATTACTTACCTCACTGCTCCTACACAGCGCACGGTAGTATTCGGTCTTAACCTTGGTTTCTAAAATTTATTTCAACCTATTTAATTAAACAATATGAAATCATTTCAATTAAAAATATCTGCGGCACTGATGATCCCGGTTATGCTGGTGTCGTGTTCAAAGTTCCTGGAGCGTCCACCGGAGGGACAGCTTACGGAAGAACAACTTTTTCAAACCGAAGCTGATGTGGCCGCTTTTACCAATGGCACCTATACCCTGATTGCCGACAATGCCTTCGCTGGCGGAAGAAGGATCGTGCTGAATGAATTGCTGGGTGATGAATACCGCGGTGAATTCTTTACTGGTGATTATGCGGAAATCTTCCGCCGGGCTAATTCTATCTTCGGTGGCACGCGCGATGATTTTTACCGCAAGGCCTATGATATCGCAGGACGTTCCAATATTGTACTCACCCATCTGGACCTCGCCACAACAAGACGTGCCGAACTGGAAGGCTCCGCTAAATTTTTCAGGGCGATAGC
This sequence comes from Chitinophagaceae bacterium, assembly GCA_040510375.1. GTDB lineage: Bacteria > Bacteroidota > Bacteroidia > Chitinophagales > Chitinophagaceae > JBEVJC01. The sequence continues at coordinate 30,051 of JBEVJC010000017.1, forward strand.
ACATTTTGAGGTAGTCCGGCTTTTCGCACAGCCCTGGGGATATACACCCGATAACACCCATCCGGGCATACCATTAAGAACGGAAATAAATCTTGGTTCGGTCGACCGCGCCACGGTTAAGGCCGTTTACGACCAGGTTATTGCCGATCTGCTTGAGGCCGGTGAACTGCTGCCTGAAGCTCCCGCCAATGGTAAATATTATACGGCTACCAAATGGGCAGCAAAGGCGTATCTCGCCAAAGTTTATTTCCAACAAAATGATTTTGCAAATGCATTCAAATACGCCAATGAAGTAATCACCAGTAACCGTTTCCTGCTTGATACGGATTTCAATGCACGGTATTCATTAGGTAATAGCACGGAAGGGATTCTTTCCATTGAACATTCAGTCAACAATTTTGAACCTGGTGATGAAATAAGAAATGCCTTCCGTTCGGACCTGAGTATTCCCAATTTCCGGCTGACCGATCAGTTCTATGGTATTGCTACGGCCAGGGCCGCTGATTTACGTCGTGCCTGGTATACCCAGCAAAGTGGTTTTAACCTCCTGACCAAGTATAACAAAAACGATTTTGATATACCCCTGGTACATCTTACCGAAATCCAACTGATCAGGGCTGAATCTGCTGCAGAAACCGGTGCAGCCAACCTGGCCACAGGCATCAGTGATATTAATGAAATCATGACAAGGGCATATGGCAGCACCAGCTTTAACCTTCCAACCACCGCATCGGCTGCACTCGTTATCTCAGCCACTCGCAATGAACGCGAATTGGAACTGGTTGGCGAAGGCAACCGGGTACAGGAGATCAAACGTATCGGCGCAAGGAACGGGAGCAATATCGACCGGCGTGGTTCGGTATGGAATTGTAACGGGCTGATCCTTCAATTTCCCAAAGGAGAGCAGGATGCCTTCCCCGGTTTTTTAATGAACGCAGAAGGCGGATGTTTTTAAACTTAATAATCAACACACATGAAAAATAAAATTGTTTATATAATGATGGTTCTGCTGATAGCAGGCTGTCAACCGGATGCCCATAAAGAAATAGGTCCGGCCCGGGATCTCGTCCAGTCAATGAACGGCACATGGAAATTAACCAGGGTTATCCAGCGGGACAACGAAGCCGTCCGTAAAGGATTTCCCTTCCGCGACCTGGATATCACCGGTTTATTCCCCTATTCCGATTTTATTCTGACATTAAATGCTGATGCAGGAAATCCCACTACCTACAGTTCAGTACAGGGCAATGCACCAGCAATCCTTAAATCTGCATCAGGCAACTGGACAGTCGACAATCCGGATTACCCCGGAGTTATCGCACTTGCAAACGGTACTACGGTCGATTCCATCAGGCTGGGAGGTTATCCCGTTGGAGCAGAAACCAACCTGAGTCTTACCGTGCAGCGTAAACTCGGAGAGAAACTGGTCATTTCATACATCTACGAATTCACCAAACAATAATACCAGCCAATATGAAACAGTTACTGACAATAATACTTCTGCTAGGGCTGGTAATTACCAGTCAGGCACAGAACCCTACGTTTTCCCCTTCGTCGTTTACTGCGGAAGACGAGGTTACATTAACCGTTGATGTAAGCAATACCCCGATGGCGGGAGTAGCCGATGCCTATATCTGGATTTTCTGTAATCCCGACCAGCCAGAGGGGTTAAGGGGTGATGGAATTGTAAATGGCACCTGGACCAGTTCCAGCAGTGCCGCCAGGCTTACACCAGCCGGACCAAACAAGTGGACATTCACATTCATCGCCACTACCATGTTCAATAAAACGCCAGCCGACTTAAAAACTTTCGGTTTCCTGGTTAAAAAAGCAGATGGTAGTGCGCAAACACCGGATTACAAAGCATTCAGTTTTGATCCCCTTGTCTTTGTTCCATCCATGCTTCGGGTATTCCCTGCAATAGTGGGAGCCAACGACATCGTATCCGTCAATTTTGACAGGGCACATGCCGTGTCAACGAATGAACAACGGATGACTCCCACTGCTGCACTTATCACAGCATGGGACGAAACAGGTACACAGGTGGGAACAGAACTGGAGATTCCCGTACGTAAACTGCAGGACCAGATCTGGATCGCCACCTTCCTGCCTTTGGGCCGGTTCACAGCACCGGTCGATCACCGTTTGTCAAAACTCAGGTACCGGTTCAAAGGCACCATACTCGGACCTGACGGAACTCCCCAGAATATAACCAGCAGTGAGGCGGAAATAACATTATCGAACCTGCAATAAACTTATGATGATGAAAAAAATAATTTATCTCTTTGCGGCCATTGCCCTGATGCTTCAAGCCTGCAAAAAAACAGAATTCGCGGGTGACGATCCAACGGGTGAAGGCCTTACGGGTTTTAATCTGCGCACGCCAGCTTCTTCTTCCAACATTGTACTGAACTCTGCTACACCCGATGAGAAAGTTGATTTCAGCTGGTCGGCCGCAACACCAGGTCTAACCACGGCACCCGCCTATAAAGTGGTAATGGCTTTAAAAAATGGTGGTGACCTCAAAACCCCTTTGCTCGAATTTGATGCGCAGGGTAATACCTCGTTATCGTTATCTGCTTCAGCGATAGATGCTGCACTTTCTTCCAAAGGTATCGCCGCCGCAGCTGTGACCGAACTCAGTTGGTCGGTTATTGCCAATAATGGTGATGTAGATGTGATGGCCTCCAATGTATTCCTGCTGACCATTAAACGTTTCAGTGATGGCGCTTCTCCCTTCCAGGTACTGGCACCGGTTTCTTCATTGACGGCACAATCGATCAATCCGAATTCAACTACTGATAAATTTGAATTCAGGTGGACCCGTTCCAAACCCGCTACAGGCGGACCTGCCATTACCTACAAAGTGCTGTTTGCTGAACGTAAGGTGGATGCCAATGGCGTTCCCCTGGCAATCGACTGGTCGGCTCCTTTATTCTCTGTTGATGCCGACAATACCGGACTGGATAGTATTGCCAGTATCACTTATAAACAAATGAGTGACCTGATGTCCGGAGCAGGTTTTACCAACCTTCCGCTGCCGGTATCTCTTACCTGGACTGTAGTGGCGTCTTCTGGTGACTGGAAACAATATTCTGCCTTCACCAATGATCTTGTAATCACACGCGAGATCAGGGTTTATATTGTTGGAAGTGCCACACCAAACGGATGGGATGCATCACAGGCCATTCGTATGATTGCTGATGGTTCCAACTTCGGCGTGTTTTATATGTATGTCTTTCTCAAGGGTGGTGAAGAATTTAAATTCCTCAATGGACCGGCCTTCCCTCCTGCTGCGGGTGCGGTTGACTGGGGCATGGGCGGTGCTTCAGGTGATCTCACTGCCGATGGTGAGTCCAATATACCAGTCGCCACTTCAGGTGTTTACCGCTTAACCGTTGATCTCAATAATATGAAGTATTATGTGCAGACAGGCCGCATGGGTACTGTTGGTGGTGCTACCCCCGCTGGCTGGGATCCGCCGGGTGTGTTCCCTTCACAGGAATTCGGTTTTGTCAATACCAATCTCTTCCTTGGCGTATTTAATTTTACCGGAGGTAGTGAGTTTAAACTGATCGATGGGGATAGCTGGCCTGGTGGCGGCGGTCCGGTGTCGCAAACGCGCGACTATGGCCGTGGTGCGACTGAAGGAGTATTGGCTGAAAACAATGAATCAAATATCGTTGGGCCTGCAGCCGGACTGAGCCGACTTATCTGGGATGGCACCGATCCGTTGAACCTGAAATACCAGCTGATGGCAGCAACAGAGATGCGCATTGTTGGAAATGGTATGGACCAGGCCGGAGTGAATGACTGGGATCCGGGTTCATCACCACAGATGACTTATGGTGGTAATGGAGTCTGGACGCTTACTATCAACCTGAAGGCAGATAAGGAAATCAAGTTCCTTGCCGGTAATGACTGGGGTGCGTTCGATTATGAAGATGCCAGTAATGGAAATCAGACGCCGGCCACTGCAATGAAGATTGCATGGAATGGTGGTCCTAATTTCAAGACCCCACTGGTGGCCGGAACCTATACAATAACATTAAATGAAAAAACACAAACGGTGACTATTACACCGTGATGGATTTAAAATTATCTATCAAGGAGGCTGTCTCAAATCGATGAGGCAGCCTTTTTTTATTCCTTTCTCCATAATTTATCATCCACAATCTGTCTGAGCACGGCATCCCGGAACAGCCGTCCCACGGGGATCCGGTAATCCCCGATCCTGATCTCCTGCGGCTCCAGTGAGCTGACCTTATTCTTTGCTACAATAAATGATTTATGTGCGCGGATGAACAGCTCTGCAGGTAATTTATTTTCCAGCTGTTTTAATGTCAACAGGGTAATAAATTTTTTATCGACAGTCTGGACACTTGCATAATTCTGCAGGCTTTCGATAAACAGGATATCATTGTAAAAAATCTTTTCATACCGGTAGTCGGATCTGATAAAAAAATAACCCGGTGCGGGCGATATTGTTTCTCCAACCTGGCCCGGATGAGGCAATTGGTTGTTGTTGCCCTGATGAAGCAACTGGTGATAGTCGCGCGCTTTTGACACTGCCTTGAAAAAACGATCAAAGGTGATTGGCTTTACCAGGTAGTCTAATACATCCAGCTGATAACTTTCCAACGCATACTGCGGGTATGCCGTGGTAAGGATCACCATTGGCCGGCTATTTCGGATCTTCAGGAAATCGATGCCGCTCATCAGGGGCATCTGCACATCAAGAAATATAAGATCGATCCCTGTCTTTTCAAGAAGCAGGGCATTCAGTTCAACTGAATTACCCAGGCTTGTAACCCGTTCCAGGAAATCGATCTGCAGGACATAACTTTCCAGTCCCTCCCTTGCAAGTGGTTCATCATCCACGATCACACAACGAAGCGGTTTCAAACGGAAATGATTTTGGGGACCGGCACTATCGATGTTAATTCAAGGGTGAGACGGATGTGATGTGTATCGGATGTTTGTTCTATCAGCAGTTCATGTTTACCAGGATAAACGAGGTCAAGTCTCCGTTGTACATTATTTAATCCGATACCACCGTATGCCACCACATGTACCGCCTGTTGCTGCGGATCGGAAGAATTGTTTACAACAAGGATAAGTTTATCATCTGCCAGACTCATCCGAATGGAAATAAATCCAGCGCGCTTCCGGCTATGTGATACATGTTTAAACGCATTTTCTATAAATGGAAGTAATACAAATGGTGCAATGCCCCATTCACCGGTATGTTGCGGCCAGTCGAATGAAAACTTCAGGTCGGGTTCCTGCCGGAGTAACTCCAGTTCCACAAAATTCCGGATAAATAATACTTCCTGGTCGAGCGGAATCCTCGCATCATTACAATCATATAATTGATAACGGAGCAAGTCAGAGAATTTGGCCAGCGTGGAGGAAGCCAGTTTCGGGTCCTGCGGAATCAGCACAAAAATGGAATTGATGGTATTAAACAGAAAATGGGGATTGAGTTGCGACTTAAGGAATTTCAATTCAGTTTCCAGTTTTTCATTTTCCAGCTGGCCCTGGCGTTGCCTCGACTCAATCCAGTTTTTGGTAAGTTTCACACTCATGGCCAGTGTCATACTTGCCACAGTTGAAGCAAAAGTATTTGCCTGGAAAAAATGCCAGAAGTTATCGCCATTAACGCCGTATAATTCGGGCATGGACACACCCGACAAAGAACTGCTCAGGTAATAACCGGGAACAATGAGGATTGCAACTGCGAGGGTTACCAACAGTACGGCAACGATATAAGAAAAATAACGCCCCTTCTCCAGCAACCGGGGAATCAACACATAGAGGTTAAAGTAAACACCGAGGGCTTCAAAGATCACATAGAATAAAAACTTGATCCCGTAAGGCGATCCTATATTGGCCATTACTGCCAGCGGACTACCGATCAATATTGTCCACAGCATTATATGGTAACCAAACCAGAACGGGATGTGATATAATTTATACCGGATAAACCAGTGGGCTTTCTGAACAGGCATGACTTAAAAGTAACCTAAAAATGCGGCAGGCTGAATGCATCATGGATGAACCGCCTGAAAATCTTGATAAACGAAAAAAACCGGCAGACAGGTAGTTTGCCGGGCCGGAGGGGTTGTTTGTCAAAAAGCCCCCAATGCTGTTATCCGTCGCTTTTTCTTTGAACTATGAAAATTATTCTTCTGTACACGGTGTTACTGTTACAGTTAATTCAAAAGTCACAAGCCCAGACGCGCGACAGCCTGCCCGGATCGGTACGCCCGGCTTCCCGGGATTCAGTGGCTGAGATGACTGGCGTAACGATGCGTTCAACATTGACCCGGACACGCGATAGTCTGCCCGGACCGTTACGTCCCGTTTCCAGGGATTCAGTGGGTGAGATGGCTGGAGCAACATTGCGTTCAACATTGACCCGGACACGCGACAGTCTGCCCGGATCGGTACGTCCCGTTTCCAGGGATTCAGTGGGTGAGATGGCTGGCGTAACAGTGCGTTCAACCAGACCATTGTTTGAACACAGCCCCGGGGGTATTACGGTCAATGTGGAACAAAGCCTGTTTTCCAAAGGCAGCAGCCTGCTTGAACTGTTGGAACGGGCGCCTGGTATTACGATTGATCACCGCAACCAGTCAATCGCCCTGCAGGGCCGGTCCGGTGTATTGGTGATACTCGATGGGCAGGTGCTGCGACTAACAGGTGACCAGGTCCTCACCCTGCTGGCCTCCCTTCCTGCCAATGAGGTTGCAACGATTGAATTATTGACAACTCCACCCGCAGGTTTTGATGCGGAAGGAAGTGCCGGCGTAATCAGGATTACCTTAAAAAAAAGAAAGAGATTGGGAACGAGCGGATCTGCAAACCTGGTTGCAGGCCAGGGCTGGGGACCAAAGACCGGTTTTACATTACAACTGGCAAGAAACATTCGAAAAATTCAACTGTCGGGCTCTTATACTTATAACCTCGACCGCACATACAGTGATCTGCAGATAGAGGGTTATAATAATATGCCGGTATTGGGCGGACGATTACATGTATCCGTACACGACACCAGTAAGGCCACCCAACAAAACCACAATTTCCAGATGACGGCTCAATTTCTCCCCGATACCAATACCACCTGGGGTATTCAGGGAATGGCGGGTATCAGTAACAGGAATATGTTGATCACCGACCGGTCGGATTTTACGGTCTTCCCCGATTCGCTTTTATTTTTTGGCAGTCGCCTTTCAGGTAATAACCGGTGGAACAACCAGAGTGTGGGAATATTCCTGGATAAACGATTGAAGAAAGAACGGGAGCTCTCCATCCGGAGTGATTACCTGCGTTTTTATAATAATAATCCTACGCAGATCGATAATTATATGAACGACAAATGGGGCCGGCCACTGAAAGGTAATGATACCCTGTTTGCCCCCTTACAACGTGGACGTGCCGGAACAAGGATTGAAGTGGCCACCGCAAAGGCAGATATGACCGATCGACTTTCTGATAAAATAATATGGAATACGGGCCTGAAAGTCACGTCCGCAGCCAGTCGCAGCCAATCCACCCTGGAAAGCCTGTTAAACCATGAATGGATTCCACGCAACGGAACCAGCAATGATATCAGGATGAATGAACAGATCCTGGCAGTTTACCTGACTTTTGCATACACATTGGCGGGAAAGTATTCACTGACACTCGGCAGCCGGTACGAATATGCAAGAACAGAGATCCGTAACGAAGTAATAACAGAAAATAACCAGGTTCGTAGAATGGGCCGCTTTTTTCCCAGCGTTGTTTTTACAAGAAAGATCAGCAAAGGCCGGGAAGTGCAGCTCTCCTATTCCGAACGAATAAGCAGACCTAGTTATAACGACCTGGCTTCGTATGTCCGGTACGCCGATGCAACGGCGGTGTATACAGGTAACCCGTTATTGAAACCCGGACTCAGTCGTAATATCCGTGCTGGCCTGGTAACAGCAAGATCCGGATTAACATTGATCTATAACCATGACCGCAATGCCATCGCCAATTACCAGTTAACCGCCAGTCCCGCGGGTAACCTCCTCTTTGTATCACCGCAGAATGTGACATGGATCCGGAGTCTGCAACTTCAATGGGATTTTAATCAGCTGCTGACCTCCTGGTGGCAGGTCAGCGGGGCTGTATCAGGTGGATGGAAAAAATTCAGGATCGATTATACGTTGAAGCCAGTTGATCATGAATTCTGGAGTTATTCATTGTCGGCTTCAAATAATATTACCCTTCCCGCAAATACGGGAATAGAATTATCAGGATGGTTTTCTCCGCTTAGTTATAATGGAACGGTACGCGGTTATGCAGCAGGTTCGCTGAACCTGGCGTTCAGGAAGGACCTGAAGCGCGACCGGGGGCGACTGATACTAAGTATCACCGACCTTCTCCGCACGCAGCAATATGTAAGTTCTTTTGGCACCCTCACCACCGAGGTTTTTGAGATTCGCAACCGGGTTGTGTACAATGCTGAATCCAGGGTGCGGCCTGTAATCCGGTTGACCTATAGCCGCTCCCTTGGCTTATTAAATACGAAAAATGTAAAAAGCAGGGAACAGGCGGATGAAGCCGGGAGGATCAGGTCGGAGTAACGTGCATCCCGCATACCCACCGGACTGTCACGGTTCCATGAACACAGGAAATACGGGAAACAACTATTTAATCCCTGTATTTTCCACATCTGTAAACAGATGAATATCACATAGTGTAAAACAACATTTCGCAAATCTAAATGGAACAGGTTTTGTGTTTTTTATAAAAAATTAAAACAATGCCTTCAAACACACTAATAGCAAACCGTCTGGCCAGTACAGAGCGGGAAACAGAAAACAGGGTGATATCATCAGCCGATGAAACTGAAGATGACGAACTCGGAACCGACTATCGGGAAGATGAAAGCGGAACCGGATACGATGGCGACCAGAACGATGAAAACGAAACCGGAGAAACAGTTTCAGATGACCAGGTCTCGGGGGACGAAGATGAAAGTGAAGACAACGAATTCTTTTCAGAAGAAGAAATGGAGGAAGATGACGAGGTTGGCGGGTCAGAAGAAGGGGAAGAGGATGACGAGCTTGACGGGTCAGAAGAAGAGGAAGGGCTGGATGAGTCTGACGAAGATGTGGATGAACCAGTAATTGATCTGGATGAGGAAGATCCTTCCACCGCTGATCTGGAAGAGGAAGATGTTCCCGGTGTTGACGAAGATGAACTGACAGAAGATGATTTCTTCAAGGAAGATGTGGAGGGACTGGAAGAGGAAGATTAGAGCTAAGTACAATACGACCCGGTACTATTTCTGTTTGAGTCAGCACAGATCTAAGTACAACTGATTATTTCAACACTGAGTGAAGAACCTCCAGGTATTTCCGGATATAATGATCTTTCGTCAGCAGTTTATATTGCATAATAAAACGTGGATGTTCAAGCGGAACGATTGTTTTAAAAAACCGATGCTCTTCATTCAGTTGTTGCAGGAACCGGGCGTTCTTACCCGTGCCAAGGCAAATACAGGTATCTGTAAATACCCCAAGACGGATAAGTTTACGAATGCTTTGTAAAATAAACGGGGTGGTCGCTTCAATCAGTTCCCTGCTATCGTAATAATTATAATTCACTTCCTTACCACCAGGTTTAATGGAAGTAAATCCCAGTGGACAGGGTGAATTGATATAAAAATCATGGTAGAATGCCTTGGGTCCGCCATAAACCTTGATCATATCGTAAATAAAAACGGAAGATGGTTCATGCGTTATTCGCCCATGGTAGGCGATATGGCATTCACTGACCAGTCGCTTGGGGTCGGTGAATCCGATACCGGTCAGACCTGCACCAAACCTGCCGGGGTTGATCCCCAGGATCAGGTGCCGTTTGCGGTTATCATCAAAATATTTCTCCAGAAATTCAGAGGTTACTCTTAAAGCTTCCGGGTTTTCCTTAAACGGATTCATTATACGTATGCCGGGTGGCAGGGCTCCGCCTGTGTAAGTTAGATTTTTATGAAACCGGATAGCCCTCTGTGCGAATGTCATACCATCAAAATTCGTTAACTTTCCCATACTCAGGAAATCGCTCACGGGAAAAAGTTAACCCGCGCCGGCAGCGGGGATCGGGAAAAGAGATCACTGTAATCCAGCTCGTATGTTTTACAAAAGATTCATTCCACCAACCTACCTCGTTCCATTTGTGGAATGCATGTATGTCTGGCAATCCGACCAGGATGAACCCCGTTCCTTCGAATCGCCACCAACAGGTTTCTGTTCCATTGTTTTTAATTCAGGCAGCAAGTACAATGTTGATAACAGTAAATATTCAGCATGGCCGACGCCTGATAATTTTGCTACCGGACAGGCAATCCGGAGTTACCAGCTGAATTTTGAGGGAAGGATTGCCCAGGCCGGAATTGTATTCAGGCCCACCGGTTTGTTCAGTATGTTTAATTTTCCAATGTACACGATGGTTGAGCAACGGGTAGCACTTGAAAACCTATTACCTGAAGAGATCGTAACCAGTACTGCGGCAGATTTAAAATCGACCGGTGATCCAATGCTGAAAAAGCAGGTACTCGTTAACTTCCTCGATTATTTTATAAACCAACGTGCGCCGGTTACCGACTTTATTACTTTAGCAGCGAACCGGATCGTTGAACAGAATGGACTTGTACAGATAGACGAACTGATCGCGCAGAGTTTTATGACACGCCGGACATTTGAAAGAAAATTCCTGAACCAGGTTGGGTTAAGTCCAAAGTATTATGCCCGCATCCGCCGAATCTCATACCTCTGCAATATTATTGCCGGCAAGGAAAAGGTAGACTGGCAACATCTGTTACATAGTTGTGAATATTTCGACCAGGCACATTTCATCAGGGACTTTGAAAGTTTTACAGGACGATCACCCCAGATATATCTCGACCAGAACATCGAGCTTAAAAAGTACCTGCAGAATCTGACGTGAAAGAATTTTGTCGCAAACTTACAATCCCCGCCCAACCCACTCCAATATCTTAGCATCAAACTTTAAAACTATGCAACCTTCAACATCAACCATCCGGCAGATCGACCTCAAGGAAGCCTGCGTGAATTTCATGTTTTCCTACCAGCAAAAAGACGTACCTGCAATGCTAAGCTACTGCAGCCCGACAGCCACTGTTTTTTTTCAGCCATTGGGTGAAAACGGGAAAGGAACGGTGGCCGAATTGGGAAAAGCCCTCTGGGAGGGGCTGATTGCCAGTTTCCCTGATCTTGACAACACCATCGATTCTACTATTGCCAACGACGAAGACACCATTCGTTGCCAGGTGGTAATCCGGGGCACCCAGCAATCTGATTTCGCAGATATTATCAATAAGCGGAAAGGATTTGAAAGCGAACATATCTTCATTTTCAAACTGGACGGGCAGGGTAAGATCAGTCATATCGATATTAAATGGGATCATACCTACCTGAAAAAGCAACTCGGAAACTAAATGATCGTTTAATACCGGCGCCCGCATTGTCAATCCAATGCGGGCGTCTTCTATAGCGACTGGCCTGTTGTCAATCCCCTCTTGACAACCTCTGAATGCCCTATGTACGAAACATGTCGTACCACTCATCACTGTTTTTCTCCATTAACTAAAAAACAATATCGGGAGGATGTTAAATCGTTCTCCCATTGTTCCAGAGCTAAAATACCTGTTCCGGTGTTTAATTATAATGACTCAGTACCCCGGAACCAACACACTTCTTCGGATTGATGTTGAGACGTCATTACCACCTGTACACATTTATGTTTTTAAGGGCACAGAACCGTTCTACTTTGGTGTTGATTTTATAACCAAATAAAACGATTAAAATGAAAAAGATCATTGTGATTCTCCTCCTGGTAGTTTCGCTTCCTGTTCTTGCCTCCGATTCTACCGGTACAATTGTCGAAAAGTTCAACGCGTCTTTCCCCAATGCAGTAAATGTTAAGTGGTATAATAACTGGGACAATACGGAAGTATATTATGAAAACGCAGGTATCATCTCCCATATCTGGTACGACAGGAATGGCGATGTAATCAAGACACGCAGGTATTATTCAGAAAAAGACCTGTCTCCTTTCCTTAAAACAAAGCTTATGCAGCAATACCCCGGCAACAGTATTTTTGGTATTACTGAAACCGGTAATGAATACGGACTGATTTATTATGTGACCCTCCATGATGATAAAACCTGGACCCAGGTGAAATGTGACGGCACAGCTGATATGGTCGTTTTCAAAAGGTTCAAAAAGTGCAAATAAACCAGTCGGGGCGCTGGCTCGGATGTTTTACCGGTTACGGATTCCAGGTGATGGATTGTCCTTATATTTGGGTACAACCATATGTCTGTCATAAAACATACAAATCCAGCCGGTAGTTTATTTTCAGGTGAGAATGAACCGGGACCTGTTATGGAAAACACTAAACTGGCGGGCACCGTTCTTACCTGGGAACATGATCCCGGCTTTGATAATAATTTTGACGGAGGCAGGCTGATTGAAGTGCCCGTACCTCCCGGGTTTCCTGTTACACTTTCCAACAGGATCCAGGGTGAAACACCTGCTCCTTCAAAATATGAAACCGGTTCACCCGAATTCCGTTACTGGGTGGCCGCAGAAGCATTGCAAAGAGGCGCGTCATTCTGGGTAAACTTCCTGAAGAATATTACATGGGTTACCGGTAATGAACTTCCTGTAGTGCTGGATGGAGGTGAAGCATTAAATGCCTATTACGATCGTCAGGCTTTACGATTCTATCACGGGTCTGCCGGCAACCGCATTATATATTCCGGCGAGAGTCCGGATATACTCTGCCACGAACAGGGCCATGCTGTTCTCGATGCAATAAAACCAGAACTATGGGATGTGGCAGGTATTGAAGCTGATTCATTCCACGAAGCCTTTGGCGATATGAGCGCCATCCTTTGTGCGCTTCAGTTGCAATCCCTGCGAACGGGTTTACTGGAAGAAACAAATGGTTCACTGTATACCTCTTCGCGATTATCGAAACTGGCGGAGCAACTTGCCTGTGCCATCCGTTATCATTCTGCTGCTGCGGTTGATCCTGACTGTTTACGGAATGCGGTCAATTCATTTTATTACCAGGACCCCTACTTATTACCCGCGATAGGACCCGCCAGCAGCCTGTCGTCCGAACCTCATTCATTTTCCAGGGTTTTTACTTCAGCATTTTTTGAAGGCCTTGGAAAAATGTTTTCCCTACAAAATAATCAGGATGAAAGCAGCCTGCTCCTGCTGAGCCGGCAGATGGGCCAGATCCTGGTCAACGCAGTGCGTTCGGCTGATATCGTGCCGAGGTTTTATCGGGAACTGGCGATCAAGATGATGATTGAGGCCAGGATCATTGACCCCGCTTACCCGGAAGCATTGCGCCTGGCCTTCCAGAAACACGGTCTGCTTGAACCGGCTGATACGCTCTCAATTAAAACTCTGCTCAGTAATAACCTGGCTTTTTCATCACTTGTCAATCCTGACCCGGCGGCACCAATGCCGCTTACACTAAGCGTGGAGGAATACAACCTGGGTGTAAACAAGATCATAGTAATGGCTCCCAATCCGGAAAGCAGGCTGATCACTCCATGGTCCGATCTTAAATTTGCTTCTGTCACAAACGGACCAGTACAATCAAATGATTTGTCATCCGAATCCGCTGCGAGGATCTTCCTGGAAAACCTGCTAAGGAGGGGAAGGCTGCGGATGGTCAGTACCCCGGATTCAAACCAGGAATTAAAACAGATCACCGAAGAATCCGTCACTATTGACAAACACACACATGAATTAAGGCTGGAAGATGGGAAGCGTGTATTAAGAAGGATTAAGATTGACTGAATCCAGGAAACAATCAGCCCCGGGACTAATTGCCCCGGAAGCTGAAAGCTCCTATGGCAACTATCTGGTTAAAATATTTTCACTTCATCGGAGACAGGCATAACGTTCAGGCTTTCGATTGTATATGCATATGCTTCCTTTGCATTCTTCTTTCCGCTATGTGTAAATACCAGCATCCGTTTACCGTCTGTCCGCACATGTACAATCCCGAATGCACTCCGGCTGAAACCAAAATAACTTTTTGAGGGTGTTTTGTTTGATTTCGAAAATCCTTCCATCTTAAAAAAAGCAACCAGTTCGGTAACAAAAACCAGTGGTCGGTTAATCCTGGAATGCTTGCCCAGCGCGCCCATCAGAGTTGCCCTTGGATGGATGTATTCCTTTTGCTCGGTTTCGTCGCCCGATGAAACCACCGACACAACCGGACTGACAGCCTCCAGGAAATCGTTCGAAAAATCGCCCGATCCATGATGGGGTACTTTTAATACTTCTGCCCTGAGAACGTCCGGATTGATCGATGATGCTTCAACCAGGATCTCTTCTGCTTCTTCATTAAGGTCGCCACTGAATAAAAACCGGACATTCCCGTAAGTAAGTTTGAGAATTATAGAATGCCCGTTGATGGTATGCGAAGCAGAAAAAGAATTGTTGATCCGGGGCGTCGCTGTGGGGATCGCCGCCCTGGATCTTGGTTCCCGAAGAAATTTAAGTGTAACCTTATCATCAATTTCTTCAGTAATGGGGCCCAGCACATCAACGGTGATACCCTCATCTAAAAATTCGAATTGGTTTTTCATGGTACTATCCAGGCGCTTCTGTTCAATTCCGCCATGGAAGTCAGTATAAGCTTGCAGGCAATGTTTCCATTCCTTAAAATATTTATTGAGATTTTTATCCGGCACGGTTAACAGGTCATCTTCCAGTTCGGTCAGGAAGTGATCGTCGCCCACTTTTTTTGTCTTACCAAGTAATTTAAGATCGGGCACATCCTTTTTATCAGCATCTTTTCCCGGTCTTTTAATGATCCCGTTATGAAACACCCTTAACGGTTTTATAAATAATCTTTTTTTACTCTCACTATGTCTTTCCGACTTTTCAATTTCGGGTAAACCGGCATAGTGATCGGCATCGCCATGGGTTACTACAATACATTCTATCTCTTTTGGATTGGTCAGGCTGGTACCCGGAAACCGCGAAGCAAGATATCTTGCGAACAACTGGTTTTCGCCACCATCTATCAACATTACTTTGCCTTCTGGTGTTTCAATTACGCAGCCATCACCCTGTTGCACATCAACAAATGCAACTGATAACACATCCCGCTCATCAAAAGGGCGGATAAATTCTTTTGTATTCTTTCCCTTCGTATGTATGAATCCAGACTTCCTGGTGGATGTTACACTGCCATCCGCTGCTTCTGATGTTGAATTGATACTCACCTCAATTGATGCAGCATTGACTTTAACAACCTCTACCGGGTCGCCCCAGGCGGCAACAGTAATCAGGTCGGACCGGCTTTCGGTACCGGTATAAATTTTAACCAGGTCTGCTGTAATAAAGTGGGTGGGCATATCGATCCGTTTATTCAGTTGAATAGGTTCACTTGAGCCGCAGATGCTATCTACCTCATCGGGCTGACTTTCGTAGGAAGGTTAAATAAATTGGGATGGAGAAGGAATCATGGAGAACGGATCAGCAAATAAACTAATGCGATTCTAAAATAATTGCTTTGAAACTTCCTACCAAAAATAAATTGCTGTTGCTCAAACGGAAGAAATAAATGAGAATTTACCATCAAATAAAACAAGTAAAAACACCTAGTTTATAGCGATTTACTATTTTAACTTCGGCTTGTTTTTAACGAACACATTATTATAGGCGGTTTGGAGCGCGTCTTTCATCAGTTTTGGATCCACCAGGTCGAGTTTAAAACTGGTCCATCCCTGTAAGCCCCATTTATTATCTACCCGATAGATAGCTTCCTTGTTAACCAGGCAGAATACTGATTGGTCTTCCGGAGAAAATTTCAGGTTGGCGATAGATGTTTTTTCATGGAGTGTGGCGAAGATCCGTTTACCGGTTACTTTGAAAGCAATGCGGTCAAAATGAGGCGCAGCGGATGTGTTATCGAAAGAGAGCGCAAGCTTTGAAAATTTTTCCGGAGTAATCATAATAACAATTGTATTAATTATTCATTTTGATCCACTGATCCTCATTACGATTCTTGCACATATCAAAACTTGTAAATATATTGAGCAACTCAAAATCCATGTCAATCACTTCCAGTCTCAAACCATGTACTTACTGTTCAGAAAAAATCCCATACCTAGCTGTCAGATGCAAACACTGCGGAGAGTTTCAGGAAGATGATCCGCTTCCGTCCTTTATAATGCCCGCCCCCGTAAAAAATCATTCCCTCCCTCATCGTGAATGGAGCCCGGCACTGGCTGCTATCCTCAGTTTTCTAATTCCCGGTCTTGGCCAGATGTACAAAGGTAATGTGGCTACTGGTTTTATCTGGATGGTAGTAACAGGCATCGGTTATGTTTTGTTTCTCGTTCCCGGCGCAATATTCCATATGGCCTGTATAATCAGTGCTGCATGGGGCGATAACTATTGAGGAGTATAACGAAGTACATCTACTCTTGCAGGCGTGGTTTATAATTGCAACATTTGCGGAGCCGGAAGGCAACCATTAAACCACCAACCGAAACCATGAAAAACGTCTACCCATCAACCTGCAGTTATCTACGGGGCCACTTCACATTTGTCATCTTCCTCACTGAACCATTTCCAGTTATTGGATTCACTGGCTTGGACTGAATATTCTCCGTGTAAAAAACATTCAAGATTATTTGCTTAACGAGGCCGGCAGGTTTGTCGACCCTGTTATCCTGTGTTGGCGCCTATGTTCCCCGGCTGTCCACTGAAATTTCCCATATTATTTTCAATTTAAATCAATCTTCTCTTAAACCTTATCAAATGAAAAAAATCATTGCCCTCATCTTTGTCGTTGCTTCATTACCCGTTTTCGCAAGCGATTCGCTCGACACAAAAATCGTCCGGAAATTCAGTCTCGATTTCCCAAACGCTGAAAACGTAAACTGGTTTGAAAAAAGCGGAATTATGGAAGTTTATTATACGGCTTCCGATGTATCCTGCCGGATCTGGTATGCGGCCAACGGAGAGGTAATCAGGACCCGTCGTTACTATTCAGAAAAAGACCTGGCTCCCTATCTCCGATCAATATTGAGTCAGGCGTATCCTGATAAAAAAATCTTTGGAATTACAGAGTCCAGCACGGCCAATAAAGTGGATTATTCGATCAGCCTTCAGAATGACAATTCCTGGATCATTCTAACATGTAATGCCATGGGCGAAATAACCAGGGTGCAGGAAATGAATAAATAAGTCCGGTCCAGGAACCCGGAATACCCCGGTGTTAAAAAATCACCGGTTTGGAATTGCCTTTCGTGGTGCCCCATTTTTTGGGCGGACTGCGGAGGGCATTTTCATTTTACACCCGGTCATTGTTATTTACCGGCCCCGTTGGATACACGAAGGGCATTCCTCTTTACACCCGGTTGTTGTTATTCTCCGGCCCCGTTGGTTGTACGGATTACATTCCTCTTTTCACTCGTTCATTGTCCTTCTACGACCTCATGGCTGGTTAATCGGGATTTCGGGGTTAACTTCAAAGGAACGGTTTCACCAACAACCAATCATGAAATCTTTTTATCAACTCAATCCGGAAGAAATTTTTAAACAACTCGGGACCAGTACCCTGGGCCTGAACGACCAGCAGGCGGCCGATCTCCGGAAAAAATTTGGTGAAAACCGTTTACAGGATTTCAAACGCCGGAGCAAATGGTCGATCCTGCTTGCGCAATTCCTCGACGTGATGATCCTGATCCTGTTTGTGGCCGCCGGTGTATCTTTTTTTGTTGGTGAACATGTTGATGCATTGGTAATCCTGGTGATCATCCTCGGAAATGCCTGGCTGGGATATTCACAGGAATACAGCGCCGAAGAATCCATCAGGATGTTACAGCAGATGTCGGCTCCGGAAGCAACCGTCATCCGGAATAATAACCCAAAAAAAATTGATGCAGGTGAACTGGTGCCAGGTGATATTATTTTATTGGAAGCAGGTGATATCGTTCCCGCAGATGGCAGACTGATAGAAGTGAACTCACTCAAAACGGATGAAGCATCCCTCACCGGCGAAAGCCATTCTACCGAAAAAATAACCACCGTTTTAAACGACGATAACCTGGTACCGGGCGATCAGCAAAATATGGTTTTCAAAGGCACCCAGGTCAGTAATGGTTCTGCCCGGGCGGTGATCACTACTACCGGCATGAACACCGAACTTGGCAAAATTGCGGGTATGATGGAAACGATCCAGCAGAAAACCCCACTCCAGCAACGGCTTGCTGTATTCAGTAAACAGCTCGCTGTGATTGTGATCCTGATCTGCCTCTTTGTTTTCGGATTCGGTGTGTGGCGGGGTCAGCCGGTGTTCGAAATGTTCCTCACAGCACTCTCGCTGGCAGTGGCTGCATTACCAGAAGCGTTGCCTGCTGTTATCACCATCGCACTGGCGCAGGGTGCAAGGCGTATGGTGAAACGAAAAGCCCTGGTGCGTAAATTACCAGCTGTTGAAACACTTGGATCCGTTACCTATATCTGCAGCGACAAAACAGGTACACTTACCCGCAACATCATGACGGTTGAAAATACTGAAGCAGCGGATGGTCTCAATGATCTGCTCCTGGCCGCAATGATGCTGAATAATGAAGTCCGGTTTTCAGGGTCAGATGAATTACTGGGTGATTCAACTGAAACGGCATTGGTTAAATATGCGATTGAACATGGTATTTCCCACGAGGCTGCCGATAAAAATTATCCGATAGTGGGTAAACTGCCATTTGATTCTGAACGTATGCGGATGAGTACCCTGCACAGGCAAGGTAACCAGTGGATTCTTTTTGTAAAAGGGGCCCCAATAAAAATGATGGAGATCTTCTCTGCCAGGTATAAGAACGATGCCCCTGACCTGCTGGAGAAAAACCGGAGTTCTGCAGCAGCTGGTTTGCGGGTTCTTTTTTTTGGTTACAGGATCTTCGATACCGAACCTGAACTGAAGAACGATTTAGAAAAGGACCTGGACTTCCTCGGGCTTTGCGCGATGATCGATCCGCCAAGGGAGGAAGTAATAGCGGCAATCAGTGAATGCAGGTCAGCTGGTATAAAAACAGTGATGATCACGGGCGATCAGCCCCTTACAGCAGTGGCCATCGCTGTCCGCCTTGGTATGATCAAAGAAGGATCACAATCGGTGCATACCGGTGCCGAACTTGGTAAAATGGAGCACGATGAATTTCAAAGGGAGACCGAAAATACCCTGGTGTATGCGCGGGTATCGCCCGGCCAGAAACTGGAGATTGTGAAAAACCTGCAGGCCAATGGTGAGGTGGTGGCCATGACCGGCGACGGGGTAAATGATGCACCATCACTGAAACAGGCAGATATTGGTGTGGCAATGGGTATTACTGGTACGGATGTATCCAAGGATGCATCAGATATGATCCTGCTGGATGATAATTTCGCAACTATTGTAAAAGCCGTCCGTGAGGGACGACGCATTTATGATAATATCCGGAAGTTCATCCTGTATGTGCTCTCCTGTAACCTCGCTGAAATACTGACCATATTTCTCGCTCCGCTGATCGGTCTGGCCATACCCTTATTACCCTTCCATGTATTATGGATAAACCTGGTGACGGACGGACTGCCAGGACTCGCACTGGTGGCGGAAGAAGCGGAACCTGATGTAATGACCCGACCGCCCAACCTGCCCGAAGCCAGCCTCTTTGCAGACGGCCTGGTAATTAAAATCCTGGTGTCGGGACTGGTGATGACTGCCGCTTCGCTGTTTACCCAGTACTGGACTTCACAAAAAGGCTACGGTGTACCTACCCAGCAAACAGCCGTCTTCACCGTCCTTTGTCTGATACAACTTGCCAATGCATTGTCAGTCCGCTCCACCCATTCCCTCTTCTCCGCCGGTTTTTTCTCCAATAAAAAATTATGGGCAGCGATCGCTTTAACCGTGGGACTCCAGGTTGCAATCATCTATACTCCTTTCTTCGACCAGGTATTCAAAACAACCACGCTCAACCGGGAGATTGTTTCACTGATCCTAATTGTGACACTGGCTTGTACACTGGCTTTTGAAGTATCAAGATTTATAATCACCCGGATGAGCAAAACCCGGATCAAAAAAGCATCCGGTGAAGCGTATTCCGACTAACTCAATTATCGGGGACCATGTGGTTTCAAACAGTTTGCTGGTTTTACAAAATAAACCGGTAAATAATTCCCCCGATTCCATTTTATACACCGCTGAATTTTGAACACAACGGAGCGATCATTCAAGCATGGAAGTTGTGGTTGTTGCCAGTCAGTTAAAACTGCTCATCAAAACCTTCTCCATGAAAAAAATTTTACCCTTAATTTTCTGTTCCCTGATTTTTTTTAGCAGCCAGGCTCAAATTGTGGCAAGTGATGCCGGGGGATGTATCCAGATAGAAGATGAATGGGCACCCGCAGGAATGGTTGGTGCCCGTAATACATATCTGTCGATCCTTGCAAATGGGGTGTTCCCCTGCCGGGTAATATGGGACGCGACGAATTTGCAATGGATCATTGAAGCGGATGTTGATTCGGATACTTTTTTTGAGACTCTCCTCTATGTTAACACCCTCGGCACTACGCCAAACCCACCATCACTGGGAACTGGTACATGGGAAGATATGGAAACGGGATGCGGACCCCTGGTACAATTTTCCGGCCCTTATACCCAAAACTTCGTGGTTCCCGTAACCCTGGTATCATTCACGGCTGAACTGTTATCAGCCGGTGTAACCCTTAACTGGACTACAGCTTCGGAATTCCAGAATAAACATTTCCTTGTTGAACGGAGTAATGACGGCGCAGTTTATTCTACCATCGGAACGGTTACCAGCCAGGCGTTCAACGGATCCGGATCGGAAAAACTGGATTATACTTTTGGAGATAACCATCCGGTTTCGGGGTTGAATTATTATCGTTTAAAACAAGTAGACATTGACGGACATTTTGAATATTCCGATGTGGTCACCATTTCATTTGTTTCCCTTTCGCGGATTTCATTTTATCCGAATCCTGTTAAGGACAAATTGTTTATCAGGGGAACTGTTACTGGTTCGCTAAATTATACTATTCTGAATGCCGGCGGGCAAACTGTTATAAAGGGCAGCACCCTGGTGAGTAATCCGATCGACCTGAGTTCTTTGCAGAAGGGTCTGTATTATTTGAAAACTGATCATGGAGTATTTCGCTTACTGAAGGATTAGGTATTACTCGGGGGACCGCTTTTATCTTCCACAAATAATGAAGCCACATAACCGGTGAAAATTCCGAAAAGGCCTACACCGGTTGTCATCAGGAAGACTGCAATCAAACGGCCTTCCGGGGTAACGGGATATTTATCGCCATAACCCACAGTGGTGATTGTTACAAACGACCACCAGAGCGCATCTTCGGCGGACCTGATATTACTGTCGGGAGCGGTCTCCACCTGGAGTATCGAGATAGACGAAAATATAAGCATCAATACTGCGATGATCAGGGCGAGGGTAAAGGTGCCGTGTGCCCGCTTTTTAAAAACATATTTATAAAGTACCCTGAGTGACCTGAACGCCCTCAGGATCCGCAACAAGCGGAACAAACGAAGTGCCCTTCCTGCACGCGCATACTCGAATGTTGGAATACTGGATACAAGATCGATCCAGCCCCATTTCATAAACGTTATCTTTTTCGGAGCCCGGGTAAACCTGATCAGGAAGTCGATCAGGAAAACGAAACAGATACCATTGTCAATATATGCCAGCAATCGCTGTATTTTAGGATCCAGCCTGACGAATGTGGAAATGATCAGTGCCCCCAGCACATAACAAGACAGCACGATGATGATCAATTGAAAAAGCGAGAGCTTTTCTTTTGGCTCGTCCATGGATTATTTTTTTGAGGATGCAGGGGAATTTGGGGGTCGTGTTGGTCAGTTCCGGCAAAAAAATAGTCCCTGCAAGTTAATCCATTAACATGATTTCTCCATCCCCTACTTCCTGAAGATGGCCGCCAGGTTCTGGCTGTAAGCTTCACCAACCGGCATTTTGATCTTACCAATACTGACCTGGTGTTTTTCCAGCTTATCTATCCTGGCTAAAGACACCAGGTACGACCGGTGGATCCGCAGGAACCTGTCGGCCGGGAGCTGACTGGTCATTTCCGCAAATGTGCTACGCGACAGTATTGTCCGGTCCTTTAGAATAAAATTCACATAGTTTCCCGCTGCCTCCAGGTATAAAATCTCATCAAATAAAACCTTCACCTGTTCATACCCCGTCTTCACATATAAATAATTGGCTGTCTCCGTACTGTTCCTGAAATTGTACAATTCGTATGCTTTATTACATGCCTTGATAAAACGTGGCAGCGAAAAAGGTTTTAAAAGATAGTCCACCGCATCCAGTTCAAAACTGGTAACAGCATGTTCCGAATATGCCGTGGTGAAAATGATCAAAGGCTTTTTTGTCAGACTGTGAACGAAATCAATTCCTGAAATATCGGGCATCTTGATATCAAGAAATACCAGGTCAATCGTTTCCTTCTGCAGGTATTCGAGCGCCTTAAAGGCATCAACAAAACAGCCCTTGAGATCCAGGAAGGGCACCCTGGTCGCATGCGCCCTCACTATCTCGAGGGCGATGGGTTCATCATCAATGGCGATTGCATTCATACCCGGATTTTCTGTAAATTAAACAGATTGGATGGAAAGATGGACAAAAAAATCATTTGCTGTTTCGCGGATCACGAGTTCATGTTTTCCCGGATACAGAAGCTGGAGGCGTTGCCGGACATTATTCAATCCAATCCCGCTTTTATCCGCTTCGGGGTCATTGGCAGCACGTTTATGTTTGCTGTTGAATACATCAAAATTAACGACTCCATTTTTCACGGCCAGTGTGATACTGATATACGAGGGCTCACGGAAACTGATGCCATGTTTAAATGCATTTTCAACAAACGGAATAAACAACATGGGTGCCACGCGGATGGGAAGAACGGTTGACTCGATATCTGTCTGGATCCGGATATCAGGACTGGTTGCGGTGCGGAGTTTCTGGAGACTGAGATAGTTATTCAGGTATTCAACTTCCCGCATCAGCGGAATGGTTTCCTGCATATTCTCCTGTAACATAAACCGCATCATATCACTCAGTTTGAGAACCGCCCCACCAGTACGTTCCGCGTTTTCCTGGATGGCCGTACCATAAATAGTATTCAATGCATTGAAGAGGAAGTGCGGATTGATCTGCGAGCGCAGGAAATCAAAATTTGCATTTGATTGCCCCAACTCCATTTTTAACGTGTCAATCACCTGTCGGCCCTTCACCTGCCGCCGGTAAATAACCCAGGTCAGCGGAACGGTTATAAAAAAATTAAATACAGAATTAAAAAGACTCAGGCTTACCCCATCATCGCCCCATTTGACAGCAATGATGATCAGGATAGAAAACAATCCAAACACCACAAAAAGTATAACGGCGTTCTGACCCATCAACACCAGGAACGAATATTTTCTTTTGAGGGCGCGGGGAATAAGCCAGTAATAATTAAGAAGAAAGATCATCATCCCCGTGGGTACAAGGATCATCCACCCAACCACTACTTCCATTGGAGCCCCACTGGCTACAAGGAGCAGGAGTCCGAATGTCCACACAATGGTTGCAACAATGGCCTCACGAGTGACAAACTGGTATTTCCGCTCAAGCACAGAAGCCCGGCTTAACAGGTGGATACCGGTATACTTGATAACGGAATAAAAAAATAATACGAGCAGGAGCTTGAGACTGATCACAAAGCTATGCCGGTAGATGCCCAGGTTCACTTCATACCGGCCACCGGCATTCGGATATAAATAACCACGCAGGTAGGTGTCCGTACTCCCAAATACAAAAACCGATACCCAGAAAGACAGGAATATCAAAAAAACCTGCAGCATTAACATTTTCCGTTCAAGGATCCGGGGAATCACCAGGAAATTCATGTAAACCAGTACCATATACAAAAACAGGAACCGGATCAGCTGGGGAATAAAATAATGGGTGAAGTAATTATAGGGCACGTGGGCTTTCTCGAATAATTGCCGGTTAAAAGGATACTTGTACGAACTGTTTCCATCCAAACCATCGGTGATAAAGAAAAACAATAAAAACACCCAGATGGTGGTGATGGCCCAGAATTCTATCCTGTTAAATGATACCGACTTCTTTAATACTTCTTTCATGGTGGTAGTTGTGATTGCAATGCTAAGAAGAAGCGACAGTAAATTCAACCCAATGTGATAAAAAGGCCTTAAAAAGTGACGAATTCCCCCCATCGGTCATTTAGCGGTATTATTTATCAATTTCAGACAGCTTTTATTTTTCAACTAGGGTTCCATCACTTATTCATTTCGGTTCAACACATTCACTCCGGACCGGCTGGATTCTTTAATAATCTTGCCCCGAAATCACAAACCAAAAAAAACAGACAATGAAAAAGAGATTAATACCAATGCTATCGCTTGCCATTTTATTTATATCGCCTGTTATGGCACAGGATGGAGGAAAACTCTCCGGTACGGTAGCGAATCAGAATAACAGTTCCCCCGGTTCTGTAACAGCAAGTCTTTTAAAAGCAAAAGACTCTACCCTGCTCAAACTTACAGTTACCAATAAAGAGGGGTTGTATGAATTTGAAAACCTGTCCGGCGGTAAGTACATAGTGCTTTTGTCCGGTGTATCTTATCGCAAAACCTATTCACAAGTGGTTATTATTTCCCCGGAACAACCGGTTGTCCATCTTCCGGTTATAACAATGGAAACCGTAAACAAGGACCTGGCCGGTGTTACAGTTACTTCCGCCCGGCCCTTGATAGAACATCGTGTTGACCGCACCATTGTGAATGTGGATGCTTCTATCAGTAATATCGGGACCACTGCACTGGAGGTGCTGGAAAAATCACCGGGGATTTCGGTCGACCGCGACGGCAATATCAGCCTTAAGGGAAAGGAAGGTGTACTGGTGCTGATCGATAACCGTCCAACCCAACTAGGTGGTGCTGATCTGGCCAATCTTTTACGGAGTATGAACTCGGGTCAGATGGACCAGGTGGAAATCCTGACAAACCCACCTGCACGTTACGATGCAGCAGGTAATGCAGGGATCATCAATATCAAAACAAAAAAAACAAATACCGCAGGATATAATGGTTCCGCAGCTGTTGGTTTTACCCAGGGCCGTTATCCAAAAACGAATGAGTCGCTGAATTTTAATTACCGGCAGGGTAAGGTTAATTTCTTCAGTACGCTAAGCCATAACTACCGGAAAGGATTTGGATTGTTGAAGATCCAGCGAAAGGTCTTTAACAGTAATACCGGTGCGGTGGACTTCCTGTTTGACCAGCGGGCCGACAGGATCCAGGAAGGTAATTCCTACAATGCAAAAATCGGTCTTGATTTTTTTGTCAATAAAAAAACAACACTGGGTATTATCCTGAATGGTGCGTCCAGTCCGTCTGAGTCAGGTAATAAGAATACCATCGACATTAAAAATGCCAATTCAGAATTGCAAAGTTTTACAAAGGCATTGGTTGAACAGCAGAATAAATGGAAAAACTTCAGTACGAATATAAACTTCAGGAGAACCTTCAATAAAAAAGGAAGGGAACTGACAGCTGATCTGGACATACTGACTTATCAGACAGATATGCGCCAGTTCATGGCCAACTCTTATTTTGATCCGGCGGGCGAAGAACTAAATAAAGCAGATACGATTCTCGGCCATTTGCCGCAGGAAATAAAGGTGTACAGTGCGCGGCTCGATTATATCCATCCCCTTGGTAAGGATGCGACAATGGAAGCCGGGTTTAAAAGCAGCCGGGTAAATACAGATATAGATGCCAGGTACGATAGTATCCAGTATGGCTCGATGTTACATGATATAAATCGCAGTAATCATTTTATCTATACAGAAAATATAAATGCTGCCTACACAAATTTGAGTCTGCCATTCTCCAAAAAATGGAGTGCACAACTCGGACTGAGATTGGAAAACACGATCGCTGAGGGCCGGCAACTGGCAACAAAGGAACGTTTCACCCGCAACTATACCCAGGTTTTTCCGACTACATTTATCCAGTATAAGTTAAATGGTAAAAACACATTCAGCGCAAATTTCGGGCGAAGGATCCGCCGGCCAAACTATGGCAGCCTTAATCCGTTTGTACGATTTATAGACCGGTACACGTATACCCATGGTAATCCGGAATTGAAACCTTCCTTCAGTTATAACTATGAGCTGTCGCATTCCTGGAATAACCAGATAACCACCACTGTCAATTATACGTCCAGCAAGGATCTCATCAATGATGTAATTGAACAGAAGGGCGACGTAATCTTCAGGGGACCTGCTAATATTGCTTCCCTTAAGCAGGTGGGCCTTTCGGTAAATGCAAATAATCCGGTCACAAAATGGTGGACCAGTTCGGTTAATCTCGATGTATTCAACAACCATTTTAAAGGCAATGTTGTTGGTGCCGAGGTAAATCTTTCCGGAACCAGTTTCGTGTTAAACGGAACACAGCAATTCAAACTCAGTAAAACCCTGACCGCTGAATTAAACGGAAGATACAGGAGCGGATTGGTCGAGGGGGTGGTAAGGTCAAGGTCAGTCGGCACGCTTGGAGCCGGAATCGGTAAACAGGTCATGAAAAATAAGGGAACGGTAAGGATCAGTATCAGGGATATTTTTTATTCACAGATATCGAGGGTTGGAAGCAGGTATGGTAATGTGGACATCAACTACCAGGAGATTGGTGAGTCAAGGGTGGTATCGGTCGGATTTAATTACCGTTTTGCAAAAGGAAAAAAGATTGATGCAACAAAAAGGACCGCTGGCAGTGCAAATGAAGAACAGGGACGGGTTGGGCAGTGATGGAGCGGGACAGATCATGAACAAGCCATTTATGTAATGAATTAGCCTTTCGGACCGGGCACTGAAGGTTACAAAATAAAATAAGCTCCCCCGGAGAACGGGGGGAGCTTCTACTAACTGCTTATCTGAGATCGTTTATAAAAAATTACCGGCGTGGTTTTAATTTATACTCCCCAACCTGTGTTCCGTTATCTGCGATCATATTGATGGATAACTGTTCCTTATCTGCTTTCAATTTAATAATGGTGCGGTTGCCATCTTTTGGACCACCACCAATAATAATCGGGTAGGAATGTTCTGCCTGTGGTTCGTGCACTCCGTAGCGGTGAGTGTGACCAGAGATCACCATGTCAACTTTATATTTTTCGAATAAGGGTGCAAACACTTTACGGCAAT
The DNA here is from genome assembly GCA_040510375.1 of Chitinophagaceae bacterium. Taxonomy (GTDB): domain Bacteria; phylum Bacteroidota; class Bacteroidia; order Chitinophagales; family Chitinophagaceae; genus JBEVJC01. The sequence goes on from JBEVJC010000017.1 coordinate 57,411, forward strand.
GCATGGTGCCATGCCAGTCGCCCGAATGGAAAAGTGGAATATGCATCAGCACCACCCTGTATGCGGCTTTGCGGGCTTCCTTTTGCTGAAGTACCTGATCGAGCCAGGCGGCTTGTTTTTCCCGGAAGGCATCAAAGGCTGCCAGACCATAATAGGCTTCGTGATTATCCTCTTTGTCTTCCCCGGTATCAAGGGCTATAAAAAATACCGGACCACGTTTGAAAGTAAAGTAGGGCGACCTTCCCATGTTCTCAAAATAATTTCCCAGTTCATAAGAGAACACTCCGCGGGTTTCGTGGTTACCCCTTACAAAAAGGAAGGGGGTTTTTGTCGCAAACACATCACAACAGGGCTGGATCAGGTGGTCCACCAGTTGCTGTTCGTTATTCTGGTGATCAAACATATCACCGTTCAGGAAAACCATATCGTAATGGTCGCCCCCATTCAGCTTTTCCAGTTGCGAAAAAGATTGTGGCCGGTCGTGGATATCATTCAGGATAAGTAAGGAAACCTTGTCGGCTGAGGGATCGGGCGTAGTAAACTGATAAGTGTCACTTGTCAGCGTTTCACCAAATACTTTTTTATAAGGCTCGAAGGTTATTATCTCTTTGGAGAATACACGGTAGTTGTAAACCGTATTGGCTTTAAGGCCTTCTACCCTGATCCGGTTCATCCGGTTTTGGGCAACCACCATTCCGCTGATAACGGTCTCTCCTTTCTTCTTCTCCTTACCTTCTTCCCAGCATTCTACCCAGCTATGGCTTGGCCGGTTTACCAGCCAGTAAATGCTCATGGCATCTGGTTCGGGGTTCTGCAAATAAGGTTTGGTAAGGAAATTATATGAATCAGCCGTGCCTGTGTTATCCTGTTTTCCGGATGCCGGGGCCTGTCCGTTCCCTTCATTGGCCAGTCCCTTTGCTGTGGCAGCCAGCGGGATTCCGGTCAGCACCAGACTGGTGCCGGAAAGGAGTTTCATGAATTTTCTGCGTTGCAGGGTATTCGCCATTGTTGTTTCTTTTATTAGTTGGATTAATAGCCGGGGTTTTGTACCAATGCACTGTTTTTACTCATCTCATCCCTCATGATCGGCAGGAAATAAGCCTTATCAAGCCATGCATAGGTTTCAAACGCTTCATGGGTAATGGTAGGTACTGTGGCGGTGGTCTTGTCGGAGTTCAGTTTGTATACCACTTTCGCGATATGGCTTTTTGAATAAGCCTCTTTACCGATCATCCACCTGCGTACATCAAAGAAACGATGCTCTTCAAATGCCAGTTCGATACGGCGTTCGTTGCGGTAACGTTTCATCAGCTCTTCGCCTGATTCGGTCAGACCCGGAAGACCGGCCCTTGTCCTGATCATATTGAGATACGTCCTTGCCTCGGCATCTTCATTCAATGCGATGCAGGCTTCGGCATAATTCAGCAATATTTCAGCGTACCGGAAGAACCTCCAGGTAACGGTCTGCCTGATATATTGCACATTCACCGAAGGGTCCACATACTTCCTGCAATAATAACCGGTATAACTACCATTCCAGTTTTCAATGGTACTGTTGCGGGTATCAACACCGTGCTGGTCGTATGCTGCATTGGTAGTGGCATTCCATTTTTTCCAGACACCGGTCTGGATGATGTTCAGGGGATCAATACCCTTTACGTCCTGCGGCCTTTCGCGCCAGCTGGCACCATTATAAAGAATGGTTGCGTAGAAACGTGGCTCGCGGTTGGCGTAAGGTGCTGCAGCGTGGTTTGGATTCGACCAGTCGAATGCTGTACCATCAGCCATTTCAAAATCATCAACCAGTTCGCCGATGGGTGCATTGGTTCCCCAGCCATAATAACCATTGGGTGAGGTATACAGTCCCCAGCGCTGATCCATATTCTGGGTAAAGAATTTAACCAGGATATCTTCATTCGTCTTTGGTGTGAGGAAGATTTCGGTAATATTCCTTGCAATGGAGTCACCGGAACCCGGGATCGCTTTGTATAATTCATATTTACCAAGATCGATCACTGCTTTGGCTGCATCCCTGGCGGCCTTCCAGCGTTCTGCCCGGGCGTTATCGGTATAACCAAGTAATGCCGGATTGGAGAAACCAGCGCCGATGGTAGTATTGTTATGCAGGTCGCTTGCGGCATAAAGCAATACGCGTGATTTCAGTGCAAGTGCCGCTCCCTTTGTAGCGCGGCCAGTATTGGGACCGGTATTTTCAAGAGGTAATAATGCTGCTGCCTTATCACATTCTTCAACTATAAAACTGATACATTCTGCATAGGTATTACGTGGTACTGCAAACTCATCGTCGAGGGAAAATGGTTCTTTAATCAGGGGTACACCTCCATACAGGGTAGCCAGGTACTGGTAAAAATAGGCGCGGAGGAAATGGACTTCACCGGTCATGCGGTCAGCAATGGTTTTTCCATCTACTGTCTGCCCGGGAAATGGAATTTCTGCGACCTTGCTGAAAAAAATATTACAGTTCCTGATCGATTTGTATAGATCGGCCCAGTTGGTATATCTGCGATAACTCCAGCCCGGGATATCATCGATGGTGATATTACTCTTGTTGAAGTTCAGTGATGCTGCATTACCACGGTAATGCGCTTCATCCACTATGTTTGAAAGACCGCGACCATCGGTCATCGGTTCATACAACCGGAAATAAAGGTTATTGATAAATGTTTCAACCAATGCGGGGTCGCCCCATACTGCATCTTCTGCATATTGATCGGTGGGTGATGTATCCAGGAAATCCTTTTTGCAGGAGAACCCGGCAAAAAGCAGCAGGCCGGTAAACAGGGTGAGTTTCAAATATTGTTTCATGATTGTTGATTAAAAGTTTAAAGTGATACCGAGGTTCACAACTTTATTCAGCGGATAAGCTGAGTTGGATGTTGTTTCCGGATCCATATTCTTTACCTTGGTAAAGGTGAGCAGGTTGAGTCCGCTGAGATAGACCTGTGCAGCCGTTGCGCCAATCCTGCGGCAGGTTGTTGCATTTAAGTTGTATCCGAGTTGCACGTTTTTCAGGCGTATGTAATCGGTACTCTGCAACCAGTAGGTATTCTGGTTATTTCTCCAGTATTCATTGTAACGGTTCCAGATCCTTGGTTTCGATGCATCCATATTGGAGCTTGTCCACCGGCCTTCCACATCATCGGCCAGGTAGTTACCCGCCTGTCCCTGCAGTTCATAATAATTATTCCTCATGGCACCTGTAGCCCACTGGAAGAATACCGAGGCAAAGAATCCTTTGTAACCAAGATCAATATTAACTCCACCAGTCTGCGTGGGCAGGTCTGTTTTATTTACGCGGATCCTGTCCAGCGCGTTGATCATACCATCCTTGTTCACATCTTCGAACCTGACATCACCAGCGCGGGCGCCCGTCCAGTGCGGATAAGCGGCAACAGCCTGTTCGTCGCGGAAGATCCCGATAGCATTATAATAAAGTCCCGTGTTCATTGCATAACCGGTCGATTGCTGGTACGCTGGTACGCCTGGTGTTTCATCCCAGAAGCGGATTTTATTTTTATTAAAGGCAATATTTCCGGAAATGCTGTAGGTGAACTCACCGATTCGGTCATTGTAGCCCAGCTGGAATTCAGCTCCCTGGTTGGTTACCTCGCCGATATTTTCGTTGGGCAGGGTGAGACCACTTGACAGAGGCACGGATGCATTTCTTTTCCAAAGGATATTGGTGCGGAGGTTGCTGAAATATTCAGCCGATACGGACAGTTTATTGTTCAGGAACAAGGCATCAAAACCAATATTGGATTGATTGGCTACTTCCCAGGTTACATTTGGATTGGGAATGCGTAATTCAGAAAGGATCTTTTGCTCCTGGGTCTGGTTAAATACATACACATTGGTAGGACCGGTCAGGAATCCATAACTCGAAAGGAACTGGTAAGCGGTAATGCGATCGTTACCGGTGCGGCCCCAGGAAGCCCTGATCTTAAAATCATTCACCACTTCGCCCAATAATCCCCAGAAATTTTCCTTCGAGGGTTTCCATCCAAGTGATACACCGGGGAAGAATCCAAAGCGGCTGTTCTCCGGGAAAATAAAGGAGCCATCTGCGCGCCATACGAATTCGGCCAGGTATTTACCATCGTAATCGTAGTTAAGGCGACCGAAATAATTCAGTCGCGCCTGTTGTGAAGCCGATCCCGAATTGTTCTTATCCGCATCACCACCAGCAAACATCTGGTCGATTGCAGTGGATACGAAGTTTTTCCGGAAAGCCATGAAATCCATATTTTCCCCTGTGATTTTTTCTGCACCCACCAGCACTTTTACATGATGTTGTGCACCGAATGTATGTTGGTAGTTACCCAGGGCATTCAGGGTGACCAGGTTTGCATCAGCCATATTCTGTGTCAGTTCAGCATTGGTATAACCACGTTGTACCCTTTGTAATACCGGTGCACCAGATGGAGTCATTGAGGTACCATCCCATGAGTAGAGGTACCAGGGCGTATTCCATGATTTGTCATTGCTGACGTTTCGGTCTACCGCAGCATTGGCACTAAATGACAAACCAGGTACACCGGGAACATCGATTGAGATATTAGCCTTGCTTTCCAGTACCATTGTTTTGTTCTTATCATATCCGGTCTGGTTGGTAGAAATAACCAGCGGGTTACCGCTATCACCATTATCGGCAGCTTCACCACCAGGCCAGTACGCTGGCATATTGGGTTTTGACTGACGCAGTTTGCCCCAGATCTGGGCCGACGATTCAGTTGGGTAGTTGCGGTTCTCTTCACGGTAAGCCACATTTACCCCGTAACGGACATAACGGGAGAATTTACCATCGAGATTGATCCGAAAATTATGTTGTTTATAAAAAGTCGCGCTTTTATTATAAACGGCATCCTGGAAACGGGTACCTGCGGAGATATAGTACCGCATATTGTCGTTGCCTCCCGAGATGCTCACATCAGCAGAACGCTGCACGGACCAGTCCTTCAGGGTTTCTTTATACCAGTCTGTATTGGGGAACTTCAGCGGGTCGGATCCATCGCGGTATTTTTGCAGGTCGGCTGGTGAATATTGCGCGGGTGCACCTTCGTATTCAAGGATCTCGTTAATCAGTTGCGCATAGGTAGCCGCATCTGTTGTTTCTGGTATCACGGTCGGGGCGATCCTTGCTTCGTTATAACTGAACCGAACCTGTGGTTTATCTGAAGTACCTTTCTTGGTAGTAACGAGGATAACACCATTTGCTGCCCTGGCACCATAGATGGCGGCAGATGCATCTTTAAGTACGGTCACACTTTCAATATCGGCGGGGTTCAGTCGTTCGAAACTCCTTGAAGCGATACCATCCACCACAACCAGTGGTGAATTATCACCAAGTGTATTGGCGCCCCTGATACGGAGGGTGGAGTTATCACTACCCGGTTCGCCCGATGGAGTTATTGCAACCAGTCCGGGAATGCGGCCCGCCAGTGAGTTGGAAAGATTCACTGCAGGAGATTGCTGAAGCCGTTCTCCTTTCATTGTGCTCACGGAACCGGTGATGGTAGCCACTTTCTGGGTTCCGTATCCAACCACCACTACATTGTCGAGCGAACGGGTGCTGTCGGGCAAACGGAGGATAAGGCTATTGCCTTCACCAGCTTTGAGTATATAATCCTTCAGTTCGTACGATTGAAATCCTACGGACGAAACCTGGATCCGGTATTTTATACCAGCTGCCAGGTTATTAAAGGTAAACAGTCCCTGATCATCACTTGTTGTTGTTCTTTGTTCCTTGCTCTGCTGGTTCTGCATAACAATGGTTGCAGAAGGCACCATTCCCCCGCGTTCGTCGAGAACAGTACCACTAAGGGTTGCAGATTGTTGTGCAGAGGCTGCGAAACTGATACCCCAGGCCATCAGCAGGCAAAGCCAGCGAAGGTCTGAGAGACCCCGGTTTCCGAAATTCAGATTTCTCATTTTTTAGTTGTTAAGTTTTGTGTTCAGATGAATTGATTCGGTGTTGACGGTGATACAAACGGTAACCCGTGGATTATTTTTTAGTAATAAGAAATTCATTGTTTTCAAAACGGACCTCCAGTTTATTCATCCGGCAGATGGTTGCCAGGATTGAAGTGAGGGATTCTTTTGTTGTGAAATCACCGGTAAACCACATACCATTCACCTCCTGCGGTTCAAACCGGATCGTAACCGCATAATGTTTTTGCAGGATACTGAAAACCTCATCGAGACTGGTCTGCCTGAATGAAGGCAATGTGCCGGTATGGAGTGAAGGTTGTTTCCTGGCGGTAGTTGTTGAGGGGTTATTTATTTTACCTGCCGGTGTTACCTGAACCCGGAAGGAATTGCGGATCAGGTCAAGGTGTAATTCATCCCCTGCGTTTAACATGATATCCTTTCCGCTGATGGAAGGGCCTGGTGTTACTGCAACGCGACCTTCTGACATCAGGACAGAGATCTTTCCATTTTTTGTATTGTTGACAGTAAATGCGGTACCCACAGCACGGACCAGAACGGAACGGGCCGTTACAATAAATGGATGTTGTTTATCTTTTGCAACAGCAAAAAATGCCTGTCCTTTCTGAAGGTTAATGGAACGGGTGACTGATCCGTACGAGGCATCATAGGATAGCCTTGATCCGGGATATAATTGAAGAACCGAACCATCGGGTAATACACTCAGGTGGATGCTATCGGTTAGGTTTTCGAGAACTGTGCCCTGTGTTGTGGGCCGTTCCAGGCTGTCCACATTGGCAAGAACCGGGGATTTCGTTTGCGATTGTTTTCCTTGCGTGAAATAAAATGCAGCAGCTATAATCAGAATGGCAGCTGCGGCGGCGCACCATTGTTTTATTCGACTGATTCTGGGTGTTGATTCAGGGGCTAGGCTGTATTCGACAGATATCGTTGATGGATCGTTCCCTATTGTTGAGGTCCCTGTGTCGGGTTCAACTGCCATAGCAAGTTGCGTTCCCCAGTGAGATGTGGGCTGGACGGCACTTTCAACAGGTGCTCCCTGCTCGCGGGATTGACCCGATGAAGAAGAGATCCTCCCCATGATAACCTGGTACTGTTCCTCGAAAAATAGTAAACTCCCGGTTTGTAAATCCGGATTCTCCAAACTCTGGCGGTACGCTGCTTCCAGCTGTTCCATCCATTGCGGATCATGTTCACCAATCCTGTTGAGTAGTTCCTGTTTTTCCGTTGCGGAGAGTTCGTTGGACCAGAATTTAATGGTCAGTTCCTGTATTGATTGCTTCACAACAATAAAGAGTGAAAAGCTTCAAAAAAGGAAATGGTTTCAATATTATGGGAATGTTAAGCATTTGGACTGATCATCCAGAGAACCAGGGCGGCTCCTTCCACAAGGCCTTTTTCTTTTACTACCTGTTGACGGACTATGCGGACTGCCTGTTTAAGGTATTCCCTGATGGTGCCCGGGGTGGAGTTCATCTCGGCAGCTATCTCTTCTATTGATTTGCCTTCAAACTTATTCAATGTAAATACAAGCCTCCGCCTTGGTGAAAGTTTTTCTACGGCATTCCCGATCAGGTGTAACTGGGTTTCCAGCAATATCGGATCTTCAGTCTCTTCAACAGCGGTTTCAAACGCATTATAATTTTCAACAAGGAGTAAGGACTCCTTTAAACGGGAGCGCAGGCAGGCCTTTGATTTATTATGGCTTACCACGAATAACCAGGATGCAATGTTTTCCTTTTCGGGTTTATTGTTCAGATGATCCCAGAGAGAGAGGAAGGTATCCTGAAATATATCCTGGGCAAGGGTTTCGTCATGTACCAGTTTAATGATATTTGCATAAACAGCCTTATGGAACTGCTGGTAAATACCATCAAACCTGTTAAGATTACCGCGTGGATGCGATTCTTCCTCCTTCCCGTTTACCGTTGCCATGATAACCCGTTTCTTTGATTCGCAAATCTAAGGAAGCGTGTAACTTTCGGCTATTATCAAAAAGTTATCAAAATTAAAAGACTCCCAGGAAATCCAACACCCGCTTCCAATATTCCTTATCGTCCCAAAAGCCGTGGATGCCTTCGTTATAAGTGTAAAACTGGGTGCGATTGTTTTTAATCATAAGGCTGTCGGCAAGTTTTTTTGCAAAAGCAAGGGGAACAAAGGGATCACCGGAATCGTGATGCAATTGTATCGCTGGCAGTTGGTTGGTAAAATAGATCGGTGAACTTGCAATAAACCTTCTCCTGGCCTCGGCTTCCGTGATTGTTCCGGCAAACAGTTCTTTAAAGAACAGTAATTTAAACTGGTCAGGGTACAATTGGTAAAGCGCTTTCATATCGGTAGGAGCTGCAACAACCACGGCTTTTTTTATCCTTGGGTCCCTTGCAGCAGCCAACAGGGAGACTGTCCCTCCCCTGCTCCCCCCAAAAATCGCGATACGATCTTCGTCCGCCTGATGAAATGTTTTAATTGCCACATTCAGAAACCCAAGGGCATCGGTTGCCGCACCATCAAATGCGTCGCTTACCAAACCTTCGGACATAAAGCTTTTATTTCCGATGATGAGTTCCTGTCCCCGGAAACCAGGGATCAGGATGATGAAATTACTATCCAATCCGGCACCCAGGAAAGCAGGGAACTGGACGGCTTTATGATTGAAGTCCGAAGTAATGTCAAATTGGGTATGGATCCCATCACCACCCGTAGCAAAGATGACAACCGGATATTTTTTGGCAGCGCAGCTGGGAATGATCACCGCTCCATAATGCCTGTAACCTTCGATTTCAGAGGATACAATGTAAAGCCGGTTATTATTTGCAAGGATGATTGTATCATGAACCATAACAGATTCTGGTGATAAATCGAGTTTCCGGGAATGGTCCAGTGCTTCTTCTATCTCGTTTGCTGAAGGATCTGCCAGGATTTTCCGGAATAATATTTCTTCTTTGCTTTCCTGTTGGATTTGGGCGGTACAGGGGAGGGAACACAGAGCTAATAAACTGATTAATAGGTGTTTCATGATTTCATTCTGTTTAGTTTTAAACAATCCGTTAAAACTAAAGAATGAGTTTGCCATGGACGTTCCAGTATGTGGGATGGGACCTATTCCTCTAAACTTTTCTGGTATTCAGTGGGGGTAACCCCGGTAAATCGTTTAAAAACCCGGTTAAAGCTGGTCTTGGAATTGAAACCCGATTCAAGACCGATTCCCAGCAGGCTCAAATGTTTAAAAGCAGGATTTTTTAGCCGGTTTTTCACTTCATCAATCCTGAAGGAATTTATATAGTCGTAAAAATTTTTACCGAGAAAATTATTCAGGATAAAGGATATCAGATTGGGCTCGGCCTTCATCTGTAAGGCAAAATCGCGGAGGCTCAGATCTTCATTTAAATATATTTTTCCATTCGTCATCAGGTCATTCATCATTAAAATATAATCATCTATCTCCTGCCGGGGGATTTTGTTATAATTTTTATTTTCGTTTTTAACTTTCTCCTGTACGATGAAAACAATGTTCATGCGTTCCAATCCTTTTAGACCGATCCAGTATGTCAGATATGTCAGCAACAGCATCAGAAAATAAAGTATCAGGACGACAACCAGGTACTGCAACTGAAACCTGAAAAAAAGCAAAAAAGCGGCTGCAAAAGGAACCCAGATCATCCATAACAATCGGTAGCTGGTTAGCAGTTTCTGTAGCCATTGCAGCGTAATTTCCCTGATATTGGAGAAATTTTTTAAAACCCAACTTTCGTGGTTCCCGATAACTCTGCGGGATAACTTCAGGTAATAAAAAATGGAGCAAGCTGACCAGGCATACACGACCGGTGTGAAATAAAAATAAAAGGGCGTATTATAAAAGAGCCGGTCTGTGATGATGCTATCAATTATCATGTCGACCTGCAAACTCAACTCCACCAGCACCGGGATAAAATGTTTCAGGCCTGCACGCTTAATGGCAAAATCCATATCTGTGAGGCTCCTGGTGTAAAAGAAGATGAGTGGGCCAATAGCCGACAAATAGGAATAGGGTATCCAAAGCGAAGGAGGGAACAAATTATCGAGGTTTGTATCCAGCACCATCAGATAGGTGAGATGCAAATTGACGATAACCAGCGTCCCTCCTAACAGTCTCTTTGGAAGAGGTCGGTCTGTTTGCCGGAAAAAAATGATCCCGGCAAGGATAAAATTCTGGATCAGCCCCGAAATAATGAAAAAATTAAGGGGGTTTATGTTGAAAAACATGAATTAGTTTGGTCGTTATATAAAGATCTGGTAAGGATGACAAACATCAAACCTGTCCGACTTCAAAAACGCCCTTACTTTCCACAACTTTTTTCTTTCTGGCAAAGTAGATAACAACCATCACCACCAGCACGATGGCAGGCATTACTGCTACTTTCATAAACGTATCCGATCCTGCAATTGCGTTCGCCGTTGCTTCATTGGCGCCGGCAGCAAGTTCAACGTTCTTCACTCCATCATACCATCTGCCCATTAGTGGTACAATCAGTGCTACGGAAAGCATCCCGAAACCGCCCGTCAGTGAAAGTCCAAGTGCACCGGTACGAGGAAGATATTCGGCTACGAAACCGAGCATGGTTGGCCATACAAAACAAAGACCGATAGCAAAGATCACTGCGGCTACTACGGCCATGGATCCTTCTGCTTTGCTCATCATAACGAGTCCGATAGCGGTGAGTAACATGGAACCGATCAACATTCCGGTGGGATTGAGCCGGTGCACAACTGGTCCGGCAAATGACCTGCCCAGTGCCATGATACCGTTGATCAGTACCAGGATCAGGATGCCTGAAATTCCCGCACCTTGTAATAATGCGCCGAGCCACTGGTTGGTGCCCAGTTCAGTTGCAGCAGTCAGCATCATACAGATAAGCATTACCAGGAACAATGGGTTGAGGCAGGCACGGAACATCTGTTGTGTACTTACGCCTGATGATACGCGTTCTGTTGGAGGAAATTTAAGTTTCCAGAAAAGGAATCCGTAAATCAGCAACGGAATGAATAAGGTGGCGATCATTATCCGCCAATCCACCTGGTATTCGCTGATCATAAAATATCCGATCAATCCGCCGATGACAATACCACCGGGAAACCAGACATGGAAGCGGTTCAGCATGACGGTCTTTTTTTCGGGATAGAGAGACACCACCAGTGGGTTACAGGCAGCTTCCACCATTCCATTTCCGATTCCGATACATACGGTACCGGCAAACAGGGTGGTTGCATCCTTACCGGTCAGGTATAGTATTATACCCGCTAATTGTCCGACGAATGCCAGTCCCAGCAAGCGTTTCATACCGATCCAGTCGCACAGGGGCCCGCCAAAAAGCATGGCCAGTGTAAAACCCCAGAAGGCCGGACTGAAGATCCATCCAATCTGTTCGCGGTTAAGTTGAAATTCTGTTCCCCAGACCCCTTCAAGTGAAGCCCTGAAGGCAAATGTCATGGCCGTCGTGATCAGTGCGATCCGGCTTGCAATGAAGAGTTTTTTGCGGTCAATTGTGGCGTGCATATCGTTGGTTTTGGCGAAGAAATTACATGATATATTACTGATACGCAATTTTTTGCCCTAAAATTTTCACACACAGGCTGAAAGGCATGCCAGGACTGATTCAGGGACATACGGACTTGTTGCTCAATTGTAATAACCGGGCTGTATAAAAACCCGATTTTGTTTAAAAAAAGGCACCGGTCATTTTCCCCTTGCCTCTTCACGTGGGATTCCCTGAAAGGCTTGATTTCTTCCTGACTAATCTGGAGGTTTATGAATTATTTATGTCCCGTTATATTTTTCTCCACTGCCTCGCGGTAATTCCTCCCGATCGGGATCAGGAATTTTCCGATAACGATCCGGTTACGGTCGATTCGCCTGATGGCACTGTTAGCCACTACAAAGGATTTATGCACGCGGATAAAGAGCGATTGCGGGAACATTTCCTGCACCAGTTTTACCGATCCTTTGATTACGATATTTTCTTTGGAAGTATGGATAATGGCATAATCTTTCAAGCCCTGGATATGGGTAACCTGGTCAAAATAAAGTTTGATCCTTTTAACACCGCTTTTTACGAAAATAAACTCGGGTGTCGGTTCGGCCGGATCGAGTTGTGTATCCTGGTTCTTCAGGGAAAGAAAGTCCTTCACTTTAAACATTGCAAGAGAAAAGCGTTCGAAGGATATAGGCTTTAATAAAAAATCGATCACGCCCAGTTCATACCCGTCAAAGGCGTAATTGCGGTAAGCCGTGGTAAATATGGTAAGCGGTGGATCGGAAAGCCTTTTCAGGAAATCAATACCAGACATGCCGGGCATTTCAATATCCAGTAACAGGACATCTGTGTGTTGATCCTTCAAATGCCGCAATGCATCATTGGCATTACTGAATAGAAAAACGGAAAACACATCATCCATACGTTTCAGGTATCCATCCAGAACCTCCAGCGCAAGCGGCTCATCGTCTACCACAACGAATTTCAGCATTGGTTTAAATTTATACGTTTGTATTATAGTTCAATCTCCAGTATTGCCTCGTAGTTGGTCCTTTTATCTTCAAGTTTCAGGTGATGCCTGGCCGGATAGAGCAGGTCGAGGCGTTTCCGTAAATTTTCAAGTCCGATACCGCCTTTGTTTTTACTGACCGATGAAGGTGATCTGGCATTTTCCACTTTCAGCGTTAAGGTGGATTTATCCAACCTGATGTTTACCTTGAGCCAACTATTTTCCGCCTGTTCACCCAACCCGTGTTTGAAAGCGTTTTCTACCAGGGGCAACAGCAGCAGCGGGGCAATCTCCTGTCCATTCATTACCGCGTCTACGTTTAAATTAATTGACACGTCGCCGTTAAACCGAAGCCGTTCCAGTTCGATATAATTTGCCAGATAGGTCACCTCCTTTTCAAGTAAAACCTTTTCGTCGGAACTATCGTATAACATGTACTCCATCATCTCCGAAAGTTTAAGAACTACATCGGGCGCAAGGGTAGATTTTTTAAGCGTCAGTGCGTAGAGATTATTGAGCACGTTAAATAAAAAATGCGGGTTTACCTGGGCACGCAGGAAATCGACTTCAGCATTTAGTTTCTCGACTGTTATTTTCTGAATGGTTAGTTGTTGTCCGTACCAGTCAATACTCAGTTTAAGTGCGAGCATCAGACCGAGGTACCAAAGTGTACTGAAAAAATTGTAGGATAGTGTTTCTATTAAACGGCTGTTACGAAGCGGGCCAACCACATAACCATACAGGTAATAATCAAAGAGGCTTTGAATTGCCAGGTAACCGATCACTGAAAGAAGAACGGCTGCAAAATAGGCGAGGTATCGTTTTTTTAAAAGGTATTTTGGCAGGAAGAACTGAAGGTTCAGGTAAGCGATCACCATGAGTAAAATTACACGGACGCTTACACAGGCTATAAAGTAGGGAAGGCTTGCTTTATGGATAAGGTATTTCTTTTCATAAATGAAGAACCCGGTAATCAGTATCCAGTAGGCACTATGGATAAAAACGTACCTTGTGGAAACAAAACGATTTGAAAAAGGCAGTCTGATAGTTTTATCCAGGAAGTCCATTTTTTTATCAGTTAAAGTGAGGGTCGTCGGGAGGGGTAACAGATCGTACCATGAAAGAAATCAAAAGCAACCGGCCTGCAAAATCAGATCGACAAACGGTTCAAATAGTAGATGAATGTAAAGATAAAATAACTGATATCGACTATTCCTGTCGTTGGTCTACTATTTTTTTACTGTGTTTTTAGTTGGATTACTATTGCCTTGTAAACCCGCAATTTCAATTAAAATCATTAATCATGACACAATCCAAATTCAATCAGCCAATTACAAAATTATTTGCGCTGGTGGCGATTTGTTTCGCCTGTTTTGGCTTCAGCACAAATTTTGGTCTCGACCGTTTTGAAATTTTCCTAAACAACAAACTCCTATTGAAACAGACAGTCAACCAGCCCCTTAATCTAAGGGTATTGCAGCTGGAGGAGGCAAAGCCTGATGACCTGCTCCGTATCAATTATATTCATTGCATGAATAAAAGCAGCGGGACGGACAGGAATATTACCCTGGTAGATGAAAAAGGAAATACCCTGAAGACCTGGACATTCACCAATTCAAGTGGCAAGGATTTAAGTATGACAATTCCGGTTAAGGAGTTACTGCAACTGAAACGGGCCAATCCGAAAAATGTATTCAGTTTGTTTTATACGGCGAGGGAGCTTCCTAAAGGTGAAACACTTTCGAAGCTGAAGTTTGGGTGAAGTGGAGGCATACGTGTTGAAAGAAAATAGAATATTTATGGAATAGGCAGGTCAAGGTATATTGTCCTGCCTATTTTGTCATATGACTATACTCTGTGAGAATTATATTAGTCTATTCCCTCAAAGCCACAGAACTATATGTTTGGAAATCCGGCTCCCTGTTCGGTAGCTGCACTATATCCGTGAGATACTTTCCTTTTGTTAGAATCCCAGAATGATGGGTCAACATGAACAGAAAGCCAAATCGCTGTATATGCCATCTGATTGGCTTGCGCTGTTACTGCTTGTGATTGTGCCGATTGGTTTGTTGTATTTACTGATTTATTGAAAGAACTTTTATAGAATTTAGCGTTCTTTCATAAAGCAATTTATTGTAGTCGTCTCCAATCCAATCCTGTAATCCATAATACGCCTTCAAAGCATTTTCGTAGCGAACAGGGGCTATTACATTTTGATAATCCAAACTATCAAATTCATCAATGCTACATCTTCTTAACTTCTTTCCTTTATAATCAGTTACAAAAATATTGTCTGGAGGTGTCCCAATTTTATTATACGGCAATTCAACACCCTTAACAGGCCTATCCCCTATAACTTTCCAATGTTTGTGGTACAATTTGGCATCCAAAGTGTATCCCAAAAATAATATTTTGCTACTCATTATTTTTTCAATGTCATAATCACCTTCTCCTTTTCGTTTCAGGTCAAAAACAATGATAAGTAATGTTGATTTATTAGGGAATGCAACAATTTGCCCAAAACCAACTTCATTTTCACTTATCGTAATTGTAAAAATATCACCAATTTTTAATTTCATACTCTTACTTCGTATCACGTTTCCCTGGATTTTTTTGATTCTATAGTTTCCCTTTGGGTTTCTTCTTGCCCTTGCACCTCCTCTCGAAATCAATTTGCTTTTGCTCTTTAACAGTTAAATCTTCCCATTGCCGTTATATTCATGACGATTATCCAGGCCTACAGCAGCCCTCGAACTACTCCCCACCATAGTCAACCCAAAGGGATAATAAGGCGATTCTTTTAATAACCATCACCGCAACATTCAGGTAGGCATCAGTCTAAACCAGTACTCTTCATCGATTTCACAGCCTCCATTGACTGCGTTACCATCAGTCAAAACGCTGTACCGACCTAGCATGGAAATTTTCTCAAAACTATTATTTGGATACAATTTGAAATAATCACGATCATATGTGTACGTCATACTCGGTTTAAAGACCCATGCCCCCGCGACTAATTTCCCTCTAACTATTCTGACAGATCCAAAAACAATACTGCTACTATCCATTCTTTGAAGGACAAGTAGCAGGCATTCAGTTTTTTCCTTGTTAAAAAAAACAGATTCGTCAATCCGATTGGACACTATAGATTGTAAACCAAAGTACTTCTTATTAGTTTTCAAAACTTCAAATGTGTCAAGAAACCTTGACATTACATCTTTATATGCTTTCTCTGATCTGCGAATTCCCATTTTTTTATTGAAACACTTGTTCTTTTCTTGAATGACGTTACTTTTCTGGCCATTCAAATCGCACGAAAACAATGTAACAATCATCACGATAATAAGGGCAACAACATACTTTTGATACTCCATTTATAACGAATTTTCATTTTAAAATGCTTTTTTTAAGGGCCAACAGCTGGCCGTCGCTCTGACGCTTTGGGCACCGAATATCCGATGTCATAAAGAAGGACATAAACATAAAATAATATACATAAATAGCATCAATACCTTATTGGATTATCTTCTCAACATCCCATCCATCATAAGAAAATACATTGCAGTATTCGGCAAGTTCGTTAAAAGCGACGTTTCTCTTGTGCAATTTCTCGGGACTAAGTTTCTCCACCTTACTTACATAAAGTTGATACACGCCATTTTCCATTTCTTCCACTGCTTCAAGGTTATAATCGTGTGAACGTAATTCATCGTATACCTTTTTAAGATTATCCCTTCTTCTGTCCAAAAAATAAAACCCCCATTTAAGTTCATTATTAATAGGCATGCCGTTACTTCCCATTTTCTCAAACATAGAGATAACACTTTTTAAATTTGCATTCATATAGGACTATTTCCATTTTCCTTTTCAGCTATAGCGGTAACATCATCGATTATTTTTTGAAATGAAAAGTCCTTGATTCTTCTATCCTCTTTTAGCTTTTGCAATGAAATAATTAAAGCATCAAAAAAAAGAATTTTACCTGTTCTTACGTGGCCTGCCTTAAATTTCTCATGGTCGATGGGAACTTCAATGTCTGTTTCTTTGGTTCGTGCATTATATTTAAATGTACCTTCCATACCGTCCTTAAAGACAATCATAATTACATCCCAACTCTCAATAGAGCTGCCATAATCCCTTTTTTCTATTACGGCGTTTACCGACTGCTCCACTTCATGTAAAACCTTTCTAAAAAAACCATCATCTATGTCATAGTCTATCCTGCCACTTATCCATAATTTCATTAGTAATTGCTTTGGTTTAGACCTCAATGAAAATACTAATTTAAAGACTCAGAAGTTAAAATATACCCACCAGCTCTTTTTATTTTTTTACATGCAACAGAGCCGTTTCGCAAATTCGTTAAACAACCCCTTCTCCTGTTTGTGCAAAGTATCAATTAGTTTCTGAAGCCCCCGAACAGGCCTGTAAAGAAAAGGAATCTGCCACGAAGACCTTGATCAGCGGACTGCACCCAGGGCCCAGCACCAGATATTTTTTCACACATTTATGAAAAGCAACATTCCAATTACAATAGCAGAAATGATATAAAATGGAACCAAATATTTATTTCTTTGAACATAAGTAGTCCGATGCCTCAGTAACTTCCACTTTCTAGTATTTCTTTCAAAAAGAATGAATAGTAAGAGCATTATCAATCCAATTCCAAGAAATTTTGCGTTGCGGAAAATCTTCAAATTAAAACAAAGTTGCAAAATTACAATCACGGTAAAGCAAGTTGTCAGAGTTATAATCTGATTTGCCCGATAAATATATCCCCGTCCAGATTTAAAGTACTTAGTTTTATAAAGCATGTAAATAAGAGAGTACTGTATCTTTTCAATAATATTAATCATAACTAAATCTTATTACCATACGGCGTAGTCATTTATTCCTAAGAAGATTTCACCAACAATTACAATTCCTATACCCACAGGGCCAGAAGGAAGAATGGGACGCTTTGCACCCTTCCTGGTTTGTCTTAAAATTTCATTCCAGCTAACTGAGTCAATCCCAGCAGCAACCGAACTATAAATTTTAAAATCCAACTCCCCATCCAGAAGCTGCAATATATCCTCCAGTTCTTTTCGCTTCCATGAGTTTTCTTCGTAAAGACCTGGGATCAGATACCGGAATTTCCGATACGATCCTTCTGTCGCCACCTCAAACGATATTGTTGTAGGCGAGTGAAGGGAATTACTATCATCCGGATGTCTTGTCCGTGGCTGATGTAACAATTTATTTTCCATGACTTTTTTAACAAGTCCCTCCCATCCGTTCCTGGGAACAATATTTCGCCTTTTGGATATCACCGTATAGTAAACGGTGTCTCCCTTATATTCCCCGGTAACTTTTCTAACCTCACCGTTCCAGCCAGAATTTGTCTTTTTAATTACCAGGTATTTGATAGAATCACTTGTCAGTGGATAAGCGATTTCAACCCGGATTTGTAACGAATCAAACCCCCGGGTGATATGGTCCAGTTTAATCTTATCTGTAAATACAGCCTCCGCCTCTTTTACTTTTATAGAATCCCGTTCATCTGGCCTATGTATATAATTTGAAAGTGAATCTGGTTCGGGAGGGAATGCAACCATGGTTACCAGACTATCCCGATTATCCCTGTTCCCTGCCTTGTCCATCCATTGTTGGTTGTTGCAATTCGAAAAACAAGATGAAAATAAAAAAGTTAAAACTGATGTTAACAACCGCATGATAGACTCTATTTATTTATCTAATATTCGTCATCTCTGCAACCTTGGTAAAGCCATATTCTGACCCTGCATGGAAACGCTATGAGATCTTCTTGCAGCTTCAAAACTGGCGACCATAGTACTGATAGCTGGGAAAATCAAATTCAGACTGAGTTATATTTAAAAACTCATCGATGTTATTCGCCTGCCACCATCGATCTGCAAAGGATGTCGGACTGGTATAAGAATAAAACCTATACTTTTCTTCATTAGAAATTTCAACTGACACCCCATTACCGTCTAGAATATCCACACCATTACCTGAGAGAGCTGACATATCTGCTAAGTCCATAATTTTTAACCTCTTCAAATCCCCATAAATATTTTTCCAACCTGATTTCGGCGCAATCGGGGAACTGACATATACAATACTATCTATAAGTTTTGAAGTTTTTTTATCTCTTTGCAAAACGTATGTAAATATTTGGCCGGCCCATTTATCCGACATTCTTTTCAATACTAATAATTGGCTGGTGTCATTAAAGGACTGTGAATACCATACTCTTATTTGTAAACCGTTAAATCCACTATCAATGTTTTCCAATTTTAGTTTACCGGTCAGGATCCTCGTAACGTTATACACAAAAGAGTTTTCCCCTCCATATATATCCCTTACCAAGTGGACTTTAGATGGGAAGTTATTTTCTTTAGAATTGTCATTTTTTGATTTACAGGAATTGAAAGTTAAACCAGCAGCAAACAAAATCAAATAGGTTCTCATATTATTTACCATAGCGAATTTCATTGAAGTGAGGTTTTCCGTGAGAATATCGAAAGTCAACCTGAATGAGTCGTTGATCTAATATACAAAAAAGGCATTATTTAAAACGATCCCGCCGTACGTACACAGCATGAGTCTATACTATGTACGTCCGGCGGGATCAAAAAAGGAAGGACTTTATTTATTCATTGCAAATGCGTCAACAGGTTATGCCGCTACCCGGCCTTCCGGTCCGCCCCTGTTCTTTCCAGCATCCAGCCGGGATATTCTTCCGGAAGTTTACTGATTGTATCCAGGTTCGCGAGCTCGGCTTCTGTGAAATTGAATTCAATCGATTTCAGGTTATCATTGAGCTGCTCCATTTTATTAGCTCCGATGATTACGCTGGTTACGGCGGGATGGCGCAATAGCCAGGCCAGTGCCAGCTGCGCCACTGTCGCATTTTTTTCTTTTGCCATTGGTTCCAGCGCTTCTATTATAGTATATGCCCGGTCTTTATTCAGCGGAGGAAAATCAAAATCCTTACCCCTTCTCCCCTCTTCACCCGTTGCATTACGATGGTATTTACCACTAAGAAAACCTCCCGCTAACGGACTCCAGACCAATAGCCCCACCTGCTGGTCTTTTAACAACGGGATCAATTCCCGTTCAAGATCGCGGCTTGCAATGGTATAGTGTGCCTGTAACGAAACGAATTTTTCCTTGTGATTGTATGTCGAATAAGCGAGTCCCTTCATCAATTGCCAGGCAGCTACATTACTGGCACCAATGTACCGCACCTTGCCACTACGCACCAGGTCGTCCAGTACTCGTATTGTTTCTTCAATCGGCGTCAGCGGGTCGTAACTGTGGATCTGGTACAGATCGATATAATCCGTTTTCAAACGTTTCAGGCTCCCTTCCACCTGCTGTATGATATGTTTGCGTGTAAGTCCTTTATCGTTGGGGCCCTGGCCCATTACACCACGCACTTTCGTAGCCAGCACGATTTCATCCCTGCTTATTCCAAGATTTCGGATCGCCTGACCGGTTAGTTCCTCAGAGAGGCCCTCCGAATACACATTTGCTGTATCAATGAAATTGATTCCTGCGTCGATTGATTTTTTTAGCAGTTCGTCAACTGCCTGCTGTCCGAGAGTCCCGATTACTTTAAAAAAGCCCAGACCACCAAAGGTCATTGTGCCCAGACATAATTCGGAGACTTTAAGCCCCGTATTACCTAAGAGATTGTACTTCATATTGAATTTTTTGACTTGTTATTTTGTTATTGCAAAATTAATGAGCATCCAAAAGATGCTATCGCGGCAACAAAATATTAATCATAAAATTCAACTGTTTGTTTGGGTTAGACAAGTATATGAAATAGGAGAACCCCTTAAAAACTTGTTATTTAAGTTTGGGACTTTAACACTTATAACCAGATCGACTCCTCGGTCCATTTTGGTGGAAAACCAAGCTTTCCAATGTGAATAAAACTATTTTCCCAAAACAATTGTATAGCTTTTCTCTTAAAGCTGGAAATGGGATTTATTTTGCGAATTAGAAATTGCATACAGCAAATCGAAGCGTACAAACTACTCCTGTCTAAATTATTGGCATCACTCAGAAACTGATGTCTTCTGCGTGATGGCATGATCGGATCATGTGGGACTGATCGATAAACGACCCGCCCATGATGAGCGCAACGATTTCGTAGATTTGTAAACGTATGTAACCAAGACACCAAGATGTTATCAGGTAACCCGAAATGCAAGCATATACGTTGTTTTTCTTCCCGTGCCTGTAAATGTTCGAAAATTTTTGAAACAGTGCCGAATGTCAAAAATTCCATGATCATCCACGACGGGAAAAGTCTGGAGTTATCATATATTTTCTTGTAGGCTCGGGTCGCAGCATCATTCGGATAAGCGTATTCATCTTCTATTACCATTATGAACGAATCATAGTCAAAAGCCGGCCCGAAAAATAACGGTGACAGATACCAATGTGGACCGTGTACCTCGCACATTGCATTTGAAATTAGCGCTTTAAAAGCTACTTCGATAACCTCAAGTCCATCCAAAAGTAACAGCTTAAGTTCTCTATCAAACTGGTAAAGCGTTGTAACCTGGCGAAAGCTTGTGTTGGGAATAAAAGCAAGATTGACATCTTTAAAACTATATGTGTACTTTTAAAACGATGATAACTAACGTGGGATAACCAATTCCCCGCTTCATTTTCATCTTCAAAAGATAATCCCTTTGATTTTAGTAAAATTAGTTGGTCTGAAACTGCCAGCGGAGGTTGGTTAAACGTGGTCATACAAAAAAATAGCCCGCCAGATTTGCCCTTGAATCAGAGGGGTGGCAGACTTTATTACCGTAAAAGTAAAACTTTCAGTTTCGAAAACCAAGGGTTTTTTACCGTCGTTTAACGAGAATTTAAACCATTCCCTGGGGTGTTTTGAAACCCCGATTCTGTTTTCACACGCAGCATCTGGTTTTTAGCATTTGCGGCTTCTTCTGGTGTAGAAAAACTTTTAACCTGCACCATCCCCCGATGTCCCACCTTACCGGAATGGATTTCGAGTCGTATTTCATCCTGATGAATCTTCCAGAAGTTAAGTCCATCGGGAGAATAAAGCTCAATAAAATCCTTCACCGGAATAGCGGGGTCAACTAAATCGGGAGTTGCATTTAATGAAGATTCATCTATTTTGGTTTCCTTACCCACTCCTTCGATCCGCCGCACAATCGTATCCAATACACTTCCACTATTCGCCAGCCAATCTTTCGCAAACACATTCATTACCTTCCATCCAAATGCCTCCAGGATAGCCGGCCGCTGGTAATATTGTTCCACCAGGTCGTCGTTCTCATAATGGAAACTATCATCGACTAAAATCCCGATCAGGTACTGATCGTCGATTGCATTTTTCTTCACCCCAAGCGAACATTTAAAATTACTCTGTCCAATCTGCTCATCCACCACATAACCCTTTGCTTCGAGGGCCTTTTTAATGGCACCGGTGGTTACCGAAAGATCATTCCTGAATTCTTTCTTTAACTGATCCCCTGCTACCAACCCATCCAGGATCGTTCTTGCCAGCGAAAGATTACCCGTGGCCACCATTTCTGAATAATGCAAAAACCGTTTGAAATAGTTTGCCCCATCGTTATGGTCATTGGTGATATGATTGTGACGGATACTACTCACCACTGCCATATGTTTCTTCGCGCGACTAAAAATAACATTCAACCGCTTCTCTCCACCTTTCCGGTTGATCGGACCAAAATTCATCAGCATCTTTTTATTGGCATCAAATCCATAACACACGCTCATGATTATGATATCCCGTTCATCTCCCTGCACGTTCTCCAGGTTTTTGACAAACAGACCCGTGAATTGCCCATCGTCTTTCCGGTTGTACGCCTTTTCCAGGGCCTCATCAAAAACCCGGTCATTCACTGCAAGACCATCAATCGCCTCTTCAATCACTCCCTGTTGTTCCTGGCTGAATGCTACAATCCCAATGGTCTCCTGTGTATCTGCCAGCAACAGCGTTCTCACCATCGCTGCAATATATCTTGCCTCGCCAATATTCCCCCTTGCTTCATAAACTCCATTGGGTAGATAATGATAACTCATACTTTCCTTCAGCAACACCGAAGTATTGCCTGCACCTTCCTCAGGATTACTAACCTCCAGTAACGGCCGACTCAGGTGATGGGTAGTCCGGTCAGGGATGGTCAGCAATGCTGCTTCATAAAACGCATGGTTGGAATAACTGATCAACGTTTCATAACGGCTGCGGTAATGCCAGCTGAGCATCGTGCTGTTGAGTTTCCGCGAACCCTGCACCAGCAGACTATCCGCGTCGGCACTGAGGATTTCCTCTTCAGTCTCACCTTCGATGAGTTCCAGATCCTCGGGATCTTCCGCTTTTGCGTTAAAGAAATTACTGGGTGGCATTTGTTTGTCATCCCCGACAATGATGGTCTGTGGTGCCCGGTACAAAGCAGGGATCCCTTCTTCCAGGGCAATCTGGCTGGCTTCGTCAAAGATTACCACATCGAAGAAAGTGGAATCCAGCGGTAGACTATCACTTACACTCAGCGGGCTCATCAGCCATACCGGCTTAATATCTTTCAATACATGACCACTTTCATTGGATGCCATTTCCCGGATACTTTTATACCGCATGGTTTTGTTCATCTCATGTTCCAGTATCTGCCTTCCCTTGGAATAAAGCGTTTTGAATAATTTTTGCTCCGCATTAAGTTGCGAAGCAGCGGTAGTGCTGGTCTCGTAATGTTTCAGGAAATTTCGACGCCTTACTGCACGGATATAATCACTGTTGGTTTTCAACAAGTCTTTATAGATCTGCTCGATGCCGGAAACTGCATCGCGGAGCGTTTGCTGACTGGTTCCGGAGAATACCTGGTTCTTTCGAAAAAGTAAATCCAGGGTTTTATTCGCCATCACGGCTTCTGCCTGAAGCGGCGTCAGCGGCACCTGCCGGATAAACAGTTGAATGGAAACAGGCAGGTCAGCAAAACGACGAAGGCTGGGCAACAGGTCCTTCAATACTTCTGCGTTACTACTGATGGTAGCGATTTCGTCTTTTATCTGTAAGAGCGATTTATCCTCATACCCATACAACAATGTCTTCAACTGCAATTCAAGTTGCTGAAGGGTATTATTAAGTTTACTTAATTGAATTACCAGTTCATTTGATCTCGGATGGGCCAGCAGGTAATCAATTTCCTGGTCACCTTGTTTACGTCGCAGTACATCGATACCCACATATACCGTATCGATATTGTCGAGATGGTACTTCGATTGCAGTCCTGTCCTGGCTGACTCAACCTTGTCCTTTGCCAGGTATTCTTCTTTCAGCTGGTTTAACACCATACTATAAGAAGGTTTTACCTGGTGCGAAACAAAATCATAGGAGCCCATCAATTGTTTCTTCAATCGCCTCCAGTCACCGTTCAGGAAACTGAAGAACGACCTCTCATGTTTATGCGCCAGTTGAAGGGCCAGTTCCACTTCCGTCCGGTCAAACTTGTTCTTCCAGCGGTTGCTTGACTCAACAGCACCTGCATACAACTGTTGTACTTTTTTATACTCGTTATAGATTTGTTCAAACTCTTTTGCTTCGGGGTTCGATTGTTTTACCAGTTGAAGGTTACCTGTTTGTGCCAATGACTCCAGCAATACCGAATCCATCACCAGGTTTTTAATATTCTCCAGTGTGGTGGCGTGTTGAGGTGCGATACCTTCCCTGGAAATCAATTGCGACAATTTTTCCATTGCAGCGAATGAATTGGTCACCAGGCTTTCCATCAACCCGAATGGATTCTCCGCCCTGATAAAGCCGGTACCAAGGTTGCTGAAAGGATGTTCTGACAGTTTTGGGTCCGCCCCGGTACTTTCCAGGGCCGTTGCCAGTTGCTGGATCGTCTGTCCAAACTGTAACCAGTCACTGTACACCGGCACCATCTCTTCTTTGGCGGCATCCAGTTTTGGAACGGATTTTTTCAGCGCTACAAGGTTCTCCATTAATTTGCGCGTACTCACGCCCGCTTCACCCGATACATTTTTTTGTTGGGAATGATATTGACTTATGAGATCGATCTTTTCCAGTAAACCCGACAATAAATTTTTCCGGTGAATCGTGATCGATTCCAGATCCATTTTATTCTTCAGGAAATCTTCATAAATGGTGCGCAGGTCTTTGAAGAATTCTTTTTTATCGCCCTGGCTATCGTGAATATAACAACAGAGTTCCGATAGATGGTTTTGTTGCAACCGGTGATACACCACATCCAGTGCAGCCCGTTTTTCACAAACAAACAAAACGGTTTTATCGCGTGCCAGGAAATCCGCTATCAGGTTGGTGATGGTCTGGCTCTTGCCCGTTCCGGGCGGTCCCTGGATGATATAACTTTCACCCAGGCGACTGTATAAAACCGACCTGGCTTGTGTAGGATCTGCGGTGATCACATGGAACCATTCGCCAGGATCATTGCCAGGCGCGGCCTCTGCCTTCTTCCTTGGCTCAGCGCTGAACAGTTCATTGAAAACCGGATGATCGATGTTCTGGTCTGCGACTTTATTATAGTCGCTCACCAGGCTCATTTTTTTATAATTAAAATTACCCAGTACAATATTACAAACATCAAAATCCCAGCTATAGGCATTGCTCTCACTATCCGCCAGTTCATAGGTGGTTTTCGTCAGGGGTTCTGCCGTATCTGCGAAATTATTTATAGCAGGAGGTCGTACATCCGATAACAAAAACTCCAGTGAACTTTGTCTCGGTTCTACTTTCTGCCGGAATAATTCCAATCCAAGTGGTTTATAATTATCATCGCTATAGCTGTAATCTACCTGGTGAAACGAAGGACTGCCTTTGAGCTTTAGTTTCTTCCTGTAATTATTAATGGTCTGTCGCGCGATATTGTGGATAATCCTGATCCTTGGCTTATCAATATAATTCAGCTTCACTCCCTGCCTCGCATCATTGATCTTTGACTGCAATACCTGGAAAAAATCTTCCATGCTGTGTTCGTCGAAGTCGATGCTCTCCGGAAGTTCTATTCCGTAAAGATCTTTCAGGTGGTTGGCAAGGATCGGGTTGATCAGTGCGGCATTGTCGATGATCCTGACGGTGTATCGTTCTTCCTTTAATGATTTTTTACGATCCAGTTCCACTGGTAACAGGAGTAGCGGACTCTGGATCCGTTCGTTGATACTTTCTTTCAGGTTATGCCAGTGCAGGAAGGCCACTACCAGTTTAAGCTGGCTGAAACCGTATTCTTTTTTATCATTCTCCGAAAGTTGCCGGATGCCGTTGAGCTGCGAGTTCAGGTAAGGATGATCTTCGAAGCGCAGGTATTTATTCAGGGATATGTCCTGTTGCCTGATGATCATTCCTGAGATCTCCGGGTTCCAGGTAAACAGCATTGCAGGGTTGATGCTCTGGAAATGCAGCACCATGGGCACACTGCTCACCGTCAGGTTGACAAAGCGGGCATTGGGTTTATAGTACAGCAGCCGGTTACGGCGGCTGGTATCGAATA
Organism: Chitinophagaceae bacterium; assembly: GCA_040510375.1. GTDB lineage: Bacteria > Bacteroidota > Bacteroidia > Chitinophagales > Chitinophagaceae > JBEVJC01. The sequence goes on from JBEVJC010000017.1 coordinate 83,441, forward strand.
ACCGATTGCGGAGTTTGGAGAGAATATAACTACGGCGGTCGGACGGTTTTTTGATTTCAAAAGCAGCGAGACGGGCGAGGTCTACCTGTTTCTGCGGATCATAATCGCGATAATGTTTCAGTCGCTGGATGATTTCGTGGAGGTCGGGACTACGGCGGTTACGGTCCAGTTCCGTCATTTCGGTCACCAGTGCGCAGATAGTGGGGTGCATGCGGGAGTTTACCCCTGCCGGTTGTTCGCGGTACAGGGCAAACTGGTTAAGGTCTTCCGAATCGTAGAGATCCAGTCCCATCACTACACTGCCCAGGATCAGTCCGAGGCTGAAGATATCGGTCTGGGCATCATGATGACCTACGATATTCTCCCAACATTGATAACCCGGAAGGTATACGGGATGGGTCAGTGGCTGTTTGCGATCCAACTGTACCTGTTGATTGATGATCTGTGCGTGGTGGTTGGTAATGTCTTCGTCAACGATCATCCGGTCGGTGACCTGGTATCCGCCAACGGTCTGGTAATCCAGCAGGGGTTGCAGGGCTTTCAGGTTTTTTATTGGCCCATGGGTAAACAGTTCATCAATATCCAACCGGCCGTTGGTGATGATGATAGAATCCGCGCGATCAAATGATCCCACCTGGTTGGTTTCGTGGAAGCTTAATACTTCTTCGAAAAGGGGGAGAACAAATCCGATCACTTCATCGGTTGACCAATGCCCCGAGGCGAAGGCGGATTGAAGGTATTGCTGGAAGGTTGTTGGGTTGGACATGAATTAACTCGGATTATGGGGTAAAACAGGAACTTCAGCAATAACACTTTTCTTCAGGGCATTGATCTTTTTATCGGTCAGTTTCTTTTCTTTTTTAATTACGGTATCAAAGGCCCGTGCGAGTTTCAATTGATCAGCCAGTGAAAAAGCAAGTCCGAGAGGTACATCTTCCAGTTCTTTATCACAGGTGGTAAAGTCAAAAAGTATATAGGAAAGATATTCCTGAAGATTGGGATGCAGCAGCTCGATCTTACCGGCAAGAGCGTTTATATCCGGCCTCTCCCCTGTTTTAAAATCGGGGAAATATTGTTTAGCTAATAACAGTGTATGTGAAGTCTGCATCCAGGTTGGGTGGACCAGAAGTTGGATAACAATTCGTGTCAGGTTGGTTATTTCCCTTTGTTTAAAGAGGTCAAGTTCATCCAGTCCTGTATTCCCCTCAATCATCCTGCGGATTTCGTTTTCTGCTTCCACTCCTTTTAAATGCCAGAGGGAAATGGCCCTTGCCCGTATAAAATTCTCCGGATGTGATACGCCGCTGGTGCGGGTATTGACATCAGTGGCAAATATTTCCTCAGCCTGTTTAATATAGCTGTCCGGGTTCACGGTCTGAAGGCCAGTCGCAATTTTCACCAGAGATGAAATAATCGGACCGTAGTTTCCTGTAACAATATAGGCGCCGCGGTCACAAAAAATTTCCGTGTAAAGATCAAAGAGGCGGGCGGTTTCGTAATGGGCGGGGGTGCTCCGGTCGTTATTGCCAATGGCTTTAACGATCCGGTTGGTGACTTCCACATCGCCATTCAGTTGTTTGTAAAGCTGAACATGACTGAGTTCATGGGCAATAACAGCCAGCACTTCCTCATCGTTCAGCAATTGTAGTAATTTACCACTGAAAACGATATGGGCCTCGTTATTCAGGTAAACAATGGACGCATTAATCTCATCCACGTGTTGTGCCTGGTAAACCGTCACCGGGAAATCAAGTCCCAGCTTGTCTTTGGCAAGTGTTACCTTTTCATATAAAGCCTTGTCGGAGGTTTCATCAAATTTGTAGGTATTCTTGAGCAGATCGGTCTTGAAATCTTTTAATTGATCCTCTTTATGCTGGTGGTTCACGAAAAACTCCCAGACTTTGGATTGCTCCTGGAAGTATTGGGTGGCGGATCGGTGATATGGGAGAATTGTGAGCATCGGGACAGGGGAATTTGGCGTTTAAAATAACATTAAAAACCATAATCTGGTCAGCATTTCACTAATTTAATACAAACCACGCTGGTATTAATCCTCAGTCGTCTAAAATCAGTATTTTCGACATAACCCACCCACTCAACTCGGTTTCTCATCCGCAACTAAAACTGCTATTATGGACAAGGCCATTCAAACCATGATTGACAACCTGCAGAAAAACACGGGAAAGTCATTGGACCAATGGGTCAGCATTGTCAGAAAAAAAAACTTTGAAAAACACGGCGAGATCATGAAGTTTTTAAAAGAGGAACATTCCTTTACTCATGGCTTCGCCAATTTTGTGGCCCTGAGGGCCCGGGATGCCGATTCAGGAACTGTGGAAGACAAGGACAGCCTTGTCGAAAAACAATATAAAGGCAAAGAACTCATGCGGCCTGTTTATGATAAATTGCTTGGTGAGGTCATGAAGTTTGGGAAGGACGTGGAAGTAGCTCCCAAAAACACCTATGTCAGCCTGCGCCGTAAGAAACAATTTGCCACTTTGACGCCGGCCTCCAAAACCCGTTTTGAAATTGGCATTAATCTCAAAGGACAAACCGCTACCGGAATTTTAGAGGCCACTGGTTCTGCATCAGCAATGTGTTCGCATAAAATAAATATCACGGGTGCTGCAGGACTGACAAAGGAGGTCACAAGCTGGCTAAAAAAAGCATATGATGCGGCGGGATAGACCGGCCTGAACCCTATTTACAAAAGTTATATCCAATCATAGAGGCACTGAAAGACGGGGTCTGAATCACCGGAAAAAACTCTTTGAAAATGGATGTGTTGAAACAGATCCGGTAGTAATCCCGGCCTGCCTGACGGTGGCGGTATCCTGATTCTGTTATTATTTTGGCCGGACCGCTATTCTTCAGAAAGATGGACAGTTGGAAATTCAGCGTCCCTCGCTATATTTGGGTCAACCATCACCTTATCTGTTTATGCAATCTGCTTTCCGGTTTTTATCCCTGATTTTTGTTCTGGCTATTGCCTCCTGTCAAAAACCTGTTGAAGAAGTTTTTATCGAACCGGCACCTCCTGAAGTAGAGCCACCAGTAGAAAGCCGTGACTCAACACTTCTGAAAAAAATGTTTGACATTAGCCCGGGAGATGACACTTCAGGGTATATTCTCTTCACTTACGATAGCCTGAAACGTCCGGCTGAACAACGCGAAGTGATTTACGGTACGCAACCTCCCGATTTTAATCAGTGGATTGAATACCGCTATCAGGGCGAGGCCCGACTCCCCTATTTGGTGCTCAGGCACAGACGATCCACGCGCGAGTACGATTGGAATGCTGATGATACAATGTTTGTCAAATATCAGAACGGCCTCGTTTCTTATGATTCGACAAGATCGTACCGATTTAGCACAAAGGAATTTTTTACCGTTGCAGTCCATACCAACACCCGAATTGGCGACACTTTATTTATCCGGAGTTTTGAACAGTGGTTTAAAGATGGCCAGGTAGAGTTTGAATACCTCAATATTTTCCCGATTGTATTGGACCGATCCAATGGGAACCTGCTCGGATACATTGCACCAAGGGGACCCGAATTTTATTACAATATTTTTAAGTACAACGATCACCCTGATCCGGTTTATCCGTTCTATGTTCCCTTTCCCATGGATTATTATCTTTGGGAATGGGGCCCACCAGCATATAAAAACCTGCAGACTTATTTGGGAATGGGATCTAGCCCTTACGGCCAGGCACCTGGAAGCCTCTGGGGGTACAAAGAAACTACTTACACCTACAGGGCAGATGGATACCCAATCAAAGCTCAGCATATTTATTCTGACGGTGACAAATATGATGTGGCATATGAATATTACTAGTGCAGGACTGAAATGTCTTGTATGTGTTTACAAATAAAGAATGCTCTTCCGACTTATAAATACATTTATTGCAACGCTGATTATACTTTCAGCTGGTGCCGCAACATTCCCGGTCACCTCAAATGCAGATAGCGGGCCCGGCACATTGCGTGAAGCAATTACACTGGCTAACGCGAACGGTATTGGTGTGACTGATAATATTTTTTTCAATCTTGCCGATTTCACACGCGCAGGAAGGACAATCACGCTGATGTCGCAACTGCCTGTATTGACATCCAACATCATTCTTGACGGAAGCACCCAGGCAGGCGCGGATTTCGGTATAAGTGACGCAAAGATCATCCTTCAAACCAGCGAAACAGCGCCAGTTAGTTTCTTTCTTCTGTCGATCATGAATGCGACAAATGTCCAGATCTACGGAATGTATTTTTATAATAGTTGGTGGACAACGTTCTCACCTCCAGGGTATCCAACGATATCCGGCATTTTTTTTTATAAATCTTCCGATATCCGGATCGGGGCACCGGGAAAAGGCAACTATTTCAGGGGGCTCTTTTATTCCATTTGTTCCCAGTTACAGGATATTAATGACCGGTACAAGCCGAATTCTGACAACATAACAATCAGCAGCAATGTGATCGGGTATAATGAAGATGGTGAACCAAACGACGTAACTCCCTCGACCGGACAAGTGGTAAATATGTCACAATACGCCATATCATTTCAAAATGTCTCCAATATCAGGATTGGCGGCACCACCCTTTCTGAAGGAAATTTTATTCATGCCAACAAACTGGAGGTCCGGGAATCCGATAGAACCTCCAACGACGCAGGTTTATTTTTATTCAGTAATAACTCGGTCGTTACAGCTGCAGATCGCAGCACCAACCTTGCCGCGCGGCCGTTGGACTTCTGGCTGGGGAACGAGCATCCCGACCCCTTACCCGAGTACGCTGACTATACTGTGGAGATGAAGGACAATATCATGCGTGCCAATATCAGGATTTTCTCAATCTCCAAACCGATAACCATCCAGGGTAATATACTGTTCAATTATTCGTCGGATGTACGTGATCATAACTTAAAACTACATATTTATGGTTGTTCGGGCGGCGGTACAATTGGTGGTTCCGGAGCTGGAGAACCCAACCATTTTTTTGTTGAAGCGCAGTCCATTTATACTCCAGGCCCGTCCAGCAATACTGATGAACTTGGTGCAATTCTGGTAGAACATTCCCCCAGGTTTACGATGCTGGAGAACACGCAGGTCTGCACCCATCTGTCTGGTTCAACTATACGCGTCTACCTCTCTGCAGAGCCGTTGATCAGGATCGATTATACTGAACCTAATTTTGTTCGGGGTACGGCCACGCCAAATTGTAAAATCCTTGTTTATAAAGACGATGACTGTCTTGCCTGTGAAGGAATGTCTTATCTGGGACAAACAACATCTGACGCGGCCGGGGACTGGAGTTTCAACGGCGTGTTCACCGGTGTGGTACTCGCAACTGCCGAAAACCAGCAAGGTACCACATCAGGCTATACTGAACCACTTGTCTATTCTGAAAATGTGCAGCTTATTAAAGCTGCCTGTGGCAGGAACAATGGATCAATCAAAGGTATTGTGCCCACTGGTTCATACACCCAGCAGGAATGGCATATGTTATTTATCAGGGACGGTATTGACAGGGATTCTATTGTGTCAACACTTTCTGACCTTGTCGATATGCCACCGGGCCTGTATTACTTCCAGACAAGGATGGGTGAAACCTGCAAAAGCCGGATAAGATTGTTTACCCTCGGTGAGGTTACTCCTTCAATCAGTACCACTTCCATGACCATAAACCATCCTACCTGTGGCAGTAATAACGGGAGTATTACGGGAATTACAACTTCTGGAATGGAACAGAGCCGGAGTTTCTGGATTAATGAGCAGCGTGATACAGTAGGGCGGATGGAAGTGTTAACGGATATAACCCAGGGAAGATTCAAGTTTATTGTGCTCGATAATTATCACGAGGATTGCGGGGATTCAACTGACTGGATCACGCTGACCAACCAGGGAGGTCCGAATGTGTCCACAAATCTGACAATAAATGCGGCTACCTGTGGCCTGTCAAATGGATCAATCACTGGTATCACTTACACTAATACCAGTGGCCAGGTTTACCTGGAATGGGACAACGAGAATGGACAGGTGGTCGGTAACAATGTGAATTTGCAAAATGTACCCGGTGGCCGGTACAGGCTGAAACTCAAAGACGCTGCAGGTTGTGATACTTTATACTTCGGATATTATTCGGTGCCTTCGGTAGAGCCTGCGTATATCGCGGGGCTGCTGACATCAACGATAACAGCCAGCTGCGCTGATTATCTTGGATCTATTTCCGTCAGCTCTCCTGTACTGCATATTACTTTCTCTTCATTCGAGTGGCGAAACAATGAAGACCTGGTGATTGGAAACGACCCGGCAATACAGGTTGGTCCTGCAGGAATGTACCGGCTTTTTGCAACTGACACAAATGGATGCAGGACGATGGTCACCTCGGGCACCATTCAACCCGCAATCATGCCGGTTATTGACTACAGCAGGATGCAGGTCAGGGATGACAGATGTAGCCTCGCCGAGGGATCAATAACGGCGTTATCAGTAATTGGGAATAGTCCGGGCGAAAAATTCCGCTGGACTAGGAATGGTATCGGATATGCGGTCAGTGATATACCAGGCATAAGTGGCCTGAAAAGCGGTTCTTATACAATCAGTACGGGAAGTAATGGTTGTGTAACTACAAGTCCACCAATCGTTGTAGGCAACAACGAAGCCCCGGTAACAATCCGGTATAATAATGTGCAGGTCCCCAGGAATTATCCGGCGCAGTTAAATGTCACCAATGTCACTCCGGGCTTATATACTTTATATGCTGACGCAACTGCGTTGCAGATAATTGAAACAAATAGAACCGGCAATTTCCTTACACCGCGCAATGCCACGGATAAAATATACTATGTAGGTATGGTGAGCGGAACCTGCAGCAGTCCGCTTGTACCGGTAAAGGTTACGGTAATTGACAAAGCGTTTTTTGCAATTCCCTCTGCCTTTACTCCCAATAACGATGGTATAAATGACCGCCTTGTGTTGCAGGTGATCGGTATCACAGAAACGAATTACTTCCGGGTTTACAATCGCAATGGAGAACTTGTGTTTGCTACAAGAAACATCGGTGTGGGATGGGATGGCAGGATTAAAGGAATCGAACAGCCCAGCGGTGCATACGTCTGGATGGCCGAAGGAAGAGACTTTCTTGGAAATTTATTGAGGCAAAAGGGGACGGTTGTGTTGATCAGGTAACATTTATTCCGCGCAATAAATTAAATTCTTCGGCGAAACAAGACTCGTGTTTAGCGAAACTACTCTACCATAATTTTATAGGACCTTACGGGTATGAAAATCTCCCGTTTAAAGTCTTTACTCCCTGAACTGATTGCCGGACTTTTTGTCTTACTGTATGTTTATACAGCATTATCCAAAGTCCAGGAATTCCATCGATTTGAAGTGGTGATGAAACACTCACCATTGATAAAACCGGCTGCGTCAATACTGGCCTGGGTTATACCGGCAATCGAACTAATTATCGCAGCCGGGCTGATATGGCCCCGGACAAGATATAAAGCCCTGATAGCTTCAACAGCTTTGATTACCGTATTCACTTTTTATACCGCCTGGATATTGTTAACTGCCAGCAATCCTCCCTGCAATTGCGGTGGAGTAATAGAGTCCCTGACCTGGCCACAGCATTTAGTTTTCAATGCAACATTCCTAACACTTGGCATTATAGCCTGCTTACAATATCATAAACAACTTATTGCAATAAACAGGAATAGCCGAACACCTGTATAAAAAAGTAGGCATATTTATTAAAAAAAACTTGATTTATGAAAAAACTGAATTTTTCTATGATTGCAGCAATACTTGCTGTAGCCTTAAGTTCATTCGGGTATGGTGATGACACCAGAACCCGGGATGCCAATGGCCAGTTCACTGAGTTTTGGTACGAATTGGTAAGTGGGGGTAATCCCACACAACCCCAGGATTACATTCTCCTCAACGACGAAGATGGCGACCCACCAATTTGCGTTCACCCAGAGGTGTATCGTTGTGCCATTCTTACGGAAAAACAGGGGGGCGCGACAAATCCCAACTACCCGAACCTCGCAACGTACAGCGTAGAGCTTGAACGAAAAACGCCGTAATTGGTCAAAAGTAAACCGGTGTTGACCAGACCCTCATCTTGTTCCCACCGGTTTATCTTTAATTACGAGCATATCCATTTGTTTATCCTGGAACGTGAGGGACCAACCATTACGCTTGAGTTCTGACACTAACTTTTTCCAGTTGCTCACTGGCCAGGAAAGAGTCAATGCATCTATAACCGGGGACTCGCTCTCATCAATCAAGATACCATACCAATCTGTCAGTGGTTTTAAGTAGTTTAATAATAAATTCATCCTGACGTTTTTAAAGTGCAGCTTGCCCGATAACGAGTCTATTATTGGGCTGTTCAAACCTTCAGTGGGTGGGATTTTATTTTTACGACTCAATACAACTGCTCTCCTGACCCTTTTTTCTACGGAAGCCGTATAAGGGAAATAGCGCTCAAGATCACGTTGCAGTTGCGTACAAACTTCAATTTCGGGAAGAGGGGGATTGACCGTTTCGTAAGAATATGAGTTATTCATAATCCAATCATCCAGCTTAAGGGGGTCAGACTGTCTGAAAATTGTAGTATCCCTGACTTCCAGTAAAATGCGGCTTTCCGCAGCCAGTTCACCCATCCTACGTAGGCCTCCATAAGCATAACGATAAAGGTCTAACAGACCTGTGTTACGACCGTAAATCCGGTAATACCAACTTTATCCTCGTCAATCCACGAAATAAAATTGCCGTGTTCAGTGATATAATCGGAAAGCATTGAATAATACTTCACATGATGGGCAATCCGTCCACCACCTTCCTTCCAGATAGGTTGAGTATGATCGTAATCCTTCAGGAAGGCTGACTTCAAAAAATTTAGGTGCTCTCCCCGAAAATAGGCATCAAGCGTCGTCTCATTTAAATTCGCGCCATGCGTAATATATTTCACGATGCCTTTCTCATTTATCCATACATGATGCGGCACAAACTTGTGTGGAAAGGCAGTTGAAAACAATGTGTCTCCGATCAGGAATGGTACACGAGGCCGTAAATATGGTCGTCGTGTAAACATCTTCTCCACGACTTCCTTTTTGTCCTTTGTAATTGCAATTATCTGCAACTTATCGCCGTATTTCTGTTGAATGGCATCCACCATGGGAAAAGACGCAATGCAGGAAAAACAATTCACACTCCAGAAATCCAGAATTAACAGCTTTCCTTTATAAGCCACCGTTGACGGAGGCTGATTCATCCCGGGTTCAGCGGGTAAATTAAAGATAGGGACCTTGTCCCCGATACTGTAAGGTTGCGAATGACAAAACACTGTCAGTAATAGCGAAATGGCAAATATGATTGTACGCATAGATGTAGTAGTTTAAAGACGAATTAATAACCATCATTTTGGACAAGTTGGGGATTGGCCTGTAGTTGTTTGAGTGGGATTGGCCATAGGACGTCAGTAGGTCCCCACAACGGTTTTACTGGTGCGAGTATAGCGGAGGCTCTATTGGTTCTTTTTAAGTCCATCCATCGATGCCCCCATTCAGCTGCGAGTTCGACGCGTCTTTCCCTTTCAATTGCAAGCTCCAGATCTGCTTTATTATTAATAGTAACCGGGGACAGGGATGCACGTATACGAATCTCATTAACATCGGATACACCATCGTCCAGCAGGCCAAGTTGGGATCTGGCTTCGGCCCGGATCAGATATTGTTCAGCTAGCCGGAGAACTACATAATATTCATTCAAGGTACCCGATTGCTGCAACTGTTTATACTTTGTTGGATAACAGACCGTCTCACCCAAAAATAACCGTTGGGAGAACCATGCCCCGCGGGTGTCCCCTGCCTCCAGCAAGTTGACAAAATTCGCCGGTATAATATACGAGGGAGGCGCTTCCGTTGTAGAGGGTAGAATCTCACTTGCCTCCCAGGTCGCAATATTTGATTGAACGGGTTGCAATTGCCAGATCGTTTCGGGGCTCGCTTTGCCAAATACGGAAGCAGGTGAAGTAGTTAGTTGAAACATATTAGAGGCCAGTATTGCCGACGCTGCGGTCTCCGCCTCCTTCCACTGCTGCGTATACAGGCATACCCTTGATAACATCGCCATGGCCGCCCATTTGCTTGGGCGTACCCTCGCGTTGCCAACATTTGATTCAGGCAGGAGAGTGATCGCTTCGCGTAAATCGGATTTGATTTGGCCGTAGACTACCGTGATATCCGCCCGTGGCAGTTTTTCATTGATCCGATAATCTGCCGCCAGTGCCAGTGGCACATCACCAAACAGGTTCACCAGGTAGAAGTAACAAAATGCCCGGATAAACTTTGCCTCGCCTGTGAGCCGCTTTTTAATTCCGTCGGATACACCTGTTGATCCATTCAGCTTATCAAGTGTGAGGTTGGCTGTATAAATATAATTGAAAGCGGGGTTCCAGAATTGATCTTCAAGTATTGAATGTGATGCTTCTGTAATATCATTTGAGGCAAAAAGATCACGGCTTGACGGACTATAATAGAGTAGTTCGTCTGACGACAGGCCTGCGTAAAAAGTAACAGCTCCGGCTGAAAACTGGTTACCATTTGCCTGCATTGCACTATAGATTCCATCAATTGTGGCTATTGCCGTTGCATCAGATGCGAAAACATAATCCGTTGTTGTCAACATGGGTGGCGCATCGACAACCAGGAACTTTTTACAGGAAACTGAACCGAGTACTATTAATAAAAAGAAAAAATGTTTCATATTAGCTGCTTTAAAAAATAAGTCGGGTACCTACAACGATCATTCGCAGCGGCGGAATGGCCGTAATGCTTTGATTTTCCGGATCGGCACCGCGATAAGAAGTAATAGTTAATAAATTCTGTGCCTGGGCAAACATTGTTGCACTTGAGATTTTCCACCTCTTAACTGTATCTGGGTTTATCGTATAATTTAATGCGAGGTTCTTAAGCCGTACATACGACGCATCCGTAACGATCGCAGTGGAGTTTGCCACCCGGTTGGCAGCGGTGGACGCTTCGCCTGAACCTGCAGTAAAACGCTGGTAGCGCGATTGGTCGCCAGGTTGTTGCCAGCGGTCCAGCACCAGGTGGGGTTGATTTATAGCCATTCCTGCTGCGGTGAATGAAGTAAAAACAGCCTCTGCCCCATCCTGTTTTACAAACTGGAATAAACATGTTAATTCCCATTTGCGAAAACGAACTGTGTTCTGGAAGCCACCATAAAAGTCTGGACTCAGGTGACGCACTGTTGTCCTGTCTGCGGAGTTTATCCTGCCATCCTGATTCACATCAGTAAAATTATAAATTCCCGTAGTTGGATCTACCCCGTTGTATTCATAGAGAAAGCGGATATTCAGCGGCTTTCCTACCATATACATATTGGAATAAGAGGATTCCTGTAAACCTGGAAATTTCAGCAATTTATTACGGGCGAAAGTCAGGTTCAAGGAACTGGTCCAGCTAAATTGTTTTATTGAAATGTTGCGGCTAATTATCTCCAACTCAAAACCCTTGTTTTCTACCTGCCCAGGAAAATTCCTCGTGATGCTGGTAAATCCTGTCTGCCCGGGTAAAGTGTACTGAAGAATCTGGTTGCCGGTAATACTTCTAAACGATCCGACATTAAAGAGAATCCTGTTTTTGAAAAATCCAAGTTCCATTGCAATGTCCAGGTTGGCCTTCTGCTCCCAGCCATAGTCGGGATTGAAATGCCTTGAAGGCCTGAGACCGAGGCTACCTGCATAAGGGTATGCCGCGGGCTGATATGTATCGAAATACTGGTAATCGCCAATCTGGTCGTTGCCAGTGATGCCATAACTTGCCCTGAACTTTCCAAAATTCAACCAGTTTACAAGCAGGTTATTATCACTGGAAAAAATCCAGGCAAACCCTGCTGCTCCAAAATTGGCATATTGCCTCCCCGGTCCAAAACGGGATGAACCATCCCGCCGGCCTGTAAGGTTTACAATAAATTTATCCCGATGATTTAACTCCACACGCGCAAACAATGCCTGATACCGATACCTGGAATAATTATCAGACGATGTCACCGTTGCTGCACCTGAAATTGAACCCAGCATCGCATCGCTGGTGTAACCATTACCACTTTGGACACTACCTTCTGTAATGCTATGCTGCCAACTGGTTCCGGCCATGGCCCGTACACGAAGCCAATCAGCAACCGGGAAGACATACTCACCCTGGAATTCTGCTGTCCAGGAGGAAAGCGCGTTTGTTCCAAAGTTAGCAGTGCCCTTAGGATTAAATGCACTGTTTTGGGAAGCAATAGGAATAAGGGTTTGCTCTCTCAGGTGAACACGATTGATCCCTCCGTTTGCCCGAAACGTCAATCCTTTGACCGGAACATAACTTAAACCTGCACTTGAGGTGAACCGATCTATATCAGCTTTATAACTACGCAAAGTTCCACCAAGCGGATTGTCGAAACCCCAGCCACCTTCACCCCAGACCAGGTTGCCTTCCGGATTACGAAGTTGAGGCGCATGAGGTGCCAGCCGAAGTGCGCCACTCAGATCCTGACTCATTAACCTGTTCCGCTCCTGAGCGTAATTCGATGAAAGCGAAATTTGCAAACGACTATCGGCCGAACGGTTGGAGAGTGTAGTAGCAAGGGAGAAACGATTGTCCGCGAAGTCGCCTGGAAATACTGTCGATTCCCGGTACTGGTTGGTACTCACAGAAAATTGGGTCAGCTCCGTTCCCCCTGAATACCGAAGTTGAGCGTTTGTGGTATGAGCGGTACCACCGATTATCTCTTTTTTGAAATCATTATAACGGGTAGTATCCCAGAGAAGGAGGTCACCTGCATTTGAAATTGTCATTGCACGGCCATCATTCGCAAAGGCCTCCCTCCGCATAGCCAGATACTGTTCAGTGTTCATGTAATCCATTGTTCGGCTGACGGCACCCCAACCAGTGGAAAATGTAGCTTCGAGTTTCGCCCTGCCATCCCGACCACGTTTTGTTGTAATAAGTATAACACCATTTGCACCACGTGAACCGTATAGCGCGGTCGCATCCGCATCTTTCAATACCTCGATGCTTTCTATATCCTCGGGAACTATCGTGTTGAAGGGATTGTTGACCTGGATGTTACTACGGAGCGTAAGGTTTTCAGAGCTAAAAATAACCCCGTCCACAACATATAGTGGCTCATTACCATTTTGAATGGAATTTCTCCCGCGGATAACGACTGTAAAAGGTGAACCCGGCAACCCAGAGGCCTGGGTTATAAATAATCCGCTAATGCGGCCCTGCAATGCTGCAATAGGATTTGACACAGGCTGGGTAGCAATGTCGCGGGAGGTAATTTTTCCCACCGAGCCGGTATTAAGTTTCCGCGAAGTCTTGTAGTAACCTTTTATTAATGTCTCACTAAGTGTCCCAAGTTTTGCTTTTACTGAAATGAGAATATATGACTTGTTACCAACGGCCATCTCCAAAGGTTCAATTTCCGCTCCGGATACCCGCAGCCTGCTTCCAGCTGGTACATCCGGAAAGGAAAACTCGCCGTCCTGATCTGTTGCAATCAAGGGTATATTGGTGGATAATATGCGTACCGATACACCTGCAAGCGGTAGGTTTTCTTCATTCGTGATTCGACCTTTAAGAGGTCTCTGCGTTATAACTTTTTCAACTGGCTTTATGCGGATAATCACATGTCTATCCTGAATCTCATATCCTATCGGCTGACCTTTAAAACAAGATACCAGTACCTCTGTCACTTCCGCACCCCTTACTTTAAGTGTAACCGGGCGGGAAATGGCCATTGATTCATCCGAATAAATAAATTTAAACCCTGACTGTTTTTCGATTTCGACCAGCACTTTTTCCATTGGCTGTTTTTCTACGTCGAGTGTAATCTTCTGGGAAAAGACAAACATCGGCAACAGCATGCCGATGAAAATTAGCCACCCGCGTCCAGGCGGGGCATGAAAGTTTGAAAGCAAAACCATAGCTTTGGTTAGATTTGGGTTAAACAATAATCGTTGTCTCGATTTATAAAAACTGGGTAACCCAAACTCCGCCGGGTGGTGTGTCCGCACCTCCCGGTTTTTTTGTGCCCCCATGCAGTTTAGTTTTTCACAGTAATAATTTTACCTTCTGTTTTAAAATGGATATGTCCCGTTTTCTCCAGCAATTCGAGTACCCTTGAAAGCGGCAGGTTGCGATCTATTGAACCGTTAAAGTGATAATCAATTTTTGTATCATACCTCACCTCCGCATCATACCATCTTTCCAACATCCGCATCACCTCCCGGATCGGAGTATTCTTAAATTTGAATTCATTCCTGACCCAACCAGTGATTGACCCTACCGGCGATTTTTTAATTAAACTCCACTCCTCCCCCTTTATCCGCAATTGCTGTCCGGGTTTTAAAACTTTTACGTCAGCACCGGATATTTTTATAGATCCTTCCACCAATGTAGTTCTCAGGTCCGGTTCTCCAGGATAGGCATTGATATTAAAAGCAGTACCCAATGCAGTTATCTCCACTTGATCAACGGTTACAATAAATGGGCGTGCCATATCCTTTGCAACTTCAAAATAGGTTTCACCTGTTACCGTTACTCTCCTTTCTGTCCCCGAAAACACAGACGGGTAGCGGATCCCGGATTCACTGTTTAACCAGACATGAGTGCCGTCCGGTAAGACCAACCTGTAAAAACCTTTGCGGGGAATGACCAACTCATGCATCACAGGTATACCGTCCCCTGAAACATAAACAACCACGCCATCCCGGATACCTACATGTTCGTTTATTACTGTATCATTTATGTTCGCCAATAAAACAGATCTCCCGTCCTCCAGTTTCAATACAGCCTGCGGGGAGCCGGGCTGCAGATCATTAATTGGATTTTCTGCTATTCGATTAACTCTACCCGGACTGCTACTCCGGAAATAGATACCAACTCCCACCAATAAAAGAACAACCACCGCAGCTGCATATCGCCAGATACGTACAACTTTAGCCTTCCTGCCAAATCCTATCCGCTTCTTCGTTTCCGCCAGCCTGGCCTCCAGGTCAACACCTGCATACCAGGTCAAAAACTCTTCTACACGACGGGCATCGGTCAGCTCCACAAACAAATTCATATTGGACTCGTCCAATTCTATCCAGCCGTCCAACTCCTCCTCTTCTTCGATGGTAAGACGTTGATGGATAAACCCGGCAATAAGGTAACCGGTCCTTGATGCCTTTTGAAGCTGGCTGACGTAGTTCTCAAACGGTTCCATGTAAATAATATTAAAATGCTTCGGCGTCCCCTGATACTAATAGTTCCCAAATCACCGCAAACGTTTCAGGTGGGGCAAGATTTTTTTGAAGAAAAAGTTTAGCTAAGTGGAATTTTTGTTTTTCTAAGTGCAAGTATTGCCCTGAATCTATGCAGCCGGGCCAGTTGTGGGGAGATTTCCATCAACTTGCCGATCTCCTGATAAGATTTGCCCTCCAGGTAAAAAAGCGTTAAAACATCCCGGTGCTGTGGCGTAAGTGCTTCCAGCATCTTGTGGAGTTCCCGGGCAGTCTCCGCTGCGATTATCTGCTGCTCGGCCGGAAGTTCGTACCCATCAGTACCTCCCGTCCCGGGGTTTCGTTTTCTTTTATCGATCTGTTTAAGGCACTGATATCTTACAGCGGTGTATAAATAGGTCCTGATATATTCAATGTTATGAAGCTCTTTACGACGCTTCCATAAGCTGACGAAACAATCCTGCACAATGTCTTCGGCGTCTGCAGTGTTCTTTATAAAGTAATTTGCGAAGTGCGTCAACGCCACAAAATACTCCCTGAACAGATAGTCAAATGCCTGTTCTTCACCCCTTTCGAAACGGAGCATGAAATGGTTATTGAAAAATTCGTTGGACACTTTTAAAATGGATTGTACTACAAGGTAAATTCTATACATAATAATATGTATATTATTTTATACACATTTTAAGGAGTTATTTATAATACTCCTATCATGTTACTTGCATGATGACAAAAAAGAGAAAAAAAGGAGAGCGTAAAAAAGCGGTTCTTGGCCACTTCAACCATGATGTTTTTCTTGAGCAGTTAAGCAAAAAGATCAGAAGCCAGCGTAAAAGGCAGGGCTTTAAATCATCCGAGCTTTTCGCGTACGACATCGAAGTTTCGAGAGTGGGAATGTCGCGGTATGAAACCGGAGCATTTGATGACATTCGTATGCGAACCCTTCTGAAAATTATTGACGGGCTGGGTATGACCCCGGCGAAATTTTTTTCCGAAGGTTTTGACTGAGGAGGGCGAGAGGCTAATTAAAGTGATTTAATTCGTTGAAGTTCCTGGAGTTTTATTCCAGGGAATTAAACAGATTGAAAGGATCTGTTATTCCCTGGAACGAACACCCGGGATACATACGGATTGAAAGGGATTTGTTATTCCTGGAATGTCCCGGGAGATAGAGACTTTGAAAGGAAACTGTTATTCCTCGAATGTCCCGGGAGATGGAGACTTTGAAAGGAATCTGTTATTCCCTGGAATGTCACGGGAGATGGAGACTTTGAAAGGGTTCTGGCGAACAAAACCAATCAGATGCCCTTTCTTCTTTTTTTCCGCCAGTCATTTGGTGGCAATCCTTCCCGCTTTTTGAACTCGGTTACAAAACCCGCCAACGTGAGATAGCCTACCATCTGGCGAATTTCTTTAAGCGGCTTTTCTGTATTATCCAGTAAATATTTCGCGCGATCCATTCGCATCTGGATCAGCCGGTCAAAAATATTGACTCCAAAAACAAGTTCATACCCCCTTCTGACAAAATGGGAATTACTTGTAACCTGTTGCGCAATTCCCTGCAAGGTTATCTTGCTGTCAAGATTGGCTGCCATGTACGCATCGATCTCATATACAGTAGCGATTTGACGGGAAGTAAGGTTGCCGGGCTCGACAAACGGGGGAACCGTTCCATGTCGGAAAAGAAGTTCTTCCAGACCAATCCTGTAATACCCGGATCGCCACTGCTCATTAAAAGGATTGTGGAGAATCTGATAAATTGTTTCCATTAGTACTAATGGAGCAGCCCGGGGAGGCACCCTGTTCAACGGCTCGGGCAGATCCAAAGTAGCAATGAATGCGTTGGCAAAATATATACTCAGGTAAGAACAACTGCTATTGTTTGGAAACAGACTCTGAAAGCCAGGTTGGTCCGTTATATGATACTGGCCGGGTAACAGCACTGTCTCTTCCCCATCCGGATGCCGGATCGGAAGCTCACCGGATAAAACTATCTCGAGCCGGAAATTACCGATCAACTCCTTCGTATAAATTTTGTTTTTTTCCGAAAACTGGTAATGCCGCAAGCATAAACTGAAATTGACCTGCCGATACTGCTGAAGAGTCATCTTAAAGCCTCCCCCCTCCGACTTGTACAGCGTACTGCCGGGGAGCCTGGTACCACGAAAACGCCTGTTATCAGCCTCCTTCAGCCTGATCGGGTTGCCTGACACTAAATAGATTTCGCTTAATGGTTGCATAGTCAGCAATGGAATATCCGAAACCGAACAAGAAAAAGGTTTAGCTAAACGCAAATTCTATTTCGGTAAACGTTAGTTGGTTCAAAAAAGGCATTCAGGTTCGCAGGCACCCTGGGGGGGTATTCCAGTAATCCAAGAACCTTATTTCCCTTTCAACATCTCATCTCTGAATTTTACCATTTGCTGATCAAAGATCAGGGCCAGCTGGCCATACAACCTATCTACCCGCTCAGGTGGAAGATGCCGGACCTCAATCGGAGAATTCATTATTCTTTTAAAAACCCGTTGGGCCCATATTTCACAAACTATGTTCACGTAGCTTTCCAGGTCAGCAGAAACCTTTTGTTCAGATACAGCTATCTCCAGATCCTCCTTGCAGTCAAGAAGAAACTGCAATAAAAGTTTGTATTCATACCGTTTTATATCTTCCATTGTCCAGGATCTTTAGTCAGATTCCCAGCTCTCCAAATTTAATATTCTATGGATTATTCCCATATTCGCTGCCTGGAAATCTGATAATTAAAATTAATACCCTGGCAGACTTTGGGGAAAGTGATTTCACGTAAAAAAAATGTTTTTTCCACTTGGAAATGCCGGCCGTTTTTGTTATATAAATTAACTAACCGGGTATGGCAATAGCGGGTATGGCACAAAAAGTGTATCAACTATTAAAAAGTTTCATGACACAATCAACAAATCCCGATAATGACGATAAGGAGAAATTCAACGAAGAGTATGGCACAGGAGCAAAAGGGAACCCGGTGCCTCCAATACAGTCGGGCGGAGTGACCGATAAACATGATAAAAATGCAGGAAGCGGCGCATTTAATGAGGGCAGTGCCCAGGACCCCGATCTGGACCGCGGTGTATCAGATCAAACGCCGGATCCTGAAAATGTCAGTCGCGAAAAGCAGAATCCGAAAACCCCGCTGAATGATGACCAGGTATAGATTTATGCTGACCAGGTAATAATTATAAAAGCACCCTGTTAATGCTGCCAGCAATAATTCGAACCTGCTTTTGCCGACCGTTTACATTGAGATCCCTTCCTGGTGGTGGCCTGGCATCTGCCGCTGTAGGACTGGTGACTTTTACCTTCGTCCCGCAATTCCGCATTGGTTGACGAAGTAGCCGACCCGGGCGTTAAAGTTCCTTGTCCCGTATTTTCCCCGGGGCCTGTTGATCCAGCTTCTGTTCCCTGTTGCCTTGCAATGGCAGATTCAAGGAAGTTAACCCGCTGTTCGAGTTGAAGCACCCTATCCTGAAGACCCTCCTCATGTAAATCCGATTGACGTTGCCAGCATCCCTGCAGGAAAACGGAAAATAAAATAACCACAAAAGTTACAGACTGCCCCTTACGGAATGAACCTGGTATGTTGAATTTCATATCGTGATTTTAATCAGCTTTTTTTCGCAGGTATTTATCAAAGATGTATCTGGTCAGCCGGTGCAGGTCCCGGTTTGGATCGATGGGATCCCTCCCTCCATCTGTATAATACTCCAGGCTGTCGCCCCCTCTCTTCTGATAATAAAACCGGCCGATATGTTTTTCCGCGATCGTATCTGGACTTTTTATCCTCCGCAGATTTTCCAGCCTTCTCTTGTCTAACCCCTCAACCAACCCCAACCCGGAAGTTGAATCGCAGGACACTGCCTCGTAGTGGTCGTCGGCCCAATACATACATTCTTTATATGCCTGTGCAGCCAGTCCAAATGTGCTGTTGTTGATCTTATTCAGGGAAAACCACAAACCCGTTCCCAACAATATTATAACACCCGCCATCAGTCCCCGCCTCTTGTTACCCGGGTTAACCAACCCATTGGTATTGGCAAAGGTTATGTTGGTATTGCTCACCTCAGTTTCTATTTCCTCATCCGGTATATTGATAACATCCAATTCATTCGTTGTTTCTATCCCCGCACCCGGACTGTTTACCGGTTCCTGTTTTTCATCATCAGTATAATTAAACCTGGCATCAAACGGCCGGTTGGGATAATCCAGCAACCATCCCAGCAACTCTATATTCTTATCTTCTGTTGCGTTAGTTATGCCCTTCAGGTAATTAACCAGCGGCCTGAATTTATCAAGATCATATTTTCCAATCGTCCTGGAAATATCTATTTCACTATTAATCAGGAAAAATGATTTTAGAATCCCCTGATCCTTTTTATTAAATCCTGAATTATAAACTAACACACATTCATTCCGCAATTTCCGGGGACTGGGATTTAACAGCCCCTGGGGGAGAAGGCTATTTTCCCTTTTAACCGAGTAATATTTTATGATCGCGTCCAGGTAATCTTTATACATGACCGGAATTTTGGTTGCGGTTGGCTGTGCGTTATTCGACCCGTTTTGTTTGCTCTCCCTACCCATTGATTTTATACTTGATTGTTTTGCAAACTACTAAGTAATTATCCCCGGAAATTCCCTTCAATATAATAAGGTACCGTTTAACGGAACCAGCAAAGGATTTTGCGGAATTACCGGAATCTTCGGAATCCATTGTCAATCAACCTCTTGACCCAGTTTATTTTTGATTTGCGGATGAACCATACCCCGTAGCTACGGTATGGAAAATCCCTAAGGAGTTATGAGTGCGGCCGGCTAACCGGCCAGGGAAGCAGTGAACCGAACCGCATTCATACTCCTACTTCCCCGCTGGAGCATCAACGCTCCTTCCATCACAGCACTGGCGATATAACAGTTGCCAGAGCTGATTTATAAAATCAAAAATTTAAAAAAATGACTGGGATCATTCTCCTTGTTTGGGCCATGTTATGCCAGAACCCAAACCATATACCGGGCAAAACAAATTGCCCGTTGAAACATATACCTACAATGAATCAGGGACCCGGCGATACGGGTGATACCCCTCCCAAACCTCCTCCGCCTCCACCTCCAGGTCCACAAGGCTCGTAGTAACCCGATGTAAGGCAGAATTTCCTGCCTTACATTTTTTAATTAATGTCCAAATCCAAAAAAAAGATGGATTTTCGAAGCCAAAGCCAAAACATTGAGAGTCCATCCGCTATTGCTGATAGCACTGATTACGTTTGCCTGTGTAAAAAAACAATCTCCGGAACCATCCGGTGATCAAACGCCCACATCACCCGATTTTCAGAAAGGGGAATATTTCTACGACTCTACCAACCAGAAAGATTCCGCCTTTATCTACTTTAATAACGTTACCGAAAACCCGAAAGACAGTTTGCTTGCCGCCATGGCATACGCCTATATGGCAATGATCCAACATGCTGCAGGTGATTATTATGGGGTACAGGAAAGTGCCCTTGCCGGTATCAAACTTATCCGGGAAGACAACCCTTCACAACTTTACTGCCTCGCTTCACTTTATAATGTTTTGGGCAGGAGCAACGTTGAACTCAGGGATTATGATGCTGCCATCAGGTATTTCAACCTTGCCATGGCCTCCCAGCCGGATGAGGGTTATAAAAACGCATACCGTAACAATATTGCCGTGGCGCTCAGGGAAAAGGGTGATTATCCCGGGGCATTACGCACGTTACTTTCCATAGAAAAGCAGCGGGGTGAAAGTAAGCTTGACCTGGCCAGAAGGATCACCAATATTTCCAGTTTAAAATGGAAAGCGGATAAAAATTTTAACCCTGTTGCGGATCTTCATTATGCACTCGATATCCGTATTAAGGCAAAGAACGAAATTGGAATTACGGCCAGCTATAATCATCTTTCCGATTTTTATCTTTCGAGGAACAGGGACTCTGCATTGTTTTATGCCAGGAAAATGTATAGCCTTTCCAGCGAAACCAATAACGCGGACGATCAGATAGACGCCCTCCGGAAACTGACCTCACTTGCTCCGCTTGCTGAATCCAGGTTTTATTTTGAACGTTACGAAACGCTGAACGATAGTATTCAAACCTCGCGCAGCGCTGCAAAAAACCAGTTCGCCGTGATCCGGTATGAATCGGAGAAAAGTAAGGCTGAGAACCTCTTGCTGCAGGAAGACAACGCGCAAAAAAAATTACAAATCCTTACACAGCGTGTGCTGGTTTTCGGAAGTATCCTGGTAGCCGCTGTGATCATTGCAATTTCATACTGGCATTACCGTAAGAAAAAACGCGAAGCAGAACAGAAGTTACAGGCCGCTGTACGGGATAACCAGCTGAAAATGTCGCAAAAGATCCACGATACCGTTGCCAATGGCCTCTATCGCGTGATGAGTGAAATTGAACACCACGAAACAATCGAAAAAAACACACTCCTGGACCGGATCGAAGAGCTGTACGAACGTTCCAGGGATATATCTTATGAAACATTTGATCCGGAGGGCAATGCAGGCGACCGGATAAACCGGATACTCAAGGTTTTTGCATCGCCGGATACCAAAATTTCAGCCGTTGGCAACCAGAAGAAATTCTGGATTGATATCCCGCCATCTTATGTCAAAGAGCTGGAACAGGTGCTCCAGGAATTATTGGTAAATATGAAAAAGCATAGCGGAGCACGGAATGTGGTTCTTTCATTCTCGCGTTCCGGCGACTGCCTTGAAATCCTGTACAAAGATGATGGAAGAGGATTCCATCACAATTTCGTGAAAGGAAGGGGACTAAGCAGTACGGAAACCCGTATTAATCAAATAGGCGGAGAAACTATTTTCGCTGTTGGAAATGCCGGCGGAGCAGAGATTAAAATAATAGTTCCAATAACTACCTGATGAATAAAAAACAACCGGCAAAGCAGAAATCAAAATCATTGTTCCAATAACAACCCAATGATTAAAAAAGTATTGGTAGCTGAAGATCATGAAAGCGTAAATATTTCGGTCCAGAAAACCCTCGAACAACTTCAGGTTCGGGATATAGACTATGTGTATTATTGTGATGATGCGTTGTACCGGATAGAGAATGAAAAAAACGCGGGACAGTCATACGATCTGCTGATCTGCGATCTTTCTTTTGAAGATGATCACCGGGTTCAAAAAATTTCAGGGGGAATTGACCTGATTGCCAAAGCACGTAATGTTCAACCGGACTTAAAAATCCTGGTATTCTCCGCCGAAACAAAACCAGCGGTAATTGATTCCCTTTTTCGCAATCATGAAATTGATGGATTTGTGAGGAAGGCTAGAAATGATTCCAGGGAATTACAAACAGCATTTGAAAAAATTTCCAGGAACGAACGCCACTATCCCAAACTGGTGGCTGATTTTGCAAAACACCAGAACTCGCATAATTTCACTGATTTTGATATAACCATTATTTCGTTGCTCGCCCAGGGCATGCCTCAGAAAAATATCCCGGCATACCTGCAACGACATCAGATCAAACCATCAGGACTGAGTAGTGTGGAAAAACGTTTTAACCAGATCCGGAATGTTTTTGAGTTTTCGAATAATGAACAGTTAGTTGCCTTTTGTAAGGATATGGGTATAATATAAAAGGCAACAACCGGGTCCCTCTTTTTGAATGTATATGTGGGCGCTAACAGAATCCCGCATTGATGAAGTAATCTGTGGACTGGGAGATTGAGGTGCTGGAAGCGACCGCAGAAGATACGAGGAACAAAATAGAGCAGTATAGTTCGGAGATAGATAGACTAAGGGGAATCATTGAAGGTACCATACTCCAGACGACAGAAATCTCTGAGTCCCTTTCCAGATTCATGGTAGGTTGGTATGGCTGGCTGGCCAGGGGCAATGCCCACAAAAGAAGCAAACACAGTCAGATTTACGAGGGATTTGTTGTGGGTAATGTAACAGACACCTATACCACCAATGGTTTACTTTCCAAATAAAGTGTGTCAGGGTCAAAGTCTACCGTATCGTCCCAAACCACGGTACCGTTAAATACTCTGGCAAGTTTAGAATAATTTTCATCCTTCAGGGCCTCATAAACCGGGTAAGTAAGGTAATTGTTATAATTAAACACCCTCACTTCCCGATTGTCGAAAGTAAGTACCAAAGTGTGCGGTGACTTATATTTAACTAACAGTACTCTGGGATTCATAATCTCATTTTAAGGGATCAATAGAATAGATTTTATTTACCAGGGATAGCAGGCCGGACTTCGATCTTGCTTGGCAATGTACGGGGATTCATTTCCAGCAATCCAACAACCATTTCACCAATATCTTCCGGCTGGATTTTCCAGGCATCTTTCTCTGTTACTTCGTGATTACCAAAAGCTGTTGCAACAGAACCGGGCATGATCGTAGTTACTTTTATTCCATACTTACGTACATCCAGCATTAGTGCCTGGGAGAAACCCACCAACCCAAACTTACTTGCATTGTAGGCGGTACCGTTCTCAAAAAAGTTGGTACCTGCGAGACTGGCGATCGTTATGACGTAACCCTTCGAAGCTTTCAATGCTGCCAATGACGACTTCACTGTATTGAACACACCGGTAAGGTTGGTATCGATCGTTTCCTTCCATTGCAACTCAGTGATATCGTCGAAAGCCACCAGATGACCCACGCCGGCATTGGCCACTACCACATCCAGTTGCCCGAAATGGCTTAATACAGACTGGACTGCTTTCTGCTCCGAAACCATACTGGCTACGTCGGATTCCAGTGCGAGGATGCGGGAAGTATCCGTAGTAAGCGCTTTCGCGGCGTCCTGCGCAGATTTTAATGACCTACTGGTAATCGCCACCCTCATACCTATATCGAGTAAAGATTTTGCAATGCCGAGACCGATTCCTTTGCTGCCGCCAGTGATGTAGGCAACTTTATTTTTTAACTCATTCATGACTTCAATTTGTAGATAATGCTGGTAAAGAATGGTACAAAGGTAACGGAACGGTGGGTAGTACGCCCCAGGCTACTGAATGTGACCGGTATTACGGATTCCCGTCATTAATATTGTAATGCCCTGCCAATGCGTATATTGCCGAAGGCGATTGGAGTTTAATCCAGAAAAGCATAATTTAAACCCGTTCAATTAGTTTAACCGGCAACACATAAAAGGCTCAATTGAAAAAATTACTGATTATTGGCGCTATTCTATTAGCCATAAATATTTCCCAGGCTTGCAATCGCAAAAACCAACAAACTCCCGATCCATCCGCAGTTTCCAAAACTTTCAACGGTAAAGTTGTGGCCATTAAGGACGGCGACACCTTCGTCATTTTAGAAGACAGGAATCAAATTACGGTGCGGCTGTCTGATATTGATTGCCCGGAGAAAAAACAACCTTTTGGAAATAAAGAAAAACAGTTCGCATCTGAACTGTGTTTCGGGAAGTATGTAACCGTAAAAAGAAAAAGCAGGAACGATCGTTATGGCAGAATGATCGCTGAGGTGTTCCTGGGGGATATATGTGTAAATAAGGAGTTGGTAAAAAATGGCCTTGCCTGGCATTTTACCAAATATTCCAACGACCAAAGCTATTATGACCTCGAACAATCAGCGAGGAGAAACAAATTGGGATTATGGAACGATAAAAGTCCTACACCCCCATGGGAATGGCGGGTACCCAAAAAAGCCAATCCCGGTAAGTAAGCCCTATTCGTAAAGATTCCTGCTTAAAAAATCATTCCTGAATTTTCCCTTAGGATCATAAGTGGCAACCAGTTCCTTAAACGCACTCAGCTTTTCATATTTACTACGTAGCAATGAAGGAGCCATTGTAAACAGTTTACCCCAATGTGGTTTTACATCAAAGGGCGCGAGCGCCGCTTCAACCTTTGGTAACAATTTGCTCACCGCCGGCCATTCCTGTTTCCACGTAAAATGTATGGCAGTACAGGGTTCCCTATAACAAGGGCTCATCCACAGATCATCAGCATCGATGGTCCGGATCTCTGAAATAAAAAGATGCGGCCCTATTTCCTTTCCCAGTTTCGAAATGGCAAGATATGCTTCAAGTCCGTTCTTCCGGGGCACGAAATATTCTGCCTGCAACTCAACGCCACTGCTGGGGGTAAAACCCATTTTGAAATGAGGCAATCGTTCATACCAGGGTCCGGGTACACCCATTTGTTCCGTGCAGTTTTCAGCTGAAAGCGCTGCGATAGGATGCATATTTTTAGTGGCCGCCTTCGCACCAAAAAATTCTTTTACAGCGGAGAAGTCGGTTTTATCGGAATCAACGGTTTTAATCCACACTTCGTTAACCGTATCGGATTGCCAGTCCGTAAAAAGACTCACACTATATGCCGCAGCAAGAATTTCATCAAAATGTTTTTTCAATTGATCCAGCGGCAGGTTTTCAAAAACATATTGTTTTACTGAAAATGTGGGAATAATATCAAGTGTAATTTTTGTCACCGCACCAAGGGCACCAAGTCCAACCACAGCCCCAGTGAATTTATCAGCATCATCCTTTTTTGTGAGCCGGGTAATTTGTCCATCCGCGGTTACAAATTCAATTGCAGCAACGCCGGTTGACAGGTTTCCGTTTCCAACACCCGATCCATGTGTTGCTGTAGTAATGGCACCTGCAACCGATATATGTGGAAGTGATGCAAGATTAAACAGGGCAAAACCCTTGCTATCAAGGTATGGGCTCAATTCGCCATACTTCATACCACCCTCGATTGTTACCGTCTTTGCAGCGGTGTTCAGTTGGACCACTTTGTTCATATCGCGAAGCGAAACAAAAAAATCCTTGCTGTCTGCGATGCGGTTAAAACAATGCCTGGTTCCAAGAATTTTGAGTTTATCATGTTTTTTTATCAGTGCACTTATTTCTTCCGCCGTTTTTGGATAAACTATTTTGTTGGTGCTGTATTCAAGATTGCCCGCCCAGTTCTTTAATTTATCATCCGGCATCCATTTTTCCATCGGGGCAATTAAGGGTGAAGCCATAACAAGGGAAGTTAATTTTAAAAACATTCTTTTTTCCATGATGGCAGGTTGGGTTTCTTCTTTGAATATAGGAAAAAAATCGCGGTTATAATTGCCAGCATCTGCTCATTGCAGGTGTTATAGCGGATCAATTTACCGTGAAATCACGGCCCGGTCTGGCAACCGCCTTTTATACCTTTATCCCCCTGAATCCATAACCCAAAACACAGAAAACGTTTTACAGAAATTTTGGTCATGTACTAACTTTTTAATTAATTTACTTAAACCAAAACTCGCCGAAATGAAAATTCGCTTCTGCCTGCCAGTAGCCCTGTGTCTGGGTGCTGTCCT
The DNA here is from genome assembly GCA_040510375.1 of Chitinophagaceae bacterium. Classification (GTDB taxonomy): domain Bacteria; phylum Bacteroidota; class Bacteroidia; order Chitinophagales; family Chitinophagaceae; genus JBEVJC01. Next base: position 110,119 of record JBEVJC010000017.1, read on the forward strand.
GTTTTCCCTGATTGCCTTTTCCCAGGAACCACTTCCAAAAATGTTTGTACTGATGGGTCCTTCAATTACCCGTGAAAACTGGTTCCTGCATGGTGATAAAAAAACACCGGACAAAAAATCAAAAGCAGAAGTCCTGCTTGACAGTACAGGCGGTATGCAAAAAATGTCGAGCTACTCTGCAGGAACCACCTACTCGGATTTTATCTTTAAAGAAGTTTTTAAAACCCAGGCAGCAACCCCGGACGCTGTAAATATCTATTTCTGTGCATTTGACAGATCAGCACCCGGACCGTTTACAAAAGGCGAGTTCGCCAATAACGAACTGATACTTGTTTATGCACCTGCGAAAATAGATCCCGCCGATCCCCGTATTGCATCGGACCTGGGCGATATATGTTATGTGCTTGACTACAGTGGTCAAACATGGGCGGTCAGTCAAACAGATAAAAAAACCTGGGCCGAAAATTATGTCAGCAAGTACGCTACAAAACCAGTTTTTACCAGCAGGCTCGAATCAAATGCACCGGAGAATTTATACGAGGGAAAGGTAACCGATACGAAGTCGATTATGTACAAAAAGGATGATCTGGAAGAAGTACTGGTAAAGGAACAGGACCGGATCCTCAAACAATACAAAGGGGAATTCCGGGGCGTAGAAGTTTCATTCGCTTCTTATACCGGTTTTGGAAATATTGAAGGTCAGTATAAAGACAGGCTGTTGATAGATATTTCATTTCTCAAGGCTGGTAAAGCCGGGAAAATGGAGCCGATTTACCTGGACCTTGAACCTGATTTCGAACAGCGCTTGAAAGCTGGTGCTGGTAAAAGTAGTGGGAAGCTGACACAGTCCGGACAACTCAGTATGCTGGCAATGGCGATCCTGTCTTTCTCACAATCGGGGTTTAACTTCGACAATGGACAATTATGTCCGCTAAATTGTCCACGCTGACCGGCATTACCGGTGCGGGTATCTAAAATTTTAAATAATGTTTGACGGCCTTTTTAATCTCACAGTTATTGCCGAAATGATCACCTTCATAGCAGCAATAACGTTACTGAAGAAACAAACCGGTGAATGGGTCTTATTCCGGTTATTCCTTTTTTTAATACTGGTAGCAGAAATTTCGGGGTGGATCTTATCCTGGAAGCTCCGAATTTTTAATAATGTCTGGATCTTCAACATCCTGTTATGTATCAACGCGTGCTTCAGCCTCTGGATTCTCTCCACCCCCGAGTCGTCTCGTAAACACCGGTCTGGAATAATCAAACTCGCGTTCCTGTTTGTGGTGATGACGATTATCAGTATATTCATCAATGACGGATGGCGATCCTATAACAGTAAAACAGAGATTACACAGGATATTGTGCTCGCGCTTCTTTGTTGCCACCTGCTCTACAGTATGCTCCGGGAAACAGAGTACCGGAATTTGCTGGCCGACGAATATTTCTGGCTTGCAAACGGAATACTTATTTTTTCCCTGGGCAGTGCGGTGCTGTCGGTCAGCCGGCCGCAATTAGACCAGTTCCAGCAATCCAGCAATATTACACTATCACAATACCTGAACGATACCCTGAATCTTTTCCTTTACGCATCCTATATAATTGCATTTATATGCCGGTACAGAAATACCAGATCATTACCCTCATTGTCGTAGTTATAATCGTGCTGATCATCGCCTGTTTTTTTATTTTTATACTGGTAGCATTTGCAAACCAGCGTAAGAAAAGATACCAGGAGGAAAAAATATTGATGAGTCACAATTTCCAACAGGAACTATTAAAAACGCAACTGGAGATCCAGGAGCAAACACTAAATAATATTTCACAGGAGATCCACGATAATATCGGACAGGTGCTAAGCCTGGCAAAAATAAATCTTGCTACACTGGATGACACCCTTCCTGCTGGACCAAGAGAGCGAGTTGCAGACACAAGGGTATTAATCGGCACGGCCATTCAGGATCTCAGGGACCTGGCAAAGACCATCAATGCTGATTATATAAAAGAACTGGGGCTGCTGAGTTCTGTTGAAACCGAATTGGATATTATCCGTAAAACAGGGTTATTCAAAACCAACTTTGAAATCATTGGAACCAGCAGGAAACTTGCCGCGCAGAAAGAACTCATCCTTTTCCGGATAGTGCAGGAGCTGATCAATAATACGATCAAACATTCAAATGGTTCACTGGTGAGCATCCGGTTTACATTTGAAACTGACCGTTTTGAAATTTACTATCAGGATAACGGAAAGGGATTTGATCCGGTACTGGTAAACTCTTTCAACAAAGCTGGCCTTGGAATGAAAAATATCAGGAACCGTGCTACGATGATTGAGGCCGAATACCGTTTCGATAGTGAAGCGGGCACGGGCACATCATTTCATTTATCATTAAAGGATTAATAAAAACACACTATGCCGACTATTGCACTCGCAGATGATCATATACTGTTAAGAAATGGCCTTTCCTCCCTTATTGAGACGCTTGGCCATACCGTACTGTTCCAGGCCGATCACGGCGCCCAGCTGATTGAAAAATTGGAGGCCGGGATGCAACCCGACCTGATTCTCCTCGATATTAATATGCCGGTTATGGACGGTTACCAGACAGCCGAATTGCTCCGGATTAAATATCCATTGATCAGGATTCTTGCGTTGAGCATGTACGATCATGAAACAGCAATTATCAGGATGTTGAAAGCTGGTGCGAAGGGTTATATCCTGAAGGACTGCGAGCCACAGGAACTACAGTTGGCCATCAATACGGTGTATAATGGCGATTTCCATCATTCCAAAATGGTGAGCGGTAAACTAATTAATGCTATTCTCCATTCCAGGGAGCAGAATGTTTTGTCAAAACAGCCGGAGCGCCTGAATGACCGGGAAATTGAATTCCTGAAATATACCTGCTCTGAAATGACATACAGGGAAATTGCCGAGAAGATGAATCTAAGCCCCAGGACGATTGATGGTTACCGGGATTCACTTTTTGAAAAATTGAACCTGAAGACCAGGACGGGGTTGGTGGTGTATGCGATTAAAAATGGGTATTATATTGTTTAGAAGATCGGCAAAAATCCAGAAGACTGAATAATATTCAGGCTTAAATAAAAAAGGAAGAACACGATTGGTCGTGCTCTTCCTTTTTTATTATCAATCCAGATGTTTTTTTTCAATTTTAGCACTGACCCAGGCGTTTGGCAAAGACCCCTACGGAATCCCGTAAAAAAGCAACGGAGAATCAGGGATACTTTCGGCACTTCAAACCAATTAAAAATCCAACCCTATGTCAGACCATCCTAACAACAAGACCTCCCTAAGCTCCAGATTACAGGGGAAAATAGAAGTGCTCAGATCTGCAAAGAATACCTTAAAAGACGCCATGGCGCTGGCTGAAAAACGCCCCACAAAAAGTACGGATCAAACGCCGGCAAAAGAAAATCCACTGTCCGGCATTCTAGGCATTTGCGTTATTGTCGCGCTCATATGGGGAGGATGCAAATTGTTTGGAAGTGAAGAGAAAACACCCATAGAAAACACTCGCAAAGAACTTACCCGCAAAGAACTTACCCACGAAGAACGTATTGAAAACCCGTTCAGTGCATGGGATGGCAGTCAACCGCAGGTAGTCAAATGGATCAAACAGAATATTAAAGACCCGGATAGCTACAAACATATTGAGACAAAATTTATTGACAAGACTGAAAAAATAGGCGTTATCACCACTTTTACAGCAACAAACAGTTTCGGTGGACGGGTAAAGACAACATGCATTGCGTATATAGATACATTGGGAATTCTGTTATCCGCTGAACTGACAGAGTAACCTGCGACTACTACCGATTCCCTTTATCCAAATCATCTTTGTATTTTCTTTTAAGATCTCCGGTTATGGTCAGTTTTACGGATTTCCGTAAATAAACATTTTAAAACGAAGGATATATTCGACTGGTAAAAAAAGGTTTAAAGAAATCTATCAAATTCCCATTGTTAAATACGACAATATATTATTACAGTTCCTGAAACCTTAACCATTATGCTTACCCCCCTGAAATTTCAAAAGTTGTTAGACAATCTTAAGTCGTACCACAAACGATTCCTTGCTGGCTCAATAACAGACCTCGATGAAAGCGGTACAAGGATCATGATCAATCATTTTCTGAGTGATGTTCTTGGGTATGCAGCTCTTGAGGAAATCCGCACCGAGTACATGATTAAAGGGACATATGCAGACTACATGATCCAGGTAAATGGGAAACGACATTTTCTGGTAGAGGTAAAAGCATTCTCGCTTACTCTAAACGAAAGTCACTTGCGCCAAACGGTTAACTATGGCGCAAACGAGGGGATAGACTGGGCACTGCTGACCAACGGAAAACAGTTCGATTTCTACAAAATCCTTTTTGAAAAGCCGATAAGCCACAAAAGAATCTTCTCGGTTGACCTTACTGATCCCTCATTAATTAAAAAAATGGCGGAGTTTCTTCAGTACCTATCACGCGATTCCACTCAGAAAAAAGGACTCGATTCACTGTGGAGCAAGTCCCTTGCCCTCACTCCAGACTCCATGTCAAAGATTCTCCTTTCTTCAGATATTGTTTGCATTGTCCGAAAGAGCGTCAATAAAATGTTCGACACTAAATTTTCCGACGAAAAAATCCAGGAATCAATACTGGAAATAATTTCCGAGAAAATTGATATCTCCAGTTTTAAGATTCCCCGATTAGTTAAGAAGCCGGCAGCGGAGAAAACGCTGAAACCAACAGACTACTCTTCAAACATCGTTGATGAGATTGTAGATAATTAAGTGACCTGGCTAATCCCTGAAAGTGAGATTATCCGGAGCCAGCAACGCCATCCGTTTATTTACTTCACGCTGATTATAATAACCAGGGTCCCAATCCTTCTTTGGTGATAATCCAAGCCAGTCTTGAAAATCTTTTTTTTCAGCAGCTGTACCCGTTTTAAAAGTCTGGATCATTTCCAGGTAACCATGAACCCCACCGCAATCCTCCGGAGGACATTCGTTTTCACCTTCGACACAGACAGCTGTATGAACTTCTTCCGTTGTAATCGCTTCCAGTTCTATATCATGTTGCCAGTAATCGCCGAAATCGTATATATAGCCATAACTATCACCAATCTTTTTGAAAATCTTTTTCAACGAAACCTTCCGCGCATCACGCGCATTGTTTTCGTCGTCGGGAATACCAATTGAGTCTATTCCAAATGACCTGGTTTTCGTGAATTCAAATAAATGATAATTTTCCCAGCCAAATGCAGCCTGTAAGGCAATGTGTAACTGATAAAAATTAAATCCCTCAGGGATCAGGATCCTTCGCCAGATGGCTGGATCACTATCCCTGAGGGTTACTTTAAATGACAGGGTGGAGAATGGCAGAGTGTTTTTCATGTCTATTATAATGCAGGTCTAATAAGATTGGATGTATTGTCCATCAAAAACTAAAATGTATACCCAAATCCAATGTCAGGATTGACACCTGATAATCCCATTTTCGCCGGGAGTATTGGGCAGGGGAAATGTAATATTCTTTGCGATCTTTCATTAGGGATCGGAATAGAGAAGAACCAAACGATATAGCTATTGGCTTGCTGACCTGATGAATTAATTGTAAACCTGCCTCGTAACAAAATGCCGGGTTCAGTTTTATCTTATCCTGCCAGTATGAATAAACCTGGCTTTGTGCAGTTCCCGGGTTGATGATCTGGATATATCTATAATACGGGCTGGATGTCTGGGCGACACCAGCGGTTAGATGGAATCGAAGATGCAGCGATTGTGCCAGATCTGTTTGTAACCAGGCTCCAGCCATTATTTTACCAATATTCCAATTGTTTGTTTCTATTTTCTCTTCGTAGGGAGCAGCCGAAATGCCGGGGCCAGCTTTGAACGCCTCTTCGTCTTGTTTGTTTCGGTTTAGCCCTGCGATGAAGGTAATTCCAATGTTTTGTTTTAACGCATAAGAAACAGCAAGGTTGGCTGCAAACCCGGCCTTCGCCAGGCCATCCAGCTTTATCTGCTGCGGATCCATCAGAATACTTTTGTCGCCAAAATCTCCAAGTGGAATTCCGATGCCAGGCCGGAGCTCTATTTGCCAGCGGGAGGTACTGTTCTGGCTGAAAAGAAATGTATTGAGCGAAATAAAGACAATGATGGTGGCAAGCAGTTTGAATTTCATTTTGGTGTTTTTACTAAACCAAGGGTGATTAATTGTCCGGATCGTTATACCGGTCCCAGAATGGTTATCACTCAAATCTATAACTAAAGTCAATTTGCGCCTACACCCCATTTCACACAATTTCTTTAAAACTCAAAATTAACCCGTTCAAAGACCCCGCCCCTTCCCCATTAAAAAATGAAAGGAATTGTTTAGTTTTAAGAAATCAGGCCTGCACCAGGCCTATAAAACTAACTGTAACTATTCCAACATGACAACCAATCGCTCCATTCCGCTGATTGCAGTATTGCTACTGCTTAGTTCAGCATTCGTCTCCGCACAAAACACTACCGACACCCGCCTTCTCTGGCAACCTGCCATCAGCAAAGACCTTATTGCCTTTGTTTATGCAGATGATATCTGGGTGGCAAACAAGGATGGCTCAAATCCAAGAAGGCTGACGGTGAGCCAGGGCTCTGAATCAACCCCATTGTTTTCACCCGACGGCAGCTGGATTGCCTTCACGGGCCAATACGATGGCAACACCGATGTGTTTGTAATGCCCGTCAGTGGCGGCGTGCCTAAGCGACTTACCTGGCATCCCGGAACCGACCTTGCCCTTGACTTCTCACCCGATAGCAAACAAGTGCTCTTCTCCTCGCAACGTAATAGCTTCACCAATCGTTACAGCCAGTTGTTCACCGTTGATATAACATCCGGCGCGGAACAACAATTACAAATACCGAATGCTTCCCTGGCTTCTTATAGTCCTGATGGGAAAAGTATTGCCTATACACCGATTGCTGACCGGTTTGAACAATGGAAACATTATCGCGGTGGCACTATGACCCGGATCTGGCTGTATGATATCAAATCACAGCAGGTAGCTGAGATTCCGAAGCCAAAAGACGGAAGTAATGATTCCAAACCGGTCTGGAAAGGAAACAAGGTTTATTTCCGGAGCGATCGCGACGGTGAGTTTAATATATATAGTTATGATCCTGTTAGCAAGACGGTCACTCAGCTCACTCAATATAAAGATTTCCCTGTATCGAGCCTGGAAGGCACAAGCGATCAGTTAATTTTCGCGCAGGCAGGGTACCTGCATATTTATGATATAACAGCAAACAAGGACACAAGGATTAAGGTGCCTATTGCAACAGATCTGCTTGATCAGCGTCCGAGATTTGTAAAGGGCGATCAGTATATTAGGAACGGTGGCATCTCCCCTTCCGGTGCGCGGCTGGTACTGGATTTTCGTGGTGAAATCGTGACCGTGCCGACACAAAAAGGTGATGTGTTGAATCTCACCAATACACCCGGCATCCATGAGCGGGAACCGGCCTGGTCACCAAATGGTAAGTCGATCGCTTACTTCAGTGATGCCTCCGGAGAATATGAATTACATGTGAGGAACCAGGATGGAAGTGGCGACGTGAAAGTGTTTCCGTTAAAGGGTTCCGGTTTTTATTCAAATATCCATTGGTCGCCCGATAATAAACGGGTGGCCTTTGTTGACAATGGCCGGTCGCTTTATTTAACTGAAATCGCTACGGGTAAAACTGTAAAAGTTGCTGAAGATGGACATTATAGTCGCGGACCTTTCCGTGAACTTTTCGGAAGTTGGTCGTTTGATGGCAACCTGGTTGCTTATACAACCATTACCACAACCAACTTTGAACGTGCATGGATTTACTCCATAGCTGAAGGTAAATCGTATCCGGTAAGTGATGCCCTGGCGAATGTATCTGAACCTACTTTTGATCCATCTGGTAAATACCTTTACCTGTTGGCCAGTACGGATGCAGGTCCGGTAGTCAACTGGTTCGATCAGTCGGCCAATGATATGGAAGAAACAAATGCGATCTACCTGGTAACGCTGCAGAAAAAGGTGCAGTCGCCCTTTGCGAAGGAGAACGACCTGGAAGAAATAGTAAAAGATACAACAGCATCCAAGGCTGGAACCAAAGACTCTTCCGGTGCAAAGCTGGTGATTGACTGGGATGGGATCCAGAACAGGATTGTGCCCCTCCCCTTGCCAAAGGGCCGGTATCAATCGCTCGGAATAACAAAAGAAGGCGAGCTTTTCTATTTATCAGCTTCACCTCATAGTGCTACACCAACCATGTTACATCTGTATAGTCTCAAAAAGAGAAAGGATGAAACATTGATGGCGACGGATGGATATATCATTGCGGCAAAGGGTGAGAAAATGTTATTTGCAACCAATGGTAAATGGGCGACAACAGCTACCGGCCAGAAGCCCGGGCCTGATGCCGTGATCAATACCGATTTGATCCAGGTGAAGATTTCACCGAAGGATGAATGGAAGAATATTTTTTATGAAGCATGGCGTGTTAACCGCGACTTTTTTTATGATCCGAAGATGCACGGCGTGGACTGGCCGGCTATGAAAAAGAAGTATGAAGTGTTGTTGCCGGATGTTGCCAGCTCAACAGATCTGTATCGGGTGATGCAGTGGATGTTCAGCGAGTTGTCGGTCGGGCATCACCGGTTTGGTTCAACTGGTGACAGGCGTACCAGCCTGGAGTTCGTGCCGGGTGGACTTCTTGGCGCTGATTACGAAGTAAGGAATAACCGTTACCGGATCAAAAAGATTTACGGGGGACTGAACTGGTCGCCCGAGCTGCGTTCGCCGCTGACGGAACCTGGTCTTAATGTACAGGTGGGTGATTATATCCTTGAAGTAAACGGTGAAGAGGTAAAAGCCGATAAAAACTTTTACAGTTATTTTGAAAATACGGCAGGAAAGATCGTCACGCTGAAGGTGGCCACTTCTTCCGATGGTGCCAATGCACGTACGGTTAAGGTTGTGCCTGTTGCAAGTGAAGGCGCTTTACGGAACCGCGATTGGGTGGAAGGAAACCTAAAGAAGGTAACGGAGGCAACCAATGGACAGGTGGCCTATGTATATGTTCCCAACACCACAACAGAAGGTCATGAATATTTCAAGCGATACTTTTTCCCCCAGGCCGACAGGGCAGCGATCATTATTGATGAACGATTCAATGGTGGCGGTCAGCTGGCGGACTATTATATCGATCTGCTGAAACGCCCGGCACAGTCGTATTGGAGATACCGTTATGGAAAGGACCAGAAGGCGCCCAATGCGTCGATCCAGGGTCCGAAGGTGATGCTGATTGACGAGACAGCGGGATCAGGTGGTGATTATCTTCCTTATTTATTTCGCCAGGCGAAGCTGGGTACGCTGGTCGGTAAGACCACCTGGGGTGGACTGGTTGGTGTACTTGGGTTTCCGGAGTTTATTGACGGAGGAAGTGTAACGGCTCCTAACCTTGCATTTTATGATGAAAAAGGATTTGGTATTGAGAACGTGGGTACACCTCCTGATGTGGAAGTTGAGCAGTGGCCGGCTGATGTAATTGCGGGCCGTGATCCGCAGCTGGAAAAAGCGATTCAGATTGTAATGGATGAGTTGAAAAAGAATCCGGTGAAGAAGATGGCGGAGCCAGTGGCGCCGGTGAAGGTGAAGATGTAGGGAGAAATGAATATATAGATAGCCGGCTTCATTGTAACAGATGGAGCCGGTTTTTTTATTGGGGGAAGAGTAAATTTGACTATTCAATCGCTTTGTTCCTTCTCATATAAAAGGCCTGAAATCTGATGAACTCAAAAGAATATCCTGGTATATTTTCTGTCGAGGTCGATGACCTGTTATAAAAAAGAAAGATTTGAAAGGCAATTTAAAGTATTCAAATACTTCTCATTGTTTTGATCAAATCTTTACGACAAATCAATACTAAGATTTGCCAGCCCTAATGCGGGCGAAGCCTATTTCTTATCCTCTGCTGCCTCTCATTACTGTAGAATTTGTTGTAAATTAAAAATTATCCGACACTTCTCAAAAAAAAGTGCCGTCTTACTGGTCGGTAGCGCTAAATATTATTTACAAATTAAAGGATAGGCTTAGCTATTTAGCGTTCTTTACGGACACCTTTGAAAGGCTTATTGTCGGCTTTCTTATCCATAAATTGTCCAGTCTGAGTATCTCGTTTAACCCAATTCTCCGTTCTGGGATTAAAAGTCTGACTTCTTTCTTTTACCTGACCATTTCTATGACCGTCACCGGTCTTGCCGTTTGTTGCCATTTCAAAAAATTTAAATGATATAATAACCAAATATAATTTCATTTGTTGACATTTATACTTTTTTGTGTACTTTTGTCAACCAAGTTATCTACATTTAATAACGTTTTATATGACCCCATTTGCTCAACGTTTAAAATCCGCCAGAAAAATGAAAGGTTGGTCCCTGCAGGATCTTTCAGACAATCTTCGCGTCAACCTGTCAAAACAGGCGATTAATAAGTACGAGTTGGGTGAGATGAATCCCAGTAGCGAGGTACTGCTCGCTTTGGCTGCCGCCCTCGATGTAAAACCGGATTATTTTTTACGTGACCCCGTTGAGCTGGAGGCTATTTCATTCAGGAAAACTTCTTCTCTCCCTTCAAAAGAAATTGAACGAATTACAGAAATTGTCAGAGACCATCTGGAACGTTACCTGGAGGTAGAGCAGCTCCTGGGTATAAACACTATTTTTAAATCCCACATCAGGGCCTCTAAGATTTCAAAAGTTGAACAGGTCGAAAAACTCGCTAAAGAATTAAACGAAGCATGGAACCTGGGACATGATCCCATCCCGAATGTCATTGATATGCTTGAAGAGCATGGTGTAAAGGTTATAGAAATTGATGCCCCCGATGGCTTCGACGGCCTCAGCACCTGGGTAGGAAAGATTCCCGTTGTAGTAGTAAACAGGCAGTTTACAATCGAAAGGAAAAGGTTCACCGCACTCAATGAACTCGGGCACCTTATTATACCCATTGCTGTTGAGGCGGACGAGGAACGGATTTGCCATGCATTCGCCGGAGCGATGCTGCTCCCCGATGGAAGCCTCGAAAAATTGCTTGGAGAGAAGCGGAAAAACATTGCCATCGGAGAACTGGTGAGCATTAAAGAACAGTTTGGTGTTTCTGTCCAGGCCATTATGATGAGGGCGCAACAGAAAGGCATAGTTGACAAAACCGCTGTCAGTAAGTTCTGGAGAACAATTGGCGGGAATAAAAAAGAAATCGGGCTTGGGGAGTTCAAAGGAAATGAAAAAAGTTATCGATTCCAGCATCTTGTATTCCGCCTCGCGGCAGAAGGTGTGGTAAGTCTTAGTAAAGCTGCAAACCTTGCGGGCAAAAAGTTAGCAGAATTCCGTGACGAATTATCGCCCGGAAAAAATTACAAGTGAGTGGACTGGTTTTTATTTTTCCGCTTCCCTTTTTTCTTCTTTCTGTGCTTTCCGGGCTTTCTTGTCCAATTCCTTTTGTTTGTTTTTATGCAATCCACCGAAACGTAATCCGAAGTAGGCATCTGCTTTTTTTGAATCACCGAATAGTGCTGTAAGCGCGCTGCCGGAGCCCACAAACAATGGCCCAAATCGCAGGCAGACGCCGGCTGTAAGGTCGGCAACCTCGTTATAAGAAACTGGCAGGTAAAAGCCGAATGCCCGCCCTTCATAACGTGGAGTCAACGAATAGGTGGAATAGTATTGACTATTGAATAATTTTTTATCCGCGTTAACCATGCTCAGTCTCGCGTCGAGGTTTACGTAAAAACCTTTGTTGATATAATAGTCCGCATCCACGTGTAGAGATGTAGGAAGGCTAACGGAGTAGTTGTTACCTGTAGCGGGGAGTTGTGTAAAAAATTGCGGGTGCGCATTAAAATAGTCGCGGAGTTCATCCAGCGATGTGTTACTGATTTCATCCAGATCCAGCTCTTCTGCGCCTGAAACATCCAGTTGGTAATCCGCACTGCGGGAAGGGTCAAGATCGTATTTGATTTTACCAATATCCAGTACTGCCAACCCGAAACGCCATTTGTACTTACTTAGATCGCGACGGGACAAACTATTGCCGTATTTGTATTTTTCGTGATCCGGCCGGAATTCATATACAAAACCAATATCTCCGCCTGCTCCGGTATTATTAAAAGAAGTCAATTCCTCTACATCAAAATCACTGATATTGGCCCCGCTGAAACCAAGCTGCAGCCGGCCCGAGGCATCGGAAATCTGGAAATTTCCTGTTGCCGGGTCCTGGTTAAGCGTGCCCTGGAACCTGTTCATATTCAGATATGCATTAGATGATCCCGAAAGGTATCTGGCGGTTACGCCCGTTTTCAGGAAATGCTCCCCCCTGTCCATTAATACCCTGGAATAAGTAACGCCGAATTCCGTCCAGGCATTAAAATTCGAGCGCATGTCGCGATTGGGGTTGACTCCATAAGGGAACTTACCTTCCGGATCGTCCTGGTTGATGAGGGCATTCAGCAACTCTCCATCCAGGTTTTCAGCATTAATCATAATGCGACCCCTCGTGGTCAGGGCAACGGTCGATTTTTTACCGGTATTAAACATCAGTGATGGACCAAGGATAGTTACATTGGCGATACCGGTGGAGGTGCCACTTCCTGTTGAGAAAAACTGGTTGACAAGTTTGTCACCGGTGAATGCGTCTTTGGTGGAAGACAGGCTGAATGCGGCTTTCTCGTTAGCCATGCTGACATTTACAGAGAAGAGGTTAAAGTCCCAGCGATAGCGGCTGTCCGCAATACTGGCCGGGTTAAAAAACACGCCATTTACTCCGGTGTAGTTTCCGCTTTGATAATCGGGAAAATCCTGGGCTGAGGCAGAGGCGACGCACAAAAGCAGCATGCTGCAGAAAAGAATAGTTCGCATAAGTGGATAGTTTAGTCAGGTTGGTCTATAACAACGAGCCCTGTTAGCCAGGGATCAGATTGATATCAACATTATTCAGCAAAGATTCGGTAAGCAAGTGTAACGGGCAATACCCATAAGTTGGTATTTCGATCAATAAACGAAAACATAAACTATGTTGTTGTTCAATATCGGGAGAGTAAGTTAGAAAAATGTACTAAATCAGGACTCTCAGTTTTCTTGATTTTTCTTTTCTATTTATTTTTGATATTAGCCACACCGAACGGGATGTGAACTAGTGGTACGTTCTCTAAACTCGCATCCAAGTGCGGAAGTTGGTCATCAAGAAATAAATGTGGTCTAAGGACTTCCAATACCCGCTTTTTTTCAATCCCCCCTAACAAAAACATCTCATCGACAGTCACTCCCCACTCTTTCAATGTATTAATAGCCCTTTCATGAGACGGAGCATTTCTTGCTGTGATTATGGCGGTCTTAAGAATTTTTTTATAGGCACGGTCTTCAGCCTCCTTTTTGGTTTCAAGCCTCTGAAAAAACGAAAGCTTTTTAAAGAAATCAGCGAGAGGTCCAGGATTGTGAACTGTTTTTACGTGTTTAGTTTCGTGTGCGTGAAAAAGCTCAAGTTGGTTGCTTTCCTTAAAGACTTTCTCAGCCTGATCATCCGCTATAACTCCGTCAAAATCAAAGGCAACTCGAAGTTCGAGGTCTTCCTCATCATCAATCATCTTTGTTTTGATAACTCTACCAGCACCGTGATCAGCATGAATTGCATTTAAAACATCTGTTTCATCGGTAGAGAGAAATAATGATACATTGTAAGCAGGAATATATGGATAAGGTGACCTACCAGATGTAAATGCGGCCCTAGATATATCCAAATTGTGATGCTTTATAGAATTAAATACCCTAAGGCCCGTTTCCGGACTGTTTTTCGACAATAAAACAACCTCGACAGGAATTTCTTTGTTGTATACTTTATTTATGTGCAAAAATCGTCGAATAAATGGAAAGGCCAGGCCTTTTTCGAGCGCTTTATCCTTATTAGCAAACTGATGTTGACGGTATACCTCTATACCTTTTTCGGAAAATATTCTATCCTCGACTTCTAAGTCAAAGAGTGCGTTTGAAGATACGCCAACAACCAATTTTTTCTCGATTGGGTAAGGCATAAAATATATTATGGGTTTTTACTAGGATAGACCAAGATGCAAGTCTATAACTTAATTACTCAAAAAAGGACCTATATATACACACACACAGAGACACCATTTTTCACCTAGAAAACAATGTATTGAATGTCCACATATTGAATGCCGAACATAATTGGCGAAGGGAAAGCTATCGACACTTCCACCAATCGTCAGGAGACCGAGGCCCAATGTTCACATCAATGCTTGGATCATAACAGAAATCCATTTCTTTAGAGTGGATTGCAGCAATCTCACATCTAACAGACGTACCTCTTAGACAATCGGGGACTTGCAATGTTCTACGGCCATTTGCCGGCACATTGTAAAACCGTAACTTCTCCGTTTTATAAATGCTACCATCGGTTTTAATGATGTGTACAAACACAACCATTTGAGTCATTTCGTAGACGGTGGCATTAATAGCTGTAATTTTTAGGTCAAAAATTCCACCCATCCTACGATAGAGATATTCGCTGTTTTTAATGGTTATGTAGTCTGACCAACGGTTTCGGTAGTTCCTTTTATTTGCCTCTGCTTTTTCTTCCCTAAGTTTTGCGGCCTTGATAGCACTTATTTCAAGATCATTCTTATGCTCAAGCTCTTGCTTCACTTGTGCGATCTGTGCATGAAGAGCCTCATTTTTCTCGCGAGCTTCACTTATCAGCTTATCTTTATGGCTGATACGGTAAACTAGAAATGCAGTCAAACAAATTGCAATTATCCCTCCGCCAATCCAAAATCGTGCTCTTGCCCCCTTCGACGATTCGCTAAGTTCTGTACCAGATGCTAAGTTTGGTAGGTCATTGGAAGGTGGTCTGCTCATCGATTTTTCCAAAGGAAATGGTGGTGGCGCACCAGTTAAATATTTAAACTCTTCAAAATCGCCAGCTGTCTTCCACTCTGACATCCCCTCAACCCAAAGTGGCGTATTTGCGTTTATCTGTCGATTCTTGACTTCTTCAAAATTGAGAGGACCAATTTGATGTTGGCCATCATGGAGGTAATAACTTTTCATAATGATTTAATGGTGATTGATATTGGCCGCGTAAAATAAGATTCTTTTTTGTAAATATTAAATATTTTTAATATTTTCTGCATTGTAAACCAACTTGCGTGTGGGTATAACTGTTAATTGCAAAATGAAGTAAATAATAAGTGGTTTCCGGTTATAAAAAATAGAAAGAGAACTAACTATTATGAATTATATCTTACAGGTTTTTTTAGGGCATCGATCAATTTGTTGATTCCCCTTGTAACGCATGCGGGCCTAAACTCCGGACGCCTAATTTCTAACGACCAGAACGAATTTGACCGTACCGAACATTGTCCAAGCCGCTATCAATTGCGATTAAAATACGAGTTGTTGTTGACAATAATAGAAGTATGAGACTCCCGGAAAAATAACGGATTTTATCGAGGTAAACACCATGGGAATGGCATCTGAATTCACCAATTTACATGTACAGTGTAGATCGAAATATGAAAATAAATAAAAACAGTCCCTGGCAGAGCGTGGGTGAAAGTCCTACAAGCGCAACTTTCGAGTTCTGCACTGTACCACCGCCAGGGTCATTTTTTTCATAATATGCGAAAATCATCATCAACAATTACAAAGCAGCCGCAAGTTGTCAAACACAGGCGAACCTTAAGCGTGTACTCAAAATTCCGTTTAAACATCTACGAAAACAAGCTAGTTCCTGAGATTCGATTGTGCGGCAATTGGTTGGCAAACCTCGGCTTCAAAGAAGGAGATCTGCTAGACGTCACGGGCGAAAATGGAAAAATCACCATCTCAATACTTAAATGGGATAACTGATTCTACCAAGCAAAAAAGTCAGAAGCACCAGTAATCTAAAAATTTTCCTTGGTGCTTTTTTGTTTATTAACTGATTGCCAATAACAAATTATCTATCATTATAGAACCGATTTAAAGATGCCTATGACCTTAAAGGCCTGTAATTCATCATCCTCTAAAACAATTGGCCTATAGGCAGATTTATCTGATTTTGGTGACAGCACTATCCTACTATGTTCCCACAACTCCCCTTCTACAGCCCTTTTCTCACTATGGTAATTTTTCACAGTATAGCCCGCTCCAAAGTCAGAATCCTGGATACTCTGCGAGGCTACGAGAACTATCTTGCCCTCCCTAGAACCACCCTGGTCTTTTTCAAAAATGCATAATGAACCATTCGGTATTACCCTGTTCATCGATTCACCAGTGACCCTGCAAACAAACTGGTTATTGTTAATACGCAGGTCCGGAGAAGTAGCAATCCACTGTTCGGATTCCGTTAAATGTTCTGGACTGAAATCACCTGCCGCCACGGTAATATCATAGTAAGGAAGGCAATGGTGATATGGTACAATGCCTGATAAACTATATAAGCGTACAGTTTCGCCCGTTTCTTCATTTCTTTCCTCTTGAAGAGGTACATCTGTAATGTATTCGTATACTGAATCTCGAACAGGTCTATCAAGCTTAAACTTGATTTTCACAACCGAAACAGGATTGCCGTTATCTTTTGTCAAGCTTGCCTGTTCAAAAGAATCGGGTTCCGGTCTCAAATCCCCCATATAGTAGTGCTCCTGCCCTTCGTCATTACTTTTTTTGATAAACAGGCAAATTCGCATTGAAGGAATGTTTTTAATATCTTGAATGTCGGGGCTCGTGATTTTCCGGCCCGATTTAGACATCCACTGAAATTCCTCATGGTTTATAAACCCGTCTTCGTATTTGGTGCTACTTGAAATATCCTCCGCCTTATGGTAGTTTATAAAAAGAGCACAAGCAGTTTTATCCGCGCTAATAATGGACCCACCCACATTTTGATCTACAATCTTCTTCGGCCACTTTAGTATTCGAAGAGTATCCTTTCTCGAATACTTTCGATACAAGACAAAACCATCAACATAATCTTCGGGCACATACTGGTTCTCAAAATATTGAATGGAGAACAATGTATTATCTACTAACAACTCTTTTGCTGATGGATCCAAAAGAATGTCCAACAAATCCTTCCCTGGCACAAGCTCGTTACCAACTAAACTTACCAACTGAAACTGATTGATTTCTTGAATTGAGAGAACCTTCCCGCCTTCAGACTGCGTGGCAAATTCAAGATTAATGTTCTTTGCAATAGAGTTTAAATCCCCCAGCTGAATTGAAATACCAAATCTTCCCTTCAACTCATCATTTATTTTTTCAATGGTTACCGGCAACCCCTCCAACATCATTAGTAATGCAACTGAGTCCTGAACTCGTTTGCCATTGTTGACCTCCTTTGCCAAGCTTTCAAAAATCAACTTTACACGATTACCAAAATCCGGAATACCTGATTCTACATCGACCAGGAAGTTATAATAAGATCTTGCATACACGACATATTGGTAAGGATCCCTACTGTACTGATTCAGAAAATCCATCATTAACGGGCGCCTACCCAGCCGATACTTGAGCAACTTATAATCATTTACCAAATCCTTCTTCGTCTGTAAATTTGTATTTGTAATGGACTCAAAAATTCTGTCGCGTGAAATCTTATCGAAATCAATTGTCGATGAACCCGGAACCAGCGCACTCCCCGAAGCTACTAGACGTCTTAACACGTCTTTGTTGTACGACTGATCGCCAAACAAGGCAATTGGGACCAAAAAGTTATTACTATAATTACCGATAAAATCTATTACCGTAAGGTATGACTTACCCTCTGCCTTTCTCAATCCCCTCCCCAGCTGCTGCACAAAGACAATTGCAGACTGCGTTGGCCGCAGCAAGATAACTTGATTGACTGTTGGTATATCTATCCCTTCGTTAAAAATATCAACTGTAAAAATATAGTCAAGCTTCTGCCCAGGATCGGTACTTTCCAGCCGTTCTATTGCCTGGGACCGATCCGACTCAGAACTTGCTCCGCTAAGGGCAAGTGCTCGAAACCCAAGCTCCCGAAATTGCTCTGCCATGGAAAGACTTTCCTCGTTCCTGCTACAGAAGACCAAGCCACGAATTTCTGAGGTATCTGTTCCATAAAACTTCGCCTTTTCAGCAATGTGTTTTACTCGTTCCGGAGCAACCAACAGATTAAACCCAGCATTTTCGGTTATTTCTTTTCCGTCCACTTGAATCTCAGTAATACCATAATAATGGAAGGGCACCAGCATCTCCTCATCAAGTGCTCTCTGCAACCTTATTTCGTAGGCAATATTGTAGTCAAACAGACTGAAAACGTCATATCCATCAGTTCGTTCGGGAGTTGCAGTCATACCCAAAATAAATTTGGGCTTAAAATAATTCAGAATAACCTCGTAGGACTGTGCTGCAGCCCGGTGAGTTTCATCGACAACTATGTAATCAAAATGATCTGGCTGAAATTTTGAATAATGTTCTTGCCGACAAATCGTTTGTATGGTACAAAATAGAAAGTCACTTCCCATTTCAAGAGTAGATCCCGAATAAATACCCATGGATTTAGTGTTCCCGAAAATGGCCTGGTAAGTGCGCTTGGCTGCTTCTGCGATATTTCTTCTATGAACGACAAATAAAAGTCTTTGAGGACGGAAATTTTTAACGTCAAATGCTGATAAAAAAGTTTTTCCCGTACCTGTCGCTGATATTAATAGGGCCTTTCTTTTATTCTGCTCCCTCATTTTCCCAATTTCCCTTAGCGCTTCAACTTGCATCTTGTTTGGTCGAATGTCCAAATGAGAATCGAGCAAAGCCTTCGGTTTACTCGCGGACACGAAGACACGCTTCCGATACTCTCGATAAAAATCCAAGAAGGTATCGTCAACAATCGTCGCTACGTCAAACTCACGACCAAACTCCACAAGTGCGTTCTGAATAATTAAACTCTCCGGTGCCGCAGAAACTTTAAGATTCCATTCAGTGTTTACAGCTAAGGCATTTGCAGTCAGATTACTGCTACCAATAATCAAATTGTAGATATCTCCACGATAAAAAAGGTAACCCTTGGCGTGAAATTTTCGATTCTGCGACATTCGTAGTTCAACATTCCCAAACTGCATGAGCCTCGCTAATGCTTCGGGGTGTGTAAAAGCCAAATAATCAGAAACGAGAATTTTACCGCGCTTACCTTGATCACGAAACTCTTCGAGAGCGCTGATGATTGAAGCAACGCCATCAGTGGTCACGAATGCTACTGAAATCCAGAACGACTTACATTCTTTTATCTCCTTAAGGAGGCTACCAAGTACTTTTTTACCAATATATTTATTATTGGTTAAAAATTGAGGACGGTATGTTTCGGGGGAATTGTAATAAACATCAACGAATCCGGTGGTGATGCCCTCCCTAAGAGAATTTACTGCTTGCATTAAGTTCAATCAAAGAATTTACAATAGGAATATCAGCCGCTGCCCAGTCAAGCGAACGAAGCTCGGACACGGAAAGCCATTTAAAATCTATATGTTCAGTAAGCTGGACTTTATCATTTTGGGCTTTACAGAGAAACGTATGCATAAGAATCCGAAAATCCGGATACTCGTGGTCCACCGTCAACAGTTTTTCAACTATCACAATATCCTTGTTTAATTCCTCTTTAATTTCACGTACCAACGCTTCTTCCTGGGATTCGTTGGGTTCAACTTTTCCTCCTGGGAATTCGAATTTTCTGGAAATATAGTCATGTTTCCCAACCCCTCTTTGCACACAAAGGAATAGGTTATTAAACTTGATCACCGCCGCCACCACATTGATTGTCTTCATTGTTATATGTTCATAATTATACAGCTGATTTACCGGTTCGGTAATTATACGACCGTTGAATTTAGGCAATATTAATAGAAAATTTGAAACTACAGATTATTACTGATTAACCAGCGACGAACCTTCTCCTTCCACATCATCCCTGTAAAGTTTCCTCACAATAGCATGCAAAGCCCTTACCCTCCCACCACTACTAAGAAACCCAGGATAGGCTACATTAATAAACCTGTTAATGTTGTAATCAGTGCTTGTTACCCGATAACCATCTAAAGTCAATACCCACGGCAAGTGAAACGGATCGTCTTCAAAATAATTGTTTAGTATGGCCAGTGACTGATTCGACCCGTTTAAAAACGTAACTTTTTTTCCAATTCGAGGTAGTACTCCAAATTTCACTGAGGTTGACCAAATACCCTGAGAGTCGAGCACTGTCCAACGTTTTAACCGAATCCACTGTAGCCAGTAAACGGTCAAAATCCAGGTTATTTTCACCAAAATAGAAGCCGTCTTCCGGCTTCTTCTTCTTCTTCTTTTTCGGGTTCTCCAGTTGTTGTTTGAATGCAAGTATATCCCGCCGGCATTTATTGCGCCGGTAAAAAACCGGGTAAGATTATAAGCAGTAAACAAAGCACACGGTTCATTTTAGTTGGTTTTAAGCTTACGATGCAGAGACAGGCAAGATTACATAGCGAGCAGAGCCATCATTTGTCCGGGAAAATATTACATTTACCAAAACCTGACTGATGAAACGATTTCTGCCATTGCTCCTGCTTACCTTGATTTTTGCTGGTTGTCTTAAAAACAAAGAAAATAAAAAAGACAAAGGCAGCATTTACATGACCGTTGACGGCACACCTTTAAACTTTAGCAATAACATAATTGCACAACTAGGCATATTTGATGATAGAATCACCGTGCTGGAGATATTTGGGTTCGATGATGCCAATCCCGCCGCAAGGGTTCACCTGAGTATTGCTTCTACTGCACCCATAAAAGCAACTACCTATTACTGCCACCCGAATGTAACCGACCCAGTAGCCTCGCTGGGATACAGCCCCGATGGAAATTACTTACAGCCGATGCGGGCACCTGTCACCTCTGCCAATTACCTGAAGCTGATCGTTACATCTATAACGCTTCACCAGGTAGAAGGGACATTCAGCGGGGATGTGGAAAAAGATGGCATTGTAAAAACAGTAACGGAAGGTCGCTTCAGTGTATCGCTGAACTAGCTTCTTTTCCTTCTGCCTCGACAGATTACTCCTGTGTGGAAGTAAGCAGAAGAAGAACCTATTCACGGACCGGAGAACGGAAAACCGGTTCGGACCGCAGAGGTGCGTGAGTACCAGCTTCCAGGCGAATTAAAAAACCTGCAAAAGGGAACGGTGCACCTGATACGGTAATAAGTTTCCGTATATCAATTTGCGTAAGTATTAACTCCAATTGAAATCAGGGGCAAAACCTTAAACCTGATGAAATACTGAACAATCCAGTATTCCCGGCAGCCTTAGAACGTAGAGTAGGTTACATTGCACCAAACCTATCACTATGATTACTCCCTCCGTATGCAGGACGACTCTCCTGTTCTCTATACTGCTGTCTCTTTATAACATTGGTTATTCGCAAACCATTATGACGGGTGGAATTGTCCCTGTCGGTATGAGTGCACTCAACAACACAATCCGTCTGGCCCTGCTTGTAAAAATTCCGGCCGGCACCACCGTAAAAATCACGGACCGGGGATGGAACCGTTCCCTGCTGGCATTTACGCCTACAATGACCGGCGACGGCATTATTACATGGACGCCATTAGCTGATGTGGCTGCCGGGAATGTATTGATACTTACGCTAAGCGGTTCCGGGGTCGCGACACTGACCAATGCAACAACCAGCGACAACTACAGCGGAACTTTTACTATCCAGGGTTATACAGTTGCCGATCCGCTTATAATTTCTGGCGATGGCATCACCATTTATCAGGGTTTGGAAAGTGATCCGTGGTTTATATCGGCAATTAATAACTCGCTTGGACCCGTCGATTCCTATGGCTGGAACATAACCATTTCGCAAACCCTGAGGGATGCGCAACTGCCCGGTGGCGGCGGCAGTCAGAACTTTCTTACCAACGGTGTAAACGCAATGGGCAACCAGGGCACGCAACTGGATAATTTCCAGTATACTGGTCCCGTTACTCCGGCGTCGGGTGAAACATGGCTGGCCAGAATGGTTGACTACGGATCCTGGAGCGGCGATGATGTGGGTACAATTAGTTCAACTATTGTAACCAGTATTGCACTACTATCGCCGTTACCCGTTACGCTATTATCATTTTCCGCAGCTAAACAGGGGAATAATGTGCAGTTGCAATGGCAGGTGGCGGATGAGGTAAACTTCAGCCGGTATGAAGTTGAATCTTCCGAAGATGGATCCGGCTTTTTTATGCTGGCATCTGTCACTCCTTTATCCGGTAGCGGTACAAAAATCTATAACTGGACACATGCAAATGTTTTCTCCAATGCTTCGGGAAACAACAGATACTACCGGTTAAAATTGATTGATGTTGATGGAACTGCGGAATACAGTCGTCTGGTACATGTAAACACATTTGACATTCAAAAAAACAGTATCACACTTTTAGCAAATCCTGTACAGGACTTGATCGCGTTAGATGTGCGACTGTTAAGGGATGGCACTTTGTCCATCCAACTCTCGGATCTCAATGGTAAAACAATTCTGCAACAGCAACGGAACCTGTTGAAAGGGGTATCAAACCTGCAGATACCAATTCCTGTTGGACTTTCACAGGGATTGTACCTGCTTACGGTTGTATTTGAAGAGGAAAGATTTGTGATGAAGCTGTTGAGAAGGCGTGATTGATCAATGATTATCCATTTTTTCAATTTCTGTAGAAATGCTCCGATTCCATTTTTGTATGTTTTTGCATAAATGGACTCCGATTCCATTTTTGCATATTTTTTATTGAGCCTGGTTTTAATGTACGGTTTCAGAGAACCATTGAATATCAGTGAGCTCAATTGTGCATGCAACAGCTGTTGCACAATTTCTTTCCTGCAAAAATGGCATCAGCGTCTCTAATCTTCAGTCGTAAACTTTCGGAAATACTATGCACTGCCCGAATATGTTGAATATCAGCAAAATGTAATTGTGCAGCAGCTGCTGCACAATTACCGGATCTCCTCTCCCACGTCCTGTTTAAAAAACACTTATGTTATAATGTCAATCGTATAGCCTCGCTCGGGTTGGAGCAGAGTCGATTTTTTTTACATCATGCAATCCGGAGAATAAAACAATTTCCAACGAGGAATACACATTGGTTTTGTTAGCCCAATGGGTGAACTTGAGTCAATGAGTTTAACAGCCGTAAACTATATCCAGCTCATTGGTGATCTCAGGGAGAAAATCCGATTGGCTCGTTTAAAAGCGACAATGCTGGTTAATCGTGAGCTGGTACATGTATACTGGGAAATTGGAAATGTAATTCTTAAACAACAAGAAAAAGAAGGCTGGGGTACAAGGGTTATTGAACGTCTTGCTAAAGACCTGAAACGTGAATTTCCTGATTTCAGGGGCTCTCGTTCAGAAACCTGAAATATACGCGGGCATTTGCAGAAGCATGGCCAAATCTTGCAATAAATCAACAGTCGCACAGCTACCCTGAAAAACCAATACATAAGTTAGAAATCAATGAAAATCAACGAAATATAATTGTGCAACAAGCTGTTGCACAATTGCCCTGGGGCCATCATCAGGTTCTGCTCACCAAGATTAAGGAACCCGAAAAAAGAATTCACTACCTGCTTCAGGCCTGTGAAGGAAACTGGAGCCGGAATATCCTTTCGCTTAAAATCGAATCGGGCCACTACGAACGAAGTGGCAAAGCCATCACTAATTTCAGCCTTACCCTGCCCGTTGAACAATCCGATCTGGCACAGGAGACAATTAAAAACCAATATGTTTTCGACTTTCTTAGACTGACAGAATCAATTAAAGAAAAAGATCTCGAACAAGGCCTGATAAACCACTTGAAAAATTTCATGCTGGAACTCGGCAAGGGTTTCGCATGGGTCGGAAATCAAAAACAACTAAACGTTGCAGGAGATGATTTTTTTGCAGACCTGTTGTTCTACAATTTCAATATGCATTGTTTCGTGGTATTTGAGCTCTTATGTTGTGCACAACATAACAACTCTTATGTTGCGTAGGCAGTTATGTGTTGTTCAAATGACTTATCCTCTACCATTATCGCCATAGTTAATACAACATGATTTTTATTCTTCTTTTGTTGTTCTAATAGCTAAAGAAACAGCATGTTGTTTGTTACTCTGTATATATTATCAACAAAAAGTTGATGCTAGATTTAGGAAAGAGTAAAAGTAACTGCAAACATTTTTCTAAACAATACAGTCATCAGCCCCATAAACAGGATTCAAAACACATTTTTCGGGTGGTCGAATGCTAATTAGAGAATGTTTTGATAAATTATAACAAGAAAAAGATTATATATTCGATGATTCAGCAAAAGTGTACGGATTTGAGAAGCAAGTGTTCATTTTCGCACACCCCGACTGATAGTGAATATACAAAGAGTTGGTTTTAAATAAGCTTATCTATTGGCACGCCATTGGCGAACTGTCCGCAGTAACTTATAATGGAGATAAAATCCTTGCCAACTGAACAATGATAAAAGCATGTTCAAAAATTATCTAAAGATTGCCTGGCGGAATTTGATGCGACGAAAATTTTATTCGGCGATCAATATTATTGGTTTATCGTTAGGAATGGCATTCGTTTTTTTGGTAGGAGGCTATGTATGGTCGGAATTACAGGTAAACAAGAATTTCAGTAATGTTGACAGGATATTTTTATTGCAAACCGGGTATCGCGGCGCTGAGGGTACAGCATCAGCGCCCTCCGCTTTTGCGCAGGCATTAAAAGAAGCATATCCTCACCTGGTATCCAACTTTTATCGTTCGTATTGGAAAAATACAATTGTATCCATTGGAGAAAAATATTTTAGAGATAATGTACAGGTTGGCGATAGTACATTAATAACCATGTTTGGGTTTACATTAGTGGAGGGTAATGCGGCAACCTTATTTAATAATCCCAATGCCGTCGTAATCACAGCAGATAGAGCATTCAAATATTTTGGCAGTACAAATGTTTTGGGCAAAACCCTTACTCTTCAAAATAACGAAGGAAATAACCAGGACTTCATTGTAACCGGCGTATTGAAAGATTTTCCGGCTACTACCATTAATACTGTCCAGGCAAACACCACGATTGCCGGCAATTCTATTTTTCTTTCGGTAAGTGGTGTAACACAATTCTATAAAGGAGAAGATTTTCAAAAATGGCAAACTAATAGTAGTAGTTATGTAGAATTAAAGGAAGGTGTTGACCCGGCTGACCTGGCAAAGCCGATCCGCCAACTTATTGAGTCCCGAATTCCTGAAGAAAGTAAGGATGGTTTACAAATCGGACTCAGGCCCTTATCCGCTTTTCATTTAGAAGCAAACAATAGTATTGTCCGGAAAATAATTTATACACTTTCGTTCACAGCTTTGTTTATACTGGTGATGGCAATTGTGAATTTTGTAAATATCTCAATCGCGAGTTCAATTTCCCGGTTAAAAGAAATTGGCTTGCGCAAAGTAATGGGCGGGGTTAAACGGCAGTTGATTTTCCAGTTTCTCATTGAAGCAACGATCATTTCTTTTATTGCTGTTGGATGTTCAATATTAATTTACCAACTTGCTCAACCGTTTGCTGCCAGATTGTTGGGTAGGGAGCTACTGCAATTATCTTCGATGCCCGTCTATTTTATTTGTATTCCTGTTGCCCTTATCCTGCTCGTAGGATTGCTGGCAGGAATATATCCCGCCTTCGTATTGTCGTCTGTCAACACCGTTGAGTCTGTTAAGGGAAAATTGAAAGGAGTTAAGGAAAATATTTGGCTGAGAAAGGCTCTTGTTAGCTTCCAGTTCTTTACAGCCATCGTTGCTTTCATATCAGCAATTGTTGTAACCAGGCAGGTTGATTTTTTCGTGAATACGAATTTGGGCTTTCATAAAGATCATGTTTTAAATGTAGAATTACCCCGCTACTGGACAGTTGCCGGCGTTCAAAAGATACAAACTGTAAGAAACGAAATAGCTGGTCTAAGAGGTGTAGGAGATGCATCCGTTTCGTATTCGATTCCCAATCGTAATACTTCAGGTAGCCCTGTTTTATATGAAACCGGAGGCGATCCATCAAACGTAGTAGAACCCAATGGAATAGTTGCTGATGAAAACTATGCAGAAACGTTTGGTATAACGGTCCTGTCAGGTACTTTTTTTGGCGGAGCAAATTCGTTATATGATTCTTCTGCTATTGTTGTAAATGAAGCATTCGTTAAAGCTTCTGGCTGGAAATCCGCCCGAGAAGCGGTTGGCAAAAAGTTGACAACCGGGGATAAAAGTGAAAGTTATACGATCAGCGGAGTGACAAAAGATTTTCATTATGAATCGAAACAAGTGGCTATAAAGCCATTGGTATTTTTTAATATTCAGCATAGTAAGATATTCCGGTTCATGTCAATAAGTGTCGAATCTTCCGGTATAGAGCAAACAATTGCCGGTATTGAAAAAAAATGGAAAACATTGATGCCCGGCTCTCCGTTTGATTATTCATTTATGGATGAAACGATAGCCATTGTCTACAAATCGGAACTGCAATTAAAAAAAGCGTCTCATTTTGCTACCATACTGGCACTAGTAATAATGATGCTGGGAATCATTGGAATGGTATCATTAAACATTGCCAAAAGAACCCGTGAAATAGGCATTCGTAAAGTGCTCGGCTCATCTGTTTCGGGGATCATCCTGTTTTTTATCAAAGACTTTTTTGGGGTGATCGTGGTGGCTAATTTAATCGCATGGCCTGTCTCCTATGTAATGTTGGAGCAATGGCTTAATAATTATGCCTACCGTAATGCAATGGATATCTATCCATTTATGATAGTTTCTCTTTTTATTATATTAATGACATTGCTGCTGATCAGTATGCAAACAACAAAAGCCGCCACTAAAAGCCCTGTAAAAAGTTTACGAGCAGAATGATAAATGAAATATGATGTTTACAAATATTTCATAATCTTAAAAGAATAAAGTTATGTTGTGTTTATTTTATTCACCTTTTGAGCCAGAATAGCTGGTGGTTGCGCGGAACCCCCTGATCTTTTCCGAAGTATTGACAATAGTTCCGCGCATAGCCTCTGCCGTGCGGAACGACAAGCTAAATTATTTATGTTCAATTTTTTGAATGGATATCGTCACATCGGAACGAATGGCTTTGAGCAGCAAACTGCCGGGTAGCTGGGTTCCCCTGAATTGCCGGATTGATTCAGGAAGTAACTGGATCTTTTCGCCACTGGATAAGTTCAATTCAAACATCGTGATAGGACTACCTGATATTTAATGTAAGAAAGTCTCAAAAAATTTATTAAACCGTAGAAAGAGTTTCGCTGAAATCAGGTGGATGCATAAATAGGTTTATAGGTGTACTCAAATTAAACCCCTCCGAACATCACCCCGCCTATCACCAGCAGACATTTTTAGAGGTCAATTGGAGCGATTTGATGTGTCATGAAGCAAATACTCCACTTTCTCATACTCTCACTACCCCATTTTCGTATATTAGCACCACCAAAACTATTCCCCGAGTACACCGACCAAACACCACCATGAGAAAACTTTTACTGACTATACCTGCCATCTTCCTGGCACTTTTTTCCGTGTCCGCCCAGCAAGCTGAAATTGATAGCTTAATAACAGTAATCAATAAAAACACAAAAGATTCCAGCCAGGTTGACGCGCTGAACCGGTTGTCTGTCCTGTATTCTACCAGCAGGGCGGATACCGCATTGAAGCTTGCACAGCAGTCTCTCGAAATTGCCAGACACAGCAAGGTGCCGGTTCTTGAAGCAAAGTCACTGAATGCCACAGCAGGGGTTCTATGGGCAATCGGCGACTTCGCGCAGGCCCTCGATTATTACCTGCAGGCATTAAAAATCGCTGAAGATATTAAAGACGATTACATGATCGGAAAAATTTCGGGTAATCTCGGGAATATCTATGCTGCTCTTGGCGATGAAGAAAAAGCGATCAGCTACTCCAAAATAAACCTGGCCATCTTCGAAAAAAATAGCTATCAGCTGGGCCGTTGCAAGGCATTGTTGAATCTTGGCGATAGTTATGAAAACCTGGACATGCTTGATTCAGCACGGATGTGCACCACCCTGGCAAACGACCTCTCCATAAAAATAAACAACCGGCAGTTGGAAGCACTTTCACTCTGCAACCTGGGAAATATCTATTCCAAAATGAATCAACCGGATATTGCCATGAGTTATTATCGCGCAAGTATGCGTCTTTGTAAAGAAGTAAGCCTGGTCACCGGCATCTGTGAAGTGTCACTGGGTATGGCAGAACTTTTTAAAAAAGCCGGTACTGGTGACTCGGTCCAGCATTATGCCAAACTATCGCTCCGTGTCGCACAGGATGGAGGGTTTATGCCCGACGTTTTAAAAGCCAGCGAATTCCTGGCCGGATATTATAAAGAACACCGCAACGTTGACAGTGCATTCACTTATATGCAACAAATGATCACTGTAAAAGACTCCCTGTTCAGCGAAGAGAAATCACACCAGGTTCAGATGCTGAACATCAAAGAAAATATCCGTCAACAACAACTGGAATCACAGCGACAACTAACCGAACAACAACGTAAAGATAATATCCAGTACGCGGTCATCGGTATTGGCGTAATTACCTTTCTCCTGTTGTTCCTGTTACTGAGCCGGTCAGTAATCATCAATGAAAAATGGATCCGGTTCCTGGGAATACTCGGGCTGCTGCTGTTCTTTGAATTCATCAACCTGTTCCTGCATCCGTTCCTGGGTGACATCACCAATCATTCTCCTGTATTAATGCTCCTGATAATGGTGGCCATCGCTTCATTGCTGATTCCGCTTCACCACAAAATCGAACATTATATCACTTATAAACTGACCGCAAAAAACCGGCGGATCAGACTTGCCGCAGCCCAGAAAACAATTGCGGAACTGGAGGAAAAGCCGGCAACGGAGCATCATTCCCCTTCAGAAAAATAAAATCCCCTGACACTAATAGATAACCCTTAGATCTCTTCCAATAATCAAGAAATTCCTGCTCATATTAAATAAAGAATGTATTGTGACGATATTAAATGTTCTCTAGTTTTGTTTATGGCCCGGGCCTTACAACAATAATATACCTGACAAACCCGCCTTAAACCGAACCTTCCCTATGAATGCAGTATTACACCGCAACAACGTAACCGTGCGCGGTAACGGATCGCAGACGCTGATCTTCGCACATGGTTTCGGCTGCAGCCAGTATACCTGGCAGGAAGTAGCCTCCGCTTTTGAAAAAGAGTATCGCGTGGTACTCTTCGATTACGTCGGTGCCGGACAATCAGACCTCACCGCCTACGATTCAAAAAAATACAGCACACTTGATGGTTATGCCCAGGATATCCTCGATATCTGCGAAGTCCTGGATTTAAAAGACACAGTCCTGATTGGCCACTCAGTTAGCTGCATGATCGCCGTGATCGCCGGCATTAAAAAACCTGAATACTTTAAGTCGCTGGTCTTTGTTAGTCCCAGCCCCTACTTCTTCACCGACGCAAGCTATGACGGTGGACTCAACCGCGAAGATGTGGATGGCCTGTTTACCATGATGGAAAGTAATTACCTTGGCTGGTCATCCATGATGGCTCCGCTGATCATGGGTAATCCGCAACGACCCGAACTGGGTGATGCCCTCGCAGCAAGCTTCTGTTCAACCGATCCGAAAATCGCAAAGGAATTTGCGAAGGTTACTTTTTATTCGGATAACCGTTCTTTTTTACCGTTGCTGAAAGTAAAAAGCCTTACCCTGCAATGTTTGGATGATATGCTGGCTCCCCCGCGTATAGCAACTTATATCAACGAGCATACACCAGGAAATACCCAGGTCAATCTGGAGGCAACCGGACATTGCCCGCACCTGAGTGCACCTGTTAAAACAATTGCTGCTATCCGTGACTATTTAGTTAATCCAGAAATTTATGAGGACAGAGACTTACTCGCCCTTAAACAGTGAATACGATTTTGAAAATGCCCCTTGTGGTTACCTGGTACTGTGTGCCAATGGAACCATCCTTCACCTGAACCAGACCATGCTTCGATGGCTTGGTTATAGCAGGGAAGAAATAGTAAATAAGAAAAACCTTTCTGATATCACTCCCCGTGGAACCAGCCTGTATTTCCAGATGTTCGTATACCCCTCGTTAAAAATGCAGGGATATATTAATGAAGTTAGCCTTGATATTATCGGATTTGATAACAGCACAACTAGTTGCCTGTTCAACGCAACCGCCGTAAGAAATGAAGACGGCTCTATCAAACATCTAAATGCGATCCTGTTTGGAATCTCCGACAGGAAAAAATATGAAGAAGAGATATTGCAGGAAAAAAAGTTGGCAGAGACAATGGCCACCAGTCGCGAATTAATATTACAGGCACAACGACGCATCATGGCCATACTCGGTCACGATACCCGCGCACCATTGTTTTCCATCAACCGGATTATTAAACTGGCTATTGACGGAACCATCCCGCCGGAAGATGTGTTTCCCCATTTTGAACTGATGGCCAATCAGCTCGATGCCACCCTTATCCTGATTGACAACCTGCTTAACTGGGCAAATGCCCACTACGACAGCGATGCAGGTCAACAGAAGCCAATCCCGCTGCGTACTGTTTCCAATGATGTGTACCAGCTGCTCCGTTCGAATGCCGTTTCAAAAAAACTTTTCCTGAACACCCAGATCGACCCTTCCATTTCTGTTCGCTCCAATCAATCGATCATTTCGTTTATTGTCCGTAACCTGGTTAACAACGCCATTAAATTTACCAGCGAGGGCGGCGTAACGGTATCAGCTGAACACCGGGGCGACCTGGTGAATATTACCATCAGCGATACCGGTATGGGTATGGATGCGGATCAGGTAAAAAAATACACCGGGGGAAAGCTGGATTCAACAGCCGGCACAGCCAATGAAATGGGTTCGGGAATGGGACTGATGCTGATAAAAGAATTCCTTATTCAGTTAAAGGGCGAATTGCAGGTAGAAAGCGAGCCGGGACAGGGATCGAGTATAACGGTGGTGCTGCCGGATACGTTGTTTGAAATATCTTAATTGCTACTGTCTGGAAACTCACTGCCACTTCCCCTCATCTGTTTTAATCAAAAACACATGTTTATCCGCAAAAGGCTCTTTGGACCCGGGTGCAAGGTTACCGAATTCATTACACCCTTCAGGCCATACGATCTCACCTGAAACAACATACTCGTAACCTTTATTTCCGCTGATACCTTCGGCATCCTTTGTATCCAGGATTTTTAAATTATCCACCCTTGCTTTTTCAAAGCAGGTGTACTCCATGAGGATTTTTTTTTCAATGTCCCTGTCGGAAGGTTTGCTGTTACAGGAAATAAAAATGATACTTGAAATAATAAGAATTGTTAACCGTTGCATATTTGTAGATTTTAATGGCGGGGACGGTTAAGTTGTTCCTGAATTTAAGCTAAATTCCATAATTTTTAAAAAGTTATATTTCTCAATACTACCCCTCCGCAACTCTTCACTCCAGAGGATCTTTTTACGTAACTTGCCCAAACATGAACGATTATAAAGTCATACCCGCGGGTTCCAAAAAATTCACCCTTACCCGCGACGATATGCCCATCGGCGAATTGAATTATATCAAATGGTCTTCTTCAAAAGCAGACATCATCCTTCCAAACGGCCCGACATACAAGGTAGCTCCCAAAGGATTCTGGCAACGGTCAACTGAGATCTTGGAAAACGGTGTACCCATCCTCACCTTCAGATCCCATTGGAAGCTGGGCATACTGATCAGTACGCCGGCCGAGATGATCAGCCACACCTACCGCCTGAAACATAAAAGTGTCTGGAAAAGTTCATACGAACTACTCGACGAAGGCGATCAGCAAATCCTGCTTATTGAACAAAATTTCAAATGGAAGGGTTTTAAAACCGAATACCTGGTCACTCCATCAATTACATTTAACATGTCGGCCCGCAAAGAACTGCTGATCCTTGTCTCCATCTGCGCCATCAAACAGCAACAGCAACAAACAGCTGCAGTGGTTGCCTCAACCTGATACGCCAAACGGCTGAGTATTGTATCTTATAGATCCATCAAACGTTTCATTCGAAATAATGTTAATAGTGTTTACACGTCCTGCCCTGTTTCAGGTATGCTTTAAACTGCTATTGTTTATAGTTGAATTATCAAACAGGGGTTTACTCCTAATCCAAAATAAATTAAACCTTATACCCACGACTGGTTATCCCATACAACTAAATACCAGCAAGTGTTTCAGCCGAATTTAAACCCAATCATAACACTGTCGGCTCTCCTCATCTTTCAGCGGATAAAAAATTTGCCGGATCAATAATTATTTTATATTTGGCAACTCCCGCCATTTAGTCCCCCCTTTCTGCTACCCATTGAAAGGTTTACATACTTCCTGATTTATGATATCAAATCAGGATTCCTGCATCTACCCTCACTACAGGAATTTATTGTTCAACCTTAATTCCACCAGCTCCGTGGATCAACCTTATTCAACTGAATCGTATGCTGACAAACAACAAAACCTCCCGCCCCTCCTATCGTAAACTGAGGGGTTATGCCTTCGATCCCTCCTTATCCATAAAAATCGATACGGCAATGATCAATAACATGGTGTACAAGATCCCCTGGGAAGACCTGCAGCCCGGGCCCGTAGGCGATTACCTGGAAGTGATCGACCGTGATCCGAGCAGCAGGTGTTTTTACCGGCCGGTGGATCTTGAAAACTATGCACTGCTTGCCCAGGATGGATTGACGCCTTCTGAAAGTAATCCCCAGTTCCACCAGCAGATGGTGTATGCGGTTGCCATGACAACCATTAAAAATTTTGAAAAAGCATTGGGCAGGACCATCAACTGGAGCCCGAAACGAAACCCCAACGGATCCGAAAGCGAATTTGTTCGCCGCCTCCGCATCTACCCGCATGCACTCCGGGAAGCCAACGCTTATTATAGCCCACTAAAAAAATCTGTTCTCTTCGGTTATTTTGATGCATCACCAGAACGACCCGAAACCATTATGCCCGGCGGAACCGTTTATACCTGCCTGAGCCACGATATCATCGCACACGAAATCACCCATGCATTGCTTGATGGTATGCACCGGCGATACGTGGAAGCTACACATGAAGACTCGCTTGCCTTTCATGAAGCCTTCGCTGATATCGTGGCTCTTTTCCAGCATTTCACTTTTGATGAAGTACTGGAAGAACAGATTGCCAAAACAAGGGGTAATCTCGCCAGCCAGAACCTGCTGGGTGAACTGGCGCAACAGTTCGGCAAAGCGATTGGGCACTATGGAAGCCTGCGCGATGCACTGGGACAATTCAATGAGGAAAAACAGGTCTGGGAACCAAAGAAACCAAACACGAGCGACTACCAGCTGATCCTTGAACCACATGAACGTGGGTCCATTCTTGTTGCCGCCATTTTTGAAATGTTCATCACCATCTATTCAAGGCGCATCGCCGATCTGCAACGGATCGCCAGCGGTGGCACCGGCATCATGCCCGAAGGATCACTACACCCCGATATCATCCGTCGAATGTCACGCGAGGCAAGTAAAACAGCCGCACATATCCTGCGCATGTGTGTAAGGGCGCTCGACTATTGCCCGCCCATGGATATTACTTATGGCGACTACCTCCGCGCATTGATCAGTGCCGATTACGATATGGTACAGGACGATGAAAAACATTATCGTATTGCACTTATTGAATCATTCCAGCGAAGGGGCATCTATCCGGAAAATGTAAGGAACATGAGTGTGGAAAGCCTGTTGTGCCGGACCGATGAAGACACCGAAGCGTTTGAAACAAAATTCAAGGACCTGATCGAATTTTTTAAACTGTTTAAGGAGAAAGTCAGCTACCTGACCGACCGGGAAGAGATTTATAAAATCACTAAAATGTTCATCACCGGCGGCTTCCTGGATCAGGCTCACGCTAACGGCAGACCTGGAAAACGGGGAATGAAAATTACTGGTCTTCACCATAAATTATTTGCCCAGGAAATCGTGGATGCCGGCGGTTTTGATACCCTGGCAGGCCTGATCATGAATAAGAATAAAATAGAAGAATGGGGGGTCGGGCTTTCAACCCGGGGTTATGCAAAGGGCCTGCCGCGGATAGAGATCCATAATTTTAAACTGGCAAGCCGGGTCAGTCCGGATGGAACCCTGGTTAACCAGATCCTTCTCACCATTACCCAGCGAAGAGGGGTGGTTTGTGTAGTGGATGATCAGAATAACGTTTCGGTGGATGGATTTTTTATACCGGTACTTAATCCAACGCACTATTTTAAAAAGGATGGAGTGGATAAAAATGGTGATCCGAAGTTCACCAAAAAGATGCGTGAAGGAGTGAATGCCGGTTCCAATGGCATCGGCAGCGAAGCAGTACTTCCCGAAAACTGGTTCATCTTCCGCGGCGGAAGCACGCTGATCTTCGATCTGGATTACGGATCAAGTAAGGACAATGTAAAATTGAAATATGTGATCAGGAAAGCAATCACCGACGAAGCCCGCATGATCCGCCAATACAAAACCATGTTCGGTCATCCTGATAATTCACTAAACGCAACGTATTTCGGTCCGGCCAGGAATAACCTGGAAGCTGAACCATTTGCTATCATCCACAAAGCACTTTAATACCAATTAAAATTTGCAGCCATGCCAACCCGGAAAAAAAATACAAAAAAGACGCCCAGGGTCAAACCGTCTTCCAAAAAAATAAAACAGGATAAACCGACAGCCAGTAAAACACCGGTTAAGAGGAAAACTATTAACAACGCAACAGGCAACGCATCCACCATTCCCGAAGCAACCGTTTCAAAAGAAACAACCTCAAGACCCTTCCCGGATAAATCAGCTGCAATCACTGATATCAAGATCCGGATGTATGGCCATGGTTTCGGGGATTGTTTTTTACTTTTCTTCTACGCAGGTAGCGAAGTTTGTTACAAGATGGTTATCGATTGCGGAATGCTTACCGGTGATTCGGAGCGACTTCGGACCGTGATCCAGAATATAGCCGAAGACTGCGAAGGCTCGGTGGATGTGGTGGTACAGACCCACGAGCATAAGGACCATGTATCCGGATTTAACCTGAGGGATAAAGAAGGACGACTTTTATGGGACCAGATCGCTGTAAGTGAGGCATGGCTGGCATGGACCGAAAACACGGGAAAAATCGGTGATGAACTCGCAAAAAAATTAAAGCACAAACACGATAAAAAATTAACCGCCCTGGTAAAAGCAGTGGCCAGGTACGAGAAACATATCACCGGTACGAAACATAAAGTCGCCATGAAGGACACTTATACCGGTGAGATTTACCAGGCTGCACAAAACAGGTATGTGGGCGCATTGAAACATATCCTGAATTTCGCAGGGATCGAAGAGACGGGAATTTCGGAAGATTTCAATTTAAAAAACGGCGAAATGGGTCTTACCGTAAAACAGGCCATGAACTATTTTACCGATCGCAATAACAGGATTAAAAAAAACGATATACTGAATTCCCGCAACGAACCACTTACACAGACAGAGATCAGTTACTGGGAACCTGGTGAGATAGCCGATCGGGCCTGCACCGGGTTGAACGGGGTAAATATCTATTTCCTGGGACCACCAAAAGACTATGAACGCCTGAAACAAATGGACGATAAAACCCATTCGGAAATGTATGTAACGGATATGGGTCTGTCAGAAAACTTTTATTATGCCCTGGATGGCGACAAGGATGAGCCGCACCTGCTTTCGCCATTTGGAAAACAATATCATTGTGACGAAACACATCAGAGCCCTGAAGAAAAAGAAAACCCGGACAGTGTTTGCCGCCTTTACTACGATACCGAGCACTACTGGCGCGAGATTGATGCCGACTGGCTTAACAATACCGGTGCGCTGGCTCTTGCATTGGATAGTTACACGAACAATACCAGTCTTGTCATGGCTATTGAGTTTACACAAAGCAGGAAAGTGCTGATGTTTGTGGGTGATGCACAGATCGGCAACTGGATAAGCTGGACAGAACCGGAGAATGAAAAATCAACGGAACCAAAATTAAAATGGAAGATCAACGACGGAGAAAAAACAAATATTATAACCGCACGAGACCTATTGCAAAGAACCGTGTTTTACAAAGTGGGGCATCATGCCAGCCATAATGCCACCGGAAAGGAAAATGGTTTGGAACTGATGATCTCGCCCGAACTGGTTGCCATGATTCCGGTTGATGAAAAAGTAGCAGGACGCCAGGGCAAGCGGGGCTGGAAAATGCCCGCCGAAGAACTTTATTCCAGACTGCTTGAAAAAACCAAGGGCAAGATCATCCGGATAGACCTGGGAAACCTGCTTGAAAAAGGTTCGCAGGATATACCTGACGGGGTGAGACCTCCGGAAAAACAACGCCAGGAATTTAATGCAAGGGTCACCAAGTCGAAAGACCTTATTGAAAGTGACGACAAGAAAAACAGACCGCTGTATTGGGAGTATACAGTGAAGGACCGATAATAAAAATTGTTCAGTGGAGTATACGGTGAAGGACCGATAATAACGACTGTTCAGAGGAGTATATGGTGAAGGACCGATAGTAACCACTGATCAGTCAACCCTTCTCCGTTCTTCTTCCGATGCGGTGATCCTTTCCCTTTTGTTTCGCAGGACTTTATTACCAAAACTCTGTGAATAGGTCAGTTTAAAAATACGTCGTCCCATCCGCAGATTGGTGCGGGATTCAAAACCCTCCGCCGGAGCTTTTAACCAGGTTCCGAATATCAGGGTGGAAAAAATATCGTCCACGCCAAACCGCAGGCTGTTGCTGGTCCTGGTCCATTTTTTTTGCACCCCAAAGTTGAGTGAACCGAATGGCCTGCTTTTTCCAATCCCGAACAGGGCTGGCGATTGGTAAAATCCGGACAATTCAAAAGCATAATCCCTGGGCAGGATAAAACTCTGGAAGCCGGAAATATTATAATTGACCTGTGTAACCGTTATTGGTTGTTCCAGGTAATCGGCCTTCGCCTTTTGCCAGGTGGCTACAACGTTGACCTGGGAAGTCCACCAGTCAGTTATAGTGGTTGGTAACGATATTGTGGCGTTTATACTTTTTGTATACACCAGGTTCTGTGCGCGTAAAAACTGTTTGTTCGCCGTAACATTTATCTCCGTCTGGAAATTGGCGATAGTATTGTCCTCATAAGTGTACGCAGCACTTATTACAAACCTCTTAATCATATAATCTATCTTGATTGCATCCGCGATGGATGGCTGCAATGATACATTACCGGAGATAAAACTATTTGGGTCGTTGAAAATCAGGAAGGGCGCCAGGTTGTTAAAGGTGGGCCGGTTGATCCGCCGGTTATAACTGATGTTGAAACTGTTATTGTCGTTCAGTTTGCGCGACCAATAAACAGTAGGAAACAGATTACCATATCGCCGGTTCACGATGTCTTTCTCAGTATCCGAACCTAGATTGGAATAAGTATGTTCATACCGCAGACCTGCTTTGAAACTATTTTTCTCGCTGGGTATATACGAACCTGAAATATAGGCAGCGGTAATATTTTCTTTCAGCCGGAAATTTCCGGTCAGCTCCGGATCGGCCTTCCATCGGTCCGCTTCAAGGATCTCGACGCGGATATCATTCCTGAACCGGGACAATACCTGCTTTAAACCCGCTTCTACATTGACCTTCGATGAAATTTTTTTGGTGTAATCCAATTGCACCGGCAGGATCCGGATGCGCGTATCTTTTAAACTCCGCGTATTGGTAACGAAAAGAAATTGAAACTGGCCGTTATAATAATCATTGATATAATCAACGGGATTATGGTCATCATAATACAGGTAATCCAGATTGAAACTCCATTCGCTTGACTGATCTATCCGCCGTTGCAGGTTTATATTGCCCATGGCGTGTTTCCACTGGTTGATCTCCTTATTATGGATAAGGACGGTAGTATCCGGCAAACCATTAACCAGGGAGTTGGAATTGTTTTCCGCCTTCATCTTCCATTTATTATTATACCCTGCTGCCAGTATACCCAATGTTGTTTTTTTATCAATCTGGTAGTCCATTCCCAACCTCAGGTT
Source organism: Chitinophagaceae bacterium (assembly GCA_040510375.1). Taxonomy (GTDB): domain Bacteria; phylum Bacteroidota; class Bacteroidia; order Chitinophagales; family Chitinophagaceae; genus JBEVJC01. Next base: position 148,331 of record JBEVJC010000017.1, read on the forward strand.
ATGGTTGCGCTGAAATGGATCCCTTTTCGAAATACTGGTGGTGTAGGTGTTTTTATCCTCAAAGGTTACATCGCGGTAATTCCAGACCTTTTGCCTCTGTTCTAACCGCGAAAAGGAATAGTTCAGAAATAAATTGAGTCGTTTTTTCCGGTAGTTAAAATCGGCGCTTCCTGCGGGAGCACTGCCGTAAAAAGCGGCAGCGGTAACGGTATACGATCCATTAAATCCCTGGTCGGGACTTTTCTTTAAAACAATATTGATATATCCCGCGTTGCCGCCTGCATCCAGTTTTGCCGGTGCGGTGGTGATCAGTTCGATGACCTCCACATTATTGGAAGTCATTCCTTCCAGCAACTGGAGAACGGCATCTGCCGGCATATAGGTGATCTTACCATTGATCATCACCTGCACCCCATCCTTCCCGTTCATCGCAATGCTGCCTGCCTGCCGGTTAACTATAACACCCGGAGATTTTTCCAGCACGTCCAGTACGGTACTGCCAGTACTGGTAATACTGCTTGCCACGTTAACCACCATCCGGTCCAGCTTTTGTTCAAACAGGGGTTTCTTCGCCATCACCTTAATGCGTTCCAGTTCGGTCAGCGTTTTACTGATTAATATAACCCCCAGATCAACCCGGGAGCCGGCCGCAGACGAGGTATTGATCTGATGGATATACAACGGCTCATAACCTGTATGACTACACTGGATAAAGTATATGCCATGAACCAGGTCACGAAACTCGAACACTCCGCCCGGACCAGTCACCCCGCCCTTTACCAGATTTGAATCAAGGCTCCTGAACAGGAGCACATTCACATTGGTCATTCCTGTATAGGTGCTATCCGTTACCTTTCCTCCAAGGGAATATTGGGCATGCAGGAAGGAAACGAAAAGCACGAACAGGAGAAGTAAGGAACACTTTCTCATTGTCGCTTTTGTTTACTGTTAAACGTAGATGCAGGTGTGGGGGGTAGGGATAAAACTACTGTTCAGATATAATCAGTGCGGCAAGCTCTTGTGGTTTCCAGGATATTGCCTGGAGTGATCTGCAGGTGGTCAGTTTGTAAAACGGTCTCAAATGGAAGGTACGACCATATTTTCATACAACCGAAAATCCCTGTACAGATGTAAGATTCAGATTTTCTTTCAGGAAAAAACCGAAAAAAAAGTAGATTCAAACATTACAATATGAAATAATTTGGCAAACTTGCAAGTACCTTATCATTATTTGCCATGACATCACAACCTTCACCCCATACCCGCTTTTCATCCAAATATGTAGAAGATTTAAATGACTACGTCGACTTCCTCAATTTGCTGGCTTACAATGACGAAGACAAAGTTTTTTACAACTCTGGTCCTTTCCATGCGGCAGCAGTAATGGGAACGATGTTTAATAATGCGAAATACAATGTCCAGGTCTTTTCAGGTGGATTTACCGGAGAAGTTTCGGACAAGGAAATTTATTTGTCAGGGTTGAAGGGATTTCTGGACAGGCCAGGGGTCAAACTGGACGTAATTATCCAGGATAAATCCCGAATTAAAAAAGGTCGGATTTTTCAGATTTTTCGGGAATACCCATCGAAGGTTACTCTTCATTTTACTGATGCGAAGATGCGTTATTCTCCTTCATCTGATGACGATATCAATCCGTCGCCGGAGCAATTTTTACATTTTTGTATTGCCGATCAAAAAATGTACAGGCTGGAAACCGACATTAAAAATTACCGTGCGGAATGTAATTTTAATGATCCAAATATGGCGGGAATTTTAAAAAACATCTTCCAGCAAGCGCTCTCCCACAATTCCACTGAAGAAATTTCTGTGACAAACTCTTAAGATCAGGCTAATTACTTTGTCAACATGCAGTTACAATTCTTCAACTCGTTGTTTGAACTATTTTGCGTATTTAATTTTGCATACGTAATCAGTGATCATCTTGGTGTTAATGGTTTTATAAGTAATCTTGGAGACAAGTACTAACAAATTCATCATCATTGCTATAAAGGAACCCTGGCCCCCACCCCTTCCTTCGTTATTTTCACTTCCTTAATCAATCCGTTTTCATCAAAATACATTCTGTCGATACAGGTTACCCGATGGTTTCCGTCGGTCTCACCCAGTGGCCGGCGGTGATAAACAATATACCATTCGTCGGTGCCTGGTACCTGTATTACGGAGTGATGACCCGCACCTGTTGCAATAGCAGGGTCCTGTTTTAAAATGGTATTGATCCGTTTAAACGTTCCGTTTATCGAATCGCTCATAGCGTATGCCACCCTGTAATCGGGACCGGTCCACCCGCCTTCCGACCACATAAAATAATATTTCCCCTTTCGTTTAAACATGACCGGTCCTTCCACATAACCTTCCGGGGTAACCGACTTAAAGATCTCGCCATTGGCAAACGGGATAAAACCTGTAAAATCATTGTTGAGCTGTGCCATATTACATTGGCCCCACCCGCCATAGATCAGGTAGTACCGGTCACCATCCCTGAACACAAACTGATCGATGGGTTGCGCTTTGTGATGGATCTTGTCCACCAGCGGGCGACCTAGCAGGTCTTTAAACGGTCCATCCGGTTTATCGGAAACCGCCACACCGATGCCGCCGTATTCATTATTATTCTGGATATCGTTTGCACCAAAAAAAATATAAAACTTTTTATCCTTTTTTACAATCGCCGGTGCCCACAGTGCACGTTTCACCCATTTCACCGAAGCTGTGTCGAGTACCCGCGGATGTTTGGTCCAGTTAACCAGGTCGGGCGATGAAAATGCATCCAGGAATACCTGCTGGTTATAAGGAGCCGAATAAGAAGGATAGATCCAGTACTTTTTACCAATGATGGCAGCCTCGGGATCAGCATACCAGCCTTCGATTACCGGGTTGCCGGACTTGTGCGGGTCAGCCACTGCATTTCTGGAAGAAGAACAGGCAGCCAGGAATATGGCTGCAAAAATAAAAATCAAAATCTGACGCATAGGGAAATGATTAAAAGGCTAATGTACATCATCCTCCTGAATGCCAACGGCCCGCTTTAAAAGGCGGGCCGCGACAAGTTTTCATGGAAGATCCGTTTATTCGATAAGGATCTTAAGTATCGTTCTGTCTTTTCCCGGACCTGCTACTTCCAGGTAGTAAAAACCTTTAAGTATTGAATTGAGCGGTATTGCCACGGCCGTATTCCCGGCATCATGTTGAATTACCTTTGTCATCATCCGGGTACCTGCCTGATTGTACAGTGACACCTGGTACCTGCCTCTCTCCTGCCCATACATCTGCAGGTGAATGGTATTACCGGTCACCGGGTTTGGATAAACAGTCAGTTGTTTTTGTCCCTTTACATCCACCCGTACCACCGAACTGTATTTGAATTTACCATCAATGTCGTTCATCTTCAGCCGGTAATAATTTATACCATCAAGTGGTGAAATATCCAGGTAATTATATATTGAAACCAATGGATTATTGGTTGCCTCTACCTGTCCGATCTTATTGAACTGCCGGCCATCAGCCGATCTTTCTACCTCATAATCCAATAACAAAACTTCATTTTCTGTTGTCCAGGTCAGGCGGATACCGTTACTTACAACCGCCGCGCTGAAATCAATCAGGGTCAGTGGCAGGGTCAGGTTTGGACTAAATCCGAAAGAAAATAATCCAGTCAGGGGCAGCAGTTCAGTTTGGAGCGGCCATAACCCGCTACCGGTATTGCCGGGTACGACCGTACCATCGACTGCAATCCAATCGTCTGTAGTATAATTTACCCCGTAAATATTATCCGTGCTTGCCGGACCGGAATTGGTCCAGGTATTATCAGCCTTGTAACCCAGCATTACCGTTGCGTCTGGTCCAAACAACTTCTGTACAGACCAATACTCATCGGTGGCCATCCCTGTCAAACCGATAGTATTGGAGCTGAGTGGAGTTACCGATGAAAAATATTCTGACACGTAATTACCATAGACCCCATCAATGGGAGTGACTGTTACCGGGCGGTAACGGTTAATTTTACCGACCGGGAATATTACGGAACCAGTTGAGGAAGTTACCCGGGTTAACCCGCCATTGATAAAAGAACTGTCGCTGCCACCAGTAAACGTACCTGCAACTCCCAATTTGAGCGCCTCCGCGTCACCAGGAGTAATCAAACCATCAATCAGGTCAATAACACCGGTAATTACAACCGGATTGTTGAGCGTCACCATCTGGTTCTTACTATTGATCGACAACCTGTTCAATTGATTGGTATAGCCTTGCTCATACAGATCGAACGACAACACCGGACTGGCAATCCCCCCACTGACCACGATACTGCTCATGCCGCCACCACGAAATGCCGAGCCTTCCAGGTTCACCAATTGACCACCTAACTCCAATTGATACCCGGACAGATCGAAAATACCTGTCTGGATTGTGGCAGTACCCGAAACTTTCAGGTTGCTTGCCAGGCCAACCTCACTTCCGCTATACAGGTTCGTCGTTAATTCATTCAGGTTGTTGGTTACCCCGGGAACAGATTGATCGAAGCTGAGGAAAATGCCGGTCGAATTGACCTTCAGGTTACTGGCTGCACTCCCTCGTAAACCTCCGGAGGTGAGATTGGATATCGAACCTGTCACTGAAAGAGTATGTGCCCCGATGGACAGGCCACCATTTTCAAAGGTCAGGCCATCTGCAATTTCAAGGTCCAGGTTAAGGTCAACATAGGTTGAACTATTGTTGATCCTTAAACCATTTAAATTTATTGGTACTACACCATTGATCGACTGGCCGGATGTTCCTTTCATTGCGATTGTACAACCTTCGCTGACGGTTAATCCCATGAAGGTAATATCGCCCAGAATATTCAATTGCCCCATTGGTAACTGGCTTGGTCCTGCGCTACTGAGGATCAGGTGGTGATATGCATTTGCCAGCCCACCTGGATAAGCAACCATCTGCATACTCCCGTTATATTCGACTGTGTTCTCAAATATATTTGTCAGCCATATACCGTAATTGTCCAATCCACCAGCAATACGGACAACCGAACCGGCGTTCATCAGGACTTCTGCGTCGCTATTGATTGTAATACTATTAAAATCGGTGACCCCACTGATACTCGAACCACTGCTGATAAACACTACCCGGCTGGATCCTGCATTAAAGATTCCGTCATTACTCCATACCAACCCACTGTTAGTGAGTTCCAGACTCGCATTATTCTCAGTATTGAGTATACCGCCCGATTCAATTATAACCGATCCAACACTTGTTAATGCCGGCACAATGGGGGTATTATCAGTGAGTGGTCCGTAGGGAATAATCACGATGCTGCTGTATGACGGAGCCTCTGACGGTGACCAGTTTTGCGAATTCGTCCATGAGCTGCTGGCGGCTCCTGTCCAGGTCAGGATCGATTGTGTAGATTCATCCAGGGTTGTCTGCATACCGGTGAAAGCAGCAGGAAAAAAGTTAAAATCAACGAAGGACAATGCTACCCAGTTCTGCGTGCTGTTAAAACCTGTCCGGCCAATTTCAAATTCACTTCCTTCAGGAGACCGGTATGACAGATCAACAAGTTTATTCTCGAGGTTTCCGTTCAGTTCGGAATCCAGATAATGAAAACTGACCAATGCTTTGGTCATGCTTCCGCCAATGTGTGCGAAATTAAAAACACGTTTAATGGCACCCGGTTTCCAGCCTGGAGTCTGGCCAATTGCGGTCTTAAGACTGACCTCCGAGGGAAGGGAACCTTCATCCTGGAATAAAACGAAAGTATATTGATTCCCCATCGTATAGGTGATGTTCGGTAAAATAGTATTTCGTCGAACGACCCCGGTCACATCTCCCTGGCCAACCGTGGTTGCCAGCCCTCCCATGTTTAGTTCGTAGAATTCGGTTGACAGGATTCCACGATCATCGTACGGGTTGGCTGCAGAAAGATTTAGTATTCCATTTACGGTCAGGTTGTTTGAGGCCATTACACCTCCTGTTCCACTGATCGTCAGGTTTTCATAGACCGGTAAAGTAGTCATTGTTGGATAATTACCCGCATATTCTACCGTAGACCCCGGATTAAATGAACGCATCGTAAAACCCGGCCAGGTAGTAGTGGTGATAGCGTTGCCCAGTTTAAAAGTGCCTGCCGTCATATTGATATTACCAGTCGACAGGAGCTGATTGCCATTATCGTATAAAGTACCGGCAATGAGGTCGAGAGCTATTCCGATACTTACCGGTGTGGCAAGGGTGACTGTCTGACCCGGACTGTTGATGATCAGGGAATCGATCTGGTCCGAAGAACCAGGTGATTCCTGATTGAAACTCAATGTCGGACTTGCAGCCCCTTCAACCATTACAATACTGCCCGATTCACCGTAAAGCCCCCCTTCGCTCGTATTGACCACGGCGCCGCTGATAGTAAGTTTATTGGATCCGATGTGTAATGCACCTGTGGTAAATGTCAGCGTGCCGCTATCATGCATCACGAGGTCATTACCCAGGTAAACGGGTTGTTCATAACAATTGATGGTAAGGTTCTTTAATGTATTGGTGACCTTGTTGACCGATTGGTCAAAACTCAGCACGGGATTTTGCGGACTATTAATAACCAACCGGCTGGCGGTGTCTCCCCTCAAACCACCCGTAACATTATTGGTGGTATTGCCGCGGAGGGTGAGTTCAGAACCGCCCAGGTTAAGATAACCTGAGTTAAAAATGAGGTCACTGGTAATTAACAGGTCTGTATGCAGGTTTACACCGGCGGGATTATCGATGATAATACTCCGCACCTCATTATCCAGGAAACTATTTAAACCTATTTCCTGCTTAGCCATTCCCGTATATACAACCTGACCGTTTAAAAAGTTGCAGGTGCCCAGATTATTGAGGTTGCCGGCCAGATACAGAAAAGAGTTGCTGGACAGGTTGGCCCCGGTTTTCACCGTTATACTATTCGCATAGGCAGCCGCGTCTATTACTGGTTCGAATGGTGTACCGGCCGGAATTACCACCATGGCCGGTGTGGTGAGGGTTGGCACCAAACCAGTCGACCAGTTATCGGGATCGCTCCATTCGGTCGAAACCGTACCTGTCCAGGAACCATTGACAATACCATAGTATGCAAGCTGGTTACTGCCCAGTTGGGAAATATCATCGGGTTGAAGTACGGAAGGGAAAACGATCATCTCGGAGACCGAACCATTGTAGTAGGTGTTACTGCTTGAATAAAATCCAAAGCTCAACAGCCCGATAGCTGTTAAATGGGAAGGCGTTTCACCAGTAAAAATGCCAAGATCCACACCGTTTTTAAATAGCTGACTTGAACCTGATTCCAGTTTCACCCCGGTATGAGTTTCAAGTGTTGTACCTGGTGCTGAGCTGAAGTTTTGTTCATTGCCGGATTGCGACATGGTGTATTGGGCTGAACTGCGGTAACCAAAACTCAGGATGGAATTTCCCTGGCCGTTCCCGCCCGTAGTGGAAAGGGGAAACTGATTGTCAGGGCTGGTATTGGCTTCAGCTGTTACATTATTAAGCGAATAATTTGTATTAACCAGGTAATCTGCTGCGGTCGATGATCGCAGGAAGGACGACAGCGAACTGGCATACAGCATCGATGTCCGGCCATTCATTACATGTAATAACCCGGCGTTGACAATCCGCGGCTGGTTATTGGGTTTGTTCTGGGTCATATCCCGGTGGGCACCGCTCTGATCATACCAGGTCTTTACAAAAACCGATGTGGAAGCATAAAAAGTGCTGAACGGAACAACCCCTTCTGCTTTTTTAAATACCTGTTGATTTACCGGGAAACCCGCCCTCGATTCCAGGATGATTATTGTATTACTATACACGGCACCTATGATCCCCAGGGTCACATTATTACTGATCAGTAAATTGCCGGGTGAAAGGGAACTAAAATTGGTATTCACGCCAGAAATAATTGGCGACGTACCCTGATACCCTACGATCGAGGCTGAAACTGCACCTCTGCAATCCAGTAGCGCGGTTACATCGTTATAAATGGCAATCACGGTACCCAGGTAGGAATTATCCATTGCGAACAAACGGTCACCTTGCACCAATTCTTCAGTAAAAACGGTACTAAAGCCATACAGGATTGCATTGTCGGTGCGGTACGGGGTAATACCGGTTGTAATGGATGCATGGTTGGTCAGCACCAGTTCTGTATTACTGGTGACAGAATATACCACCCCGATAAATTCGTTGTTGGTATTGTACAGCACATTACCCGGGTTGAGTTCTCCCAGAAAATTGGTTTCTGTACCAGTAACAGTGGGAGACGATGTAACCGCCGATAACCTGCCTGACTTGATCGGGTTGATATTAATATTACCGGATTTGACAGCACTGCTGGTGATGGTGCCCGATTGTATAACGCCAAGGCCGGAGCTGACTAACACTCCCGGAGTAAAACGGGTTACACTGGAACCATCCACTTCACCGCCATTATTAAACCAAATTTCCGCCTCTGCATTATCAATCACCCGCCTGACTTTAACCGCAGGTCCCTCATAACCGCTAGCCAATTTTCGCAGGCTGAAAGCCACGGCTGGAGTGGCTCCTGCCCCGAGGCCAACGTTGTCTAACTGGTTCTGTGAAAATAAAGGCTGAGTAAAAAACACGAACACAGGGAGTAGAAATAATTTCATAAGGAGATTTAATAAAGGAATAATCGATAAAATCTGTCTTGAAGCGGTGACAAGGGAAGAAGGATAGATATCACCAGGTATATCCATCCGAAAAACTAACGCATTACCGGGGCATTGTTTGTAGTGGGTACAACCAACATGTTGTAGCTTCTATCCGGGAAAAGGATAGAACTTTTTCTATACGTTTACAGATTTAATTTCAGGCTGTCTACAGGATCGTCAATTCAACAGGATCTCATCCAGTAACATGACCGGGAACAGTCCTTTCTTCTCCGGAGCAGACCCGGGTGGCAGTACCGCTCTTGGTTTAATGACCAGTTTCAGGTATCTGAATGAAGTTTTCGGAAAAATAGTTTCCAGGAACCTGGCAGGTTTGTCTTGTTTTTTATCGCTGAATTTAATGGTCCTGATTAACCGGAACCTGTCCGGGCTTTCACCACCCCAGATCTCCATCCCAACAGGTAAAAATAATTCACGGTGACGTGCTTCGTAACTATTAAAAGCGATTGAAGTAATATCCGCAGGATCATTAAACTTAAGAATGATTTCTGCATTGTTCCTGGAAAAACCGATCCAGCTGCCACTGTAATAATTGGAAGGATTACCAAGCACCTGATCGAACAGGCTGGCCACTCCATTTGCTTTATACACCTCATTGGCACGTGTTAACAGGGCCATACTATCAGGCCTGAACCGGCTTTGATAAAAAGAGAACAATGCCTCCTCACTTCCGATCCATCCCTGTTTAAATGCCCGTACTTTGAAATTGCTGTTTTTTGTTATCAATACCTTTCCTTCTTCATACATTGGCGAGTTGATACTATCGGGGCGCGTACCATCCGTGGTATACCTCAACTGGACTCCTTTCACCGGGTGCAACAGTTTCAGGGTTACCGGGGTCGAAAAGACATTGAACTCATTCCCTGCCTGCGGCAGATTGAGTTTTAAAAAACTGCCTTCATCCGGTGTGCCCGCATTGATGACGAGTTGTTTGTTTGCGATTTTGTAGGATTCAATTTCAGCAGCCGTAACAGACGTATTCCAAAGGGAAAGATTTTTTAATTCTTTCAAAGAATTCAGCACCGGCAGGTCCCTGATGCCAATATCCGTACCTGAAAGGGAAAGACTCCGGATATTATGTAATACCGACAGCTCTTTTAATCCGGCCCCGCTGATCCCGCTGAAATTTAAATTGAGAGTTTGCAGGTTGGCAAATTTGGCAATGGTCTTCAAGTCCTCATTTTCTACCGGGATCCTTGCCAGGTTAAGGGAGATCACCTGTTCTTTCAATGGCAGCAATTCTTCCAGAACTTCTCCGGACCATGCATTGCTGTTAAAAAGATTTACGTTAAGGGCAGGTGATCCCGCGGCCACCGGTGTTATTACCCGGTAATCATTGTTGAGTTTCTTTATCAGCGTTGGATCAGCAGCAGCAAAAGCGAAGGCCCCGGAAATCGCCGGAGTGTTGAATAAAGCGGAAGCCAGTATCCTTAATGAATCGTTTTCCGGATAATCCAGTATTCTTTGATTATAGGGTCCAACGCTTTTGATCCAGTTGGTCAGCAGGACTATTTCCTCTTCCGTGAGTGCGGGTTTCCCGACCGGCGGCATTCGTTTTTTATTTCCAGGCGGCAAGTGTATCCGTTCCATCAAGAGACTTAATTCCGGGTGACCGGCAACAAATAATTTACCGCTCTTCCCTCCCCTGGCAACAGTTATTGAATCAGTAAACAACAGCCCCCCCTTGGCCTTCGATGGATTATGACAACTGATACACTTGCCCTGGAATATCGGTTTGATAACATGTTCAAATACCTCTGCCTGTTCCAACGCCACAGGAGCAGTTTCCATTTCTTCGGTTACAGGGGCTAGAAGAAAATCAGGTCCATGAGTCAGCACCGCACCATAATGTCCGGTCACCACCAGCAGTAACAGGATCAGTACCGCTGAAACCCGCGCCACTGCCCGGTTATACCAGCTTGTTTGCCGGATAAAAAAAACCAGCGAAGCCAGGATCATCACCCCAACGCCCGACCATTTATGCCAGTCCAACTCGGCCCCATAACCCTCTTCGCGGGAAAGGAACAGCCCCATGATAACGGTAATACCTGCCAGTACCGCACCCACCGCAAGGAGTATTGTTGCAAACCGTTCGTAAAACTCACCTGTTTTATGTTTTTTGGAAAAACGGAAAAACTCCAGTCCCATGGCAACCACCAGCAGAACCAATGGGAAATGCAGGATCATCGGATGCATTCTTCCAACCACCTGCAGCCAGGCCGGGATAACCAGCCTGCTTTCAAACAACAATAAAAATAAGATGAACACATTGAGGGCCAGGATCAGGTTCCCGGTCAGCCCCCGCAATTTTTTTTCCATACAGTATAGTTGGCAGGACCCCCTTACCAGATCAGATTCTTCATAGCAGGCAAAATTTATACCCTTGTAAACTTATAAGGATATACTTTCCCCGATGCCCATTGAGCAACATATAAATTATCATCATCGTCCACACAAACATCATGCGGATGTACAAAGATTTTTTCAGCCTGTGCCATCGGTTGTAATATTCCGTTTTTATACAAGGGTTCTGTTCCACCTATATTCGATACCACCTTATTATCCTTGTTCAACACCGTAACAAAACCAGTTCCTTCTGCAGAAAGATCCGGTGACCGTAATACTGCTGCATACAGGTTGTCCTTCCTGATTACGGGTCTGCATACACAGGCACCGGGCAACTGAATGCTTTCGATAAACTTCCCGTCCATACTGAACCGTTTGAAACAATTCTTTGTCCGGTCAGTTACCAGTAAGGAGGGTACCGCTTTCCGGCGGTCGATGGTAATGCCATGTGCATTGGAAAGGTTCTCTTCTTTTTCCCCCTTACCACCAAACCATGATTTTAATTTTCCCTTGTTATCATATCTCAATACATATTGTTCGCCGTATCCATCGGCCACATAGAAGTCGCCATTATCATCCACCGCCACTTCTGTAGGTTTAAACTGTTCGGCCTTTGTATACAGTCCCGGTTCCAGCGGCACATTAATGGTCAGTAAGATCTTTCCATCCATCGTGGTCTTGAAGACCTGGTGAGTATCGGTATCTGTAATAAAAAGAAACTGCTGGTCATTTTCATCGGCCAGCGTGAGACCGTGACCACCCGGAAACTCATGCCCCCAGCTACTCAGCAGCTTTCCGGATTTATTATAAACAAGTACATTATTACTGGTGTCGTTACCCAGCAGGATAATCCTGCCTTTTTTATCCATGATCATTTCGTGGCAATCCTTCACGGGATATTTTCCACTATCCAGCTGGCCCCATTTAGCATCCATGCGGTACCGCATCCCGTTATGTCCATATACAGGATCATTATTTTTTGCAAAAAGATCTTTGCAGATCAGCAGACCCGTGCCCATTACAGTTGATGCCCGGAGAAATTTTTTCCTGTTCATATAGCAGTTTTTCGTTTATACTAAGATGTCTTTGACCACCGAACCCGATACATCTGTAAGCCGGTAACGCCGACCCAGGTGTTTAAAAATTAATTTCTCGTGATCAAGTCCCAGCTGGTTTAAAATGGTTGCCTGGAAATCGTGTACATGCACCGGGTCTTTAATAATATTATAACCGAAATCATCCGTCTCACCATACACCAGCCCCGGTTTGATTCCGCCACCTGCCATCCAGATACTGAAACAACGCGGATGGTGATCACGTCCGTAATTCTCCTTTGTCATTTTACCCTGGCTGTAATTGGTGCGACCAAATTCACCGCCCCAGATCACCAGTGTTTCATCGAGCATACCCCGTTGCTTCAGGTCGGTAATCAGTGCGGCAGAAGCCTGGTCCACATCCATGGCCTGTTTGGCCATTTCTGTTGGCAGGTCATCATGCTGATCCCAGCCCTGGTGATACAACTGAACAAAACGAACCCCATTCTCCGATAGCTTCCTTGCCAGTAATGCATTTGCCGCGAACGTACCTGGCACCAGGCAATCGGGTCCATACAGTTTTATAATATCATCGGGTTCCTTTGAAAGATCCGTTACTTCGGGGATGGCGGTCTGCATACGGTATGCCATCTCGTATTGCTGGATTTTTGTTGCTATCTCGGGGTCGCCGAATTCTTTATACGAAATTTCGTTCAGGCTGGCGAGTTTATCCAGCATCTCACGGCGACCTGTCCTGCTCATGCCCTTCATATCATTCAGGTACAGTACCGGATTTTCACCACTGCTGAACTTCACTCCCTGATGAATGCTGTCGAGGAAACCACTGCCCCAGAGTTTTGAATAAACACCCTGTCCATTGCCCCTGCCTTTTGAGAGCAACACGCAGAAAGCCGGCAGGTTTTTGTTTTCACTACCCAGTCCGTAACTTACCCAGGAACCCATACTCGGCCGGTTACCTTGCTGGGCGCCGGTTTCAAAGAAAGTGATTGCAGGATCATGATTAATAGCTTCGGTATGCATTGACCGGATGATACAGATATCGTCGACCACTTTGGCTGTATAGGGAAACAGATCACTCACCCATGCACTGGCCTTACCGTATTGTTTAAAGTTATGCGCTGAACCTACCAGTGGAAATGATTTCTGATTGGCGGTCATTCCGGTTAACCGCTGACCACCTTTAACTGAGTCGGGAAGTTCCTGACCCATCATCTCCCTTAACTTAGGTTTGTAATCGAACGATTCCAGTTGTGATGGTGCACCGGCCTGGAACAGGTAGATCACGCGTTTAGCCTTTGGTGCAAAATGGGGAAGACCGGTGTTCAATCCCTCTTCTGCCAAGGGTGAACCAGAGAACAGGTCGGGGATCAGCAATGAACCCAATGCCACGCTGCCCAGGCCGAGACTCAGTCTTGACAGGAAACGCCGACGGCTATTGTTGAGACCCTGTTCTAAAATTTCTTTTTCCATACTACGACTTTGTTATGGTTTCTTCCAGGTTATAAATGGTACTGATTACCTGCATTAATGCTGCATGGCTGATCAGTTCAAGTGACGGATCAGATGGATGCTCTCCCACTTCCAGTAATTGTCTTGCGTCCTCTTTCTTCAGCGTTTTCATCTGCCCGTTATAATAACCCAGTAAAATATCAAGTTCATTTTCTGCCGGCCTCCGGCAAACGATCAACCGGAATGCCTTGCTGATCTTATCCTTTGTACTATTTATTTCATGGAGTAATCTTGCTGACAATACGCGTGATGCTTCCAGTACAGCCGGATCATTTAACATCGCCAGTGCCTGTAAGGGTGTATTTGTTTTTAGACGCCGCACCTCGCACTGGTCGCGGTTACTGGCATCAAAAATATTCATCACCGGAGGCGGTGCTGTCCGTTTTATAAATATATACATGCCCCTACGGTAAAGTTCATCGCCATGATCCTGATTATAAGTGTTCAGCACACCGCGACCCGAAGTAGTCATTTCCCAGAGACCGGCAGGCTGGTAGGGTTTGAAACTGGGTCCGCCGATGGTTGGATTGAGCAGACCGCTACTGGCCAGAACTATATCACGGGTAAACTCAGCAGCCACGCGATACCGGGGCGAACGGCCTAATAAAATATTCTCCGGATCGGAATCCAGTTTATCTTTTGTGATCACCGCCGATTGACGGTAGGTGGCTGAAGTAACCAGTTGCCTTACCAATCGTTTGATATCCCATCCATTCTTCATAAAATCAACTGCCAGCCAGTCGAGCAGTTCGGGATGTGATGGAAGATCTCCCTGCATACCAAAATCACCGGTTGTTTTTACAATACCGCGACCAAAAAATTCCTGCCATACCTGGTTCACAAAAACCCTGGATGTTAACGGGTTTTTTGTATCGAACATCCATTCTGCCAGGCCTGCACGATTCTTTGTTAGTGTATTGGCAAAGGGCAGGATGGCCGCTGGAGTGCCCGGTAATACTTCTTCACCATGTGCATCGTATGCGCCGCGATTCAGCAGGTAGGTCTTGCGCACCGAATCTTTATTATCTCCCATCACCGATACCATGAGCCGGTTATCTGCTGCTGGTTTATTGATAAAATTCAATATCCCTTTCACATCTTCATCACTGATTTCAATCGATGGTTTTTTGGCATAGGTCTCAGGTCCTCCTACAAGTGACTCCAATCCTTTCTCCTCTACATTATTAAAAAATGCTGCCAGCTGGTAATGTTCTTTCTGGGAAAATGGATCATATTTATGATCATGGCAATGGGCGCATTCCATGGTGATACCTAACAAACCCTTGCTAACTGTATTTGCGCGATCGGTTACATATTCAACCCGGTATTCTTCGTCCACCACCCCACCCTCTTCGGTGATCTTGTGGTTACGGTTAAAACCGGTGGCCAGTATCTGTTCCTTGGTAGCGGATGGCATCAGGTCGCCCGCAAGTTGCCAGCTGATAAATTTTTTATAGGAATAGTTTTCATTGAATGCATGGATCACCCAGTCACGCCAGGGCCACTGGCTGCGGTAGCTGTCGTCCTGGTAACCGTGTGAATCAGCAAAACGCGCAATGTCCAGCCAGAACAGCGCCATCCGTTCACCATACGATTTACTCTTCAGCAGTTCTTCCACTATTTTTTCATAAGCATCCGGACTTTTATCAGCAAGGAATTTGTCCATCAGTTGCAGACCTGGAGGCAGTCCGGTCAGATCGAGGCTGACTCTTTTCAGTAAACGTTCCTTATCTGCTTCGGGGTTGGGCGTTATATGGTGTTGTTCCAGTTTTTGCAGGATGAAGTGATCGATTCCGTTCCTTACCCATTCGGTTTGCTTTACCTGTGGCAATGCAGGTTCCACCGGCGGGGTAAATGCCCAGTGTTTCTCGTATTTTGCCCCTTTTTTAATCCAGTTTTCAATCAGGCTGATCTCGGATTGGGTAAGCCGGAGATTGGAATTGGCAGGCGGCATCATCATCGATGTGTCGGTGGAAGAAATGCGGAGAAATACCTGCGAATGTTCCGGAATACCTGGCACGATCGCATAGGCGCCGGGATTTTCTTTCAGCACCTTGTATGCTTCATCGGGAAGATCCAGTCGCAGGCCGGCTTCCCGCTTATTGGCATCTGGACCGTGACAGGCAAAGCATTTATCGGAAAGAATGGGGCGGATATCAAAATTATAACTGGGGTCAGTGCTAATGGAAGCCGTTTCCCTGCCGCGGTCGGATGAGTACAGACAGGCGGGAAGAAAATATACAATCGCGCCGATAGTGGCGAGGATGAAAATGGTCTTTTTGTTCATATCGCTGGCAAAAGGTGGCGACTAAAATCCGGAAAACCGGACCGGGCTGTACCGGTCTGGAATTTATCTTCTCAATATTAACCCATTTTCTTCAGTACCGGGCCACAATGGGGGAGTTATTTGGGTACGCCCCTGACCTCTAAAATAGAAGGGCAATCAGTTAACGGTAATAAATATAAGCGTAATTTATAATAGCAGTTGAGGAGAGGGACGAAACCGCTTTTTGTTTATTGCGAGGCATTACAATGCCTTCGGAGATTGCGTCAATGAGTCGACACTGTATTTGCGAGACGCGTCAGGCAATCAATTTACTGCGTTTGCGAAGCCGAGCCTGGCGTTTGTACATTCAATCATTACTGCGCGTGACCCAGGGTCAGTTGCACGGCATTATTATCTTCCGGACTTACAACCGACCGTACCTTCACCACCTCGTGTTCGGTTTTTTTATCGTCGAAATTCGGATTGTAGGTATGGGTAGTTTTAAGGGTGACCATCAATGCATCTTCCGGTCGTATAGAAACCTCCCTTTTATGAAAAGAATCAAGCCAGTCCTGGTCCAGCACTTTTGCCTTGATCAGTTTTTTACCTTGCAAAAAATCCCATTTGGGTACCACACTCAGCATATCGATCTTTTTGATCTTTAATAATTCGGTGGTTTCATTTATGATGGTCCGTTGACCCAGCTCTGCAAGGATCTTTGGTTTATTAAGATAAATGCCTTTCTGGATAAAGGTATTGCCGGCTGTTGATTTGTATTCGAAAAGTTCTTTGTCGTTTAAACTATTGATCTGTAACACCAGGTCGTCCACCGCATTTAAAATAAAATAATTATTTACCTGGGTAACGATGATCTCCTGTTTTTCTCCGATTTCCCGTAAATCCTTATTTACCTGGTCAGTTAACTTCTGGATCTGATCCTTTGATACAATTTCCCTTTCTTCAGAAAGTAACCGTATTAGTTTGTATTTAAATTTCACCAGGAAAAAACCAATGATCTTAGTCACCTCCACATCTTTCAGCAGTTCATCTGGTATACCCTTCAACACCTGTGCCAGCCTGGTTTTCAGGGAACCGAACTTTACATCCTGAAGTACATATTCCGAAGCCAGTGTGGGGGAAATATTCCGGACAAGAAGCCTGTCAAAATCGGTCAGCACTTCATAAAACCTGATCAGCTGGTTAAATGCCTCCATGGCATTTTTGTCGTCCCTGAAAAGCAGGTTAGCCTCAAACTGCAACTCGGGAATATTTTCATTGGTCATTCGGATCCTGACGGTTTAAATTTTTAAAGGGGCGGCAAAATACAACATTTATCAGTCCCGCTTCAAATAAAAAATCGGGTCAATCCGGATCGCTTATTTCGTTTTTGGAAATGGAGTTCGTGTTTTATTAAACAAGTATTTCTGTATATCCTTATACGTTGTACCAGACTAAACCTTCCGCCGAAAGGTACCTAACCAGTGTTCACTTTTCAGGGCAGACTGAAAGCAATATAGGTGTCAGATGATTTGGTACCCATCTTCCCTCCGCCTGTTGCAATGACGATATATTGTTTCCCGTTTACCATATATGTACAAGGTGTAGCATAACCACCTGCAGGAAGATCGGTCTCCCAAATCAACTTGCCCGTATATTTATCAAAGGCCCTGAATTTTTCATCCTTCGTTGCAGCAATAAACAACAGGCCGCCTGCTGTGACCAGTGGACCACCGTAATTTTCTGTACCTGTTATCGGAATGCCCATTGCAGTAAGTTCCTTGTATTCTCCCAACGGAACCTTCCAACGCGCTTCACCAGTGTTCAGATCGATAGCAGTGAGGATGCCCCATGGTGGCTTTATGGCAGGATAGTTCATACTATCCAGGAAACGGTGATAGCCGGTATGGATATAGGGAAGAACATCCTCACCATCCTGATTGGAAACCTGCCTGATGCCACCCTGGTCTTTTGCGCCGGTGATATATCCAATAATGGCATAACGGTCCGACTCGGGCAGATGATTATAAGATGGCATCCTGCCCTTGCCCTTACTCATCAGTTCGCGGATAGCGGGTAAACTCATCCTTGATCCAATTCCTATTAATGAAGGGAACTGGTGTTGTTCACCGCTCAGGTCCAACCCGTGACAACTTGCGCAGTTAACCTGGTATAATTGTTCACCTGCAGTAATCTGTTTGTTTTTTACCTGTGCTTCAACCATGGTCAGGATCCAGGGCATTTCACTGGCATTGATATATAACAGAGAACTGGCTGGATCATATGCAGCACCACCCCATTCCCCTCCTCCGTCGAAACCGGGAAGGATCACGGTTCCTTCCTTACTGGGTGGAGTAAACAGGTTATTTGATTTCAAACCTTTCCATTTAGTAAAAACCTGGTCGTGCGTATGCAGATTGGTGATTTCGTCTGCACTGAAATGTTGCCGGACAAACGGTGCCGGCTTTTCGGGATATGGTTGGGTGGGCCAGGTATCTTCACCCATCAGATCCGATTTGGGGACGGGCAATTCATTGATCTTAAATAATGTTTCCCCTGTGGCACGGTCGAATACAAATACAAATCCCTGTTTGCTGATCTGTGCAACCGCCTTAACCGTTTTACCATTCCGTTCAACCGTAACCAGTGCAGGTGGAGCAGGCAGATCGCGATCCCAGATATCATGGTGTACTGTCTGGTAATGCCAGACCCGTTTACCTGTTGCTGCATCAAGAGCAAGTAAAGAATTTCCAAAAAGGTTTTGTCCCTTCCGGTTACCGCCATAAAAATCAAAAGAGGGTGAACCCAACGGAATATAAACAATACCTGTTTCCGGATCGAGTGTCATACCGCTCCAGGAGTTTACACCACCCACAGTCTTCCAGGCATCGGCCGGCCAGGTCTCATATCCATATTCACCCGGATGCGGAATGGTATGGAAGATCCATTCGCGGTTGCCGGTAATGATATTAAATGCACGGATATGACCGGGTGCTGCGCCATTTTCTTCCGATACCCTGGAACCAATAATCACAAGGTTGTTGAATACCACGCCGGGACTGGTTGCGATTACATATTTGGCACCGGCATCGGCATCAAGTCCCGATTTCAGATCAATGCTCCCTTCCTTCCCGAATGATAACACCGGCTTACCTGTTAGCGCATCAATAGCATACAATCGTGAACCGGCTGTATAAAGAATTCGTTGATCATCGCCATTTCGCCAGTACATCACTCCCCGGTTGGCATGTACCGACTCACCTTTCGTTATGGGATCGAACGACCATTTCAATTTTCCGGTAACCCCATCGATGGCCAGGAGTTTCAATCGCGGGGAAGTCGCATAGAGAACCCCATCTATAAAAATGGGATTACATTGAATCTCACTTCGCTGACCTGGCTCCAGATCGTCGGAGTGGAATAACCAGGCCTGTTTTAACTGGTTCACGTTGCTGCTATCGATCTGTGTCAGCGAAGAATAATGGCTATTACCGGTATTGCCTGTATTTGGCCAGCCGGAGAAATCGGGTTGGTTGTCCGATTGCCGGTTACAACTGAAGATCAGTAACGACAGGAACAGCAAGGCAAGTTTAAAACAGGAATACATCAGTCAGTTTTTTTTATTGGTAAAAAGAATCGTTCCCGGAAAAAACCGAAAACCCAGGTTCCGGCGATAGCACTAAGCAGGACGATCAGGACCACCAATGCACCTGTACCAATCTGCGCAAATAGCGGACCCGGGCAGGCGCCGGTCATAGCCCATCCAAGACCAAATATTAATCCGCCGTATACCTGTCCCCTGTTGAATTTTTTCGGAATAAGCCGGATGGGTTGCCCGTCTACCGACCGGAGTTTATATTTTTTTATAAGGAATACCGAGATGATACCTACAACTACAGCGGTACCCATTACTCCATACATGTGGAAACTTTGGAAGCGGAACATCTCCTGCATCCTGAACCAGGATATGATCTCCCCTTTAACCAGCACAATGCCGAAGACCACACCAACCAGTAAATACTTTATTAAAGAGATAACCTTCATATATCGTTTCTATTAATTTTCAATAATATTAAAGAGGGGACCTTCATTTATCGTTGCTAATAATTTCCAATAATTGTGTTGCAACCTGTAAGTCGCACCCGGTAAGGATTACAGGGCTTACGTGGGTAAACGGAGAATGAAGGGTAGGATCAGGTTGGCCATGATTATTCCTCCCAGCATAAAACAAATAGTGGCAATCAGTGATGGCAGTTGCAGGTTACTCAATCCCATAATGGAATGTCCGGATGTGCAGCCGCCGGCATACCGGGTACCGAAACCTACCAGGAATCCGCCACCAATCAGCATTACAAAACCCCTGACGGAAAACAGGGCATGAAAACTAAAGAGGTCCGCCGGAAGTTGTTTACTGAAATCGGTGATGCCATCACTTTTCAGTTCATTGACCAGTTCGGGATTTATTTTCATTGGAAGCGGGTCGGAAAGGAAGATTGTCGCAATCACAGCACCAATTAAAATCCCGGCAGCAAAAAAAAGGTTCCATGATTGTTCTTTCCAGTTGAATTTAAAAAAAGGAATATTCGCCGGGAAACAGGCTGCGCAGATCGTGCGCAGGTTGGAGGAAACGCCGAATGTTTTATTACCAAGCAGCAGCAGTGCAGGTACAATTAATCCTATAAGAGCACCTGCAATGTACCAGGGCCATGGTTGTTTTAATAATCCGACCATAAAGAAAAAACATTAATTATTTTACCCGCACGAACCCATCGCCGTTGTTACACAAACTTCCGGACATTCTCACCAAGGTCATACACCAACACTTTCCCGCCAAGCACTGAATCAATCAGGGAACTTCCCACCGCACTCCGGTAGCCACCCGAACAATGCACTACGACTGGTTTATCCAATGGAATCTTTTCTATTTTATTTCGCAGTTCGGCCAGTGGAATATTGATCGCTCCCTTGAATATACTATTCTCCCGCGTTTCCGTTTCATTCCTGACATCTATAATGGTAAATAATCCTGGATTATTGGTAAAAAGACCGAGGTCAAACACCGGACTGGCTTCGGGGGCATCTTCCAACACAAGCGCAGACCTGATCTGTGGTTCATATCCGATTGAAGCCGCCCTGGCAACCAGGCGTTCCGTTTCTTTTATTGAACCGGCAGCGAGATAAAAACGTTCGCCCGGTTTGATAATAGTTCCAAGCCATGTTTCAAACTTCCCCTCGCCCATGATATTAATGCTATTGAAAAGATGTGCGCGACTGTACGTTTGGCTGTCACGTCCATCCACGATCCAGGTGTCGGGATCGAGGTTGGAAGGATCAACCGCAGGCTGAACAGGTACCTGATCAACCGAAAATTGAAAAGCAGGTACACCATTCCGGTTAAGTTCTACATCATACGCAAAATAACCCGGAATAAACGGCTGGTCGGTCAGCAGCTTTTCCACGAATTCATCTTCCTCCATTTCCCGGAGCGACCAATTGGTAGCCCGTTCACGACCGATGGTGCTGTTATGGTCCTTGCTGAGTGACCGTCCGCAAAGTGTACCTGCACCATGCGCAGGATAAACCATTGCCGCATCCGGAAGCGGGAGAAGTTTGTTACGCAGGGAATGATACATCATTGAAGCCAGTTGCTGTCGCGCATTAAGACCATCTTTTTCCCGAAGATCCGGGCGACCACAGTCGCCAATAAACAAGGTATCACCGGTAAATACCGCCTTTATAATCCCATCCTCCTCCAGGCTGATGCAGATGCTGTCCGGCGAATGTCCGGGTGTGTAAATCGCACGCAGGATCATTCCTCCCAGCATGATTTCCTGCCCTTCGTCAAAAGGCTGGTGCGGGTAGGCTGCGCCGGTGAGTTTGCTAGCATAGATATGCACGCCATATGTTTCGCTTAATTCGGCATGGCTGCTAACAAAATCTGCATGCGGATGTGTTTCTATAACACCCGCTATACGGGCATTTAAACTTTTTGCAAATTCTATATACTGTGAGGGGTCGCGGGCAGGATCAACAAGGAAGATCTGTTGAACGCGTTCGCTATAAATAGCGTAGCTGAAATGTGACAGGTGTTTATCTTCCCATTGTTTTATTTTCATATGTTTTGCTGACTAAAATTACCAAATACAGTACCATTCTCCAATATCAGCCAGCTACCCTCCTCTATTTCACTCTCCAGTTGTCCCAAATCCCATCCGCAATAACCTATAAATAACCGCAGGTCGTTTTCCGTTACAGATCCGCTATTCATGTGACTGACTGCCTGCCGGAAATCGCCACCCAGGTAGACGCCATGCCCGACCGGCGTTCCACCTTCTATAAGATCGGGCCGTTGATGAAGGAAGAACAGGTTTTCCGTATCAACCGGTCCACCTTCATACATGGGGAACGGGCAGTCATTCCTGAATTCAACCAGGTCGCTGAACCTGCGGGGGAATATTTTATTTATCACGAAGCCCGTAACTCCCTTCTCATCATATCCGGTAATAAAAATGACAGCCTTCTCAAAGAAGCTGTCATCCAGCATTGCTGTGCTTTGTATAAATGTTCCCGCCTTCATAGATTCAAAGTTAGTGACCAGGGCGATAAGACGTCGATCATAGTTGACATCAGGCCGACAACTTCAACCTTGGCAGAGGAACGTTGATGAACAATTCGCAACCGTGACCAGGGGAAGAACGGACATCAAATTTTCCGGAAAACAATTCAGTCCTGCGTTTCATATTTGCCATACCGATACCATCTGTCAGGCTTTCGGTATCAAACCCCACTCCATTGTCGGAGATCATCATGGCCAGTCGTTGGTCAAGAATAAACACATTTACATCAATGGTAGTAGCCTGTGCATATTTCACAATATTCCGGAGTTGCTCCTGCAGAATCCGGTACAGGTTCAACTGCAGATCCTGCGGAATGGGCCAGTCCTTTACTTCTTCATCAAACACAACCGTTACGGCAAAGTTGCCATCTGTCTCAAACGGGACAAATAAACGCCTGAACGCCTCTTCCATTGTACTGTCCCCGAAAAATACGGGTGCCAGCCGGTGGGAAAGATTGCGGATTTCCTGCAACGCCAGCTGGATATAACTTCCACTGGTTTCAAGATCAGGCAATGCCTCGGGGGGCAGCGCTTTCTTCAGAATTGACAGCGACATATAACTGGCGGCCAGGATCTGGCATACATTATCATGCAACTCACCACCGATCTCATAACGTTCATCTTCCTGCGTTTCTATGATCGACTTTATCAACTTCGTTTCAAATAATCTCTTCTCGGTTACATCTGTACAAATAACCGATCTGTATTTTTTCTGATTGATCACAATGGGAATTCCAACAACTTCCATCATCAGGCTTTCACCTGATTTTTTAATATGTTCAACAGTCTGATTAAATACACTGCCCTCCTCGCCCCTGCTCAATATTAAGCCTGCATAATCCATCGAATCCCCCATAACTTTCAGATCAAGTACGGTCATTTCCATGAATTCCTTTTGTGAGTATCCATAAAGCGTTGTAGCTGCCTCGTTGACCTGGATAAACTGAAGTGTTTCCGCGTCAAATACCATCATCGGTATTGGGCTCAGGTGGAAAATATCACTATACCGCCTTTCTGAATCCTTCAACTCCGCAATATTTTTACTTCGCTCAATAGAATAGATTATACTCTTATATAACATTACAGAACTCAGTTCATCCTTGACCAAGTAATCAAAAATGCCAAGTGAGATGGATCTTATCCCGGACTGGATTTCGCCATGTCCGGTTAATATGATGATCGGTACAGATGGTGCAATTGACAATACTCCTTTGATCAGCTCTTCGCCGTTTTTATCAGGGAGCGACAGATCCATTAAGATAACATCTACGGGAAGATGTCCCGGGGCCAGCGCTGCTACTGCTTCCCTGTATGTTTCCACATGACAGATAGAGGGGGAAGCCATACTCACCCCTAATAACTCCTCAACGATCGCAAAATCACCAGGATTATCTTCCATCACTAAAATGCGGTAAGGCTTCTGATCCTTTCTCATTTAATAGTTTTTGGTTTTCGGAAGTTTGGCGACAGAGATCCAGAAGTTTTCTATAGTCTTCACAATGGATATAAATTCATTTACTTCAACAGGTTTGGTGATATAACAGTTAACATAGTTTTGGTAGGCCAGATTGATTTCTTTTTCGGATGAAGAAGTGGTCAGCATGATTACAGGAATCTGTTTCAGCCCGGTATCGCCCTTGATAAATTTCAACACCTCGTGCCCATTTTTCCTGGGTAGGTTTATATCCAGTAATATCAGGTCGGGGACCTGCACTTTTGCAAACCCGTTCTGCCTTGTCAGGAATTCAATTGCTTCCTGCCCATCATTGACCACACTGATCTTTACCAGCATCGTGGCAGCCTCCATGGCTTCCTGTGTCAGCAGGATATCGCCTTCATTATCTTCAACCAGTAAAATGTGAACTGTTCCCATATTTATTTTTTGAGGGTAAAATGGAAAATAGCTCCTTCGCCTTCCGATGATTCGAGCCAGATCCTTCCCCCCAGGTTTTCAATGATCTTCCTGGTGACCGCCAGTCCCAGACCTGTACCCGAATATTCAGTTGCTTTATGAAGCCGTTGAAAAATGACGAATACCTTGTCAAAATATTCGGGATTAATTCCAATGCCGTTATCGGTTATGGAGAACTGCCATTCGGTACCGAGATCTGTTGAACTGATCCGGATTACCGGTGGTATCCCGGTTTTTGAATACTTGAGCGAATTACTCAACAGGTTCTGGAATACCTGCCGCATGGGCGACCGGTGCGATATCACTTCGGGTAATACATCTGCTTCTATTATTGCACCTGTTTCCTCTATTTGTTTACTGAACAGGATCATGATTTCATGGATGAGCCGGTTCAGGTCAACAGGTTCCGACCGGTCCTCGATCCTTCCGATTCTTGAATATTCCAGTAGGTCGAGGATAATCTGCCGCATGCGTTTTGCGCCATCCACCGCAAACGCAATATATTTTTTGCCACTATCATCAATCAGGTTTGAATATTTTTTTTCCAGTAATGTAAGGAACCCGGTAACCATACGAAGCGGCTCCTGCAGGTCGTGTGAAGCCACATAGGCAAATTGTTCCAGTTCAGTATTCGAAATCGCCAGCTCCCTGGCCTGCATCTGCAGGTTTTTGTACAAATCCTTCAGCTCAATATCCGCCTGTTTAATGGCAGTAACATCCTTAACAAGGGCAATCCAGTGGGTATAACCGTCTTTGCCGTCCCCGAAAGGACTTGCAGAAAAATTGGTCCAGAACTTTTCACCATTCTTTTTATAGTTGACCAGTGTGGCTTCAAAAGGCTGCCAACGGCTGACGGATTCCCTCAGCCTGTCCAGTTCCGACTGATCAGTTGCGGGTCCCTGCAGTATTTGGGGGGTCTGGCCAATAATCTCCGCTGCTGTATATCCGGTCATCCGGGTGAATGCATCATTCACATAAACGATCCGGGCGCCGGATTCATCGGCGGGTGATGCCTCAGTGATCAATACTGACTCAGTAATATTGGTGATTACGGATTCCAGCAATCTGAAATGTTGTTCCCTCTCTTTAACTTCAATGGATTTATTCTCTCGAGACATGTGTAGCGACGTTTTTTAAAAATGTTTCATCCGGAATAAAATAGCCCGAAGTCCACCTCTTCCTGATGCGGACCAAACCTTCCTGTTTCTAAACTGATCTTATGGACGAGCGAGGGGCACTTTATTAAAAACGGGCAGATTATGCCCCAATTCCCGCTTTATCAGCGCTGCGGCTCATCAGTAAAGGCAGTATCACCGTTAACGTACAGCCTTTCCCCTTCGCAGAAAAGAATTCGGCGGTACCCCGGAAAGATAACGCGCGGCTATAAATATTATCCACTCCGATCCCCTCCCGTTTCGCTGCAGTATCAAACCCGATTCCATTATCAGCTATCACCAGGTTAATGAATTTCTCTGTCATATACAGGTTAATATTCACTTTTGTTGCACGCGCATGCTTCAGGATATTGGTAAGTTGTTCCTGCACGATGCGGAACAAATTCATTTTTAATTTTGCCGATACATTGATCCCTTCTATTATTTCCAGCTTACTGATGATCCGCAGATCATTCAGCTCCATTGTATCAATGCAGAGTTTTTCAATTGCTTCCTTCAGTCCGATATGGTTTATAAAATCAGTAGTAAGTCCCTTGGTCAGCTTTCTTATTTCTTCAATTGCCGACAATGTATATTCAGACGACTGGCTAAGCATGGCATCCTTGTCGGTCCCGACCCTTTTCCTGGCAATATCGAGATACATCTTTGCTGCGCCCAGCAACTGGTTTATATTATCATGAAGTTCTTTCCCTATATCGGCCCGCTCATTCTCTTTTGCTTCCTCCATTGCTTCTGCAATTTTTTTATCCTTGAGTTTGATCTCCAGTGCCAGTTTTTCTTCCAGCAATTCCTGTTTACTAACATCCTGCATTACACCTACAATCCGGATAGCCCGGCGGCTTGCATTCCTAATAATACTCGCCCGGTTGAATACCCGCGCAAATGTTCCGTCAGCACGTCTGAAACGATAGGCAAATTCCCAGTAGTCAACTGTAGACAAAATAGCATTCCGAAGATCTGTCTCCACTACTTCCCGATCATCCGGATGCAGGTACCTGCTCCAGTCAAGTACCGTTCTGTCCTTTTTATTATTCGCCTCGTAACCAAACAATGCTTCGAAACCGGCACCAAAAAAAAATTCGTTGGTGATGAGGTTCCAGTCCCACCGGCCATCAAACGACAAACTGGAAGCCACTTCAAAAATTTCGCTGAGTTCCTCGTGGATGTCCACCTGGTCCTTCAATTGCTGCTCCAGTTCATGCACGCGGCTGATATCCTTGGTAGCTGCAATTACATGAACAGCACGGCCATTTTCATCGCGGATGATCCTGCCCCGGCTGACCGTGAATGCGAGCGAACCATCCTTTCGTTTTATCATGCATGAATCGCTCCATCCATTTTTCCGGGTAAGCAGGGCTGCCAGGAGTTTATTGATCACCCGTTCCCGTTCCGATGGAATCAGGCATCTTGAAATTGTTTTCAATGATAGCTTTCTGCCTTTCAGTGCATAACCGAAAAGTTCCAGTACACTACCTCCCACATCAATTTTATCCCTGGTAAGATTCCAGTCCCACATCACGTCATAGGAAATCTTACCGGTGAACTTTTTCATCTGGTAACTCTGGGCCAGCCTGTTATCAGAATCTTTTAATGCAATTGATGTGGGATCACGGTCAAAGGCTTTATCCCCCTCCTCCGATCCAGGCGCCAGTTGCTTTTTCTGTACGGATCGGGACATTGAACCCGGGCCTGCATTGGAAAAAACTTCCACACCAAAAAAAGCAAGAATGGTCTTTGCCAGTTTCTGGTCAAGGAATGGCACACATTTCAAATAACATTTCAGGTATCTGCCATCTTTTTTTAATGCGCTGTAGACTTTTTCATCGTGTTCATTTAAGAATCCCACTGATTTAAATTCCTCTTCAGTTATGCCAAATACTTCGGCTCTTTTTTTTGTCATGAATTCCTTGCGGGTATAACCCAGCATTACACATGCAGCATGGTTTGCTGACAGTACGCGACCCGACGCACCGATAAGTAACTTGGGTTGTGATGAATTCAGGAAGGCGGACCGGTATAAATTATTGCTGACACTCTTTCTAGGAATCCCGGCAACTTTTAAATTAAGCATATTTAAAGTTTGATTCGGTTGATGGCTAAACCGCAACTGGCAATAATACCGAATAACACGGCAAATCGGTGTAGTCGATCAGACGGCCTGCTGTAGCGGTAGTACGGCAAATTGCGGGCTAAACACTTAGTTTATGTTCCGCTTGCCAGCAAATCCGGGAAAAATGTAATAATTGCCTCAATTACTGTAACAGTTACACAGGTAATTCAAATGAACTTTAGTAATCAAACCCGGCCTGTGGAATGCAGGGCTGCTGAAAATAAATCTCAACCTTATCTTATGCGTAAAGCAAGTCAGAACACACCGGCCAATCCCGGAATGGAATGGAATCATTCCTCCCCTCCGGAACTTACCGCTGCTGACACAGTTGTAAACGGCTTTTTTACG
The DNA here is from genome assembly GCA_040510375.1 of Chitinophagaceae bacterium. Lineage (GTDB taxonomy): Bacteria > Bacteroidota > Bacteroidia > Chitinophagales > Chitinophagaceae > JBEVJC01. Next base: position 176,394 of record JBEVJC010000017.1, read on the forward strand.
GTTGATCGTAACTGGAAAATAGTATCCTGGAATCATTCCGCAGAACAACTCCTTGGTGTAACAAGCGATATTGCGATCGATCAGATTTTCAATAAAGAATTTGCAAAACTTCTTCCTGTAGATCTATATCATCTTTATAGTGAAATGCTGATACAAAACCGGCCTGTGCAATTCCAGAAGAATCTTGGAGCCGCCGGTAACCTGACAGAACTGGTTACGTTTTATTCTAATGAACTTTTATCCGTTTCGTTTAAAGGTTCAGGCAGGATGCCGGTCAAACCCGGAATCACCATCATCCAGCATCCGGCTCAACAATTAAAAACCATCAATGACCTGTATCGTGCCGTTACTGAAATCACCAATGATTGTCTTTGGGAATGGAACCTGGCTACCAGTGAAATTTTCTGGATAGATGGTGGTCACAAACGACATTTCGGATTTGAAATTGTTAATATGCTGATCCCATTAAGTTTCTGGGTGAATCGTATCCATTCGGATGACCGTGAAAGGGTGCTTGGATCATTGCAGAAAACAATTGGTGACCGGTCTGCTACAATCTGGGAAAGCGGATACAGGTTTGAAAAATCAGACGGAGCCTATATTGAAGTGGAAGACCGTGCCCTGATTATCAGGGATGGACAAAACGAACCCATCCGTCTTGTCGGGGCTACCTGCAACGTACATGATAAAAAAAGCCTGGAAAAGGCGCTTGTTAATGAACGGCTGGCAGCCCAGCGCGAACTAACCCATGCTGTACTTACTGCACAGGAAAAGGAAAGAGCCGAGATTGGGGAACAGTTGCATGATAATCTTAACCAGATCCTGGCGGTTACGAAATTGTATTTGCAGATGGCTATAAAATCCGATTCAAAACGCGATGAACACCTGAATAAATCACTTGACTTTATTGTACAGGTTATGTCAGACATCAGGCGTATTTCCAAAACACTTGTCATTCCCGAAACCCATATCATCGGAATGACGGATAATATCCGGAACCTGATTAGGGATATAACCGATGTGCATCCCATGAAAATCCAACTTCTCACCAATGGAATAAAGGATGAAAATCTTCCTGATAAATTACAGGTAGTGATTTTTCGGATCATTCAGCAGCAAATAGACAATATCCTAAAACATTCAGATGCCACAGAAGCTTCCATTGAAATCATCCCGGAAAAAAACAACATCATCCTGGTTGTAAAAGACAATGGTAAGGGCTGTGACCTGAATTCCAAAAAAGCCGGGGTTGGCCTGCTGAATATCCGCAGCCGGGCCGACCTCTTTTTAGGTTCTGTTTCTATTATATCTGAACCGCAGAAGGGATATGAGTTAAGGGTGAAGATGAATACCATGCTGCAGCCTGCTGGTTAGTTTCAGCCGGCATTCTTAAATTCAGAAGGTAATTTTCCGGTGATTTCCTTAAACTGCCGCGACAGGTGGGAGACACTGCTATAATTCAGCTTGTAGGAGATCTGCGTCAGATTCAGGTCGCCTTCCCGCAACAACCGTTTAACTTCTTCAATACGGTTGATGATCATATATTTTCGGATACTGATCCCCTTTGCTTCCTTGAATATATCGGAGAGATAGGTATAACTATGATTTAGTTTTTTACTGATATATGCGGAGTTGTTTATCCGGGGTTGCCCTTCCGGCTGCCTTTCTATCTCCTCTATTACTTCAATCAGTTTGGCTACCAGGGTAACCCTTGAGGTAAGGCGGTTTTTTTGTGAGAGGTCTGAAATAATGATACTTAGGATCACAGTATTTTCAAGCGCCAGGGGATTTACAGAAATCAATACCGGCAGTTCTCCCCTGTCTTCCGCAATTAATACCGTCTCCATCTGAACATAACCCTTCCAGCCTTTTCGGATCAGTTCATCAAAATCGGGGCGGACTGCCGGCGGTACATAGTTTGAAAACCGCGAACCAATCACCGTTTCAAGTTGTATGCCGATCATCCGGGCAAAAAATGAATTGCTGTAAAGTATGGTACCATCAATGGTAAGTGCAATTGCGCCCTCCTGCATTTTCTCTATCAGGATGCGGTAGATTTTATCGGCTGTTTTCTCGGTAAAAATCCGGAGGTTCTGTTTATGCGCCACCACTAATGCATCAATCTTGCCCGACTGGATAGTTTGCAGGCTTTGCCTGCTTTCCCCCAGTTGCCGGGTCAGCAACTGGTTCTCCATTTCCAGTCGCCTGATTTCTTCCCTTAATTCTTTTTTTGTCTTTTCCATGTTTCCGGGAATTATTCAACCAGGTTGAGCATCTTTAAAACAAGAACAGTATCGGAAAGATCACCAATCAGCCGTTCTTCAGGAAGGGGCAGTTTTTTAATCAGTACGGGTACCGCTACGATATCTTCTGAAATCGCCAGGTCGGGCTGCTGGTAGATATCAACAACTTCCAGCGTATAACGACCGGCCAGGTATTTTTCAAAAATAGTTTTGCTGTTCGCTACTGCGCGTGCAGAATTCGGTAAAGCACCGGTGATAAAAAGCCGGAATACAAACTCAGTGGCTTCTCCTTTCATCACCACCGTTCCAGCTATTTTTTTTCTCTTTTTTATTTTTGTCATTCCAACACGCTTTCAAAATTGATTATAATAAATCCCTGTAAAGTTCCATCTGATTCCGCCCTACCACCTTTCCCGCCCGCGCTGACCAGGTCCTTCATCAGTTGCGGTACCGGCATCTTCTTTTTCAACCGGAAAAAGCCGGATCCCTTTTGAAGTAATGGCAAACCTGCGTAGCTGATGGGAATGTTTCATTCCCCTGGACTTAATAATACAAAGCCTTCTTGTCCGCTCTGCCTCTGCCTCCACATCCGTTACCATTATCCAGGTATCTACCATGGATGAAATACCCTCATCGCTCGGGTTCCGTTCAATGGATCCAACGGTGATGGCAGCAGTAAAAAACACGGTGATATTTTTTGTCTTCAGGTAATCGACAAACCTGGTCAGCATGGAACGGATATCACTGTTTGGCCCCTCCGTCATCAGGTTGGTGATGGGATCCAGCACTACTACAGAAGGACTGGTTTCCAGGATCATTTTTTTGATGGCAATAAAATGTAGTTCCAGGTTCTGCAGCGTAGGCCTGGCGTAATAAAAATTGAGGTGTCCGGTTTTCATAAGGGGAATGAGTGACATCCCGATGGATTTCATATTCCGGATGATCTGGTTGGGAGCTTCCTCAAATGCGCAAAACAGGCAATTCTGTTTTCGCCGGGCCGCAGCATAGGCAAAGGTGGCGGCCAAACCTGTTTTACCCGTGCCTGCGCTTCCGGAGATCAGTACACTGCTGCCCACAAAGAACCCTTTACGGTCAAGCATATCATCCAGTTCTTCCAGTCCCGACAGGATCCGGCTGGAGCTGACTTTTTGTTTGAGTGCTTCATTGATAATGGGAAGGACAGTAATACCTTTTTCATCGATAATAAACGGATATTCATTATTGCCATGAATTGATCCGCGGTATTTAACGATCCTCAGCCGCCGGGTGGTGATCTGGTTGATGGTCCGGTTATCCAGCAGGATCACACAATCAGAAACATATTCTTCCACACCATGGGTTGAATGGAATGCATGTCCAAGTTCGCCGGTAACGATGGTGGTAACCTGTTTATCTTTTAACCAGGTCAGCAGGCGTTTTATTTCAGTGCGTAAAACCTTATGTTCAAAGCCATGGAAAAGGGTATCCAATGAATCGAGCACCACCCTTTTGGCTTTTACTTTTTTGATTGCGTTGTCAAGTCGTACAAACAGTCCCTCGATATCATACTTTCCCGATTTAAGGATATTGTCCCTGCTGAAATGAACATATTCCAGGTACATCCTGCCCTTGGAAATATGCGAATCCAGGTCGAAACCAAATGATCGCACATTCGTTTCCAGCTCTTCTGTTTTTTCTTCAAACGACAAAAAAACGGCATTCTCCCTGTACACTTCCATGCCGTGTACCAGGAATTCCATGGCCATGATGGTTTTGCCGCAGCCGGCGTTGCCGAGCAACAAGGTGGGCCGGTTCTTGGGTATACCGCCATTTGTAATCAGGTCGAGACCCGGAATCCCGGTCATCGCTTTTGGAAAACGCATAGAAGAAGACTTTACTTTTTTATTTATCATAGACAGTTTAATGTAAAATACCAGGCAACCTATGAAACCACACAACCCTTCCTCACCGTTTTTCACAGTTGGTACGTAATCAGATAAAAAATTGTTTTAGTTCCCGCTTTCAGGCAACTGGCGCCATTACCGACACCGGTGTTCGAAAAAAAACAGGACTTTGGATAGGAGGAAGAATAATAATCAGGCGGTTGATCCAGGAACGGGAATTGGGTTTCAGAAGTTATTTCAGGCAACACAAAAATCGGTTGCTTTTTAAAAGTGAATATTACATCTTTCCAAGAATAACTTGCATAATTTACAGGTTGTAAAAAAACATCAGATATTTTCCAGGTTACAACGTTTTTTATCTTTTAGTGACCGGAAGAACGACGGTGTAAGCCCCGTTACTTTTTTAAACTGGTTGGAGAGATGGGAAACACTGCTGTAATGAAGCTGATAAGCAATCTCGGTCAGGTTCAACTCGTCGTAAATAATCAGTTCTTTTACGCGTTCAATCTTATGGGAGATAATATAGTGTTCTATGGTAACTCCAACCGTTTCTGAAAAAAGATTGGCCAGGTAAGTATAATTGTAATTTAGTTTCTCGCTGAGAAGGTCAGAAAAGTTGAATCGGGGTAACTCTTCGTTGTAATGCACCATTTCTATGATAATATCCTTGATGGTTTCAACAAGTACGGCTTTTTTGTCGTCCATCAGCTCCAGTCCAAAGGTTTTTAATCCCTCCCTGATCTGTTCGCGTTTATGGTCTGGAATCTCTTCGGTGAGTTTGACCTCTCCTAAACTTATACTCAAATAGGTGATCCCGAGTCGCTTTAATAGCTCCCTTACCACCATTTTACAACGATGGCTTACCATGTATTTTATGTATAATTTCACCTTGTTAGCCGATTCGAAATTTGATCTGTAGGCAAGTACGTGAATATAGAATTTTTAGTGATACGCCGGATCAGGTTTTTATGAGTGTATACCCCTAAAAAAATATCCATACTACAATTTATGTTTGTTTCGGAGGACCGAATGCTGGTATTTTTAATTCCGGACTGTTCCCATTTACCGTAAATTACCATAGCCGGTTTTTCTCCCTCCGGTCCGATTAATATACCCCGATTAATGATGATTAATGGTCAGGAAAATATCCAGGATACGGTACCAGTCGTCAAAAGGTTCCTGCTGATCGATGATCATGAGATCATGCGGATCGGCATCCGGAAAATCTTGTGTGCTGCCTTTCCTGGCTGCGTGATTGAAGAAGCGGTGGATGAAGTTTCCGCGCTTGAACAATTCCGGAACAAACCATACGATCTCATCATTGCAGATGTGCATATGCCGCGCAGTGATATTTTCAGGTTAATGGAAACCATGCGTACGCAGCTCCCCGGTTCCCCGGTGCTGGTGTTGTCGATGAGTGCTGAAAAAATTTATGCCGGTAAACTTATCAAAGCGGGCGCAAAGGGATTTGTTTCAAAGGTGGCTGGGGCCGATGAATTGTTAAAAGCGATCATGATTGTGCTGAAAGGAAACAAGTACCTGAGTCAGGATTTACTGGAAGCGTATGCCACTGATCTTCATCAGGGCGATCGCAATCCATTCCTTCAACTTACGGCCAGGGAATTTGAGGTCTGCAATTTCCTGTTGGGCGGTGGCTCGGTAACGTTAATCTCCCGGCTTCTTCATATCAGCACTTCCACCGTTGGCACCCATAAAGCCAGGATCTTTGAAAAAACAAGGATCAGGTCCCTTTTTGAACTCAGGGACCTGGCCATACAGTATAATTTAGTGCAACCCTGAATCCGCGTTTTAGTCGACCGACAAACCCGAAGAAGAACCAGACCGGTTATATTGAATACGTCCCTGTTGATTCTTCAGGTATTTCGTCCGGAATTTTTTATGCAGGGCATCTGGTTGCTTTACACCATTAATAATAAGCTGCTCTTTGTCGAGTTGTAAAGATTTTAAATCGTCCCGTTTTTCTACCAGTTTTTCGGAAACAATTTCATCCAGCATTCCATCCAGTAATTTGCGATCTTCTTCTGCACGCACACGATCTGCCGCTGCCGTTTCGCGATCTTTTGCAGCAAGTGCACGATCGAGTTCTGCCTGCTCACGGTCACTATCAGCATCTTTGCGTTGTTGTTCCGCTTGCTCACGATCATGATCGGCCAGCTTACGTTCGCGATCGGCATGTTTGCGGTCGTCCCCGGCTTCCTCCCGTTGCTTCTCCGCTAATTCGTTATTGCGTTCGGCCAGTTGCCGTTCGCGATCGGCATGTTTGCGGTCGCCGCCGGCTTCCTCCCGTTGCTTCTCCGCCAATTCGTGATTGCGTTCGGCTTGTTGCCGTTCGCGATCAGCGCTCTTACGTTGTTGCTCTGCCTGCACACGATTCAGATCAGCACCCTTACGTTGTTGTTCCGCCTGTTCACGATCGCGATCAGCGCTCTTACGTTGTTGCTCCGCCTGCTCACGATTCAGATCAGCACCCCTACGTTGTTGTTCGGCCATTTCCCGATCACGATCAGCCCTTTCCCGGTCTTTCTCTGCCTGTTGCCGGTCTTTTTCAGCCTGCTCCCTGTCTTTCGCTACCTGGGCAAGGATTTTTTTCACCATTGCTTCATATTTAGGATAATCAGCCTCCGCCACTTTATTACCATCTATGTATATCTCCCTGATTTTACCATCGTTCAAAATGATTTTTATTTTTTTTCCCTCTTCGACAGTATTAATGGTGGTCTCCCCGCCATCAGTATAAACAGAAAGATTTTTCAACCCTGTTGTTTTTGTGTCAGTTGTTTTTATTTGCTGCGCGAATACTGTTGGTGACTGAAGGGTAACTGCCATCATGAATGCCAGTCCCATTGAAATTTTTCGGTTCATTGTTTTTAATTTAATTATTAAATAGCAGGCAATAGGATGCCCATCCGCCAGGGGGCGAATTTTTTTTAATTCGTTTTTTTGATTGATGCGGTATTTGCCTGGCAGGAACTGTTCCGGTCATACCGGTATCGCCAGGAATTGTTCCGGTCACACCGGTAATGTTTACCGTATGATCATTATTATTTTCTTGTCGCGGTCAGTCTGCATCCGTTCCTGCACTGCCTGTTCGCGTTTCCGGTCAGTCTGCATCCGGTCTTTTTCATACTGTTCATATTCCTGATAAGCATGATCCCGATACCTGCCCGCCTGTGCCCGTTCATTGTCGGCTTGCATCCGGTCTTGCATTGCCTGTCCACGTTCCATATTGGCCAATACCCGCTCTTTGCCGGCCTGTTCACGTCCCCTGTCGGCCAACACCCGCTCTTTGTCAGCCTGTTCGCGTTCCATCCCGGCCAATACCCGTTCCTGATCAGCCCGTTGCCGTTCAATCTCTGCCTGCTGACGTTGAAGGTCGGCCTGCCATTGTATCGCGTCTGCAAGTCCGTATTGTTTCATAGTTTCCCTCCAATCCTTATCCCCCTGCTGACGATTGGTTACGACTCCATATTGTTCCGGTCCGGTACGCAGGTATTGATGATAAACTTTTTCCTGCCCTTTAATTGTTGAGTGAAGGATATCTGCAGGCATGCGTTCTTTCATTTCATCTGTCTCCGTTAAAGCATCATGCTGGTAGCTCGCCAGACTATCTGCAGTAATCATATCCTGTAATATATAATCATTCCCATTTTTCCCGGACATCAATGCCAACGGTAAATCCGGCTCAGGATGCAGATCGTTTGCCTGTGGTATTGACTGCATAGCTGTAAATAATGAAACGTCCTGCGAAGTTTCCCTTCCCACTGTTTTACCCAATACAGCTATAAAACCAATAAACAGTAAAATATTGAAAGTAAAAAAGGCAATCCCGAAACCGGACAGGGTAGCGTTCCTGTTATAAACAATCCTGGCCATCCGTTGCACCAGCAGACTGCTTGAACCCGGAAAACCGAGCGCCGATCCTGAAGCCAGCAGCGAATGTTGCCGGAAGCTGATCAGCGCATGGACGAACTGAAGTTTATCCTTTGAAGCTTTGATAGCAAGATCGTCGCAGCAATGTTCACGCTCCCGGCGGACCAAAGAAGACACCCAGAGAAAACCTGGATTGAAAAAGAAGAATAATTCAACTATACGTTGCACCAGGTTCACCAGGTAATCATTTCGCCGGATATGCGCCAGCTCGTGCAACAGTACCGCTTCAACTTCACCGGGTGTCAGATTAGTGAGGACACCAAGTGGGAGCAGGATCACGGGTTTCAGATGTCCCGCCATCAGCGGTACTTTAACCAGTGCAGATTCCAGAAGTTTCACTTCTTTATTTATACCAAGGCTTTTACAGAGCTGACTAAATTTCCCCTGCCACTGATCGTCTGTCGAAAAAACCATTTTGTTCCGCAACCTCGATACATACGCCAGATCCAATAACATCCTGGTCAGTTTAACAACCAGGAATAAAAACCAGCAACTAACAATCCAGTTGGTATTCCTGTTAAAGAAATCAACCAGTCCATGGAGGAATTGTTCCTGTCCGGACGGAAGCTGCAGGTTTTCCGGTAACGATGATGATCCAAAAATCCGGAGCCCCCCTGCCGACCCTGAGGGGTTGCCCCACTCAATGGCGAAACTGGCGCCCACGGCCAGCAGGAACAGGCAAAGCAACCCACATAGTAACCCATATCGCAAACCCGGTGTTGATCTCCTTGTGAACAACATCAGCAAACCCGCGAGGATTGTAATCACCAGGCCCTGCCACAGGGAATGGATAAAGGTCCAGCTAAGACTTCGCAGCAGGTTATCAGTGAATGTCTGATTCATTGTGTCCGGTATTTAATATTCGCCTTTTTGAATAATTCCTTTCCGTTTTATTTGTCGTTAGAAAGTTTCTTCGCCATTTCCTTCAACACCTGGAGTTCCTTTTTGGATGTTTTCTCATTCTCCAGTAATGCCATTACCAGGTTACTTACCGATCCGTCATACATCGTATCCAGAAAACGACCGAGCATCATTCCCTTTGTTTTTTCTTCTTCCATCAACGGGCGGTAAATATGTTTCATATTTGATTCATCACGTGCCAGCATTCCTTTTTCGGCCATCACCTGCATCAGCTTGAGGGTGGACGTATACTGCACCGCATCTTTTTGTGTGTTCAACAGGTCATGTACAAAACGTACCGTCGACGGACCATTGGTCCACAATACCTGCAAAACATCCATTTCTGTTTTTGTTGGAACACTCCCACCGGGTTTATCTTTTGATATGCCTTTCATGATCCTAAGGTACGATTTAAAACGTACGTTCAAAATATTAGTTCATTTTTTTTGTCCGGAGGTTTATTTATTTTTAGTTTACGATGGAGACCGGGCCGGACGGACAGTTTGGCCTTTCCGTTCCGGAAAACCTGTCTGGTATTATAATTGTCCTACCCGTTTTAGGACAAAACCTATAAATCATGGCAGAATCACAAAGACATACTCGTTTGCAAAAGCTGACCGGAAGCGATTTTGAGATCAGTAAGGGCGACCCGGATATCCGCGGCTGGATCGTTAAAGATGGCAACGGTGATATCCTGGGCCGGGTTCAGGAATTGATTTTTGACCTCCAGAGCCGGCTTGCAAAATATATAGTGGTGGACCTGGATGGGAATGATGTGAACCTGTCGCGTCGGGAAGTACTGGTACCGGTAGGGATTGCAGAAACAGATCCAAAACTGGATGAGGTGATGATCCCGGCCATCACTCCCGAACAGCTGAATTCACTACCGGATTACGTGGAAGCGCGTTTTGATACGGAAGATGAGATCAGTATATTAAATGTATTTGGCGGACTTGGCGCAGCGGTATTGTCGGGGAGAGCAGGGCAGGATGATTTTTACGGACACGAACATTTTAACGAAGCCAACCTATACCGGAACCGGCGGAATGAATAGTTTCACCGGCCCCGGCCAAAAAAAATACCATGCGATTTTTGCCACTGCTTATTTTATTCTGGGTTGAAACGGCCATCGGCCAATCCAACCCGGCCGATACCGAACTGAGTGTTGCCGATATGAAATCGGACTTCCTGTACCTGCGGCAAAAGTTGGAACAAACCCATCCTGGTCTTTATAAACATAAGGACCAGCCTGCCATGCAGCGGATGATGGATAGCCTTGAGTCCACCATCGACCGGCCGATGTCCTTTACCAGTTTTTACCAGAAGATTTCATTCCTGATCGCCGAAGTAAGATGCGAACACACTTACGCCACCATGGGCAGTCGTTTCAATACATTGTTAAAACAATGGAAGATGCTTCCTTTCCAGTGTTTCTTCGCCTCTGACAAACCACTGATCGTAGTAAACGGAACACCGGATAACAACATCCATCCTGGCGATGAAATAATCAGTATTAATGGCAGGCCCATTGACAGTATCCTGAAGTCAATGTATCAGTTTCTGCCTGCAGATGGATTTATGACCAGTTCGAAAGACCATTTCCTTTCCTCCATGAATTTCGGAGTGGCATACAATCAATTTATCGAACAGCCTGACCGTTACGATATCGTGGTCAGGAATAATCAGGGTGAACTGATCAGCCGGAGTTATACGGAAGACCTCAATTTTGCGGCGATCAATAAACATGCACTCAAAAACCCGGTCAACCGAGCCGTGCTCGAAGCGAGCAAGAGAGGTGATAAAATAAGGAAAGAAAAATTGCGTCTGACATTTGAAAGGGATGACAGTGTGGCCATCATGACTATCCGTTCATTCAGCATTGATAAAGAACCATTCAAAAAAAAGATCGATGGGTTCTTTGAAACAATCGCAGAAAAAAAACCAACAGACCTGGTAATTGATCTTAGTTATAATGGTGGCGGTGAAGAAGAACTTGCTGCCTGGCTTATGAGTTACCTGATCGATTCACCCACTTCATTCATGAGCAACGAATACCTTATTGATACCAGCGATGCCATGTTCTCCCTGAGTAATGTTCCCGACGACGTGAGAAAAAATAAATACGTTTATATCGATTCCATGAAGGATGGGAAAAGTAAAGCGAAGATCACAGAATACTCCATGGAACTTCAAACGATGATGCCCCCTGCCAATGCTTACAGTGGCCGGGTGTGGCTATATGTCAACGGAGGTACCGCCTCTGCTGCCTCCACTTTTGCGGCGGTTGCGCAGTCAAATAAGCGGGCTGTTATTGTGGGACAGGAAACAGCCGGCTCTTTTACCGGAGGCGGGACAGCATTGGGGCTGGATCTTACCCTGCCTGCATCGGGTATTAAAACCCACACATCGATCGTATACCAGGAATTTGCCACATCAGGGAAAGATGGAAACCGCGGTGTGCTACCCGATTATAATTATACTCCGGACTTTGCTGCCATGATTGGTAATAACCGGGAGTGGATCACGTTTATAATGGCCCTGAGGGAAGGACACAGCCTGCCAGCAAGACCACAGGCAACTGGTAAATGAATAGAATGAAGTGACAGGTTGATCCTGGGATGGCCTCCCCCTGCCCTTCGGTACAAACTTTGATGCATGGGGCCAATGAATCAATACATCTTCCTGCTTACTATTATCGGAATCGCTGCCTTTGCCATGACCTGGATGCCGGCCGTTACGAAAAAAACAGGAATCTCCTATTCCATCATTTATGTAGCTGCCGGGGTATTACTCTACCTGGTATTCCCTGCATATTTACCGATACCATTACCGCAGGAATATCCGGATACCACCCTTCGCCTTGCAGAAATGGTAGTAATCATTTCGCTGATGGGCACTGGTATCAAGATCGACCGTCCCTTTAACCTGCGAAATTGGTCATCACCGTTGAAACTTATTTCCATAGCCATGTTACTTTGTATTGCCCTTGCAGCAATGGCAGCACATCTTCTACTTGGCTTTGACCTGGCAGCCGCCATCCTGCTGGGTGCAGTGTTAGCGCCTACTGATCCGGTCCTGGCCTCAGATGTACAGGTGGGCCCACCCAATGTGGGTGCTAAATCGGAAACAAAATTTGCATTGACTGCGGAGGCAGGAATGAATGATGGAATGGCATTTCCATTTATCTGGCTGGCCATTGTAATTGCAACAACGGCAACAGGAATGGAGCCGAACTTTTTAAACTGGTTCGGCTACGACCTGTTGTATAAACTGGCGGTTGGTCTCATCATTGGATTTGTGGCAGGCAAGGCAATTGGTTACCTGGTCTTCAACCTATCGGGTAAATATAAATTCCTTAAGACTAACGATGGCTTCCTGGCTATTGCCATGACTTTACTGGTGTACGGCGTTACAGAAATGATACATGGATATGGCTTCATTGCAGTATTTATCTGCGCCGTCACGTTCCGGCATTCTGAAAAGGAAGATGATTACCATCATGATCTCCATACGGTGACCGACCAGACAGAACGGTTGCTGGTGGCAGTAATCCTGTTGCTGTTTGGCGGTGCGCTGGTCAGCGGTATCCTGGATCATCTGTCCTGGCGAATGGCTTCGTTTACTTTTTTATTTTTATTTGTCCTTCGTCCGGTTGCCGCTTATTTAAGTCTGGTCACCGGCAACTTCCACTGGAAAGAAAAAATCGCCATCAGCTTTTTTGGCATCCGTGGAATGGGTTCTGTTTTTTATCTGGCATTTGCCTTAAAAGAAACCGGGTTTATAGTCGAAAACGAATTATGGTCAGTCGTTTCGTTTACTATCCTGGTTTCAATACTGATACATGGACTTACAGCCACTTCAATCATGAACTACCTGAAAAGGGAAATGCCACGAGAAGAAGTTCCGGGATAGGAACACAGTTGTACAGATACGTGTTTACTGCACTGTGGCTTCTGCTGTCTGCGCAGGTTATACCATCGCCAAACCCGCAAACACACAGTTCGCGATTATTATCAGATCGAGCAGCAAACTCGTAACCAGTACAGGTATGGTTATCCTGGTGGGCAATGCCGCCAGGTTAACGACCAGGCACATTGCCATTGCGCCCATGGCCAGCGGCCAGAAAATAAAACTATTTCCCGCCATCATGATAAAAAAGATGGTAATTGGAGTAACCATACAACCATGCCCCGCCAGGGCGATGGCCAACCAGGCAATTCGGTTTTCCTGTTGCCTGTCGCACCAGTTCATAAACTTTCTGAGAAGACCGGCTCTTTGTACTGTTGCCGGCATTACGAGGTTGCCGAGCGAGTGTTGTATAGTATCCATATTGTTAATTTCTATACCACAAAACTCGCTCAACTACCCTGACGGACTCATGATTTTGATCCATAGAAGACATGAGATTAGTCATGCTTTTTAAATCTGAAACATTCGGCCGGGTATGTGAATTCTAATTATATTATTCACTTCGCAGGCTTTTCACCGGGTTTGCCCTTGCGGCACGGAATGCCTGGAGGCTGACAGTGACAAGTGCTACAAATGCTGTAAGGACGGCCCCCGCAGCAAAAATTGCCCAGTTAAGGTCCATCCGGAACTGGTAGTCAGCCAGCCATTTGTTGAGCACAATTACTGATACGGGCACTGCCAGGCAGATAGCAATTGCCACCAGCTTCAGCAGGTCTTTTGATAACAGGGTGGTAAGACCCAGCACCGAGGCTCCAAGGACCTTGCGGACACCTACTTCCTTTATACGTTGTTCAGCAGCATAGGCAGCGAGTCCAAACAAACCAATGCAGGAGATGATCACGGCAAGGCAACCAAACAGGTTAGCCACGCGTGCAAAAAGTTTCTGGCTCTGGAATTTTGATCCGAAGTCCTGGTCCACAAATTTTATTTCCGCCGGAAAATCCGGATTCACTTCTTTTAAAGCGGCTGTCACCTGTTCGATGCTCCTGCTGGTATTTCCGTTGTTTGCCAGACGTAATGCAAGACTTACACCACCTTCTCCACGTGCGAGGCTGGTAAACATGGGTGGCGTTTTTTCAAACGGTGAACCCAGTACAAAATCTTTATAGACCCCGATCAGTGTATATTCTGCATCGCCCCATTTGATCCTTGCACCGATTGGCTCTTTGAGGTTCATCATCTTTGCCAGCGTTTCATTGACCATGGCTGTTTTACCAGCAGTATCAACCGGATGGTCAGGCGAAAATTCCCTGCCTGCAATCAGTTTAACTCCTGCAGTTCCGGTAAACTCATAACCTGTATGAAAAATATCTACCAGTATTTCCAGTTTGGGATCCTTTCCCGGCCAGGAGATACCCCATGTATTATTACCGGCCTGGGTAATACTGGAAGAAAGAAGCGTACCACTGGTGATCACCCCACTTGTTTTTAAATTATTGATCAGCACATCGGAAGTCTTGCCCAGCGTACCTTCCACGGGTATCTCAATCAGTTGCTCTGTTTCAAAACCTGTTGGCCTGTCCTGCATAAAATGAATCTGCCGGTAAATACCGATAGTAACCGTAGTCAGGAATACAGCAAAAAAGAACTGGACCACGACCAGCACTTTCCTGACGGGCAGTCCGCGCTGGTTTCCCCTGAACAGGCCTTTTAATACTTTTATCGGTTCAAAAGAAGAGAGGTAAAAGGCAGGGTAACTGCCGGATAATAGTCCGGTCAACAATGCAATCCCAACAACAAACACCCAGGTGGAAATCCTGTCGTACGGAAACACCAGGTGCAGGTTGAGTAATGAATTAAACCAGGGCAGACAGATCAGTACCAGCAGGATGGCAGCAAGTGTTGAAACAAATGATAAAAGGACGGATTCGGTAATGAATTGCAGCATCAGGGATTTGCGGTCGGACCCGATTGCCTTCCGGATCCCGACTTCCCTGGCCCGTTCCCCCGCTCTCGCGGTTGACAGGTTCATGAAGTTCACTGCAGCAATCAGCAGGATAACTGCTGCCAGGATAACGAACAGGTTGATCTGTTCAATCAGACCACCCGCCGATTTCCCGTCAACAAAGGTTGAATGCAGGTGGATCTTTGAAAACGGAAACAGGAAGAGCTCATTGGTATTACCCTCGTTGTGTTTACCAATCATTGGCCGGAGTATTGTATTGACCCGGTCCACATCATCCGGATTCTTCAGCTTTACATAGGTATGCGCAAAGTTGCTTCCCCAACCAGAAGTTTTTGCCCATTCGTTGGCCTCTTCAAACATTATCCATGGTAATACATAATCAAAACGAAGACTTGTATTTAATGGAACGTCGGCAATGACACCCGTTACCCGCAAAGGGATGTTTTTATTCCGCAGGATTGTTTTATTGATCGGGTCTTCATCGCCAAAAATTGTTGTTGCCAATTGTTGGGTAAGAACTATAGTGTTGGGTTCTGAAAGTGCATTCGTTGCATTTCCGCGTATAAACTGATGGGAAAATACAGAAAAGAAACCCGGATCCGCATACAATCCGGCTTTCTTGATATTCTTGTCCTTGTAGGTTATTAATCCTTCAGCAGTATAACTGATGGTACGTACAGATTCCAGCACGCCGGGAACTTCTGCTTTTATTGTTGCTGCCGCTTCCCTGGGTGTGCTCTCAAATGTATGAGTTACCCCATTGCCGGTTTGGTTGTTCTCCACTACAAAAATCTGATCCAGGTCTTTGAATTGTTTATTATATCCTACATGATAAGAGACATATAAAAGCAATAACAGGGCACTGGCAATACCAAGGGTTAACCCGCCTGCATTGAGCAATGAAAATCCCTTATGCTTTTTTATATTACGCCATCCGCTCCGGAGAAAATTGCTGTGCATCATTCCTGATAATTGTTTATTTTATAGGGGCAATTTTATGCCAGTTGAGCAATCGGTTGAATTTCAACAAATTAATAGATATTGATTTGGTCATTACTGTCCGATTGCGAACACTGGTTGTATCAATCCGGGATGTGGGTGACCCATCCTGAAATACTTATACAGGTTTTGCAGATAATCCCAAAGCTCCTGGACAGTCAGGCTGTGCTTCCAGACTTGCGGGGCCCGAAGGCCTTTTTTTCTGGAATTATGAAATAATCATTTTTTCTTTTATTTTGTGTCAACATCCTATTAATATTCAATGCCAAAGCTTTTTATCCCACTACTGCTTGTCCTGACCGTCGGAATCAATCACCTAAACGCCCAGACCGAAATCTACCAGTTTCAGGACCTTTCCCATTTCTATTATGCAAAACAAAAAGACTCAATCCGGAAAGCCTGGGATTGCCCGGCCACGTATTCGCGGAAGGAAACGCAGAAAAAATACCGGGAGATCTGGGATGAACGCACCAGCTTTATAACGGATGCCATTGCCAGTGATAATTATATTTACCAGCCGGTCGTATATCAACTCGTTGCCGGTATTGTGGACCAGATCGTCAAAGCCAATCCGGGAACCATCAAACAGCGGCCATTACTCCTGATCGACCGGAGTGCATCGGTAAATGCATATGCCGTTGGCGGCAATATTATGGCGGTAAACCTGGGACTGATCGTATTTTCTGAAAGCCGCGAGGAGCTTGCCCTTGCCATTGCACATGAAATCTCCCACAATCTTCTCTCCCATCCTGAAAATGCCATGAAACAACGGGCTGAATGGCTGACGTCAGACGACTACAATGAATCGGTTAATGCAGTGCTGGATTCAAAATATGAACGACTGTCACGCCTGAAAAAAGTATTGGAAGGATTTTCTTTCAGTCGCAGTAAACACCAGCGTTACAAAGAATCCGAAGCCGATTCACTGGCGATCCAACTGCTCAAAAACAGCGGCATCAGTTTCCAGGCAGATTTTTTCCTGCGACTTGACAGTTCCGACAATAATTACCAGGAACCCCTGAAACAGCCGGTACAGGCGTATTTCACCAGTTACCAGTTGCCCTTTGAAGCCGTATGGACTTCAAAAAAATCAAGAGGACTGTCCACCCGCAATTATAATTTTAACTCCGGTAAAACCGGATTGCAGGACTCACTGAAAACACATCCGGATTGTGTGCAACGATATAACCAGACACTTAACCAGTCGGACAAAAACGCAAAACTCACCCCCGTACCCGACAATATAAAAGCAGCCGCCAACCGGATGCTGATCTGGAATATGTTTTATAAATCAAACCTGACACCCTGCCTTTACCGGGTTTTGCTGGAGAAGGATAAGGGTAATACCGATCAGTGGTATGATTTTATGATGCATAATATTTTTACCGCCCTGAATTTTGCCGATCGCGAAATGCACCGGTTCAGCGCAATTGGTGTGGTTCCGAAGGAATATATCAGTAAGGACTATTATGAACTTCAGACCATGCTGGAGCAAATTCCAAGGGAAAGCCTGGAGTTGTATTGCCAGGTATTACAGAAGGCACCCTTCTGGACTGGTCTCAGTTCCTCTGAAAAGGGCATGAAACAATTTATGTATACCCTTGCGCTGGACCCTGATCCCTCCGACAAAAACAGGTCGCGCGTTGCGAAAAATTTCGTTACCAGCCATTCTGCCAGCATGTATTGTGAACTCGCCGGCGATTTCAATAAAAAATGACCAACACCACCAAAACATCACCAGGATTATGAAATCAACTATCTGCTTAAGTGTGCTCCTTAACGTCACACTTTTGTCGTTCGGACAAACAAAAGTTTTTAAAGAAGTCAACGAGGAGATCTCGACACAGATCAACATGATCCGCCAGGACGGATCATTGGTTGGATATGTGGCCTTCACTCAACTTGAAAAAGCCAGCGAAGATTCCTTTAATTACCGGATCAGCATTATGGATGAAAACCTGAATGATATAGGTATCGTCAACTTCCGTCAGGAAGAACTAAGGCTACAGGCAGTTTCGTTTGATCAGGATGTGCTCTGCCTCGGATATATAAAAATTGGAAAACAACCACGATTAAAAGGCCGCAAGGCGCGCATCAATGTGAAAAGCATTGATAATGCGGTGGTACTTCAGTTCCTCGGGCTGGATGGTAAGATCATTGAAATGGTAAAAAACAGGGTCGGACTGGTAGTGGATCCACTTACCGGCAGTCAGGACCTTGCACATTCGATCCAACTCAGGAACGTACCGAACGCAGGCTTCGCCTGCTTTTACGGAGAGGAAGAAAAAAACCAGCTCGGCATTTATGATTATCGTGGTAAGCAGTTGTGGCAAAAAAGCACTACTGAAAAAGCAAATGCCTACGGCCTGCTGGCATCTGCAGATGGAGTGTATATTCTTTCCAAAAAAAACAATGGGAAGAATGAGGGTGGATACGA
The DNA here is from genome assembly GCA_040510375.1 of Chitinophagaceae bacterium. Taxonomy (GTDB): domain Bacteria; phylum Bacteroidota; class Bacteroidia; order Chitinophagales; family Chitinophagaceae; genus JBEVJC01. The sequence continues at coordinate 194,682 of JBEVJC010000017.1, forward strand.
GGTCAGCAGTTACAGTAACAAAGACGGTGCAGTGCTGAACAAATACATAGCCAAAGATAAAATCGAGAACTCACTCAAAGTCTTACAGTTTGACCTCGATCCTGCCACCGGAAAGCCGTTTATTTCCGGAAATATCATCAACAAACGCAAGGGTGGCGTGTTGGCCAATGCCGCCAGTTTGAAGAAGGGTGTTTACGATGGAGTGTTTACCGTTAATTTCAACGGACCAAAAAAATCAGATATCAAAGAAGTTTTCACTTACTGGAATAACGGATCACAGCAGATTGTAAGTTCAAAGGGTCGTTACAGACATAATAACAGTTTTGCCAGCTACCATTCGTCGTTCAGGGATGCAGAAGGAAATACCTATTTTGCCGGTTCTGCTGTAATTAAAAAGCCAAAATGGGGATCGATTTTCTGGTCGGTGGTTACTGCTCCCCTGGTGATTCCACCAATCGTAATCGTAGGCGCAGGGCTCAACAAGTATAAAATGATGGATGCGATTGTAGTGTCGCAGGATGGCAAGGGAACGCTGAAGGTGAATGATGATATCAAGGCAGATCACAGTAAGTTTTATTCCGGCAGGTTTCCATTGAGGATGCCGGTTAACCGCGGAATCAATAACGTTTACAATTCCAATAACAAAACCAACTACCTGATCATTTACGACACAAAGGAAATCACTATTTATAACGTAAATATCAAAAAGACTTTGCGGGTAATTCCACGCAAGGACGGATCTGTGTCTACCTATGTTTTCCCTGCCAAAGAAGGACATATAATGGTCTCAGAATATAATAAAAAAGAAAAGACCTCTCGTTACTCTATCGAATCGCTGTAACAATAACTCTCTTTATTTAAAAAGCAGGTCGGGACCGATAATCCCAACCTGCTTTTTTTATTCAGTCCGCTTCGTATCCCAGGTCCGGTTTTACGTTTCAGGAATAATCCGGTATTCCAAATGCCTGATTTAAGTATTTACCCCTAGTAAATTCCGGGGGAAGTCCCCGCTTGCCATACTAAATAAAAACGTAATATTTGTAGTGTACGTTTTATCGGAAACAACCAAACCTTATCGCTTTGAACACCATGCCCCAACCAACACCACCAAAACTGGACCTGTACAGTTATGAACAGGCCCAACGCATCAAAGAACTGTTATCCTACCATCTTGGCGAGCCCTTCTTTTTCGGCCACCAGACACAGGAACGTCATGTATTAGTGCTTATCCAGATTATTCCCTGCAAGGATGATAATTTTTACCGGATCAACCTGGTTGCACAAGGTGCGTTTCTTCCGGTTCAGCAGTTCTGCCTGCTTAATGATTTTAACCTGCCGGATTTATAAACCCTGCAGACGGCACAAACTGCCAACATAACCCGGGCTGAAACGCCCGGGTTATTGTATCAATTGACCAGTTTTTCAATGATCAGGTCACCTACCTGTTTACCCATTTCAGCACCCGCATTTACACTGAAGAAGTAATGTATACCACCGTAAACCCGGCTCACAGATGCCTCATCAGCTGCCTGTACAAAGGATTTAAACTGGCGCTGCAGTCCGATGTACTCGAGGTCACTTGTATCAAGAAAGGAAAAGTCGTCACCATACAATTTTGTCAGTACCGTAGCTGCCGAACGCGTGATTGTGCTATGCCCGCTGGTGTATTCCGGGAATGGGGGCGTTTGTAAAAATGGTGTCCATGTCCGGTCAATATATTCATTGATGACCGTAACCGGCCGTATATAATTACTCCGGTATTTCTCATCCCAGCAAACAATGAACGCATCATACAACGCGATGGCGGTAAGCGCATAGGTCCTGGCAATTTTCACGGGACCCGCTTCCGTTTTTTTTGATGCGATCGCCGCGATACCCATCCAATGGCCTCCCGGTGTGATTTTTTTATTGCCGAATGAAAGATGACCCGAATGTTCGATCACGAATGGATTATCATCCCAGTAACGGGCAATCAGTTTTTCTTCCTCCGTGAGTCCACGGTTGATATCATATACCGCCTTTACATTCCTGAAAAATATACTACTCGTATCTGCACTGAAAGGCGGGGGCCTTGGAGCCATGAACTGGGATGCGGAATCCAGCACAAATGCCTTCATCGTATTCCAGCACCATTCCACCCCATCCAGGTAATCAGGCGGGGTGGGCCGCCAGTAACCTGACGTATTACTCCCCAGGTGTTTGGGCTTCCCCCTTGATTTAATGTATCCGTCGGCCTTTGCCCTGGCCAGCACGATATGTCCGATACTATCACCCAGCTGGACCGAACGCTGGTAAGTGGAATCATCCAGGTTCTCCCTGAAACCGGTAAACAGCGAGTCTTCATACCGCTGCAACGAGTCAACGGCAAATACCCTCACATTTCTTACAACAGTAAAAAATGCCTTGCTGGCAGCGAGAAGGTAATTATAACTGCGAAATTTTTCAGGCACAGGAGCAGGCGCAAAACCCTTTGTCTTTGCCATTATGGAGGGGGCACCATTCTCCATAAACCGGACAGCTTCGTAGGATGCCAGCGATGAGTATACATAGATCCTTGAGGCAACGGGTGGAGTAAATATATCGTAAATGATAACCCTGGTAAGCAGGTCCTGGTTACGATGCAGGATATCCGCATTATTGACATCAAATACTTTCTTTTCCTGCCTGCAGGATATAATACTGAGTAATGGCAGGCATAATAATAATAAAATCCTGAAAATAATGCGGGTCATTGAATTGGTGGTTGAAATCTAAAAACTGATTATCCTTGTTTTGCCATCCGATGCCGACAGCACTACTTTATTTACCTTATCATTGATTACAAGAAACCTTCCTGAATGGGAAAGATAACCAGCGCCGTTATATATTTCCTCCCTCCTGCTGCTGCCGTTCCTGTAATATACCATGGCTGCGACTTCCAGCGGCATAGCTTCTACCATTGAACACGGTTTCTTCAATCGGAAAGCCTGAAGCGGACCCCGGTTTTGTGAAGCTACCAACAGCAACTGTTTACCGGAACCCATAATTTTCACCAGGGCCTTCCCGTTTCCCGGAATATAAAAGCCGCTTTGCCGGATGCTGAGTGGATTGAAATTACCCTTGCCGTCACCAAGTAATACCAGGCCGTTTGCGGCATCGTTGCGGCCCACCGATACTTCGGTACCATAGTCGTTACCACTAACCACCAGGTCAAGGTTGCCATCACCGTTTACGTCTTCGGCCAGCATGCCAAACACGCTGGAGTACTGCATTTCCTCCGGCATGGCACGAATAGTGAATTTTCCCCCGCCCTTATTTTCCAGGTAAGATGAACTGAAATTATTTGCGGAAAGCACCACCGCATCCCTGAATTGTTCCGGGCTTAATAATTTATCAAAAGTTGCATTGGCAAAGTCGCGATAGGTCTTGAACTTATTCCTCATCTCGATCATCTGTTTGATCATATCGTCACGCGTGGATGCGGTATATTCCCTGCGTGTGGTATCTGCCTGCGAAGTCATCAGGTAGGTCGACATCAATGCATCGTAACTGCCGTTATTATCAAAATCTTTTCCATATACCCGCACCGGGTATTGTGCCGAAGGACGGAAGAAAGAATTTTGTCCGTTATTCCCTGCTATATAATCCATATCCCCGTCATTATCAAAATCGCCTGCAACAAGGCTGTTCCACCAACCTGTTTCATTCCCGATCCCGGTATCGGATTTTTTGAATACTCCCTTGTTGTTATGCAGGAATGTAACGGGCATGAATTCGCCGCTGAGGACGAGATCGGGCCAGCCATCATTATCATAATCGGTGAAGAGCGCATCACAGGTCATTCCGATATTGACGAGATCACTGGCAACAGTTGCAGTAACATCAGTGAATTTCACCCTGCCGTTTTTTGAATCATTGCGGTATACAAAACAGGAAGTTTGTTTCGGGAACATCCAGGGCACACAACGTCCGGCAATAAATAAATCAGGGTCACCATCCCTGTCGTAGTCAGCCGATCTTACACATGATTTACTCACATGGTTTGAAACAAAACCGCTGGTATCGGATTTAAAATTTCCATGGCCGTCATTGAGATAAAAACGATCCTGGTAACCCAGCGAGCCGGCTTCCATTTCATTACCACCCGAAGCTGCATAAAGATCCAGGTCACCGTCCGAATCCGCATCAAACAATAACATACCCATGTCGTGCCAGCCTTTATTGATCCTGTCGGGCTTTTCTATAAATTTCCTGCTTATGAATTTCCCATCCGTCTGCTGCATCAGTACAAACGTACTGTACCCGATGGATCCGGCCATGACAAGGTCCTGGAGACCATCATTGTTCAGGTCACCCACGGCCAGACCCGGACCCAGGTCGCTTAATTTATGTGGTAATAATTTCTGGACATTAAAATCGATGAAGTCATCTTCCTGGTGCACCAGGCTGGTAACAGTGGTGGAAGTGACATTGGTGAATAAAGTATTCGATGCAAAAACCGGTATAACCTCTTTTTGCGGTTTTGAATTTTTATAGTCAGCTATTAACGCCGTATCTGCGGCGATTCCGTACATACGCTGAAGGGAACCATCCGGCCAGCGGATATGAAGGGAATCGATTTGTTTTGTACGGCCCAGGCCGAAATGAAGGCCCGGCTGCACCGAAGAAATATATCCGCGGTAGGGCATATTGGTCATCGCTTCCACCCGGCCGCTATCATAGTATAATTCAACGCGGGCACCGATACCATCGCGGTTCTGCGGTTTTCCCTTAAAACTTATCCGAAGCACATGGGGCCTGAATACATCGAGGGAGATGCGGTTTTCATACACATCGGCGGGGCTGCCGATATTATTGATGATCACATCCAGGTCGCCATCATTATCCAGATCAGCATAGGCAGCGCCATTGGAAAAACTACCATCAGATAACCCCCACTGGGCTGTTTTTTCGGTGAAGGAAAGCCTGCCGTTATTCTGATAAACATAATTATGAATCCTCACTGCGGGAATTTCATCAAGCATTTCTTTCTCCGATGTGAGGTTACTGGCTTTATTGCGATACATCATAAAATCGCGGTCAGTAATGTCTTTGGGAAAGCCATTGGTAAAAATAATATCCCTGTTACCATCGTTGTCAAAGTCGGCTACCAGCGGTGTCCAGCTCCAGTCTGTTTCTGCGATACCACAATAGAATCCCATATCGGAGAAAACCGGATGTTTTATTGAATCCAGTTCACCGATGGTTGGGCCCTGGTTGACCTGGATCATATTTCTTACGTACTGGTACTGATAACCGAACTGGTCGCTGTTCTGGTAAGTCTGGTAAGTGCTTGGAGCCTGGAACATTTTTTTACGCAGGTTATCCTGCGCCGCCATATCCACTTCAATCACATCATCATATCCGTCACTGTTGATATCAACTGCATCACTGCCCATGGAGTTGGCAGCACTGTGTTTAAAATATTGCATCACGCTGTCGCGAAAGGTCCCGTTTCGCTGGTTGATGTATAATACATTGCTGGAAACATAATCGTTTGTTTCCAGGATATCCATCCAGCCATCGTTATTGATATCAAAAATATTGGCTGCATGGGTATACCCTTCCACCAGGATGCCGGCCCGGCGGGATACTTCCGTGTATACAGCATGTTGCAGGCGGGGATCCCAGTCGTTACGGTACAACCTGCTGGTGCTTGGATGTTCTCCGTTTAAGTTCCGTTTACGGAATACGTTTGCGTATTCGTCACGGATAATATGGTTGACTGCAATAAAAAGATCCAGGTCGTCATCGTTATCGTAGTCAAAGAAATAAGCCATGGTACTTTGGGAAGTATCAGCAATTCCATATTCTGAAGCCATGTCTTTGAACACCGGAATACCATTGGCATCCATGCCCTGGTTAACATACAGGATATTTTTCCGTTCCAACGGGTCAGCCTTGGCTGTTGCACAAACATACAGGTCCTGTTTACCATCGTTATTGATATCAACAATGGCTACCCCCCTGCTCCAGATACCATTTCCACCGGTGTTTGAATGGTTAGTGATATCCTCAAACTTCAGGTTACCCCGGTTGAGGTACATCTTATTGGGCACCATATTACCGGTGAAATAAAGATCCTGGAGTCCGTCAGCATTAAAATCACCTACACCCACTCCACCGCCATTATATACATTGGCGAAATCAAAAATATTTATTGAATCGGATTCAGTAATGGTATTGGTGAAATGGATATTTGTTTCAGCAGGGTCCAGTTTTATAAATTTACCCTCTTCACTACTGCAACCAGCCAGTGTTATCATCAGTACTATAAAGGCGAAACATAATTTCATAAGCACTTATTCGAACTGTTTTACCAGCGATTTAAAAGGTAGTGGTTTTGAGGGAAAACGCCGGGGAAATTGCAAAGGCAAGACGATCAAGTCCTGCCTTTGGTTTTTGAATTTTCAAAAAAATATATTACGGTACCAGTGTACCATTACTAAGGTCAATCTGACGCTGCGGCAGGTCAAAATAATCCCTTTCCGGTCCGGAGTAAACTGCTTTGGGGTTGTTCAGGTCGCCCAGTGCCTGGTAAGGAAGGGCTGCTTCGTAATTATAAAATGCATTCAGTTCCGTTTGTGCAATACCCCAGCGTACAAGATCAAAGAAACGATGTCCCTCCATACCCAGTTCCAGCAAGCGTTCCAGTCTCACTGCAGTGCGTGCTGCATCCTGGGAAGCGAATAATACAGGATATGGTGCAGTCCTTGGGATACCCAGTGTTGTTGGAAAAGGTACTACCGGAGTAGTTGCCGCCCGGCTCCGGACGCGGTTGATCAGGTTAAATGCGGTGGTAAGTGATCCCACTTCAATTTCTGCTTCAGCCAGTAACAGGATCACATCGGAGAAACGGATCAGGTTCATGTTAAGCGCATTGCCGCCTGCGGAAAACCAGATACTCGCATCGTGCGATGCTTCCACCTGCGACTGCCTGATCACAATTTTTTTACCAAGGTAGGGACCGCAGGTTGGGTCGCGCTGCCAGCTGGTAAGGGCAATACCCCAATCGTGGAATGGAACACCATTACGGCCAATGGTCCAGTCGAGCCTTGTATCCAGCGTTGATGTATATGCGGTAAGACCAGCCTGTCCCGCAGGATCCATCACCTGGTTGTTTTGCGGATTGGCTAATGGTAAACCGGTGGCATCTGTCTTAAAATTATTGACAAAGAAATAAGTCGGGGTAAAGAAACCGGCACCGCCGATACCGCCATTAGCTGGGAAGTTGAGCTGGTCGCCCCAGTTACCATTCCGGGCTCCGGCATTATCCTGCGATGATGCCTGGAAGGCGAATACTGATTCGATACTGTTATCAAAATCAACATTGAAATTGTCGGCGTAGTTGGCGTTCAGGTCATAATGGGTACCCAGTGGAGTAGTCCCGTTGGCCACTACATCGGTCAGTACAGTCCTGGCCGTAGTATAATCTTTTGAAAACATCAGGATCTTACCATATAAAGCACCGGCACACCATTTATTGATGCGGCCAATGGCATCCTGTTCGGCTGGTAAATTTTCATATGCAAACTTTGCGTCCAGCAGGATTTCAGGGAAGATATCATGATCATTCGGAACACCATTGATTTCACCACTTGCCAGCTGCGCATCAATTACTTCATCGAGATATGGTACCTGGCCATAGGTGATTCTTGCCTGGAAATGATACCATGCCCGGAGTAATTTTGCCTGGCCTTCGATATTGGTAGCTGAAGCCGCACTGATACCTTCTGCTTTTGGAAGGATTTGTAATACGGTATTTGTTCTTTTCACACCTTCATACAGGGCTCTCCACCGGTCGTTCAGTGAACCGGAAGATGATGTGCCTTCATGCCTGATCTGGGGTACCATATTGGACGCCTGGTCACCGGGAGAAGATCCGCGGTTGGCCTCTCCGCCGGCCATACTTCCGAATACGAAATTGGATCCACCCGAACCCCACTCATTTCCCAATACACCAAAACTCCCATCATGGCCATCCAGCATGGCATAAGCGGAGATCAGCACATTGTTCACTCCTTTCTCGGTCGAGAGTGTGGCTTCATCAAGAACACCTAACGGTGTCACGTCGAGGAAGTCTTTTTTACATGCTACCATCGCCACCCAAAGGGTAACAACAAGCAGTGTGAAAGTCAGTATTTTTTTCATGATGTCGTTGTATTGAATAAGTTCAGGATAAGATTAAAAAACCACTGTTGCACCAACAAGGTATTGCCGGGTTACGGGGAATGCACCCACATCAACGCTTGCTGCACGGTCGTCATTACTGATAATATCAGGATTGAGGCCGCCATAATCTGAAATGGTAAAGAGGTTGGCTGCCTGCAGGTATACTCTCACGCGGGAGATCCTGGCCTTACTGACAAACGAGGTTGGAAGCGTATACCCGATCTGAAGATTCCGCAATCTCAGATAAGAAGCATTCTCAACATAATAGGAGTTAACCTGGTTACTGGTGCTGAAACCATTCCCCGAAGAAACGTCCTGGATCGGAACACTTGCATTGGGCCTGCTACCATCGGCCAGCCAGCTATCGTACAAAGCAGCCTTACTTCTGCCACCGGGGAAACCACCGGGAGTAAAATCAGTCCACCATTTGGTAAAGTTGAATGCATCCTTGCCGGCTACGCCATAAAAGAAGGCGGTTATATCAAATGCTTTATAATCGTAGGAAAGGTTGACCCCATAACTGAAATTAGGATTCGGGTTTCCGATAATGGTCCGGTCCTTATCATCGATAATACGGTCGCCATTTATATCTGCATATTTAAAACGTCCGGGCGCGGCCTGGTCCTGGAGAGGGGAATTGGCCACCTCTTCTGCACTCTGGAATAAACCGATAACCTGGTAGCCAAAATAAGTATTCATGGCTTCACCCAGCACGTTGCGGGTGGCATTTTGTCCAATCCGGTTGGCTTCGTTGGCGCCGCTGTTGAAATTAAAGAAGGTCAGTCCTTCAGCGATGCGGGTAATTTTATTTTTATAGGTAGTAAATGTTACCGTTGTGGTAAGCCTCGAATCCCTGCCCAGGTCAACGCGGTTACTGACTAACAGGTCGAAACCATGGTTCCTGATACTTCCTACGTTACGAAGGGCTTGTGAAGCAGCGGCACCGGCGATTGCCTGGACTTCCGGATTATACAACAGCCCCTTTGTTTCTTTTTTATAATAGTCCAGCACTATCTCGGTTGTACCATTGAAGAGGGTGGCATCTATTCCTATATTGGTGGATTCGCTTTTTTCCCATTGTCCGCCGGGGTTACCCAGGAAGGAAAGGAAGAATCCTTCAGAAGGTGTGTTCTGCCCACCAAAAATATCATACCAGGAACTCTGCCTGTTGCTCGCATATGCATCGTAAGCATTGTTATTAGGTACTGCAAACTCACTACCAAGCCTGCCCCAGCTTCCCCTTAATTTCAGGTCAGAAATCCAGGATACATCTTTCATAAAACTTTCTTCGGACAATCTCCAGCCAACTGAAACGGATGGGAAATTGGTATAGTTATTCGGATCAATGAACTTGGAAGATCCATCACGCCTGAAGTTCAGGGTAACGAGATACTTATTTGCATATGAATAGTTCACGTTTGCGATATACGATTCACGTGCGACCGGTGTGAACTTTGTACTTCCACTAAGGTTTTGTACCGCTCCGTTTCCAAGATTGATAAAACCGATATTACTGTAATTGAAAAAACCGGTTGATGCGCCAACAATGGCCCGGCCACCACCTTTCTGGGCTTCAAATCCTGCGAGGGCAGAAATATTATGTTCGCCAAAATTATGATGGAAATTCAGCGTATTGGTCCAGATCCAGTTATCATCCCTGCGGGAGCCTTCATTATAGGTACTGTTACCCACGTTTTCGGTGTATTCATATTCAATGAACGGGTAACGGAATGAGGTCTGGTTATTTATATTTCCACCAAAACTCGTGCGTGCCATCAGGAACTTGGTTATATCTAGTTCGGCATAAACATTACCGAAAATATTTATGTTGTTATTGCGGTTGTTCCGCCTGCGGAATGCGCCGGCAAGCGGGTTTTTTGCATTACCCCAGGTACCCTGTCCCGGTCCGCCCTTATTTCCCGCAAAGTCGATACCGTTGATCTGGTATACCGGCATAATGGCCATGGGACGAAAGGTCTGGGCAATGATACTTGCTTCCCTGTTATTATTAAAATCCCCTTCGCCATTACTGGGTGTATTGAATTGGGAACCGAACACCTGCAGGTTTTCACCCACGCGGAAGAATTTCAGCACGCTGAATTCGCTGTTAAGCCTTGCAGTATAACGTTTAAAAAATTCGTGTCTTGTAATCGCTTCCTGGTTAAAATAGTTCAGGCTGAGGAGGAACCGGCTGCCTTCCGTTGAACCACTCATGGTAAGGTTGTGACTCTGGATGGGTGCGTTCCTTGTAACTACTTTGTACCAGTCGGTACCACCCTTACTGGCAGGAACGATCAGGTAGGGATTATATCCCGCTTCGCCCAGGCGGCTCTGGGTCAGTTCATATAAAGCAGGATTTACACCAGGATTGCCTGCGTTGATCGGTACACCATCATTTGCGGCACCGGTGAAATAAATATAATCAGGAACAACTGGTGTGGGGCCGTCGCCATAAACAGAACCTGTTGTTGGAAGGTTACTGTTCCTGCGGGCAAGGAAATAAAGCTCCCCTTCTTCCTGTGCGTTGAGCAGGTCGGGACCCTTACCCGGATCCTGGATTCCGATATACATATCATAACCTACGGAGAGTGCATTTTTTTTACCACGTTTGGTAGTTATTACAATTACACCATTTGCGGCACCGATACCATAAATGGCACTTGATGCCGCATCTTTTAATACCTGCATGCTTTCAATGTCATTGGGATTGAGTCCGGAGATATTGCTGGTCTGTACTCCATCCACTACATACAGGGGGTTATTATTTGTAAAGGAACCGAGACCACGGATCCTAACCGTTGCAGCATCACCCGGAATCCCGCTCTGGATAACGGTTACACCCGAAGCTCGGCCCTGGAGCTGAGAGGATGGATCTGATGAAGGCTGGGATTTCAGTTCTGCAACATCCACTACGGTAACAGCACCGGTAATATCTTTTTTACGCTGACTGGAGTAGCCGATCACGATTACCTCATCAAGGTTGGAAATCTGTTTGGTGAGTGTTGCTGAAATATCCGTCTTCCCCTCAATGTATACGGTTAGTTGCGCATAACCGACTGAAGTGATTTCCAGTTCAGTGGTAGCATTGGGGACAACAATGGAAAACTTTCCATCATCTGATGTTACTACTGCCTGGCTGCCACCTTTGGCACGCACAGTGGCTCCACTCAGGGGTTTCGCTTCAGAGTCGGTGACCATACCCGTGATCGTCTTCTGCGAATAGCACACAATGGAGAATGTCAGGAACAGGAAAACAAGGAAGCCCATTTGAAGGATAGGTTTGGCAGGCATCAGCTTAGTTTTTTGGTTTAGCGTAAAGAGCAATACGTCAGATACTTTCCCAATCAGGAGCCCTGGCAGGGCTAACAACACCTGATTCTGAGGAGTATAGTATTTGGCGTTTACTGTTAATGGAAATTAACAAATAGGCCGGTCAAAAGCTGACATTATATTATCACAAACGAATACTAATTGCACTTTTTTAATGTATCAATAATCGGGAGAGGAAAAAACTTTGCGGGGTTTATTAACTTTTTGGCCGGGATGACCTTTTTTCAATATTTTTTGCAAGGGCCAGGACTTTATCCCGGAAAGAAACCGGTTCAACAATCTCGGCGCAGTCGCCGAACATCATAAACCATCTTTCCAGGGCATCATTTCCGGGTTTTACCAGGAAGGTCATTTCCACCTGGTCGCCCACCGGTTCTTCGGCAATAATGCCGTAATACTTTTTACCCGTCCGAAGGTATTTTACCACATGCCGGTCGACCCTGATCACCACTTTCTCCCTTACCTCTTCCTGTTCCTTCTTCCGGAAACTTTCCATGGGCTCATGTTCACGGGTAAAAGCCTGGTCGAGCCGGGTGATCTGCAGGATGCGGTCAGTCCGGAACTGGCGATAGTCGCCACGCAAATGGCACCAGGCCATCAGGTTCCAGTTGCTTCCTTCGTGGAAAAGTCCAACGGGTTCGATGATACGTGTAAGCGGATGTTCTGCTTCGAACGATTGATAGCGGATATTCACCTGTTTTTTTTCAGCGATACTTTCAAACAGGATTCCAAGTGAATCAGTGGATGATTCATTGTTAAATGTATTGGAGGAGTTAATCCAGACCTGTGTTTCCAGTGCATCAACATGGTCTTTCAGGTTGCCCCGGAGAACGGAACGGATCTTCAGCATAGCGGAGCCGTAATGTTCCGCCAGTTTTTTATCGGTGAACTTCTGCATGAGTTTTTCTGCTGCTACAAAACTCGCTGCTTCATCACGTGTAAACATCACCGGTGGCAGGCGATATCCTTCCATCAGTGAATAACCAACCCCGGCCTCACCGGATACAGGGACACCCGCTTCTTCGAGTGAACGGATATCCCTGTAAATGGTGCGCAGGCTTACTTTGAAGCGGTTGGCCAGATCCTGCGCCTTTAATACGCGGCTGGTCTGGAGCTGCGTGAGAATGGCCACGATCCGGTCGAACCGGTTCTTTACTTCATTACTCATTAGCATGGGAAATTAATTAATCCCTGCCATATGATTACCGTTCCCAGAAAAACGGCGGTTCAATACCCAGGGTGCGGAGATATACATACATCTGCCCGCGGTGGTGGATCTCGTTATCAATAAAATAACTGATGGATGACCATCCGGTTCCGGGATACTGGCCAAATGCAAGGATCTCCTTGTCAAAAGCCCCATCGGGTAGTGAAACCCAGAGATTGTTGATCTCTTCTGTGGATTCGTCCCAGAGACGTAACAGATTTTCCTTGCTATTTTTCGGATCTTCTTTTTCATTCAGTTTGTCGGTTGTTCCATGGACAATCTGCCTGAGTCCAGGGGCACCAATAGCAAGTAATTCCTGTATCAGTTGCGCAGGCGTGCGCATATTGCCGACAGATAAAGTGAAGAGTTCCTTTTCGGGAAATGCTTCGATAACGCGGCGTGTAAGACGACGATGACCCTGCCAGTGTTCAAGAACCTGGTCGGAGGTAACGCTGTTGGCTGTTGCTGGTCTTGCGGTTGTAGTAACCATAATTGAAGGTTTTGGGTTTATAATTGATTTCTGACCCAAAGCTCCGACCGGGGTATGACAACAGTTTGTCAGTAGTGTCTGAGTATTTTTTAAAAAAATTAAATCGCCGGGTAATCCTCCCCGGGGGAGTTACCGGAACGGCTGATTGGGGCGGAAACCGCAATTTAACCGGTTCAATTATCGGGAAAACCCGATTCCACCCAGATCCGGATCCGTGTAAGGTCGCAATCGTTCAGTTTGCCTGCATTCATTGGCATGGGCGGATGTCCTTCCTCATGGTTAACCGAACTGAGCAGGTTTCCATTCGATGCCTGTAAAGCAAGTTCAGTATAGGTTCCAAGGTTTGGTCCGCCTACATTGGTAGCGGGCGTATGACACCGGTAACAGTGTTCATTCATAATCGCCAGGATCGTTGTGCTGTATCTGACGTTGGTGGTATCGCAGTTAACAGGAGGAACCGGCAGCTCTTCTTTTTTACCGGAACAACTGGTCAGTAGACAAAAAGACAAACCGGCAAATATCAGGGTGGACAGGATTTTATTCATAGTACTGGATTAAAAAGATCGGTCAACCCGTAAACCTACTCAAAAAGAAAAGCGTTGTCAATACCGGTCGGGATTTATTTTAAGATATTGAACACATCGGGTTGCTGATGGTCTATATCCGCCAGTTCATTAAATTTGTTTCATGACCCCCCTCTTTAAAAAACTGAATTTCAGGGAACAGTCGGAGATTATTGTACTAAATCCACCTGCATCCTTTGATGCTGAGCTCAAATCCATGTCGTCCGCGACCAGCGTGCGGCGGGACCTGAAAAAAAAGGACGAGGTAAGTTTCGCTATGATTTTTGCGACAACCCAACAGGAACTGGATAAGTATATCCCGATGATCCTGCCCAATCTGGTACCGGATGCTGTTCTCTGGTTCTGTTATCCCAAGGGCAGTTCTAAAAAATACAGTTGCGACTTCAACCGCGATACGGGTTGGGATGAATTAAAAAAAAGCGGGTATGATACCGTCAGGGCAGTGGCTGTAGATGAAGACTGGTCCGCCTTAAGGTTCCGCCGGAATGAATTTATCGGTCGTTGAGCCTAAAATCTACTGTTTATGCCATTCGCTTCGTAATATTACCCCTCATACAATTCACGATCAACATATGAAGAAGATTAACCTTATGATTTTAACCGGCACCATGCTGGCACTCACTTCCTGCGGGTCTGCTGTAAATGAGAAAACGGCTGATACCTCCGACCGTTCCGATTCAACTGGTAATGGTTCGGTAGAAACCAAAAAACCAAATGCAGATTATAAACCTGCATTTAAGGGCCAGACGAGAATAGCCGCCATTAAATCCAAAACACCATATGCCGGTACAGTACTGAGCAGTGATTTGAAAAGCCCATGGGGTATCGGCAACCTTCCCGATGGCCGGCTGATCATTACTGAAAAAAAGGGGACCATGCGCATAGCAACACTAACAGGTACTGTAGGTGCACCAATCACTGGTATTCCGGAAGTGAATGATAAAAACCAGGGCGGATTACTTGGTATCACAGTTGATCCGGCCTTTGCACAGAACAGGAGGATATTCTGGGTATTCTCTGAAAAATTACCGGAAGGAAATATTACTTCAGTAGCCCGGGGAAGACTATCGGCTGATGAAAAAAAGATCGAAGGTGCCACTTTTATTTATCGTGCAGTGCCGGCATATAAAAGCAGTCTTCATTATGGAGGACGCATCCTGTTTGATAAAACAGGTAACCTCCTGGTGAGTACGGGTGAAAGATCGGACCTGGAAACAAGGCCTCTTGCACAGGACCTGAATACAGCGCTTGGAAAGATCGTGAGGATTACCCCCGACGGCAAACCCGCACCCGGTAATCCTTTCGCAGGAAACAACAATGCCCGTCCCGAAATTTATTCATATGGCCACCGCAACGTACAGGGACTTGCCATAAATCCGGTAACCGGCGATTTGTGGGACAGCGAATTCGGACCTCGTGGTGGTGATGAGATTAATCTTGTTGTACCCGGAAAGAATTACGGCTGGCCAACTATAACTTATGGAATCGAATATTCCGGTGATAAAGTGGGTGCCGCCATCCAGCAGAAACCGGGACTTGAACAACCGGTATATTACTGGGACCCGGTGATCTCACCAAGTGGTATTACTTTTTATAATTCCGATAATATTCCTGAATGGAAAAATAACCTGTTCGTTTCCGCACTGAGCGGTTCACATATTATCAGGCTCGTGATTAAAAACAATAAGGTAGTAGGAGAAGAACGTTTACTGGAAGGTGAGTCGCAACGTTTCCGCGATATTATCCAGGGAAAAGACGGTGCGCTGTATGCGGTGACCGATGGTGGTAAGTTATACCGGATTTATAAAAAATAATTTCTCCCTCCAATAATGATGGCCGGATCATGATGTATGTCATGGTCCGGCCATCAGTCATTTATAAAACACAGTTTACCTTGCCAGGAGTGTACCCGGCACCCTCATTCCCTGCTCATCATCGAGCACTTTCGCCATCACGCGGGAAATTGCTGCAGGTATGGTGGCCGCCTGGTCTTCACTAAGTGCACGTACCAATTCGTGGAACTCATCTTTTTCATCATAGTAGCCATGATAAAAAAAATAACGGTTACCCGGATGAAGACGGATAGAGATCTCGGAATCATCATGTTCCTGGAAAGTTGACAGCACGGCCCATTGTTCGTTATCTTCAAATTCAAAACGAATATCCACCATGGGTCGATTGATCGTATCGGTGATCAATTTACCAATCAGGTTATCAATCTGATCGTAAATAGATTCTTCGTGTGTCATATAAAAAAATTTTAATAACCCTGGACCGGTCATTTTAATGAGTCCGCAATTTGCATTTAATTCCTGTAAAAAAACAATACCTGCTATTTTTTTACCGCTATTTTCTTTTGCCTGAAGGATCACACAAAAAAATCCGCAAAATTATAAAAGAACTTGTTCAATCTGTCCAACAGATGTCCATGAAATCCTTAATTTTCAGGCATGAAAAAATCCGTACTAACAGGTCTCGCAAGCCTGGCATTACTATTCAATACCGGACTTATAAATGCGCAGCTGACCAGTCAGTCTTCCGGTAGTGGCGACCTTAAAAAGCTTCAGCAAAATTTTGTGGATCTCCGTTTCGGAATGTTTATCCATTTTAATATCCCAACCTACGCCAACTCCGACTGGCCGGATCCCGAAACACCAGCCAGGCTTTTTAATCCCCAAAAGCTTGATGCCGGACAGTGGGCCAGGGCAGCCCGGTCGGCAAATATGAGTTACGGTTGCCTCACTACCAAACACCATAGCGGATTCTGTATCTGGGATACAAAAACAACTTCCTATAGTGTAATGAACAGCCCGTATAAAAAAGATGTGGTGAAGGAATTTGTGGATGCCTTCCGGGCAAACGGCCTGAAGGTTATGCTGTATTATTCAATTCTCGATACCCATCATGAATTACGTCCCAATAAAATCACCGATGCCCATATCCAACTGGTGAAATCGCAGATCACCGAATTACTTACCAATTACGGCAAAATCGAAGCCCTGGTGATCGATGGCTGGGATGCGCCATGGTCAAGGATTACGTACGACCAGATTCCCTTTGAAGAAATCTATTTACTGATAAAAAAACTTCAGCCTGATTGCCTGGTCATGGACCTGAATGGTGCCAAATATCCGGCGGAGGGTCTGTACTATACTGATATAAAGACCTATGAAATGGGTGCGGGCCAGCGTTTGTCGAAAGAAAGCAAACGGATGCCTTCACTCGCCTGCCTGCCGATAAACAGCAGCTGGTTCTGGAAAACTGATTTTCCCGAAAAACCGGTACGTGATCCACAGAAGACCGTTAATGAACTGATCAGGCCTTTAAATGAATCAAGTTGCAATTTCATACTTAATGTAGCGCCCAACCGCGATGGACTGATCGATGAGAACGCGATAGTTGCCTTGAGGGAAATTGGAAAGATCTGGAAAAATGAAGGTCGCACCGTTGAGTTATCACCTTCCGGACTGCCCTTAATCTCTTCCAATATTGCAATTCGCCAGCCAGCTGGTTCCAGCTGGAGTGATGATATGGATATTATGGATTTCGCAAACGATGATGATTATAAAACTGCATGGCGTTCGCACCCTTCCGTGAGCCAACCCTGGTGGGAAGTTAGTTTCCATACTGCCAAAGATTTTAATACGATTGTTATTGCCGAACCAACACCCAATATTGAAAAATATTCGTTGGAATATTGGGATGGTGGCAATTGGAAATTACTTTTCACCGGCACAAACCTCAACAGTATCAAGATCCATCGGTTTGAAAGGGTGTGGAGTAATAAGATCAGGATAACTGTTCTTTCATCAAAATCGTCCGCTGCTATAACAGAGTTCCAGGTGTTTAATGAACGGAGATAATATTATCCGGGTGTATTCAGGTTCAGATAACGGGAGATCAGACCAGCAGGCTTTCGGCTGTTTGTACAATACGAAGGCTGATCAGTAACCAGAGTAATCCAACAATAAACCCAACGAGTACATCGCTGGCATAGTGGACACGCAGATATACCCTGCTGAAACCAATAACCAGGATCAGCAAACACAGCATTGTTATCAATAAATATTGCAGCGGTGAAGCCCAGCCGGTTTGAAGGATAAAATAAATCAGGAGTCCATAAAAGCTCACCGACATAATTGCATGTCCGCTCGGAAAACTTAAACCCTTTGCAATATTGAGTAGTGGATAAAGCGGACGACGTCGGTGGAACAGGTACTTCAACAGGAACATTAATACCAGGCTGCTGAGTGCAGTGGCAAGGGCACGGATAGAGTACCAGTGCTGGTGACGGACAAACAGGAAGAAACAGATCAGCAGCAGGTTGGCGGGAATAAGAAACTGCGATTTGCCAAGGAATGTGAAGCCCAGCATCAGCCGGTTGTTACGCGCATTCACCAGAGGCTGCAGCCTGGTGAATACAGCGAGATCGAGACCTTTGTATTTTCTTAGCCAGTCCCTGATTGAAAAGATTACCAACGCGAGTATCAGGGTGAACAGGATCATTGATCCGATCACATGAAGCACGATGAATAACGCGATCCTTGTTTTCTCATTCATCTGCGATGGTAGATGGTTTCAGTGGCCTTCTGATATAAATTGATTTCCCTAAAATTAAGGTGATTTTTGGGGCTGGAATTTTTTTGCAGGTGTAAACATATTCCAGAACCGATCTGCTTAAGGAAAGACCGGGTTTATAAAACATCCAAACGGAAGGGTTCCCAGGTGATCGGTCCGGAGAAGGCCCGGTTTATCTGGCAACAGCAACAGGAACTGGTTCCTGCAAGCCAACGGCGGCACCGGGGATAGTTACAGTCATTTTACATCCGTTGCCCGGACTGCTTTCAATTTCCATTTTACCATTCAGTAATTCTGCACGACCCACAATATTCCGCAACCCGATGCCTTTTTTCCTGGCGATTGTATCGAAACCAATTCCATTATCGGATATGATCAATACAGTACCGCCCTGTTCAACAGCTGGTTTAAGGGAAATCAGCACTTCCGTGCACTTTGCATGTTTAAGTGTATTATTTAACTGCTCCTGGACGATCCGGTAAATGGTAAGCTTGTGATCACGCGAAAGACCCGTTTCTATTTGGTCGCAGAAATCGACTTTAACCAGGAATTTCTCAATAAGGTTTATTGTCATTGCGATATCATTAATCGCTGGAATCAGTCCGAAATCACCTGCAGCCGGCGGTAACAGGGCATGTGATAATTTCCGGATTTCCTTTGTGGCAAGATGCACCAGTTCCTTCCCCTGGATAATCATTCCGGGCTTGATGTTTTCAAATGAAAGGCCATGTTCAATATATAGATTGGCTGTAGCGAGGATCTGGTTGATATTATCGTGCAACTCCAGCCCTATCTGCTCGCGCTCCCGTTCCTGACCCTGGATAGTAGCCCGGGTAACGGCTCGCTGTTCATGCATTTTGGCACGCTGCAGCGACAACTCCAATCTCCGTTTTTCGGTTATATCCTGCATAGCGCCCATGAGGCGGAATGGTTTGCCTTCCTGGTTATACAGGATCAGCAGTTTATCATCTACCAGTTTGTATGTACCATCAGCACACCGGAAACGAAGCTCGCGTTTTAATATCGGGGTCTTATTGCGGAATGCTTCTTCGGCTACCCTGAGTAGTCCCGGTAATTCATCGGGATGCAGGTTCCCCCTCCAGGTTTCCCTCGGCATTTTTCCCGGAACCCAGTCATGCCCGAAAAGATTTGCATAACCCTCCCCCCAATAGACCACGCCTTCTACCATGTCCAACTCATATATAGCATCATTGGTGATCCGGGCAATCATACTGAATTTTTCATTCGCCTTACTGATCTCATCGATTGCCTGTTTCTTCCTGGTAATGTCTTTGAAATATACGGATAACCCAATCTCCGAGGGATAGACAATTGCTTCCACCCAGAGCTGGGTGGTTGGGTAAAAATCTTCGAACCTCACCGTCACACCTTCCCGCATAGCCCGTCGGAATTCAAGGGCTGTCTTTGGTGGGATTATCGTTTTAAAATAGTCAAAAAGGTTTTTGCCCAGAACATTGGCACGTTGCACCTGTACGATCCGTTCAGCGGTTTTGTTCCAGTAAATAACCGTAAAATTTTTATCGACTGAAAAGAAACCATCGCCGATGCTTTCCAGTATGTTCGTATTTTCCTGGTTTGATTTAATAAGTAATTGCCGGGCTTTCTTTTCTTCGGTGATATCCTTGGCCAGCACCATTATTGCATCAACTCCCCCGAATGTTATACCGTGGCTTACAATGTCGACATAGATAACGGATCCGTCTTTTTTTAGATGTTCAAACTCCCCCGCCCTGATATAGGATTTATCGCGGCGAAGCGCCATTGCCGCGCGAAAACTTCCTGCATCTTTGGCTGACCTGATATCCAGCACGGTCAACTGTTTGAATTCCTCCGCAGTATATCCATACTGTTGTGAAGCTGCTTCATTAACTGCCAGGAATCGGAGGGTCGTCTGATCATAGATCCACATTGGTGCAGGATTATGATGAAAAAGGTACCGGTAGCCTTCTTCTGACTTACGCAATTTTGCATCTGTTTCCGTGATTTCTTTTACAAACCTGAAACTATCACTTATAAGCGGTGGGCTGGTATCCGGCAAACACTGATGAGGCGGATGGAATGAAGGGGACTTTAATTCAGCGGGTGCTGGCTCGGGGTGAATAAGTGCGGTAAACCCGGTAACACGTCCAAGTTCATCGTTGATCGGTGAAATGGTCATGGTCACGGTTATCGAAAACCCTTTCCTGGTTTCAAGCTGTATTCTTTGTGCCTTCAATACCTGGCCCAACAATACCCTCCGGCTCCACATTGTAAGTACTGTTGTGGTCCGACTGGTCAGCAAATCAAAAAGTGAGTGGTTATAAACGCATGAAGGATCAATATTAAAAAGTGCCGAAGCAGCGTTGTTAAACACCCGGATGATTCCTGAATTGTCAGTTCCGATTACTGCAGCGGCCAGTGAATCGATTATCGATGCATTCACATTATTCTCGTCAAATACAGCCGGGACAAACTGGACAGCAACTTGGTTCAATTGGAGTAGGTTTAAAAACACCTGCGCAGGTGGCGGGTGGGTAAAGATCGTCCATGAAACCTCAGGATAAGGTAGTCGAATGACCGTATTTCAGGTAGTTGGAGTTCTACGCCGGCGGAAAATACCATTAACCAGCCTGTTATCCTGCTGTTTTCCTGGAATGCAGGTCGGGAAGTAATCCGGTCAGCAATCCAATCAGCGGCAGGAAGGAACAGACATTAAACATGTATTGCACACTGGTATGATCGGCCAGGATACCAAGTAATGCGGAACCAATGCCTCCCATTCCGAAGGCGAAACCAAAAAATAATCCGGAGATAGTCCCGATTTTCCCCGGTATCAATTCCTGCGCATATACAAGGATGGCGGAGAATGCCGAGGCGAGGATAAACCCGATGATCGCACTAAGCAGGGTTACCCAGACAAGAGTTACATGCGGCAGGATTAACGTGAAGGGTGCTGCACCAAGAATCGAAAACCAGATAATATACTTGCGGCCAAAGCGGTCTCCCAATGGTCCGCCCAGTAAGGTTCCTGCAGCAACTGCGCCCAGGAAAACAAACAGGTGGAACTGTGCCTGCTGGATGGAAAGCTGGAATTTATCGATCAGGAAAAATGTGAAATAGCTGGACATACTGGCCAGGTAAAAATATTTGGAAAAGATAAGTATCAGGAGAATGGCAACTGCCATGCTCACCTTCCTTGCCGGTAACCTGTTGACGTTTCCGAGGGCAGCGCTGATCTTTGGTTTGATAAGATGCAGGTTGAAGGCATACCAGCGGCCGATGGAATATAGAATCACCATTGCAAGCAGGGCAAGGATACAAAACCAGAGTACATTTTCCTGACCATACGGAACAATCAGCAGGGCTGCAAGTAAGGGACCAATGGCACTTCCCGCATTTCCACCCACCTGGAAGATGGACTGGGCCAGTCCCCGCTTACCCCCCGATGCCATATATGCCACTTTTGATGCTTCGGGATGGAACACCGATGAACCAATCCCGATCAGCGCAACAGAAATCAGCACCACATAATAATGATGGGCGAATGCAAGCACGATCATCCCGATCATTGAGATCCCCATACCGATGGCAAGTGAAAAAGGTTGCGGCCGTTTGTCCGTATAAAATCCAATAAACGGCTGGAGCAGCGATGCAGCCAGCTGGAATGTAAGGGTGATCATCCCGATCTGCGCAAAATTCAGCTGGTAATTGCCCTTGATCATCGGATACAGCGAAGGGATCAGTGACTGGATGGTATCGTTCAGTAAATGGGAGAAACTGATCGCAAGCAGGATCGGATAAACGGTTGAAACTGCTGATGCGGTCTGGACCGGGCGCGCGTCATTGGCCATTGGAGAACATTGATTTATTGCTGCAAAAATAAGGACAAAAAATACTGATCCGGTCACCGTATGTTTGCCCTATAATCCTGATATGGATAACTGGACCGGTATATATAAAGAAACCAATACATCCCCGGAGGTAGAAGTTGTTGTTTCCCGGGAAAGGGATCAGCTTCGTGTTGAATTCCCACGGAAGGAAGACGCCGGTTTCTACAATGAAAAAGAACCGCAGCATATTGAATCAGGCGTTTTGGACACTGAGCTTTTCTGGAAAATAGATGACCTGGATATCCATTATCTCCCCGGCCCGGATCTTACCATCGTCCGTCCGTTTCCCGGAGCATATTCCAGTCTGGCAATAACCGGAAAATCTGCAGGTGAACAATTGGCGGCCCTGCCCGGGCGCAGCAAAAAAACCTGGGAACAACCAACGAATAATAATTACCGGTACAGGTTTGCTGCCTTACTGCTTATTATAATTGGGTTCCTGACCGGACTTTATTTTCTCCTCGTTCCATTTATAGCAGGCAGGATTGCTTCACAGGTAAGTATATCTACTGAAGAAAAATTTGGTGAGAGTATTTATGGAGCGCTGGTAACCGATATTGATACCGGCAGAAGTGAACTGGTGAATCGTTTCTTCAGACATATGAATGTAAACACACCTTACAGGATCCGGATTACAGTGGTTAATAATCCCATGGTAAATGCATTTGCATTACCAGGCGGCAGGATTGTGATTTATACAGGTTTGCTCGACAAACTCCGCGATTATCCCGAGCTGGCGGCGTTACTGGGACATGAGTTCACCCATGTGCAGGAAAAACATTCTACCCGGACTGTATTCAGAAAGGTTGGTACCAGTGTATTCCTGGCATTGGTGGTGGGTAATACGGGTTCGGTAGGTTCGGTACTGGCCAACAAGGCCGATGAACTGAGTTCACTTGGTTATTCCCGGTCCCTTGAACGGGAAGCGGATCTCAACGGACTGGAACTAATGCGACAGAGACAGATAGACCATGCCGGGTTCAGCAGGTTATTCGCTCAATTGAAAACGGGTGATGGAAGTAATAATGTTCCTGAATTCCTGGCCAGTCATCCCGATCTGGACCAACGAATTTTATATGTTAATGAGGCAGCGGGGAATTATCCGGTAAGGACCGACAGTATCCTGTTATCGATTTTCGATAACCTGAAAAAATAATTCGTTCCCCGCTGCCATCATCAACTTTAATATTATGGACGTTTGCCGGTCATAAAGAATTCCAGTTTACCACCTGCCATGATCTGGCCATGTTTAATTGTATGGGTGGTTACCGGTTTACCATTCAATAATATTTTTGATACATATACATTTTCGGGCGACTGATCATGTGCCACGACAGTGAACGTCTTTCCATTCTCCAGTTTAATTACCGCCTGGTCAACAGCCGGACTTCCCAGTTCATACACATCCGATCCGGGTGCCATAGGATAAAAACCCAGGGAAGAAAAAATATACCAGGCACTCATCTGTCCACAGTCGTCGTTACCACCCAATCCATCAGGTGCCGCTTTATACTGGTTCTTCAGGATCATCCGCACACGTTCCTGGGTTTTCCAGTTTTCCCCTGTATAGTTGTAGAGGTATGCCACATGGTGTGAAGGTTCGTTACCATGTACATAACCACCAATTATTCCGTCGCGGGTGATATCTTCTGTTTCGGCGAAGAACTCATCCGGCAGGTGCATGGTGAAAAGGGTGTCCAGGTATTTAGATGCTTTTTCTTTACCACCTAAAAGTCCGATCAGTGCAGCCGGGTCATGTGGAACAAACAAGGTGAAATTCCAGGCATTGCCTTCGATGAATCCCTGGCGGGAAGTACTAAGTGCGTCAAAATTATTGGTAAAAGAACCGTCCTTCAACCGCGCATGCATAAAACCGACCTTACTGTCAAACACATTCTGGAAATTCCGGGAACGTTTGATAAATTCCTGGTAGATATCCTGACGGCCCAGTTTCAGCGCTGCCTGTGCAATACACCAGTCGTCATATGCATACTCAAGTGTGGTTGACACCGACGCTCCATTGTTCTCTGCGGGGATATATCCCTTGTCGATATAATCACCAATACCTTCATAAATTCTTTTCCTTGCTGTAGCTACACAGGCATCAAGTGCATGTTTTGTATCAAAGGAAGTATTACCCTTTACAATTGCATCAGCAATTACGGACACACTGTGATAACCCGACATACACCAGTTCTCATTTGCATGATGACTCCATACCGGCAACATATGCTCCACACTCTGATCGTAATGGGCAAGCATGGAATTTACCATCTCGGCATTTCTCTTTGGCTGAACAAGGTTAAAGAACGGATGAAGTGCACGATAGGTATCCCAGAGGGAGAATGTACTGTAATTGGTAAAACTGGCTTTATGAATATCCTGGTCCAGTCCGCGATACATACCATCCGCGTCCATATACGTGGTTGGATTGATGTACGCATGGTACATTGACGTATAAAAATTTGTTTTTTCATCAGCCGGACCATCGATACTTATCTTATTAAGTTCACGGTTCCAGGATGCCATGGCATCTTTATGGTATTGATCAAAATTCCAGCCCTTAGCTTCTGCAGCCAGGTTGTTCAGGGCACCTTGCTGGCTAACAGGTGAGATAGCAAACTTTACTACCAGGGGTTGACCGTCCATGGTATTAAAATCAAAATTCATCCGGATTTTGTTGCCAGCTATATCAGGGAAATTTTTCGATTGATCGAATTTACCCCAGAACCCGCGGTAGGCGTTCGACTTCGCGTAATCCTTCGTGCCGTATTGTTTGAAAGGTTTTGAAAAGGTCATGGCGAAATAAATATACCGGGTACGGCCCCAGCCATTCGTTTGCCTGAAACCGGTAACGGTTGAATCATTCAGGACCCTGACAAATGTCCATACGTTTTTGGCGTCGTAGTTATAGATTCCCGACATCAGGTCCAGGATAATATGGGCACTGTCGGTTTTGGGGAAACTATACCGGTGGATACCCACCCGCGTGGTGCTGGTAAGCTCCGCCGTAATATTATCATCGTCCAGTTTCACTTTATAATAACCAGCATGGGCCTGCTCATTATTATGTGAAAATGCCGAACGGAACCCGCTTTTGGGATCATCGGCCGTACCTGGATTCATCTGCAGTTTACCTACAGTGGGCATCAGCAGGAAATCACCCAGGTCGCTATGACCGGTTCCGCTTAAATGGGTATGGCTGAAACCAACGATCGTTCGGTCGTCGTATTGGTAACCTGCACAATATTTATAAACATCGGGATTGTATTTGCCATCCACTGAATAGGGGATGGTGTCGGTATCCGG
The DNA here is from genome assembly GCA_040510375.1 of Chitinophagaceae bacterium. Lineage (GTDB taxonomy): Bacteria > Bacteroidota > Bacteroidia > Chitinophagales > Chitinophagaceae > JBEVJC01. The sequence continues at coordinate 220,260 of JBEVJC010000017.1, forward strand.
ACTTAACTGCACCATTCCGAAAGGAACAGTGGCTCCGGGATAGGTATGTCCCATGCGCTGGGTCCCGATGATGGGGTTGACGTATTCGGCGGCTGTTTTTTGTTGTGCGGCCCCTTCAATCACTGGTAATGCAAGTACGAAGCACAACGTAAATCTGCAAAGTGAAAAAAGTCTGTTGGATATGGAAGTCTCACGTTCATTCAGGATCATCAGCTATTTATTTTTTATGAGCCGCAATTTAGTTGAACGTTTCCCAACCTCCCGATCATTGACATTTCATTAACAAGTCGGCAATAAACCCTTTTATAACCGGGGGTTAACCGGGCAAATGGCGGGATAATTGTAAATATTGCCATCGTCTGGTGGCTGTTACCGGCTGTAAAACGGGTTGGACGGCACTTGCCGGGATCCGGTCAGGTATTCGTTAACAGCAGCTGGCGACGGGTGATAAAAAAAACTGGGAAAACTGTCCACATTTTTAATCCATACCTGGTACTCCATGGCTGAATCTATCTATCAACTTTATAAAATTTACGATGATAAACGGTACAATGCTCCAGTTTTTCCATTGGTACATTCCCGCAGACGGATCATTATGGAATCACGCAGCCGAATCTGCGGGATACCTGCGGTCAATAGGTATCAATTCAGTGTGGCTGCCTCCTGCCTATAAAGGAAAGGAAGGTGGCAATGCAAGCGGTTACGATACGTACGATCTTTTTGATGTGGGCGAATTCGACCAGAAAGGATCGGTCCGGACCAAGTACGGAACAAAGCAGGAATATATCAACGCTACCAATGTCCTGCACAAGGAAGGGATCCATGTATATGCAGATATCGTGCTGAACCATAAAGGCGGGGCCGACGAACTGGAAAGGATCAAGGTAATACGTGTTGATCCGAACGACCGTAACAAAAAAATAGGCGAACCATTCGATATCGATGCGTATACCAAATTCACTTTTCCGGGACGAAAGGGCAAGTACTCAGACTTTATCTGGAACTATACCTGTTTCACCGGTGTTGACTTTGCAGCTAACCTGAATGAGACAGCCATTTTTACAATCATTAATGAATATGGTGCCGACTGGGAAGAGGTTATTGATACGGAAAAAGGTAATTATGATTACCTGATGTTTGCAGATATAGAATTACGCAATCCGGCCGTACGGGAGGAATTGAAAAAATGGGGCGGCTGGTTTCTGAAGGAAACATCTTTTGATGGCGTGCGACTGGATGCCGTAAAACATATGTCGCCAAAATTTTACAATGAATGGCTCGACCATATGCGATCAATAAAACCCGACCTGTATGCAGTTGGCGAATACTGGGCTCCCGGTGAACTGCAGCAACTGCTGAAATATATTGAAGCAACAGGAGGTCGCATGAACCTGTTCGACTCGGCCCTGCATCACAGTTTCCATATAGCATCAAAATCGGGGAAGGATTTTAATCTCGCCGAAATCCTTAAAGACAGCCTCGTAGGTATAAGACCAGAACTTGCAGTTACTGTAGTCGACAATCACGATACCCAACCATTACAGGCGCTGGAAGCCCCTGTGGAAAAATGGTTCAAACCGCTGGCCTATGCACTGATCCTTCTCCGGGAAGGCGGGTATCCCTGCGTATTTTATCCCGACCTGTACGGCGCGCATTATGTTGACAAGGGTAATGACGGTAATGATCATGAAATATTCCTCGACAAAACGGATCACCTGGAAGGACTGCTGAAAGGAAGGAATGAATACTCCTACGGCTTCCAGCGTGACTATTTTGACCACCCCAATTGCGTGGGATGGACCCGCGAGGGTGATGATGACCGCCCCGGTTCCGGGTGTGCGGTGCTCCTGTCCAACAGTGATAATGGTTTCAAAAAAATGGAAATAGGTGTAAGGCATAAGGGAAAGAAATTTGTCGACCTGCTTGGACAGCAAATCGCTGAAATAACAGTCGATGAACAAGGCTGGGGAGAATTCCTGGTGGGGGCTGGTACGGTAGCTGTCTGGGTCGAAAAACGTTAATAAAAGTATAGTCTGGACCAACATTTGATCTCCGGTTAAACTTAATTAAACGTTATGGAAAAAACCAGACTGATCCCCGATGAACTGAGAGGCAAGAATACAGAACTTTCTTCCGAAAAGGTATGTAAAACAGAGGAGCAGGCAGTTGAACTGTACCACGAAGCAGTATCCCGTTTATTACATCCCGATTTATGGGGTGAAATTGCTGGTGCACTGAGTGCCGATTTCCGTCTTTTTAAAATGGAAGGCCCGGGCATAAATAAAAACGATCCGGGTAATATACCGGCAGGTGCAGGTACCGGAACAGCTACTAAAACCGGAGAAGCAGATCTACTCAAACGTCTGGCCGGTAAGAACCGTGCAGAAGAAGGTGACCGGATCAGGATAAGTATTCCAGGTCCGGGTTCCAAATCCGGCGATGGTTACGATTGGGTGGAAATACTCCTTATTGAGTCGAAACAGGCGGACGATAAAGAAGAAGAGTATACGGGTATGAAAGTTCAGCCAACAGACAATCCCGAAAGCGATGATGACACACCCGCACATTTCCTTGAACCAGGTTCCACATCCACCTTCCTGATCCACCGGATGGGTACAACCGTTACTGCGGCATATTATGGACGGAATGAAAAAATTAATACCCATACCAGTTCGGTGGTAGATAAGATCCGAAACGCCCTGGTGGCTTTGGGTGCGTTTATCGGCTTCTCCGAAGTTCAGTGGAAGGCACTGGTGAAGGGACTGCTAAATCCGGTAAACGAAAAGGATTAACGTGATAGCTGTTAATGCAGGAATGATACATATTCCTGTAGAAATATCGATACTCGTGATCCGGTCAACCCCGCTATGTCGTATAATATCCCCCGGTGAGTTAATGTAATTCAATGTCACAACACATTTTCCCTTGGCTTGTGATTTGCCTCTAAAATTCCTGTTCAACCTCCCCCCCGGGAATCATCATCAATAAATATTTTATGTCCAAAACATCAACAAAGCCAGCCACAGCCGCTTCATCCAAATCTTCCGACAAATCCGAAAAGACAACTCGCGATTCCAATGGAACCAATGAAAATATAACCGCCAATCCCCAGGCAACAGGTACCCATGGGGTGCACGCCGCTTCTTCACTCGTTCCCCAGATGATCAATACAACAGAAGACATGTTTGTAAATGATCTGCGCGACATGTATTGGGCCGAGTTACACCTTGTGAAAGCACTTCCGAAAATGGCTGGCGCCGCCTCCGGTACCGATCTAAAAGCCGCACTGGAAGAACATCTTGACGTTACCCTTATCCAGGTTTCAAGATTGGAGCAGGTATTTGAACTGGCAGGCATACCCAATATTGCAAAGAAATGTGATGCCCTCGAAGGATTGGTGATCAGTGGTGAACAGGTGATTGAAAATACAAGGACCGGATCTGATATGCGTGATACCGGTATCATTGGTTCCGGACTCAAAGTTGAAAACTTCGAGATCACCTGTTACAAAGGCCTGATCCAGCTCGCGGATAAACTGGGTTACACAGATGCGGTTGAACTGTTAACGGAAAATCTTCGTGAAGAAGAAGAAGCCAGTGACACATTGAATACACTCGCTGCACAATCCAATTAATTATTAAGTAAAGGAAAGAATTACCATGGCTACCAAAAAAAGCAATACTCCCGAAGAAAAAAAAATCCAGGAGGAAACAGGAAAAACAATCGACCTCCGCCCGGATACTGAATCATCACTAAATGAATTCCTGACAACCAATCACGGGTTAAGGATCAGCGATGATCACAATTCGCTAAAGGCCGGTGAACGGGGTCCTACCCTGCTGGAAGATTTTATACTCCGCGAAAAAATTACCCATTTTGATCACGAACGGATTCCTGAACGTGTGGTGCATGCACGTGGTGCTGCTGCACATGGTGTTTTCAAAGTGTACAGTCCGCAGGGTGAATTTACAAAGGCAGGATTCCTGAATGATACTGAAACAGAAACGCCGGTATTCGTTAGATTCTCGACCGTTGCCGGTTCAAGAGGTTCCACTGATCTTGCACGTGATGTGCGTGGTTTTGCGGTTAAATTTTATACACAGGAAGGCAATTTTGATCTTGTAGGTAATAATATGCCGGTATTCTTTATCCAGGATGCCATCAAATTTCCCGACCTGATTCATGCGGTCAAACCCGAACCCCATAATGAAATCCCGCAGGCAGCATCGGCTCACGATACCTTCTGGGATTTTGTATCGCTGAATACCGAAGCCACCCATATGATAATGTGGCTGATGAGCGACCGTGCACTCCCACGCAGTTATCGTATGATGGAGGGGTTTGGTGTACATACATTCCGGCTGATTAATGCTGAAGGGAAATCGTTTTTTGTAAAATTTCACTGGAAACCATTACTGGGCGTGCATTCCGTTGCATGGGACGAGGCCCAGGTTATTTCAGGTAAGGATCCGGATTTCCATCGGCGCGACCTCTGGGAATCGATTGAAAACGGGGCATTCCCGGAATGGGAACTAGGACTCCAGATCATTCCTGAAGAAGATGAATTCAATTATGAATTTGATCTTCTTGATCCTACTAAAATTGTTCCTGAGGAACTGGTGCCGGTGATCAGGGTTGGTAAAATGACGCTTAACAGAAACCCGGATAATTTTTTTGCAGAGACCGAACAGGTGGCGTTTCATGTGGGCCACCTTGTACCAGGTATTGATTTTACCAATGACCCTTTATTACAGGGACGTTTGTTTTCCTATACAGATACCCAGCTGATCCGGTTGGGCGGACCCAATTTCCATGAGATTCCGATTAACAGGCCGGTATGCCCGGTTCACAATAACCAGCGCGACGGTTATATGCGTCAGACCATCAATAAAGGACAATCGAGTTACAATCCCAATACTACCGGTGCGGGATGCCCCATGCAGGCGGGTTCCAGCCAGGGAGGTTTTACCAGTCATCATGAACGGATTGATGCTGTCAAAACAAGGACACGCAGCAAAAGCTTTTTTGATTATTTCAGTCAGGCAACATTGTTTTTCAACAGCCAGAGCGAACCGGAGAAAAACCATATAGTTGATGCCCTTCGTTTTGAACTGGGTAAGGTGGATAATGTCGCCATCCGCCAGAGAATGCTGGGTGTGCTGACCTTTGTCGATAAAGGTCTTGCAGCGCAGGTAGCATTTGGTCTGGGTCTTTCGATTCCGGAAGATATCGGTCTGGTGAATCAAAGCATCCCGGCCGATGAAGATCCGCACCGCTACCAGCCGATCCTGCAGGATTCATCATTGGTATCCTCAACAGCGTTAAGTATGGCAGGTTATGTGCTCGATTCAATCGTCACGCGCAAAATAGCTGTCCTGGCTGCACATGGTGTGGATGAGGACTCGCTGAATAAAGTCCGCCGGAAATTAATGGAAGAAGGAGCAGTTGTAGAAATCATTGCACCCCAGCTCGGAACCATTACCGGTAAAAACGGCGAAGAAATAATAGCAGACCGGTCACTGTTAACCACGGCTTCGGTTTTGTATGATGCGGTTTATGTACCAGGTGGTACTAATTGTACCGCTACGCTTGCATCAGATCCCGATGCCATTCATTTCCTCAACCAGGCATATAAACATTGTAAACCTGTTGCTGCCCACGTTGATGCAATGGAAGTGCTGAACAGTACTTATTTTTCAAAAAAACTTCCGGAAAGTACGGCCGAATCTGTGGCATTACGGGAAGGAGTGGTTATAGGAGACGACCCGGCCCTGCTGGCAGATTCATTTATCAACGCAATCAAAAAGCACCGGTTCTGGGAAAGGGAAAAAGCAAGAAAAATCCCGGCCTGATTACCTGACCCAACGCGAATAAATTCACTTTGCATTGAAGTAAATTCATCAGCCTTCGCAGATTAACTCGTCATTCCGGATAATCCGGACAAACAAAAACGTCGTTCCTTTATGATAAGGGAACGACGTTTTTTATGAAAGCGCGGTAATCAGGCGGCAAATTCCTGGTACATCCTTAATTTACTATATAGTGTCTTGCGACTGATGTTCAGTATTGCTGCTGCTTTCTTTTTATTATAACTTGCTTCCTGCAGGGCTTGCTGGATCATTTTATGTTCTGCAGTAAGGATCGCTTTTCGTAAGGAACTTGCGTCATTATTATACTCTTTGAGATATAACGGCAAAAACGATTCGTGTAATTCCTCCCCATCTTTTGCAAGCATCGCTGCCTGGCAGATTACTTCCCTTAGTTCATTAAGATCACCGGGCCATGCATAATCCATACAACGTTTCATAGTTGCAGATGTTATACCGGTGATATTACGTCCCCACTCCATATTCACTTTCGCCAGGAAATAATTAACGAAGAACTGGATATTCTTTATATGGTTACGTAATGGCGGCACTACCAGTACCGTGGCTGGTTCCACAGGAAGTGTATGTTCAATGGTTGCGACCCTGTTGCGGCCATTGTGCATGTTTGCCAGGATCCGGCAATTTAAACTCCTGGTCAACCGGTCAATAAGTTCTTTCTGCCGCGGGGCAGTAAGTTCAGCCAGGTGGTTGAGCAACACCGTTCCGCCCATCAACCATTCCCCCATTCCGGATTCAACCATCCGGAGTACTTCGTTCAGGTCGCGTTTTACTGTATGCAGGTTAGGTGAGCCCGGTAAATGGATTTCAACCGTACGGCATTCCACCGTTAAAAACGGCTTGTCATTCCTTGTACTGAAATCATGGATCGCCCCGGCTACCAACTGGTTTACGTGATCATGCTGGCAATAAAGGAAGACCGGATCTGTATTTTTGGCAACTTCAGGAATCTGTGAAGAGGCGAAGTCGAGCAAATGCTCTTTAGCAAACGTTGAAATTCTTTGCATAAAATTTTTTTAAAGTGATCAAATCAATTGACAGAAATCAGGACACTACCTTAAAAACAAGATGCAAACGGTACATTAAAATTGTTCAAAAAATGTGTTCGTCCCGGACCCGGGAGCACTATGTATTACGCCAATAAGTGCGCGTACATGAAAATTAAGACGATCCACTGAGAAACAAAAGGAATGATTATCTATTTTTTTGGATTTTATTCAAAAATCAGGGATTTCACGGAGAAGGTATTTCCGGTATACCTTGCTTTTACGGGATGGCACGTGGACCACGCGGGCTGCAGTTATGCGCAATACCTGGCAAGAATCCGGGACCTATTTTTGAGCATTGTTCCCTTCAAGAAAGGATAACACATTCTGCCTGAAGGCGGGCAGGTCCTGGATATGCGGAATATGGCCAACTCCTTCCAGTTCAACCAGGGTAGAATGAACCAGTTTGCTATTGAACCAGCGGCCGAGTTGTGGATACTGGCCGTGCTGCGCCGCTACCTCTTTCGTTAACAAAGCTTTCCCAACCACGGTCCTGTCGGCCTGGCCGATAATAAGCAACGCCGTGGTACGGATACTGTCAAATTCATAAAGTACCGGCTGTTCAAAGATCATCTCATAGGTTGCAGCACTTGCCCAGGTACCCTGTTTAAAATCGGGTCGGTTTAGTGCTTCCCATTGCGCCTGGACATACTGGTCGTATTCCGGTTTCCATACGGGAAAATAACTTTGCTGGTACTTTTTAAGTGTATTAAAATCGGCCTTCAGTTCTTCTTTATATTCCTGGTCAAATGTTTTATAGGGAACAAATGTTTTATAATCTTCCAGCCCGATCGGGTTTTCATAAATCACAGAGTTCACAATAGCAGGATACATCAGTATGAAACGGGATGCCAGCATTCCTCCCATGGAGTGGGCAATGATATTGATACTCTTTATACCCAGGGTATCGATAAGTTTTTTGGTATTATAAGCCAGGATCTGGAACGAATAACTGGTGGCCGGTTTATCTGAAAAGCCAAATCCAACCTGGTCGGGTGCGATAACCCGGTAACCAGCATCAACCAGGAAGCTGATTACATCTTTCCAGTAATAGCCATTAAAATTCTTTCCATGGAGAAGCAGGACTGTATTACCATTTGGCTGAAGCGGACTGATGTCCATATAGGCCATGCGGACGGGTTGCTGCTCAATGGTAAGCTGGAGATATTTAACAGGCGCAGGGTATACTACGGTTGACTGTGCAAACAATGAACCCTGGAAAAATACCAATAACAAAAAGAAAAATGATTTCATAAAACGGCATTGAAGTGTATACAGGATCGCCGCCCGAAACCGTGCCAACTAATTTATCGGCAGGGTAAAATGAAATACCGAGCCCGTACCTTCTGTACTTTCCACCCAGATCCTGCCCTTGTGTAATGAAATCAGCTGCCTGCACAGATGGAGCCCAAGTCCCAGGCCCTTAAAGTTGGCACGATGGCCTTTTACCCGGTAAAACCGGTTCCAGATATTTTCAACCTCAGCCTGCGGAATACCCATTCCAAAATCCTGGACACTGACATGGAAAACCTCCCCTTCCCTGGCAGAACGAACAATCACTTCTGTTGCTCCGGGAGAATATTTGATGGCATTGGTCAGCAGGTTGATCACCACCTGTTCCATTCGCAACGCATCTACATTTAGCAACAGGTCCTGGTGTTCACTTTCGTATCGGATGGCATGCTCCGGGTGACTCTGTTGCACCGTCTCAATGGCGTTGTTTATAAACTCGGTGGCACTGGTGGGCACAGTATTTATTTCAAGCCTTCCGGCCTGTGACTTTGCAAAATCAACCAGTTCTACCAGGAGATTGGTCATCCTGTTCACCTGTTTATCCGCTTTATTGGTTAACTCACCAATCCGTTCAGGCCATTCCCGCATCAGCTGGATACAGGCTTTTACACTGGTCAGTGGCGTACGTAGTTCATGACCGAGCAGTCCTATAAATTCATCCTTATAGAGATTGGATTTCTGGAGTTCAATATTGGCCTGGGTAAGCCTTGCTTCCATGGCCACCTGTATGGAAATATCCCGGGCTATCTTTGATGCACCGATGATCTCACCCGCGTTATTCCTCACCGGTGAAACGGTCAGTGAAATATCAACAAGGGAACCATCCTTTTTCCGGCGGACCGTCTGGAAGTGATCAATACGATCCCCTGCAATGATCGATTTGATAATAACCTCTTCTTCATTTAACCGGTCAGCAGGAAGAAGGATACTGATATGTTTTCCGAGAACTTCTTCCTCGGTATATCCAAATAACCTTTCGGCCGACTGATTCCAGCTGGTGATGATACTTTCCAGGGTTTTACTGATGATCGCATCTTCCGATGATTCCACAATGGATGCAAGCATCGCCTGTTTCCATTCGATATCGTTGAACACGCCGCTGGTCGACTCGATGCCCATAAGGAATTATTGATTTGAAAATAGCACGGTTTGTATACTTGCAAGATAATGTAATTCTACACGGGTTGCCATGTTTGAATTTCCCGTTTTCCCGCTGCTATAATTCACTGAACCGATGGTGCTCCGGTTGCGGGTTCAGGCTGGTTCAAAACTGCATACCGCTGGATAAGCCAGCCCCGGACCGACCAGATTATTACCAGCACAGATACAAAAATCCCGGCAATGATAATATATCCCGTTAGTTCCTTGGATGCTGCCAGGGTGGCCTGCGCTTCCAGGAGCCGGGAATATTCGGAAGCAACGGGACTTCCCGGACGAAACTGGGAGGTATCGGTAAGACCGCCGATATAATTGATATGTTTCCATTGCTGGGCATACAACAGATAATTATAAACGCCTCCGAATACAGTGACAGCAAGAAACGAACGCACCACCAGTACCATCCCCACGGCCGGTAAGGCCAGGGGTAAGGGGAGTTTATTGGTAGCAAATAAACCCAGTGAAATATACAACAACACAGTAGCAAATCCCTTTACCAGCGAAGGCACAATAAAATCATCATAGGAAAACTGCACGGAGAACCGGTTATACATGAGGATATGGTAAATCACAAACGAAATAAATCCGGCGATCATCAATATCCGCGGGTTCAGGTTTTTTTCATACCAGATATAACAAAGAACGGCCCCGATAAATACCCCGGGAATCAGGTAAAGGTTGATGGCGGTGCTTCGCATGGTCTCGTACCTTAGTATTCCTCCTGATAAAGCTGACTGGAAAAGAGTGGGCGTAAAAATGCCAAGGACAAAAAACAGGATCAGGGAAGTACGCACTTTTGGTTGCCGGAAAAGAACCAGGTTGATCAACGGACGTTTTATAACCAGCTGGCGGCGGCTGTATAACAATAATAGCAGCAGGGAAACAAACGAAGCAGCCCTGATTTTTTCAGATTGAAACCAGTCTTCTACTTTACCATACGTTACCACATAATTAAGCAGCATCATGGAAGCGGCAAATAACATCATCCCCACCCAGTCGATCTGGTATAATGGTACAACTTTTTTCAATGGATGTTTTTCAACCAGCAGCAGCACCAGTATAAGACAGACTCCAAGCACAATATACACCGCCAGGTATGCCATACGCCAGTTCCGTATATACGCTTCGCGGCTCATAAACCAGGTCATAAAATAGATACTTGCCAATGCCGTCGAATAGATGAAGGGATAAACGCGGGTTATATCAAGTTTTTTACTCCAGATCCCCAGCCACATAATGAGGACTTCTATAAAAGCAGTCATCTTGGAAAAACCAAGAAACAAAGTGGCACCAACCATGACCCAGGGATTTCCGGTTGTGGCACACACAATATTCATGGCCAGCATGGTGGTCAGTCCATATAACAACATTACCTTTCCGGGAAACCGTTGTTTCAACCGCACGATTATCAGCAAACAAAGTCCCATTCCCAGGTACAGGCAATTGGTTGCAACCGTGAATGGCTCGGCATAATCACCCAGCGCGCTGTACATGTCGATCACATTTCCCAGGTACACCCCGTTAAAGGAAAGAAGCACAAATGCCAGGAGAAACAGCACCGGTAGCCTGACAGCCATCGGCACCCATTTATAGAAGAGATCATAAAATTCCATACCCGCTTATTTTAATCCGCTATCCTCACTTCTACATTCATCCCCGCCTTTAATAAATTAAAAACATCCCGGGAAGAACTGTCATGCATGAAGTCGATCCTCACGGGAATCCGCTGCTGCACTTTTACAAAATTCCCGGTGGAGTTGTCGACCGGTACAGCCGAATATTTGGAACCGGTGGCTTCAGAGATCGCAGTGATCCTGCCCTTGATTCTTTTACCATCCAGCGCATCCACCCGCATCGCCATCTCGCGCCCGATGTATAACCCGGGCATGAGCGTTTCCTTATAGTTTGCCACCACCCATTTTTCGTCGTCGCGTGCAAACGTCAGTAATTGCTGACCTGGCTGCACCAGTTGTCCTTCCTGGATTATCCTTCGGCCTGCAACACCATCGTATGGAGCAACGATCACGGTATAGGAAAGATTAAGCCGTGCATAATCAAGGGCGGCCTGTGATCTTTTTATTTCCGCTTCATTCACAAAAACCCTTTTATATGTCTCCTGTGCCGAAAGACCCGTTGTTGTCCGTTGCCGCTGAAGGGCTTCGGTCTGCGCAAGTAATGAATGATACTCGGCACTTACCTGGTCAAATTGTTGTTGGGTTGCAGCTCCATCATCCAGCAAATTCCTGAACCTGCGGTAATTTTGTTCGGCATTGAGTAATTGTGCTTCGGCAGAGCGGATATTGGCATCCACCACCTGTATATTACTCGACACCGTGCTTACGGAAGAAGTGCTGACTTCCCGCGAAGCTGTTGCCTGCAACAACGCTGCTTCTGCCTGCAATACCTGGATGGCATATTCACGGTCGTCTATGATCACCAGGGTATCTCCTTTTTTCACCCGCTGGAATTCGTTAAACCGTACTTCCAGTATATAACCCTGGATCCTGGTATTAACCGGGTTGAGGTATTGTTCTACCTGCGCATCATTTGTATAGAGATTTGTCTCGGTACCGGTGTATCTTTTTACCGCCCAGTAGATGCCCGCGGCAATCGTGGCCAGCAATAATATATTCACCAGGTAGATGGCCAACTTCCTTCTTTTGGCTTTTGGGTGGGGATTAACTTCAGTCATAATTTCATTTTATAATTTTCCAATGGCATACAGAAGCTGGTAATAAGAATACTCTACATCGATCCTTGAGTTACTTACATCGAGCTCCGCTTCCACTTTAATATTGGTTGCATCAATCAGGTCGGTTTGCAAAGCAAGCTGGTTGAAATATTTTTTTTCAACGATCCTGAAATTTTCAAGGGCAGATGCTACATTGCGAACATTTGTCCTTAATTCTTCATTCGCTTCCAGGTAGCGGGTATAAGCCGTACTGACTTCCACATCTACCTGCTGACGTTGCAGCTGCTGTGAAAGCTCGGCCTGTTTAAGCCGGAGATTGGCGGCCCTGATTTTAGGTCGCGACTGATAAATGGAAGAGATATTGTACCTCAGTCCCACCCCCGCCTGGTATACGTTGTAGTAAACATTAATTGCAGGTAAAGAATTGAGAAAGGGCCGTTGCAGGGTGGACCCTGCGAAGAGCGCCAGTTGGGGCAATCGTTCCGATTTTACAATCCGGATATCAATTGCGGCCTGGCTGGTTTTCACATCCGAGATTTTCAACTGCAGGTTATTACGGTCCGACTCGCCCCTCAACTCCGCCAGTGATAACGGTATCCGCGGATGTACAAGATTGGTGTCAGGTTCCAGCCGGTATCCCGGTTGCATACCGATAACTATATTGAGCTGCTCATTAAGTATATCCAGGTTGTATGCAATTTTTTTTAAAGCCAGCTCAAAATCAGAGATGATAAGTTCGGTCCTTAAAACATCATTCTCCGTAACAGCTCCCTGTTTAAAAAGGGATTTGATATTCCTCAATCGCTCCCTCGCCAGGAAAAGATTATTGCTGAACACAATCCGCTGGTTAAACAACTTTAGTATATCGAGGTATTTCGCTGCTACCAGCAATCGTATTTCCTGCTGACTACTTTGTTGTTTTAGTCTCACAACTTTCTCTTCCAATGTTGCCTGCTCAATAATGGCATTCACCTGGTTCCCTTTAAAAACAAGTTGTTCAGCGGTGACTGATAACCGGGTAAACGGGTGTGGGATTTTACCCTTCCTGTGGTCCCTGAATGAAGGCGACCAGATATCCGCGTTACTCAGGTAAGCGTAATCAAATGAAGTCCCCAATTCGGGAAGCCGCGCCAGTCGCCGGATCTGAGTCTGTTCGGCTTCAATCTTTACTGCATTTGCCGAAAGCCGGAGTTCCACACTGTAACGCGCTGCAAGGCCGAAGACATCTTCCAGTGTAAGCACCTTTGCCTGAATCTGACCCTGGGCAGATAGGATAACAGGATACAGGAAAATAAAAAGGGTCAGGATTGATTTGAATTTCTTTTTCATGATGATGAATTCAAAGATCATCCAACAACAAACACCAATCAATTGTCCGACAGCGAAAAAATTTGTAGATATCAACAGCATTTAAAATAGCTGCGGGAAATTCAATAAAAAACTATTTGGTAAACCCTGGTTCAGGTTGCTGGCCCGATAATCTTGTTGAAGTGACACTTAAAGGACCGGTACCAAAATAAGTAAGTATCAGCGCTGCACCTACCATTGACAAATCCTTGAGACATGAAATAATATTAGTTCTCCATAATGGATCATTATCGTCAAACTTCCAGAATGGGTGCATGTAAAAACTGATAGGAAAAAGGAACAGGATCAGTAACCATGCTCCGGCTTTTGGTCTGATACCAAAAGCAACACTGATACCACCAAGCAGCAACGCAACACTGGCTACAGGTGTAAGGATTGCCAGTTCTATTGTGCCCAGGTGTATTGCCCGTACTTCTTCGTCACTGGTCATATCAAGGAAATAAGCCGCAACAAAAAAAGAAGCATACAGAATCCTTCCGATAAGAAGTACAAACTTCATCATGATAAATTCAAAACAGCAAGTTCGCCAACGCTTTTCATTTCACACAGGTAGGGTTCGGGCCATTTATTGTATAAAGGCAACCGTTGACGATATAATATGTACCATCAATACAGGCCGGATTGTGCTGATATATACAACTTTTCAACCGGTCTCCACGTTGCACCGAAGCGTTTATTCCGGAGCTTTGGACCTCAATAGCTGAATATGGACAATTCATATGACCTGATTGTGATCGGCTCTGGTCCCGGTGGTTATACCGCTGCCATTCGCGGGGCACAACTGGGTTTCCACACCGCTATCGTGGAAAAATATGAAACGCTGGGAGGCACCTGCACCAATGTAGGATGCATTCCATCCAAAGCACTGCTGGATAGTACCGAACTACTGGAGGGCATTAATCTGAAAGCGGCGAAAGCCGGGATCGAAGTGGAGGGCGTAAAGGTTGATTTCAACAGGATGATTGAACGAAAGAAACAGGTGGTAAAACTAAATACCGATGGACTCAACTACCTGATGAAGAAAAACAAGATCACTGTGCTGCGTGGTACCGCCAGTTTCAGGGATCCACATTCTATCGTCCTGACGGCTCCGGGTGCGGAGGACCAGGTTTATTCCTCAACCTATTTTATTATAGCAACAGGTTCCAAACCTTCCACCATACCTGGTGTGACCATCGACAAAAAACGTATTATCTCTTCGACCGAAGCATTATCATTAACCATTAAACCTTCATCCCTTATTGTAATCGGTGGTGGTGTTATCGGCGTTGAACTGGCATCCGTGTACCAGCGGATCGGTGTAAAAGTGACGATAGTTGAATACAGCGACCGGCTCCTTCCGGCCATGGATAAAGAACTTGGTAAGGAACTCGAAAAACTCCTGAAAAGAAAGGGTATCGGGATTTTTACCTCATCAAAAGTCCTGTCAGCCACGGCAAACGAAGAGTCGGTCGATGTATCCTATCTGGATAAAGAAGGCAAAACCATTACCCTCAACGGCGAATACTGCCTGGTTGCTGTTGGCCGGAAACCTTACACCACCGGTCTTGGTTTGTCAAATACAAGGATACTTACCGATCAGGCTGGACGCGTAATGGTGGATGATAAACTACAGACAGCCGAAGAAAATATTTATGCAATCGGCGATGTAATCAGGGGCGTCATGCTTGCACATAAAGCCGAGGACGAAGCCGTGATGGTGCTGGACAATCTCAAGGGTATGAAACATCCTATCAATTACCTGCGGATCCCGAATGTGGTTTATACATGGCCCGAAGTAGCAGGTGTTGGTTATACCGAAGATGAACTCATTGCAGCCGGAACTCCGTATAACAAAGGAAAATTTCCTTTCATTGCAAGTGCAAAAGCAAGAGCCGCTGATGATACTGATGGATTTTTAAAAGTACTCACCGATCCAAAATACGGAGAGGTACTGGGTGTGCAGATTATCAGTGCAAGGGCTGCTGACCTTATAGCACAGGCAGTACTAAGCATGGATTTTGAAATCACCGATAATGAACTGGCAAAAATTTCTTATGCCCATCCCACTTTCTCGGAAGCATTTAAAGATGCTTATCTTATTTCGTCGGGGCGGGGCGCCATCAATCTTTGAGTATTACCCATGAGGCATGCGGATTATGGCTTTCAGCGTTTCACCCGATTCCGAATCAAGAATTGCCTGGTTGATTTCCGACAGTTCATAAAACTTCAGCATTTTATCAAAGGGAAACAATCCATCCTGGTATAAACGGATCAGGCGTGGAATAAAGTTGCGGGGCACACTGTCGCCTTCAAGTACGTACTGCACCGACTTTCCTGAGAACAATGCATCATTGTCAATGATGAGCTGTGGTGCCGAGGTCATTCCCACCAAGGCACAACGTCCCAGCGGACGTAGGCTTGATACCGCCTGGTTGATCACCTCATTCCTTCCGGTGGTATCCACAGCAAAATCGAGGCCCGCTGGCAGGATATGATCCTTGATATAGGCAGCAACCTGGACCAGGCTGCTGTCGATTGTATGGGTGGCACCCAGTTGTTCGGCCATATGTAACCGGTTACGATGAACATCCACTGCAATTATTGTTGAACACCCGCTGGCATTGGCAGCCATGATTGCTGCAAGGCCAACAGCTCCCACTCCAAATACAACCAGGCTGTCGCCCGCTATTGGCTTTAATACATTCAATACAGTACCGGCACCGGTTTGCAAACCGCATCCCAGCGGACCAAGGATCTCCAGCTGTATATCCGGATCTACCTTCACCAGGTTGTTTTCAGTTGTAATGGAATAGGTAGCAAATGATGATTGCCCATAAAATAAACCGCTCACTTCACGTCCATGTTCATCGTGATACGGACAGGATCCATCCTTCCGGCGGCCGGCGAAGTTCAGTGCAAAAAGGTCAACACAGTAGGAAGGGTGACCCGACTGGCAATAGGCACATTTGCCACAGCTGGCAGGTGCAAGTACAACGGAATCGCCGGGTTGGAATTCTGTTACCGTAGATCCGACCTTCTCTACTATTCCGGCTCCCTCATGACCCAGGATTGCAGGTGTCCGGAAGGGAATAACCTTGTCGCGGGCAGAAATATCAGTATGGCATAAACCGGTGGCCACAATCCTTACCAGGACTTCATTTGGAAAAAGCTCTTCATCGGCAACGATCTCGGAAATGGAAAAATCTTCACCTGTTGATTCAAGCACTGCAGCAGTAATATTCATACGTTAGATTTAAAAAATGCAGGTTCTTTAATTAGTGACCGGTTCAAATGTAAAGTGTGCTCACCGGCCATTCAATGTCCAGTTTGTTCCAATTGCTATACTTATGGAAACTATTTCACAAATAAGGCGTTTACAATCCGCCTTCTTTTAACAGGATCTCACTGCAGGCGTTTAATAACCCAGGAAGATTGATATGTTGTTTAAACGGAACTCCATTGATGAAAAGGGAGGGCGTTCCTGTGACACCCATCTGGTGGCCTGTTTCATGGTCGTTCAGGATTTTCGACATCAAAGCCGGATCATTACAGTCTTCAGCAAATTGCCGGGGATTCAATGAAAGTGTCTCTGCGAGACCGGAAGTTTCAAAGTCGGGTATTAATGTCGGGTTTTCAAAAAGATAGTCAAACATCTCCCAATACCTGTCCTGTCGCCCTGCTGCCTCCGCAAATACACTGGCGCGGGTGGCCGACTGGTGGATTGCCGTTAATGGAAAATGGCGATAGATAAACCGGATCTGGGGAACCAGCGATTTACGAAGGAATTTGATCGAAGCATGGGCCTCAATGCAATGCGGACATTGAAAATCGCCATACTCGATCAGTTCAATCCTGGCCAGCTCAGAACCCCAGATATGATCACTATCCTGGCTTCCTATTACAAGGGTACGTTGCATGGGGACTGGATTTAAAAAGCCCTGTAACACCTGTTTACCGGAACCGGAACTAAGCGGATTTTGCTGGTCCTGACACCGGACACTGGTAAAAAGCTCTTTAAAAAATCATCAATGATCATCCGCGGTTTTATGCCCGACCACAGGGAAGTTCCGGGTGGTGGGGTACCGGGAAAAAAGGCAGGGATTAATGGTAGTGGGCGGGCGTAAAAAAAAGAGATCATGGCCGTTATTGTTTTGGGTTACATAAAACTGTGTTACCCCGGTAATCCAACGGTTGTGCCAAGTTTCAAAACCATAAAAACCAAAACGTTAGACCAGTTGGCTTAAAATTGATTTACAACATATCGCTAATTAGCGAGATTTTTTAGCGGAATAACCGGATTCTGTTCACCTGAAATCCTTTTGCCGTATATTTGTCTACCAACATTGTAGACTATTAAAAAAGCAAAACCCAGTTATGAAACCGAACATTTTTACTTTATTAATATTGTTGCTGGTTATAAATACAAACGCCCAGGTACGCACTATCACGGGTGTGGTTAACTCAGATGAAGGACTGCCACTTGAAGGGGTTACTGTGAAAGTTAAAGGAACCAATAATGTATCGGGTACCCAGGCCGACGGTGTCTATTATATTAAGGTTGGTCAGCGCGATTCTGTAATCGTATTTATCATGAATGAATATAAACCGGTAGAGGTTGCCCTGAATAGCGCTGATCAATATGATGTCAGGCTGCTCCGGAATTCTTTCCGTGACCCGCAAACTACAGGAACACAGGATGCGGAACAGGCAGAAACGGAGGCCCCGGTGATAATTGAGGGAAGGGTTCTGTTCCAGCAAACCCATGAACCGGTAAGCCAGGTATATCTTTACATAATCGAAGGGGAAGAAGAATTTTTGACTGATCCCAGTGGATACTTCAAAATTAAAACCTGGCAGAAACCTCCAATCAGGTTACATGTAAAATATAAAGAGAACCCCAAATTCCATCTTACCATTGCTGATCCATTACAAAAACAAACCGTCTGGATCAGGTAACCAGGTAGTGACTTTTATTTCAGTTCAGCCCAGCTGTTCCTTAAAAAATCCTATTGTCCGGCCCCAGGCCAGTTCAGCAGCCGGTTTATCATAACGGGGTGTTGTATCATTATGGAATCCATGGTTTACATTCTCGTACATAAACATGGTATACTTTTTCCCGTTAGCCTTCAGTGCGGCTTCGTAGGCAGGCCAGCCCTCGTTAACGCGTGTATCCAGGGAAGCGTAGTGGAGCATCAGTGGTGCATTGATTGGTGGTACATCATCGGCGCCGGGCTGTCCACCATAAAAAGGAACGGAAGCTGAAAGAGCCGGGATCCGGACGGCCATCATATTGGCAATCCATCCACCGAAACAAAATCCCACCACTCCAACCTTTCCATTACAATCTTTATTGGTTTTAAGGTAGTCGTACCCTGCTATAAAA
This sequence comes from Chitinophagaceae bacterium, assembly GCA_040510375.1. Taxonomy (GTDB): domain Bacteria; phylum Bacteroidota; class Bacteroidia; order Chitinophagales; family Chitinophagaceae; genus JBEVJC01. The sequence goes on from JBEVJC010000017.1 coordinate 239,067, forward strand.
TCTTCAAGCATTTCATCACGGTTACGTTTGCTCTGCATTTCACGACCTTGTTCGTCCGTGCCTGGATAACCACCAAGCGGTGTAAGCGCATCAGGAGCCAGTGACACAAAACCCGCCAGGGCAACCCTTCTCGCTACATCTTCAATGTATGGATTAAGTCCCCGGTTTTCGTGCACCACCACTACCCCACCGGTCTTGCCGGTTGCGCCGGCAGGTTTGGTCAGCAATGCTTTGATAGTACCACCTCCCTTTGGAGATGGATAAGTAATGTATTCAGAAATTATCCGTGGATCATCTGCCGGCACCTGGATGGCAGCTTTATAATCGGGCATGAGGAAACTCATCAGCGAAGCCACTGTAAGGCCACCTACTGCATAGATAGAAAGCTTCTGCATAAAATCACGCCTGTCTACCCGGTTATGCGCATAGTCGTCGTACAGGTCAAATACTTCCTGTTTGATATCTTCTTTTCTGATGGTGCTCACGTTTTAATTTTTTGATGCACTCCAAATTTATACAATAAGCGGGGTAGAATAATAACTAGTCCAGGATAATTTTCTCGCGGAGTTTATATTCTTCCAGGTCGATCAGTGAAAGGTATTTCCTGATCAGTTCGTCATCCAGTTCAGTTTCGCTATTTAATCTGATCAGTGTCAATCGTTGCTGCTCCAGCAATTCAAGGTAAACCTGCTGGTAACCGGCCTGCAATTCACCCAGTGTACCCATGTTATGATTCAACCTGGCATCATAGTACTGTAATCCCAGGCTATAGGTTGCATGAAGATTTTTCAGGAAGTTATTGTCGGCCCATTCATCATTATATCTTGCTTCAAGGAACTCGACCGACCGGCTGGCTATTTCCCGTTGGATGGTCAGCTCCTGTAAAGAATGCGACATTAGTCCTTCCCTTTCAGTGGGCCGCACTTTACGGATCAGCCAGGGCAATGTTAAGCCCTGCACCACCAGTGTCACCAGGATGACTACAAATGTTATAAAGAGAATCAGGTTGCGGAATGGGAATGCCTGTCCATCCTGTCCCAGCAACGGTATGGAAAGCGCTGCTGCCAGTGATACCACACCCCGCATACCGGCCCAACCCGCAACCAGCGGCAGTTTCCATCCGGGATTCCTGTCGGCAACCGTGATAAATTGCGACATAAACTTCGTGAAGAGGACTGTTCCAAATGTAGTCAGCAACCGGGTAATAACGAGGGTCAACGAAATAGCAAGACCGTACCAGATAGCAGTTGACATTCCAGTCTCACCCAATTGATTGGCAATAAAGGGAAGCTGCAAACCAATCAGTAAAAAGACAATGCCGTTTAATACAAACACGAGGTTGGTCCATACGTTCACACTTTCAATCCTGCTCCGGTAGGTCAGCATCCGCTGGCGGTTGCTGGACAACAGCAGTCCACCGCTGACCACTGCCAGCACACCGGAATAATGATAGTGCTCCGCAAAATAATACATACAGTATGGTGTTACCAGTGTCAGCACTGTCTCGATGCTGGAAGTGGTAGGCAGCCAGCGGTGGATCGCATAAAAAATAAAACCTATAACCAGGCCGATGAGGGCGCCCATAATGATCACCGTAAAAAAACTTCCTGTGGCAGTACCAAAATGAAACTGTCCGGTAATAACCGCTGCAAGCGCAAACCGGAAAACGATCAGTGATGATGCATCGTTAAGCAGGCTTTCGCCTTCAATTATACTCACCAGACTCCGCGGTACCGGTAGTTTACGCATAATAGTTGTGGCAGAAATTGCATCGGGAGGCGAAATAATACCGCCCAGTAAAAACCCCAATGCCAGTGTAAACCCGGGAATAAGTGCGTTGGAAACAAGTGCTACCACGCATGATGTAATGATCACAATGGGAAATGCAAAACCGGAAATAACCCGTCGCCATTTCCAGAATTCTTTCCAGGACGTTTGCCAGGCTGCTTCATAAAGTAAGGGTGGCAGGAAAACAAAAAATACCAGTTCCGGCTCGATGTACACATGCGAAAAGGGAGAGGTGAAACTAAGGGCCAGTCCGCCGAGTACCAGTACAATCGGATATGCCAGCTTAAGTTTATTGGCCAGCATTACCAGGCCAAGAATGATCAGGATGATAAAAAGATACTCAATGAATAAGTTCTGCATGGTACTAATGGGTCGGACAAAAATAATGAATGCGTCCGTTTTCGTTACACTTCCTGTCCATAAACGCACAAATATCAATATGTAAGGCGTTGTAAAACGTTCTGAAACAATTATTTAAAAAGGTGGAACGAAACTTTCAATGCTGCAGACAGGTTACATTCCAAACATACCAAAAACATTTCTTCTGATGAAGATTTCATTCAGGACTATCTTCCGCCACCTGTGGCGCCAGCGTCTTTTTACTTTTTTAAATGTTATTGGTCTTGCCATTGGCATTACGGCCTGCTGGGTTATTTACGGTATTGTCAGTTATGAAACTTCTTATGAACGGGAACTGCCGGAGAAAGAAAATACATACCGGCTGGTTACCGGATTTATATTCGACAAAAAGGAATCATACAATGGTGGTGTATCAGCGCCATTTTACCAGGCAATCAGGACCGAAGTGCCCTCGGTAAAACGCGTTACTCCCGTATTCAGTCAATGGCCTCAAACCTTGCAGGTGCCAGCCACAACTGAACGCCCCGTCATTAACATCGACGAACCGCAGCAGGTCGTGGCTATCGATTCCACTTATTTTGAAATGGTGCCGTATACCTGGCTGGCAGGAAATACTACTTCAGCACTGAACAACCCCGACAATGTAGTGCTTACTGAAACCCGCGCCCGAAGTTACTTTGGAGCTATCAGTCCACAGGCAATGCTTGGCAGGCAGATCATTTATGACGATACCCTCAGAAAGAATGTTTCCGGTATCGTCAAAGACCTTGATTATCCCAGCGAATTCATTGGCCAGGAATTTATAGTACTGAAACAACAGGTTTATTCACTGAACACCTGGACCAATACCAATGGCAGTGACAAGGTTTACCTGCAGCTGGCCGACCATGCAGACACTGCGCAGGTGATGAAAGGCATCAATGAGATCGCCAGCCGGAAGTGGAAGGAATACGCACAGGAAACCAAACCCACCTTCACTTTTACAAGATGGTTTCAGTTACTGCCAATGAAGGAAAGCCATTTTTCGACGTATATCAACGAACTCGAATTTCATAAGGCAAGCAAACAGGTATTGTACGGACTTGTTGCGCTCGGAGTTTTCATCCTGTTACTCGCCTGCATAAATTATATCAACCTGACTACTGCACAGATTCCGCAACGCAGTAAGGAAATTGGTGTAAGGAAAACCCTTGGGAGTGGCCGTTCTTCACTCATCCTGCAGTTGCTGGCCGAAACCCTGATTACAGTTGCCCTTGCAACCGGACTGGCCATGATCTTTTCCCGCCTGAGTTTCCGGTGGCTTGCCGATATTGTGCCAGACGGCTCTGCAGCTTATGCCGGTAATGCAGCAACAGTTATTTTCATTCTTATTCTTGTGACGGCGATTACATTGTTGTCTGGCGGATACCCGGCCTGGATTATTGCAAAAGTGCAGCCCATCGCGATCATGCGTAACAAATCAAACTGGAAGGGACCCGCTAAAGGTTTTTCAGGAAGGAAGACCTTGATTGTGCTGCAATTCATGATTGCCCAGGTATTCATTGTCGGCGCCATGATCATGGGTGCACAATTAAAGTATACATTGAAAAAAGACATGGGATTTGATAAGGACGCGGTGGTACTGGTGGAAGTTCCCTGGAAATATTTTTCGGATAAAAATTATAAAGGAAAACAATTCACCGTTGCCAACGAATTTAAAAAGCTTCCCGGAGTGAGTATGCTTTCAATGGGCACGGAACCATTGTCAGGCAATTATTCTTCAAGTATGTATTCATACAAATGCAGCGATATGAAGGAACCGGTGAGCCGTCAGATGGTGCGCCGCGAGGTAGATACCGCCTACATCAGGCTTTACAACCTCCAGTTACTTGCCGGACGCAACCTGCTCCCCTCCGACACTACAATCGAATATGTGATCAATGAAACCGCTGCCCGTGGATTTGGTTTTAAAACACCGCAGGATGCCATTGGGAAAATGATCGGACAATATGGTAACCCGTTTCCCGTGGCAGGTGTAGTTAAAGATTTCCATCTGCAGAACTTCCACTCTACAATTGACCCCGTGGCATTGATGGCAAATAAAGAAAACCTGGGCAGTTTCAATGTGAAACTAACCGGTAAGGATCCCGCTGTATGGCAGCAGACCATCCGGGCCATGGAAGAAAAATGGAATACGGTATATCCGCCCGGTAGTTTCTCCAGCAGGTATTACGACGAAACACTGACAGAGATGTATAAAAATGAGCACAACCTGTCAAAGCTGATTAATCTCGCTACCATTGTTTCCATCCTGATCAGTTGTCTTGGTTTATTCGGACTGGCCACACTTACCGCCCTGCAGCGTTCAAAGGAAATCGGTATACGAAAGGTATTGGGAGCATCCATTTCCGGTATCATTGGCATGCTCTCATCCGACTTTATAAAACTGATCTTTATCGCTTTGCTGATTGCAACTCCTATTGCCTGGTGGACAATGAATCAATGGCTGGCAGATTTTGCCTACCAGGTCAGTATTGAATGGTGGATGTTTTTATTAACTGGTGCGGTAGCTGTAGTGATTGCCATGATTACAGTGGGTTACCAGGCGGTGAGAGCGGCAATTGCCAACCCGGTAGAAGCCCTGCGAAGCGAATAAATAATCAGACGACACTCCAGTGCGGAGATTAATACAGCCCGGGTATCATTTGTTAGCTGCCTATGTATGATGAGTTGACCAGGGTATTAAAATGAAATAAGCAAACAGTGGAAATCCGGGGATAACCTCCATTTGCTTATTCATTGGGTACGGATCATCATCAATCAAAAACCACCATTTATAAAACGAGCGTCAGCGTTTATTTTTGTCGGCTCCCATTGCCGCTTCCTCGATCAGTGCCGCTACCTTTTCAGGATGCGTCTGATATACAGAATGACTTGCACCTTCCACTTCAACAGTCACACTGTTTGCCCTCTTGGCATAAAAATGTTCCAGTTCAGGGTTAATGATCCGGTCGAGGGTTGGGATCATATACCAGCTTGGTTTACTACGCCATGCAGGTGTCTGGATAACTGCATGGAATACGGCATCTGCCGCAAGCATCTGTGAATGGGCCATCCGTTCGGCATCTTTTGCATCCAGGTCAGCGCAAAAATCAGGGTGAAACCGGGAAACTTCTATGTAATCAAATCCATCACTTGTTTTCACCAGCGATTTATAGGCAGGTGGGTATTTTTTACCATTGTCTGCCTCATCTTCCCCTGTATCAGGTGCATGTGCCGCAATAAATACCAGTCCCTTTACCATGGGATCATTTCCGGCAGTGGTGATAATCGAACCTCCGTAGCTATGTGCTACAAGTATAACCGGACCTTCCTGCATCTTAAGCACCCTGTTCACTGCAGCCACATCTTCCTCATAAGAAGTAAGGGGCTGCTGTACAACTGTTACATGATAACCCTTCTTCACCAGGATCTCGTAGGCACCTTTCCAGCCCGAGCCATCCACAAAAGCACCATGTACCAATACTATGTTTTTTATAGCTGTCCCGGTCTGGGCGAATGAACCGGAACCCAAAAAAATGAACCCGATAACTAACACACTTAACAAATAACTTTTCCTTTTCATGATTTTTTTGATTTTAGTGACAGTTTGATATATGTATGGTTATTGACAATGCTGCTAAAAAATTAAATCATGAATTCGCGGCGACTAACTTGAAAACCTTTGCTGTCGGGTAATACCAAGTCTTGCTATTTTTGAATTAAGGGTAGATGGCGGAACACCCAGCAGGTCGGCTGCGCCACCCTTTCCGGAAATCTTACCACCGCATTTGCGGATCACCTGCACAATATGATCCCGCTCATTTTCTGAAATCGTTTTTGTGTTGCCGGAAACAGGTGTCATGTATGGGTCGGCGTATTCAAGATCTGCCATACAAATCTTCCGCAACACATTATCAGTGCACATCAGTACGCTTCTTTCTATCAGGTGTTCCAGTTCCCGAACATTACCCGGCCATGAATACATCTGTAATTCCTTTCTTGCCTGGAAAGAAATATGACTGATATCTCTGCCAAGTGATTTTGCAAACCGCTGTACAAAAAAGTCGGCCAGCTTATCGATATTATCCATCCGTTCACGTAGTGGCGGAATAGTAATCGGGAAAACATTTAGCCGGTAATAGAGATCGCTGCGGAACCGGCCTTCCCTGACCTCTTTTTTCAGGTCGCGGTTGGTAGCAACAATAATCCGTACATCTACCTTGATCGTTGTAGTACCTCCTACCCGCTCAAACTCCCGCTCCTGCAGGGCCCTTAGCAATTTTACCTGGAGATCTGCGGGCATTTCACCGATCTCGTCAAGGAATAAGGTACTGTTATGCGCGAGTTCGAATTTACCGATGCGTCTTTCTACTGCGCCGGTAAAACTCCCGCGTTCGTGTCCGAACAATTCGCTCTCCACGAGGTTGGCCGGCAACGCAGCACAGTTTACCTTCACCATTGTTTTATTCTTCCTCGATGAATTATTATGAATGGCTTTTGCAACAAGTTCTTTCCCTGTACCTGTTTCACCCAACACCAGAACAGTGCTGTTTGACCCCGCCACCTGCGAGATCAGGTGGAAGACCTGATCCATACCGGGACCAGACCCGATAAATTCTGCAAATCCGCAATCTTGTTTTGCCATTACGTTATTTTCTGCACGTACCCGGACATACACCGGACTATCATTTTCAACAGCCCTTGCCCGCCGGTCTGGGACTCGGCTCGCCATGAAATTTTCCATGACAGGTTGCCCTTCTGAATAATTAGAAATAAATGATCTTTCCATAAAAACCTGTTTAGATTATCAGACTTTTGCCAGTAAATTTTGTGTTCCACTGTCAACAGGATTTATAAATCTGTTACAAACCAGTGTTGATCTTATATCCGGGTTACCTGAAAAAAGTACTAAGGGTTTTTATAAAATATTCAGGATCGCTGTGACACTTACTAATGGCGTACCAATAAACAAGGGATTGACAAATAGAAAGTTGTCTGTTATATATTACCGGCGCCACTATGATATGTCATAGTTAAGCGATCATTCATGTTGAATATCGCGTTACAAAATCATTGAATATCGCCGACGCCCGACGCGAATTAACGGCATTTCGTTATTTACCCGCACTCGCATTTTACCTAAAAAGCTGAAGAACAGGTATTAGTGGTATGGCACGACATATGTAATCAGTCTGCATTAATTCGAAACAAAGCTGATATGAATATTTATCTCACAAAAGCTGATGCGATTGTTGACATGCATGAGCGTGGTTATATAAACGACTTCCAGTTATCCGGCAACGACCTGTTATGGGTGCAGGGAAAAGTGTTTCTGAGGGCGCGCGATTTTGCTATCCTGGAATATCATCGGTTCAGTAATCCAAAAAGGGTTGGAGCAGATCTTATATTGTTTGGAGTGATCTCTCTTCTTAATGAAGCCAAGGGCATCTTACTGAATGATCATTCACATCGCAGGCCGGCAACTCCCCCGGTAATAGAAAAGAAACTAAATGAATTGAATATTTCAATGACCTGTTAGTTTCCTGTGATTAATGAACAAAGCGAAGATTTCTATGAAAGATAAGATTGTCCTGGTAACGGGTTCAACAAGCGGCATTGGAATGCAGGTAGCTATTGAACTTGCAGGGCGGGGAGCAACCGTCCTGATACATGCACGCACCGTAATAAAAGGAAGTGAAACACTGGAGATGCTCCGGCAGCAGTTACCTGCGGCCTCATTCAACGTGTTTATTTCCGATTTCGAAAAACAACACGAAATTGAACAGATGGCCCGTGAGATAAGGCTGGCTTATACACGGCTCGATATTCTGGTAAATAATGCTGCTGTATATATGGAACGACGGGGGCTTACAACCGATACTATTGAAACAACCTTTGCAGTAAACCATCTTGCACCATTTCTTCTTACCCAATTGCTGTTACCCCTGTTACAGTCTTCGCCTTTTGCAAGGATCATCAATGTGAGTTCCCATACCCATTACACAGCCCAGTTCAACGTGAATAACCTGCAGGGCGAATTATCGTATATCGGAACAAAAATTTATTGTTGCTCCAAATTATGCAATCTGCTGTTTACATATATGCTGGCCGAAAAACTGAAGGACAAAAATATCATGGTAAATGCCGTCCATCCCGGTTTCATCACCACGCGTCTTTATAAAACATTATTCGGCGACTTCGACAGCGAATCATTAAAAGATGGTGCAGATACAATTGCTTTCCTCGCGTCCTCCGACGCAGTAAAGAATATCACCGGTATGTATTTCATGGGACGGATGCCGTCGAAGTCTTCGGCCATTTCCTATAAAAAGCGCTACCAGCAGCAACTCTGGAAGATGAGTGAGAAACTTACAATGATCCGGGACTATTTAAGTGATACCGGTACAGAGGTTCCCGGTACACGTCAACGGGAACTAAACCTGCAGAAATAACAACGGAATCTGCCCTGTGGGGTCGTGTCAAAAATGTTCGTTTTGGTTAGTTTTGGTCAGTTTTGGTAAAGGCGGTTGTTTCCACAACCGCCTTATATTTTCATAATGATAAAAGCAATTTACTTTCCTTGTTATCTGCAATTGTATGTTGGGTTCGGACATTGACCTGCGCTGCCTGATGACCTAGCTTTGAACAACTTTTGTATAATCAGTGTACTTCATAAAACCAATTCAGGAAATGTTTGTCGCACCTTATCATGAAAAAGACATTCGTCATACTAATATTAATACTCCTGGTTTTCGGTGCCGCGCAATTTGTCAGGCCCCATATTACCAATCCTCCCGTAACACAGGAAATACCCGTTCCCGATAGTGTAATGGCTGTATTGAAAAGGTCTTGCTTCGACTGTCATTCCAACCAGACGCGACTGAAATGGTTTGACAAAATAACACCGGCCAATTTCCTGGTTGCTTCTGATGTCAGGGCTGCAAGGGCTGCCATGAATTTTTCAAACTGGGATAGCCTGCAACCATCCGATCAGCGTTCAATGCTCTTCCTGGCTGTGAACGAAATGCGGATCCGGCAAATGCCATTGAAAAGTTATCGCGTAATGCATCCGGGTGCATCGCTGGATAGCAATGATGTGGCAATACTGGAAAATTACCTCGCTGCTATTTCACCAAGAACACCCAATGACAGTATTACCGCAGTCGGCATGGCGGTGCAGAAAGCCGCCAGGCCGGGACAGCAGGGAGTGCAGGTGATGCCGGCAGTAAATGGCATCCGTTTCTTCAATGGTTTCGACAAATGGAGAGCACTTAGTACTGCTGACAGATTTGAGACATTCTCGGTGCGGGTAATCTATGGCAACGAGATTGCTGTAAAAGCAGTAGAAGAAAAAAAGATAAATCCATGGCCCGATGGTGCCGTACTTGCCAAAAGTATCTGGACTGCAAAGACAGATACAGCCGGCAATATCACAACCGGCGAATTTGTACTGGTTGATTTCATGGTAAAAAATAGTGTGTTATATGCTTCAACCTTTGGCTGGGGTTTCGCCAGGTTTAAAGGCATTACGCTTCAACCCTGGGGCAAGGATCCCAGCTTCGCTAAATTCTGTATGGCCTGCCACCAGGTTGTCCGCAGCAACGACTTTGTATTTACATATCCGATGACACCCAAATAAATCCAACATTATGCGCTACAAAATCATACTCCCGCTCACCGTTCTCCTGTTTGCATGCAGGCAGGCAACGTCCGAACTTAATAACGCAGCTGAAGATAATGGTTCGATACCCGCCCATTCCCTCGACGGCACCGTCATGAATATATTTGTAAACACGAAATTAAATACCACGTCCACTTTATACCGGAATGATATTTCCAGAACCGACTCTGCAACAGATATCGATCTTGACGCCAGACCAGCAAGTATGCTCACCCTGGTTACCTGGAAACAGCGGCCAAACCCGCGCTGGTATGGCGCCAATATGCCTGATTCACTATTGTCGGTTGAAACACTGCGTATTCATCTCGATACATTTTATGAATATTATGCAGGCAGGCCATTGAAACTGGCAGTCAACCCGGATTCAACCGAACGGAAAATATGGATCGCGAGACAGGAGCCCATGATCCTTCCCTGACGTTTAAACAATCGTCCGTTTACCTGACGACCGCGGCCGAACAAACAATCTGTAACCCAAAATAATCAATCATGAAAAGTTTCCTTATCCTGATACCAGGTATCCTGTTGGTAAGCGCCATCAGGGCACAGTCGTACCAGCCGGACGACAGCCGGTCGTCTGTTAAATTCACCATCAAAGATTTCGGAATAACTACTACTGGCAGTATCAAGGGAGTGGCCGGCACTATTGAGTTTGACAGTACAAGTCCTGAAAAAGCTGTTTTTAACCTGAAGGCGGATGTCAGTACCGTTAATACATCCAACGACCTGCGCGATACGCATCTTAAAAAACCTGAATATTTTGACGTAGAAAAATATCCCACCATTACATTTGCATCAAAGACAATTTCCGGTAAAAGTTCCAACCTGCAGGTATCAGGCGAGCTCACCATCAAGGCAACAACGAAGTCGGTTACCATTCCCGTTCAGGTTTCACTTGTCAGCGGCGGTTACCAGTTTAAAGGGAGTTTCGACCTGAACCGACGCGACTATGACGTTGGCGGAAGCAGTCTCGTTCTGGGCGACAATGTAACGGTCACTTTTATTGTGATTGGAATTAATAAATAGCACAGGTTGTGCGAAGTGTTGTCTAAGTCGAATATATTAACCAGTCAGTCCGGACTATTGGTTAGATTGAGATTTTTTTTTAGAACCAAAATGGAGGACTCTTTAGACCATACTATACTGAAAATTGCGCTGTCTGATAAAAGAAAGGCATTTGATCTTGCATTCAATCAACATTGGCAGGTAATCTACCTCCATGCCTGCCGCAAAATACAATCAGACCAGGTTGCCAAGGATATAACGCAGGAAGTATTCCTTGTGCTCTGGAACAATATGGACGACCTGGCAGGTCAGTCGGCCATACTGCCATACCTGTACGGCATTTTGCGTAATATGGTATTCAGGCAATATGAAAAAGATGCGGTGCGCCTGCGTTACGCACACGCGGTCCGTCCTGCGGAATGGAACGCAGACAACGTAGTGGAAGACTGGCTCCAGCAAAAAGAACTTTATGCCATGGTAAGCGATGAAATTGATAAAATGCCTCCCCGCATGAAAATGATCTATGCGTTGAAAAAAGAGGAAAACCTTAGCATTAATGAAATTTCCAACCAGCTCCGGCTTTCCGAACAAACGGTAAAAAACCAGCTGCAAAATGCCTATAACCGGCTGCGAACCAGATTAAAAGGTTATCGTTTACCCGTCATTTCCCTGTTAATTGCCGTTGTCCCAAAATATTTTCTATAACGGATAGTACTTTTTCGGGGGATACCGGATATGCTTACTAAAGAGACCTTGGAGATCCAGCAAATTCATCAATTACTCACCCGGTATAATGCGGGAAAGGCAACTGACCAGGAAAAAGCCCGGTTGGAGGAATGGTACGACCAGGTGGAGGGAAATACACCGGACCTGGATGAGAAGCAGGTGGTCCAATTGCGGGATGAAATATACCAGGCCCTCATGTCCAGGGTTAACCTGTCGGATGAACACCTGGCCAATACCCCGCCGGCACCGGTACGGCGACTGTTTCCTGTACTCCGGTGGGCGGCAGCAATCCTGCTGCTTTCGCTGGCAAGCTGGCTTTTCTATTTTTCAAAATCTGATGGCGAAAAACTTACAAGTCGAAATAATACAGAAATACCCGGCAATATTGTACCCGCGGGTAACCTGGCAACACTCACCCTGGCCAATGGAAAAACGGTTATACTAAACCAGACAGGCAATGGTAAAATAGCCGAGGAAGGTAACACAGAGATCCGCAAAGACGCGGACGGGAAACTTGCGTATCATGTTGGGACAACCGGACCAGCGGCGACAGGTGACCTGAACTATAATATTATTACCACACCACGAGGCGGTACATATATGGTTGTACTTCCCGATGGTACGAAGGTCTGGCTCAATGCCGCTTCATCACTCCGGTTCCCCGCAGCTTTTACAACCAATGAACGTAGTGTGGAATTAACGGGTGAAGCATATTTTGAAGTAGTTAAAAATGTTGCGAAACCATTCCTGGTAAAATTTTCAGGTCAGACTGTACAGGTATTGGGAACCCATTTTAATATCAGTGATTATAGTGATGAACCCATTATCAGCACAACCCTTCTGGAGGGCTCGGTCAGGATTAATAACCGGCTGGTACTTACACCGGGTCAGCAGTTGCAGGTAGATAAACAGGGAAATGACAAACTGGTAAAGAATGCTGACCTCGACGAAGCCATTGCATGGAAGGATGGGTTTTTCAATTTTAATGAATCTGATATTCCCACCATTATGCGACAGATAGCAAGATGGTACAATGTAGATATTCAATATACTTCCACCGTACCAACAGGTCATTTTAACGGTAAAATCCCCAGGAAAGCCAGCCTTGAGTATGTGTTCAGGATCCTTGAACTAAACGGGATTCATTGCACCGCCAACGGCAGAACGATCACGGTTCAGTAACCGGAACGATTTACGTCCGTACCCAACAACTGTAAAGGATTTAATTATTACGCTTATGAGAGGCGCAACTACCTTATTAATTTTGATTTGTTGCCTGGTATCAACACCCGTTTTTAGCCAGCAGGTGACCTATTCTGCCAGGAATGTAACCCTTGAAACGGTATTTGTGCAGCTGGAAAAACAAACAGGTTATTCCTTCTTTTATAAAACAGAACTCATCCGGCAACTTCCGCGGGTAACAGTCCGCTTTACCAATTTCACACTGGAGCAGGCAATGGATCAATGCCTCAAAAACATGCCGGTGACCTATACTATCCTGGAAAAAACAGTGGCCATCACTGCAAAAAAAAGACAGCTGGCCAATACTGAAGAAGAACCCCTGATCAGTATCAGGGGCAAATTGACCGACGAACAAAACAATGCTTTACATGGTGCAAGTGTGAAGATAAAGGATAGTGAATTCGGTGCATTTACCAATAGCGAAGGAGAGTTCGAACTGAACCTTCCCGATAAGGAACAACAATTGGTGGAATGCTCTTTTGTCGGATACGAAAATAAGATCGTCCTCTATGAAAAAAAAACGGGGCCCTTATTTATCAAATTAAAAGAAAGGACCAGCCAACTGGGACAGGTACAGGTTATAGGATATGGCAAAACAAGTAAACGGCTGAACACAGGTAACGTAAGTACCCTGAATGAAACCGATATCACCAGGCAACCGGTAAACAATATACTGGCAGCTTTACAGGGCCGCATCTCCGGATTGAACATTGAACAAAAAACCGGCCTGCCCGGTGGTTCTTTTTTTGTAGCGATCCGTGGCAGGAACTCACTGACAGGGAGTAATGAACCATTGTTTATTGTAGATGGTGTACCCTATCCTTCCGGTATACTCCCATTGGTCAGCAGTGCACAAAACGGAGGAAATCCCTTGAACTATCTCGACCTTCATGCTATTGAAAGGGTGGATATACTGAAGGATGGCGATGCAACGGCAATATATGGTACACGTGGCGCAAACGGTGTGGTGCTGATCACCACAAAAAAAGGTAAGGCCGGCAAACCGGTTGTCAACCTTAATGTAAATGCAGGAATCGGGAATGTGACTACTTCACCGCCCCTTCTCAATACCAAAGAATTCCTGGAATTGAGAAGGGAAGCAAAAAGAAATGACAATGCGACAATCGGTCCCACCGACTATGATTTAAATGGTACCTGGGATACCAGCAGTTACACGGACTGGCCAGAATACTGGCAGGGAAATACTGCACATACCTTTAATGCCCACTCAACAGTATCAGGCGGTTCGGAAAAAACATTGTATCTGCTGGGCATCGGAAATACGCGGCAATCTACCGTACAACCACTCGACGGAGACGATATACTGAGCAGTGTCCTTTTGAATGTCAGCAGTTCTGCATTCCGTAATAAACTCCGGATCGCATTGGTGAGCAACTTATCCCATAACAATTGTACGGTGGTTCCCCGTGATTTTATGTGGGATCTTTATTACCTGCCTCCAATGGCACGACTGAATAATCCGGATGGCACTTTTAATCAGCAGCTGTTGTTCAGTCCCGCTATCTATACCATCCAGAAATACAGAAACAGGACAAATAACCTCGTAAGTAATGCCCGCCTGACTTATAAACTATCAAACGAAGTGGAATTATCCACTTCTTTCGGTTACCATTATCTGGGATATCATGAATACCAGTCTGACCCCGGGGGTGGGTACGACCTGGTTTATGATGTATCAAAAGCCAAAACCCTTTTCGGTAACTACAAGCTAAAATCATGGATCCTGGAACCGCAGGTTGTCTTTAAAAAAAAAATTAAACAAGGTGACCTTACGGGCGTATTCGGTGCAACATTGCAGAACATTACCAACACTAATCTAAAGCGGGAAGCCACTGGTTTTACCGACCGGAACCTTATTACCGATATTAATGCGGCTCAACTTGTAGCAGTAACGGCCGATATTTATAATAAGTATAAGTATAACGCGGTTTTTGGAAGATTGAAATTCGCATGGGATCAGAAATATGTATTGTCACTCAATGGCCGCTACGATGGATCCAGTCGGTTCGGCCCTGATAAACGGTATAACTTTTTCGGTGCAATCGGTACGGCATGGATCTTTTCAGCAGAAAAATTTATTTCAACAGCCCTGCCCTTTTTGAGTTTTGGTAAACTCAGGGCCAGTTATGGCACCACCGGAAATGATGGCATCCAGAACTATGCCTTCCAATCTACCTATACCAACGGCAATCCCTATATCTATCAACCGACTATGTTTCCCACCAGGCTCTACAACCCGGACCTGGGCTGGGAACTGACAAAAAAGTCGGAGATCGGACTGGATCTTGGTTTTCTTAATGAACGATTGGTCCTGAATGCAAGCTATTACATTCACCGGACCTCCCGACTGCTCCTGAACAGTGACCTTTCATCTGTTACCGGCTCTCTCAGGATATATGGCAATACAGATATAAAACTCAGTAACACGGGCCTTGAACTGGATCTGTTTACCACCAACATAACCGGTAAACGATTAACATGGACAAGCAGTTTTAATTTTACACTCCCTAAAAGTCGTCTGACTTCGTTCCCTAACCTGGAAAATTCGAATTCTTACCGCGACATCCTGGTGGTGGGCGAATCAGTTGGAACACTTAAGGTTTTCCAGTTTGCAGGAGTAAATCCGCAGAATGGTCTCTACCAGTTTTTAGACCGGCGGGGAAATATTACCCAAAATCCAGATCCGGCAAAAGATAAAATCGCACTGGTAAGGCAGGGTTATAAATACTATGGCGGGATTCGGAATACCTTTACATATAAACAATTTACACTCGACCTGTTTGTAACTTTCGCCAACCAGGTGGGACCAAATTCATTCAATCGGCTGCAGAAACTTCCGCCGGGTCTTTTTGCTCTGTTTGCCATGCCCAGGGAATTATTAAGGCGCTGGCAAAAACCAGGCGACATAACCGATGTGCAACGTATGATCGGTGATATAACCATGTATGGTGCGCAGGAAAATGCAGCGGTAAGCACCAGGGCTTACTCCAGGTTCTCTTCACTCTGGATAAAGAATGTTTCATTTGCTTACAACCTTCCTGCCATTTGGCTTAAAAAGGCACGAATTACAAGCCTGCAATGGTATGTGCAGGCCCAAAACCTGCTGACCTTTCCGAACGATGGGCAACTGGATCCGGAATTCCTGGGCGGCAGCCGCACAACCCCGCCTATCAGGGTTATTGTAACCGGAATTAAAACAACTTTTTAACTACAACAATGAAAAACATTACTCAATATAAACTCCTGACCTGGCTGATGGCCGGCGGAATTTTCTGCCTGAGTACCGGGTGTAAAAAAATGATTGAGGTAGACCTTCCGCCAACTACAATCGGCCGGGAAGATGTTTTTGAAAATGACAGGACCGCTTTTGCTGCCGTATCCTCGATCTACAGAAGAATGATGCAACAGAACACAAGGATTACCAGCGGTAATTTCAGCATTTCATTTGCAGGAGCAGTATCAGCAGATGAAATGCAAATGCCTGCAAACACCCAATCAGACCTGAATGGCTTTTATAAAAATGACGTACCCACCAGGGTCAGGTATATCTGGGATGAACTTTATTTCCATATTTATGAATGTAATATGGCCATCGAAGGGATTGCTGATTCGCAAAGCATGACACAAAAGGCCAAAACCCATCTCAACGGTCAGACCCACTTCCTGCGGGCGTTTTTTTATTTTTATGCAGTAAATCTTTTTGGAGATGTGCCGCTTGCGGTTACATCTGATTACCGGATAAATAATACCCTGACCCGGACACCCGTAACCATGGTGTATGATCAGATCACCAGCGACCTGAAAATTGCTGCTGAACAGATCAGTGATGAGTATCTCCTGAACATGGACACCGCACTGGCAGATCGGATTGTGCCAAACCGGTACGCAGCAAATGCCCTGCTGGCAAGGGTTTATCTGTACAGGAAGGATTGGCGCAACGCAGCAGACGAGGCTACAAAAGTAATTGATAATCCCTTCTACCACCTTGAACCCGATCTGCTAAATGTCTATTTAAAACTAAGCAGCGAAGCCATCTTCCAACTGAATTCAGTTACCCCGGGCTACAATACCTTCGAAGCAACGACCTTTTACATCCCTCCTGGCACCGCCCCCAATGTTATAAACGGCTACATCAATCCCGCCCTGTTAAATGTCTTCGAAAATGGCGACAAACGAATGAACAGCTGGATCGGCAGATCCGACGTAGCAGCTACCTCCACCTCTCCCACTGTGTCATACTACTTTCCCTATAAATACAAAATCAGGGAAAGACCGGAGATTATTGAATACCTGATGGTTCTCCGGCTGGCCGAACAATACCTGATCCGGGCCGAAGCCCGCGCACAACTGGGTGATCTGACAGGTTCCGCTGCCGACCTGAATTTAATCCGTAGCCGGGCAGGACTTGCACCCACCACTGCTTCCGTCAAGGAAGAGCTGCTGGCAGCCATCGCCCATGAACGCCAGGTAGAGTTATTTACCGAATGGGGACATCGCTGGTTCGATCTCAAAAGGTCAGGGAATATTGATAATATAATGCCTGCAGTCTGCGCCACCAAGGGAACCGTATGGAAAACCACCGCGCAACTGTTACCGGTACCCATTGACGAGATTTTAATAAACCCCAACCTCAAACAAAATCCGGGTTATTAAGATCGCTGCGCGCGGGGTATGCGGTATTTTTCAACGTCATCCGTTAATTTTCCAATATTCGTTAACCACACCATCCTGCTTGCGCTAATTTTACCCGGTGAAAAAATACCTGTTACCCTTCCTGTTTTTTATAAACCTTCAATGCCCGGCACAGGCATTACGCACCCGTACCGTTAAACTGATGGGAAGCCGTTTCGATATCACACTTGTAGCAACGGACTCCTCCACGGCCGAAGCCAATATTGATACCGTGATAGCAGAGATCACGCGTATTGAAAACCTGATCTCCGACTGGATACCGGAAACACAGGTTTCACTTGTCAACCGCAATGCAGGCATCAGTCCCGTAAAAGTAGACCGCGAAGTACTTGAGCTCACTTTACGTGCGATAAAACTTTCCCGGTTAACCCATGGTGCATTTGATATCAGTTTTGCAGCAATGGAAAAGATCTGGAGGTTTGATGGTACCATGACGGAATTACCCTCACCTGCAGCGGTAAAAAAAGCAAGGGCTAAAGTGGGTTATAAAAATATTATCATCGATACCATTAACTCCACCATATTTTTAAAAATGCCCGGAATGAAAATCGGCTTCGGGGCATTGGGTGAAGGTTATGCGGCAGATCGTTGCAAGGCAATGATGATTGCAAGGGGAATCAATGCAGGAATCGTAAATGGATCGGGGGATATGAATACCTGGGGCAGGCAACCGGATGGCAGTACCTGGAATATCGGCATAAACGATCCCTTTCACAGCGGGGACCTCTATGCTGTCATTCCCCTGGAACAGGGTGCTGTGGTCACTTCCGGCAGTTATGAAAAATTTGTGGAACTCAATGGCAAACGTTACGCCCATATCATCAACCCCGCTACTGGTTATCCCGCAACCGGTCTTACCAGTGTAACCGTATTGGGTCCGGGTGCAGAACTTGCCAATGGCATCAGCACCTCGGTGATGGTACTCGGAAAAAAAGCAGGATTGAAATTCCTACGACGTTTTCCGGGTTATACCTGTATCCTTATTTCTGATAAAGGAAAATTTTATGCATCACCCGGATTGGAAAAATTCCGGATCCTCACTCAATAACAATCTGTACGTATCCGTCCGCGTTCAAGCAGTGCGTCCATATTTAGTCCAGGCTGGCCCTGAATTATTTTTTCAATTGCATTGAGCACATCTGCCTGCATGGCGAGCGACCCGCAGATCATGAGCACTGCACCGGATAACAATTGTTGTTGCAGCATTGCACTGTCGGCCATGATAAGATCCGTTACATAGATTCGCTGATCCTCCCTTGACAATGCTGTTTTCACTTGACGGAGCTGGCCCGTTGCTATTTTTTGTGAAAGGAAATCTTTATAGGGATCAAAGGACGACTGGTAACGGAAACCACAATAGAGATATGTAGGTATTTTTTTCCTGTTCTCGTCAATCATCCCGAGAAACGGTGCAATACCTGTTCCGTTGGAAATTAAAATCACCGCCGGTGCTCGTTTGGGAAAATAAAAATGCCTGTTCTTTACAAGTCTTGCCTGCAGCGACTCTCCGGTATTCAGACCAAAGAGGTAACCTGAACCAAGTCCATCGGGATGGAGTCTTACGCTCAATTGCATCCTGCCTTCCACCCTACCCACCGAATAAAGTCGTTCGTGATGATCATTCTTTGGATAAATAGCGATCAGGTCGCCCGACCTGAAAGCGGGTCCCTTTACTGAACGAAGCCTTATCAAAAATGAATCACTTACTGATAAAGCAGATTTAAAATCGACGGTGAACCGGTGCAGGTCGTGCGGAGCCCCATGCAGCAACTCATTGGTCAGGCTGATGGTTAATCCTGTTTCAGACGACCAGGAATTACACCAGTTACCAAAATCTTCCGGTGAACGGTCATTTACCGTAACCACTTCTGTGGCCCGGAATGCCCATGGCTGCCGGCTTAACCATCGATCGGCTTCCAGTCCAAAACTGCAGAAATCAGTATACGACCGCGAACCGAAGGCAAGCACTGAAAAACGAACAGTCTGATGCTGGGGACACAGGTCCAGCTTATGCTGGAATTTCCGGGCATTGGAGGGCGGGTCGCCCAATCCATAGGTACTGGTCATTACGATCAGGTGTTCCATAACAGGAAACAAGTGGTAATTATCCAGGTCAGTCAGGTATACCTTCTCCCCCTGTTGCATTAGTTGCTGCTGGACAGATTTTGCGAAACGCATTGTGGTCCCTGACTCGGAGCCCACCAGGATTACTACCCGGCTTTCATCGGGTTTGAAACGGTTTACCGACCTGTTTGCTCTCCGCCGGAACATGATCACAAAACCCGAGCAGATAAAAAATAAAATATAACCACAGCTGATGGCCAGGATAATGGCCCAGATACTTCCTGAACGACCCGTATGCAGCCGCATTGCCAATGCATTTAATCGTGCACCTGCCGGATACCGTTGTTGGTTAAGGATTTCACCGGTTAACTGATTAACGGCCAGTTCGCGGTCAGACAGTTTCACCGTATAATAATCTTCCACATCTTCAGAAAACGGGAATTCGAGCTCCTGCAGTTCCGAGAGGGGAATCTGACGGAACGTTTCAGAATTTTTTAATTCAACAGCCGGCCCTGTTTTCAGATGATCAAGGTCAACCTGCAACGAAGGCTGTTTGGTGTTGATCAGTTCCAGCCTGCTCATGGAAATAATTGTTCCCGTGAGTGCAATAATGAGGATCGGCACCAGCACGATCCTGCCAAATACAATATGGTAATACTGTGCAAAATGGTCCCGCTCTATCCGTGCAAAAAAACGGCGAAAACCTTTCTGGCGTTGCACTACGAGGATGATCCCTGAAACCGTAATCAGGATCAACAGGAATGCCGTTATGGCCATGATCAGCCGACCGGTATTGTGAAGGAACAGTGACCGGTGCAGGCTGGTCATCCATTGAAAAAAAGCCGACTGTTTTTCTACCGGACCCAGCACTTTTCCATTTGCAGGATCGATATAAGATTGTTGGCTTTGGCCATCATCATTGGTCCACTCAAGGATCACGAAGTCATTATCATCCACCGAAAGTTTCTGGAGATCGTTGTATTTTTTTTTAAGTACGGGAATGGTCTGCGCAAGACTGACCCTGTCCAGGTCAGCTACCCGGTAATCCAACATTTTGCTGGTCACCGGATCAACGGCCAGGGCGATGCCGGTTACGGAAGCCAGCGTTAAAAAAATAAAGGAAGATACAGCAAGTAATAAATGGCTGTATCTCCATACTGATATGATCATATAGTCCGGAGTAAATTAATTGGCACTGGAATGCATATGGCGAATATAACCCGGAGTAATTCAAGAGGCATTGCGATACACATTGCGAATATAACCCTGAGTAAATCAAGAGGCATTGCGACACACATTGCGAATATAACCCGGACTGAATTAATTGGCACTGAAACGAACGTAGCGGATATAACCCGTGCCTTCACTTTTACCTGAAAGGCTTTCAGTGGTCAGCGGGATCTCCAGGTCTTTCGCAAAATACTCCTTATCCTCCACCGCTGTTTCAAAACGGATCTTGTAACCCGCATTGATCTTTGCTGTTTCGAGTTCGATGGCGACAACGCTGCGGTCGCCACCCGACACGGAAGCACCAGTCACAGCACTGATATTGGATGGCTTTTTAGCGTATGCTTTATGCCATTCCTTCAGGTCGGGGTACCATTTTTTATCGGACCCCATTACATACAATGTTTTTTCATAGTTTCCTTTAGGGTCGATCAGCGACATAACCAGGTATGCACCTTCACCCACATAATTGGTCATCTGTACCATACACTTGTATTTGGCCGTACCATTCTGTGCCGACGACAAAAAAGGAAAACAGAGACATAACAAAACAACCACGGATAATGGTTTTCTGAACTGCATCATAAACTTATTTTAAGAACTCCAGGGTAATGTGTTGTTTGGAAAAATTTTCATTTTCGCTGGCGAGGTCAAATGCGGTTTCGTTGAAACTGGTCTGGATTTCCTTCTGGGCACCAACCGAAAGCAGGTACTTCAGGATGGCCTCATCTTTTGCCAGCATTGCTGCTTTATGTAAAACGGTCAGTCCTTCCTTGTTTCTGACATTGACATCACCCGCCAGACTGCTGACCTGTTGAAGTAAGCCCAGATCGTTCTTTACTATCGCCAGGTGCCAAAGGGTGTTACCATTTTCCTGTTGCCTGGAAGGATCAAGTCCTGCCGCAATAAGGATTTTCAATTTCGGCTGGAATTCTTTTGCCTGGCGTGGGTTATACGAGTCCACCAGGTAAGCAGTCAGGTTATCTCCCTTTGCATCAACCACGTTTACATTGGCGCCATTATCGATCAGGTATTTCACCACTTCCGGAGAGTTACCTTTAACAGCAAGTGTCAGTGCAGTCATCCCTGCTTTATTGGTCTTATTGATGTCTTTTACTTCAGCCTTCAGTAAGGCAAGTGTAGCGAGATCCCGGTTAGAAGCCGCTGCACTTATAAAAACGGTATTACCTTCTTCATCGGCCTGGTCAATCTTCACTCCTTTGGAAAGAAAATAGCTGATCAGCTGTTCCTGACCTGGCCTGCGAACAATCGCGTGCAGGGCATTCTGACCATTTTTTGCAATAACATCCGGTTTGATTCCCACGGATTCCAGGTACTGGAATACTTCGGGTTTGTTGGCACCGCGGCGTGTACCCTGGCTTGCCAGGATCATTGCATTGTCGGTAGGCTTTACGCCCTTAGCCAGCAGGCTCTTCATCAATGGGATATTTCCGGCACGTGCTGCATAGTTAAATGCAGTGTTTCCCTGGGCATCAACACTTTTCAGGCTCAGTCCCTTTGATGTAAAGTATTCAACCAGTTTACCGGTGCTGTCGGCTGTAACAGCCAGCAGTAGTGCGTTTGCACCATCATGGGTCAGGTCCTTTTTAATATCCGCACCATTTGTTATACAGAGATCGTACACTTTGGTGTCCTGCTGGCCGCCGTTTGCAGCAAAATTCAGCACAGTATACCCGTGATTATCTTCCATATTAACCCTTGCACCCTTTGCAAGGAAGTACTCCATTAATTCAGTATTCCCCTTGCTGGCTGCCCAGAAAATATAAGTGCGGCCATCATGTGTAAGTTTACTTACATCATTTCCCTTTTGATCAAGCAGGTACTTTACAGTCTCGTTCGGTGCGCCACTGTTGATGGCAAGCACTACCGGGTCAAAATTATTTGAATTGGGTTCTGCCGGATTATTTCCCTTTGTCACTTCTGCCTTCACCAGTTCAACACCTGGTTTACCCTGCCAGAAGCCGGGTTCCAGCAGTGAATTTTTCTGGGCCAGGCCTGCCATACAGATCATCAAAAAAGCGCCTAAAAAAAATGCATATCTCATGTGAATCAATTGTTTTAATATCCCTGATGCCGGTACGGCTTAGTTTTCAGGATTCCAAAAGTAGTTACTCGCCCGAATTTGCCCTTACGAATACAGGAATTCAATTGAACTTAATGCGGAAAATGTTAAGGATCAGGAAGTAGACATCGGTGGGGAACTGATTAAGAGTACGGGTAACACCCGATACGAAGAAATATGTTATGATTAATTAAACTTGTTTTATTTTTCCTCCCAATTAGTTACGGTTCCTATTTTCTTTCATTGATTATCAATTACTTAAAAAGATTCAGGTACCTGGTAACATATTGAAACCGACAACAACCACGACTGCAATGATAAAAAACTGGAAGAACTTATTTGTTAAGGATGAAAATGCAGAGCCTTCTGCCAAAGAAAATAAAACAGAATCCTACTCTTTTCCTATTACACCAGGGCAACCTGTAAGCGCTGAACGGCAAAATGATCCCGGCTTCCATGATCCGGTTGTAACCGAAGTTTTGCAGGTTTATGAAAACGGGCTGGACTCGATCAATATGCCCGGCTACGACTTTTATGAGTTTTACAAAACTGTAACCAGTGCCGGTGTTCCTGTTGAACAAACCTATTCCATGGCTTTCCAGATGGCAAAAAGCCTGGACAAAACGATCAGCCAGGGCAAACTTCTTACCGACGCAGAATTTTATATCAGCAAGATTAATGAAGTACATAGTCAGTATGTGAGCCAGGGACAGCAGAAACTGAATTCAATTGAGGAGCAGAAAAAGAACGAAAAGAATTCGCTCCAGAAAGAGATCGACCAGTCAGGGATCCGCTTAACACAACTTCGCGCCGAACTCCAGCAACTGGAAAATACCCTCAGCCAGAAAAGAAGCGCCCTGTTGAAAGTAGATGAAACACACTACCCCCTGGAAAAATCAATCCGGGAAAAGCTCAATGCGAATGATATGGCCCGCAAAACCAGTATCGACAAACTGAATATGATCAAGGACGGCATACAGAAATTCGTAAAATCTTAAACTATTAAACCATCCATAATGAGCAATGATCAGTCGAAAGTGCTTGAGCTCCCGATACTCAAACATTTTGAAGCAAGTGAAATCAGCCTGAATCCAAAAAACTGGAGACAGGGTGAGAAAGGGATCGGGGTTGTGGTCGGACTCGTTATCGCCGGTACGGTGGTGTGGGGGCTGTACAGCTATATCCTTCCAATTGTATTTACCTGGGTGGGTCAGGTGCTTGGAGCAATCGCAGCAGCAGTACTGGTTATTGCATTTTTTATTATGCTACCCGTATTTATTAAGGCGGTAAGAAAACTGGCAAGGGGCCTGCATAAAATCCTTATAAAGAATGATCCGTTCGGTGAACTGGAAGAACAGAAACAGAAGATGATCCAGAACCGGGTTCAGTTCAAACAGGCCAAGGCAAAGATTAAAGCAATCAAGTCCAGTATGGAACAGGAAGCCATTAAGGCTGAAAAGGAAGCAAAGGAATACCAGGAGAAGGTTTTATTACTTCAGTCAAGAGCGGAAGCAACAAAAAATAAAATGCAAACCCTGGAAAGCCAGATGGGCGCTGCTGCAAAGGACTCGGATGAGTATGTGGAAGAACAAACAGGGATCATGCGCACACTCAGTGAAGCTCAACG
Source organism: Chitinophagaceae bacterium (assembly GCA_040510375.1). Taxonomy (GTDB): domain Bacteria; phylum Bacteroidota; class Bacteroidia; order Chitinophagales; family Chitinophagaceae; genus JBEVJC01. Next base: position 263,604 of record JBEVJC010000017.1, read on the forward strand.
GGTGGGCCACCTGCTCAACCAGAGCACAGGTCTGGTCCGCAAATACGGCAGTCGCGCGCATGTGATCGGCAAACTGGATCGTAAACTCAATATGGTGGATACAGCCATGGAAATTAAGATTGCCGACTTTGAAGTTAGCATCGACATGCTGAAGAAAGAATACGCATTCGCGGCAGCGGCAAAACAGGCAACCGAAGAAGCCAAGTCGGCCATGTTATTCACCAAGGGATGGGAACTGGAATATGCACTTGACGTGGTAACCACCACTATCGCAATGGATCTGGCAACTACCAAGGAGAACCTGTACGACCTGGATTCTTTGACCAGTCAGTATTCGATGGACAGCGACGAATTGTATTCCAAACTGGATAAACTGGCAGACCAGATCAAAACCGACAATTATGCCATGCCTGAATCAAAAAAATACACCAACCCCAATTACAAACTTTCTTCAGAAGACAAATTAGAAAGTAAGGGATTCGGAGATATATTTAATTCCTAAAACAACGATTTTACTATGAAATGGTCCAAACTAACTTTTTTATCCAAGGCACTGATCGTGATTATTGTTGCCGGGGTTGTGGGTGTCGGCGTTTATTTCCTGTCGCCCGGTTTGCGGGTTGATGAGTCCAAACAGGTCGACAAATTAGATGTCAGTGGAAAAGACGTCAACAATGTACTTACTTCCGAAGAGCTATCACTTCCTAAAGAAGAAGTCTCTTCAGAAATAACCTCCAAGCCATTGATCAGGATCGGTGGATATGCCTGGAATGCCCAGTCAGGCATCATTGTAGCGAACGGTGGTCCAAAAACCACCCAGGGTTCAATGATGGAAAAAAACGGATTGAATATTGAACTTGTTCGCCAGGACTGGCTTTCCGAATTAAGGAACCTGCATGTAAAATTTATTGAAGAATACGACCAGGGCCAGGAATTCCCAAAACAGGGAGTCGCCGCCATTATGATCATGGGAGACGGTGTTCCATTTTATATCAGTTCAGTTCAACAGGCCATCAACGATAAATACGGTGAAGGCAAGTACCAGTTACAGGCCGTAGGCGCGATAGGACTTAGCTATGGTGAAGACAAACTCATCGGACCGCCAAGCTGGAAGATGAATCCCCAAACCATGAAGGGTTCGCTGATCTCGGCTGTGATCGGTGATGGCGACTGGGTTACAACCGTCAACTATGCTGCTGCAAACGGTTTAAAGATAAACCCCGATCCTTCCACTTACGACCCCGACGCAATTAATTTCCTGGCTTCTGCCAATGATGACTATATCGAATCGGCTAAAGAACTGATTAAATCGCAGACACAGGGTTGGACCGTGCCTTTGAAAGAAGTAAAGAATGGTAAACTTACCGGCAAAACAATCAACAAAAAAGTGGATGGTTGTGCAACCTGGACACCTGGTGACAAAACAGTGTTTGATGCCCTGAACGGATTTACCGATGTGGTATCTACCAAAGAATTTAATAACCAGATGGCAACCACTATCATATTTGTAAAACAGTGGGCTGAAAAACACAAGGATATTGTTTCAAATATCCTCAAATCCAGTTTTACAGCTTCCAATCAGATGAAACAATATGATAGCTGGAGAAAACGCGCATCAGAGGCGGTTGCCAAAACATTCAGTATGGAAACTCCCCAGTACTGGTATGATATGTTTAAAGGACAGCAGGCAGAAAAGAATGGTGTGTCCTACAATATGGGCGGGTCAAGGGTTTTTAACCTTGCCGATGCCAACCAGTATTATGGTATCAGTGACGGGACCAATCGTTATAAAGCAGTATACGACCAGGTTTCAAGGTACCTGAAGGACCTGAACCCAGCTGGTTTTAACCAGAATGTAAAACGGATCATTCCATACGAAGAAGCCGTGAATGTATCATTCCTGAAAGGGATCGATAATATTGATGCCGGTGTCATCTACGCCACAGACTATAGCAAAAAAGCCATCAATGTGGTAGCCTCCGGACAATGGCGTATCAATTTTGATGTAGGCAGGGCCAGTATCAGGCCTGAAGGAAAAGACGTGCTGGAACAGATTTACAACCTGCTGGTACAGGCCGAAGATTCAAAACTTGAGCTGGTTGGACATACTGATAATGTGGGTACACCTGATAATAATTATTCACTCTCCACTGCACGAGCAGAGAGCGTAAAAAGTTACCTCATCCAGAAAGGAATCCCCGCCGACCGCTTCCAGAAGGTTGATGGAAAAGGCCAGGACGATCCGGTAGCGGATAACAATACCGCTGCTGGTAAAGCACAGAACCGCCGCGTAGTAATAAGTATCCTAAAATAACACATGAATATCCGGAACTGGTTTAAGCCATTTGAAATTATCAGTCGCTCCCAACGGTCCATGATCATCCTGATCTGGATCGTTCTGGTATTCAGCTACTGGATTATTTCCTCATCAGGTACCAAACATCTCTTCCCAACACCTATGCAGGTATGGGATGGGTTTCAGTCCCTGTACCAGGAGGGCCTGGTGGTTCATCTTGCCAGTTCCCTTGGGCTGTTCCTGAAGGCGATCTTATTGTCGGTGGTGGTGTCACTTACCATTATTTACCTGTCACCACTGCCGGCACTAAGACCAATTGCAGTAATCCTGAGCCGCTTCCGGTATCTCCCGCTTACAGGTATTACATTTTACCTGGCAATAATGGTAAGTGATGCACGAACCATGCAGGTTAGTGTGCTGTTTATATTTATGAGCCTGTACTTCATTACATCTTTACTGGCTGTTTTAAAAGATATTCCTGCCGAAGAAATTGACCACGCGCGATCACTCAAATGCAGCCGGTGGGAAGTGCTGCTGGAAGTGGTTATCAAAGGAAGGTTTGATTATGTTATCGATGTCCTGCGCCAGAACCTGGCCATTATCTGGATGATGCTGGTAACAGTGGAATCCATACTGGTAGCGGCTGGCGGCCTGGGAGTACTTATAAAAAACAGCGATAAATTTATGAACCATGGCCGTATTGTTGCGCTGCAGCTGGTGATCCTGCTGGTGGGCCTGGGTCTCGATGGACTACTTAACCTGATCCGAAAATCCCTTTTTAAGTACTCAACTTTTTAAGTAATGCCCGGCAACACACATTCCCATAAAGATACCATCCTGCATGTCGACAATATAAGTGTGGCTTACGACGGAAAGGTGATCATCAAGGACATAAGTTTTGAAGAAAAAGACGTTATCCGGGAAGGAACCACACAGGGACAAATCATCGCATTCCTGGGCCGTTCCGGACGTGGAAAGTCAACTTTGTTCCGTACCCTCACCGGTCTTGAGCAGCCCACCACAGGAAGGGTCCTGATACCCGATTATAACCAGAAACCACAGAACGGCCTGCAACCCGCAAAAATGGTGCATGAGGGCGATGTAGGTTTTGTAAACCAGAAGTACACCCTGTTCCGTCATAAAACCATTTACCAGTCATTGTTTTTCGCCTTACGTAAGTCAGGTATTTCTTCCGAAGAAAAACGTGACAGGATCATGTTACTTTTGAAGGAATGGGGACTGGAGAAGAACAAAGATCAATACCCCAATTTTCTTTCAGGTGGCCAGCGACAGAGGACTGCCATCCTTGAACAGCTTTTAAGTTCCGGTTATTATATGGTGCTGGACGAACCTTTTTCGGGTCTCGATGTCGGCAATATTGAGAATGTAAAAAAAGCATTCAACCTCATCAGTAAGAGCCACGAACTAAATACAATTATCTTCAGTACCCATGACATCGAACTTGCAGTGGAACTGGCCGATTCCATTTATATCCTGGGGTACCGCAAAGACGATGCTGTTGAAGCTGGAACGATTGTCAAACATTACGATCTCAAATCACTCGGTCTGGCCTGGCACGACGCCGTTACGACCGAACATTTTAATCTGGTTAAAGAAATAAGGGATGTTCTCCTGGCCAGTTAGCCAATAATTGTATGTGAGGTAAACATTTCCAGATAATTTCGTTAATACATCTGAACACCGCACATATTGTGTTTTGCCCTCGTTACGTTAGCAACATACGGTTGATGCTATGTATCACAAAACCGCACGGCTGTATCGGAAATGATACATGTGCCAATCCCAATTTAAATCATAACAGGTTGATAATAAAATAATTATCTCCAGGGCATGCTTTTTACTCATAAACACGTAAACCGGCTGTTTTATATCATTATCTTTCTTCCATATGTTCAGGAGTTATTTTAAAGTAGCGTTCCGAAGTCTGAAAAAGAACAAACTTATTTCTTTCATAAATATTTTCGGACTCGGACTCAGTATGACCATCGGTATAATGATCATGATCAGGCTACAGGATCAGCTGTCATACGATAATTTCCATCCCGATAGTGAAAATACCTATCGCATCCTTACTGACTATCGCAAAAAACGGGTGAGCACTGGAAGATGGCAAGTACTCCATTGCCCCTTCGAGACCGGATTTCAGCTGATTTAAATAACTCAGCCGAAACCGTGGTCCTGTACCCGTCGCTGAATGGCAGGGCCAGCGCAAACGGCAGGGAAATTTTTCTCCGCACCGCATTTACTGAACCGGCATTTTTCCGGGTTTTTGGTTTCAGTCTGCTGACCGGTGATCCGGCCAGCGCACTGCTCAATCCAAACTCGATCGTCATCAGCCAGAATACAGCTGATAAATATTTTGGAAATAAAAATGCAATTGGCAACCTGATTAAACTGGAAAACGGATCAACGCTGATCATAACTGGCATACTTGCCAACGCTCCCTCAAAATCACATATCAGGTACGATGCGTTTATTTCATACGCTACCGTATCACAACTGGAAAAAGATAAGTTACTGCCGAACAAATCAGCCGACTGGACTGGTCTTACCAACGCCTATACCTATGTAAAACCAGGTGCTGGCGAGTCTGTGACCCAACTGCATAACAGGTTGCAGTCAATTGCTGCAGAACTGAACAGGAACAACAAGGAGAGTGAAATATCATTCGAGCTCCAGTCCCTGAACGCTATCACTCCGGGCACCGGATACATTACCAATGAAATCGGGAATGGTGGGGGCTGGTCTAAATTCTACGTCGAGGCAGGAATTGCACTCATTATCCTTTTATCTGCCTGTTTTAATTATACCAACCTCAGCATTGCCCGGGCACTCACCCGTGCAAAAGAAGTTGGTATCCGTAAAGTAACGGGTGCAAAACGCAGCCAGGTTTTCCTGCAATACATTATCGAGTCAGTGGTGATTTCTTTTACCGCTTTGTTATTTGCCTGGTTACTTATGGCGTTTATTATCCGGTATGCACCGTTCAACGACGGATATGAATTCATTCCCTCCACCTTCCACTATAACCCCCAGATTGTTTTATGGTCAGTTGGTTTTGCAATTTTTACAGGCATGATTGCCGGTGTATCACCGGCATGGATCATCTCTTCTTTCAAACCGGTTCGGGTATTGAAAAACCTTAATACGGAAAAAATCCTGGGAAGGATAAATATCAGGAAGGCATTAATTGTATTCCAGTACAGCCTGTCGCTTGTCATTATTATATTCCTGATGGTTTTTTATAAACAGTTTTCCTTCCTTGGCGGAGCTGATCCGGGTTTTAAACGCGCAAATGTACTGGTAGTACCACTTAACGGGATAGATGCAAACATTGCTGCAGGTAAAATCCAGGCGCTGAACGGGGTGCTGTCTACAGGAAGTATGTCGGCCACTTTCACCAATCGGTTCAATGGATCAACGGGTCCTGTGTGGGTCAACAACAAGGACAATGCTGTATCAGTTAATTACTATTTTAGCAACGGGCAATTTATAGGAAACATGGGACTGAAACTGGTGGCAGGCGAGAACTTTGCCAGTGATGCTGCTAATGGCAAAGAGTTGTATGTACTGATAAATGAAAAAGCAGTCCAGGCCCTGAACCTGGGCGATTACAACAATGCACTGGGAAAAATGATCTGGTTTAATGATTCACTCAGACTCCAGGTCAGGGGTATCCTTAAGGATTTCAACTATGAGAATATGGGATCTCCCGTGCGGCCGCTTGCCTTCCGTCAGAATGCAACAGCAGCCAATTACCTGTATATCCAGACCGCAAAAGTTGATAAAAAAGCGTTCGGCAGGCAGGTAGAACAGGCACTGTTAAAACTATCACCTGTTGTAAAACCGGAATTATCCTGGCTGGACGACGACCTGGAGGCTGCGGGTTCGCAATCAGCCACCATCTCCCTGCTTGGTTATCTTGCGTTCATGGCTGTAGCTATTGCCTCACTTGGTCTCCTGGGACTGGTCGTGTATACAGTTGAAGTGAAACGAAAGGAAATCTCCATCCGGAAAATTGTAGGTGCAACGGAGCAACAGATCGTGCGATTGCTTTCAAAAGGTTTCATCCGCCTGCTTGTTATTGCAGGGATGATTGCAATTCCTATCGGATATACTATGGGTTACCTTTTCCTCAATAATTTTGCTGCAAGGGTGAGTTTTGGGCCTGGTGCCGCTTTTGCCTGTTTTGTATTCCTGTTAATCATCGGACTGGTCACCATCATTTCACAAACCTATCGTGCAGCTGTTGCAAAACCCGCAGCTCATTTACGGTCGGAATAAGCGGCGATGGATTTCCTGACAGCAATTTCATCATCAAGTCCCAGTTTTTTTATTCTTGAATTGAGGGTAGAGACTTTAAGTCCCAGTATTTCAGCAGCTCCGTCCTTCCCTGAGATTTTCCAGTTGCAACGCTCAAGTACGATAAGGATGTAATCTTTTTCATACTCCTCCATTGTTTTCAGGTTGTTGCCGCTGGGATCCTGTTGTGAAGACAGTTCAGCAATTCCGGGTAATTGTACAGCGCCGATTACCGGGCTATTGGCCAGTAACACCTGCTGCTCTACAAAATTCCGCAATTCAAGAACATTACCCGGCCAATGATAGTGAAGCATTCTGCGTTGTGCTTCCTCCCCGAAACTATAAACCGCTTTTCCTTGTTCAGTCGCATATTTTCTTAAAAAGTGTGCGGCCAGGGGTAGTATATCCTCTATCCTATCACGTAACGGAGGAATTATAAGTGGAAGAACATTGAGCCGGTAATATAGATCGGTCCTGAATTTACCCATGTTCATCTCTTCTTCCAGGTGATGGTCGCAGGCAGCTATCACCCTTACATCCACCGTAAGAGTGGAACCACCGATGGGAATTATCTCGCCTTGTTGTAGTACGCGCAGCAATCTCACCTGCATTTTCAGGGGCAATACAGTTATATCATCAAGGAAGATGGTACCTCCATCTGCTTCCTCAAACTTTCCGGTTTTTTTATCAGTTGCGTCTCGAAGAAAATCTTTTTCATGTCCGAATAATTCCGACTCAATAAGGGTGTCATCATCATGCATTGCACATCTGACAATCACAAAGGGTTTGTTTCGTCTTTTGGAGAAATGGTGTATATCGCGGGCAACCAGCTCTTTCCCTGTCCCGCTTTCCCCGATGATCAACACCGATGAGTCAGATGCTGCAAGATTCCTGATCCTGTTTTTAACTACATTAATCGCCTCGCTTCCACCGATTATTCCATCAGGTTCAGTCATCTCACGGTCGCCGGGCAGGGGAAATTCACCCTTCATGTTCATTGCCGACTGCTCCTGCTGGTAGAGGTACCAGGCTACATCCAGCATCATCAATACATCCAGTTTACGGAATGGTTTGGTCAGGAATCCATAAGGGCGGGTCGCCTTGGCCGCCTCCATAATCTTAAGATTCGAATTTGCCGAAAGAAAAACAAACGGAAGTTTTTTTTGCCTTAGAATGCCGGCAAGGTCAATACCGGTTAAATTACCCTGGAGAAAAATATCGATGAGTACCATTTCCGGTTTCTCCTCTTCAATTATTGTAAGGGCAGTAGCTACCGATTTTGCAATGGAACAAACATGGCAACCCGCGTTTTTCAGTATAATGGCAAGATTGTTTGCTTCTACAAACTGGTCTTCAACGATAAGCATTTTCGCCTTAAGGTCCATAACTTTTCAATATCAGCATAAAGGATCATGATCCGACACAACTAATATATAAATTTGTGGCTTTCCCAGTTCAACGACAAAGATTTTCCGGGCCACCGGAGGGATTTTGCGAAATATCGCTAATTTTTATTTCGCGGACCCGGGAAAACAGGTCTATACCTGTTCAACGACCATTTTGTCCAATTGAACGAAACCACCGGGATGTAAAAGGATAAATTTTTAGTTTGGGTGGCAGTCCGCCCCTTCCGCCGGAAATATCCGGCGGCGACGGGGTTGTTTACTTTATCAGATAACCACAACTATGCTCTCCCACTTACACACATTTATCCATATGCTTTCCATCGGTTTCATCGCTTTATTCCCGGTGGTAAATCCAATCGGCTCCGCATTTATTATTACCCCTTATTTTAATGGATTGACCAGGAACGAACAAAAAATAGCGGTTAAAAAGATTACCGTCTACGCGTTTTTTATTTGCCTGGTATCCCTGTTTGCAGGACGATGGATCCTGGAGTTTTTTGGAATCTCTGTCCCCGTAATCCAGCTGGCGGGAGGTATGGTGATTTGTAAATTCGGTTGGCAGTATCTTTTTGCCGACAGAAAGGAAGTAAAAAAACCCGACGAAGACCCAGGAAAAAATCTGGTATCCGATGGTTACCGCAACCTGGAAGGCAAATTATTCTACCCCATAACTTTTCCGGTTACCACCGGAGCCGGAACCATTGCTGTATTGTTTACACTGAGTGCGCACAGTGAAAATGCAAATGTTACAACCTACCTGGTAAATACAGCAGCGATTTTATTATCTATCATCATTATTTGCCTGCTGATCTATATCTTTTATATGAAAACAGAACGGATCATCAACCTGTTGGGTTCAAATGGTGAAACAATTGTGACGCGGCTGACCGCATTCCTCATTTTCTGTGTTGGCCTGCAGATCGCAGTTACGGGGATCAGGAACCTGGTTAAAGGGTAGACCTGTCTTTTTGAAAACCATTCCATTTCCAATTGACAATCTCAGGCATATCTTCTCCATGTTTATTTATATATGCCCGGTGATCGAGTAACCGGTTTTGTAACCATTGTTTCATATACGCCGCTTTTGAACCAGGCTGAGGCAAACGATCCAGCACATCATTGACCAGGTGATACCGGTCAAGGTCATTCATCACAACCATATCAAACGGAGTAGTGGTGGTACCTTCGCCTTTGTAACCCCGTACATGCAGGTTGGCGTGGTTCTTCCTCCGGTAGGTGAGCCGGTGTATCAGCAATGGATATCCATGAAAAGCAAAAATAATTGGTTTGTCTGTAGTGAAAAGAATATCAAAATCCTTATCATTCAATCCATGCGGGTGTTCACTCTTTGGTTGCAGTGTCATCAGGTCAACCACATTTACCACCCTGATTTTTATTTCGGGCATGTGTTCCCTCAGTAACTGAACGGCGGCAATAGTTTCAAGTGTTGGTACATCTCCTGCACATGCCATCACCACGTCCGGTTCGCTTCCCTCATCATTACTTGCCCATTGCCAGATACCGAGTCCAGCGGTGCAATGCCTGATCGCAGACTCCATATCCAGCCATTGTAATTCGGGTTGTTTACCCGCAACAATTACATTGATATAATCACGGCTTCGCAGGCAATGATCCATGACAGATAATAAAGTGTTTGCATCAGGAGGCAGGTATATGCGAATGATATCTGCTTTTTTATTTGCAACCAGATCCAGGAAGCCGGGATCCTGGTGACTATTTCCATTATGATCCTGCCTCCATACATGCGAGGTCAATAAATAATTCAGTGATGCGATGGGTTGTCTCCATGGAATCCCTTTGGATACTTTTAACCATTTTGCATGCTGGTTGAACATGGAATCCACAATATGGATAAATGCTTCGTAACAGGAAAACAAACCATGCCTGCCCGTAAGCAGGTAGCCTTCCAGCCAGCCCTGGCAAAGGTGTTCACTGAGTACTTCCATGACCCTGCCATCGGGTGCAATATGATCATCGGTTGAATAGATCTCCGCAGTAGAAGTTCTTGATGTGAGATCAAACAAAGGGGTTAGACGATTGGAAGCTGTTTCGTCGGGACCAAAAATCCGGAAATTCCTTCTGTCCCAGTTCAGCTTCATTGTATCCCGTAAAAAAGCCCCGCTTATTTTTGTTGCTTCCGCAATTGACTGCCCGGGCGCAGAAACTTTAACGGCGTTATTCCGGAAGTCTGGCATCTTCAGGTCATGAAGCAGGTGTCCGCCATTGGCATTTGGATTGGCTCCCATTCTGCTGATTCCGGAGGGTGCCAGCTCAGCAAGTTCCGCCCTGAATTTCCCTTCTTCATCAAAAAGTTCTTCAGGCCGGTAACTCTTCATCCATTGTTCCAGGATAGTAATATGCGAAGGTATGGTTGCCAGTTCAGAAAGTGGTACCTGGTGCGAACGCCAGGTGTTCTCCACCGGTACACCATCCACTGTGGCGGGACCGGTCCATCCCTTTGGTGTACTGAAAATAATTACCGGCCATATCGGACGTTTGGTAAAACCGTTGGTCCTGGCATCCTGCTGGATCTGTTTTATTTCTTCTACCACGGTATCAAGTGTGGCTGCCAGTAATTCATGTACCTCTCCAGGATCGCTGCCTTCAACAAAATAGGGTTTATAACCATAGCCGGATAATAAGTCACGGAGTTCTGCCGGTGGGATCCTTGCCAGGACTGTTGGATTGGCGATCTTGTAACCATTGAGGTGCAGGATCGGTATTACCGCGCCATCATATACCGGATTTAAAAATTTATTCGAGTGCCAGCTTGCTGCCAGTGCACCCGTTTCCGCTTCGCCATCACCCACTATACATGCCACTATCAGGTCAGGGTTATCGAACACGGCACCATATGCGTGTACAAGTGAATAACCCAGTTCACCACCTTCGTGGATCGAACCCGGAGTTTCAGGAGCCACATGACTGGGTATCCCGCCAGGAAAAGAAAATTGTTTGAATAACTTCTGCAGGCCTTCCTCATCCTGTGTGATCCCGGGATAAAATTCAGTATAGGTCCCTTCCAGGTATGTGTTTGCAACGAGTCCTGGTCCACCATGCCCCGGACCCGTAACATAAATCATATTCAGGTCGTACTTTTTGATAACGCGGTTAAGGTGGACATAAAGAAAGTTCAAACCCGGTGTAGTACCCCAGTGGCCAAGTAATCTTGGTTTGATATGATCGATGGTCAGGGGTTTTTTGAGAAGGGGATTATCATACAGATAAATTTGTCCGACTGATAAATAATTAGCAGCCCGCCACCAGGCATCCATTTTTTTCAACAGGACAGGCGACAGGGTATAATCTTCATTGCTGTTTCTGAAGGTCTGCATAATTAAATTTTGTGATGGTGTTTTAATAACTCATTAACCAGTGTTGCAATCATCACCTGTTCATTTGTAGCAATAACGCGGACGGTTACCTTACCGTTGTCACTGGAAATGACCGGTTCACTCTTTACATTTTTTATTTCATCAATCTCAATGCCTAAAAACCCGAGTCCTCCGCAGATAGCACTGCGCACTTCCGGGGAATGTTCACCGATCCCCCCGCTAAACACAAGTGTATCCAGTCCACCGAGAACAGCGGCATAAGCACCAATATTTTTCTTCGCCTGGTAACAAAACAACCCGAATGCATCCGCAGCGCGGGAATCGTGATCCTTCAACCTGATCAGTTCACGCATATCGGAGGTGGTGCCCGAAAGTCCCAGCAGGCCCGACTTATGATTTACAAGCTGGCTATATTCCGTTGCACTCATTTTCTCCATCTCTATCAGATACCATCCAATACCTGGGTCAAGATCACCGGTGCGCGTGCCCATCACCAGTCCCGAGGCTGGTGTAAATCCCATGCTGGTATCCATACTTTTCCCCTCCCGCACAGCAGCCATACTTGCACCGTTTCCCAGGTGAGCAAGTATTATCCTGTCCTCTGCAGCACTGTTCAGTTCGCGCATGAGGTATGCAAAGGACAGACCATGAAATCCATAACGACGAATCCCCTTGTCGAAATATTTTCCGGGGATCGGCAGCAGTTTTGCCAGCCTCGGCATTGTATTATGAAACGCAGTATCAAAACAGGCCACCTGCATCAGGTGCGGGTGACGGCGGGTAAATAACTCTATTAATTTTATTTCAAGTGGCAGATGCTCCGGATCATAAACAACTATATCATTCAGGTCCTTCATCAATGAAGGGGTGATTATTTCCGCTTCCTGATGCCCCATCCCGTGGACTACCCGATGGCCAATGGCAATTATATTGTTAAATCCCTCCTGCTTCTCCAGCCAGTCAATCAGGAACCCTGCAGCATGATCAAAATCAGATACCTTCCCTGAAAGATCTTCCGTCTTTTCCTGTGGTTGAGTCAGACGTAAAACAGCTTTTGCCGATCCGATATCTTCGATACTTCCAGTGATCCCCTCCAAACTTCCAGCCATATCTTCCAGACTTTCGTCAGTTACTCCCCGATTTACATCAGGATCACCCGCGGCTCCACCAATCTTTCCTTTGTCTCCGGCAATAACTTCCGTACCCCTCTCCGGCCGGGATTCACTTATGCCGGCCATTTTATAAATGGCAAACTTGATACTGGAAGAACCGCCGTTGATAACGAGCAGGCTTTTAGATCCTGAATGCATAATTGAACATCCCGTTTATTAATAATAAATAGTCCTATCGGAAATTAAAAAAAAAATACCGTTGTTTGAAAGCTATTTTATTATCCGGGAAGGATATGTAAATGTGTGAATAATAGAACTCTTCAGTGGAATTCTGTAACCAAAAGTCCGATGTATTGGCGCACCTTTACCAGTGGTATCCCGTTCCTGACATTCCCCATAAATCAGGCTTGTATGCCACTGGCCGTTTTTAATCCCTACCCCTGTAAAATCTGTAATGCAAACATTACATACCCCAACCACCCGATTAAATTCCTGAGTGGAAGCCGCCAACCCTGTGGCGGGAGATGGGGAAAACTCACGGATAGTAATCCCGACAATAAGGATCTGATCTGGTGCTGATAAACATTCAGAGGAATTTCAATTGTAATTAAAAGTGGATATGACGACTAGTGCAGAATACTATGTACCTTTCCATCAGGGCGGATCCGCAAACCGTTCCAATTTTATACATATTGAAGCTCTACATCAAATACATGGTCAGCATCCGTTGTAAAATGGTAGTAAAAGAAGCCTTTCAAAGGCTGGGCCTTCATTATGTAACAGTAAACCTTGGTGAAATAGAAGTTCTGGAAGATATCACGCAGGTGCAAAGGGAAAAACTTAAACTGACCCTCCTCACTTACGGACTTGAGCTGCTTGATGATAAAAAAGCAATCCTGATTGAACGGATAAAAAATGTGATTGTGCAGATGGTGCACTACGAAGACGACCTGCCTAAAACCAACTTTTCCACTTACCTGAGCCAGCAATTAAAATACGATTATACCTACCTGGCAAATATATTTTCAGAAACGCAGGGAACAACTATTGAACAGTTCATCATTCTCCATAAAATAGAAAAGGTAAAAGAACTTATTATTTATGGCGAACTCAATCTCACCGAAATCGCCTGGAAACTTCATTACAGCGGAGTCGCCCATCTTTCAACCCAGTTCAAAAAAGTGACTGGCCTTACCCCCACTTATTTTAAATCATTAAAAAAGAAAAAACTCTCCCTGCTCGAAGATCTCTGATCCGGTTGACCTGAAATTTCCTGTATCCCTTTTGCATATTATCCTTAACTATACAGACCTGTATTTTCATTTATCTCTGCAGTACATTATTCTTATCCACTCCTGCCGGCCTGTATTTTTACCTATCCCTGTTGAACCAATTTCCATAATTCGTTAAATGTATTACCATGAAAAATGAACTAGCAGAAATTAAGACCGATCCAGTGGCCGTTGCACAACCGGGCAAAAATCCAGCAGCCGTAAATAAAGGAAAAACCATGAAAGCCCTTGTTTACGGGGGTCCTGGCATAATTGAATTAAAGGACGTGCAGTTACCTGAAATAAGTAAATCCACCGATGCAATCATAAAAATTATCAAAACAACGATCTGTGGTACCGATCTGGGAATAACCCATGGAAAAACACCCACAGTTTTACCAGGCACCACACTTGGACACGAAGGTGTTGGCATAGTTGAAGAAGTGGGAGAATCTGTGGTCAAATTTAAAAAAGGTGATCATGTTATCATCTCCTGTATCACTGCCGACGGCACCTGCGAATACTGTAAAAAACAATTATACTCCCATTGTGAAGACGGCGGATGGATCCTGGGACACCTGATTAATGGCACACAGGCTGAGTTTGTCCGCATTCCCCATGCGGATAGCAGCCTGTATATTGTTCCCAAGGGATCAAATGAGGAAGCACTGGTAATGCTGAGTGATATCCTGCCAACGGGATATGAAATAGGTGTATTGAACGGATGTGTTAAACCAGGTGACACCATTGCCATAGTTGGCGCTGGCCCCATCGGTATGGCGGCGTTACTTACCGCCCAGTTTTTTGCACCTGCCCGAATCATAATGATCGACATTGACCCAAACAGGCTGGCTACTTCACTGGAATTTGGCGCAACCCAGGTTATCAATTCAGGATTGGAAGACGCTGTTAAAATTATTATGGAACAAACCAAAGATGGCGTTGATGTGGCCATTGAAGCTGTGGGGATTCCGGAAACTTTTGATATCTGCCAGAATATTGTGCGGCCTGGCGGTCACCTCGCAAATGTAGGTGTGCATGGAAAAAAAGTGGACCTGCAAATCCAGAAATTATGGATCAGCAATATCACGATCACCACGGGGTTGGTTAATACCAACAGCACACCCATGTTATTAAAGACAGTAGGGTCGGGAAAGTTAGCGCCCGAAAAATTAATAACACATCATTTTAAACTCGCCGATATTTTAAATGCCTACAAGGTTTTCGGAAACGCTACGAAAGAAAAAGCAATGAAAGTAATTATCGAACCCTGAGTGCTGATTAATCCGGTACTGCCGGTATTTACATATCACTGTCTGTATTTATAGTGTTGGCTTGAAATTAAATTGCGTAACCTTCAGCACACGTTCTTTATAAGGAAGATTAAAATCAAGTTCCTGCTGACCGACCAGGTTATCCAACATTCTTTTTTCCAGTTCGTCGTAGTTTGCAATGATACGTGCAGGTACGCCGGCAACTACGGATCTTGCCTTGAGCGACTTTGTTACAACTGAGCCGGCGCCAACTATTACATTGTCCTCTATTTTGACTCCCGGCATTATTACGCAATTGACACCGATAAAAACGTTATTGCCAATTTCAATGGGCTGATAGGAATATCTTCTTCCCTTACCATCAGTCATCAATGTAGTTGAGCCGTCATGTGTGATAAGCTTCACGCCTGGCCCAATGTGAACGTTATCACCGATGGTTATCAGGAATGGTTCCGACCCGATAAACGTAGTAAACATCCGACAGCCCTTACCGATTTTTGCCCCTTTAAGCCGTGCATATTTGATATTTCCAAACGCAGCACGGTAGACCCGCTCAAAGATTTTTTTATAGATTCTCATAATTTTAATTTTTGGTGTATACAAAATATAATGGATTCTGCGACAATAAATCAAATTCGGCTATATTATTTAATTATTATTAAATGGTTATTAATGGGGAATTTTATACCGGAGAAACCATCAAATTTGCTTCATGAAATTCAATGGGCATGTTCAAATCTTGAATATATCTTGAATTTTTAATGGAATTTGAGCCTTGGGATAAGGAACAGCGAAGCTATATCCTGGTATACACCACTTATAAGCTAAACTCTTATCACCAAACTGCTTTTTGTCCCCAACCGTAGTCCACACAATTTTTTTCCATTTCCTCACCCGATTGCCCATTCCCTTTAATTGATTCTACATGCCAGTCACAACGGGCTGGATCAGGCTCGTTGTAACACCCGTCAGGTAACACTTTTCGGTGACAGCATCACTTGTTAAGTAACGCCCGGGGGTGACAGTGTATAGTTTTGTCCTGACACCATTAAATACTACTTATCAACATGCAAAATTCATCATGGTATGCTGTGTATACCAAACCTTTTTGGGAAAATAGGGTCACCAGGATGCTTATCAAAGCAAATCTGAAAACCTATTGCCCGCTTCAAAAAACGCTGCGGCAATGGAGCGACCGTAAAAAAGTCGTTTATACACCATTGTTCAGGTCGTATGTTTTTGTAAACATAACCGCCCAGGAAATCCCGTTGGTCAAACAGGTCTATGGTATAATATCATTTGTATCAAATCATGGAAAGCCTGCAATCATCAGGACGGAGGAAATTGAAACAATCCGGCAATTCAATAATGACTACGAAGATATCATGATTCAAAAAGTTGAAATTCCCGACCATAGCCAGACCGGCCCGCTACATGTTTTGCCAGCGGAACGGTCAGGCAAGGTCGTACAGCTGCCCGGCGATCGGGTGGAAGTCTACCTTCCATCGTTTGGCTTCAGGCTGTCTGCCAGGAAAACCAGGACTGAACACCTGGAGCAACCCGCAGGCATTCCGGCAAAGCAAAAAAATAAAAAGACTGCCTGAATACAAACCTGTTAATAATAATGCTGCCGTTTCCACAATAAACCAAAACCAACACACATGTATCGGACAACTCACTATACCCTCGGACCAGAGGTTGAACGGATGTTCGGACGAAAGATCCTCAGTTCTTCCGATTGTCATCTTTTAAGCCAGGCAATATTTGAGGCAACACACATGAAAGTGAGCGTGAACACTCTTCGCAGGCTTTTCAACCTGATGGCCACTAAGTACAAACCCTCCCTCTTTACACTTGATGTAGTTGCGAAGTATTGCGGCTTCAACAGCTACAGTGATTTCACTTCCCGGAACCTCTCAAATCCATCCGACGAACCGGTTACAGATACTGCTTTACTCGATTTCCTGGTATTACTCTTCAAAGATTCGGATGCAAAGGCAATCAATGATGCCACCTATATCGGCCTTGTTGAAGCTACCATACGACACCTGAATCACTGGCCCGCGATAATAGATCACTTCCAGTGCCGAATATCCAAAACAGTTAACGGCCAGAAATTTTACTTTGAACAATTTGTCAATATAGATAAACTCAACTCCTACTTCGGTTCGGGACTGCGTTATTATCTGCACGAAAAACGTAAGCCGGAAGCCCAGATCTTCGGGCATTCCCTTTTATGTTTCAATTCATGGCTGACTACAAATCCGGAAGCACTGGAACAGAACTACCGGGACGTTATGCATTATAATATCGATGGAACAATGGATATGTTTGTCTGCGGAAGGTATTTTGCAGCACAATTATACTATCTCGACATGACCGGAAACCCGCCAGAGTCGGTCATTTACACCGCACGTGAGTTTTATCAGTCAGTGAACCTGACGAATTCTCCCGCCAAAAATTTCCCTGCTTTTGAATACGTTATGGCAGAATGCCTGGTCCTGACGCATCAGTATGACGAGGCCCTTCTGTATATCCAGGACGCAATCCGGAAAAGGAATAGTTATGTTCCCTCCCATATCACCTCCAAACTTTTTGAATCCATCTACCTCTTCCATGCAAGTGCCCTGTGCGGCATGGGGAAATTTGAAAAGTCGAGAGACATCTTTGACTCTATCAACACCAACAACTTTCATTTCCTGACCAAACAATACAACACCATATTATACATCACTCTCAAACGAAAGCTCGACAGAAGAAATACAGAAGATAAACAACTCGAATACCTATGTGATCAAACCGGGTTCAGGCAACTTTTTCCATCCATTGCCAAACTCAATGAAGTTTCCGTACACCAATCATATTCGTGGGCAAAACTGGGCAGCTAGTTACTGGATTAGAATTATACTTTTAGATTAGGGCATCCTGATTAACGAGCCTCCCCAATTTTTCCACGATACTTTACTTATAAAATCACTACTAACATGAAACTTCATCCTGTAACTTTTGTCGCGTGCATTTCACTTTTCTTCTTCACCTCCTGCGTAAGTACGAAAAGCTCAACTTATTTTAACGGACTTTCCAACTCCGAAATTGTTTACCAGGTCCAGAGCCTTGAACCAGTGATTCAAAAAAATGACCTGTTAAGTATTAACGTAAACAGCTTAAGTCCTGAAGCGAGTCAGCAATTCAATTTATACTCCATATCCTCTTCAACCGGACCCGTTAATTCAGGTACCATTACACAGACCTCGGGTTTCCTGGTAGATCAGGACGGCAATATTCAATTCCCCATTCTTGGTACGGTTCAGGCTGCGGGTCTGACCAAAAAACAATTGAAAGAATCCATCACACGGAGTATAGTACAAAAGAACCTGTTATTTGAACCCGTGGTAAATATCCGCTACCTCAACTACAGGGTTACTGTTCTGGGCGAAGTGGCACATCCAACCGTTATAAATGTACCGGGTGAAAAAATCTCCCTGCTTGAAGCGATTGGACTGGCCGGCGATCTTACCAATTATGCTGAACGGGGCAATGTACTAATCATACGTGAAGAGCAGGAAGGCAAACGTATAACACAACGTGTTAACCTCAATGACACTGCAATCCTGTCTTCCCCGAACTATTTCCTGCGCTCCAATGATGTGATATATGTGGCTTCCAACAAATCGAAAGTAGCAAGCACCAGCACGGCGAAACAGTGGCTGCCAGCAGTTTTGGCGAGTATGTCGTTCATCGCAGTGGTAACCCAGGCACTCACCCGATAATTTAAAACTCCTGATTCTTAACGTTATAGATTTTATAGTATGAAACAAAACACAAAACCTACAGAGAACAAAAAGAACATGCTGGAAGAATTCATGTTCAGGTATTTTCCTTACTGGCCACTTTTTTTAATATTGGTCGCGGTAGCATTTGTTGGTGGGTATATTTACCTGCGTTACGCAACCCCTGTATATGAAATAAACGCAACCCTGCTGATCAAGGATGAAAAGAAAGGGGCCGATGATTCAAAAATGCTGGAAGCACTCAATATCTATTCTTCTACCAAAC
Source organism: Chitinophagaceae bacterium (assembly GCA_040510375.1). Lineage (GTDB taxonomy): Bacteria > Bacteroidota > Bacteroidia > Chitinophagales > Chitinophagaceae > JBEVJC01. Next base: position 282,698 of record JBEVJC010000017.1, read on the forward strand.
TGGTGGAAAATGAAATAGAAGTGATCAAGTCGAAGGAACTCCTGAAAGACGTAATCACCAACCTTTCGCTGTATGGTTCGATCTACGAACATGGTAAGGTTGTTTCCAAATCTGCCTATAACAGTTCACCGGTAATTGTGAAGTTGCAGAAACCGGAAGAAATAAAACCAGATATGGAAGATGTCCATTTCAGTTACAACAATAAAAAACAACTGGTAAAAATCGAGGGAGTCACCTATCCGTTGAACACCTGGGTGAAAACCCCGTTTGGTACAGCCAGTTTTGTGCTGAATCCCAATAAAACAAAAAAAGCAACAAACAAACTTTTCCTCACCCTGTCTTCACCAAATAAGGTACTTGGATCACTGGCGAATAATTTAAGTGCCAGTCCTGCCAGTAAATTATCTACTGTCATCAACCTCAGGATTTATGATGAAGTGCCTGCGAGAGGTGAAGACATCCTCAATAACCTGATTGAAGTTTATAACAAAGCCGCTGTGAATGATAAAAATATTCTGTCGGCCAATACGCTTGCTTTTGTAAATGAACGAATCGGTTTTGTATCAAAGGAGCTCGATTCAATTGAAACAAAACTTCAGAATTACCGGAGTACATCAGGCGTGGTTGACCTGAGCGAAGAAGGGAAACTATACCTCCAAAGTGTAGGTGATAACGACAGGCAGATGACCGAACTGAATATGCAATCGGCCATGCTCGACGAAGTAGATAAATACATTGCTACAAAAGATAACAAAATCGGCATTGTGCCTTCTGTGTCCGGAATCAAGGATCCGATGCTCTCGGGGTTATTACAAAACATGCTGGAGTCGCAAATGCAATACGAACGGATGGAAAAAACGATCCCTGGCGGAAACCCCGCGATGTTTACCCTTCGCACACAGATCGACAACCTCCGTCCTGCCATACAGGAAAGTATAAATAACCAGCGACTGAGCCTCAACGCATCCAAAAATAAACTGGGTGCCGGAACCGGACAGTATGCTTCCATCCTGCGTGGCATTCCCAAAAAGGAGCGCGATCTCCTGGCAATAAGCAGGCAACAGGCCATTAAAAGTGATGCCTATTCTTTCCTGCTTCAGAAAAGGGAAGAAACAGCGTTGTCACAATCAGCCCTGGTATCCGATAGCAGGACCATCAACCATGCCACGGCCACCTATATGCCTGTATCACCGGTTAAGTTCTTTATTTACCTGGTATCGGTTGTTATTGCATTGCTGGTTGGTTTCGCATATGTACTTGTCAAGGAAATGCTCACCAATAAAATCCAGTTCAGGGCAGATGTTGAAAAGCTCACTACTGTACCGGTTGTAGCGGAAGTGATCAAACTGACTGAAAAACCCCAGAAGGGAAATGTAATGCAGTTAAGCTTCCTGGAACAATTCCGTCAGTTAAGAACATCCATCGCATTAAACGGGCGTCACCTAAAACACCGCAAAATCCTGATCACCTCGAGTATTGCCGGCGAAGGAAAAAGTTTTATCGCCAATAACCTTGCCCGCAGCCTTTCAATCACCGGTAAAAAGGTTGTATTGCTGGATATGGATCTCCGTCATCCGAAGATCACTACCATGCACGACCTGAACGGGAAAAAAGGTGTAGCCGATGTACTTGAAAACAAAGAGATCCCGGTGAGTTCAGTTATTTATCCAACCGCCAGTGAAAAAATCTCTGTGATTCCTGCAGGTTATTCCACACTTAATCCGACTGAATTGCTGCTGAACGGCGACCTCAATCACCTGTTCCAGCAACTGGAAGCCGATTTTGATTTTGTGTTGATCGACACCTGCCCGATTGATCCGGTTACTGATGCATTTATCCTGTCGGAATATTGCGATTCAACAGTGTATGTGGTCAGGCATAACTACACACCAAAATCAATGGTAGAGATGCTGGAAGAAACCCATAAGATGAATGCGCTTAAAAATCTTTCGATTGTTTTTAACGGAATCAGGTCAAGAGGATTATTTAAAAAACAGTATGGTTACGGATATGGATACGGCCGCAAGAAAGTTTATGGCGACAATGTATACAGATCCGAAATGGTACAGACGAAAATTTAGGCCCTTCACCACCAACTAAAGAATTTTTTCAGGTTGCTGCTTCCCGCCTGGTACACCTAGTAATGTGCCGGTACCAGGCGGAGCCATACCCTGAAGGGAACCAATGGAATGTTTCCGGACCTGCCCAAACATAAATTTTATAAACACACACATATGAAGGCACTCGTTACCGGCAGCGCCGGGTTCATCGGATTTCATTTATGCATGGCTCTTATTAAGGACGGTCACGAAGTAGTGGGTATTGACAACATCAACAATTACTATGATGTTGAACTCAAATACGATCGTCTCAACGAAACGGGTATTGAAAGAACAGAGATCCTTTGGAATAAGGAAGTGACCAGCTACCGCTACCCTGCTTACCGTTTCGTTATGCTCAACCTGGAAGACAAAGACGAATTAATTGCACTTTGTAAAAGGGAAAAATTTGATGTGATGATTAATCTCGCCGGACAGGCGGGCGTAAGGTATTCCATTATTAATCCCGATGCCTATGCGCAGTCGAACCTGGTAGGATTCCTGAATATCCTGGAAGCCGGACGCCGTTGCCAGGTTAAACACCTGATCTACGCCAGCTCTTCCAGTGTATACGGGCTGAACGAACAGGTCCCTTTTTCCACTTCCCATAATGCCAATCATCCCGTATCCCTATATGCAGCCACCAAAAAGGCAAATGAACTTATGGCGCATTCCTATAGTTCACTATATGGAATTCCTACAACCGGTCTCCGGTTTTTTACAGTATACGGACCTTGGGGACGACCCGATATGGCAGCCTTCCTTTTTACCAATGCCATTATCAATGGTCACCCCATCAAAGTTTTCAATAACGGAAGGATGAAACGGGATTTCACGTATGTGGATGATGTAGTGGCTGGTATTGTAAAAATAGTAGAACAACCCGCCAGTAAAAATCCTGATTGGGATGCACAGGTACCGGATCCCTCCACTTCGAAGGTTCCGTATCGCCTTTACAATATCGGGAACAATTCACCGGTAGACCTGATGCTTTTTATTCATCAGCTGGAAGAACAGATTGGCAAAAAGGCGTCGCTTGACATGCAGGATATGCAGGCGGGAGATGTGCAGGATACCTGGGCCGATGTGGACGACCTGATCAATCATTTCAATTACCGGCCGGATACCACCATCCAGGACGGACTGAAGCATTTTATAAACTGGTTCAGGGAATATTACAGGGTTCCGGATTTTTCACATCCCCATCTGAACGCAGTATAAAAAAACAGCTATGCAACCACTAACAACGAAGGAAATCATGCCTTTAAATAGTAACGACAGAACTCCACTGGTTTTAATAAAAAACCTGCTGGAGCAACTGCATAATGCATGTATCAGCTATTGCCACTGGAAGAGCAACGAACACCTGGATGCTTCCGTGACCGGTGATACTGATCTCGACATACTCTTTAATATCGAACAAAAGAAAGAGCTGCTTACCCTGTTTGCAGAACTGGGATTTGTAAAATTTGAAGCAGTGAAATACAAACGCTACCAGGATATAGAAGATTATCTTGGCATCGACCTGCAAACGGGAAAACTGATACATGTGCACGCTCATTTCCGTTTGACAATGGGCGAACCCTACCTTAAAGGTTACCAGCTGAATATAGAAGAACAGCTGCTCTCCACAAAAGTATTTGATCCGGGTTTTGGAATCTACCGCACAGACCCTGCCCATGAACTCGTACTGCTTTTTTGCCGCCAGGCGTTGAAACTCAGGAACCGCGACAAACTGAAGATCCTCCTGAAAAAAGGTGGCCCGGTTGCGCCCAATTTTATAAAAGAATTTATCTGGATCAAGGGGCAATGCACCGGCGAACAGGTTATCAATGCAGCGGACAGCATATTTCCCGGCAACAAAGCAATTGCAGAGATCTGTGTCGGTGAACTCAATAAAAAACAGTTAGCAAAACTATCCACACTTCTGCAAAAAGAACTGAAACACGCACGACTTTATACACCACTGGTTGCAACGCTGATACGCTGGCAACGGGAAGCTCTTATCAAACTTACCCGGCGCAAAGCATCTAATTCAATAACACCCGTTGTTCATAAACGGGTACATACACCGGGCGTTGCTATTGCCGTAGTTGGTGCAGATGGATCGGGGAAATCAACCGTTATCACGCAGCTTAAAAAAATATTTGAGAAAAAGCTGGATGTCTATCCCATTTATTTTGGAAACGGCGGATATGTTTCCTGGTCTTCAAAAATCCTGCGAATGGCCGGCAAAAAACGTAAACCAGATTCTAAAACCAAAACCCAAAAAAAAGAAACAGCAGTTATACGGCCAATCAGATCCGGAGCTATGAAAACATTTTTTCTTTGTTTGGATGCTCTGGAGATTGCAGGTGTTAAAAACCGCAACCTTTCACGACTCCGGCAAGCAAGGAAAAAAGGCATGATCGTGATATGCGACCGCTACCCCCAAACACAGGTTTTCGGCTACAATGATGGTCCCCACCTGAATCATCTGACCAACTCCAGGAACTGGTTGTTCAGAAGTATGGCCCTCCGGGAGAAAGCAATTTTTTCCAAATTCAATTTTACGTTTCCCGATGTGGTATTCAAACTGATCGCGGATGCCCGCCTGATCGAATCGAGAAAACCAGGCCAGACGCCACTGGAAACCCTGGAACGTAAAATCAAAGCCATTAAAGAACTGAAGTTCCCTCCCGGTTGCTCTGTCGTTACGGTGGATGCATCGCATCCACCGGAGAAAGTATTACGTACAATTAATAAAAAGATCTGGGAACAATATTTATGAACCCGGACAAAAACATTTGAAAGAAGATAAAAACAGAACATGAGTCATCCTGCAAATACGGAAACAATTTTAACCAAGGAGGTCTTTGAAAGCGTTAAACCCGCCAAAAAAGAAAACCTCAAACAAAGGGCCTACCTGAATTCCCTTTCCGGGATGCTGGATTTTTCATTTATCCAACTGACTGGATTTATCATCAACCCCTTTATCGTTGCAGGTCTTGGAACTTCCATGTATGGTATCTGGCAGGTGATCGGACAAATGACCGGATATACCAAGATGGCCGATACCCGCGCAACTCAGGTATTGAAATGGACACTGGCTGGTAAACGTAATGTGGTAGAAGTAGACGAACTCCGGAGTGACCTGACTACCGCCATGGTGGTCACCGCCATCTCCCTGCCATTCGTTCTCCTTATTGGTGCAGTTATTTCCTGGTATGCACCGGTGATTACCCAGGCCGATCCAAAATACTATGACCTGATCCGGATCACCTGTGCCATCCTTATCTCCGGACTCGCCATCAATAAGTTCTTTGACCTGTTCGAAGCCGTGCTGGGTGGTATGAACCTCGGATACAAACGTATGGGCTTCCGCGCAGGGATCGTTGTAGTTGGGGGCCTGCTTAAAATTTATATCATCAGCCAGGGCTTCGGCCTGATCGGCCTTGCACTTGTGCAGGTATTCCTTTCGCTGGTTACCGGTTACGTTTTCTACCGCGTTGTAAAAAAACATGTATGGTGGTTCCGCTTCGGAAAAACAAATATGACAAAGGTTAAAAGCTTTGGTAAACTAAGTGGCTGGTATATGGCCTTCACTACGTTGAAGATGGTACTCATGAACAGCGATAAAATCATACTCGGTTTCCTGATTGGTCCGTTGTATGTGGCCAAATACGCATTGACCATGTTCACCTCCACTGCTGTACAGGGAGCAGTTACCAATGTGATCACCGGTATTACTCCCGGTATAAGCACACTGTATGGCGAAGGCAACTACGACAAGGTACGGGAAGCAAGGAAGCTGGTCCTTTCCCTCGCATGGACCTTGTCGGCCGCAATCGGATGCACGATCCTGATGATCAACCGGTCGTTTGTTAACCTCTGGGTCGGACCAGAACATTATGCCGGCAATATTGAGAACCTGCTGATCCTGCTGGTAACGGTCCAGGTTATTTTCTTCCAGATCGACAGCTACATGATCAATGTTACACTGAATATGAAAAGAAAAGTAAAATTATCAGCCTGGGTAGGAGTACTATCCACCCTGCTGGGCTTCCTGCTTATCCGGGAATTCCAGATCGTGGGACTCTGTATCAGTTTACTCGTGGGCCGGCTGATTTATACGTTCGGGTTTCCCATGCTTTTGAAAAAACAAATGCAGGACAAGTTCACCTTCTTCAGCAAGGGATCTATCCGCCCCGTTCTCAGCATTATCATCCTGTACCTGCTTGCCACCCTGGCCGGTTATGAAATAAATATTACAAACTGGCTGACCCTGCTGCTGGCCGCCGTTTTGATTTTTTCGGTTGCAGGAATTATTTACTGGTTCGTGGGAATAAACGCGTCGGAACGACGTGAAATAACCTTGTCATTATCAAAAATAAAAGTGCTCAAATTCAAATAGAGATTTAAAGAGATAAACTGGAGTAACATGGTACAACATCAACGTAATAATTATCCCCTTCAAAAAAGCCTTGAACTGGCAGAGCGGGTTCCTGCGATTGTAAAGTCGCCCGAACCAGCTACCATTCCCGGACAAAGCAGGATCATTGAAATGATCGGATCTCCCGGGGCCGGCAAATCCACTATATATAATGAGTTGATCAGGAGTTGGGATCCCGATTGCCCCTGGGAATACCGCCAGCAAACAAAGAAGGCCGGCAGTCTTGAAAAAGTGATCCGGGCAATTACCGGCCGGAGGGCAACTGAACCGGTGGTAATTGAAGGTGGGCTCGATTTCATTAATCATCATCCCGACCTCGCCGAATTTCTATGGGCGCATCTTTCCGATGCCCGCACCTATCCCTATAACAGTTATAACAAACGGTTCAGGTCGGCCTATTTCCTGTTCCGCGATTTCTGCAGGTACCAGACCATCATGCAGGGCGACTCTGAAAAGTTTTTTGTGGTGGACGAGGGCCTGCTTCAACGATCATTCCTCGTCAACAATGACCGGACCCTGATGGAAGAAATAGTTTCTGAATATATCGAACTGATTCCGCTTCCCTCAGCCATCATCTACCTGGAAGCCCGCAACCTCGACGTGATTTTTGCACGACTGAAGGGACGTAAGAAAACCATTGCATCACATATTGGCCTGACTGATTGGGAACTGTATAAGGACCTGGAAACCTGGCAGTACCTGTTTTCACTGATTAATGAAAAACTGAAGAAAAAAAACGTGGAGATATTCCGGATAGACTCCGAAGAACAGGTGGATACAAATGTGGCATTGATCAAAGATCACTTACGGTCGCTTACCAACCTGCAACGGTCTTCAGAAAACAACAGATCGATCTAAAATCACAGTTATGAATTACTTTCTCCTGTCGCTGGAATTATTTATGTACGTATTTGCGGTGTACATCGCCTTCCGTAAAAAAGAACTGGCAATCATTTACCTGCCTGTGATCTTTTTCGCGAACACCGTGATTGGCGAGCATTTCGCTTCGGCATTTATTTACTATGGCATCATCACAATGGTACTGCTTTACATCCTCCGGCAAAATGAAAGTTTTGTAAAATCAAATGTATTTTCCATTCTCCTGATAATCTATTTCGCGGTGCTGATGGGAAGATCAGCCAACCTGGTAAATATCCGCCAGGACCTGTTCAATGTAATGTGGCTCTTCTTCTGTATCCCCGTTATTCCCGTATTGTATAAAAAATACTCACGCGAAACAGTGATGAAAGAATTGGGTTCTTCCTCGCTGATCATCCTGCTGATTTTTATTCTCAACGCGGGACTTTCAACGGTGTTCCGTTATGATGTGTATTCAATGTATGGGATCACATCAGGAGTGATCTACGGTAATATGTTCGCCACTGATTTTAACATCCTGGCCATTGCCATTTTTCTTGTTTTCATGAGGGCACTCAATTCAAAAAACCTTTTATTCCTGGTGGTGGGGATTGCCGCCATTGCCCTGCTTTGCCTGACTATGCGCCGTTCCGTAATCGGACTTGCATTTTTCGGTGTAGCCATTGTAATGCTCCTGTTCTTTATCCAGAATATTAAAAACGCACTGGTGTTTGGAGTGCTGATTATGGCAGCGGCTGTTTTTATAATTGCCAAAACCGATTTCGTTCCCTCCTTTAACGACCGGTACGAACTCCGGCACCTGGATGAACGGGCACTCGAGGAGGAAAAAAGACTATTCGAATTTGACCTGATTTATAACGACGTGTTTGTACATCACCGGTATAGTGCCTGGTTTGGCTTCGGTTTATTCAACAGTTCCGGTAATTATGGCGATGGAACTTTTTATGATCGCAGCCTGCATAGCGATATGACCAGCATCATGCACTCAGGCGGACTGATAGGTCTCACCCTTTACCTGCTGATGATGTTATCGGCCTTCCTGACAGCAATGAGGAGGGCAACGGGTTTCCGGGACCGGTTAGTAGTGATGTTCTGCGCGGCAGTATTTGTAACGTTCGCTCTCACCGGGCGGTTTACACAGGTGGGTTGTATGCTCCTGCTGATGCTGGCCCTGAACATTCCTGTATCCGTTCCTGAATATGAAATGGAGGAAGAAGAGGAAACGGAAGAACTGCCGGAACAGGGTTCCCTTTCTGTAAGCTGACAATGATAAATCCCATGCCTGTATAATAAAGACTAACACCTTAAAAAATGCACTGATGGCAAAATTTCTTTTTTATGATGACCAGATTATCAACATCCTTTTAAAAGAGGAACGGCCTTCCGGTGGTGCGGCTGTCCAGGCTTATGGATGGATCCGCGGACTGGAAGAACTGGGTCACGATGTACATATCATGACCAGGAAGCCAGCAACCGGCGAATTAAAAAAAGAAAATGCCGGACTGAATATTGTTGGTACTTATGATAACGACAAAGGAATACGATGGTTAAGATGGGTATACTACCGCATCCCTTTTATCTATCGCAAAATCCGTGATACAAAACCCGATTACCTGTACCAGGGCGTACCGGGCTGGACTTCTTTTTTATTTGGCAGGATCTGCCGGTTACTGGATATAAAATTCCTTGTCAGGATCTCCAACGATATCATCGTGGACGACCGGATCACGAAAAAGTTTTCGAAGACCTATTTATACCTGCAGCAGCATGGACTAAAACTCGCGTATTGTATAATGTGCCAGAATGATTACCAGTATGAACAGGTTAAAAAAAGATTTCCATCGAAACTGGTACTGAAGATTTCCAATCCCGTATACCAAAAATTCGAAGGCGCTCGCCCGCTGGCCGGACCCACCAGTTATATCGCATGGATCGGAATATTCCAGTACCAGAAAAACCTGAAACTTTTATATGAGATCGCCAAAGCGTTGCCACACCAGAATTTCAGGATCGCAGGAAAAGAGGACCCGAAATGCGACCAGGACACCCATTTGTACATCGCAAGGCTGAAAGAATTGCCCAATGTACGTTTCGTTGGATTCCTGAACCGGTTGGAAGTGCTGTCGTTTGTTGCGCAGGCCAGCTACCTGCTGAACACTTCGCATTATGAAGGTTTCAGTAATACATTCCTGGAAGCAATGTCGGCCGGTACACCCATTATCTCCGGTAAAAATGTAAACCCCGATCATATTATTACCCGTTACTCACTGGGTATTATTTATAACGATGTAAACGACCTGGTGGAAAAACTGGGCGAAGTAACACCGGAAGGCTATGAAGATATGACCATCGGTGCCAGCAATTACCTGGCGCAGCATCATGACTACCTGATCCTTTCGGCCAGGCTGAACCGTTTCCTTGAAAAAGGAGCTGGTGAAGGAAGGACTGATAAACTATCGGCTCAAACCCCGGTAACTGCAACATCCCGGTTAGTGAACCATTAAAACGCGAATATGAACCAGAAAAAAATAAAAGTACTTGTATTCATCGGCAGCCTCCAATGCGGTGGCAAGGAACGACGCCTGGTAGAACTGATGACTTTTTTAAAATCAAATCCGCGGATCGATTTTTTTGTTGTGGTCACCCGCGACAAGGTTCAATACATGTCGTTTTTTGAACTGGGTATCCCCTATTATGTGATTCCCAAATCATGGAAAAACAATGACCTGAGCATCTTCCGGAAATTTTATTCCATCTGTCAGGAATATAAACCAGATATCATCCACTCCTGGGGGCGGATCCAGACGCTTTATGCACTACCTGCTGCCAGGATGCTGGGTATTCCCCTCTGCAATAGCCAGATCACAACGGGATTAAAGCCAAAAACGCCGCTCCATCTGGGTTTCATCGACCGGCTGAACTACCGGTACTCCGATATTATCCTCACCAACTCTGTTGCAGGCAGGGAATCATTTGCACCTCCACGCGAAAGGACAAAGGTTATATACAATGGAATAAACCTGAAACGATTCCAAAACCTGCCACCGGTTGAAGAGGTAAAGGAAAAATATGGTATCCGGACAAAACATGCCGTGATCATGAGTGCATCATTTAATGGCACCAAGGATTACCGGTTGTTTTGCCGCATCGCGGGACTGGTTACAAAAAGAAATCCCGAGGTGACTTTCATTGGCGTGGGTGATTATAACAAGAGTGGTGTTTATTACCAGGAAATAAAAAAGTACAGTGAAATTAATCCAAGGGCTCTATTCCCTGGTAAGGTGCAGGATATTGAAGCATTGGTAAATGCCTGCACTATCGGTGTGCTGTTCTCCGCCATGGAAGGAATATCCAACGCGATCCTCGAATACATGGCACTTGGAAAGCCGGTGGTTGCATCAGACTCAGGCGGCAATGGTGAGTTGGTCACCAACGGGCTCAATGGTTACCTGATCCGGACCGAAACCGATGAACAGATAGCCGATAAGATACTTTCACTCATTGAAAATCCCGGCAAGTGTGAGGTGTTTGGTGATGTGAGCAGGAATATCATCCATTCTACTTTCCGGAATGATATCATGGGCAACGAGTTTATGAAAGTATATCAGCAACTGCTTGGCCTTCGCAGCAGCGGCATAATTGTAAATCAATTTGAGCGGCAGATCCCCACAAGTCTCGCAGATAACCACTCTAATACCTACAACTATGGAAAAAACTAATCCGCGGAAATACAAACGGGTGTTGATAGACATCAAACATCCCGCGCAGCTTAACCTGTTTAGCGGGCTGGCACGGAGCCTTCGGGCTAACGGCTGGGATGTGACTATCTCCTACCTGAACCGTGGTAAGATCCCGTTGATTATCCGCAAGGAGTTTCCTGGTTTTACCCTGATGGCAGTGGGCGCAAGTAAAGGAACACGCTGGTCCATTATATGGCAGGGCAATATTAAAAGGACGATGACCTTCCTGAAACTACTGCTGGCCAACCGCTACAATATCTGCGTGGCGGCAAGCAGTGTGCCCCTGGCCCTTGCCTGCAGGTTGACAGGAACACCCATCATCCAGTTTTACGACGACCCTGAAAGAAAAAGGATCAATGCAATGAATGCGCGGATGTCGACCCAGTTATTCTTCCCACCCATTGTTTCAAAGACCGACAAGATCTCCATCTTCAATTGTTTGAAAGAATGGAGTTACCTGAGTCCAAAACGTTTTACACCTGATCCGTCGGTGTTGGCTGACTATGGACTGAAACCGAATCAGTATGTATTTGTAAGGGAAGTTTCCAATAAATCATTTAATTATTTTAACCAGGAAGATGCAATAGTAGCCGGCTTCTCCAGACAGATCAGGAGTGATATAAAGGTTGTGCTTTCACTGGAAGATAAAACAATGGCATCGCGGTATCCTGCTCACTGGAAAATCCTGGAAGAACCCGTAGCCGATATCCATTCACTCATTTATTACTCCAAGTTACTGGTATCATCAGGTGATAGTATGGCCAGGGAAGCGGCCATGCTGGGAGTACCAAGTATTTACTGTGGCATAAGGACCATGAAGGCAAACCAGTTGCTGATTGACCTGAATATCCTGGCACATCATCCGGGCAATTCTGCATTGGAGCTGATCAATTCCCATATCTCAAAAGTATTTGACCTGCAGGAACAGATGCGGATTAGGAGTAAACTCCTGGACGACTGGGACGATATGGTCATTTTTATGGAAGACCAGGTTAATCATTATAAAAAAGCTAACTGACTTATTAAAACATAAAGTATGAAAGTATCAATTTTTGGACTGGGCTATGTGGGATGCGTAAGTATCGGCTGTCTTGCGAAGAATGGCCACGATGTGGTTGGCGTTGATGTTAATTCATTCAAGGTAGACCTTATCAACCGTGGCATTGCCACCATCATGGAAAAAGACATTGACCAGATTATTAAAGCGGGTTTCAATGAAGGCCGCATCCGCGCTACCTGCGATTCCGGTAATGCGGTCAATGACTCCGACCTGAGTATAATCTGTGTGGGTACTCCTTCATCCCGGAACGGACACCTGAACCTGTCGTATATTTTTAAAACAGCTGAGCAGATTGGCCGTGCACTGGGTGAAAAGGAGACCTTCCATACAGTGGTAATAAGGAGTACGGTACTGCCTGGCACAAATAATAAAGTGGGCGAGATCATTGAACAGTTTTCGGGTAAAAAAAGGAATATCGATTTCTCCGTTGTTTCCAATCCTGAATTTTTAAGGGAAGGCACGGCCGTGAAGGATTATTACAACCCATCTGTGACTGTGATCGGGGGCGACCATCCCTATGCTCTGCAGGAAGTAGCTGATCTCTATGCCTGCCTGGATGCGCCGGTTGAAATAGTGGATATCAAGGTGGCGGAAATGATCAAATATGTCAACAATTCCTTCCATGCCCTCAAGATCACGTTCGCAAACGAAATCGGCAATATCTGCAAATCGCTCGATATTGATTCGTACAAAGTAATGGAGCTGTTCTGTAAGGATACGCGGCTGAATATTTCCCCCGCATACCTGAAGCCGGGTTATGCGTATGGAGGATCCTGTCTTCCAAAAGACCTGAAAGGTCTGATAGCGCTGGGTCACGATCATTATATCCCCACCCCGGTATTGTCTGGTATCGATATTTCCAACGAGTTCCAGAAACGGCTTGTATACGAATCAGTCGAAAGCACGGGCAAAAGGAATATCTGTATGATTGGTCTGAGTTTTAAGGAGGGAACCGACGACCTGCGTTACAGTCCCTCCGTTGACCTGGCCGAAACACTGATCGGTAAAGGATATCGCATTTCCATTTTTGATGAGAACGTGCATCTTTCAAAACTGGTGGGAGCAAACCAGTCGTTTATTCATGAACGACTTCCCCATCTGTCTGAACTGATCAATACCGACCTGGAATCAGGTATAAAGAATAATGATGTTGTAATAATTAATCACAAAAGTTTTAAGCCTTCCGGATACTACGACCTGCTTGAGCAAAAAGAAGCTGTGCTGGATCTGGTAAGGATTCCCGAACTGGAGTACCTGTCAAACTATAAAGGTCTGAGCTGGTAACCCATCACTTAATATTCACGTTCGTTAAAAAAATAGATTATGGCTATCATCAGACCCAAACGAATACTTACACATTTAGCCACCGACATCCTTACACTGCTATTGTGTTCGGTGATCATATTCTATGTCTTCAAGGAAGTAAAAATATCCAAACTGGAATGGAAGGCATTACTTGCTTTTCTCCTGTTATGGTTTGTGATAGAAAACTGGCTGATAATTTCCAATGAACGGCTCAATCCGCGATTCCGGAAAAGTGTTTCCAGTCATTTCAAGGCCTACGCAGTTTTTATCGGTATGACCATCCTGTTAAGTCTTTTCTTCCCTATCCGTTCTTCGGGGCGGGTACGGATCATTGGATTGGTGGTTGGGATCGCGATGCTCGACATGTTTATATCCCATTTACTGATCAGCATTTCCGGCTGGTTTAAAGTGACACTGCACGCAGGCAAACAGATTGTGATCGCAGGTATCGGTGCTTCCGCGCGTAAGGCTGCCAGCCAGCTCAGTCTCCGTAACAGGGATGGATATGAACTGAAGGGATTTATTCATTGCAGCCAACAGGAAGAAGGTGTGATCGATGGTAACCGGGTACTGGGCGATCTGGAAGACATGAACGAATACCTTGAAACAAACCTGGTGGACGAGATCGTGATTGCATTACCGGGACATTTCACCAAGGAGATCCGGAATGTGCTGAGTGTGGCAGACTACCATGGTATCCGCACCAAGTACATTCTTGACTACAAGGAAATGTTCGGCAGCCAGTACGTCATCACCAAGTTCGGACGGATCAATGCTGTGAGCGTTCGCCATCTTCCCATTGACGGGCGGATTGCTTCCATTTTCAAATCGGCATTCGACAGGGTCTTCGCGGCAACAATCCTGGTAACCATGTTACCGCTGTTCCTCATAATCGGCCTGATGATAAAAATTGAATCGCGCGGGCCCGTATTTTATTGCCCGGTAAGGATCGGAAGAGGTGGCAAGCCTTTCAGGGTTTTTAAATTCAGGAGCATGCGCGCCAATGACGACAGTAACAAGGGCGTGCTTTCGACTGTACAGAATGATCCGCGTATTACAAGGCTGGGAGCCTTCCTCCGTAAATACAGCCTTGATGAATTACCGCAATTCTTTAATGTTCTTATCGGCAACATGAGTGTGGTGGGTCCGCGGCCGCACCGGAGATTTCTTGACCGCGAATTGCAGCAATCAGTTTCTGGATATATGATTCGGCATTATGTTAATCCCGGTATTACCGGCTGGGCACAGGTGAATGGCTGGCGCGGACCATCAGTGACACCGCAACAGAAGAAAATGAGGACAGAACATGATCTATTTTACGTGGAGAACTGGTCGTTCTGGTTCGACATCAGGATCATATTCTATACAGTATTCAGTAAAAAAACACATACGGGCGCATTCTGATCACCAACAACATATGGTGGCTAACCATTACTTAATTTCTTACAACCTTATTTATGAAAAAAATTATATTCAGCCTGTGTATATTCCTGCTGGTTATGCCCAGGCTTACCGGTCAGTCCGTGGCACCTGAGCTTACTCCATTGAATACACTTTCCATACTGATGAATACCCCGGAACCGCAACAGTCAAAAGTGTGGACTTATGCCGGCAGATTCTGGACCGTTCTCGGCGCTTCATCGGGTACAAATATCTACCGGCTTGACGGCACAACCTGGACCAGTGTCTTCTCCCTGGCGAGCGGGAATTTTGTAAAGGCAGATATCAAGGTGGTAGGAAATGTTACACATATCATGGTTTATAAAGGATCCAGCTCGGTCCTTTATTCGGTGGAATATGATGTACCTACCAATAAATATAAATTATGGAATGTCCGCAAAACCCGGGTCGATTTTACCCTGGAGAGTGCCAACCAGACGGTCACCATCGATATTGACGGAACGGGAAGGATGTGGATGGCATCTGACGGATCAAAAGATGTAAACCTCCGATGGAGTGATGCACCATATTCTGTCTGGAGCGGGCCTGTAAAACTCGATATCAATACCTCCACTACTGATCTCTGTGCAGTGGTGGCGTTGCCATTAAGTAACCAGATCGGTGTATTCTGGTCAAATAAAATAACGAAAAGATTTGGATTTAAAACCCATAACGATGGGGCCGATCCAAATGACTGGTCGGCCGATGAAGCCCCGGGCGCTGCAGGGGCATTAAATATTGGTGCCGGACTGGCCGAGAATCAGTTTAATATAAAAGTATCCTCTAACGGTCGCGTATACGCAACGGTTAAAACAGCATACAATACCGCAGGAAATACCCAGGTGGGATTATTGGTCCGCCAACCTTCGGGAACCTGGGATCCGTTACAGCAGGTCACTGTGTTCAGCGGAATTAATCCTACTGTAATTATAAATGATTCCTTATCGGTATTAAAGGTTATTTATAAAATGCCTTCTGGTATTGTTTACCGCCAGTCTGCTTTAAATCCTGTTGCCTTTGGTGCTGAACAACCGCTGATCAGCGGCGCTTACGATTTCCCCAGCGCTGCAAAAAACCCCTACAATTCACAGATGGTGGTGATTGCTTCAACTACATCTGTTGCGGCCGGAGTATTGATAAAAGATACGGTAGAAGTGGGAGCTGATGTGTTACCACCTGTAACACAAAGTATCAACCGGCAATCCCCCCTGCAACAAACAACCAGTTCTGCTTCCCTTACCTACCGCATAGTATTTAATGAGCCGGTGAGTGGTGTGGATATAACCGATTTCCAAACGACGGTGTTAAACGGTTCAGTGAACAGCGTTGCAGGTTCCGTTTCCCCTGTAGGTGGTACGGGCAGTACCTACGACGTTTCATTGAACTCCGTTTCCGGAAATGGAACAGTGCGGCTGGATCTGAAAGGAACCGGTACTGGAATCACTGATGCGTCCGGAAATGCGATTGCAAGCGGTTATACTACAGGGCAAACCTATATCATTACCGAACCAGCTCCAACGCTGACCTCTGTTGAAATAAGCTCCGGTAATACCAACAACACACTGGCAAGGCCAGGTGATATTGTCACCCTGACCTTTACTGCATCTGAATCCGTGTCACAACCGGTTGTAACTATCGCTGGTCGTTCCGCTTCGGTGTCGGCTTCCGGTGGAAATTCTTTCAACGCTTCTGTTACTATGCAGAGTGGCGATCCGGGCGGCATCGTGGCTTTCAGCATTGATTTTGCCACCACTTCGGGAACGCCCGGAGTGACGGTAACCCAGACCACCAATTCCAGCACCGTTACATACGACAAGGTAAACCCTGTTGTATCTTCTGTCAACCGCCAAACCCCTTCACAGCAAACAACCAATGCTTCCACAGTGACCTTCCGTGTAGTCTTCAGTGAACCTGTAAGTGGAGTGGATATAACCGATTTCGAAACAACGGTAGTCAGTGGTATTGTCAATAGTACTCCCGGGTCTGTTACACCAACCGGAGGAACCGGAACCACCTATGATGTAACACTGAACTCTGTTTCCGGTAATGGAACAATACGACTTGATCTCAAGGCAAGTGGCACGGGGATAACTGATGAAGCAGGAAATACAATTACAGGCGGATTCAATTCGGGTCAGACCTATATCATTACAGAGAATCCGCCAACATTGACAACGGTCTCCATTAGTTCCGATAATTCCGCCAGTGCAATTGCAAGACCGGGCGACCTGGTCACACTTGCCTTCACGGCTTCCGGTCCGGTCACACTTCCCGTTGTAACCATCGCCGGCCGTTCAGTTACCACCACCGCATTGGGTGGAAATTCCTATTCGGCAGGAACTACCATGCTGGCAGGCGATCCGGAAGGAATTGTCAGCTTCACGATTGATTTTTCCTCAACGTCAGGAACTGCAGGTTCAACCGTAACCCAGACAACCAACAGCACCACGGTTACATTTGACAAGACATTACCTGCGGCGTCTAGTATTAATCGTCAAATACCATTGCAGCAGGCAACCACCTCGTCGTCACTTATTTTCCGCGTTATCTTCAGTGAAGGGGTGAACGGTGTCAATACAACTGACTTCGTAGTAACCATCGTTAGTGGATCTATCGTGAGCAACATCAGTGCAGTCACTCCCGTTGGGGGTACCGGCAGCATTTACGATATAACCCTGAACGGAGTAACGGGCGACGGTACATTGCGGCTGGATCTTAAATCAAGCGGCACGGATATAACTGATGAAGCGGGTAATCCAATTACAGGTGGATTCAATTCCGGCCAGACATATATTAAAACAACAGTGGCTCCAATGCCCGGCGCAGGTTTTGCATCGATTGTACAGTTAACGCCGCTTGGAATTTCGGTGGATACGAAGGACAAACCACAGTCCAAGGTCTGGAAATACGCCAATCAATGGTGGTGTGTATTGTCGGTACCGGGTTCAACAAAAATATACCGGCTTGATGGTATAACCTGGACGCCTGTATATACTTTGGCAACCACTACGGGCAAACACGATGTAAGGACAGATGGTGACCTGGTGCATATCCTGTTGTATAAAGGTGATGATAATAATTCCTTCCTTTATTCTATCGAATACGTACCGGCTACCAATTCGTACAAAGCATGGACACAGCGGCCCGACAGAACCATCATCGCATTCCCTGAAGGTTCCGAAACCGCCACCCTCGCATTGGATGGATTGGGTAACCTTTGGGCATCCGCAGCAGGCACTACTTCGGTATATGCCTGGGTCAGCGCACCGCCTTACACTACCTGGAGTCAGAGGATCACAATCGCCACCGGTATAAAAGATGATGATATCTGCGCAATCACCGCGCTTCCAAATGAAAACAAGATTGGTATAATCTGGTCGAACCAAACTACCAAACGGTTCGGGTTCCGGACACATACCGATGGCGACCTGCCCGACACCTGGTCGGCCCTCGAAATCCCTGCTGCTGCATCGGCACAGGATAATATAGGTGGTGGAATGGCAGATGATCACCTGAACATGAAGCTCTCTTCGGACGGTACCTTGTATTGCGCTGTCAAGACCAGCTTCAATAAAAATAACTATACGAAAATCGGACTGTTAATCAGGCGGCCCAACGGTACCTGGGATCAGCTACACCAGGTGACATTGAATCCAAACGGCACACAACCGGTTGTGATCGTCAATGAAACCAAGGGTACATTGAAAGTCATTTATGCATCAGGTGAAAACGGCGGTGATATATTTTATAAGGAAAGCCCGATCTCCACCATTTCATTTGGCGCCGAGAAGTTGCTGCTGGGTAATGATGGAAATCTTTACGATTATGTGACTACCAATACGGATACCTACTCTCCGGAAGTGGTGTTGATCGCAAGTAAGTTGAATACATCGCCCCACCAGGCTGTTGGTCTCCTTGCTTCGGATGAAGAGCTGCCTGAAGCTGGAGGACTGGCCCAATCAATGACGGGACGCCAGATTGTACCAGTCAAACCAACAGAACCGGTGAAAAAAGAAATCCGTCCTGCCCTGCTCACACCAAATCCATTCGAACATAGTTCCACTCTCCGGTTTACACTGGCAGAGACGGGCGACTACTCCATTGTATTGTACAATGCATCGGGAAGGGTTGTTCAGAATATTAAAAGAGGTCAGGCACAGGCCGGAGTTGAACAGACTGTAACCATCAACGGATCAGGCCTTGCAGGTGGCATGTATTTTATTAGAATCCAGACAGCGAAGACTGTTCAGACAATAACAGTATTAAAAGATTAAAGAGTTAGTAACAGGAGGTAGAATCAACCGTTGCCCGATACTGAAAACAATAAGTCCGGTGACCAGGTTTAAACACAGCACTGCTAGGTTAAACCTGGTCACCGGACTTTAATAAAATTTGGGCGAAAACTATTTAGCGGTCATTTCGGCATATGTGGCTTTCTCATTTCCCAGCCGTACATCATCGAAAAATACAACCCTCTTCTTGGTATCGGTAGTTTCGTTACCGTTCCAATCCCATTTGTATAAACCTAATTTCCATTTTGGTTTATCATATTTGCCAAAGTCATAACTATTGGCGCCTTTGTTGGTGAAGATCTTCACTCCATCTTCCCACACTTCAATCAAACCATCCGATTTGTTTGAGTGAACAATATGGAGCACATAGTTGCGCCATTTGTTCTTCTGGATAGTACCTGTGCCCAGTGGATACTGAACTTTTTTGTCAGGCTTGTTTCTCACTTCAATTACCAGCTTGTCGTAACGGGTAATCAGCGAAATAGAAGGACTTGCCCCACCGCCCTGATGCCATTGGTTAATGATTTCCGCCTTGGAATCATACTTGTAATCCGATTCAGGGAAATAAACAGAAAAAGCATACCATCTGTTTGGATTGGTCAGATCAGGAAACTTTACTTCCGATCGGGTACCACCACTTGTAATGGGATCTGTATCCCTTAACTCAAAACGACCGGCCTGTTTGCCCTGGAACACCGGACTGGCAACCACTGTAAGACCATACGTAGTTCCGATCTGCTTCTGTACATAAGTAGAGAAGGGAGTCTTTGTTTCAAAATCTTCCCGGTAAAGAAGATTACCTGTAGCTGACGCATCCGCTTTTATAGCAGACTGAACCCCGGGTACTGTGTCCGTGACATTCCCCTGTTCATTGGGTAATGCAAGTTCGGAACCTGATTTACTGCACGACACCAATAAGGTGGTGGCGGCCACTAGGGATAGAAACATTGGTCGGTGGTTTGCACGCGAGTTAACAACTGTTTTCATTGGGTACTTTTTTTTTAGGATGAAGGATTATTTCTCACTCCGGAAAATAAGTAATCGAAAAATTACGTATCTTCCTTACTAATCTAAATCTTGCGGGAAGACTTACAATACCTATGCCATAGTGGGGAAATTTGTGGACTCTTGATAAGTAACCACGGATTTCTACTACAATTTTATTTTTTACCTGGTACCCGTTTTGCATATAATTACTATTGGCAACAGTAAAATTTCAGTGGCTGAAGATGACCAGGATCAACGAGCCACATCACATGCCAAATAAGCTATACATTTTTCCGATTCCTTTCCAAACGTTTGAAGAAAAACTAACGATCCATCCCCGATGTCGGCCATGTTGGCAAATTTTTACACCTTCAAACGTAATGGGATGCCAAGGAAACCAACCGAAGCGAGTGAAAACTCACTCCAATTATTGCGGGAATTAATTAAGATTAAATCTAATCTGAGCTGTACTTCATATTCTGAAATACAAATGCTACATGATATGATCTTAAAATCAACAGGAGTATATCTGTCTGTTCAAACACTTGGTCGTATACTGGGTTTGGTACATACCGACTTCCGACCTTCCAAAAATACACTGGATACATTAGCAAAATATATCAACTACTATTCCTTTGCTGATTTCCAGAATTTGCATGAAGGGGAAAGCGCAATTAAAACCGACAAGTCAAATTTCATCAGTACTTTTTTCAGCTCTCTTTTTTCGGGGATTAATCCATCCAACCAGAACACCAGCGTTAATATTATGCAGAACGTTCTCAAGTGGATGGACTCACAACCCCAGTTTAATATAGAAATCTATTCAGCTTTGTCGAATACTCCTTATGGCAGGAGGCATTTCTTCCAGGAGTTTGTAAATGTGGATTCGTTGAACCGGGGGTTTGGAAAGGGACTACAATATTACCTGTTGCATACGGACGACAAACAGGAGAAGTTACAGGGATACGCACTTAGTTGCTTCAGGTATTTCCTGAATGATGATCCGGTGAAATTTGCCAATTACTTCAAATGCCTCCAGGAATATACACCTGAAGAAATTTCCCGATATCATCCCTCGATTATTGACCGGTATTTTGCCGCCATTATTATGGGACAGTCCATGGCTGATCAAACGGGAGCAGGTCCGGTAAGGTTACTTGCCGACCAGACTTCCGTATCCGCATTCTTCTCGTCAAAACCCAACTGCGCTTATTATACTGGCGAAGCTTTATTGTTGACGGGGGAATTCTCTAAAGCCTGGGATATTTTTAAAGGCTGTGATATTAAAAACCTGCATGTGTTAAATGAATCCAGGGCAGATTTTTCCATACAGCTTCGGATCTTTTCGCTGATCAGCGGTTTCCTGTCGGGAAATATCACACAGAAACGGGCGCAGATTCTGTATGATGAACTGTCCCGGGAAAAACTTCCATTACTCCAGACAGATTATCTTACCCTGTTCATGCTGACACTCCAGTTGGCAGTATCCCAGAAAACAAAACTAAAAAGGATCACCTGGGAAAGTTTCAACCAGTTAATCCAGAAATCAAAATTCAAATACTTCCATAACTACTATAATAAACTGGAGATTAACAGGAAGTCGGAACCACAACAACAGTCAACAGACAGGTAACTTTAAATTCCGTTAAGGATAACAACTGATATAACAGGACATAATTTATGACCAGTTCATGTCCTTTAATTTCTGGAGGCTATTGATCCGGATATCATACTGCAGGAACATACTGGCTGAATTCTCTGAAAATTTACGGTGAAGTCCGGGATCCTGCGAAAGAAGTTTGATAGCGTTTGCAATGGCCTGCCCGTCACGCTCAGGAATCAGCAGTCCGTTGTAATCATTGATACAGATCTCGCCCATCCCCGAAATGTCGGTTGCAATCATGGGTGTCTGGTAAGAAAGTGTTTCCATCAATACAACCGGAATCCCGTCCATATCATTTTTCAATTTCACGGAAGGCATTACAAAAGCGTCCAGCCTTTTAAAAAATTGTTCCTTACCATCACCCTGAACCGAGCCGGTAAGAGTTACATTGGTAAGACCAGCCTGTGATATGAGTTGGCGGTAAGATTCCATCAACGGGCCATCACCCGCCAGCAGCAACCGGACCGGTTTGTTTTGTTCCTGCAGGATTTCCATTGCCTTCAGGAGATACTCCACCCCTTTTTTTTCAACGAACCTGCCAAGGAATCCGATGGTAAATATGTCGTTGCTTTCCCTGGTTTCCTGAATAGCCGGAGCATTTGCTCCCAGCCTGGACAGGGAGAGCCGGCTGGAATCTACCTTTTTAAATTTTTCCGCTACATACTTTATATTAAATGCAGAGATACTAAAGGCGCGGATAGACTGATTTACCAGCAGGGCAAACCAACGATTGGCAAAATAGATATCATACGCATGAAAAGTAAAATAATAACCGATCCGGCCACTGGTATACTTTTTAAATAATAGCGCAACCAAGGCGGGTTGGGTGGCGAACTGCGCATGGATAACAGACGTATCCGGAAACAGTTTTGTATCAAGCCTGAAAAACCAGTAAGCCGATTTCCATCCAATAACAGCGGAGTAACCAAGCATAAACGACAGTGGATGGCTTAAAATAAAACGGGTAAGAAAAAAAACCTTCTTCCAGCTGAACCTTCCGGTAAATGGTTGTGCTACTACATCAACTCCGCTTTCTGAAAGGGCTTTTAATTGTGAGTCGTACCTGGAATCCTGCCCACGGAGAAGTATGAGTGTGAATGGAGTTTGTTCGGCAAAAGCAACAAGCTCATCCATCATCCAGGGTGACAGGTTTTTAACCAGGTAAATCTTTTTATCGGCCATGATGGAAATTAAGGATTCCTGCGGGTTTTGAAGAATTTTGACGATAATTTCCCCCCATCCGGTTTTGCCCTCAAATCCAATGCTGGCGATGCATCGTTTACTTGTTATTAACCTTGGTCAGCGCCTTGGTTTTTGAACTTTTTGTGGAAGCCCTGGCCAGCTTCCAGGTTTTTTCGGTTACCGCTGTTTCCATGAATAATTTCCTGAATTGTGCAGATGAGCTGAACTGGATATTGGTCATGTTGCGGCTCTCAAAGCTGATATCAATTGATGGTACACTGAATGGCCAGGGATGCACGGTCAGGGTCTGGTCGTTTACTTTTTTTAACTGATAGGTTTTATTATCCGGGCCAGTACTGATCTCAATACTTCTTTGTCCATCCTGGAATTCACCCTTACAAATAAGAAGTGATAAAGCATCACAGCATTCCAGCAGGTTATATATTTTTAATAATTCCGCTTCTGATATCCGCAGCTCCTTCATCCATTTGCTCCGGAGTTTTTTCTGTTCAGCCAGGAATTTTTTTGCAGATGTTTTACTGCCTTTCGCACCCGCATACAGAAACTCCATATGCAGGGAAGTCAGCAAGGCGATCATCCGGCTTTTTACAACGGTGAGTGATGCCAGTTTCCTGCAATGTTCCAGGTTGAATGTTTTCATATCATAGTTCAGCGGGCCGCCTGCATCGGTAAGAAGGTTTTCACCGTCAAGTTCATTCTCCGCATCATCATGTTCAGCAATGGCAAGAATGATCTCCACCCAGTTCCGCGGCCGGTCACTGAACTTCCAGTGGAAACCGATCTGGGCCGCAACAATGCCATGCGCACGTTGCGTAATTATTTCCCAGCCCTTCTCTCCATAATTAACTATCATATCCAAAAATAGCCATTAGCCGGTCACCACACCGCTTCAAAATTGGTTGTTTGGCTGGAAACCGCGGCAATCGCGGAGTTCACGGGCATTTGGCCGGATGTTTTCCAGGTTCAGCCATATTTTTTGAAGATAAATTTGATTTTGTAAAAAGGACTTCTATATTTGTTGTCTACCGTAAGCCGCTCATCGGCTGTTTTCGCTCCAGCCCAGTTAAAGTTTCTGCCTCTGCCTCATAAGTTCATTGATTTTCGATAGTTGTTGGCGCCGGCGTATGCCTGCAACTACGGGTTTAAGTATCTGCATTTTTAACTTATTGGTAAAATCAGCATTTATGAAACTATCAGAATTTATCGTTTTGACCGAGGAACAAAAAAGATCCATTGTATTAACCGAAGGGGTAGCCCTTGCTAAAAGGCATCTCAACGACAAGCTTGTATTTCTTTTCCAGCTTCAGGAATATTATGTAGAGACATTCTGCGATTATGAAAGCAAAGAAATTGTGGAGTACCGCGTGTTTCAGGGCACAAAACAACTGTCCCCCTATCTTGAAGAAATCAGCATTGACCACCTGCTGAACTGAGTGCGGGCGGGGACTGATAGTTACTTCAGGCAGTCAGGAGATCTATTTTCGCAACTTACCGAAGTTATAAGCTATTCTGGCATAATTTGGCACCAACGGGTATCGCTGAGGGATAAATTCCTTAACTTGTTGCCCCAATGCCTCCCATATGAAGCCTCAATTGCTTAAAGTTTCTTCAGGACCCGCGTGTTCATTCAGTATCAGGCAGGACAATGTTCCCTTCATCAATAACCACCTGCATTATCACCAGGAAGTTGAACTTATTTATATCAAGGAAGGTTCGGGTACCCGATTGATCGGCGACAGCATCCAGACTTTCAGCTCAGGTGATGTAATCCTGGTAGGCGCCAACCTTCCGCATTTCTGGAGTTTTGACCAGCGTTATTTTGATGACCAGACAGAAAGACCCGATATATACGTAGCTCATTTCTGTGAAAATTTCTGGGGTAATGAATTCCTGGAGATTCCTGAAAACCTGCCCTTGAAACAACTCCTGCAAACGGCAAAACGGGGTATCTGTTTAAATGGACCAGCACGCGATTTAGTTGGAATGGTACTGGAAAAAATGCTGACTGCCGATGGCCCACGCAGGATCCTGTTATTACACGAAGCATTGCTGACCATCGCAGAAGCAAAAAATATAACAACACTCTCGTCGGTATCCTTTTATCCGGATATGAAAGAATCGGAGAACGACCGCATCAACCGGGTATACCAGTATTCAATGGCCAATTATAAAAAGAAGATCCTGCTGGAAGAAATCGCAGCGGTGGCGTATATCAGTCCCAATTCCTTTTGCCGTTATTTTAAATCAAAGACGAAAAAAACATATTCAAGTTTCCTGATCGAGATCCGGGTGGGTATTGCCTGTAAACTGCTGATCGAAAATAAAATCAGCATCAAACAGATCTGTTATGAAAGTGGCTTTTTCAATTTCGCCAGCTTCCATAAATATTTTAAACAGATTACCCATAAAACCCCGCTCAGTTACCAGCGCGATTTCCGCACCCTCAATAATTCCTGACAAGGTGTTTTTTTAATCCGCTTATATTTTCACAGCCGAGTTGTTCCATTACCTGCAACAGTTGTTTTTTCAGGATAGCAATTGTATGGTCACCTCCCCTGTCACCCAATGCAGCGGCGCCATACATGAATGTGCGGCCCATAAACGTGAATTGTGCACCGCTGGCTACCGATCTCGCAATATCCGGACCACTGCGTATTCCGCTATCCATCATAATTTTTATCTTATCAGCATAAGTTGCTGCGATCCTGGACAGCGAATGAATAGAAGATTCAGCTGCATCCAATTGCCGCCCCCCGTGGTTGGAAACAATAATACCATCAATACCCAGCCGGATAGCAGCCTGGGTATCCTGTTCACCTGCAATCCCTTTAATCACCAGTATCCCTTTCCATTTATCGCGGATGGGTTTAATCTTTTCTTCATCAAGCCGCCCGCTGAATGTGGAATCCATGAATGCACCCAGTTTCTGCAT
>JBEVJC010000018.1:0-67430 GCA_040510375.1 Chitinophagaceae bacterium
TCTACTTTTTCGGTTCCTGTTGGTACGCCACTTCTCTTTCTAGCATTGTACTCGACGGCGTATTTGTCGAGTTTAGTAGTCATGTGACGGAGTACACTCTCGTCACGCAGAAGCTGGATCTTCAGCTTCTCATTGAAGTCGGATGGCGCTGTGTATTCCAGAACCCAGTACAAACCTGTAGTTTTTTTCTGGATCGGATACGCCAGTGATTTAAGTCCCCACGCGTTCTCAGAAACGATCGAGCCACCGTTGTCGGTAACCAGTCCTGCGAACTTTTTTTGCGCTGCCTTGAACTCTTCGTCGCTCAAAACAGGGGTAAAAATCACCATCAATTCGTAATTGTTCATTTACGTGTGTTTGTCCCGCTGAACGGGATGATGATTGAAAAAATTGTTTGATCCCTTTGCCATTAAAGGTTACGGGGCGGCAAAGATAGGAATTTTGTGTCAAATAAGTAAGAGGACGGGGAAGTCGGCCGCTATCAGGAAGAAACCCGGATATCAACCACCTTCAGCTGCAGGCTCTTAACCCCGTTATAATCGTTCTCGTCCAGGCGGTAAACCACATCCATCGGGAGTTTTTGTTCAATCACTTCCATTTTTTCCCTCATGTTGAACCCGATTCCCGTCAGGGTAACCCCATTCTGCTGCAGGGAGAACCGGAGATGATGTTCCTTAACCAGTTTTGAATAACCTGTATCATTTACCCGGCGGCTGATAAACAGGGGCTTCAGGTTTTCGGGACCAAAGGGTTCCATCTGGCAGATAATCTTATAAAAAGAATCGCGTATGTCGGCAAAGGATATTTCGGCGTCGATCCGGAGTTCAGGAATAAGTTGATGGGGCTGGATGGTTGACTGTACAACTTCTTCAAACTTGCTCCTGAATGCATCGATATTTTCTATATGCAGGGTCATACCTGCGGCGGCAAAATGACCACCGTAACCGATCAGGTGCTCGCGGCACGCGTGAATGGCTTCATAAAGGTTAAAGCCGGGAACACTGCGGGCGCTGCCTGCGGCGAATTCGCCAGATTGGGTCAGTATAATTGTTGGACGGAAATAGGTTTCAATTACCCTCGAAGCCACAATGCCTACCACTCCTTTATGCCAGTGTGACTGATAAAGAACCGTTGATTTATTATCGGACCAGGCTGCGTTTTCCCTGATCAGTAACAGGGCTTCATCTGTGATATTGCTATCAGCTTCGCGGCGGTCGGCATTGTCATCGTGTAACATGGCAGCATATTCCTTCGCCTCTTCAACCGAATCGGCAACAAATAATAGTACAGCCTTTCGGGCATCATCCATTCTACCCGCCGCATTCACCCGGGGGGCGATCATGAACACCAGGTTTTCGATCTTTAATTCATTTTTTATTCCACCGATTTCCCATAACGCCTTGATGCCGTTATTGGGATGTTCATTAACTTTTTTCAGGCCATAGAAAGCCAGTATTCGGTTTTCACCAGTGAGGGGTACAATGTCTGCAGCGATTGCTGTTGCCACCAGGTCAATATAGGTATAAACATCGTCAAATGGAAGGCCCAGCACCTCCGCCAGCGCGGTGATTAATTTAAAACCAACTCCACATCCGCATAATTCCTTATAAGGATATTCGCAACCGGGCTGTTTTGCATTCAGGATCGCAATAGCCGGAGGCAGTTCGGCGTCAGGCATGTGATGATCACAAACAATAAAATCAATACCGATATCCCGGGCGTAGGTAATCAGGTCCACCGATTTAATACCACAATCCAGTGCAATGATCAATGTGCAACCGGTGTCCTTAGCCTGGTCAATCCCCGCTTTGCTTACTCCGTATCCTTCGCGGTACCGGTGGGGAATATAGAAATCAACCAGCGGATGGATTTTTTTGAGGAATGAATACATCAGTGCCACCGAGGTAGTACCATCCACATCGTAATCGCCAAACACCATTATCCGTTCTTCATTATCCACTGCTTCCAGTATACGCTCCACCGCCCTGTCCATATCTTTCATCAGCCAGGGTTCGTGAAGTTCATCCAGGGTGGGACGGAAGAATGCCTTTGTTTTTTCAAAACTGTCGAGGCCACGTTGTGAAAGGATCTTACAAATGGCAGGGTGGATCTTAAGCGATTGCCTCAGCTCTTCCGTGCGCGCGGGTTCATCCTGTATAATGGTCCATCTTTTCTCCATAGAACCGTCTAGTATTTTCTGTCGGTAACAAATAGTACAAGGTCCTCCAGGCCTTGCCTGGCGGGGTTTGCAGGAAATCCACGCAGGATCTCCAGTGCTTCTTTTTTATACTCGTTCATACGGGTGGCAGCATAATCGATCCCGCCCGCTTTATTAACCTGGTCGATCACCCAGTTAACTTTTTCCTTGTCGGTATTCTGGTTCTTTACTATATAAATGATCTTTCTTTTTGTTTCACGGTCGCAGTTATTCAATGTATAGATAAGCGGCAGGGTCAGTTTTTTTTCCTTGATATCATTGCCGGTAGGCTTGCCGATATTGTCGCTGCTATAATCGAAAAGATCGTCTTTTATCTGGAAGGCAATACCGGTTTTTTCACCGAACTGCCGCATCTTTTCGGTGATGGCGTCGTCATTTGACGTGGACCATGCGCCGGCCGAACAGGCAGATGCGAGAAGGGAAGCAGTTTTATTCCGGATGATCTCAAAATAAATATCTTCTTTGAGGTTAAGTGAGCGGGCTTTTTCCAGTTGCAGGAGTTCCCCTTCACTCATTTTACGGACCGCATCAGACAAAATATGAAGGATCCGGTAATCATTATTATCCAGGGAAAGTAATAATCCTTTGGCGAGGAGATAGTCGCCAATCAGGACATTCGCCTTCGCTTTCCAGAGGGCATAAGTGGAAAAAAAATCCCCGCCTTTCCATGGAATCATCTACCACATCGTCGTGAACGAGGGTGGCGGTATGCAGTAATTCTACGAGGGAAGCTGCCCGGTAAGCGGGCTCCGTTATCTCGCCGCAAAGCTTTGCAGAAAGCAATACGAACATGGGTCTTAGCTGTTTTCCCTTGCGTTTCACGATATAACGCATAATGCGGTCCAGGAGCGGGGTCTGGCTTTTCACTGCCTCGCGGAAACGGGTTTCAAAAATTTTCAGTTCGTTATCGATAAGACCAGAAGGAAGACGCATATTTAAAAGGGCAATTTACGCCTCAAAAAATAAATCGGCCCAGAAGCATCAAAATCGGTCTTTTTTTTGACTAAGTAATTGAAAAATAACCAACAACCCGTCTAGTAAATTTCACAAAAATTTGGATTTTAACCTTCAAAGCCTATTTTTGCGTTTTATTAGGACATTGTATTTCACAATCTTAATCCTTAATTATGTTAAGCAAAAAGTACTTTTTTTTAGCATGTTTAGTCTGCCTGATCTCAACCGTTTCCTTTGGGCAGGTTACAACAGGCGGCAGTTATGACCCTGCAGATTCCTCTGTTATCCCTGCGAAGCGTATGCCGCAGCATACTGAATTCCTCAATGGAACAAATAACTTTCCTGCGAAACCACGTAACCAATGGGAAGTTGGTGTGAAATACGGTGTAATGCAAATTTCCGGTGATGTTCCTACAAGGTTCTTCACAGCACCTAATTTCGGTGTACATATCCGTAAGGCATTCGGTTATGTGT
This sequence comes from Chitinophagaceae bacterium, assembly GCA_040510375.1. Classification (GTDB taxonomy): domain Bacteria; phylum Bacteroidota; class Bacteroidia; order Chitinophagales; family Chitinophagaceae; genus JBEVJC01. The sequence goes on from JBEVJC010000018.1 coordinate 3,647, forward strand.
TCTCAATGCGTCTGGAATATGTTTATGGAGAGCCTAAAGGCCTTAACTGGAAAGGGATCACAGCCAATCCAAACAATACTCCTTACGCTGAAGCCGGACAGGCTGGCCAGGTAGTTTATGTTGCTTATCGTTCACGTGTGCAGGACCTGTCGTTACAGGGAGTGTTTACGTTGAACAATATCCGTTTCCACAAATCAAAAACCGGTATGAATGTTTACCTGTTTGGTGGTGTTGGCGGTACTATCTACGATACCCGTGTTAATGCACGTGACGGAAACTTTGATCCTTATAACTATTCCGGGATCAATGGTGGTGTTTACAAAAATCGTAAAGACACACGTGATCAGTTGAAAGACCTGATGGATGACACTTATGAAAGTCGTGCTGACAATCATGGAGACACCCGTCCTAAATTATTCCAGGATACTTTCAAACCATCTGCTACCATCGGTGCCGGCGTTGCATTTAAACTCAACAACCGTTTCAATCTTGCACTGGAAGACCGCTGGACTGCTGTTAAAGATGACCTTCTTGATGGTCAGCGCTGGTCTGAATTTGGCGGTGGTCTAACACGTGATTATGATGCTTATAACTTCCTCAGCATTGGCCTGAACTATAATATCGGTTCCAAAGCTGTTGAACCCCTGTACTGGCTGAACCCACTGGACTACGCTTACAGCGAAATCCGCAACCCACGCCTCATGCGCCTGCCAAAGCCGGTTCTGCCTGATGCTGATGGTGATGGTGTTACTGATCAGTTTGATATGGAACAAACACCTGCAGGTGCGCCGGTTGACTCTCATGGTGTGAGCCGCGATACTGATGGTGATGGTGTTCCTGATTACAAAGACAAGGAACTCATTACTCCAACTACCTGCCAGCCTGTTGACGCTGATGGCGTTGGTAAATGCCCTTGCCCTGCTGAAGAATGTTTTGCCGGATACACCAAGAAAGGTGCCTGTGCAGAAGAGCTGGGTGGTCTGCCAAGTGTTTCCTTCAAAGCTGGTTCAAACAGCCTGTCTGATGATGCGAAAGCAGTACTTGCTACGGTTGCCGGTAAAATCCGCAATACTCCAACCTGTAAAGTTGTAGTAATCGGTTACGGTACATCTAACAAGAAAGAACAGCAGCTGAGCTGGGATCATGTAAATACTGTAATCACTTACCTCGTTGAGAAAGAAGGTGTGAGCGCTGACCGCTTCATCTTCCAATACGGCCAGGAAGGACCAAATGATACAGTTGACCTGCGTGGTGCTGATGCTGGTGAAGAAGGACCTAACCAGGTTGCTCCTCCACATCCGAACCTCCGTAAGAAATAATCAGGATTTATCTGAGATAAACAAACCCTCCCCGCGGAGGGTTTGTTGTTTTAGGGAAGGGTTGTCCGTTTCTCCTCTTTATCAAAACCTTAACCAGGGGTATTTGGCCTTTCATCTTTTTTACCCAACATTTGCCCGGAAACACTAACTTTGCACACCTTTATGCGTTTTATCCCTTTACTCATATCTCTCGTGTTCCTGGCTGGATGCAGCAAGGGAATCACCAAAATTCTGAAGAGTCCTGACCCGGAATATAAACTCCGGATGGCTGAGCAGTATTTCGTAGAAAAGAAATGGAACAAAGCCCAGGTATTGTACGAGGATGTGATGCCTTATTACAAAACGCGGCCTGAATTCCAGGATATTTACTATAAGTATGCTTATTGTGCGTATAATCAGGCCGATTACCTGAATGCGGAAAACCTCTTCAAAACCTTTATGGAGTTGTTCCCCAACAGTGCAAAGGCTGAGGAGGTTGATTACATGCGGGCGTACAGTTATTATAAACAATCGCCAAAACCTGAACTTGACCAGAGTAATACGATCAAGGCAATGGGGATGATGCAGGTGTTTATCAATACTCATCCCAATTCTGAAAAAAGTAAGGAAGCCGCTGCGATCATTGAGATCTGCCGGACCAAACTGGAAATCAAGGATCATAAAAGTGCGCAATTGTATTTCGACATGGGACAGTTCCGGGCAGCAGGTGTTGCTTATGCGGCATTGCTGAATGGTTATCCTGAGTCGAACCTGGCAGATGAATACAAGTTAATGGTGATCAAATCTTATTACCGGTTTGCGGAAATGAGTGTTGAAACGAAGAAGGAAGAGCGTTACAGCCATGTGATCGAAGAAGTGGAAGAATTTATCGACCGTTTTCCGGAAAGTAAGTTCCGTACGGATGCCGAGTCATATAGAAATTTATCTCAAACAATTATTAAAAATATAAGAAATGAGCAAGTTAAGACGTCAGCTTAGTGCTGGTATCGCTAGCAACGTAGAGACCAAGAGTCTGGAAGACCTGAAGAACAAAACAGGCAATATCTACGAGTCTATCGCGGTAGTGGCAAAGAGGGCTAACCAGATAAACATTTCTTTGAAAGAAGAACTGCACAGTAAACTGGATGAATTTGCCAGCCATACTGATAGCCTGGAAGAGATCCACGAAAACAAGGAGCAGATTGAGATCTCCCGTGCTTACGAACGCATGCCCAACCCGGCACTGCTCGCCACGCAGGAATTCGTGGAGGATAAGATCTATTTCCGCCGTGGGGAAGATCAGCTTTTTGATTAACACGAATAGTCAATTATATCGTTCAGCGGTCCGGTCTCAGGCGGGACCGCTTTTTACGTTATTGGCAGTAATCGGTACTTTTATAATCTATGATCTTAAAAGGCAGGAAAATATTACTTGGGATAACCGGGAGCATTGCGGCATATAAATCCGTTTTCCTGGTGCGATTACTCATCCGCGAAGGGGCTGAAGTGAAGGTCATCATGACTGATGCCGCAAAGGATTTTATCGCTCCCCTTACCCTGTCGACCCTCAGTAAAAACCCTGTTCTTTCTGAACTGTTTGATGACCAAAGTTGGAGCAACCATGTAATGCTTGGTCGCTGGGCCGATATCATGATCATTGCACCGCTGAGTGTGAACACGCTTGCAAAGATGGCCAATGGCCAATGTGATAACCTGTTACTGGCCACCTGGCTTTCGGCAACCTGTCCGGTAGTTCTCGCACCAGCGATGGATGAGGATATGTGGCATCATCCTGCCACCAAAAATAATTTAGACAAACTAAGCAGTTACAATAACCAGTTGATCCCGGTGGAGAAGGGAGAGCTGGCCAGTGGTTTATTTGGCGATGGCCGGATGGCCGAACCCGGGGTTATTCTTGATTACCTGACCAGGGCGCTGGGCGACCAGCCTCTTAAAGGTAAAAAGGCATTGGTAACAGCTGGTCCAACATACGAAGCTATCGACCCTGTTCGTTTTATCGGCAACCATTCAAGTGGTAAGATGGGAGTGGCAATTGCAGAGGAATTAAGGCGTAAGGGTGCGGAAGTGACACTGGTTATGGGTCCGGGTACAGTTGAGCCCGCTATCGGGGGGATAATCGTCAGGAAGGTGATCTCTGCGCTTGAAATGTTTAATGCCTGCGACGAGGTATTTGATAAAGTGGATCTGGCGGTGATGGCAGCGGCGGTGGCAGATTATACACCGGTAAAGGCTGCGACCCAGAAAATAAAGAAACTGGAACAGGAATTCAGTCTGGAGTTAACCAGGACCCGGGATATTTTAGGGACGCTGGGTGGAAGGAAAAAACCGGGTCAGGTATTGGTAGGTTTTGCATTGGAAACCTTTAATGAAAAGGAATCAGCAATGGGTAAACTGGAGAAAAAAAACGCCGACCTGATCGTACTCAATTCACTCAATGACGAAGGTGCGGGGTTTGGTATTGATACAAATAAGGTAACGATATTCAGGCGGGGTGCGGAGGAATTGCAGTGGCCGGTAAAACCTAAAAGGGAAGTCGCCCGCGACCTGGTCGATCTCCTGATAAACAACTATTATGCTTAAAAAAATCCTTGTTTGCCTTTGCCTGATCCTGCTGGTAACGCCGGATAACAAAGCGCAGGAAATCCAGGCCAGGCTTACTGTATTAAGCCAGCAGGTAAGCAGTAAGGTCAACAAGAATATTTTCCTGACGCTTCAGACGGCATTAATCAATCTTATCAACCAGCGTAAATGGACGAAGGATGATTTTGCGGTCAGTGAGCGGATCCAGTGTAATTTCCTGTTGAATATAACCGCGGAACTGGGTGACAACGTATATAAGGCCAGCCTGACAGTTCAGGCAGCGAGGCCCATTTTCAATTCCACCTATGAGTCACCGATGATCAATTTTATTGACGATGACGTGGTATTTCGTTACCAGGAGTTCCAGCCTGTTGAGTTTAATGAGAACCGGATCCAGGGCAATGATCCGTCAGCTGCCAACTTACCGGCGGTGATTGCCTATTACGTTAATATCATCCTGGGCTTCGATTACGATTCTTATGCATTAAGGGGTGGAGATCCCTATTTTCAAAAGGCCTGGAATATTGTAAACAATGCTCCTGAGAGCCGCGATATTACTGGATGGAAATCGTTTGAGGGCCGGCGTAACAGGTATTGGCTGGCCGAGAATATGAACAATAACCGTTTTGCATTGATGCATGAAGCGATCTATAATTATTACCGGTCCGGCATGGATATTTTTTACGAAAATGAAGATGCTGGTCGCAGCGGTGTCTTGAACAGCCTGAACTTTTTGAATACATTAAATGCCGATAACCCCGGTTCAATGGTAATGCAATTTTTTTTCCAGGGGAAAAGCCGGGAACTGGTCAGTATTTTCAGCAAGGCTGATAATGATACAAAAACCAGGGCCCGTGATATACTTAGCAAGGTTGACCTGGCCAATACCAAAACGTATAATGAGATAAAATGAGATGGATGTTAATAGCCGTTATTGCGGCTTTTCTTACGGGTTGCGGCAGCAAAAAAACTATACCAAAGGACATTATTCCACCGGACAAGATGAAACTTATCATGTATGACATGTTGAGGACGGGCGAGTTTTTATCCGGTTATGTATTGTATAAGGATATAAATGTGGACAAGACCGCCGAGAGTATGAAGTGGTATAACAAGGTATGGCAGATCCATAAGATCAATGAGGACGAGTTTCGCAAGAGTTACGAGTGGTACCGGTTACATCCATCTGAAATGGAGGCGGTGATGGATTCCGTTATGGTGATCCCTACACCGCCGAACCCTGTGCATGCCGATTCTGTTGTTGTTAAAAGCGACAGCATGCGGCAGGATTCGATCAGGTTACGTGGTTTGTTAAAGGGCCGCACTCCACTGCAGGACAGCCTGCGGAAGGATTCGATCAGATTACGTCGTTTGTCAAGGGTCCGCACCCCACTGCAGGACAGCCTGCGGAAGAGAAGGGTATTGTAGCAGGTTGATTGTTTTTTATTCTATCCCGATAGTATTCAGATAATATTGCCATTATGAATAAAACCGTCGCGAATGCGGCCGAAGCCATTTATGATCTCACCGATGGTGCTGTGATTATGCTGGGGGGATTTGGTCTTTGTGGAATCCCCGAAAATACAATTGCCGCATTGGTGTCAAAGGGGGTGCGTGATCTTACCTGTATCTCCAATAATGCCGGTATCGATGATTTCGGTATTGGTTTACTACTCCGGCAAAAACAAGTCAGGAAAATGATCTCCTCCTATGTAGGGGAGAACGCTGAATTTGAGAGGCAATTACTCAGCGGCGAACTGGAGGTTGAACTGATTCCGCAGGGTACACTCGCGTTGCGATGTATGGCTGCGGGTTATGGGATGCCGGCCATTTATACGCCTGCCGGTATCGGTACGGAAGTGGCAGAAGGAAAAGAAGTCAGGAATTTTGAAGGGAAGGATTACCTGATGGAGATGGCGTTCCATTCAGATTATGCCATTGTAAAAGCGTGGAAGGGGGATACGCACGGTAATCTTATTTATAAGGCAACAGCCAGGAATTTTAATCCGATGATGGCGATGGCCGGCAGGATCACCATTGCTGAGGTAGAAGAACTTGTTTTACCCGGTGAGCTTGATCCGGATATGATCCATACGCCTGGAATCTACGTCCACCGCATCTTCCAGGGTACGGCCTATGAGAAAAGGATTGAACAACGAACTGTATTGGCCTGATATAGGGCAGGGGATTGCAGTATTTGGACCACATTCTAAACAAAATCATTTATGGCCTTAACCAAGGAGCAGATAGCGATGCGGATTGCCCGCGAACTCCAGGATGGATTCTATGTGAATTTGGGTATTGGCATTCCAACACTGGTTGCCAATTATATACCTGAAGGGATTTCAGTGACCCTGCAAAGTGAGAATGGTTTGTTGGGCATGGGGCCGTTTCCCAGATCGGGACAGGAGGATGCTGACCTGATCAATGCGGGTAAACAAACGATCACTACACTGCCGGGTTCTTCGTTTTTTGATTCAGCGATGAGTTTTGGGATGATCAGGGCGGGTAAGGTTGACCTTACCGTACTTGGAGCAATGGAGGTCAGCGAAACGGGTGATATCGCCAACTGGAAGATCCCTGGTAAGATGGTAAAGGGAATGGGTGGTGCGATGGACCTGGTAGCCAGTGCAAAGAATATAATTGTCGCGATGATGCATACCAACCCCAGGGGTGAATCAAAGCTTCTTCCCGGATGCGCGTTGCCTCTCACGGGTGTGGGTTGTGTCAGGAAGATCGTATCGGATCTTGGGGTGTTGAATGTTACTGAAAACGGGTTTGAACTGATTGAGCGGGCGCCCGGGGTTTCAGTTGAGGAAATTCGTTCCAAAACTGCAGGACGATTGCAGGTCAATGGCGAAATCCCTGAGATAATCTTTTAGGGCTGGGGTGGATGCAGCGCTGCTGATCTGCCTGTTAATCGATCAGGTTATTTTTAACCGCAAAGAACACCAGGCCTGCCGTGTTTTTACTTCCAAACCTTTCCATCAGCCTGTCTTTAATAGCTTCAACTGTCCGCGGGCTGATCTCCATTTTCTGGGCGATCTCCTGGGCGGTAAATTCCATGCAGATAAAACGGAGAACATCTTTTTCCTTATCGCTTAGTGTAATCTCGTTATTCAGGGATGGTATAACCTTCTGGCGGGAGTGGGATTTTTTAAGGAGGATGCGGTTTACGAAATTATTCAGGTAATAGCCCTTTTCATAAACTTCCATTACTGCCCGGCGTATTTCCTGGGGTTCTGCATTTTTGAGCATGTATCCGTTGGCTCCGTTTTCCATCAGGTGATAAACAAAACGTTCGTCTTCATACATACTAAGCACCAGTACTTTTATCGAGGGGTATTGTTTACTGATGATCTTGGTAGTTTCAATACCGTCTTTGCCGGGCATCCGGAGATCCATTAATACAACGTCCGGTTCCGAATTGGGAAGACCTGCCAGCAGTTCGTCTCCGTTTTCTGCTTCCTGTACGAATTTAATATTCGTAAATGGACGAAGGGAGAGGATAACTCCTTTCCGGAAGATTTTGTGATCATCAGCGATTGCTACCTTAATTATTCCCATAGTTGCAGATGTTGCGCAAAGTTAATGTTTTATGTGAGATGTACTAGCGTCTGACCATAGCATAAAAAGGGTATTGTGATCAACGGTAAACAGGTTAACGGTAATATGCCCATTACCGGAAACGTACAGTGACTAAGAAAAAACCGAAAGGTTGCCTTCTGTGAAGCCCTGGTCTGCATTGTTATCATAAGGATTACAACTGTGCTTAAGGTCGTTGGCACAGGGTTATTCCAGATTTTGGTATGGGTCTCAAAGCCTGACTGGCAGCGGATTTGGTGTGGTATTAAACACCAGGGCGCCACATAATACTGTCAGGATCGGGGTACAACAGATGTGCGGATTATTGGTATGGCTCGTCTTTCGGGAGCTCGATGGTGACCTTGTAATATGTTTGTGAGATATCTTTTTCAAAGTAGATACTTCCCTGAACTACACGGAGCCGGCTGCTTATATTTTTCAACCCCAGTCCGATATTACTTTTGTTCAGTTTATCAAAATCAGATTGAACGATACCGCGGCCATCATGATGTATGCGCATGTAAAACTTATCGCCGTGAACGTTCTGGGTAAGGTGTATAAAACTTGAGCTGCTATGTTTGAGTATATTATTAACAAGTTCCTGAACGATTCGGAAAACCACCAGTTCTTTTTCTGCTTTCAGGCGGTCCTTATAATCGTGAAAGCGGCTGCTTGCGTTCATGGTTCCGGATCCGCTGATCTTCTGGAAAAGGTCATTAACGGCAGATTCCAATCCGAAATTCTTCAGGGTAGGCGGCATGAGGCTATGGGAGATATTCCTGACCAGCTGGATAGTATCGTCAATAATCTGACGGGCCTGGAAAATGGACTGTAGTTGGGTGGCCTTGTCCTGGTTAACGAGATTTTCGTTCAGGTAAAGGCGAGCGGTGGCAAGTAAGGGGCCAGCGTCGTCGTGAAGATCGGCAGCAAGGCGTTGGCGTTCCTCTTCCTGAAGTTTGATAGAGGCCGTCAACAGAATCTTACCCTGCTCTTCCTCCATCTTCTGGAGTCTGCGCTGGTATCTGGAAACTTTCCGCTGATGAAATATAATAAAGAGCACCAACCCCACCGTCAATACCAACATACCCATTGTGCCGATTAAGAGCACGGACGACACTCCGGGTGTAGGATTTGGGTGGGCTTGTAAGAAGAAAAACATATTAGGATTAAGGTGAGGTTCGTTTTAGATCAGGTGTGGGACATTATCCGTATTTAGGCTTCTGTTTTTTTTTAGTTCTTTAGCGGTAGTGACATAGGTTATTATTGCGACGCAGAATACAAGGTTTTTTATTATTTCAGCTACATAGGTGACATTCCAAAATGCATTTATTTGATCATTATTTAGATCATTTGCCAAAATATAGATAAAAAATGAAGCACCAAGATAGAGTAATATGCCGATTGCAATCCAAAAAGCGAAGCTATTATATAGATTTATCTGATTTTGGCTTTTTAGACTTTCATAAAAGAAAAAGAAAGTATAAACAAATAGCAAAATTGTTTCAACTCCAATTGGAATTGTGTCCAACCTAAACCTGTCATCTTTTACATTGAAATAAAAGATAATTTGGAAGGATATGAATGCAATGGACAACGTCAGAATTATCCTTTTGAATAACCTATTTTGTATTGAAGTAAAGAAAAGGAATGCGAAAAACAGGTATTCAATTGTTGTATAGGAAAGAGCATATGCTGCACGATAGGGTATAGGTACTTCGACTGGGTCGATAATTAAATAACAGAATGCAAAGACTCCGTAAATACCTATTAGTAGAGGAACTAAATCTTTCCTTTTGCTTTTTAAAAAAACAAGAGTAAGCGGTAGAAGTAGATAGCTATAGGTGACTATTGTATACAAAAAAAAAGTTTTTCTAATTTGGATTTCTCCAAAAGTAGAAAAACTTTCATGAATTCGGAAGTTTCCGTGAAATTCAGCGATTAATTAGTCTTCCCAAGAGAAGATATCACCTTCCAGGTTGAAAACTTTGCGTCCGTTGCCTTTGTTCATAACAGTAACGTTTTAGAGGTTTAGAATCGATTCAGCCCTGTAAAAATTGACATTTGTTACAAACAATACCATAGGGGTTTACACTAATAAAGTACTTATAAAATGCTCAAATCCAAGGTGGTAAAGGCTTTCCCGGTATTTACTAAGACAAAATACGTATAAAAACGAGTATTTATTCTTAGTAAATGACGTAAAAATACTGTTATTTATACGAATGTATACTAAGGAAATACCCTCAAAAAGAGTTTTTTATTAACATCTGGGGAAAACCACCTCAACTTTTGACTTAATATTCGGATTATCAAAAAATCAGGGGTTAAATTATGAATTTTTTGACTGTGAGATTTGAGGCTATATTTTTTAGGGTTTCCTGCAAATTTACAAGCAACATTACTCTAACGATGAAATATCGTAGATTAAATCAAAGTGTTTGTCAGGATTTTCGTTGAGATAACTGCGGAAAGCAGACCAAAAAATAAGAGTTTACATTTCCAAACCGTTAAATAGGTTCCTGTCCTGCATAAAATTCTCAAGATGAATGAAGTAGAAGACTTAAAAAAAACTACATTTGGAAATAGTGCTCCCTTTTTTGAGATGTGAACATTATCCAAAGTGGTAATAAACCAAAACTTACATGACTACACAGTTGATTAAAGTTGCTATTGCGGACGATCACAAGATTTTTCGGGATGGGATAAGAATGTCCTTAAGAGACAAGGAATACTTGAAAATCCTTTGGGAGGCTGAAGATGGCAAGGATTTAATGCATAAACTTCAATTAAAACTTCCCGATATCATCTTAATGGATATTCGGATGCCTGAAATTGATGGTATTAATGCTATAAGTATGATTCGAAAGGAGTACGAATCTGTGAAGATCATAGTGTTAACAATGTATGACGATCAGGAAATGATTACCAGAATGATGGAAATGGGTGCAAATGCATATCTCACGAAAACTACTGATCCGGAAGAAATTTACCAGGCAATCCTAACCTGCATGAATGACGATTTCTATTTTAACGAACTTGTAAATAAAGCTGTTTTATTAAAACTCCAGCATAAGAAGACTGTCAGGCAATTTTATCCGAATCCCGTCAAGCTTTCTGAGAAAGAGATCAAGATTTTAAAATTGATTGCGGAGGATAAAACAACTGAAGAAATCTCAAAAGAAGTTTTTTTGAGTCCGCGGACTATTGAAACGATTCGGCAAAATATGAAACAAAAAGTTGGTGCCAAGACTATTGCAGGATTGGTTATGTATGCAATGAGAAATAAATTACTTGAATAAGCATTCACATCAAATGGAGAATATTAATAATTCATATTTTCAGGGGTTTTATAAGGAGATTTGGCGAAGTACGGTACCGGAGCAGGTTACGGAAAAAGAAACTCAATTTTTTCAGGATTTTTTTCACTTAGGCTCCCAATCCAATGTTATTGATTTAATGTGTGGTTTTGGTCGTCACGCATTAGCCCTTGCTAGACGTGGTATAAACGTAACAGCAATTGATAATTTAAAAGACTATACCGACGAGTTACAACAAACTGCTGCTGCAGAAAAATTACCCATTACTGTTGATACCGGAGATCTTTTAAAGATAGAAATAGAAGGTTACTACGATTTGGCGATTTGTATGGGTAACAGTTTGAATTTCTTTCCGGAACATGATATTCTTTCCATATTAGAGAAGGTCGGTAAGCGATTGAAGATAGGGGCACATATTGTTATAAATACTTGGTCTCTGACTGAAATAGTGGCAAAAGGGTTAATTGAAAAGCAGTGGAGTACATTTGAAGACCTATACCTTCTTTCGGAATCCAATTACATGTTCCAGCCAACCCGAATTGAAACTTATACTACAATTTTTAAAGACGACACTAAAGCAGAAAATAAAACGGCTATAGATTATATCTTTTCTTTGTCTGAAATGGAACGCATGTTGCAAAAGTCCGGTTTTATTTATGAACAAACGTTCAGTATTCCGGGTCGAAAACAATTTGCTCTTGGAGATCCGAGGGCGTACATAGTTGCAAGACGCGTTTAATATAATTAGTAAGTATGGATACCATTCTTCATTGCGATCATCACTAATCCTACCCGACTTTTTGCGTCCAGTTTAAAAAAGAGTTGATCTCGAATTGTGTCGATAGTTCGAACATTCAAATTCATTAATAAAGCTATTTCTTTATAGGTTCTGTCGGAGCAGGACAACTGTAAAAATTGTAATTCCTGGTCGGATAACATTGCTTTCTGTAAGTTGACTGATCCACCTTGTCCTGTTCTGAATAGGTTGACAATTTTTCCATTTGTATGATTTGAATAAAAGTAACCTGTCTGAAGAATTGCTTGCAATGCAAATTTTAGCTCGCTAGCTTGTGCATCTTTTTTTAAAAAGCCCTTTACTCCCTTTTGCAATAACCTGATTAAGGTTAGCTCTGAATCATATTCGCTTAGAATCAGAACCGATATTTCAGAATAGTTGTCATTCAGCCAGGAGGCGGTTTGATGACCGTTCATTTCTGGCATATTCAAATCTAAAATTACTATGTCCGGAAGTTGACCAACAGTCAACGACTCAACGAATTCGCGGCCATTGTTCGCCTCGTAAGTGACCTTGAAAGATTCAAAGCTGTTTATAAGCGACGCAATTGCAGATCTAACGAGAACATGGTCGTCTACCAGGGCGACTTTGATAGGGGTAACTTCATTTGTCATGATTATATGGAATTTTAATTGATAGGCTCGTTCCTTTTGGGGAGGTTGCTATGGAAATTTCTCCATTAAGGATTTGTACTCGGCTTCTGATATTGCTCAATCCGGAACTTCCGGTTTTGCGGATCATTTCCTCTTGAGGAGGAAAGCCTTTTCCATTGTCGGTTATTGAAATTATTAGGAATTTTTCTAAATACTCGATACTTAAAACTGTTTTTGAGGCATACGAGTGTTTTATAATATTCTGAAATGCTTCCTGAATTATTCGAAATAAAACGAGTTCTTTTCCGTCGTCTAAAAAAATCGGAACTCCCAAGACTGTCAATTCTGTCGTAAATAGGTTCAAGTTGTCAAGACGCGCAATTTCAAAATCAATTGCCTTAAGCAGACCTTGTTGTTGAATTAAATCCCTGTTTAATCCCTTAGATATATTGTTTAAATCGATAACTGATTCGCTAAGAAGATTTAAGATAAAGTTTGTTTTTGCTGATACTTCTTCGCTTCTACATAGGTTTAGTGCATTTACTTGGAATTTTGCCAGTGAAATAGAATGGATAACATTATCATGAATTTCGTGAGCAATATTCTGAAATGTTAATTCCTGCATTTCCAGTTGAGCCTCCATAATATTTTTTTCGTGATTGTGCTTCAGGTCGAAAATTGTCTGATTGTATTTCAACAATTTATTTTGATAGGCATAAAAAATCGTGATTGCTAATCCTGTTAAAAGGAGTATAATCCCCGTTGTTACTGCGAGAAAAAAATCTATATCAAATCTGTCGGTTTGCATAAGTATGCTCTTATTATCATTAGAAATAGGATTATATAAAACATGTAGATCGTTGAAAACATGCTCAGATAAAGCGGTCTGTTAGAATAGATTAATTCAGGGGAAACTATAGTAACAGGTAACGTGCACAAACAATAAAAAGCTAATCCACTTGCAACCCAAAAATTTGACACATTAATTAAATTATGTGTCGGCGGAAGAATATAAAGCTCATAAAAATATAAAATACATGCGACGAGTAGGAAAACACCCTCAATCAGATAGAGGTAATGAAGTAGATAGTATCGTTCTAATGAATCTACAAAAAAACTACTTACATATGAAAGAGCAAATATGAAGGAAACGAGGTATGTGCAGATGGATAGGATTGATTTGTGCCGCGGAAAAGTAGAGATTTTTGATAGGAACGTAATAAATGTTAGGTATTCAACAATTGATACCAAGTATTCTTGGGTGAAAAGGCTTTCAAAAACCAGGGTATCGTTTTTAAGGTTATTCACTCCTGTATTGTAGTAACTACTTAAGGTTAATAGTATAAACAGTCCCAGATATAAGGGGAAGACTTTGAGTTGCGGGATTCGATGCCTTTTAATAATAGAAATGAAAAGTGTAACTATCAAGACAAAAAAGAGAATAATATCCGTGTAGTAAGTATTTGCCCATTGGTTCATAAGTTGATTCATAAAGCAGTTTATGAAACCAAACTACAATCTGTTATTGAAATTTCCACAGGGAAAAAACACGCTTTTTAAGGTTTTTTCCCCGAGAGTCGAGGACCATTGTTATTCAATGACTTCTGAAAATTCGAAGGGAAATCCTCGGCAATTGTTGTTTTTCTCTCATGGTTTCTACCTAGTCCCAAGTCTACTTTTAGGATGTTATTGAGCCCGGATAACATCACAATCATTTAATCATCTGTCAAAATCAATTGTTATGAAGACAAAATTTCTGTTTCTATTCCTGATTATTTCGGCTTGCTCCGCCAATGCAATAGCAAGCCCTTTACCCATTAATCCCCCTTTGTTAAACCGGCCGCCTGTTCTAAGTACCCCCGACTGGCCTGAATGTACATTTTCAGCGTCTTTATCATTCAATATAATCGGGCAAACAGCCTCGATTACCTGTTCATCAACCCAAGGTAGCTGCGAAAGCGCAATAAGTGAAGTGGCCCGCTGCCTAAACCTTGCAAAAAGCAGGTTGAAAAAAGCTGTTGGATTTTAATTAAATCTGTTATCCGGGCTATTTTTTCAGGCAGTACAGATTCTTTTGTAAAAAAGATTTTCAAATCATTCAATTTCTAATAAATAAGACATGAATTATATTTTCTCAGTAACGCTGGTGGCTCTACTACCTATCCTTTCCTCAGCTCAGCCAGGTTTATATACAATAAATTACAAGGTGTCATTTAATCAACGATTCGATCAGGATGCCAGTGATATCAGGCTTTTTGACGCAACACTGAGAATACATGACGCGATAGAAACTGACTATTTTATGGTGGCAAATGAGCTCAAAAAAACATCGGGGGATAACATTGAAATTGAACAGGACACATTGTGGAGGGTCCGGACAAATCTTGACCAGCAGGAACTTTTCTTTGACGATATTTTCAATGAGAAGCTGACCTCCAGATGGTATGCCGATTCCCTGTTCCCAATGCGATGGACTATCCTTCCAGATAAAACCTATATCGATTCATTCTACTGCACAAAGGCTGTCTGTAGTTTCCGGGGCAGGAAATATGAGGCCTGGTATTGCTCCTCAATCTCATTGCCTTTCGGCCCATGGAAATTCGGTGGACTCCCCGGCCTTATTGTCTCCGTTTCAGATTCCGCAAGTGACCTTCAAATTCGGCTTGTTAATATAAAAAGAACCCATGACCGGCTTATTACTGAAGCATTAAAAGCAAGGTCATACAAAGAATATCTCCAGACAGGAAACCGGGTAAGGAAAATGATGAAACTTTCTGCACGGAATTCAGACTGCATCGACTGTGAGACTAAAGTAAAATTTCACTCATGGGAAAAGGTATTTGCGGAGTGAAATGTTGGAGATCCTTGCAGCCTGTAAAGTATTCCATGTTGGTTATGATCTGCCACTTTACAGTCTGTGGTATCGCAAAGTGCCAGGAAACAACTGATAGTCTTGTGAAAAACAGACCATCTGCCGCCCGGACAATTACACTGGAACCTGTGAAGCTGGTAGCGCGACCCAGGATTATCATGAAACGTGATACCATCGAATATGATGCAGGGAGGTATATAGATCCATCGGACCGGAAACTGACCGATCTTCTGGAAAAAATGGAGGGATTTCAGGTAGACCAGCACGGCAGGATAACCTTTAATGGTCGAGAGGTTTCGGCCATCCTGATCGATGGTGAAGATCTTACGGGATCCGACTATCAATCGTTGGTCCGGAATCTGGGTTCAAAGATTATTGCCAAAATCCAGGTGCTGGATGCGTATAATGATAACAGGTTACTGAAAAATATGGAGTCGTCCGATCGAATCGCCATTAATCTGGTCATCATTCCAGCCCGGAAAGAGAGATTGACTGCAAACTTTCTTGCCGGCGGTGCGGCTGAGCGTCGGTATGTGGTTGAGGCTGGCGTCACAGCTTTATTCAAAAAGTTGAGATTATTACTTTTCACACGGATGAACAATATAGGTATCAACCTGATAAATTCAGCGGTGACGCAACCGGATCAACATTTTTCATCCGGAAAATCTGGCAGTGACCAGCAGGCAGGTATCGTTTCGATGCCGGTACACGGTACACCTCTTGACGCGCCAAATTATACCAATGAAAACCGCGATCGTCAACTGACTTTGATAAACGGCTGGAAGGCAAAACCAGGTATCAGTTTCCGGTCACGTTTATCATTGTCAGAATCGCGTAGGACAATTGCTTCCCAGGGAATGAATGCAGTGAACATTACCCCCTCTCAAAAATGGACTACATATAATATTGAGGATGTTCATTTAAGGGAGGTTCAGGGATTAGTTACTGTAGCTGTTAATGATGATCAGATGAAAAAAACTATAAGAGCTGGTGAACTGAATATCGAATGGGGTCAGCAAAGGCTCGGTTACATGAATTTTATCACAGGTGCCGCAAGCGATTCTGCCTCACAGCTGTTTCGTCGACCGTTTACAAAGTTGCAGGGCGATTGGTCGCAGACCTGGCAGCTAACAATGGGTTCGGTCCTGATCTGGAAGTCATTTGTTATATTGGAAAATAGTCGCGAACATTTATTGGCAACAACAAACAGGCTAAGTCCATTTTTTTCCCAGGATTCTGCTATACTTACACATGACCAGTTGCTCGGCCTTTCCAGGTCAGGGGTCTCATCATCTATATCTTACCTGAGGAGTCGTGGAAAATTCCAGATCCGTACCGGAATTGGTATAGATGGTTATAACTGGACGTTAAGGAAGAGGCAACACTCAGAAAAAACTATTTCTGGTCTCCCGGTTTTAGAAACTGATACCATTTCTTCCAACACGAATCGGTTTACGGGTATGTTAAAGGCATCCATACTGTACCATCTTCACCCCGGTTGGGAACTGGCTGGTTCAGCACTTGCAGGTTACGCAATGCAATCCCACACTCGTTCAATCTCATCAAGGTTGGTTTATCAGGTTGATGTTTCACTTTTACGAAAGTTATCCCAATTCAAAACAATATCACTGGAGAATAATTTACACCGGTCCGGCCTCCCGCTCGCCGACGTTTTCACGGGGCCGATAATTACCGGTACCTCAACTCTTGTATATGGGCTGGCAAATCGGTTGTTCACCAAAGAGTCCCGATCCGCAACCATTTCGTATGTTGGTGCAAATGTTTTTCGTGCGCAGCACCTGATGGTCACCGCCACGATGCAATCTGCCGATGGTGATAATAATCCTGAAGAAATAATTTATCCCGGATTTTTAACATCCCTGTTTACACCCAATGGGCATTCCCGGTCCCTCAATGTGAGCTTAAATGCAGGGAAATTGTTGTTGTTTGCAAAGGGCAGGTTTTCCATACAAATGGATGGTTCCAGGATGCGCCAGCGAGTGCGTTTAAATCAGAATAACCTTGAAAATAAGGTCTGGTTTCTCCGGGCAGAATTCAAATATATCACCGCGTTTAAAAAGTTGAATTTTGAACTCGCCTCTGTCAGAAGTTTGACAATAAATATTCTTGAGTCAGGGTCCCATAACCGGAACTCATTTGCAAAATCATCACTCATACTTAAAACCCGATGGAGACCTTTTCCGGACTTCAGGTTTGGACTGGACTATTCCTCCAACAAACTTTCTCCGGAGACTTCAGTTGATCTCCTTGATATGAATGTCAGCTACAGGGTTTCCCAAAGCGTGACCCTGTATGCAGATCTTCATAACCTGATTGGCCATGAATATTTCAGCTTCCGGAGTCTCTCAAATACAAGTTCTGCAACAACCAGTTACCAGCTAATCCCCCGTTACATTATGATCAGACTGGCCTTTGATTTTTAAATCTATATCATCTCCCCATCCACCCGCCATCAACTGTAAGGATGGTTCCGTGTACATAACTGGCTGCCGCGCTTGACAGGAAAATATAAGCGCCTACCATATCCTCCGGCGTTCCCCAACGGTCGGCCGGTATGCGGGCGAGAATAGCTTTGTTTCGTTCCTGGTCGGCACGGAGTTGGGCGGTATTATCGGTTTCGATATATCCTGGAGCAACTCCATTGACATTGACGCCAGACTTAGCCCATTCATTGGCCAGCGCTTTTATCAGCGATGCGACCGCACCCTTGCTGGCAGCATAACCTGGAACATTGATTCCACCCTGGAACGAGAGGAGCGAAGCCGTGAAGATTATTTTACCTGCCCGCTGTTCGACCATCCGTTTCCCGATCTCCCGGGAGAGGATGAATTGTGCATTAAGGTTAATCTCTATTATATTGTCCCAATATTCATCAGGATGTTCTGTGGCAGGTTTCCGCATAATATTTCCGGCGTTGTTGATCAGGATGTCTATGCGTGAATGATCCGCCTTTACTTTTTCAATGAATGAATAAAGTGATTTCCTGTCAGACATATCACATTTATATCCATGGAATTTCCTTCCCGCTTTTTTTACTTCAATCTCTACTTCACTTCCGGCTTCCGCCCTGGTGCTCACACCAATAATATCTGCACCCGCCTGTGCCAATGCAATAGCAATTGCCTTACCGATTCCCCGGCTGCTACCGGTTACAAGTGCCAGCTTTCCATCTAATCTGAAGTCCAACATGAAGGAGGTTTATGTTATCAATGAATATTAAATTATACTATCGCAATGATTGAACAGGCACAGCATCCATATCGGTGAAGACCATATTTTCTCCGGCCATTGCCCAAATAAATGAATAGTTGGCGGTAGCAACGCCACTGTGAATGCTCCAGCCAGGCGATACAACCCCCTGTTCATTTTCCAGGAACAAATGCCTGGTTTCTGCCGGTTCACCCATAAAGTGGATGACCCGCTGGTTTTCGGGCAGGTCAAAATAGAAGTAAGCTTCCATACGACGGTCATGTGTATGAGGAGGCATCGTATTCCAGATACTCCCTTTTTCAAAATTCGTCACGCCTAATACCAACTGGCAGCTCTGGATCCCATCGAGGTGAATATATTTGTTTATTGTCCGGTGATTGTTGTTGTCGAGACTGCCAAGTTCCGCAGGTAATGCTTCTGTTGGTTTCATCAACCTGGTTGGGTAAGCCTGATGTGCAGGGCAGGAGAAGTAGATAAATTTTGCAGGTTTATTCAGGTCTGATGTTTCAAACTTGACATCCAGAACTCCTTTTCCGATATAGAGGCAGTCTTGCTTTTCAACAATATGCCTGGTACCATCTGTTGTTACGGCTCCCGTTCCACCGATATTAATAATACCTATCTCGCGGCGGTCGAGGAAATTTTCGGATTTAAGTTGATCATAAGACTCCAGTTTCAAAGGCTTATTGGTGGGACATGCAGCGCCAATGATCATCCTGTCGTAATGGGTATAGATTGCTTCAATCAATCCTGGAACCACAAGGCCGTCCAGTAAAAATTTTTCGCGGATCTGTTGGGTATTGTACTCTACAAAATCCGCGGGATGCACCTGATGAATTGTCTTCATATTTTAAACATTGGTTGTTCTGGCTGTTAAAGGCTGTGAAGCCTGATCCAGAAAAAAATTTGTATAGAGTGTATTAATCCCGGGTTGGCAAGATACTGCTCCGCCTGTAATATTTGGTCCCGGCCGTTTACCTGGGCCCAAATAAAGTCAAATTTCATTTCAATATCTAACGCGGAATCTTTACTTTTGCCCCCCGTTGGCCCATTGGCTAATCTGGTTTGGCGAGGTAGCTCAGGTGGTTAGAGCGTTGGATTCATAACCCAAAGGTCTCGGGTTCAACTCCCGATCTCGCTACAGATGGGACATAGTTCCAAAATTTTAAAGGACTGCTCTAAAAAGCGGTCCTTTTTCATTCAATACTAATTTGTTGTGAAAAAAGCGGCACATTGCCCGTTATACCGGAAGGGATTTCGCGATTATAATGGGTTTTGAAAAGAGGCTGGGAACCGCGCGTTTGGAGAAAGGGAACCTGCGGGGTAAAGACGATGGCTAAATTATTAAACGCCACATTGCTGAATTAGTACGAAATCTGCCAATTTATCCATTAACCGGTGACCCGGCTATTATAATGTTCTTCAAGCAGCGGAACATTTTTTATCAGCGAAGCAGGAGGGGCGCCTGCATATTTTTTAAAATCCTTTATCAGGTGCATCTGGTCAAAATAGCCTGCCTGTTGCGCTATGGAGGCCCAGTTAAACGAAGGATGCTCGAGTTTTATCTGGAGAGCGTTGCTGAATCTTGTTATACAGCAAAACTGTTTTGCAGCAATACCGGTTTCTTCTGCGAATCTGCGTTCAAAATTCCGCAGGCTCATATTGGCGTAGGATGCAAGCTGGACAACATCTGCGAGTCCTGCCTGGCGGATAATATATGCAGAAGTCCTGCTGATGGCGTCAGTGCCATTTACTATTCGTTGTTTATTGAGCTCTTCAGAAATCCACCTTTCAGCCAGCTGCACCATCTGATGGATAGTATCCGAAGAGGCAAGTTGATCATAGAGGGTACGAATTCCGGAATGACAAATGTCTTCCGGGTTGAAAATATGATTGCTGATTTCTTTTCCGGGCATACGGAATATTTTATAGAAACCATTGGGCCTGAAAATAATCTGAAAAAATGCATAACGTCCGTTAAACGACATTTCTCCTATGAAGCGGTCCGCCATACCACAAATACCGGAATACTTTCCTGTTTGTAAAACATGTCCGGTTGATGGATCTTTGAGATGCAACGGCAGTGCTTTAAAAAAAAATGGGATATTGACCTCGGTTGTCGCGTGCCAGGGCTTTATCAGACTGGCTCCTTCTGTGTCGAAAGAACGATAGGTGTAACATTTTATAAATGGCGCGAGCTGGGGTGCCGGCGCAATTTCTGTAGTAACAATCATGGACGAGGGTTGTTACTGTAAGTTAAAAGTTCTTAAACAATATGACAATTGTTTTCTATGGGTACTGCTGGTCGAAGGGGATGTTGATGGTCTGGTAAGTGGAAAAAGCTGACGCCGCAAGTACAGCTGATAAATGCCAATTATTAACACAACAACCTACTTCGTAATCAATATAGCCCTGAGATCCGGGTCCGCCATATCACTGTCAAATGGAAACATTGGTCGCCGGATCCGCTTATAGTCAAGATGTTCGATGTCCTGGTCAGCGCCACCCGGCGTAAGGGCTAGCATCCAATCGGCCCGCATATTATACAATTCGGGATCGAGGTACCCGAGTTTTACAACTACAATATCAGCTTCACGGGGTTTAAGGCCCAGGTTGGTGTAGTCGGCTTCAGTTCTGTAAGCCTTTCTTTTCTGACTGACAATAATATGGAGGCTTCCAACCCGGATAACAACCTCCACTTCAGCCTGTTTATCTCCTTTAAATATGGACTCTACGGTTCCATTTATCCGAACGGGCCCGCTGTACCGTGAATCCACAAGCCCACCTGCAAGGGCGTTTACCTTTCCGCCCACTCCGGCCTCGAGTGCCTGTTTCACAAGGTCGGCACCGGGTATCGAAGCATAAATCAGCGAGGGGCCATCTTCTTTTTTAAACTCAGGTCGCGCCAGCAATTCCTTAAGCGTCCAGGTAACATCACCCGAAGCCCCCGCCGTTGGATTATCACCACAGTCGCTGATAAAAAACGGATGATTGTTACTGGCCAGGGCCTTATCAAGGCACTCTTTCAGCGAACCCGCCGGGGCTACAAAAGAAAAACCTTTACGTGCTTCCCAGAAACGTTGGGCAAGTTCGCCGGCCGTCCTGGTAACTTTTTCCTTGTCGTCCCCCGTAACCATAACTACAGCATGGTTCCTTGGTTCATCGGCCCAGGCATAACCAATCCAGATCGAAGCGTCGAGGATTCCCTCGCCGCTGGCTGCAGGTTTAACTGCAGCGTATACTGATTTTGCGGGTTCCTGTCTTGTACTCGTTTTTTCTCCCGGTAATAATATG
Source organism: Chitinophagaceae bacterium (assembly GCA_040510375.1). Taxonomy (GTDB): domain Bacteria; phylum Bacteroidota; class Bacteroidia; order Chitinophagales; family Chitinophagaceae; genus JBEVJC01. The sequence goes on from JBEVJC010000018.1 coordinate 25,234, forward strand.
GGTAATGGTATATAGGCTTTAAACGCGGGACGGCCCTTACCGGTTTCCAGCCGTTCCAGTAACTGGGTAACAGCGCGCTGTTTTGTTTCAAGTGCATCCTCATGCGGAGCCAACCGGTAGGCGGTTACCATATCCAGGCCCGCTGCCAGCCTGGGTGAGACATTGCCATGAAGGTCCATAGAAGCGGAGATAAGTGTAGCGGTTCCAACGGCAGCCCGGATCCTGTCCACATAATCAGCTTCGGCATCATCGATTCCAACCACACTCATGGCGCCATGGATATCCAGGTAGATCCCATCAAACGGTCCGTTTTTTTTCAGTGAATCAATTGTCTTACGGACAATGGATTCATACGCCTCACGTGATACAATGCCACCGGGCAGGGATCTTGCAACAACGGCAGGGAACCAGTCTGCTTTTTTAAACAGCGAAGAATCCTTTGATAAAAATGGATAGGAAGTGAATGCCTCCACTCCGTATTTGGCATGGAATGCTTCCTCATCAGTCACTGCAGGCGAAAACGTACTTGACTCAATGGCAATCCCGGCAATTGCAATACGCGGTAATTTTTTGGAACGGGACGAGCAGGAAACCAGTTGTAAAATAAATCCCGCTAATAATAAAGCAGCAAATGATTTGAAATAATTCACCCGTTGAAAATTTAATAATTAAAAATCAGGATACCGGCAGGCGTCAATTTTTAAAATAAATTTTCAGCGGAGGGAATAAATGTCGGTTGTTATTGTAATGTATGATTTAATCAGGATAAACTTCCAACCTCTTATAAACATTACCCATTAACCATTTGTGCCTTTACCTCAGGGAGCGCGGTACGTCCGGGGTACACGAGTAAAGCCTTTTCCAGGCAGTCCATTGCATTGCCCAACGCATCGAGATTAAGTACATAGGCCAGTCGTACTTCCTTTTTACCCAAACCAGGAGTACCATAAAATCCGGTAGCCGGCGCAAGCATCACCGTTTGATTTTCATAATTAAAACTTTCCAGCAACCACTGGCAGAACTTGTCGGAGTCATCGATGGGTAGAGAAGCGATCGCATAAAATGCACCCCCGGGATTAGGACAAAATACACCTGGCATGGCATTGAGGCGTTTCACCAGTAAATCACGGCGACGGAGGTACTCGGCCTTCGGCCCTTCAAAATAAGAAGCCGGCAGATCAACGGCTGCTTCACCCATGATCTGGGCGAGTCCCGGTGGACTTAACCGCGCCTGCGCAAATTTCATCACCGCATTATATACCTGTTTATTTTTCGTAACAAGAGCCCCGATACGCGCGCCACAGGCACTGTACCGTTTGCTGATGGTGTCCATTAATACCACATTCTCTTCAAGGCCTTTCAGATGCATGGCACTCACGTATTCCCCGTCGTAACAGAACTCGCGGTAAGCCTCATCACTGAACAGGTAAAGATTAAACTTCAGGCAAATCTCCTTCAATGCTTCCATTTCAGCCCGGGAATACAGATAACCCGTTGGATTATTGGGGTTGCAGACAATAATTGCCTTTGTCTTTGACGTGATCACCTTTTCAAACTCTGCAATCGGAGGCAATGCGAACCCATTTTCAATGGTTGCTGTGATCGGAACTACTTTTACACCGGCAGCACAGGCAAAACCATTGTAATTCGCATAAAATGGTTCAGGAATAATTACTTCATCACCCGCATCAAGGCAGGCAAGGAAACCAAACTGTATCGCCTCGGATCCTCCGGTGGTAATGATAATCTCTTCGTGGGTTACCGCGATGCCAACCCTTTTATAATATTCAACCAGTTTTCGTCTGTATGATTCATTCCCGGCACTATGGCTATACTCGAGAATCCTGATATCGGCATGTTTAACTGCGTCTACGATCTCGTGCGGTGTTTCAATATCCGGCTGACCAATATTCAGATGATAAACAGTGAGCCCCCTCTTTTTGGCTTGTTCGGCATAAGGAACCAGTTTCCTGATAGGAGAGGCGGGCATCTGCTCACCGCGGGAAGAAATTTGTACCATGCGGCAAAGTTAAGGGGGAGAATTATTTTCTGATAACTGTTTAGCTTTTCTGCTGCAAAATTCTGGTGACCGGAAAGTTCAGCGCATAGAAAAGGGGCAGTGTTACCTGCCCCAAACTATCCGTCTATACAATTTTGTAGAAACTAATAGTTTTCTTCCATATATCCCTCACTCATCGTAAGGGTTTGCTGAATATTCATACAACCGTCCAAGGTATCTGAATAATTTATAAACCCAGGTTTCTCAACAGGCTTCCGGTAGAAGTCCGCATTGATTTCATCGGGTGTTTTAAAAAAGCTGGGAAGAGCACGGCTGTTCAGCATCGCAGTCATTCTCTGTTCCAGCCTAATCATGTCGCTTTTGACTCCCTCCTCACCAGTGAAGGATGGAGTTAGAAATGGGGAAATATCCATTTCGGGATTTTTAAGCCGTGGCATACAATCGATTTAGACCTCAACACACGGAAATTTCATGCCGGATTTTATTTTTTAAAACACTTAGTGCTGACGATCAGATAGTTTAAACAAAATTTGTGGATAAATCAGAAAAAACACTTATTCACAAAACGAAAAAATATTAACTGTGTAGAATAAAAAGCTGGATTTTTTTAAATTTTTTTGGGGTGTGATTTCCCATGCCACATGCAGGAAATAAAAAACCCCTTGTATTTAACAAGGGGTCTTCTGATAAAATATTTCTGTTTCCGATTTAGTCGGGCAAAACTTCACCGGTAATTTTCAGGGTCTTGTTTTGTTCAACACCAGCAAATTTTACATAGATCTCTTTATTGATGGGACCAACAGCTGCTGCATTAAACTGGACTTTCAATTTTCCGGTTTCGCCAGGCATGATTGGTTTTTCCGGACGTTCCGGCACAGTACATCCGCAGGTTGCGTATGCATTTTCAACTACCAGCGGTTTATCGCTGATATTTTTGAACTCAAAAAAATAAGTTACGGGAACATTGTGTTTGATCTTCCCGAAATTATGGGTTTCAGCAGAGAACTTTGTCACGTCTTCCACCTTGGTCTGTGCCATAACGGCTACGCCTAAAAAAAGCACCGTTGCTAATAAAACTACTTTCTTCATAATTTGATTAATTTGTTTTCTTTAAAAACTGAACCGATGGATTAACGGGAGCTGAAGTTTCGGGTGCTTTCCAAACGGTACCTTTAATATGAAGCACTTTTGTTTGTCCTTCCTTATAAGTAATGGTAATGGGTTTATCGAATGCACCTTCAGCCGCTGCATTGTATCCGACTTTAATTACCGATGTGGCACCGGGAGCAATTGGTTCCCTGCTCCACTCAGGTGTGGTACAACCGCATGTAGCCTGAACATTCTGGAGGGTTAAAGGTTCATTACCGGTATTTACTATTTCAAAATTGTGGAAAACTGGTTTGCCCTGGGGGATTTTCCCGAAATCATGTTCAGTCTGTTTAACGAGAAGGATCTCAACTGGAGCGGGAGTAGTCTGGGCTGCGGCTGCGAAACCGGTCAATAACAGCAAAAAACTAAGAATGGATTTCATAAATTGGTTTTAGTTTCAAATTTAAGTCAAAGACTCCGGATTTCATAGATAGGTTGCAGGCACCCCCGGTTTTTTTAGGCTGTTTCAATAGCTCAAACACTTATTTTTGCCAGATGGAAAACGCAACTCCATTAACGATGCCCGCTGATGCCGGACTGTCGTTCGATAATTTCCGCGAGGAAGTATTGAATGATTACAGGACCGCTTGTATCTCAAGGGAAGCCAGCCTGTTAGGTCGGAAGGAAGTACTTACGGGCAAGGCAAAATTTGGCATCTTCGGTGATGGCAAGGAAGTGGCCCAGGTGGCCATGGCCAAGTTCTTCCAGCCTGGCGATTTCCGTAGCGGGTATTACCGCGACCAGACCTTCCATTTCGCCATTGGCCAGACCACCGTATCCCAATTCTTTTCCCAGCTGTATGCTGATCCTGATATAAAAAACGATCCCAACAATGCCGGAAGGCAGATGGTCTCCCATTTCTGTACACCCATCACGGATGCCAACGGGGAATGGCTCGACCTGGCCAATCGCCGCAACACCGCCAGTGATATGGCTCCCACTGCGTCGCAGGTGCCGCGGTCACTTGGACTGGCATTCGCTTCGCGGCTTTTCCGCCAGGTGGATGAACTGAAAGGTTTAAAAAACCTTTCACACAATGGTAATGAGGTATGCTTCTGCACCATCGGCGATGCCTCCACCTCGGAAGGCCATTTCTGGGAAACCATGAATGCCGCGGGTGTGCTGCAGGTGCCGCTGGCTGTGTTCGTCTGGGATGATGGATACGGAATTTCAGTCCCCAAAAAATACCAGACCACCAAGGGATCCATCTCGGATGCATTGAGCGGCTTCCGCAAAGAAGAAGGCACAAACGGGTTCAATATATATAAGGTAAAGGGCTGGGATTATGCCGGTATGTGTGAGGCATTTGATGAAGGCCTCCGGATGGCCCGCGAAAACCATATCCCGGTACTCTTCCACGTAGAGGAGATCACCCAGCCCCAGGGGCATTCCACTTCAGGTAGCCACGAGCGTTATAAAACCTCCGACCGCCTGTCATGGGAACGCGAATGGGACGCACTCCGCAAAATGAGGGAATGGATTCTTGAAAATTCATTAAGCGAGCAAGATGAACTGGAAGAAATTGAACGGACAGCCAAGGCTCATGTGAAAGCAGAAAAGGAACTGGCCTGGAATAATTACCAGCGCCCGATCAAGGAGCAGGTGGCCCATGCCGCGGCACTGATCCAGTCGCTCGCTGTTGCCTCACCGGAAAAAGAACAACTGCTGAAACGGATCAGCAGTTCGCTTATCTCCAATCGTGAACCATTACGTCGCGATATCCTTAAATCATTGTATGATGCAATTGTAATTTCAGGCACCTCCGATTCAGGTTCAGGGGTGAAAGATTATTATGCAACATTACAAAAGGAAAACAAGGCACTTTATAACTCGCATCTGTATAACGAAGGACCAAAGAGCGCACTCAAGGTAATTCCCGTCAAACCAGTCTTTGATGAGGAGCCAGCCCAGATCAACGGTTATGAAGTACTGAATAAATATTTCGACGCCCTGTTCGGCAGTAATCCAAAAGTAGTGGCATTCGGTGAAGACCTTGGCCAGATCGGCGACGTGAACCAGGGCTTTACGGGTTTACAGGCGCGGTATGGCAAGAACCGGATTTTTGATACCGGTATCCGCGAACTGACGATCATGGGCCAGGGTATCGGACTGGCTTTACGCGGACTCCGTCCCATTGCAGAAATACAATACCTCGACTATTTATTATACGGACTGCAGCCATTGAGTGATGATGTATCATCGCTGCATTACCGCACTTTCGGACAGCAAAGTTGCCCGCTGATCGTGCGCACCCGCGGCCACCGCCTGGAAGGTATCTGGCATAGCGGTTCTCCCATGGGAATGATCATCAACTCACTTCGTGGTATGTATGTTTGTGTACCGCGCGACATGGTTCAGGCCGCCGGTATGTATAATACCTTATTAAAAGGAAACGATCCGGCAATTGTGATCGAATGCCTCAACGGATACCGCCTTAAGGAAAAACTTCCTTCCAACCTTCTTGAAATGGCCGTGCCGCTTGGTATTCCCGAAGTTGTTAAGGAAGGAACGGATGTAAGTATTGTATCCTACGGCTCCACCTTGCGCATCATCCGTGATGCCGTGCAGAGCCTGGAAAAAGAAGGGATCAGTTGCGAAATCATCGATGTGCAGACACTTCTTCCCTTTGACATCAATCACCGGATACTGGAATCACTGAAAAAAACAAACCGGATTTTATTTGTAGATGAGGATGTTCCCGGTGGAGCTTCCGCCTACATGTACAATAAGGTAATGGAAGAACAGGGTGGTTATCGTTTTCTTGATGTATCTCCGCGAACCATTACCGGCAAGGCACATCGCCCTGCATATGGCAGTGATGGTGATTACTTCAGCAAACCTAATGCAGAAGAGATAGAAACAACTATCCGTGAAATGATGTCTGAGTAATCTGGTTCGCGTTAAAAAGTTGTTCCTAATAAAGCAGGAAATTAATACGCATGAAACTTTCACTCTACCAGGTTGATGCTTTTACCGAACGGTTATTCAGTGGTAATCCCGCTGCAGTAGTGCCACTGGATCATTGGCTCCACGAATCTGTAATGCAAAAACTGGCCATGGAAAACAACCTGGCAGAAACAGTTTTTTTTGTTCCTTCGGAAGATAAGACCGCTGATTTTGACATCAGGTGGTTTACACCGGAAAGGGAGATCAACCTTTGTGGCCATGCCACGCTGGCAAGCGCATTTGTATTGTATAATTTTCTGGGCTTCGGGAAAGACCAGCTCCGGTTTTCTTCCGTGAGCGGTCCGCTAAGGATTACCCGCGAGGGAGGATTGTTTACGATGGACTTTCCCCAGATCCGGCCCGAACGTTTCAACGATTATCTTGATGGGTTGGAAGAAGCCCTGGGTGTAACAGAAATTGTTGGAGTGTATATGGGGAGGGACCTGCTGGTAGAGCTTCCATCCGAAACCTCAGTGTTACTGGCCCAGCCCGATTTTACCCGGATAAAAAAACTGGGTTACAAAACTATTATAACTGCACCGGGCGACGAGGTTGATTTTGTATCCCGTTTTTTCGCGCCAACCTTTGGTGTGGATGAAGACCCGGTTACCGGATCAGCACATTCGCAGCTCATTCCTTTCTGGAGTGAAAAACTGGGTAAAAAAAAGATGAAGGCCCGGCAGCTTTCCCGAAGGGGAGGAACACTGGAAGTGGAACAACTGGATGACCGGGTATTGATGGCCGGGCATTGCGTGTTTTATATGAAAGGGGAATTTGAATTACCTGAATAAATTATCATTCAATAAACCTGGATCTTACTTCTGCAGAGGGAACCATACAACTTTCTTTTTTGCCAAACCATTTGTAACGGTTTCCTGCAATCCATTTATAAAACGGTTGCCTGATAAATGCAGGGACTATTTTCAGAAACCTGAACATACTCGCGGGCCAGCGGAGGTAACCTGCAATGCGGAGTGCCGCATCGGAATAGATATAAAACCTGCCGCCATCGATCAGTATTACGCTGTCGACCGAGGCCGGAACACCATACTGTTGACGAAGTTTTTCCCCGATAGTACTTTGTAACGGTGCAAACCGGAGTTTACCTGTGGGATCATGCCTGATGGAATAGTTCACCATTGAATTGCAATAATTGCAAATGCCGTCAAACAAAACAATGGGGTGATCATTCATAACCTAACATTAATTCCCGCCAGAGTCACCTATCCCATATTATGGAAAACCTTCTGTACGTCTTCGTCCTGCTCCAGTTTTTCAATCAGCTTGCTCACATCTTCCGCCTGTTCGTCGTTCACGGGTACCGTAACTGTGGGGATCCATTCCAGTTCGGCACTCAGCGGCACGATGCCTTTATCCTCCAGTGCTTTCTGCATATTCCCGAAATCAGTAAAACCAACCCGTACCACCAATACCTCATCGCCGTTCTCGGCGGTACTTTCGCCAAGTTCTTCCAATCCGAAATCGATGAGTTCCAGTTCAAGATCATCCGCATTGAGACCTTCAGGTTTTAATTTAAAAACGCCCATTTTTTTGAACTGGAAAGCAACGCTTCCACTGTTTCCCATGGTGCCATGGCCTTTGTTAAAAATCGACTTAACATTGGCAACGGTGCGTACATGGTTATCAGTAGCGGTTTCTACCAGGATGGCAACACCATGGGGGGCGTAGCCTTCGTACAGGACCTCATCATAATTTACCAGTTCTTTACCCTGTGCCCGCTTGATCGCCGCTTCCACACGGTCTTTGGGCATCCCTACACTCCGGGCATTCTGGAAACAGCGACGCAGGGCGGCGTTTGAATTTGGGTCAGGACCCGCAGCTTTCACTGCAATGATGATCTCTTTACCTATCCGGGTAAAGTTCTTGGCCATTTTGTCCCAACGGGCAAACATGCTCGATTTACGTACTTCAAAAATCCGTCCCATGAAATATGCTGTTTTTTATAAATCTGATTACAATCCAGTTCAAAGCCGGATGCAAATTTATGCATCCAAACCCTGATACAAAAATCCGGTCTTTCTTTGGGATTCTGCCGTTAAAACCTGGAGAAGCCGGTGGTCTATTTTGGGGGAATTATATTTTTATCTATTGGAGTAAGGCCTTCTGCCACTATAATTGGAAGAATGGCGTTGTGTAATGCTGTCCCCCTGTATTCCGATGCCATGATCCCCCTGACTGTGGAAATCGAGATATCTTTCAGGGTATTTTGCAATTTAATGTCCAGTTCTTCCGTTAAACCAGGCTGGTCGTCAAAAACGTTCTGGAAGGGTGTCACTTTAAACCCGATAGCAACCAAAACATTCGCCAAAACAGATAATGCTCCTGCCTTAGTAACTTCAACTTCAATCAAGGTTACCACTATTTCCCGTTGGTGCTCCACAACGCATTGAGCCTTCACAGAAAAAAGGAATAAATCGTCTGACGACAATTGCGTTCTGACCAATGACTTTTCCACAATATCAATCCCATCAATCTGTATTTTATATTCTTTTGAATTTATCATTCAGATCAAAGTATTTGTATGTGAAGGCATATCGACAAATGTATTAGGTCCCATTTTATCTGAATTATCTATACTATCAACATAAGACCTGTAATAACAATTGATACTTCCCGCTGGCTTAAATGAGACGAACCCTGGTCTGTAAAGTGGAATAACATCATAAACTTTCCCCGCCCTGTCGTTACTTATATACTCATCTGAATCTATAAAATTTAAAACAGGCATTTTACCTGAAGACAAAGCCAGTTCAACCAACTTGCTGACCTTATGGTCAAAATCTCCTTTAAGGATCTGGCTGATATAGCCTTTACTAACGTTTAACTCTTCAGCCAGCTGAGTTCTGTTGATTTTCTTTTTAGCCATATACTCTTCCATGACACTGTAGAGGTCATTCTGAATTTGGTTAATCCAATATTCTTTTCCTTTCAATAATTCTTCTCTGGTCATTTGTTGTTGTTTACAAATGTTAGAAATTCCTTTACTAGTTGCCTGAATTCACGAAAGGCGGACCTTTGATCGTTCTTGTAACCACCCAACACAATCATCTGACCATTCGGGATTTTTATGGACAGTATTCGTAAGTCGCCATACTTGTATTCATACTCAGTTACTTTACTTTTTGAGTTGGATACTATTTTAAACTTATCGTTGCTGATCATCTTAAGATTGGAAACCCGATCCATGTTTCCGAGGATCCGTGCAAATGATGATTTGTACTTTTCTTCCAGCGACGCTTCGTAAATATCTAATTGTCCAGGCAAGGCGACATTAATGCCCAAACTCTCCATCCTGTTAATTTCCGCTTGTACCAACCTTGAGTCAACCCGGTCCTTAAGTATGATCAGTTGCCGGAAAGTTTGGATCCCCTTGATCGCAAGTATTGTTTTGGAAGCAAATTTAGCCATAAATGTTTAGCTGCAACTATACCCAATGGAAAATAATAAAGAAAGATTCACCAATTTATTAAGGTTAACAATTATGGCCAATGGGAAAAAACGGTAGATTCCTGTTAAAAAGCTGCATGTCAGTTTATAACAAAAAAAGCCGCCCTGCTGTAAGCGGGGCGGCTTTTTTTATATCTCGTTAATTTTATTTCTTAGCTATCCGGGCACCGAATAACAACAGGTGTAAAACTGCGAATATCAGGGAGAAATAGTACAGACCGAGGTCGGTTTCTCCTATTTCGGCTGAATTGATATGGTGAAAGTAAGCTACAACGGCCAGGACCGCCGCCAGGATGGAACCCGACCAGCCGATCACCCTGTTTCCCTGGGCAATAGTGGAAGATATGCCGGACGACAGTTTACTATTCTTGATGCCATACCAGAGATAAATATCAAAACCAACCAGCATCCATACAATCAGGCGGATCCAGGTATCAAGCGGAAGGAAGGCCATCATGAAGAAGCAGGTGAATACTCCAAGGATCGGGATCAGCGGCACCAGTGGTGTACGGAAAGAACGCGGTGCATCCGGATCACTCTTCCGCAGGACCACGATACCGATACAAACCAGGATAAAGGCAAACAAGGTACCAATGCTGGTCATTTCACCGACCACACGTGCCGGAACAAAAGCTGCAAAAAGACTGACAAACAACATGAACATCATATTGCTTTTTGCTGGTGTCTGGAACCTTGGGTGTACGGAAGAAAATACTTTTGGTAACAGGCCGTCCTTACTCATACTGAAGAACACACGGCTCTGGCCCATCAGCATTACCAGGATAACTGAAGCATAACCGGCAAGGATCGCCACGATGATCGCCCGGTTCAACCAGGGATAATCGGGATGGATAACACCAGCAGCATCGGGTTTTCCCATATGTTCAATTGCAACAGCAACAGGTGCGATACCGTCCTGTCCTTTAAACGAAGTATAACTGGTAACACCGGTCATAACGTGTGCAAACAGGATATATAAAACTGTACAGATCGCTAGTGAGCCCAGGATCCCCCAGGGCATATGTTTCTTGGGGTTCTTTGCTTCCTGTGCTGCCGTACTCACCGCATCAAAACCGATATATGCGAAGAACACAATGGCCGCGGCCCGTATAATCCCGCTGAAACCATATTCGCCAAACTTACCTGTATTGTCAGGAATATAAGGAACGTAGTTTGCTTCATTGATATACTTCCATCCAAGAACGATGAAAATGATTACCACGGTCACTTTCAGGCCAACAATAACACCGTTGACCATCGCACTTTCCCTTGTACCCTTGATCAGCAACAGGCTCATCAGCACCACGATAAATACGGCTGGAAGGTTCATAAACCCTCCGTCCCATGGACCTACGGTCCACTGGGCTCCCAGATGGATATCAAATCCCTCGAGGAATTTAACAAGGTAACGGCTCCAGCTGATACTGACCGTTGCAGCACCAACCGCATATTCAAGCACCAGGTCCCATCCAATGATCCAGGCAATAAACTCACCCATGGTGGCGTAGCTATAAGTATAGGCGCTACCTGCAACAGGGATCATTGAAGCAAATTCAGCGTAACAAAGGCCCGCGAAAGCGCAACCCAGCGCCGCAATAATAAAAGAGATGGTAATTGCCGGTCCGGCCTGATTGGCCGCCGCGCCACCCGTAATTGAGAAAAGTCCCGCACCGATGATCGCACCAATACCAAGCGCGATCAATCCCCATACCCCAAGCGTACGCTTAAGACTGTGTTCACCACCCTCCTGGGCTTCCGCCATCAATCCTGCAAGGGGTTTCTTAATAAATAGACTCATACAAGTTGTGATTGTTTATTTAGTTAGCACTTCAAAAACGGCCTGAAAAATAGGTAATTCCGGTTAAGATTTACAAAAAAGATTTGCTGACAGAGCGGATAACTCTTTTCTGTTTTGTCAGTTTTTGGACTTAAACCTTTAGTTTTGAGATTTAACAGAACCGCAATTATGGATACACGCAAGGCCGGACTGCTCTCCCTTTTCCTCTTTACCATAGTTGCCATTATCCATTTTCTTCATCTCCAGGGTTGGGTTTTACTCGATGCCAATGTATTGATGGCCTCCCGTTGGATCCTGATCGCCAGCCTCATTTTTTTTGCGATACTGAAACGTTCACTGACTACCTGGATCCTGGTGTCAATGGCCGTTGGGATTGAGATCGGACTCGACTTCCGCGAGTTTTCCCAGAGCCTTTCCTTTTTAAGCAAGATCTTCCTGCGACTGGTCAAGACCATTGTCGCTCCATTATTATTTGCCACACTGGTAGTGGGTATTGCCGGGCATTCCAATCTTAAACAGGTTGGACGGATGGGCTGGAAATCACTGGTGTATTTTGAAATAGTAACCACCCTCGCCCTGTTCATCGGACTGCTGTTTATCAACCTGACAAAGGCAGGCGAAGGTATTAATGTACCTCCGCAGCTGTCGGAGTTGCCGAAATCAACAGAACGGGTAATGCAATCCAAAATGATTGCAGTGATGGACAGCGCAGGGGTAAATGTACCACCAGGCCTGCTTCAACGGCTACCGGATGCACCTGGCAAAACCTGGCAGGATCATATAATCGAAATTTTCCCGGAGAACATTATTAAAAGTATTTACGAAGGCAACGTACTCCCGATCGTTCTTTTCAGTGTTTTATTCGGTATTGCACTGGCATTACTTTCGGAAACCAGACGTCGGCCCATGCTGGAGTTTACCGAAAGCCTGGCCGAAACGATGTTCAAGTTCACCAATATCATCATGTATTTTGCGCCGTTCGGTGTGGGTGCCGCTATCGCCGTAACAGTCGGACATCTGGGCATCGACGTACTAAAAAACCTGTTCCTGCTTCTCATTACCCTCTATATTGCCCTGATCGCGTTCCTCCTGTTTGTTTTATTACCGATTGCGTTGTTTGTGGCGAAGATCCCGGTAAAAAAATTCATCCAGGCTATCCGCGAACCGGTATCGATCGCATTTGCCACTACCAGTTCCGATTCAGCCCTCCCAAAAACACTGGAAAATATGGAGCGGTTCGGAGTTCCGCGTAAAGTGGTTTCCTTTGTAATACCTACCGGATATACATTTAATCTGGACGGAACGACTTTATATCTTTCACTGGCCTCTATCTTTGTCGCCCAGGCAGCAGGAATGGATCTGTCATTCGGGGAACAGGTTATCATCGGCCTGTCTCTCATGCTTACCAGCAAAGGTGTGGCGGCCGTGCCGCGTGCTTCACTGGTGATCCTGATCGCAACGGCCAGCACATTCAAACTTCCAATCTGGCCAATCATGGCCATTTATGGAATTGATGAGTTGATGGATATGGCCCGTACTTCGGTAAACGTAATTGGTAATGCACTTGCCAGTTGCGTAATCGCGCGCTGGGAAGGCGAGTTCGACGACCAGAAAGCACTGGCATTCTCCGAGAGAGGGGCCGATGCTATTTAAAATTTAAATCATTCTCTCAGAATACCAACATGGAAAGTCTATTACATATTTATTTACTGGAAGGCACAGGTTTCGTTGAACGTTTCATCACCTGGATTATCGAAAACGGCGGATTATATTTCCTCTTATTTGTGGTGTTTGCAGAAACAGGACTCTTCGTGGGCTTCTTCCTGCCCGGCGATTCCCTCCTTTTTGCTGCGGGAATATTTATGAATGCTCTGGTGGCTGAACTGGCCGGACTTCCTGCCGACATGTCGCATGGCTTCGGTTTTTATCATGTGCTGATCATCCTGATGGTCATCCTTGCATCGGTAATCGGGAATATGGTGGGATACTGGTTCGGTAAAAAAGCAGGACCGCTGCTGTTCGAACGCAGGGATACCTGGATCTTCAAAAAGAAACACCTGATCCGTGCGCGTGACTTCTATGATCAGTATGGAAAGGCTACCGTTTTTATGGCGAAATTCCTGCCGATCATCCGCACATTCGCACCCATTGTTGCCGGGATCGTCCGCATGCCCCGGCCACAATTCATTTTTTATAATATTATTGGCAGTATTGCCTGGGTATCATCAATGATGCTTGGCGGTTTTTTCCTGCAGACCTGGGTTGAACGTAAATTCGGATTCAGCCTGAAGGATCATATCGAAGCCATCACCATTATTATCATTGTGATCACCACCTTACCCGTACTTTATAAATTATTCTTTGCAAAAAAGCCGGTGGTACCACCACCTTCCGATACTGATATCAAACTTTAAGCGATGAAGCCCGCCAAATCCAATTCCGTGTTCCAGCTGGCAGTAGTGGTTGCTGCCCTGGGTTATTTCGTGGATATCTACGACCTGCTCCTGTTCACCATTGTAAGGGAACCCAGCCTGCGCGACCTTGGAGTGGATATGAAGGATTCGGTGAGCGTTCTGGCTGCCAGCGCCAGGATCATCAACTGGCAGATGATCGGACTACTTATTGGCGGCGTGTTCTGGGGAATCATCGGTGATAAAAGGGGACGCCTTTCGGTGCTCTTCGGATCAATCATACTTTATTCAATAGCCAATTTTGCCACGGCATTTGTACAGAACACCGAACAATATGCCTATGCAAGATTTGTAGCAGGTCTCGGACTTGCCGGCGAATTGGGTGCGGGTATTACCCTGGTCAGTGAACTGCTGCCAAAAACCAGACGCGGTATCGGGACCTCACTGGTTGCCGGCATCGGTTTATTCGGAGCTGTGTTTGCTTACTTCACTTTCCAGTATACTGATAAGGACTGGCGCCTTTGTTATAAAATCGGCGGCTTCCTTGGAATAGCTTTGTTGTTTTTGAGGGTTAGTGTTGCAGAAAGCGGAATGTTCAGGGAAACAAAAGAAAAAAATATTTCACGTGGTAATATCCTGATGTTCCTTACAAACCGGTATCGCCTTCGCAAATACCTGCTGGCAATACTTATCGGTTTACCCACCTGGTTCGTCGTGGGTATACTGGTGAACTACAGTAACCGGTTTGCACAGGCTTTTTATGGAGATAACCATATCGATTCCGGCCGCGCCATAATGTATGCATACGCAGCGATTGCTGTTGGCGATATTGCAATCGGACTGGTGAGTCAGTATTTCCAGAGCCGGAAGAAAGCACTTTATCTTTTTTATTTTTTCACAATTCTTTCAGGGATTCTGTTCTTCAGCGGTTTTGTAATCAACGATACGCGCATGTATATAACCTGTGCTGCCCTTGGTTTCAGCACCGGCTTCTGGGCAATTTTTGTTACCATGGGTGCTGAACAATTCGGTACCAACCTTCGTGCAACTGCAGCCACAACAATCCCGAATATGGTGCGGGGAGCCCTGCCTCTTACCAATATGTTATTCCTGGACCTGTTCCAGAAAAACTGGGGATGGACCATCATCCAGAGTGGTATCACTACCGGGGTGATCGTAATGCTGATTGCACTGCTGGCCGCCTGGCGAACGGAGGAAACATTCCATAAAGACCTCAATTATTCCGAGGTGTAATTTCCTGCATTGCCGTAGTTTTGCCGCATGCAAATCGAAAACGCAATCCATATTTTCCAGCAATCAATCAATGATTACCACGAAACTGATTCTGTTGATTCGGAAGACCGTAACAATTACCCCGCCGGTTCACTGGAACATTTACTTTATATAAAAAACTGGATTGATACGGTTCAATGGCACCTGGAAGATATCATCCGTAATCCATCTATCGATCCCGTGGAAGCGCTTGCTGTCAAACGCAGGATTGATACTTCCAACCAGCGCAGAACAGACCTCGTAGAATATATCGATAGCTGGTTCCTTGAAAAATTCAGGGACGTACAGGTATTGCCCGATGCGGCTTACAACACGGAAAGTCCGGCCTGGGCAATCGACCGTTTATCCATCCTTGAACTGAAGATTTATCATATGCAGATCGAATCCATGCGTACTGATGCTACTCCCGAACATCGTAAGGCATGTGAATTAAAACTGGATGTATTGCTGGTACAACGTTCGGATCTTTCCCATGCTATCCAGCAATTGCTCGATGATATAGCAGCGGGTAAAAAATTCATGAAGGTGTACAAACAGATGAAAATGTATAACGATGAATCCCTCAATCCGGTATTATACCAGAAAAATCAGTAACCGGCATACCTGCCCAATAAAAAATAACTTTGGCAATTCCCCGTCATATTCTAGTATTCCGGTTCTCCGCATTGGGCGATGTGGCTATGACCGTACCGGTAATACGCCTGCTTCTTGATCAAAATCCCGGGCTCAGTGTGACCTTTGTATCCGATCCCTTTATGGCACCACTGTTTGAAGGAATTGATCGCCTGCAATTTATTGGTGCAGATACCCGAAAGGAGTATAAAGGACTCCCGGGATTATTCCGTTTTAGCCGCGAACTAAACCATACTGTTTCATTTGATGCCATTGCTGATCTCCACAATGTATTAAGGACAAAAATCATCCGCGCGTTCCTGCCTGGCAGGAAACATGCGTCGATTGATAAAGGCCGCGCAGAAAAAAGGGAACTCACCCGGCCTGCCAATAAAAAATTGCGGCAGCTGAAAACCGGATTCCAGCGTTATGCCGATGTGTTTGAATTACTGGGATTACCGGTTGACCTTAAAAACGGCCAAGGGGTTATTAAGCCAGAACCCTTACCAGGATTGGTTCCTGGCTTACAAGGTAAAAAACTGGTTGGCATTGCTCCTTTCGCCAGGCATCTTCCAAAAATGTACCCGCTGGAAAAAATGAAGGAGGTAGCCAGGCAATTGTCAGAAAGAAATGATATTGGAATAATACTTTTTGGAAGCCCGAACGAAGCATCGGTGCTTGATACATGGCAATCACCAGCTATTTATTCAGTTGCCGGGAAAATCAGTTTCAGCCAGGAACTCAACCTTATCAGCCAGCTTGATGTAATGATCAGTATGGATTCAGCCAATATGCACCTGGCATCCATGTATGGAGTGCCGGTAATTTCTATCTGGGGAGGCACACATCCCTTCCTTGGATTTTATGGTTGGGGTCAGTCGCCCGATAACGCAATCCAGGCTGATCTTCCCTGCCGTCCATCTTCCGTTTTCGGAAACAAACCATGCCCTGTGCATGGCGAACAGGGATGTATGAAAGGAATTACCCCTGCCATTATTATAGAGAAGTTGTTATCTGTTGAAGGATTGGCATCACATGATTAATGACCGCCTTGGCATTATAACACAGTCATATTAACCAGGATTCTTTACTGATAGGTGAAAACTTCAAAAGCCATTCATTGATTTAGAAAAAAGCCGCGACTGCTTTCTGCCACCAGGCCTTCTCATCTCTTGGATAAAAAAGTGTGTATGCGGTACTCTCCCGGATCTCGTTGAGAATGTCGGCACCAAGCTGGTCCTTTTCTTCCTGGCTTAATTGCGGCTCATCACTGGTTACTGATAACCAGGTCTGGATCTGGCGGGTTTCTGCGGGTTTCGATTCACCATTCAGGTATCGTTCGAATTTTTTGTGTAAAATTTCCGATTTCATAACTTTTATTTTATAGGGTGGGGATTATATCAGGAGTGGTTCTTAATCGAAACGAGTTCGGTCAGCCACTTCACACTAAACGGATTATATCTCGGGTGGACATCATCCACCTGCGCTCTTTTATGGGTATATGTAATTTCGTCGTCCTGCCGTTGCTCTACCGGTTTACGTGCGGGCTCCAGTGCAGCAAGTGAAAAACTGTTCAGCAACGATTCTTCAATCAGTTCCTTATCGGCCTTATTATTTAAACGCTCGTTGACGCATTCAACAACAGCCATTCTCACATGGGAATAGAGGTGCCGGGAGATCGAGAAGTCAACGGGATTATTATGACGGTTTTCCCAAAGATCAATAAAAATATTACGGACGATCTTGCGCGCATCGTCGGAACTGTGCAATTTTTTTAATGAATAGGAATAGAGATTGTACCAGTAACGGCGGTACAATTCTTCAAATGCCGTTGTGTCGTTCAGCGTAAGTTTGTCGATCAGTTCCTGATCTGTTGAATAATTCCTGCTCATGTTCGGTAAACCGATTTAGATTAACAATAGCAGGATACTGGAATTGTTTTAGTCGCAGGAATTGGGAGATAAAGCAGGTGCTAAACTAGCTACCGGTATTCTGGTTTGCAAACTTTTGGCCAGAAATCTTTACCCGTTGTTATCAACATACGGTTTGCAGATGGTTAAACCACTGCAACTAAGAGACATAGAAGTCCTTTAAATTTTTTTTTAATCCGATGAAAATTTTTGTCAGTTGGCATCCAGATCACTCAATTCGAGCCAGCGCAGTTCCTTTTTATCGAGCTGGTTGTTGATCTCGCCGATACGTGTAGACAATTTTTCCAGTTCCCCGAAATCGGTCCCGCCTTTATTAAGTTGTTCATTCACCAGCAATTTTTCCTGGTTGAGATCGGCGATTTCTTTTTCAAGTTGCTCGAACTCGCGTTTTTCCTTAAAGGAAAGGCGTTTTTTTTCCAGAACCGCGCTACCATTGGTTCCGGGAACTGCAGTAGCGACGGCTGCCAGCTCTTCCGGTTTTTCCGTCAGTAGTGAGCGGATATCTGTCATAGGCACCTGGTCCTTTACTGCCTGCCTGTACTGGCTGTAGTTACCGGGGTAGTCACGCACATTACCTTCACCTTCGAAAACAAACAGGTGGTCCACCAGCCTGTCCATAAAATAACGGTCGTGCGAAACAATCAGCAGGCAACCGGGAAACTCGCTCAGGAAACTTTCGAGGATACTCAGGGTAGGCAGGTCAAGATCGTTTGTTGGCTCATCAAGTACCAGGAAGTTGGGATTGCGGAACAGCACCGAAAGCAGGTGGAGCCTGCGTTTTTCGCCACCACTCAGTTTACTGATATAGGTGTATTGTTTATCCGGATCAAACAGGAATAACTGCAGGAACTGCGCGGCACTCATGGTAGAGCCGTCGGCAAGGGGAAAATGTTCGGCAATATCTTTTACGTATTCAATCACCCGTTTGTCTTCCTTGATTATCAGTCCGGCCTGTGAATAGTTTCCGAACACCACGGTATCACCGATATTGATCTTGCCACTATCTGGTTGTTCCAGTTGCATGATCATATTGATAAAGGTCGATTTACCAGCACCATTTTTTCCCACAACACCAATACGTTCACCTTTTGAAAAGGTGTAATCAAAACCTTTGAGGATGATTTTTTCGCCGAAACTTTTATAAACTTTTTTCATCTCTACGATCTTGCCACCCAGGCGGTTCATCTTCATCTGCAATTCCAGTTGTTGTTCTTCAACCTGGAGTTTTGCTTTTTTCTGCACTTCGTAAAAATTATCCTGGCGGCTTTTGGATTTTGTTGTTCTTGCCTTTGGTTGCTTGCGCATCCATTCCAGTTCCTTACGGTATGTGTTGCGTGCCTTGTCAATACTTGATGCTGCATTCTCCAGCCTGATTGCTTTTTTCTCCAGGTAGTTTGCATAGTCACCCTTGTGCACATACAGGGCTGCCAGTTCACCTGCCGGACCCGGAGAAATTTCCCAGATCTCGTCGCATACGGTGTCAAGGAAGTACCGGTCGTGCGTTACAAGTAACAGGGTGATTCGTTCTTTATCAAGATAATGTTCCAGCCATTCTACCATTTCCACATCAAGGTGGTTGGTTGGTTCATCCATGATCAGTAATACGTGCTTTTGTTCAAAGCCGATATCGATCAGTGTTTTTGCCAGGGCAATGCGTTTACGCTGGCCGCCACTAAGGGTGCTTACGGGTTGATGGAGCGAATGGATCTTGAGTTTTTCCAGGATCTGTTTCACCTTGGTGTCAAAGTCCCAGGCATTCATCTCATCCATCATAACGATGGCATCGGTGAGTTTATCGATATCACCATCTTCGCTGATCTGCTCATAGGCCTTGATTGCGTTGATGATGGGGTGATCGTGGAAAAAGATATTATCCAGTACTGATTTGTTTTCGGTAAAGGTGGGTTCCTGTTCAAACAGGATTACATCCACTCCCTTATTAATCCAGACCTTACCTGAGTCTGCAACTTCTTTCCCCGCAAGGATTTTTAACAGGGTGGATTTGCCCGATCCGTTCCGGGCAACCAGTGCGATTTTGTCGCCTTCTTCGATATTAAAGGAAATATTGTCAAAAAGCGGCTTGATACCATAACTTTTTGTGAGATTTTCAACTGAAACATAATGCATTTCGCAAAGATAAAGTATCGGACATGCTTTTCGGTGCTGTAACGCTTTATTGGCATAGTTTTTTGCCCTAATATGGAAATGCAGGGTTATGTCAAACAATATAATCGAGACGCTGCAGGTTAACCTGGGCCTGCCCGCTCTTCAGAAGGTAGATCCGAATATCCAGGAGGCAAAGGATGTAAATCACAGTACTCCGGCCGGGAAGCTGGCACAAGCCGCCATTCCGACCGTTGTGGCGGGAATTTACAAGCTTAGCCGAACGGAAAAAGGCTGTGCGGGTATCAATGCCGCCAATTCTCCTTCCAGTTGGTTGCAGGTTGTTTTTAATGATAAAACGGCAAATGTTGTGGAGAAAGTTGCTCATTATTCCAACGTACCAAGGGAACATGCCGAATCCCAGATGGAGAAGATGGCGGAAGAAGCAATCCGGGTTATTGGTCTTCGTCAATCCGGCACGGGCACAAGTGTGACTGCTATCCGTGATTACATGAGTCAGCAACGGCATAATATTCTTGTATACCTGCCGGCAGCTATGCAGATTGGTGATCTTTTGAACGACAATTCAATGGATGACCGGACCAATAAAATGGAGGGACCTATTTCCAACCTTATGCATAAAATAGAGAACGCACTCGCACGTGGAGGGAGTTGATCCCTTTTATCGGCCAACCATAAAGATCAATATACAAATGGCTGTTACGGCAAGTAGTAACAGCCATATTTTTGCGCGGTCCCAGCGTTGTGAGATGATGGACTGGCGCAGGTTCTGGCGTAAGTATCTTAGTTGATTTTCTTCCAGGCCGATTTTTTCAAGGTGACGGAAAAATAATTGCTGGTTCTGATAAGAAAGCCGCTGGGCGGAAAGTATTGCCAGTCGCACGATTTCCGAATTGATTGCCCTGTCGCCAAACTGATTGAGCATAACGATCACTTCACCGGAAAACAGCAGCATCAGTTCATCCATTAATCCGTGCCTGTCCACCCGATGGTTGTCCAAACGCGAGAGGGTTCTTTCCTTTTCCAGCATTTGTTTCAGGAAGGTCACGGGGTTCAGCGCCTGTACAGGTTTGATTTTTCCACTGCTTTTTGCAAGCCACCGTTCCTGCAGGTAAAGATTCCGCCGGGTTGGATCGGTAAGTACTTCGTACGCTTCTTTCACCACTGCGAACTGGGCAGCTGCATAGGGATCGTCAGCGGATTTATCGGGGTGGTAAACCTGGGCCATCCTTCTGTACGATCGTTTTATCTCTTCGGGGGTGGCCGAAGGGGGAAGCTCGAGTATTTGGTAGTAATCCTTCAACTCCATCGGGTACGAAGGTAAATAATCGGGGCCGTTCAGGAGCGCGAAGGCAATTATCGCTCAAAGTTTAACAGGGGCCTGATCTTTAACACTTAACGCGCTTTTTGGCAAATGTTTTCATAACACTTGCCTGCCGTACATGCCAGTGCAACCCTGTGGCACTATAACTGCTCAATAATAGTAGTACGGTAAATAACCCAGTTGGCTGGATAACCCGGATTTATATCATTTAAAAATCTTCCACATGAAACGATTAATTACCATGCTTTCCCTCACCCTCGCGATCCTGCTGGGTGTGTCGGTGGGCAACAGGAGCGAGGCTCAGGTTGGTGTCGGGGTGAACGTCACTTACCAGACATTCTATGATGAGTTAAGCCCTTATGGACAATGGGTCGAGTATCCGGAATACGGATATGTATGGGCACCCAATATGGGATCGGATTTTCAACCCTACAGCTCGGGAGGCCATTGGGTTTGGTCGGATGAATATGAATGGCTCTGGGTTTCCGACTATGCCTGGGGATGGGCTCCGTTTCACTATGGCCGATGGTTCCAGGATCCTGCCTATGGCTGGATGTGGCAGCCGGGATATGAATGGTCGCCAGCCTGGGTGAGCTGGAGAACCGGTGGTGATTACTACGGCTGGGCCCCGATACGTCCGGGTATCAATATCAGTATCGGGTTTGGAAATTATAATCCTCCTTCCAACTACTGGTGTTTTGCACCGCGCAGGTATATTAATTCTCCAAGGATCAGGAATTATTATGTTGATCGCAGCCGCAACACCACTATCATCAATAATACAACGATCATTAACAATTACGGAAACAGGAATAATGTGTTTGTAAATGGAGGCCCGCGCCGCAGTGACGCGCAACGTTATGCAGGTAATATCCGGCCGGTACGATTCAGTGAATCCAATCGCCCCGGCGGACGTGAGTTCAGTAATAACCGGGTCAGCCTGTATCGTCCAAGGGTGGAAAGGGAAGGTAATAACGGAACTAATATTGCACCAAGGAATTTTAACCGGTACGACAGGAATCGCGGTTCGGACAATCCCAATGCAAATAATGGGGGAAGGAATAATGATAACCGTGGGGATGTGAGAGGTGGAAGGAATAATGATAACCGTGGTGATATAAGGGGTGGTCAGAATAATAATAATCGTGGCAATATAGGTGCAGGAAGGAATAACAACAATGATGATCGTATTGCCGAAGGAAGGGGCAGGGGAAATAATTTACCTGCCGAACGTCCCGACCGGAATAATGGTAATGGCAACACTCCTGGGACTGACCGTCCTTCGGGAAGTCCATCGCGTCCGCAGGGTTCCATAAGGAATGATCGGCCTGGAGGTCCCGGTTCAGATCGTTCGCAACCACAACGGCCATCGCAGCCTGATCGGCAACCACAGCGGCCATCGCAGCCGGACCGACAGCCACAAATGAACCGTCAACCGCAAGCAGATCGTCAGCCGCAACGTCAGACACAGATAGATCGTCAGCCGCAGCGTCAGCAACAGCCCGATCGTCAGCCGCAACGTCAACCACAGATGGATCGTCAACCGCAACGTCAGCCACAAATGGACCGTCAACCGCAACGCCAGACCCAGATGGAACGCCAGCCTCAACGGCAGCAACAAATGGAACGTCAGCCCCAACGACAGTCTCAACCAAGGATGGAACGTCAATCTGCTCCTGAGCGGTCTTCGCAAAGCCGTGGTGATGGAGGTAGTGGACGCAGGGTAAGGAACTAAAAAAATATTATCCCTATAAACACTTAAGACCCATTTGGGTCTTTTTTTGTTATGATGGTGAACGGATCGTTTACCTTTAAATCATCCCCTAAATATTTTTTATTGAAAATTCTCTGGAACTATCTTAAACCACATCGTCCCCTAATATTTGTTTCGCTCCTGCTTGCAGGGATTGCCCAGTTACTTACACTTGTTGACCCGCTTATTTTTGGAAAGATCATCGATGATTATGCCGGTGGTAAAGGTAAACGACCCGAAACCGAACTGGTTAACGGAGTATTGGTCTGGCTACTGATAGCATTAGGTGTCGCATTGCTGGCGCGACTGGCAAAGGCATTTCAGGATTACGTAATGCGGTTGGCCGTGCAGCGTTTTGGAATGCAGATCTTCAATGATGGATTAAAACAAACATTGCGACTTTCATTCACCGAGTTTGAAAGCCAGCGAAGTGGTGAAACATTATCCACCCTGCAAAAAGTACGGGTGGATACCGAACGGTTTATCAATGCGTTTATCAATATCCTTTTTTCCTCGGTTATCGGGATCGGATTCCTGATCTGGTATGCGATAACCAAACACTGGTTACTGATACCGGTTTTCCTGATTGGTGTGCTGGTATTGGGGGGACTAACCGGTATGCTTAGTAAAAGGATCAAGACCATCCAGCGTTCAATCAACCGGGAGACCTACCAGATGTCGGGCGCAATCACCGAATCATTAAGGAATATTGAACTTGTAAAAAGCCTCGGTCTCACCTATCCTGAAATCCGGCGGTTAAAGGAGTATACCCAGAAGATCTTTGATCTTGAAATGACAAAAACGCGGAAGGTGCGAACTTTATCATTTCTCCAAAGCGCTTCACTTACCTTATTGAAACAATCCATCCTGTTTATTTTACTCTGGCTTATTTTCCGTGATGTACTGACAACGGGTGAACTGATCAGCATGCAATTCATCTCCACCACTATTTTCGGACCCTTGCAGGATCTGGGAAATATAATCCTGTCGTACCGGGAAGCAGAAGCATCGCTGCTCACTTTTGACAAGCTGATGAAAAAACCGGTAGAGACAAGACCCGAGGAACCGGTGGAACTGGGGCCGCTCCGCACCCTGCGTTTTGATCATGTGGTGTTCCGGCATGCAACGGCCACGATGAATGCAATTGATGATATAACCTTTGAAGTAAAAAGCGGGGAGACCATCGCCTTTGTTGGTCCATCAGGTTCGGGAAAATCTACATTGGTGAAACTACTCGTAGGACTTTACCGTCCGGTTTCGGGTGCAGTTTATTTTAACGGAATACTGTCGGCCGATATCCGGTACAATGAAATGCGCAGGCAGATAGGTTTCGTAACCCAGGAAACACAATTGTTCTACGGAACAATCCGCGATAACCTGCTTTTTGTAAAAGCTTCTGCAACGGATGAAGAGATGCTCGATGCCCTGCATAAAGCAGCATGCGATAACCTGATACAGCGATCAGGAAGAGGTCTTGATACACTGCTTGGTGAAGGGGGAATGAAACTATCGGGGGGTGAAAAACAACGCATCGCGATTGCGCGTGCATTATTACGTCATCCGCGACTGCTTATTTTTGATGAAGCTACGTCAGCACTTGATTCATTAACGGAAGAGTCTATTACAGAAACCATCAAGGATATTTCCCGGCAACGCGATCCGATTACCATTATGATTGCACACCGTTTATCGACCATTATGTATGCGGATGTAATTTATGTCCTGGAAAAAGGAAGGATCGTTGAATCAGGCACGCACGATAAACTGGTTGAAGCCCGCGGCCTTTATTATGCCATGTGGCGTCAGCAGGTGGGGGAAAGACGGGATCCGGTGCAGGTTGCTCCTGCTAGTGTAAAGCCTTCAGTTTGGAAACCATAATCGCGATAGCAAAACCAAACAGGCTGATCACAGCGAAGGAATGGCGCAGGCTGAAAAGCTGCGAGATATAACCGATGAGCGGGGGTCCCATCAGGAATCCAAAAAAACTGATGCTGGAAACGGCGGCCAGCGCCATTCCTGGCGGAATTTTTGAAACGCGTCCAACGCTGCTGTATACCATCGGTATGATAGAAGATACGCCAAATCCTACGCAGATAAAACCAAAGGTAGCTGTGGCCATATAAGGAAAGAATACAGCCGTCAGCAATCCGAATGAAACCATTACTCCGCTTACCTGGAGCATTCGTTTACGTCCGTATTTCTCAATTAATTTATCACCTACAAAGCGACCGATTGCCATCATTCCCATGAAAGACGCATAACCAAGTACGATCAGCCGGCCCTCGGCATGGACCACGTCTTTAAAATAAACCCCGCTCCATTCAAACATGGCGCCTTCACTTGCCATACTGCAGAAGCCGATAATGCCAAGCTGGACCAGCATGCCATCGGGCCGCGAAAAAAATGATTTTTTTTCTGTTGGTAGAGTTGACCGGCCCGACTGGAGTTTTGACTGGAAAACAAGAACCACAACAATGATCATTACTGCCACAATACAGAAATGCGGGTATGGCCTGACCTGCAATCCGGTCATCAGTAATCCGATGGCTGCCCCGGTGAAACCCGCTGTACTCCACGCTCCATGGAAGGAAGCCATGATTGGTCGCTCATATAATTTTTCCGCGCGGATTGCCTGTGTATTTCCTGATATATTACAAAGATTACCACAGATCCCGAAGAAATACAATCCCACTGCCAGGTGCCAGGGTTGGGTGGCCAGTCCGAGGTTGGTCAGGCAAAGTGCATAAAGAATAGCAGCAACCCGTAATACTTTTTTACTGCCGAACCTGGTAACCATCACACCGGAAAATGGCATGGCAGTAAGTTGGCCCGCCGGCAATGCAAGAAGGATTAGGCCGAATGCCGCATCATTTAATCCGAGCGAGGTTTTAATATCGGGGATCCTGCTTGCCCATGAAGCAAATGAAAGTCCAAGGCAAAAGAAAAGTATGGATACAGCGATCCTGATCTGACGGTTGGTCAGTGTGGTAACCGGAACGGCAATATCAGCTATGTCCTGCTTAAATTCAGCCATATCAATCAGACTAGTGTTTGTGAGGACGGGCCCGTTCATATTGCATTGGCCATTTGAGTGAACCACCCAATTCATGTGCGGCATGAAGCGGAAAATAAGGATCACGCAAAAGTTCCCTTGCCATGAAAATGAGATCGGCCTTACCTTCCTGCAGGATCTGTTCCGCCTGTACCGCGGTAGTGATCATTCCTACCGCCCCGGTTTTTATACCGGTCTGTCCACGCAATTCACTTGCAAATGGAACCTGGTATCCAGGCTCTACCTGGATCTTCTGGTGGGCCGAATTACCACCCGATGAAGAATCAATCAGGTCAACCCCATTCTCTTTGAGAAGGTAAGCAAGATTAATGGAATCATCCAGTGTCCAGCCACCCTCCACCCATTCGGTTGCGGAAATACGTACAAAAATGGGCAGGTCAGCAGGCCATACTTCCTGTATGGCATTCAGGATCTCCAGCAGGAAGCGTACCCTGTTTTCAAAGGAGCCGCCGTATTCATCATTCCGATGGTTGGAAAGGGGTGAAAGGAACTGGTTGATCAGGTATCCATGTGCTGCATGGATTTCGATTACCTGGTAACCCGCTTCCCGTGCGCGTTTGGCCGCATCGCGGAAATCATGTATAACCTGTGTGATGCCTGCTTTATCAAGCGCCAGTGGCGGCCGTTCGGCCGGACGGAAAGGAATAGCTGATGGTGCAACAGGCAGCCAGGCATGTTCGCCACTTATGATCTGTCCGCCGCCCTTCCAGGGAATTTCGGTGCTTGATTTCCGGCCGGCATGTGATAGCTGGATACCAGCCACCGCACCCTGCGAATGGATAAAACTGACAATCCTTTTTAGGAAGGGGAGATGTTCATCTTTCCAGATCCCTGCATCAGCATAACTGATCCGCCCTTCGGGCGAGACGGCAGTGGCTTCCTGGATTACCAGCGCCGCTCCACCGGTGGCGCGGCTTCCGAGATTCACCAGGTGCCAGTCGTTCAGGAACCCATCTGTGGCAGAATACTGACACATGGGGGATACAACAATCCTGTTGCGGAAATGGACCGACTTAATAACGAGTTCCGAAAAAAGTATACTCATATTGTTATCATGATTATTTCGCCGGGGCGATGAACATTTTCATTTATACCCGGTTTGATTTTCGTTACTCTTTGTCAGGATTATTTTCCCGGGGCAACAGGTAACTTCATTCCTTGTAATCTTTATCCTCATTTTTTCCCCGACGCTGTAAGCATTTTCATTTCTTCCTCGTTTATTTTCAATTCAACGGCTTTGGAAAAATCTTCCACCTGGTTTTTTGAAGTGGCACTGGCAATGGCGGCGGTAATAGCGGGTTGCCTGATCAACCATGCAATGGCCACCTGCGCGGGTGTTGCGCGATGTGCTTCGCTTACTTTGTCAAGGGCTTCGAGGATGCGGTGACCTTTTGCATCCAGGTATTTTTTTATGCCTGCACCGCGTGGACTTTTATTGAGGTCCTGTTCGGTACGGTATTTACCGGTAAGGAAACCGCTTGCAAGGGAATAATAAGCTGTCACACCCATTCCCTGTTCAGTTACCAGGTCCAGGTATTCCGTTTCGAATTTTTCCCTGTCGTACAGGTTGTACAGTGGTTGCAGAACCTGGTAACGCGGGTAGGATGACTGATCACTTGATTCAAGTGAAGCAACAATACGTTCACGGCTCATATTGGAAGTGCCGATAAAAAGCAGTTTTCCGGCAGCCACCAGCCTGGAGTAGGCTTCAAGTGTTTCATCAACCGGCGTTTTGCCATCATCAAAATGTGAAAAATAAAGATCGATATGATCGGTCTGCAGGCGTCTCAATGAATGTTCCACCGATTCAATGATATTCTTTGCAGAAAGATCGGGTCCATGTCCCGCATCGGCACCGCCCTTGGTAAACAGGAGTACCTGGTCGCGGTTATCCTTCTGATTCATCCACTCGCCAATAATGGTTTCCGATTCGCCCCCTTTATTTCCCGGTACCCATCGTGAATAAACGTCAGCGGTGTCAATTGCATTGAAACCCTTGTCCGTAAAGGCATCCAGAAGTTCGAATGATTTTTTACGGTCCACTGTCCATCCAAAAATATTTCCTCCGAAGACAATAGGAGTGCTTTGCAGGGAGGTTGCCCCGAGTTGCCTTTTTTCCATTGCTGATGTGTTAGAGTTGAACGATGATAAAGGGTGGGGGATTACTCCCCCATCCGATTATTTCTTTAAAGAGGCGATATCTATCACAAAGCGGTAACGGACATCATTCTTCAGCATCCGTTCGTAAGCCGTGTTGATATCTTTGATGTCAATCACTTCCACATCGGAAGTGATATTATTTTCTGCACAATAAATCAGCATCTCCTGGGTTTCCCTGATGCCGCCAATCATTGAACCGGCGAGGGAGCGGCGTTTACCAATCAGACTGAATGCAGGAACAGCAGAGGCATGCGGTGGTACTCCCACCACTACCAATGTACCATCGCGGCTGAGCAACTGGAGGTAATCGTTGTACTCGTGATCGGCGGAAACAGCATCAAGGATAAAATCAAAACTGTTGTGGAGTTTTTTCATTTGTTCCTTATCGGTCGATACAGCAAAGTGGTGAGCACCCAGGCGACGGGCATCTGCTTCCTTCGATGCCGAGGTACTTAACACGGTAACTTCCGCGCCAAATGAAACGGCAAATTTAACGGCCATATGACCAAGGCCACCCAGGCCAACAACGCCTACCTTATGTCCCTTTCCGATATTCCAGTGGCGAAGTGGTGAATAGGTGGTGATACCTGCGCAAAGCAATGGTGCTACACCTTCAAGCGGAAGTTTGTCGGAGACATGCAGTACATAATCTGCGTCTACCACAATCTGGGTGGAGTAACCTCCGTATGTTGGGGTCTTGCCATCACGTTCATAAGAATTATACGTTGCTACCATTCCCACATCGCAATATTGTTCTTCCCCGTCTTTACAATTCGGGCATGTGCGGCAGGAGTCAACAAAACAACCAACACCGGCGAGTTCGCCTACTTTGAAATCTTTTACTTTATCACCCACCTGGATTACCCGTCCAACAATTTCATGGCCTGGTACCATCGGGTAAATTGATCCGCCCCATTCGTCTCTTGCCTGGTGAAGGTCGGAGTGACAGACACCACAATAAAGTATATCAATCTTTACATCATTGGAGCCGGTGTCGCGCCGGTCGAAATTAAAAGGAGCTAGTGGAGATTTGGGTGATTTGGCAGCATATGCATTGACATTCTGGGGCATAAAAAAAATTATTGAATTTGAAGAACTGGTTTCGAAAAGCAAAGTTATCTTATCCCGGCATTGCAGCAGCGGGGAGTCAGGATATACCCGGTAATTTTATGCCACCCTGTTTCAGTTTTGTGACGATCTGCTCATGAATGACCATACTGGAGTCCCGGAAGCCATGGGCGGGAAGCCAGATATTGATCTCAACGGTATATTTATCCGCCTCGATTTTGCTGATTCCAACCCGGTATTCAGGGTCGTGAAGAATGTTTTCCACACTTTGGAGTGCTTCGCTGATCAGTCGTTTGACATCGGCATATTCGATCCCGAAGCTGAGTTTTAATTCAATATCCAGGCGCCGGTTTCCTTCCCGGCTCAGATTAATTGTGACATTGTTTGACAGCTGACCATTTGGAACAATGATGGTTTTGTTATCGTAGGTGAGGATAATGGTGTAAAAAAGCTGGATGGACTGCACTTTCCCTTCCTGTCCCTGGATTACGATATTATCGCCCACGCGATAGGGATGGAGAATCAGAATAAGGATGCCACTGACAAAATTATTTAAGGTGCCGGATAGAGCGAGGCCCGCTGCCACGGTGAGACCTGCGAAGATAGCGGTGAGGAACGTCAGTTCCACTCCCATAATTTGCAATCCGAAAATAAGCAGCAGGATTTGCAGTGTAACAACAACCAGGTTCTGTAAGAAATACCGCAGCGAGGGATTGAAGTTTCGTTTCTCCATCGTCCTTCGCATCATTCTTCCAAATACACGTATCAGCCAGAATCCGATCACCATTACCAGCAGGCCGATACCGATACCGGCGCCGTGATTGATCAGCCAGTCCATTGCTTTGTCGGATAAATTGTTCCAGTCAAACTTCATATCAGGTAATTGAACACCTGATGTTAGAAAAACTGTGCCGGTATCGGCCGTATGGTCAACGCTTTTCGGGATTCCTGAATTCCTGGCTGATCATGAGGCCGTAAAATCCGCCATCCAGAATGCCGATACCCAGTCGTCCGTAATCCGGGCTCATTATATTGGCGCGGTGGCCGGGGGAATTCATCAGGTTGGTATGCGCGATTTCAAGGGTTTGTGCCAGTGCGAGATTTTCGCCTGCTGCAGTAAATTTTACTTTTTGTGCACGCATGCGGTCAAACGGATCCTTACCATCGGGGTTCATATGCGCAAAGTATCCGCGGGCGAACATATCGCGCGAATGGAGCCTGGCAACTTTTGTCAGGAGTGGATCGGCTACAAGTGGCTTCAGTCCTGCCTTTAAGCGTTCCTTATTCACCATCTCAAGCATTTGTTCTTCGAGGAACGGTCTTGTCACCGGTTTTTGGTAAGTAAATCCAAGTTGAACCGTTTCGTCCGATTCGGGGTGAACAGTCAGGCTGTTCATGGTATGCCTTACGGCCTGGTCAAATACGGGCGCCAGTTTTTTATTTACCCATTCCGACTGCATGGCGAGTTCAGCCGCCCATTTGCTGTCACGCGTTTCGGTATTAATGCTATCGCGGAGGGGCAATGCCAGCAGGAGGGCGGAAACGATGATACAGGCGATCCATCCATTGATAGCGCCGGGGATCATTCCGAGGAATTTATTGGCGGCACTTTCATGATCACGGTCGGGTACGCGCCGGAGGATCAGCCTTGCGATCAATCCAAAGATTATACGTGCAAGTATCATGGTAACCAGGAATGCGCCGGGTTGCAGCCAGATTCCCCAGTCGAAAAACCGTTCGATAAAGGCAACCATATGGCTGTAATAAATATAGGCCACCACCAGACTTGCCGTCCAGGTAAGCAGGTCGAGCGTTCCAAGCAGAAAACCCCGGTAATAGCCCGCCCAGAGGGCAAACAGGAAGATAAGCAGCAGTGTCAGGTCGACCCAGTTCATCTTTTTTTATTTAAGTATAAGTCAAATAATATGCCCGTGCAACAATTGGACAGTCCAACCCGGATATTTTGCGTCCGATGGCTGTTAATTTTCTGTTTTATTAATTGACCGGTTTGATATAAAAAAAACCTCCTGTGTCCGGAGACGCAGGAGGAAGTTATGGAACGCAGGGTATAATCAGATCAGTGTGACGTTGTTGTCATTGTCATTGTCATTGTCGTTATCATTATCATTGTCGTTATCATTATCGTTATCGTTGTTCCATGAGCCGTTGTTCATATGGAACTCGCCATCACGGATCTGGATATGGAACGATTCGTGGTCTTTCAGGAAGGAACGATATTTTTTGTATGTTTCATCTGAAGCATTTTTTCCGTTGATCTTCAGTTCCCCGTTCTGGTGGTCGATCCGGTACCCATCTTTTTTATTGATCAACCCGTCTTTTTCAAGGCCATCCAGGAAACCCTTATATGATTTCATCTCGATCTTTGCCTTTTCAATTTCTTTCTTTGCTTTTTCAATTTCTATTTTGATTTCGGGTACCTGGAGGTTTATTTTTTCCTGGGATAGACGGATCTCTGCTTCTATTTCTTTCCAGTTAATCTTTTTTACCTCATCAAGGCTTAGTTTAATCTGGTCCCAGTCGATCTTTGCCATTGATTGTTCCACCTGTTTTTTAATCTGGTCCACATCGATTTCTTTCATGGCTTTGTCGATCTCAACCTGGATTTTTCTGGAGTCGATCTTATCCATCGCCACTTTTACATTCTTCATTGCCTGTTCAATCTCCAGGTCTATATTCACGCGATCCAGTTCTTCAATTGCTTCATCTATATCACGCACTTTGCGGTTGCGTTCTTTCGGGGTGGTGTCGTTATATTGTCCGCCCGCAAAATCAGGCATCAGTTTACCAAGGTTTAATGGAAGATTACCGGTTCCATCGACTGGCATTCCCGAAGAAACTGATGGATGCTGCTTCCAGGAAAGAAGGGCCACCGTACAGGCCACGATGGCGAAAACGCAAAGATTGCGTTCAAGGCTGATTGATCTTGGTTTCATGTTGTAGTTATTTTTGTATTGATAAACGAAGTGTTTCGTAGTCAAATATACGATCGGTTTCGTATTAAGATGCAAAAGGGAAAAAACTTAGGAAATTTTAACATTCGGGCAAACAAACCGTAATTCAGGCAGTTTGAAATCAGAATAAACCCTGGCATCGGCGGTGGCGCGATTGCGGACCCTTCAAAAACAAGCGGCCGTGGTTCGGCCGCTTATAAGCTTTTTAAAACAAGAAGCTGTCCCCGCAACTCCGGAGAACCCATCAAAACAAAAGGCTGTTCCCGTTAAGGAACAGCCTGTGATTATTTATTAAAATCCCTTTCAGTTAGTTTTTACGGAAGCCCCATTTGATCAGTTCCTTCCAGCTTGGTTTTTTACCGTACATCAGGATTCCTGTGCGGTAGATTTTACCGGCAAACCAGGTGGTGAATAAAAAGCCACCGATGAGGCAGGCCATGGAAAGTCCAAGTTGCCACCAGGGTACCGTACCAGGTACGCCAAACGGAACCCTTGCCATCATATAAATGGGAGAAGTGAACGGGATGATACTACCCCATACTGCCAGTGAACTGGTGGGATCTTTGATTACGGCCTGCATGGTAATAATAGAGAAGATAATGGGAAGCATCAATGGGAAACTCAACGATTGTGCTTCGCGCATATCTTCGTTCACTGCGCTGCCGACTGCTGCAAACAGCGATGCATAGAAGAAGAAGCCACCCAGCAGGTAGAAGAAGAAACAGAACAGGATGAAGGGGATATTCATACTGGTGAACATTTCCTGGATGCCACCGATCATACCCTGCATGGAGCCTGCCGTGCCACTTGCCTTGGTAACATTATAAATTATGAATACTGCTACCAGCCAGAGCGTGATCTGTGTCAGCGCTACCAGTCCGATACCCACGATTTTGCCAAGCATCAGCTGGAATGGTTTTACAGACGATACAATCACTTCTGCTATCCGGCTTGTTTTTTCTTCCATCACTCCCATCATCACCTGCGATCCATACAACATAAGTATGATGTAGGTAAGCACGGCAGCAATGATCGCCAGGATGGAAGCGATATTTGAATTGGCAGTCTGGTCGTTCACATTCCGGGAAACAATATCTACGCGGCTGTCCTCGATCGTTTTCTTCTGGGATTCATCGATTCCCAGTTTTTCATTCTTTACAGTGTTCCAGATATTATTCAGTTTGCGTTCGAGCGGACGCGATCCCTCGATACTCAGGGTGCGGCTTGTCTGCAGTGTCAGGTTTGGAAAGCCATCTTCCCATTTCGTGTTCTGTGGAATGATCACGTATCCATCGTAACCTTCTTTTTCAAAATTCTTTTTCAGTGAATCGGCAGGCTGGTTCACGAGTACGAGTACTGCAGAACTGTCCAGCTGGTTCTCCCTCGCTACCTTACCAGCATCGAAATAACCGCTTGAATCAATCATGGCCACCTTTAATGATGCAGCACTCTTTGATGTGATATAACCGGTGCCGAAGATGAGTGCGAGATAGAGTATGGGAAATAAAATGGTGCTGATGAGGAAGGTTTTTTTCCGCACCCTTGTCAGGTATTCTCTCCGTATTATCAGTAAGATCTTGTTCATATAATTTTGGTTTAGCCTGAAAACAATTAATTCAGTTCCTGGAATTGGCGTGCATTGGGTGTTCCATCCACCTGGCGGATAAAGATTTCATTGAGTGATGGCAGGATTTCATTGAAGGAATCAATTGCAAGTCCCTTGTGCATGAAATACTGGATCACATCATTATTGGTAAATCCGGGATCAAGTTTAAAAACCAGTTCGTTATTGGTTTTATTAATCACTTTGAAAAGATCAATTGCCAGGTGTTCTGCCGTAAGTTCATTGCTGAAGCTGGCACGGAACAGATTCTCCTTAAAATCCTTCCTGATTTGTTTTACGGTGCCATCGAGGATCTTCTGTCCTTTGTTGACCAGCACAATATGGTCACAGATTTCTTCCACCTGCTCCATCCGGTGGGTACTGAAGATAATGGTGGCGCCATTCCTGGAAAGATTGTAGATCTCATCCTTGATCAGGTTGGCATTCACGGGATCCAGGCCACTGAATGGTTCATCCAGGATAATAAGTTTCGGATCGTGTAATACGGTTGTAACAAACTGGAGTTTCTGGCTCATCCCTTTTGACAGGTCTTCTACTTTTTTATTCCACCAGCTTTCCATATCAAAACGTTTGAACCATTCTTTGATCTTGCCGGTAGCATCTGATTTGCTGAGGCCTTTCAGCTGGGCAAGATAAAGTGCCTGTTCGCCGATTTTCATTTTTTTATACAGGCCTCGTTCTTCCGGCATATAACCGATATGTTCGATGTCGTTCAGGGCATCGAACTTTTTACCGTCGAAAAGGATTTCTCCTTCATCGGGATAAAAAATACCGGTGATCATCCGGATCAATGTTGTTTTGCCCGCGCCGTTGGGACCGAGTAGTCCGAAGATGGAACCCTTTTCGATATCAAAGCTGATGTCGTCAACAGCCTTCTGCGTGGCGAAGTACTTTTTGAGATGGTGTAGTTCGAGTAAAGCCATAGTTTCGGTAATTGTATCGCAAAAATAGCCGTTCGCGCCACTTTTAAGACAAAATATTGCGTGAATCGGTCGATTGACAGTTCAGGCCGGTAAGCGGGCGGGAAGGCGGGGTGGGGGCAGTTGGATTCAATGGGCGCGTTTAATAGATAAAGGCCGGGAAGGCAGGGTGGGGGCAGTTGGATTCAATGGGGCGTTTGATTGATACAGGCCGGTAAGGCAGGGTGGGACAGGTCAGGCTGCGGGGTTACGAACGAATTTCAGGATTTTACTATGCAGCTCTTCGGGTTTGAAGGGCTTTTGAACGAAGTCGTTGAAACCCCGTTCTTTCAGTAATACACCCATATTCTCAAAAGAGGCCGCGGTAAACGCGATAGCGGGTATTCCGGGTTGGCTTCGCCTTACTTCATTCAAAACCATATACCCATCTTTTTCGGGCATTTCCAGATCGATCAGGAGGATATCATATTGTCCCCTGTTAAAAAGTTCAATGGCTTTCTGTCCGTCGGTAGCTTCAAAAATTTCCAGATTCCATTTCTGGAGAAAGCGGCGTGCGATCATCATGTTCACCGGATTGTCTTCCGCAATCAGTACCCGGGCCCTGTTGAGTAAGGGCATCAGCATGGCAGTGTCCTCAATCAACGGTTTTTTCTCCACATACGTGTTCAGCGTGAGCATAAAATGGAAATGGCTTCCTTTATACAGTTCTGATTCGACTTTCAATTCGCCCTTATATAATTCAACCAGTTTTTTGCTGATGGAAAGTCCAAGGCCGCTGCCACCATATTTCCTGGTAGTAAGTACATCAGCCTGGTAGAAGCGTTCAAATACATGCGGTAGTTTTTTTGCTTCGATCCCGATACCGGTATCCCTTACGCTGAACTCTACTGTTGCCGCATCACTGCTGGCTGAAATGCAGGTCAGTTCCAGTGTGACAGTGCCACGATGGGTAAACTTAAGTGCATTTGACAGGAGGTTATGCAGGACCTGTCCCAGCCGTGTAGGATCAAATATAAATTTGCGGTCGAGCCGCGGATCCACTTTCACCACGAACGAAATATTTTTTGTGTTGAACTGGTTGTGGAAGATTGCCTCGATCCGGCTGATAAACAGTTTGAGGTTATTTGGTTTTTTTTCTATTTCAAGGCGGCCAGCATCAATCTTGTTTACATCGAGTACATCGTTGATCAGTTCAAGCATGTGTTCAGAAGAATACCTGAGTGTATTAAAATGTTCTTTCTGGACGGTCAGCATTTCTTCCTGGAGAAGCAGGTTGGTGGTACCAATGATACCATTGAGCGGTGTACGGAGTTCGTGGCTCATATTGGAAACAAAACGTGCTTTTGAAAGGGCGGCTTCTTCTGCTTTGACCTTGGCATCGAGCAATGCTTCCTCCGCATTTTTGCGGTCGGTGATATCGAGCACACTGATTTTTTTCAGCTCCTGGTCCTGCACCTGGAACGGCGACACATATAATGCCCCTACAAAGTTCAGTCCCTGGCCCGTAATACATTTTACTTCGCCCTTCCAGGTTTCACTGCCGGGGAGGGTTACGGATCCGGGCAGTGGGTTGGAATTATATTGGCAAAGGATCCAGTGTTCCAGTGATGTGCCGATTAGCGCATTTTTATCCGGGGCAGAAAAAAGATCCACTGCCTGTTTGTTGCAGTTGAGTATGATCATATTCCGCTGGTCTACGATAAAGATGGCATCCAGTGAGGTGTTAAAGATGGTATCGAGGAAGAGTCGTTCCTGCAGCAGGCCGATCTCATTCTTTTTATTCTCCCTGATCACGATATAGGAGAAAAGGCAGCTGATGACAAATGCAAATACACAGTTCAGGTAAAAGATACTGCGGTAATTATGGGATGCAAGATGTTGCAGGGTACTCAGTGGCGGGCTGATGGTAAACACCATCATGATACTCACCAGCGAGATGATGATCGATGTGCGGAAGGCTGCCTGTTCATCATAGTTAAGGATGAAGGTCTGGCAAACAATAAACGGGAAAAGGAAGATATAGGTACCGGAGTGCAGGCCTTCTACGTAACTGAGTCCGACGATCGCCATATTCACCAATGCCAGCAGACTGTATTTGGCAAGGTGGCGGCGATAGCTGTTGCGATGCAGCAGCAGGTAATTAACCAGTGAAAGGGCAAAGGAACCAAGGCATACAAAGGAACTCAGGTAAAGTCCGTTGAAGAACTTGAACAGGAATCCGCTCATGAAAAAAAAGGTCACACAAAGAAAGAACTGGTTGTACCGGATCGCAAACTTACGTTCTTCGAAAGTATAATTACTATTCAGGCTTCCATAAACGAACTGGTCCACGTGGCGGCGCAGGAAACGTGCCGGGGGGAATATGGGACGAATTGCGGTATTTGAGCTGGCTTTCAGGGGTAATTGATATTGGATATCACTATAACGTCTGTTAAAGTAGCTTATTTTACTTTGTTGTTCCCGTAACGGGTAATATTTTTAGCTGTTCAACGTTTGATCTGTTATCCAACTTATGAAATACTGCTTTTCTGCTCAATTGGACCTGGCTAAACTCCAGGAATTTTATGATGGTGATCCCCGTTTGGCGGTAGGTGTATTTGAGGCCTTCGTTCAGGAAACGGTTACTGCCCTTCCCCATCTGGACCAGCTTTATTTAGCGGATAATGTAGCAGAGCTCAGGAGGCTGGTTCACAAGATCAAGCCGGGGTTCCTCTACGTGGGACTTACATCCCTGTATGAAAAGCTGAATGAGCTGGAGTTGGTTTGTGAGCAGGCGGACCAGGGGGCGGGAATCGGTAGCATTTTCGGGGATCTTTCACAAAAGCTGAAAACGGAGATACCCTGGGTGGAAAATGAATTGCTGAGGTTAAAACTGAATGTTCAATAAATTCTATGAAGGCTCCACTTATAAAAGGTATTCTTATTGATGACGACCAGGTTTCCCTGGCCATACTGGAGAATTACTGTCTCAAATCAGGTCGGGTAACCGTGGCAGGTAAATTCAGCGATCCGGCAGAAGCAATAGTTTACCTGAGATCAAATATGGTAGACCTCATTTTCCTTGATGTGGAAATGCCCGGCATCACGGGTTTTGAACTGATGGACCAGCTTACCTATTCTCCGAGGATCATCCTGACAACTTCAAAAACGGATTATGCGTTTACAGCGTTCCAGTATGAGGTGGCGGGTTACCTGAAGAAACCGGTGACCTACGACCGGTTCATCCGTTCAGTTGGTAAAATCTCCGAGGATCTTGCAACCCAGGCTCCTGTTGCACCGGAGAAGGAAAAGGGCAGCCAGAGTAATGATATTTTTATCCGTTCTGACGGAAAGCTAATCAGGCTTTCACTCGATGAGATCCTGTATGTGGAGTGTATTGGTGATTATGTAAGGTATGTGACCTCCGACAAAAAGATTGTATCACATGCCACGATGAAGGGTATCCAGGAAAAGCTGGATCCCGATAACTTTTTGAAAGTGCACCGTTCTTTTATAGTCAATACGCGGAAGATTAAGGATATCCAGGATAATAACCTGGTTATTAATGGAAACCTGATTCCAATCAGTCGCGCCCACAAGGCAGAAGTTTTGCAGCGCCTGCGTATTGTTTAAACCCATTTTACCAAAAACCGAGGGAATTCTCCCGAATTCCGAAGGATAATGACCAACTACCGAAAATCCCGAAAGTCCGGCATCCCGCATTATACATTTGTTGTGTTGAGAGACTACGAATCGATTCAGCACCTTTTCCATCTCTCAGTTCTTTCCAGAATTCACCCAGTCCCGGGTAACAGAACCGAACCAGTTTTGAAACTCCGGGAAGATTTTGGAAAGACAGGTTTTGAAAACACGACCTTACAAGCCATCATCCAATTCCATTGAGGGGAATGGTCCCTGTTAAAAAGGACCAGTTTCTTGAAGACCAAAAGATTTCAATGATGAATGTTTAACCTCATGATCCATTGAAACCGATCCGACACCCGATGAAGACCGAACCGATCCTTTGAAAACTGAACGATCCAATGTCAACCACAACGAAGAAAATTGACCGTCCAGGTGTCCAGTATCCTGTTTAGGCGAAAGCCAGGCAGCGTGAAAAACCGGGAATCCAGTAAACATCGAAAGACCGTCGCGATCCAATCCTAAAGAATTATCTAGAAGATCGATGGAAATCAGATTTTTAACCCTAAACAACCCGTAACTATCGCAAGACTAATTTTACACTGATTCACAACACTATGAAAGGCTGAATTGCGCAGCCTTTTTTTTTATTTCTTCCACTACCCGTTCCCCGTCCATCGCCGCACTTACAATTCCCCCTGCATAACCCGCCCCTTCAGCGCATGGATAAAGATTTTTCACCTGTACATGATGCAGGTTCACCGGATCACGTGGGATGCGGATTGGTGAGGAAGTCCTGGACTCCGTAGCCACTACAACCGCTTCATTCGTGAAGTAGCCTTTCATTTTTTTCCCAAATTCGCGGAATGCTTTCTGAAGGCTGCTGTTAATAAATGGTGGCAGTACCGTGTTAAGACCGGCACTTTGTAATCCCGGAAGATAAGAACATGGTGGAAGGGTTGCTGATACATTAGTATTGGTAAAATCCACCATACGTTGTGCCGGTGCCACGAATTTACCACCGCCTGCGGTAAAGGCCTGTTGCTCCACCGATCGCTGGAAGGCGAGGGCGGCAAGCGGACCCTGGTTGCTGAATTGTTTCAGGTCCTGTTCTTCTACTGTCACCACCATACCACTATTGGCAAATGGATTATTTCTTTTGGACGGACTCCATCCGTTAACCACCAGTTCACCTGCCGAGGTAGCTGCCGGTGCAATAATGCCACCGGGGCACATACAAAAAGAGAACACACCTTTGCCATCTACCTGTTGCACCAGTGAATAAGATGCTGGAGGAAGAAAGGGATCGCGGACAGCCTGGTGGTATTGTACACTATCAATAAGTGATTGGGGATGTTCGATCCTCACACCAAGTGCGAATGGCTTTGATTCGATTTTAATTTTTTTATGGTGCAGCAGTTCAAAGATATCACGGGCAGAATGACCCGTTGCCAGGATCACGTATGGTGAAGAAAAGCGATCACCATCAGCGGTATGTACAGTGCGTATGTTATTGTTCTCAATGGTAAGATCTGTTACTTTTTTCCCAAATAAAAAATCACCTCCGCATTCAATAATCTTATCGCGCATGGCGGTAATTATCTGTGGTAATTTATTGGTACCAATATGCGGATGTGCTTCATAGAGAATTTTTTCTTCTGCACCAAAATGGACAAAGAGATGGAGGATACGATTAATGTCTCCGCGTTTTGAACTTCTGGTATATAATTTACCGTCGCTGTAAGTTCCGGCACCTCCTTCCCCAAAGCAATAATTACTTTCAGGATTTACTTCCCCATTTTTATTAAGAAGTGCCAGGTCGCGGCGTCTGGCACGTACATCTTTTCCCCGCTCCAGGATAATTGGTTTGATACCAAGTTCCAGCAGGCGAAGTGCAGCGAAAAGTCCTGCTGGTCCTGCGCCGATAATAATGACAGACTGGCTGGCCTGGCGTACATCCCTGAAGGTAAATGTCATTCCTGGCCGGTGGTGAAAAGGTTCGTTAATAAAAACATTAAGGGTCAGGTTGATCCATACCTGGCGGGAACGCGCGTCCACACTATGTTTGACAATATTGTAGCCGGTAATGGAATGCAGGCTGGTGGCTTCTGCAGCTGCGATCGCTTCTTTTACTGAACGATCATTCGTGGCTTCCGAAGGAAGTAATTTAAGGGTAATACTCTTTTGCATGTCTGGGCAGGTTTTTATCCTGAAACAGTTAAGACAGCAAAATTAAGGGTATAATTTTTTAGTTGGGAAATGTCCTGTTATCACCCATACGGGCTACTGGCCGGACAGGCATAAAGGTGAAAAAAAAATCTTTTAAAATTTTGGGTGAAAGCACTCAAGTTTTCTTGCGAGGTATTGGAAATATCAATATCTTCAAAATGTCCGATCGTTATTACTCCCCGAGCCGGTTTTATAGTGTCATCAGATGAAGTAATACACCGGTGCAGACCTGAGGCATCCCAACAATAATTAAACATTGACAAGAGAAAAAAACCACCGGGCAACCGTGGCGGTTACTGGCATGATTATACGTTGATACAAGCAAATCATACAGTTAATTAAGTACTATGGAAAAAGATAAAAAAGTAAGTAATAAAAATTTTTTTTAGAAAAATAGAATGGTGATATTCGCCGTCCTGTCCAACTTTTTTTATTGACACTGTGTGGAGATTTATTTGGACCAATTCAAACAAGTTTAGTTAAAGAGCGATATAAACTGCTATCCGACAGATGGAGAAAAATGCTGAAAAAGTCTGGGTTAATTGTTTAAAGATCATCAAGGATATTGTTGAATGGCAGCATTACAAAACATGGTTCGAGCCGATTACTCCTGTTTCAATTAAAAGCAACATATTAGTCATCCAGGTACCGAGTCAATTCTTTTTCGAGTATTTGGAAGAACATTATGTAAATTTATTAGCGAAGACGTTGAAGCGTGAGTTGGGGAAAGATGCAAGACTGGAGTACCGCATCATGGTCGACAGTGGCAATAGCAAGAACAAGCCATTAACGATGGATGTGACCGGTCAGGGATTCAAAACTTTTTCAAACAACGAAATGGATTTTCCGCTGGTCATAAATAATCCCGTTAAAAATCCGTTTGTTATTCCGGGTTTGAAAAAGATGCAGATCGACCCGCAGCTTAATCATATTTATACATTTGATGCGTTTGTGGAGGGAGATTGTAACCGGGTAGCGCGCAGGGCCGGTAAAACGGTGGCGGAGAAACCGGGAACCAATTCCTTCAATCCCCTGGTTATATATGGTGGGGTGGGTCTGGGTAAAACCCATCTGGCCCAGTCGATCGGGAATGAGGTAAAGAGGATGCATCCCAATAAGGTGGTCCTGTATGTCAGTTCCGAAAAGTTCATCAACCAGTTCATGGACCATAGCCGGAACAACGCGATTAATGATTTCATCCATTTTTACCAGCTGATTGATGTGCTCATCATTGATGATGTGCAATTTTTTGCGAAGGCGGAAAAAAGCCAGGATGCGTTTTTTGCCATCTTCAATCATTTACATCAGTCGCATAAACAATTGATCCTGACTTCGGACAAATCGCCGAAGGACCTGGACGGGGTGCAGGAGCGTTTGCTCAGCCGTTTCCGTTGGGGGCTCAGTGCTGATCTGCAGATCCCGGATTACGAAGTTCGGATTGAGATCCTGGAGAAAAAGATGAAGAATGACGGGCTGGAAATGCCAAAGGAAGTAGTTAAGTACCTGGCCTATAATATTAATAGTAATGTACGTGAACTAGAAGGTGCATTGATCTCTTTGCTGGCGCAATCTTCGCTGAACAAGAGAGAGATCGATCTGGACCTTGCAAAAAGAGTGCTGAGGAATTTTGTGAAAACGAGCAGTAAAGAAATTACCATCGACACCATTCAGAAAATGGTTTGCGAATTTTTCGATGTGTCA
>JBEVJC010000019.1:0-148962 GCA_040510375.1 Chitinophagaceae bacterium
CGCTTTTAATGCTTCCAGGAACAAATCGTTCGATTTTTCCAGATCGAATACCGTTACATGCATATAACCGTTATTCATCAGTGCTGGTATCTCGCCTTCCGGATCATTTAATTTCCGGTAAACATCGGCTGCATTTGCAAAGTATGTAATCTTGTCCGCCACAGTTGCCGGCGAATAAATCAGGTATAAACCCCGGTATGCCCATGCCCGCGCCTCCGTAACCAGGTCGCCACTGATCTGGCATTCGCGGATTAATTCATTAAACAGGGAATCGCCTTTTGCAATATTATTTCCCAGGAGATACATCTTGCCCAACAGGCAGATTGCCTGTCTTCTTAAACCATCTTCGTTGGCCGTCCTGCTTTCCTTTATTGCACGGGTAAGGAAATATTCAACTGTGTCCCTGCAACGATGGTAACTAAATGGCTGGAATGCATAATAGGCACCAATTAATACAAGTAGTTCCAGGCGTTTCTTTCCTGTTGCCTTTGAAAGTAAACGAAAACCTTTTGCAGGATCTCCTTGATCCACCCATTGCGACCCGGCAAGTAATTCCGGATCATTAATACCTTCGGCCAGTATCGGAAGCCTGCTCAAACCCAATGAACGGCTGGCATAAATAAGGCTGTTATCAAGATCAACCTGGGCTTCCCTTACCACATGAATATAAACGGAAGCGAGTTGTAAATAGCAACGTTGTCTGGAAATATTATCGCCCGAAGGATGATGAAAAGATGCAGGTGAGAGCTGCGCAGAAAAAGTTTGCGATAGCCCGATAACCGGGATCACCAGGTATATCAGAAAATTTATGGAAAATAACTTTAGCATACAGTGGAAAAACCAGTGTAACTTTTTTTTGTAAGAGTACCAGCGTCCTAAAGTTAGTGAAGAAGGAAGACAACCCAAGGTTATTTTAGGGGTTAATACTTATAATATTTTTTTTACATCACTTCCAAATCTTCTGTACTATTTGTTTAAAGCGTTTGTATAAAAGCGGCATTCTAACCATGGTGATCCCGTCGGATCCCCAATTTTTTGAGTCTTGAAATAAGGGTGCTTGGAGGAAGTCCCAATACCTCGGCAGCTCCACCACTGCCGGAGATTTTTCCATTTACATGTTTCAGCACTTTAAGTATATAATCCTTTTCATTTTCACTGATAGTCTGGAATTTCACTTCTTCACCAACCAACCTGCTCTCAGCGGAAGATTTACTCAACGGAAGATGGCTCTCCCTGATGGTATCCCCATCTGTCAGTAATACACTTCTTTCAATCAGGTGTTCCAGTTCGCGGATATTACCCGGCCAGGAATAATTAACCAGCTCCTGCAGAGCCTTATTGCTGACATTGGCGATTTTTTTTCCCGCCAGTTGTGAATAACGGAGGATAAAATGCGTGACCAGTATGGGAATATCCTCTTTTCGTTCACGTAGTGATGGAACATTTATAGGAAAAATATTCAGCCGGTAAAAAAGATCGACCCTGAAACGTCCTTCCTCCATCAGTTTTTCCAGGTCCCGGTTGGTTGCTGCGATTAACCGGAAATCTGTTTTGATGGTTGTTTTCCCGCCAATCCTTTCTATTTCCTTTTCCTGGAGCACGCGGAGTAATTTGACCTGCAATTCAACCGGCATCTCACCAATTTCATCAAGGAACAGGGTACTGCGGTTAGCCAGTTCAAATTTCCCGATCCTCCGGTCAGTAGCACCAGTGAAACTACCACGTTCATGTCCGAATAATTCGCTTTCAATCAGGCTGGCCGGCAATGCGGCACAGTTGACCTTTATCATGAGCTGGCCCTTCCTTCTTGAACCATTATGGATTGCCCTGGCTATCAACTCCTTTCCTGTCCCGGTTTCCCCGAGCAACAACACGCTGCTGTCGGAGGCGGCAACATGTGCTATCAGTTTAAAAACATTCTGAAG
The DNA here is from genome assembly GCA_040510375.1 of Chitinophagaceae bacterium. Taxonomy (GTDB): domain Bacteria; phylum Bacteroidota; class Bacteroidia; order Chitinophagales; family Chitinophagaceae; genus JBEVJC01. Next base: position 1,926 of record JBEVJC010000019.1, read on the forward strand.
GGAGGTACTTTCACCGATAATCTCCGAATGGTTTTGTGAAATCTCAATTTCTTCTTTCAAATAAATTTTCTCTTCTTCCAGCTGCAGCCGGTATTTTTCAATTTCTTCCAGCTGGTTTTTTATTTTTTCATTGGCCGTGAAATTAAAAACAGCAATTGCCAGTTGCGAACAAATGCTTTTAAATAGTTCAACCTGCGCTGCAAACTGAGCGGGTTGTTCCTGCACGAAAATCAATAGCGCAATAACCTCCTGTCCAAGCCGGATCGGCATGCCAATCGCAGATTTTATATCGAGGTCCTTATTTATATTATTATAGATGGTCGGGCGATCGCGACCCATTCTATATTCCACCGGTGTGTCGGTATTGATTATATGTTCAAAATCCACCTCGGTTAATTTAACAAAAACATGCTGCGTGTTTAAAAAATCAGGATGTTTTGCAAAATCAGAATCGGGGTCAAACAGGAGTGGCCGGAATTCGGTCTTGTCAGAATTTAATTCATGGATTACATAATCTGTTATCCCGAAAAGATTGTTTAGCTGATACTTCAGGATTTTACTGAACTGGACCTTGTCCCGTACCGATGCCATAGCATTGCTGAAGGCAAGCAATTTTGTTTTCTCCAGTTCCCGCTGCTGGATTTCCTGGTTAGCAAGAATATTAAACACCGCAATGGACAACTGATTGGTGAGCGCTTTTAATAGCCGGATTTTTTTTGGGTCGGGCGTAATTTTACGTTGAAAAAAAAGCATAAAGAAGCCAAAAGCATACTCCCCTTTAGAAAACCGGGCGATCGTCATGTACCTGCAACCGCGTTCAAAGTTATTCCGGACATATTCCGGAACAGCCGGCCAGGCCTGCACCTCTTCCAGATCATAAAAAACAGGATCACCGGAGGTGAGGGCAACATCAAGTATCCCATCATTGATCGGATACTCCGGTGGATGCTGTTTTGCGCCGTTGGGCATATGTGCCTGCAAAAAAGTATTAACCGAAGTCCTGTCTTCATTCAAAACCGTTATAAATGTATTATCGAACCGGATAATCTCTCTCAACCGGTCATTGATAATTTCATACAGATCGCCACTATTCCTTATTGCTGCAATATCTGTATTCAATGAAAGCAGCAATTCCCTTTCTGCCTCCCGCCTTTCAATTTCTTCATTGGCCAGGATATTGGAAATAACGACTGATAATTGGGCACAGACAGTTTTCAACAAATCAAATTTCTGCAAAATACCAGGGTTACCGTCAATATGCAGGTAGAGACTTCCAATGGCATGACCACCAGTACGAAGCGGTGTCGACAAAACCTGTTTTACCCCCGCGGTCTTCCAGAAGTCCACATAGGCAGGCATTCCCGGCTTGTCCAATATATCATCTACAACCAGGAGCACGGGATCCTCTCCCTTTATAACCATCCCGAACAGGCTGTCTTTTACATCGTACCTGGCACTTGTAATTGGCTCAAAATCCCGCAATGAAGAAATATAATCGTCCAGGTCTAAAAGAAACGCGCTGTAAGTCCTGTCATCGTCATTTATATAGGCAATCCCAAATTCCGTGACGCCGAACGTTTGTTTAATAACGTCATTGATTGCATTAAAAAAATCCTTCCTCGTTTTTATTGCAGCAAATTCATTACTCAACGTCAACAACTTTGATTTTTCATCGTTTTGCAGTTGTATGTTTTCGTTGGCAATGATATTCGACATAGCAATTGCAAGCTGGGAGCAGATACTTTTAAGTAATGCACTCTTTTCGGCCAGTGAAAAATTCGCATCAATATAAAATACGGCCATGCCCACGTTTTTACCCCCGCCACGAAGTGCAATCAGCAAGACCTTTTTAACACCTATGTCCTTCCAGAAACCGACATACGGTGGTATACCGGGCCGATCTGCCCAGACCGCCGGTTCTACAATCAACATATCATCTTCCGATTCAATTACTGCAGAAAAAACCGGATCGGTAACCGGATATTTTGCAGAGGATAACATTGAATAATCACGGTGTTGCTTCTTCTCCTGCCCCAGGGAAATCATGAATGCACCGTATGTATTGTCTTCATCATTTATCTGGGCAATGGCAAATTCCTCCATTGAGAACAATACATTAATCGTCGAACTCACCATTTCAAAAAGTTCGGCTTTATTCTTTACAGACGCGATCTTATTACTAAGGGTAAGCAGGATTTTCCTCTCCTCCTCCTCTTCCTTAAGTGTTCCCCCATTAAGTAAATTACTATCCTGCTGGTGGCCTTTCGCATCCATATGTTCCCCGTTTTTTATCAAGATTTTTTAAACAGATCTCCGAAGGGTGGGTATGGCGGATCAGTCGTCAAATTTAAATAATTTAAGTAGCCGGTTACTGACCCGGAACTTACGCTACCATGATCCCGATAATGTTTAATTGAAGTAAAAACCTGTTTAAAAAATAGCGAACCGCCAGACTCCTTAATGGTGGCGGAAAGTACCGGCTGCGGCGTTTAATACCATATTTCATGTGAAATGGCCGAAGGTTTTTTTATATAACGATTGGAACGATTTGTACATACTTATTCATCGTAATTCCTTGCTTTCCCTGTTATATAACCAAATGGAAAACCCCGGTTCAGATAAATGGCAGGTAAATTACATGTCGTAGGCACTAACATAGAGGGGGTACTCATATTTAGCAGACCGGCTTTTCACAAGGTCTATATTATGTGTTACAAATTTTTTACTACCCGAGGTAACGGCTATTAGCGCCCCTGTAACGGGCTCCGCAATCCATCCTGCACCTCCCCATCTGAATTTATCATCGCCAATTCCCGATCTGTTGGAACTCACGCAATATGCGCCGGAAATAATAGCAGAAGTCCTTCCGCAGATTATCCATTTTTCAATGCCGGTAAAACCTGTGGCTCTTGGACACAATATAATATCAGCACCCTGCTTTCCATAGTCACGCGCATGATTCGTAAACCACAATTCCGTACAAAGGAGCACTCCTATTTTAAAATCCCCCAGGTCAGCTACATCAAATGCTGGAATCTCTTCCCTGTCAAACCAGGTCTCCTCCCAGAAATGAGGTTCCTCCGGGAAATAAGTCTTGGTATGCAGCTTTCGGTATCCATTTTTTTTGTCAAACAAATAAGCTGTATTTAAGAACCCGCCTGGGGTAATTTCAGGAGTTGAATAAACAACCCATCGTGCATTCATTGTTTCAATCTCCTTTATCTTCTTCTGGTGCTGACGAACGCTTTCTTCCTTTACCTGATCGGTTGCCGCCGGATCGGCAGCAATCCATCTGAAAAAAGGCATTTCAGGCAATAACAACAGGTCTGTTTGAACATCATCCAGATACTGAGTCAACTCAATCCAGTCTTTATCAAACTCCTCCCGGTTTTCACTCAATTCACAGACTGTAACTTTCATTTTTTATGGAATTAAAATATTATTCAAATCTGATCCGGTGCATCCTACATTAAAATACTATTACGCAACCAGCGCACCCAAACGCACTTCTGAAGGGCAACAACCGAAATGCAATTTAAATGTCCTTGAAAAATGGGCGGGACTTTCATAACCCAGCGTGTAACAGATCCCCGCTATAGTCATGTTTGTACCTACCAGCATTTCCTGCGCCTTTTCCAATCTTTTCTGGCGGATCCAACGGGATGGTGATTTATTATAGACCAGGCGGAAATCCCTCCTGAAGCTAGAGATACTTCTTCCCGCCAATCTGGCGAGTTCATTCAAATTAAGGGCGCTTGTTATATTTTCCTCCACCACCTGTTTAATGTCAGAACGGAAACGCTCACGAACATCGAGTATCTGATCCAGCACCTGCCTGTCGCAGTAGGAAATGCAAAACAATAATTCCAGCAGTTTGATCCTGATAAGGCTCGTGACCATGGTACGGCCCTGTCCCAGGTAAGGTTTCATTGAAGCCATGAAGGTCATAAACGCTGCGTGTGAAGGCGTGATGGTCACCAGCTTCCGATGGGTGGATGAATTTACCGGCAGGCTTGTCAGCTTAATAAATTCTACAACGATATCGAGGTTCAGGAAAAATGAAAAAAAAGCAAATTCCCCTTTGTTATCCTGGTCAAAGTCCAGTAATATATCGCCTTTTATAAACGCCGCCTGGTGGGCGCCAATCCGGTAAGCCATTTCGCCGTGACGAAATAATACATTTCCCTTTTCTACAAATATCAAAATATTTTCCCTCAGGAAAACAGTGCCCCGGCTGGGATTGGTTTGTCTGCAATAACAGATCGAGGGCGACATTTCTGGTCCTGTTGGTCTTTGTAATGCGTCTATCAGATTGGTGTGACTGGTTGTCGGGATCATGGCTTTTTCATTTCGTAGATGCGATATGTACCTGTTTTTCAAAGTACGTGCCATGAGTAATCGATTATATTTTAAGCATTTAATTCATATTAAAAAAAAACCGATCGCGAAATATCACGAATCGGCCGTTCCGGATTCGAAATCCGGAGGAGTCTGAGGAAAAAAAAAGGCGGCGATTGATCGGGTCAACGTTGAAGCCGTGGTTGCAACAGCGGATATTGATTGATGATGATCCATTACGTATCCCTGTTAAATATTCAAAGCCGCCTTTTTAATAATGATGATGGCTCCCTGTAATCCTCGACAGGTATCTAATGCCAGTATTAATTTGATGATGATCTACTTTGGAATCCTAACAAATATTCAGGGCGGTCTTTTTAAAAGACATGAAATTGGTGCCCACCCCGGACTTGAAAAATTTGCTGAAATGGGATGGATCACAAAAACCGAGGGTATACGCGATCTCTTTAAGATTGTTGTTCCCATGGATCAGAAGCCTTTTTGCCTCCAGCAAAATGCGTTGTTGTATATGGTAACTGGCAGAAAATCCCGTTGTTTGTTTAACAACCTTATTCAAATAACTTGAAGTAAGAGAAAGACAACCCGCATAATCCTTTACCATTTTTTTATCGGTGAAATGTTTCTCCAGTAGCGAAAAAAAAGCTGATGTATACTCCGACCGGGTACATTTTACGGTCTCCTGTTTCATGGTGCCCGTTTGTCTGCTGAGATAAATAATCAAAACTTTCAGAAAACTGGAAATGATTTCTGTCCGGAGATTATAATAATTCTGGTACTCATGAAACATCTTGACTATTATACTCTCAAATGAGGAGGTGATTTCGTCCCGGATCTGAATCATTGCAGGAATCCGGAATTGATAAGGTTGTGAGTAAGAATATAACCAGGATGGATCCTTGTCCACCAAATTAAGGAACCCCTGTTCAAATGATATAAGAAACCCTTTTGCGGGCTCCTGTAAAAACGCATGCATTGATTGCCCCGGGCGAACGTAATACAGGGTTTCGTCTTCAACGGAATAATGTTCCAGGTCTATATCTATCCCGCCCCTTCCACTTTTTATCCATAAAAAGCTATGATGCATATGGGAAAGGTTTCCCTGATCCCTGTCGCGCGTATCGGTGAGGTACGTATCCAGTACATACATATCAAACCGGGTGCACCGTTGTGCTCCCCTCGAATTTTCCCTGAATCTGGTGATCTCCATAATATTTCACTTTTGGATGCTGGTAAAATTTTTTTGGTTTATTAATATTTTACCTGCAGTAAACGATGACATAAAGTTCATACCTGGAAGAGTAAGGGGATTGACGATATATTTTTAGTTTATTGACTTTTTTACCAGCTTGTTGCCTTTAAAATTACAACCGCAAACTTCTGGATTAGTCAAGAAGAAAAAACTAAATCCTCAAGGATTGTCCGCTTAAAATTTAGACCTTTTGGGGTGTCATCGAAGTCGATAGCCGGATATTTTACTGCCATTATTATAACTCCCGATGTAAATAATAAATGACCTATATGTTACAATACCCAGGTTCGGCCGAAACAAGGCCTTTTGAATTTGGATTCCATACCCTGATAAATATATTCCCCGATCCGGTTACCGGTGAATATGTTACCTATCAGCAGCGGATACAAGAGATTATCTCTGCGGCCACAATCGCCGATGACATGGGGTTCGATCTGGTAATTGTGGAAGAAAGACACACGGACGACTATGTAGCACCGGCCCCTGTTGTACTTCTTGCTGCCATTGCCAAGGCCACCAGCCGTGTACGAATAAGTACAGCCATTGCTGTTTTGGGTATCAGCGATCCGCGGCGATTTTTTGAAGAGTTTATTATCCTTGATACTATCTCCGGGGGAAGGGCAGAGATCCAGGTGGGACAGGTGTCAGCGCCGGGATCGCTGGCTTCCTACTGGTCGGATATAAAAGTAGATGAGGTGTCGCTGGCTGAAAAGTTGAAAGTCTTCCTGCGACTTAAAACCCTTGATCCCGGTGGCCCCGGAGGAAGTTTTTCGTCATCATTATATGAAACAGATATAGGCGGGGCAGCCCGGGTATTACCATTTTGGATTGGCGACTGCGGGAGCCCCGGAACCGCAGCGGTTGCAGGGAGACTCGGTTTAAACCTGAATATCTCAATTGCAACGGGTAAACTGGAACGTTTCAGGAAACAGGTGGCAATGTATAAACAGATGGCGGCACAGGCTGGCCACGATCTGCAGTCATTAAAGATTGCAGTTACCAGTTATTGTTATGTAGCTGCAGAATCCATATTGGCCCGGAATGAAGTATACGCCACACTCGCCCATTCGATAAGTAACCTGCCCCTGAAGTTAAAAGGGAATTTTTATACCACCAGCAGGATTGAATTTGAACAGATGGTTGCAACAGATATGTCGATTACTATCGGAAGTCCACAGGAAGTGATCGACAAAATTTTATCGCAATATGAACAGTTCGGCCACCACCGATGCATTTTACAAATGGATATGAACGGAATGCCGTTTGAAAAAGTGGTAAAATCGATTGAGATTATCGGAAAAGAAGTGATCCCTGTAGTCAGGCAGGAAATCCGGGTCCGGCGCGAAAGATGAAAGGAATGATTTATACCTTTCTATTCCGGGTATATCAATTCTTTCATGGTGTCTTTGTCGGGACATTTGTTACAATATAAAAAATAAAACATGAAAGCAGTTGTGTTATCCGGCCATGGCGGAATTGAAACATTGAAACTTGCCGACATACCAGTCCCCGAAATAAAACCGGATGAGGTACTGATAGAAGTGAAGGCAATTGCGATAAATCCCGCTGATACCCTTGTAAGGGCAAACCATTCACTGGACTGGATCTTTAATGGTGAAACAAATAAAATCCTTGGATGGGATGTATCGGGTGTCGTGATTAAAACGGGTTCCGCTGTTGACCTTTTTACAGAGGGCGACGATGTATTCGGAACCATCAATCACCCCGGACACGGCCGGGCATATGCAGAATTTGTGGCGGCACCTGCAAGCCACCTCGCATTAAAGCCCATAAATATTACCCACGAAACCGCTGCAGCAGCCACGCTGGCTGCACTAACATCCCTGCAACCTATGCAGAAGGTGGGGGTTCACAAAGGCGATCGGGTATTGATTACCGCAGCTGGCGGGGGCGTTGGCCATTTCGCGGTGCAACTGGCAAAATATTTCGGCGCATATGTTATTGCACTGGCCTCGGGGGCAAAAAGGGATTTTGTGCTGAGCCTTGGAGCCGATGAATTCGTGGATTACAAAACACAGAAGTTTGAAGATGTAATTCAAAATGTGGACGTAGCTGTGGAAGGTGTAAAATCTGACGGACATATCCTGCGAACACTACATACAGTGAAAAGAGGAGGTACACTGATCAGCCTCTGGTCGCAGATTACACCCGAAGAAGCGGATACCGCCGCAAAGCTTGGCGTACATGCATTTTACAATGCCATTCAATCCAGCGGTACCGATATGCAGCTGATTGCGGAACTGCTTTCCAGCGGTGTACTCCGACCCCATATCTCCGAAGTGTATACTTTAAAGGATATATCACTTGCGCATGCTGCTATCGAGAAAAACAATACGCAGGGAAAAATCATTGTCAAAATCAATTAACCTCCAGTTATGAACAACGTATTAACCGATACTTTGCAGGTTCACGACGTGCAAAGACTAATGTCATCCTATTGCCGATTCGTAGATAAAAAAAAATGGGACCAGTTGGAAAGATTGCTGGTTAAGGATGTAAACCTGGTCTTCCAGGACGAGGCGGGGAATGCACTTTATTCATTTGATTCTCCCGGGGCATTCACCCAGGCTGCTAAAGACGGGATCGGAGAATCTGCCACCGTGCATCACCTGCATAATCCCGAAATTGAAATACTTACCGACACTGAAGCCCGCGGTATCTGGGCCATGGAGGACCGGTTTTATTTTCCCGTACATGCGCCCAAGCCTTATTTTCATGGTTACGGACATTATCATGTAACATTTATCCGCATCAACGAGGACTGGCAGATTCTTGACCTGCTGCTCACCAGGGTCCGGCTGGTTGTGACTGATATCGGGGGATAAACTATCGACAAAATTAAGAATCAATCCGCCCGGACCAGATCATGTGGTTTGTTTACAAAATGCAGGAACGAATTAAAATTTGCATTGTACTTTTTCATATTCACCTTGTAGTAGTAGGCACCCTTCTTGGATCCCGACCGGTCCTTTTCATCAAGTTTCACCAGGAGTTTGGTAGAATTGATCTTCCTCGAAAAATTGCCACTGTCGAACGACCGGTTGTATACACTTTCATACAGATACTGAAGCTGGGGCAGTGTGAATTTTTGCGGCAGCAGTTCAAACAACAGGGGATGAAGGGCTGATTTATACCTCAGGTGTTTTTTAGCCATCTCAACCATTTTATCATGATCAAAAATCAGTTCCGGGATCTGGTTGATCGAAACCCAATGCGGATGATAATGATCACTGAGCTGCCGCTTATACTCCTTCAGGTTAATCAGGGCGAAATAAGCAACAGATATGGTACGCTCCTGCGAATCACGTTTCACCTCACTGAACGTATGCAGCTGCTCAAGATACATTCCGCTAAGACCGGTAAGGGTTGTAAGAACGCGAAGGGCCGCCTCATCGGTGGATTCGTCCTCACCCACGAAACCACCTACCAGGCTCCACTTACCTTTCATCGGATTAAATCCTCTTTTGATCACCAGGAGTTTTAATTCCTCCCCATCATAGCCGAAAATTATGCAGTCCACGGCAAGGAGAAACCTGGACTGCTCTGAATATTTTCTCATGTTCACGTTCACGTTAAAAAGACAAAATTAAAACAAACATGCGGTTACAAAATTTATCAATCGTTACCCCTGCATACACTACAGCATTTACCAGAAACGAATGTACAGGGCAGAAATTATCATCAGGGTGATAACAATCAGCACAATCGTACTTTTTGAAACATTGAACATTCCTTTTTCCAGTATAAATGCCTTCGGATTAATTTTTGGTCCAGCCAGGCTGATCAGGATCATCGCGATCATGGTAAACATAAACGCAAGTCCCATGCAGATCAGGAATGGAATTTCCCAGGTACCATCGCCTTTGGGGTATGCAGTGTAGAACCAGGTTTCGTGACCGAATGTAGCCGGTGCGTATTCATTAAAGAATACAGAAAGTACAAACCCGGTAATTACACCCACGATTGCTGCTGTACCTGTTGTCCTTTTCCAGAACATCCCCAGTATGAACATTGCAAACACACCCGGGCTGATAAATCCGGTATACTTCTGGATAAACGTGAAACCACCTGCACCTCCAATTCCAAGCAGGTCATCCCAGGTAAAGGCTATTGCCAGTATCATGGAAACCAGCACTACCAGTTTACCGATCCGCACCATTTTTTTCTCGCTCGATTCCTTATCCAGGTATTTTTTATAAATGTCCAGTGTAAAAATGGTTGAAATACTATTGGCCTTACCAGCCAGTGAAGCAACGATAGCTGCAGTAAGTGCTGCAATTGATAAACCTTTCAGGCCTTCGGGCAGGAAGCTGAGGATTGCTGAATAGGCCCCATCCATTCCGCCCACAAGGTTGGGCAGGTGACCGTTTTTATATAGAACATACGCGGCGATTCCGGGCAGCATCACAATAACAGGCATCATCAGTTTAAGAAGTCCTGCGAAAAGAATCCCGGTCCGGGCTGTCTGCAAATCCGCACCCAGCGCACGTTGCGTGATGTACTGGTTGCAACCCCAATAGTTCAGGTTCACAATCCACTGTCCCGCAAAATACATGGCAATACCCGGCAGGATAAGGTATTTGTCAATTTCCAGTTGTGAAGCTCCTGGTCCGGGTTTGGGGATAATCATTTCAAAATGTTCCGGTGCATCTTTCAGCAGCATATTAAAACCTGCAAGTGCATCGCGACCCAGTCCAAATTTTTCACTTACCAGTGTAAGTGCCATATAGGTAGTTGCAAGTCCACCGATGATCAGCACCGTTACCTGGATCACATCTGTATATCCGATCACCTTCATACCACCAAGGGTAATGATGATGGCAAATATGGAGAGGCCGATCATGATCTCGTGGAGGTATTGTCCACCGGTGAGACCATTAATCGCCACTGCACCCAGGTACAGGATCGATGTCAGGTTTACGAAAATGTAAAGAAACAACCAGAAAATGGCCATGATCAGGGCCACTGTTTCGTTGTACCGCATTTTCAAAAACTGCGGCATGGTGAAAATTTTATTCTTCAGGTAAATGGGAATAAACCATACAGCAATTATGATCAGTGCAATGGCTGCAACCCATTCGTATGCTGCAACTGCAATACCCGCAAAAAATCCGTTGCCACTCATCCCAATAAACTGCTCGGCAGATATATTGGAAGCGATCAGCGATGCACCAATGGCCCACCAGGTAAGGGATCCTTCTGCCAGGAAAAAGTCCCTGGTATTGGTCACTTCTTTTTTCTTCCTGTGATACACCCAGTATCCATAACCGGAAACAAGAATGAAGTAAACAGCAAAAATAAGGTAGTCGTAAAAACCGAGATCGTTGTTCATGGCAAGAATGGTTGTTTGACAGGCAGGGCACGTAAAGCCTGGTTATAGTTAAAGCAGTTTATTTATTTAACGCAAAAAAAACTTCGTTGACGCGGATCTCCTGCCTGAATGCCGGCAGTGTGGTTTCTTTTCCGATCAGCAGGAATTCAATTCCTGCTATATCGGCAAAATCCTGCAAATGTTCACGGGTTAGATTCTGGCTGTAACAGGTATGGTGCGCACCACCAGCGAGAATCCATGCTTCACAACCTGTCTTCATATCTGGCAATGGTTTCCATAATACACGTGCCACCGGAAGTTTGGGCAGGTCGTGTTTTGGTTTTACTGCTTCCACTTCATTTACGATCAGCCGGAACCTGTTACCCATATCAACGATCGAAGCATTCAGTGCAGCGCCGGCACCGGCCGTAAATACCAGCCTGGCCGGATCTGCCTTACCTCCGATGCCGAGTGGATGCACCTGTACCGAGGGTTTGCCTTCGGCGATGCTTTCACAGATCTCCAGCATATGTGAACCCAGCACCATCTCGTCCTGCGGATCGAAATGATAAGTATAGTCTTCCATAAATGAATTACCACCGGGAAGACCTGCCGCCATCACTTTCATTGCGCGTACAAGTGCAGATGTTTTCCAGTCGCCTTCACCTGCAAAACCATAACCCGCTGTCATCATCCGTTGCGCGCCGATACCGGGCAGTTGCAACATTCCATGGAGGTCTTCAAACGTATCGGTAAACCCTTTGAATTTACCTTCCTCAAGAAATTTTTTGAGGCCAAGTTCAATCCTTGCTGCTTCAACAAGCGACTGACGTTTGCTCCCATTGGTTAACAAGTCTGGATCGAGTGTATAACTCTTTTCATATTCAGCAAGCAGTGTTTCCAGTTCAGGATCAGTTATTGTATTTATCACTTCAACAAGATCACCGATGCCAAACGTATTTACAGAATAACCAAACTGGTATTCGGCTTCCACCTTGTCTCCTTCGGTTACGGCTACATAACGCATATTATCACCAAAGCGTACAAACCGGGCACCCTGCCAGTCGGCCCATGCAGCAGCAGCCCTGGTCCATACCGCAATACTTTCCACAACGGCCGGGTTTTGCCAGTGTCCTGCAACTACTTTCCGGTTCCGGCGCAACCGGCTCACGATAAACCCGAATTCGCGGTCGCCATGAGCACTCTGGTTGAGGTTCATGAAATCCATATCAATCGCATCCCAGGGAATATCCCGGTTGAATTGTGTATGCAGGTGAAGCATTGGCTTCTGCAGGTTCTTCAATCCGTTGATCCACATTTTTGCCGGGGAAAATGTATGCATCCAGGTGATCACCCCGATTACATTAACATTGGCGTTGACTTCGGAAAGAACCCGGGTAACTTCTTCAGGTGTGGTGACGGTTGGTTTGCAGACAATCGTTACCGGGATGGCCGGATCGGCACCAATTGATCTGGCAATTTCTTCGGAGTGTTGTGCTACCTGGTCCAGTGTTTTTTTACCATACAGGTGCTGACTTCCTGTGATAAACCAGACTTCATATTTTTTAAGATCGATCATAATGTGTTTTTGTGCTTACTGAAAATGAATGGTGACTGAATATTATATTATTGACCATAATAACTATCACCGCCATGTTTGCGTTGGTAGTGTTTACGGATCAGTGACTCTTTCATCCGCCCCGCACCTGGTTTGAGTGACTCTGTAATGAATGCCATCTTTGCCAGGGCCTCCAGCACCGCGCTGTTATAGACTGCTTTTTTACTGGTAGCTCCCCAGGTGAATGGCGCGTGATTGCCAACAAGAATCATCTCCACTTCTTCATAACTATATCCCCGGCCCGCCAGGTCATTCAGGATCTGGAAACCGGTCTGGTATTCATAATCGCCGCTGATCAGCTCATCATCCATCGGTGGCGCGCAGGGTACATCATTGGTAAGATGGTCAGCATGAGTTGTGCCATATACGGGAATATCACGGAGTGTCTGCGCCCAGGCAGTTGCATAGGTTGAGTGTGTATGCACGATACTGCCCACCGCTGGCCAGTGTTTGTAAAGCACTGCATGTGTTTTGGTATCAGAGGAAGGGCGGAGTGTGCCGTCAATGGTATTGCCGTCGAAGTCGACGATCACCATTTTCTCCGGACTAAGCTCCTCATAGGGAACACCACTTGGTTTGATAGCGAATACTGCTTTCGAATGATCAGCAACACTTACATTTCCAAAGGTGAACAGTACCAGTCTAAGTTCCGGTAACTGCATGTTGGCGAGGTACGCTTCTTCCCTGATTGCCTGGTATGTCATGAAAATATTGTTAGTGGTTATTTGCCTTGCTGAAACCTGTTGTTTCGTTTTCTATATACTCACCGAGTTGCAGGAAACGCCGGTATCGTTTTTCATAAACCGGCACCATTGCCGGGTTTGGATAGTATTTTATTTCAAAACCCTGGCCCATGGCCTTCATTGCGTCCTGTACATTGTTAAAAATTCCGGCAGCGGTTGCAGCAAACATGGCGGCACCAAGCGCGCAGGTCTGTTCACTCGCATGGATACGGATTGGCATATTCAATACATCGGCCATCATCTGCATAATGAATGGTGATTTTTTTGCCACACCACCGGTGCCGATTAATCCCTTTACCGGAATTCCCTGGCTCACGAAACGATCGGAAATACTTCTTGCACCAAAACAGGTTGATTCTGCAATGGCACGGAATAAACGGGCTGCATCGGTACCCAGGTTTAATCCGAGCAGCGCACTTTTCAGCAGCTGGTTTGCATCAGGTGTGCGCCGGCCATTCAGCCAGTCCACGCTGATCTCACTCTGCTCATCAATGGGTAATGCTGCTGCTTTGGATGATAAAAGGGGAATTATTTTTGACCGGAATTCGTCCAGCAGTTTTTCTGATGTTTTGTTATCGATCACCGATGATTTGGAAAGTAGTTCGGCAAATGGTTCTGTCAGCAAACGACCAAACCATGCGTATGAATCGCCGAAAGCCGATTGTCCCGCTTCCATCCCAACCATGCCGGGGATTACTGAACCGTTCACCTGTCCGCAGATTCCTTTTACAAGGATTTCTGCACCGTTGGCAGGTGGAACAACCAGTATATCACAGGTGGAAGTCCCCATGATTTTGCAAAGATGATAAGGTTCTATCTGCCCGCCCACTGCACCCATATGTGCATCGAAGGCGCCTACGCCAATTACAACACCGGCGGAAAGTCCAAGTCGTTCGGCCCATTCGGCCGACAAATTACCGGCACTGTCTGAAGCCGGATAGGCTTTCTCAAATAGCCTTCCGGTTATGCCCTGCAACAGCGGATCAAGACCAGTGAAGAATTTATCCGGTGGAAGTCCGCCAAACTCCGGTGCCCAGAGCGCCTTGTGTCCGGCTGCACAAACACTTCGTTTCATCTGTTTAACATCGGTGCCGCCGGTAAGCAGGTATGGTATCCAGTCGCAGTGTTCCACCATTGAATAAGCTTTCTCCCTTACAACAGGATCAACCCTCAGTGTATGTAACATTTTTGCCCAGAACCATTCGGAAGAATAAATACCACCAACATAACGCAGGTAATTAACCTGACCAGCCAATGCATGTTCATTTATTTCTGCAGCTTCCTTAACAGCTGTATGGTCCTTCCAGAGAATGAACATGGCATTCGGATTTTCTTCCAGACCGGGGGTCATCGCCAGTGGTATACCTGTCCGGTCTACAAAACAGGGAGTGGATCCTGTAGTATCAACAGAGATCGCTTTGACAGCAGAAGCTACTGCGGGACCGGCTTTCAGAAGACATTGACGGATAGTAAATTCAAGTCCTTCCACATAATCCAGCGGATGCTGCCTGAACTGGTTGCGATCCTCATTGCAATAAAGCTGTTGTTTCCACCTGGGGTAATGAAAAGTTGCAGCGGCCATTTCGTTGCCGTTGCCGGTATCGACTACAATGGTGCGGACAGAATCAGTTCCGAAATCAACACCAATGACATATTGTGCAGGCATGTGACAAGCTTTACGGTCAAAAATAATGTTATTTGTGATATTGACAATTAATATTGCAACGGTTTAAAATTATCTCAGCAAAATGCTGATGCCGGTAAAAGCCAGTTGTAAGGTTACAAAATCACGGTATCGGCGGGAAATTATTTGTAGATATGACAATTAATGTGGCTTGAATTCAAAGCAAGCGTTTTTGGCTGATTTTAAAGGCAATATAGAAATATCTTTTTGATTCGCAATCGATTGCAGAAAAATATTCTCCGTTCTTTCACTATTTTTAGCACTTCTATTTTATTAGAATGAAAAGTCGAAAGGAAGTCACCATTTACGATATCGCGGAAAGACTGCAACTGTCAGCAGCCACTGTCAGCCGGGCATTACAAAACCATCCGGCTGTCAATAAAAAAACAAAAAAAAAGATCCTCGATCTTGCCGGTGACCTGGGTTACCGGACCAACCATTTCGCCCGGAACCTCCGGAGCCAGCAATCCAAGACCATTGGCGTACTGGTGCACGAACTGAACAGTAACTTCATTACATCGGTGCTCGCGGGGATTGAAAAAGTGACTACTGCCGAGGGTTACGACCTGATCATCACCCACTCTTCAGAAAACCTTGCGCAGGAAAAAGCCAATGTCCGGAACCTCTTCGACAAACGCGTGGATGGGCTTATTGCCTCCCTTTCCTTTGAGACCGAAAACCTCGAACACTTCAACGCATTTTATGAAAAGGGAGTGCCGGTTGTTTTTTTCGACCGTGTTGAACAGGATGGAAACCGCACCGTAGTGGTTATTGATAATGAGAACTGCGGGTATATTGCCACCAAACACCTGATGGATCAGGGTTGCCGCCGTATCGCCCACATCACATCTACCCTCAAAAGGAATGTTTATTCCCAACGTTTCAACGGTTATAAACGGGCGCTGGCATCGGGTAAACTGCCTTTCCATAAAGACCTGCTGATCCTGGAAGACCTTAGCCAGCACGCAGGTGTAGATGCCGCAGAGCGTATCCTGAAGCTGAAACCGCTGCCTGATGGCCTTTTTATAACCAATGATTTCCTGGCCGCCGTTATCATCAAAACACTAAAGGCAAAGGGAATCGCCGTTCCGGGCGATATTGCCGTGGTGGGATTTAACAACGATGCCATCGGCGAACTGATTGAGCCTACACTCTCCACCATTAATTACCCGGGACAGACAATGGGTAAAATTGCCGCCCGTAACCTGATCGATCACCTGAAAGGAGGCACTACCCTGGCGCAGACAAGCACGATCACCGTCCATTCCAACCTGGTAGTACGCGAATCGTCACTCAAAACCACCCGAAAGAAATAACTGGCTGTTTTTAAATAATTAAAGAAAACAGTTGCAATCGATTTCAAAATTATTAGTTTTGGAACAGGTCGCCGGCAAACTTTCGCCCGTCTGCCTGTTAACGAAACTTGTTTATGAAACTAAAACCCTGGCCCGGGCATTTCGCCGCGGTCGCTCCACAATTATTACCTGTTGTTGTATTTATTTCCCTGCTCCTGATCCGGGCCGGCCTTTTTTAGTTTTGGAATGTTATTAGTCAAATTGACATTTATTTTGAATAAAGAGAAATATAAACGATTGAAAAGAACGGTCAGAAAAACACTTTTTCTTCTTTGCCTGATCACGGGAGTGACGATCCTCCATGCGCAGGAAGGCCTGTACCCCAATGAGTTTCCTGCTGGTAATGTGCACCTGCTGGATGGACCATTTAAAAAAGCACGCGATCTCAACATCCATACCCTTCTTCAATACGATACCGACCGGCTGCTTGCGGGTTTCCGTAAGGAAGCAGGACTGGCACCAACAGCCGCGACCTTTCCCAACTGGGATGGATTGGAGGGTCATATCGGTGGACACTATCTCTCCGCCCTTGCCATGAACCTCGCCGCCACAGGCAACCCGGAATGCGAAAAACGTTTGCTTTATATGATCAGTGAACTGAAGGAATGTGCAGCAGCCAATAACAAAAAAGGTGGATGGGCAACCGGTTACCTGGGCGCAGTTCCAAAAAGTGAACAGATCTGGAGCGGATTTATTAAAGGCGACTTTGCTCCCTACCATGCTGCCTGGGTTCCTTTTTACAATGTCCATAAAATGTATGCAGGCCTGCGCGATGCATGGTTGTATGCCGGTAATGCCGATGCCAAAGAACTCTTCCTGGCTTTTTGCGACTGGGCCATCATGATCAGCAATAATTTATCGGAAACCCAGATGCAGTCAGTCCTGGATATGGAACACGGCGGCATGAATGAAGTCCTGGCCGATGCGTACCAGATGACAGGTTACGACAAGTACCTGGATGCTGCAAAAAAATTCTCGCATTTTATGTTGTTGGATGCAATGAAAACTTCAACCGACAACCTGGATAACAAACACGCAAATACACAGGTTCCAAAAGCCGTAGGTTTTGAACGAATCGGTGAACTGTCGGCCGATGCCGATTACCTGAAGGCTGGAAATTTTTTCTGGGAAACTGTGGTTACCAGACGTACACTCGCCTTCGGCGGAAACAGCCGCCGTGAATTTTTTCCTGCCGTAGCATCCAGCCGCGACTTCGTGAATGATGTGGAAGGACCCGAAACCTGCAACTCCTATAATATGCTGAAGTTGACAGAAACCGTTTTTCGCGTAGAACCCCTTGCAAAGTATGCCGACTATTACGAACGTACACTGTACAACCATATTCTTTCCACCCAACACCCGCAACATGGAGGATATGTATATTTCACGCCGGCCCGGCCACGTCACTATCGGGTTTACTCCTCCCCCAACCAGGCCATGTGGTGCTGCGTGGGCAGCGGTATGGAGAACCACGGAAAATACGGCCAGTTCATCTATACCCATACAAAAGATTCCCTGTTTGTGAATCTTTTTATTGCGTCAACGGTCGACTGGAAAGAAAAAAATATCCAGCTGAAACAGGAGACCAGTTATCCCGAACAGGAGCGTACTAAAATCATTGTTACCGGCGGCAGCGCAACAATCACGCTGTTGATACGCTATCCGGGATGGATGACGAAAACAAAACCTGTTATAACTGTCAACGGCAAAACATTTACCTATAACAACTCTCCTTCATCCTATATCGCCATCAGAAGGACCTGGAAAAAAGGCGATGTAATAAATATCTCACTTCCAATGACCACCCGCGTGGAGACCATGCCCAACCTGCCTTCCTATATTGCGTTCATGCGCGGGCCCATCCTGCTTGCTGCAAGAACCGGAACGGATAGTTTGCGGGGACTGATTGCGAATGACAGCCGCTGGGGTCATATAGCAGGTGGCGAACGTTTACCCATTGAACAATCGCCGATTATCATCGACAACCAGATCAGTGATCTCGGTCGCAAACTTTTACCCGTAAAAGGGAAACCGTTAACCTGGTCCACTGCAGGAATAAAATTTGTAAACGGCCAGCAACTTCTTCTTGAACCATTTAATAAAATCCATGATTCACGTTACATGATGTACTGGATGGCTCTTGACAACGCAGGTTACCGGAAATACCTTGATTCGTTTGCGCTGGTGGAACAAAAGCAACTCGACCTGCAAAAACGGACTGTGGATTTTGTGGCGCCAGGCGAACAGCAGCCGGAAGCGGATCATTTTATGAAACAGTTGAACTCCACCACTGGTAACCAGCAAAATGAATTCTGGCGATCGGCAACTGATAGCGGTTATTTCAGCTATCAGTTATCAACGGGCAAACAGTTGCAACTGGCACTGCTGGTAAAGTACTGGGGTGCTGAATGGGGCAAACGGAAGTTCGACATATTTATCGACGATGAAAAATTGCTGACGGTCGACAATACCGGCAAATGGAACCAGTCGGAATTCCAGCAAACAGAATACACCATCCCATCATCCATGTTGAACGGCAAGGAGAAGATCAGGGTGAAGTTTCAATCGTACCCGGGCAGCACGGCGGGTGCAGTTTATTATATCCGGCTTGTGAAAAATATAGAAGAAAAATAAAACAGAAGCGACTTTAACAAGATTTATAAAAACCAGTCCATGCTAAATATTTTCACCGGGATATTACTGGGTATGATATTCATGTTCACCGCGAAGGCACAACAGGCGAGGAATCCGGTAATCTTTGCTGATGTGCCTGATCAGTCGGTCATAAGGGTTGGAAACAATTACTACATGAGTAGTACTACCATGCACATGAGTCCGGGTGTGCCAATAATGAAGTCGACCGACCTGGTAAACTGGCAGCTGGTCCGTTATGCCTACGATACACTTGCCGATATGGATGACCTGAATCTCCTGAATGGAAGGACAGCTTATGGTAAAGGGACCTGGGCAAGTTGCATCCGCTATCACAAGGGACGTTATTATATTTCCAGCTTTGCACAGACAACGGGTAAGACCTATATTTTTTCTACCGATAATATTGAAACCGGCAAATGGCAAAGTGTTTCTTTCCGGCCAGCCTATCACGACCACAGCCTGTTTTTTGATGATGATGGCAAAGTTTACCTGGTGTATGGCACAGGCAATTTAAAAATTGTAACACTTAAAGATGACCTGTCGGGTATTGAGCCCGGGTCCGAAAAAGTATTGATTGAAAATGCAAGTGCACCGGCAGGTGATAATATCGGACTTCGAGCTGAAGGCTCGCAGTTATTCAGGATAAACGGAAAATATTTCCTCTTGAACATCACCTGGCCCCGCGGTGGTATGCGAACGGTCGTGATCCATCGTGCAGATAAACTGAACGGACCGTATGAAGGACGACTGGCACTGCAGGATCTTGGCGTTGCACAGGGGGGACTGATTGATAAACCCGATGGTACCTGGTTTGCTTATTTGTTCCGCGATTATGGCGCAGTAGGAAGGATTCCGTACCTGGTACCCGTTTCCTGGGTGGATGGATGGCCGGTATTTGGAATTAACGGAAAGGTTCCGGAACAGCTGGGCCTTCCGGCCTCAAACGGCCTGATACCGGGCATTGTAGCGTCAGATGAATTCAGTCGAAATAATAAAGACAGGGCCCTGCCCCTGGTCTGGCAATGGAACCATAACCCGGATAACCGGTTCTGGTCAGTTTCAAAACGGAAGGGTTACCTGCGATTGACCACCGGCCGGCTGGACAGTAGTTTCGTAAAGGCCAGGAATACCTTAACCCAACGAACATTCGGACCAGTAAGTTCAGCAACCACGCGCATTGATGTATCAAACATGAAGGATGGTGACCTCGCCGGTCTCGGATTATTACAGGAGCATTACGGACTGGCAGGTGTGCGGATAACCGATAACAAAAAACAACTGGTGATGATCAATGCCGGTGGGAAGGAACCCGTGGTTGCCGCAACCATCCCGCTGGACCAGAAGTTTGTTTTTCTTAGGGCCAGCTGTGATTTCGAAGGAAAAAAAGATGAAGCCAACTTCTTTTACAGCCTGGACGGAACTACCTGGACCCCTATCGGCACAACCCTTAAAATGAGTTATACCCTTTCCCATTTTATGGGTTACCGTTTTGCACTTTTTAATTATGCAACCATTCAGACCGGGGGGTATGCAGATTTCGACTACTATCATATCAGCAACCAGTTGAATGAAAACAACGAAAAAACCAAAACCGGATCAACCCGATCCGTGACCAATAAAAACTTAAATCAGTAAATCGCAAAAATGAAACATTATCTATTAATTGCCGCTTTCAGCACTCTTACCCTGGTGGCCAACAGCCAGGACCTGGTCTCGATAGATGTCACGAAAGCAAAAGACAGGATCAACAAAAATATCTATGGACATTTTTCCGAACACCTCGGGCGATGTATTTATGATGGGCTGTATGTAGGCGACAGCAACAAGACCATCCCCAATAAGGATGGCATCCGGCTGGATGTGATTGCAGCACTGAAAAAACTGAAAGTGCCTGTACTTCGCTGGCCCGGCGGATGTTTCGCTGATACCTACCACTGGCGCGATGGTGTTGGACCCAAATCAACCCGCCCGAGCATGCTGAATGTGTGGTGGGGAAATACAAAGGAAGATAATAGTTTCGGCACCAATGAATTCCTTAACATGTGTGAGGAACTTGGAGCAGAACCTTATCTGAGCGGCAATGTAGGTAGTGGTACACCAGGTGAACTGAGCGACTGGATCAAATACACCACCCATCCAAACAATAGCAGTCCGATGCCGGAAATGCGGGCAGCAAATGGAAGGGATAAACCATGGAAAGTTAAATTCTGGGGACTGGGTAACGAAGCCTGGGGATGCGGTGGTAATATGAAGCCGGAATTCTATGCAAATATTTACCGGCAGTATGCCACATTCATGACTGCTGCATCAAATAAGGATACTATTTACCGCATTGCCAGCGGGGCAAACGGGGGCGATTATAACTGGACGGAGGTACTGATGCGGGATCTTCCTCCCAATATGTTCGACGCTTTGGGTCTGCATCATTATAGTGTGATCAACTGGAATAAAAAAGGCTCTGCCACTGAATTTTCCGAACAGGAATATTTCCTGACGATGAAGCAGGCCCTCCAGATGGAAGAACTGATTACCAAACACAGTGCGATCATGGATAAATATGATCCGCTGAAGAAAAAACACCTGGCGGTTGACGAATGGGGTGGCTGGTATGATGTGGAACCCGGCACCAACCCGGCCTTTCTTTACCAGCAGAATACCATGCGGGACGCCATGATTGCTGGCAGCAGCCTGAATATTTTTAACAACCATGCCGACCGCGTGAAGATGGCCAATCTTGCACAGATAGTAAATGTACTGCAGGCCGTGATACTGACCGAAGGGGATAAAATCCTGCTGACACCAACTTATCATGTAATGGAAATGTATAACGTTCACCAGGATGCAATGATGCTTCCGGTACGGGTTACCAGTACCGATTATGTTCAGGGAGACCAGAAACTGAAGGCCGTAAATGCATCTGCTTCACGTGATGACCGCGGTGTTACCCATATTACCCTGGTCAATATCGATCCGAAAAAAGAACATACAATCAGCATAAATGTAAACGGAGCAACCTACCAGGGTGTAACAGGCAGGATTCTGAAAGCCGCGTCCATGAGGGATTACAATACATTCCAGGAACCAGGAAAAATCACTCCTGTTTCTTTCAACGGAGCCACCCTTTCAAAAAATAAACTGACGGTGAAGTTACCACCCGTGAGTGTGGTTGTACTGGAACTGACAAATTAATCCGGATAGAGGTATCCGTAATTTCAGCTTGCTGAATAATAAAAACAACAGGAACATTTATATGATAAGAAAAGGGCGGCAGGTGCCGCCCTTTTTTATTGTGGGCATTATCGGTAACCATGGTTTTACCCTGGCAACACTCTACTATTGTTGGTATTATCAGTAACCCTGGTTTTGCGGATATTTGGGCCCTTCGGTCACCAGGTCAATCTGTGATTGTGGAATCGGCCGCAGCATATTGTAAGGCTGCACGGTTGCTCCGCCTTCGGGATTGTGCAGGCTTACCCGTTGCACCAGTGTCTTCGTTCGCGACAGATCCCACCAACGTGTATCTTCTGCAAATAATTCCCTGCTCCGTTCATCCAGCAGGAAATCAAGTGTGATATCCCCCGGCAATACACGTTGCGCATTAACCGCATCAGCATATTCGGTTGGCGTCTGAATGGCTTTGGCAGCGGCTCGGAGCCGGAGCACATTGATCATATCGGCAGCATCCTGTGGTGTTGCACCACCTTTGAATGCAGCTTCAGCGGCAATAAGGTACACGTCAGCAAAACGGAACAGGATATATGGCCGGTCTGAATAGTCGTTCAGGTGACCCCTGGTAGAATCATCAAACTTGCGGGTGCTTGGGAAAAAGCTGGCTGTATATTTCACAGTGGAACCTGCAAGGTAGTCGGGTTCGAAGATTATACCTTTAAACGCCGCCCTTTCATCAGGTGTAACAACGCGGTCCACCATCCAGATTGAGGTATCAACCCCATTGATCAATTGCCCTCTTGGAGTAACTGCTCCCAACGACCCCCTGGCAGACATTTCCGTGCTGTTTGATAACCATACAGTCTGGAACGTGCCTTCAAATCGCGAATCGGTTGCGCGATTGGCGAATGCAACATCCAGTATGTATTTCATATTTGGCCGGATCCGCTGGAAAGGGCGCCCGTTATTTATATCCCGCAAGGTTACATTGGAGCCACCGGTTGCAGGATAATTTGCATTGATAAGCGGATAGTTGGGCCGCCACATGAAGTTTGATTTGTTTTCGTTGAAATTACTGGCAGCTGCGCCTACATCAGAGTTCTGTCCGAATTTAAGGTTCTTGGTATGGTCAACCACCATCAGTACTTCAGGACCATATTCATTACCTTCTTTAAATACATTCCCAAAGTATGGCAGGAGATCGAGACCGTACGTGGCCTTATTATCAATCAGGCTTTTTGCGATACTGTATGCCTGTTGGAAATCTGTTGGCTGTGCTGCATCTGACCAACCTCTCCAGAGATGTGTTTTTGCCAGCAGGTACAATGCCGTTGCCCTGAACGCAGGTTTTCCGGTACCGGTGGCCGGTACTACCGGAAGGTCCACCGCAGATTCTGTAAAGTCCCTGATGATCTGGTCATAAAGCTCAGCCAGGGGTGCAGGTGCATCTGCCGCTGAAGCGGAAGTATTAAAAGTAACATGTAGTGGCACCTCGCCAAATGTGGTAACCAGATAGAAATAACAAAACCCGCGAAGGAATTTCGCCTGCGCCAGTAACTGCGTTTTTGTTGCAGCAGGAATATCTGCATCGGCGCCATACTGGAGAACGCCATTGGCTGTATTGATATCAATGAACATCGAGTTCCAGAATCCTTCGTAATCGTTCGTTGATGTTTTAATGAGCGGATTATTATAGTTGAACCAATGTTGCACATCGGCTGCAGCACCTCTTAATGTTTCATCCGTACCACCATTGAAGAGCTGTGTAAAAATCTGTGTGCTCCAATGACCACGGAAGCTGGAGTATATGCCCGCTATACCACCCTGGACACCATCACTGGTGGTAAAAAAAGCTGGAGCGAAGGTCGTTCTCGGTTGCTCTTCCAGCAGCTTTTTACAACCTGAACTGAGAATTACAACAGCACCCAGTATCAATCCGAATTTTAAAATAGTATGTTTCATTTCTGTTTTTTTTAGGTTAGAATCTCAGGTTTACTCCGAAAACAATCTGGCGTGTGGGTGGTATTCCCATACCAACGGTGACCGCTCTTGTCGGAACCGGTGTTGCGCCTCCACCCTGTATCCCTACTGCATTGCCGGTGCCGTTTCCTTCGGGATCGAGCCCGAGATCATCCCTGATCAGTGGTGCCCAGAGTATGAACGGGTTCTGGGCAGATACATACGCCCTGAACGATTCAATTCCCGATTTGCCAAGTAAACGACTGGTGAAATTATATCCGAGTTCAATAGTCCTGATCTTTATAAACGAGCCATCGCGGTAAGTGAGTGTAGAGGTATACTGAAGTGCGTCACGGCTTGCGTCGGGTTGTGGGAAATTATTGGTCGGGTTGGTAGGCGTCCAGTAATCAACTTTCAACTGGCTCACACGACCGTTCAGGAAAAATGGATAACCGGCTGCACCACCGTCTGCCGAAAGATACGTAGCTGCCACAGTCTGTCCGAAACGTCCGAACATCACAATATTCAGGTCAAAGTTTTTATATTCAAACCTGTTGGATAAACCTGCAACAAGATCAGGCTGGAAATTGCCGACTATCTGCCTGTCTGCTGCTGTAATTGCATTGTCCTTATTTTTGTCCTCCAGTTTTATATCCCCGGGTGCACTTCCGTAAATAGCTGCTTCTGCTGCTTCATTCAGTTGCCAGATCCCCGTTTTTTTATAATCGAAAATGGAAGTAACCGGATGTCCTACAAACCATCCGTTACCCAGGTCCTGTTGTAACCCCAGCTGTAATTCCTTAATTTCTTCCCGGTTGAAGAACGCATTGAAATCGGTAGTCCACCTGAAACCACCCGGCGTCTGGATATTAATACTGCTGACAGATAATTCCATGCCATTTGTTCCTGTCTTTCCTATATTGGTCAGGATGGAATTGGTTCCGTTACTCCGCGGCAGGTTACGCTGCAACAGGATATCGTTCGTGGTGGTTTTATAATATTCGATACTACCGGTGATACGGTCGTTCAGCAAACCGAAGTCCAGACCGATATTAAGTCCTGTTGTTTTTTCCCAGGTCAGTTCTGGATTCGGACTGGTATTGAGAATGTAACCGTTTACGAAATTAGTTCCCACAATGGAGCCCGGTCCGAAGTTGTAGAAGTTACTGCTGAGACTACCCAGTGTAGTGTATGACCCAACACTCGCATTGGAACTGACTCCCAGTCCGCCTCTCAGCTTAAGAGTTGAAACAGCAGTCACGTTTTCAAAAAATTTCTCCTTATCAATATTCCAGCCAACAGAAACCGCCGGATAGGTTACCCACTGATTACCCGGGGCCAGCACTGAAGCTCCGTCAGTCCTTACAGTTGCTGTCAGCAGGTAGCGATCATCAAAGGAATAGATCGCCCTGGCCATATAACCTATGAGGGCAGACTCGTTGTATTCGCCCGCCTGGGGATTAACCGTATTTACCAGCTGCCAGTTGTAATCCTGCAGGTAATCGGCCGGGACTCCCTGCCCGTTAAATTGCTGTGCCTGGAAATGATTTTTCTGGACTTCCTGCAACACCTGGGCCTGTACACGATGCCTTCCTGCAATAAGGGTATTGTACTCAAAGGAGTTGTTAACCGTGTATTGCCAGCCTTCTGAATTATACTGACTCAGTGTTGAACCTGCTACAGTTGGATTCTGGTTGAATACGGTGTTGGGCCCGGTGTAGTTACTATTTGTAGTCTGCGACCAGCCATAACCGAATGTGGACCTGAATTTCAGGTCCTTCAGGATTTTCACCTCACCATAAAAATTATGCTGGAACTGGTAACGACGGGAAAATGCCTTGATCAGGTGATCGTTGCCAATTGAAGTCAGCGGATTGATCTGGGCATTATCCACTCCCTGCTGTGTAGCGGGTTTAAGATTGATCGTACCATCATCGTTATAAGGTTTATATAAAGGACTCAGCCGCGTTGCAGCACCATAAGCGTTAGTACCAAGCCGGTTTGAACGCAGAAGTGTATTGAAACTGGTGAAGCCTATTTTGATCCGGTCAGAAACCTTGTGATCAATGTTTATATTAAATGAATACCGGTCCAGCTCCTGGTCGGGGATTACTCCCGTTTCACGGTAATAACCCAAACCAAAAAAATATTGAGTTTTCTCATTACCACCTCTCACGTTCGCATCGTGACTGGTCCTCATTCCGGTTTTAAGCAGTAACCCCTGCCAGTCGGTGGAAACACCTTCTGCAAGATTCGTTATTTCAATCGGGGTTAGCTGGTAACTATTACCCACATTTGGATTGGTAAGAAATGCAGGCTGCCCCTGACGGGCATCTTCCTTGAACTTTGCATATTCTTCACCATTGAACAGGTCGTACGTACCAATTGCATTAACCATTCCAACATAACCGTTATAGGAGGTAACCGCCTTGCCGCTTGTTCCTCTTTTTGTAGTAATTATAATTACACCATTGGACCCCCTTGAACCATATACAGCTGTTGCCGACGCATCCTTGAGGATATCAATGTTCGCAACATTGTCGGGATTGATATCGTTCACACTTCCGCCGTACACCATACCGTCTACCACAATCAACGGATTGTTACTCCCGGTAATGGAACGGTTACCCCTGATCCGGATCTCGCCACCAGCCCCGATCTGGGAACTGTTGCTGACGATATCCACACCAGCAGCCCTTCCCTGTAACTGGTTATATATATTGGGTGCCTTAATCTCATTGAGCGTTTCACCTTTTACTGAAACAGTTGATCCCGTCACATCTTTTTTGCGCTGGGTACCATATCCGATCACCACCACTTCACCAAGATCACCGGTGAAGGCCAGGAGTTTTATCTCAAGCGGGGCATCACCTGTCACAACTACCTCCTGGCTTACAAAATTTACATTGGAAAAAACCAACACGCCACCCGTTGGTACGGTTATCGAAAAATTGCCATTGTTGTCTGTAATGGTACCGTTGACAGTACCTTTTACCATAACAGAAACATTTGAAACAGGCTGCCCTGTTTCGTTGCTGACACGCCCCCGGGCATTTATACCCTGGGCATGGACATGAAGGGTACCCAGAAAAAATACCAGGGCAGCCATCATCAGCTTCCCTGATGACCAGGAAGCGAGTGTGGACACCCTGCCCTTAAGATGCAGAATCGAAAATCTCATAATAGTTGTTTTTACGGTGAAACCTGATCCAGAGTACGACGACTCATTGGACAGCATATTGGTTATACAAATGGTTTTGAGAATGCAGTGTGGTAATTAAATTGGCGCACAGGCCGGGGTAAACCCACCATGGGTAATTACGCGCAGGTAGTGTACCTGCGACGGGAAGATGTATTTCCATAAAGCAGCTTTCGTTTCGTTAGTCAGATGGCAATCAAGAAATCCCTGTCTAAAATAAGGAGTTTTTGCAAAAATGTAATCGATTACAAAAATAAATATCAACATTTCATAATTCCAGGCATTAAAACCATGCAAAATCAGCCGGTTCCCGGGCGCGGAAGCCCACTGGATATCGGATTGCTGTGGAGTTGCATTGTTTTGATATCGACTGAGAAAAAATTTGTCAATCGATTTCAAAACAATAGATTTGGAATCGATTACATTTTCTATAACTGCTGCTGTATGATTATAAAAATCTTTCTCTTTGCGGGCATTTTAAGTTTGTCCCTCTTGTGTGCGGGCCAGGATCCTGACACTTCCGGTTCAGTTCGTTCCATCAGCAACACACCGGGTTATAACTATCCCCGCATAGACGCGCAGAACCGGGCAATCTTCCGGATCAAGGCACCCGGCGTAAAAAAATTCCAGGTGGACCTGTTACGTTTGTATGATATGACCCTGGGTACGGATAGTTTCTGGACTGTTGTCACCGATCCGCTACCAATCGGGTTTCATTATTACTTCCTCACTATTGATGGCTTGCGTGTGGCGGACCCTGGAAGTGAATCTTTTTTTGGGACCGGACGCTGGACCAGTGGTATAGAAATACCAACAGGTGAAGATTTCTTCATGGCCAAAAATGTTCCGCATGGCGAAGTAAGGGGAGTGTATTATTATTCAAAAACGATGCAGGCTACCCGGCGATGTTTTGTATACACTCCACCGGGCTACGACAAAGACAACAAAACAAGGTATCCCGTATTATATCTCCAGCATGGTATGGCGGAAGATGAAACGGGCTGGTCCACCCAGGGTCATATGAATTATATTATTGACAACCTGATTGCGGAACAAAAAGCCACGCCGATGATCGTGGTGATGGAAAGTGGCAATATAGAAGTAGCCTTTCGTCCAAAACCGGGCGAAGACCCCGCAAAGGCCCGTCAGGAATATGGTGCATCGTTTACACCATTGTTGTTGAACGACCTGATTCCCATGATCGATTCAACGTTCCGAACCCTTACTGACCGGACAAACCGGGCAATGGCGGGATTATCCTGGGGCGGGTTCCAGACCTTCCAGATTACATTGACCAATCCGGATAAGTTCGCTTATATCGGTGGTTTCAGCGGAGCAGGTATGTTCAATCCGCAGACCGAACTTAAAACTGCGTATAACGGAGCATTCAGTGATGCAACTGCATTTAATAATAAGGTAAAGGTTTTATTCCTTGGCATCGGCTCTGCTGAAGGACAACGGATGAAGGGTCTCAGTGCTGCCCTGGCCGCAGGTGGGATAAAGAATATTTATTACGAATCACCAGGCACAGCCCATGAATGGCATACCTGGAGAAGATGCCTGTATCAGTTTGCACCACTTATTTTCCGGTAACCCTGCAACACCGGGCCAGATATAATCTCACTGCTGATATGATAAAGAATAACGCTCATATGAACTATGTAAATAACAAATGGCCGCTCATGACCGCAATCATGTTGGCTATAACAATTTCATCACCGGCGCAACCACCGCGTGGACCGCTGGTGGTCTCCCCTGTGGTACTCCCCGATCGTAAAGTAACCTTCAGGTACCTGGCTCCACAGGCAAAACAGGTTTCACTGAATGCGCAGTTTGATAAGGGATCACTCCCGATGGTCCGCGATAGCGCAGGCATCTGGAGTGTAACCACCAGTCCGGTCAAACCGGATATCTATCCCTATAGTTTTATAGTGGATGGCATCACGGTGATGGATCCGGCAAATGGCGAATACTTCCCAAACGAACGCTTCAAGGCGAGCCTTGTAAATATACCCGGGTTTACACCCCTAATCCATGAAATGCGCAATGTGCCGCATGGATCCGTCACTTATGAATATTACCCTTCAGCAGAAGGTACCATTGGTTCTCTCCTTGTATACACACCGCCCGGTTACCGTTCCTCCACTGCGGAAAAGTATCCTGTATTTTACCTGATCAGCGGAACAACCGATACAGAAGAAACATGGTTCAAGGTGGGGAAGGTCAACCTGATTCTTGATAACCTGATTGCTGAAGGAAGGGCCCGGCCGATGATCATCGTTATGCCCTACGGAAATGTGATGGCAAGGATTGCAGAACAAAAACAGGGAATGAAACCGGCAGACCCTTCAGGAAGGGAAACGCCCGATGCACTGGCCCGTGCTGCTGCATTTGAAAAAGACCTTGTCAATAATATCCTGCCATACATTGAAAAAAATTACAGCGTCTACACAGATAAAGCTAACCGCGCGATTGGTGGATTTTCGCGGGGCGGCGGGCAAACACTGCGGACCGCATTTGGTAACTCTGATAAATTTGGTTCTATCTGTTGTTACAGTTCCTACCTGACCACAACTGAAATGGAAAAACAATATCCCGACATCCTTGCCAATGCCGCGGGTACGAACGGCAACTTCCAGCTTTTCTGGATTGGTGTAGGGGTAGATGATTTCCTTTACCAGCCGGTTGCCGAGTTTATGAACGTACTCAAATCAAAAGATATAAAGTATAAAAGTCTCGTGAGCCTTGGTGGCCATACCTGGATGAACACAAAACTTTACCTGGCAGAAACCGTGCAGCTGCTGTTTAAATAATTCCTATTATGCAGAAAAAAACAAGTGCCCTTGTCGCGGCCTTATTAATTGGCATCAGTCTTTTTGCCCAGCGGCCACCAGTTATCAGCTCTCCCGAAATCAATACTGACCGCAGTGTTACGTTCCGCTATTATTCCCGGACGGCCAAAAAAGTAATGCTGCGCGGAGAGTTCCTGAAGACACCGCTCCCATTCACTGCAGATACATCGGGAGTGTGGCGGATTACCGTACCGGGAATCAAACCCGATATTTATCCTTATAGCTTTATGGTTGATTCGGTGGAACTGGCCGATCCGAACAACACCTATATTTTCGCCAATGAACGCTTCAAAAGAAGTATTGTTGAAGTACCGGGTGAAAAGCCATTACTGCATTCATTAGCGGATGTACCTCATGGAAAAATAACCTATCAATGGTATACCTCTTCTACCCTGGGCACTACCCGGCCGCTGCTTATCTATACACCTCCGGGTTTTGACGGAGTAAAAAAATATCCGGTGTTATACCTGATACATGGCGGTTCTGATACCGAGGAAACCTGGACAAAAGTTGGAAGGGCCAACCTCATTGCCGATAACCTGATTGCACAGGGCAAGGCAACACCCATGATCATCGTAATGCCTTACGGTAACGTGCGGCCACAACCCATGCCCGATTTCACCCTCGATATGATCAACGATATCATTCCGTTTGTTGAGTCGTCATATCCGGTTCTGACTGAGAGTAAAAGCAGGGCCATCGCAGGGTTTTCTGTTGGTGGGGGACAAACAATTAATATAGCATTCAGTAATCCCGGAAAATTTGCCTGGATCTCTTCATATGCACCTTATACCGAAACGGAAGAATTCCGGAAGAATTTTACCAACTGGGCACCCGACGCCGCAACAATCAACAGCCAGCTGAAACTTTTTACCATCAGCGTGGGCACCGATGATTTTTTATTTGAAAGCGTCAAAAAAAATCTCGCCATGTTCAAGGATAAAAAAATAAAGGTTAAATCATATATCGTCCCTGGCGGGCATACATGGATGAACGGCAAACAATACCTGGCTACAACACTTCAGGAAATATTTCGCTAAGGCTATATAAAATAAAAAGACAAACACGATGAAAAAGATCAGTTCAGTACTCCTTGTACTTGTTATGGTCCAGATGCTCTCTGCACAGACCATTCCCCTGGAAGCTCCCCGTGGATTTGATTCGGTGCGGCTATCAATCGCCCATGGCAAAATTGATACTGTCAGCTATCGTTCAAAAACAGTCGGCAGTACCCGGCGTTCCCTGGTATACACACCTCCCGGTTTTTCAAAAAACAAAAAGTACCCGGTTTTATATCTGCTGCATGGCATCGGCGGCGACGAAAAAGAATGGCTCAATGGTGGCCAGCCACAGGTGATCCTTGATAATCTGTATGCAGAAGGCCGGCTTCAACCGATGATCGTAGTAATGCCCAATGGCCGCGCCATGAAGGACGATCGTGCCGGTGGTAATATAATGGCGCCCGATAAAGTGGAAGCTTTCGCAACCTTTGAAAAAGACCTTTTAAATGACCTGATTCCGTATATAGAAAAGAACTACCCTGCACTGACGGATAAAGATCATCGTGCTATCGCCGGCCTGTCGATGGGGGGCGGACAGTCCCTGAATTTCGGACTGGGCAATCCTGATCGTTTTGCATGGGTGGGCGGTTTTTCATCTGCTCCAAATACGAAGCCCCCGGAGCAACTGGTACCCGATCCGGCAAAAACAAGTGCCGGCCTGAAACTTCTGTGGATTTCCTGTGGCGACAACGATGGACTTCTTTCCTTCAGCAAACGAACGCATGATTACCTGGTAAGAAATAATGTACCGCATATTTATTATCTCGAACCAGGAGGCCATGATTTTAAGGTTTGGAAGAACGGTCTCTATATGTTCTCCCAATTCCTTTTCAAACCAGTTGATCCATCGGTTTATAAAAAGTACACGGTGCTTGGTTCCCCTGCCTCCACTAATATCCGGTCTGCAAAATTCCCACAGGTCTTCCCCGACGGCCGTGTGGCTTTCCGGTTGAAAGCTCCGGACGCCCGCACTGTACAGATTGACCTCGTTAAAAAATATGACCTGGTAAAAGACACAGGAGGATACTGGATTGGTAAAACTGACTCTGTCTCCGAAGGTTTCCATTACTACTCATTACTGATCGATGGTGTTGCGCTTGCCGATCCGGCCAGCGAAACATTTTATGGAATGGGACGTATGGCAAGCGGGATCGAGATCCCGTTTAGCGGAGATGAATACTACTCGCTTAAGGACGTTCCACATGGCGACCTGCGTAATAAAAAATATTTCTCTCCCGTAACACGCTCCTGGCGCCAGGTAAATATTTATACGCCTCCCGGTTATGATAGTGATAACGTCACAAAATATCCGGTGCTGTACCTGTTGCATGGCGGAGGTGAGGATGAACGTGGATGGGGAAGCCAGGGTAAAACGGATCTGATACTCGATAACCTGATAGCGGCACAGCGTGCAAAACCCATGCTGGTGGTAATGATGGATGGAAACCTTGGTGGTGGCGGGATTGCGGGTTTCGGTGAACAATCACTGCGTCAGTTTGAAAGCGAACTGAAACAAAGCCTGATCCCGTTTATTGAAAAGAATTACCGGACCGACACAACCGCCAGTGGCCGCGCGCTTGCTGGTTTATCCATGGGTGGACTTCAGACATTATACGCCGGCATCCGGAACAACGCCATGTTTTCATCACTTGGCGTATTCAGCTCCGGCTGGTGGGCGAACCAACCTACCCTGTCCGATCCGCAGTATGCATTCATGAGGGAAAATGCAGAAAGCATTAATAAAAACATCAAAAATTTCTGGATTTCCATGGGTGGTCAGGAAGACATAGCGTATAAGAATAATAAAATCATGCTGGCAAAATTTGATGAAATGAAGATCCGTTATAGTTACAGCGAATACCCTGGTGGTCACGCATGGCCAGTGTGGAGAAACAACCTTTATAATTTCGCACCCCTGTTATTCCGTTAGTTTATGGCGGATGGTACTGCAGCAATAACGGCAATAATAACCGGGTAAATTCCAGTTGTATGGCACATGATACCGCGACAATAACGCTGGTAATAACCGGGTAAATTCCAGAAATGAAAAAGACTTTACTTGCCGGATTTATCCTGGCCATTGGCTCAACTGTGGCCGCGCTTCCCGCGGCCGCACAACTACCGTTCCAGGATGCACAGTTAACGTCAGCAGTAAGAGCCGCCGATCTGATCTCCCGGCTTACCCTGGAAGAAAAAGCATCCCTGATGTTTGATCAGTCGCCTGCGATTCCGCGGTTGGGTATTAAAAAATTTAACTGGTGGAGTGAAGCATTACATGGACTTGCCAACAATGATAGCGTAACAGTTTTTCCGGAACCAATCGGCATGGCTGCATCTTTCAACGATTCACTCCTTCTGCAGGTCTTCGATGCAACATCTGATGAAGTCCGCGCCAAATACCATGATGCCCTGCGCCAGGGTAAAGAGAACAGGCGTTTCCTTAGTTTGTCGGTATGGACACCAAACGTAAATATATTTCGTGATCCAAGGTGGGGACGGGGACAGGAAACATATGGCGAAGATCCCTATCTTACTTCAAGGATGGGCATCGCTGTGGTAAAGGGCCTGCAGGGACCCGCTGATGCAAAGTACCGTAAACTGCTCGCCTGCGCCAAACACTTTGCAGTGCACTCGGGTCCGGAATGGAGCAGGCATACCCTCAACCTGAATAATATTTTAAACAGGGATCTCTGGGAAACTTACCTCCCTGCATTCAAATCGCTTGTGATTGATGCCGACGTACGCCAGGTGATGTGCGCTTACCAGCGCCTCGATGATGAACCCTGTTGCAGTAATACGAGGTTACTGCAAACCATACTCCGTGAAAAATGGGGATTCAAATACCTGGTAGTGTCCGACTGCGGAGCGATCACTGATTTTTACACCAGTCATAAAACTTCTTCCGATGCGGTGCATGCAGCTGCAAAAGGGGTACTGTCGGGCACTGATGTGGAATGTGTCTGGGAAGGATATGCTTATAAAAATTTGCCCGAAGCTGTAGCAAAAGGATTACTGACTGAACAGGATATAGACAAACACCTGCTGAAAGTACTGATCGGCCGTTTTGATCTTGGAGATTTGGATGATGATTCACTTGTTCCCTGGGCCAGCATTCCAAAATCAGTGATCAATAATCCCGCTCACCAGCAGCTGGCACTGGAAATGGCACGCGAATCCATGACCTTACTCCAGAATAAGAACAATTTACTTCCACTGGATAAAACAGGAAAAAAAATCGCTGTCATCGGACCAAATGCCGATAACGAACCAATGTTGTGGGGTAATTATAATGGCACGCCGGTGCGGACCATCAGTATATTAAACGGCATCCGGTCAAAGTTTGGAAACAAACGGGTAATATATGACAAGGCCTGCGACCTGGTTGAAAATAAAGTCACCGAAAGTTATTTCCAGCAGGTTTCATACAACGGTAAAAAAGGATTTAAAGCTACTTACTGGAACAATCGTGAAATGACCGGTGATCCGGTTATTGTACAACAGATAACGAATGCCCTGAAACTCACCACCGCCGGGCAACATGAGTTCGCATCGGGTGTGCAGCTTGAACGGTTCTCCGCAATTTACCAGGCCGAATTTATTGCAACGGCTACTGAAGAAATTGTATTTAAATGCGGAGCCACCGGGTCATTCCGGCTTCTGGTAAACGACAGCCTTCTCAGGTCGTTTAATAACTGGAGAACCCTTCCCTCCAGGATTCCCTTTCACACAGAACGTGGTAAAAAATATAAAATTGAAATTGCCTATGCGCAGTTAAATAACTGGCAGGCCAATATCGAATTTGATTTTGGAAAGGAGGTGGATATAAACTTTGATGATTTAATCAGCAGATTAAAGGAAACAGAGCTGGTAATTTTTGCCGGTGGACTTTCCACCATGCTTGAAGGGGAAGAGATGCCTGTTTCTTATCCCGGTTTTAAAGGGGGCGACCGTACCGATATCCAGCTTCCCGAGGTGCAGCGCAACTGCCTCAAAGCACTGAAGGCCGCTGGTAAAAAAGTTGTTTTTATAAATTGCTCCGGCTCGGCGATCGGACTGGTACCGGAGACAGAAAGCTGCGACGCGATCCTGCAGGCATGGTATGGCGGTGAATCGGGCGGACGGGCAATTGCCGAGGTACTCTCCGGAGATTATAACCCTTCGGGTAAACTACCCGTCACGTTTTATAAAGACACTACACAACTGGGAGATTTTGAGGACTACAGTATGAAGGGACGTACTTATCGTTACCTGATGTCTGAGCCCCTGTTCCCGTTTGGCTATGGATTGGGTTATACCAGTTTCAAAATCGGCGAAGCTTCGCCCGGCAACACTTCCATGGCTATTAGCGATAGTATTATACTTAGTGTACCGGTAGTTAATACCGGCAAACGTGCGGGTACCGAGGTTATCCAGGTGTATATTAAAAAAGTAAATGATCCAACCGGACCGCTTAAAACATTACGGGGATTCCGAAAAATCCACCTTGCTCCGGGCCAGGCGGGCAATGCCCTGATAACACTGCGCGGGGAAAGTTTTGAATTTTATAACGAAGCCAGTTATGGCATGGAAGTAACCCCTGGAGAATATGTTCTATGGTATGGAAACAGTTCGGCTGCCGGTGACCTGAAGATGATAAAAATCCGGATCGTCAATAAATGAACAATGAAACCCCCTTAATATAAAACATGAAAACATCAATCAGGATCCTTGCATTAGTAATACTGGTCTCGTTACACCTTGATAGTTTTTCGCAGGATAATAAATTCTATGTTTTTCTATGCTTTGGCCAGTCCAATATGGAAGGATATCCAAGGCCGGAGGCGCAGGACAGCAGCAATATTAATCAACGGTTCCGTATGTTGTCAGCTGTCAATTGCCCTGAAGCGAACCGGACAAAAGGAAAATGGTATACGGCCGTTCCGCCTTTGTGCAGGTGTAATACAGGTCTTACGCCTGCCGATTATTTTGGCAGGACAATGGTCGACAACCTCCCCCCTGACATCCGGATTGGTGTAATCAATGTAGCCGTCGGCGGATGCAAAATTGAATTGTTTGATAAGGACAGCTGCCAGTCGTATGTGGCCAGCGCACCCGGATGGATGAAGGGCATACTGGCTCAATATGATAACAATCCCTATGCGCAGTTGGTAGAGCTGGCGAAAATTGCACAGAAGGATGGAGTGATAAAGGGTATCCTGCTTCACCAGGGTGAATCAAACACAAATGATTCACTGTGGCCGAAAAAAGTGGATGTGGTATACAGGAATTTATTGACTGACCTCGGGCTTGATGCCCAATCTGTTCCCTTACTGGCTGGTGAAGTTGTGAATGCAGACCAGAACGGCATCTGTGCCAGCATGAACCCAATCATTGCAACATTACCACAGGTAATACCAAATGCGCATGTGATTTCTTCAAAGGGCTGCACTGCTGCAACCGATAACCTGCATTTCAATGCAGCGGGTTGCAGGGAGCTGGGAAAACGGTATGCGGAAACAATGCTTTCATTGTTGAATCGCTGAAAGAACAACGGCAATGTTTTCTACCGGTTGCAGGGACAGAAACATCTGGCAGATCCCGTAAATGCAACGGTCAAAACAGCCGGTCAGGTTCAAAAGCCCTATATGATAAATAAACTATAAAATGAAAAAAGTAAACAGCGTACTACCGACACCATGGAAACCTTTAACCATTGGTATAATATTGACTGCCGTAGTCACGTTGTTTATCCTGCCAGCGAATGCCCAGAAATCCACAAGAGTTAAAAAAATTAGTCCCGATCTTTTCGGGCTTTTCTTTGAGGATATAAATTACGCTGCTGATGGTGGACTCTATGCAGAACTTGTTCAAAACCGCTCATTCGAATATAGTCCGACCGAAAAAAAAGAATGGCATCCGCTTTCTTACTGGGAGTATTTAAGTCCGGGTTATTCAAATGGCCGCATCAGTGTGGAAACCGCCATCCCCATCAATACTAACAATCCACATTATATTGTACTTGAGTCTGAACATATCGGGAAGGAAGTTAATTACAAAGGCCAGTCGGGCGTTGGTATAAAGAACCAGGGTTTTGGTGGGATGGTTGTCCGTTCCGGAATGAAATACAATATTTCCTTTTTTGCCCGACAGCTTTCATCCAAACCGGTTGGTTTAACAGTTAGCCTTCAGACGCCTTCGGGCGTGATACTTGCCGGACAGGACTTTTTACTGGATACACCCGACTGGAAAAAATATACAGGTACGCTCGTTGCCTCTGCCGCACATGACACGGCTTCAATGGTAATCCTTGCTACCACAACCGGCAAATTAGCGCTGGACGTGGTTTCCGTATTCCCTGCGAATACCTTCCGCAACCGGCCAAATGGATTGAGGTCTGATCTTGCCGAAATCCTTGCCGATATGAGACCAAAATTTGTGCGCTTCCCCGGGGGATGTCTGGCACATGGGGACGGACTGGGAAATATGTATCGTTGGAAAAATACCATTGGTCCTGTTGAAACCCGGGTGGAGCAGCGAAATACCTGGGGCTATCACCAGACCGCAGGCCTTGGTTATTTTGAATACTTCCAGTTCTGTGAAGACATTGGCGCCAAACCACTACCCGTACTGCCTGCGGGTGTAAGCTGCCAGAACTCGGGTGGCACCTGGCATATTGGCGGCACAGGACAAAGAGCGATTCCCATGGATCAGATGTCTGACTATGTGCAGGAAGTGCTGGACCTGATTGAATGGGCGAATGGACCTGCAACATCAACCTGGGGAAGTAAACGCGCCGCGGCCGGACATCCTGCGCCATTTAATCTTACCTATATCGGTATTGGCAACGAAGACAAGATCACCCCCGAATTTGAAGAACGTTTCAAAATGATTTACGATGCTGTTAAAACAAAATACCCCGGAATCGAAGTAATTGGTACCTCCGGTCCATTCCATAGTGGTGATGATTTTAGCAAGGGATGGAAAATTGCTGACGACTTAAAAGTGCCGGTTATTGATGAACATTATTATACTGATCCCGACTGGTTTATTTCCAACCAGTACCGGTACGACGGATACAAACGAAATGCATCGGACGTTTATCTTGGCGAATACGCATCCTGGGGCAACAAACTTCGTAACGCCATTTCCGAAGCGGCTTTTATGATCGGTCTTGAACGGAACGGCGATGTGGTGCGACTGGCCTCGTACGCGCCGTTGCTGGCCAAAGACAATTTTACGCAATGGAAAACGGACCTGATATTCTTCGACAACAAAACGGTTTGCCTGACGCCCAACTACTATGTACAGAAATTGTTTTCTGTCAACCAGGGTGATCTTTATTTTGATAAAGTTGTGAGTAAGGATAACCGCGACTCATCACTGGCCGCCTCCTGCGTTAAGGATAGCAAAACCGGCGATATTATCCTTAAACTGGTAAACTTCAGTGCCACTCCAAAACAAATGAAGTTGAACCTGGGTCAATTTCCCGGTTTGGCAACAGAGGCAAGCCAGACCGTACTTGCGGGTGACCCCAACGCGGAGAATACCCTGGCTTCGGGCAACAATGTACAACCGGTAACAACATTAATAAGTTTAAATAAAAATATGGAGTATCTGGCCCCGCCCATGTCGCTGACGGTAATCCGTATCCAGGGTTTAAAACAAAATGCCACGAACATCACTGCCAGCCGGGGGTTTCGTTAAATTGAGTTCTGTATCATAAAAATGGACGGTTTTATTTCGTATCCAGAACAGATTATAAAATATTGAAATTGCCTTATATTATTGCGCTCAAACGATTCCTGTATGAAAAACAATCTGATTAGAATTAGTTTCCTTCTCGTTACTCTCTTAACTGGCGTCCGCATAAATGCACAGCAAAGCAAAGATCTCCGACTCTGGTATAAAACCCCATCGGGTGCTGTATGGGAGAATGCATTACCAATTGGTAACGGCAGGCTGGGTGCCATGGTATATGGAAATCCGGGAGAAGAGATCATCCAGCTGAATGAACATACACTTTGGAGCGGTGGTCCCAACAGCAATGATAACCCCTTGTCAAAGGAAGCACTTCCGCGGATGAGACAACTGATCCTGGATGGAAAACAGAAAGAAGCAGAGGAACTTGCCAATAAGGTAATCCTTAGTAAAAAATCACATGGCCAGATGTTTGAACCTGCCGGTGAACTTCATCTTACTTTCATTGGACATGAACAGTACAGTAATTATTACCGTGACCTGGATTTGAACAGGGCAGTTTCAACAACAAGTTACCAGGTTGGCGATGTAACCTATAAACGGGAGACCATTGCATCCTTTCCCGACCGGCTGGTGATCATGCACCTTACGGCCAGCAGGCCGGGTCGAATTTCATTCACCGGATACTATACTTCACCGCAGCCTGGTGTACGGGTTCACACAAAAAATTCGCGGCAACTTGGTTTCGCTGCCACCAGTGTCGATCATGAAGGTGTAAAGGGAATGGTGAAGTACAAGGGAATAGTACACTTCAAAAACAAAGGCGGGACAACCAGTTCCACCGATACCTCGGTAACCATCAGTAATGCTGATGAAGTAACTATCTATATCTCTATTGCAACCAACTTTAATAATTTCCGCGACCTGGGTGGGAATGAAGAACAGCGGGCCGCAGACTATCTCAACAAAGGTCTCAGCCGTTCGTTTGCCCAGATAATGCCAGGTCATGTGGCTGCTTATCAGCGCTATTTTAAAAGAGTGAAATTAAATCTTGCTGCTGGGGAAACTGCAACAGACATCCCCACTGATGAACGCCTGAAAAGATTCAGTAGTGGCAATGATCCGCAATTTGCAGCTTTATATTTTCAATTTGGCCGGTACCTGCTCATCTCCTCTTCCCAACCAGGCGGACAACCAGCCACCTTGCAGGGAATCTGGAATGCGAAACTGTATCCTGCGTGGGACAGTAAATACACCATCAATATCAATACCGAAATGAATTACTGGCCGGCAGAGTCCACCAACCTGTCCGAGCTGCATGCACCGCTCCTGCAGATGATCAGGGAAATGTCGGTGATGGGAGAAACAACCGCAAACGTCATGTATGGAACCAGGGGCTGGATGGCACATCATAACACCGATATCTGGCGCTCCACCGGTGCAGTGGATGGTGCCTTCTGGGGATTATGGAACCAGAGTGCGGGCTGGTTGAGTCAGCATTTGTGGGAACATTACCTCTATACCGGTGACAAAAAATTCCTTGCTTCTGTTTACCCTGTTTTAAAAGGTGCGGCATTATTTTATGTTGACTTTCTCACGGAACATCCCGTCAATCACTGGCTGGTGATCAATCCGGATGAATCACCGGAGAATGCACCCGCAGCACACCAGGGCTCTTCACTCGATGCCGGCACTACAATGACCAACCAGATAACTTTTGATGTACTAACCACGGTATTAGCGGCAGCAAAAGTGCTCGGAAAAGACGCTTTATTTTCAGATACACTGCAACAATTAAAACTCCGCCTGCCCCCGATGCAGATTGGCCAGTACGGCCAATTGCAGGAATGGCTGGATGATATCGACAGTCCCACCGATAACCATCGTCATATCTCCCATCTGTACGGGCTATTCCCATCCAACCAGATCTCCCCCTACCGCACGCCTGAATTACATAGTGCCGCAGCAACAACACTGAAACAACGCGGTGATGTATCAACGGGATGGAGTATGGGCTGGAAAGTAAACTGGTGGGCAAGAATGCTCGATGGCAACCACGCATACCAGCTAATCCGCAACCAGCTTACACCCCAGGGTGTGAATGCAGGTGGCGGTGGCACTTATAATAATTTATTCGATGCACATCCGCCCTTCCAGATTGATGGAAATTTCGGTTGCACCTCGGGTATTGTAGAAATGCTGGTCCAGAGTGCAGATGGAGCCATCCATCTGTTGCCCGCATTGCCCGATGCCTGGCAGGAATCCGGATCCGTGAGTGGCCTGAAGGCCAGGGGTGGATTTGAAGTGGTCAGGATGGAATGGAAAAATGGTCGGGTAACAAACCTGGAGATCCGTTCTTTACTTGGAGGGAAACTGCGGATCCGTGTACCAAATGAAATGAAGGGCCCGGGTAATAAACAACTGACCCTTGCAAAAGGTGAAAATGAAAATCCTTTTTACCAGTTAAGCAGGGCCGCTACCCCAATCATTTCCCCGAAAGCAGTATTGAACAAACCAGTGCTGATCCCAACTTTCCTGTATGATATACCGACCAGGGCAGGTGTTCTTTACAGTTTCCGGATTAACAATTGAAATAATGGTTTTACATTAAAATGATTATATGAAAAAGAAATACCGGTTGATATGTGTACTGATTTGTTTATTTTATCTGTGTAATTACTCAATTGCCCAGAATCCTATTATCCGAGATCAGTTCACCGCAGATCCCACTGCAAGGGTCTTTAACGACCGGGTTTATCTTTTTCCATCGCACGATATACTTGCAAAACCGGGTCAGGGAAGACCAGGTTGGTTCTGCATGGAAGACTACCATGTTTTTTCTTCGGACAACCTGACCGACTGGACAGATCATGGAATGATCGTAACACAGAATAAGGTTCCCTGGGTGCGGCCGGAAAGTTATAGTATGTGGGCGCCTGACTGTATCTTCCGCAACGGTAAATATTACTTCTATTTCCCTTCAATGCCCCGGGACACCACCGCAAATGGACGCGGATTTAATATTGGCGTGGCCGTTGCAACAAAACCTGAGGGGCCATATGTTCCGGAGATTACACCAATCAGGGGAGTGAAAGGAATCGATCCAAATGTATTCATCGATGACGACGGACAGGCCTACCTGTACTGGTCGCAGG
Organism: Chitinophagaceae bacterium; assembly: GCA_040510375.1. Classification (GTDB taxonomy): domain Bacteria; phylum Bacteroidota; class Bacteroidia; order Chitinophagales; family Chitinophagaceae; genus JBEVJC01. The sequence continues at coordinate 43,992 of JBEVJC010000019.1, forward strand.
GAAATATTTTCGGTGCAAAGCTGAAAGAAAATATGCTGGAACTGGACTCGGAAGTTAAAACACTGGGAGAGCTACCGGTGAAGGGACTGAAAGAAGGACCGTTCGTTTTTAAGCGTAACGGGATTTACTATATGACGTATCCGCACGTGGAAAATAAAATCGAAAGGCTTGAATATGCTATCGGGGACAATCCGCTGGGCCCGTTCCGGGTTACCGGTGTGATTATGGATGAATCACCTACCGGTTGCTGGACCAATCACCATTCACTGGTTCCGTTCCGCAACCAGTGGTATCTTTTTTACCATCATAACGACTACTCCCCTTCATTTGACAAAGCCAGATCTGTCAGGACCGATAGTCTCTTTTTTAATGCCGACGGTACTATCCGTAAAGTGATACCAACGCTTCGTGGAATTGGCGTGACCAACGCAACTACTGAAATACAGCCGGATCGGTTCAGCGCACTTTCCGCAAACGGCGCATCTATTGATTTCCTGGATACACTCCATAGATTCAATGGATGGAAAACTATTTTAAATGAACCTGGTGCTTGGGTGAAGTACAATACCGTTCAATTTGATAAAAAAACCAGCTCTGTTATTATCCGGGTACGGTCAGAAACCGCAGCCACCCTGTTGATCCGTACAGGCGATGTAACTGGTCCCGTATTAGCAAATATCAGGATTGATAAACAGGGTTGGCACAATCTTAAAAAGACGGTATCCGGTAATCCGCAGGGTTTGACGAACCTGGTGATAGAGTTAAAGGACCAGGGACAGGTGGAAATTGACTGGATCCGTTTTGAATAGACCAAAATGTCAGGCGGACCTGTCCTGTTTTCCAGCCCTCCTGCCATTTCGTTTCAGTACAAGTATGCCGAGTATTGCTGAGATGAGTGAAGCAGTCAGGATACTGATTTTTGATTCATTAATCAGATCTGTATTGCCCGGGAAAGCCAGGATAGAAATGAAGATGCTCATTGTAAAACCGATACCCCCGAGTAAGGCTGCCCCCAGGATCCAACGCCAGTTCAGGCCAGGTGCAAGTGAGGCCAGTTTTACCTTCACAGCCAGATAAGCTGCGAGGAAAATGCCGGTAACCTTTCCGACTATCAGACCCAGCAGGATCCCAAGTGAGTTTGGTGTGGTAAGTTCCTTTATCAGATCTTTTGGAAGAAGGATGGCTGTATTGGCCAGCGCAAAAATTGGAAGGATAATAAAGGCAACTGGATAATGCAGCCCATGTTGCAGGGACACTGATGGATTGCGTCCTCCTGTACGTGGGTAGGGAATTGCGAAGGCAAGTAATACGCCGGCTATCGTTGCATGGACACCGGATTTGAGCATGCAGTACCACATTACAATACCACCAGCCAGATAAAGGGGAAGGAAAAAAACCCTGCGTTTGCCAAGGAAAAAAAGTGCGGCGAAAATCGCCAGCGCTATCAGGAACCAGGTGACAGAAAAATCAGATGTATAGAATATTGCGATGATGGCAATAGCTCCGAGATCGTCGATGATTGCAAGCGCCGTTAAAAAAATCTTTAGTGATACAGGTACCCGCTTACCTGCGAGTGAAAGGATTCCAAGTGCAAAGGCGATATCTGTTGCCATCGGAATACCGAAACCTCTATGGGTAGGTGTACCGCTGTTAAATAATATATGGATCAGTGCGGGAACAACCATTCCCCCTATAGCAGCGGCTATTGGCAGCAATGCATTTTTTAAGTCAGACAATTCACCCACATAAAGTTCCCGCTCGATCTCAAGGCCGATCATCAGAAAGAAAACGGCCATCAATCCGTCATTTACCCATTGCTCAACGGAGTAGTCCAATAAAATACCCCCAACCGACAAATCCAGATGGCTATGCCAGAAATTCAAATACCCTCCGCCGCCGGCGCTATTGGCAATGATCAGGGAAATCAGTGTGCACCCTATAAGAACAAACCCTCCTGAACGTTCACTTTGAAAAAAACTTGTAAAAATGTTTCTTGCCTTTGCCATACTCCTGATAATTTCATCAACTGGGCCAAGATAAACAAACTTTCAGTCCCGGCCCGCCAACAATCCGAAGCCAACCGGTTCAAGAAATATTTGGTGGCTAACGGTAATGATCGTAATATTACAATCATGGGATTAACAAAGTCGGAAATTTTTTCAAAAGAACAGAATAAGCTGGCTTCAATGATGAAAGCACTTGGTCACCCGGCCCGGATCGCCATTATTCAAACCCTTGTTAAAACGCAGGCCTGCATTTGCGGCGACCTGGTAGATGAACTGGGACTGGCCCAGGCAACTATCAGCCAGCATCTGAAAGAACTTAAAAATGTAGGTATTATCAAGGGAACAATTGAAGGAACCAGTGTTTGTTATTGCATTGATGAGAAGGTTTGGTCCCAATACCGGACCATGTTTGACAGTTTCTTCGGGAAATACACCGCAAAGGCTTCCTGCTGCTGATTTTTTTTGATCTTAAACATCGTAATATAGCAATTAACCAATTCAATTATTATGCAAACAGACAATGAACTCAAAGAGATCGTCCGCAAAAAATACAGCGAGATTGCCCTCCAGGACAAAGAAACAAACCAGGCATCCTGTTGTGGTGCCGGCGGATGCAGTACTGAAGTGTATAATATCATGACTGACGATTATTCGGCAGTGAACGGATATACACCAGATGCCGACCTGGGACTAGGCTGCGGCCTTCCAACACAGTATGCAAAAATTAAAACGGGTGATACGGTGATTGACCTGGGTTCCGGTGCAGGGAACGATTGTTTTGTGGCAAGAGCGGAGACCGGTGAATCAGGCAAAGTGATTGGTATTGATTTTACTACCGAAATGATCGACAAAGCAAGAACCAATGCGGATAAACTTGGTTTCAAAAATGTCGAATTCAGACAGGGTGATATTGAAAACATGCCGGTTGCGGCAAACACAGCCGATGTAATTGTAAGTAACTGCGTGCTGAACCTGGTACCCAATAAGGATGCAGTACTGAAAGAAGTTTACCGGGTACTCAAACCAGGTGCCCACTTCAGTATTTCTGATGTGGTGCTGCTGGGTGACCTGCCCGACGCTTTGAAAAAAGATGCTGAAATGTACGCCGGTTGCGTTTCAGGGGCAATCCAAAAAGATGTGTATCTGCGAATGATAGAAAAAAACGGCTTTCAGCAGGTAGCTGTCCAGATGCAAAAGCCCATCATCATTCCTGACGATATCCTGTCAAGGTATATGAGCATACAAGAAATAAATGATTTCAAAACAGGTTCCACCGGCATCTTCAGTATTACCGTGTACGGAGAAAAACCACAGGTGACGGAAGCCTGCTGCGCTCCAGGTTGCTGTTAGTAAATAAGAAAAATAATGTCTGCAAATAATTTTGCTCCCGCATCTGAACGGAAGAAACTGGGTTTTCTTGACCGGTACCTTACCCTCTGGATTTTTCTTGCCATGGCAATAGGCGTAGGCATCGGCTATTATGTTCCGTCATCCTCGGGTTTAATAAACTCTTTTTCCAGCGGCACCACCAATATCCCCTTGGCAATCGGGCTGATCCTGATGATGTACCCCCCTTTTACAAAAGTGAGATACGATAAACTCAAAGAAGTGTTTCGGAATACAAAAGTACTGGGTGCTTCGCTTGTATTGAACTGGGTCATTGGACCCGTACTGATGTTTATTCTCGCAATTACCTTCCTGCATGGTTACCCGGAGTACATGACTGGTCTGATCCTGATCGGGCTCGCCCGTTGTATCGCTATGGTAATCGTATGGAATGAACTGGCGGGTGGCAGCAGGGAATATGCAGCCGGGCTGGTAGCATTGAACAGCATCTTCCAGGTGGTACTTTATAGTGTATATGCATACCTGTTCATTACTGTGCTTCCCCCTTACTTCGGAATAGAAGGTTCTGTAGTCAATATCAGCATCGGACAGATTGCTGAAAGCGTGGCTATTTACCTGGGAATTCCCTTTGCCGCAGGTTTCCTGACACGGTATTCCCTTATCAAAGCAAAGGGCGAAGAATGGTATCAAAACCGGTTCATTCCTTTCGTTTCACCCATCACCCTGATAGCCCTGTTATTTACCATCATGATTATGTTTAGCCTGAAAGGGAAACTGATTGTCCAGATTCCTTTTGATGTGATCAGGATTGCAGTACCGCTTGTGATCTATTTCGCCATTATGTTCCTGGTCAGTTTCTTCATTGGCAAGAAAATGGGAGCCGACTATTCCACCAATGCCTCAATCGCTTTCACAGCTGCAGGCAACAACTTTGAACTCGCCATTGCGGTGGCTATCGGTGTGTTTGGCATTAACAGCGGGCAGGCTTTCGCCGGTGTTATCGGTCCGCTGGTAGAAGTACCAGCATTAATTATACTGGTGAATGTTGCTTACTGGTTGCGAAAAAAATATTACAGCAAAACGTACGCCTGATCAATACACACTTCAAAATAAAATATGAAAATCATCCTTTTTTCAGACATCCATGCAAACCTTCCTGCACTTGAGGCTTTTTTTGAAGATGCTGATAAACATCAGGCAGACGCAATTTATTGTTTGGGTGACCTGGTAGGTTACAATATCTGGCCTAATGAAGTAATCGATGAAATAAAAAAGCGAAAAATACCGACGATTGCCGGTAATTACGACTTTGGCATTGGCCGGAACATCGATGAGTGTGGTTGCGCATATAAAACAGACAGCGAAAAAAATAATGGCAATATTTCCATATCCTATACCAACAGTATTATCGGGAACGGGCAACGTGAATATCTCCGCACCCTGCCGGCACATCTCAAACTGGAATTCCAGCTCAACAATGACAAACTGAATCTCCTGCTGGTGCATGGAAGTCCAAGGAAAATAAATGAATACCTTTTTGAGGACCGGGAAGAAAAAAGTCTGATCCGGATCATGCGCGACGCAGATGCTGATATTATGTGCTTTGGCCATACACATAAACCCTATCACCGGATCCTGGAAGAAACTAGTGAAGGTGATACACATTACCGGCATGCCATAAATATCGGTTCAGTTGGAAAGCCAAAGGACGGTGATGCCAGGGGAGGATACGTGATACTTGAAATCAGCCAGAACAGCAGCACCCTGCATTCTGAAAGTATCAGGGTGCAGTTTGTACGTTTTGATTACAATGTTGAAAAAGCAGCAAAGGCTGTAGAAGATAGTCCACTGCCGGATGCCTATGCGGAAAGTTTACGTAACGGAATCTGACTCCTTTAGTTTTTCAGCCAGCTCAGGAATTCGGGGATCCGGTTTTTACCAACCACTACTTCGTACTTGCCTTCAATCTTTAAAAGAAGGAGCAATTTTCTTGGGAAATGTTGTAGTGCTTCGGAAATACATTCCCGGTTGATCAGGTACTGCCGGTTAACCCGGAAAAAACCATCACCGCAAATCTCTTCCAGTTCCTCAAGCGTATGGCTTACGTAGTATTTCTGGTTATCGTGGGTGACCAGCTGGGTCATCTTGTATTCAATTGTAAAGAGGGCGATATCATCTATCTTAACCGGAATGATTTTGTCCTTCCATGTTACCAGCAATGAGCCGGCTTTTTTTTCCGCACCCGGCTGGCCAGGCATATTTTTTAATAACTCCTTATAGTCGATCTGTGGTGAGCCAAACCTTGAATTCAGTTTTTTGAATTTTTCAATAGCGCCACCGATTGTTTTTTTGCTGAAAGGCTTTAATATATAATCAATCCCGTGGTTACTGAATGCATCCACGGCATATGTATTAAAAGCCGTGCAGAAAATAACCGGCACTTCCAACCGGGTTTCTGCAAAAATTTCGAAACTGGAACCATCGCCCAACTGGATATCACAGAAGATCAGATCAGGGGAAGGGTGGTCCTGAAAATAGGCAATCGACTCGCGAACCGATTGCAGGAGTTTTATCACCTTGATATTGTCCGGTAATCCCAATAATATTTCAGCCAGGTTTTCTGCAGTCAGGATTTCATCCTCAATGATTACTACTTTCATTTGCCAGGACTTTTAAGGTTACAAAATAATTATTGCCATTGTCAGTCACTTCAAGAGGCTCCTGCCCGAGTAAATGATATCGTTCCGAAAGATTCGAAAGTCCCAGTCCGCTACTTGTTCCCATACCATTTTTTTTCCTCAGGTTATTGATCACTGTTATTTTATAATTTGTCGGATCAGCAACAATGGCAATATTGAGTGGCTGTTCAGTTGTCAGGATATTGTGTTTGATCGCATTTTCCACCAGCAGTTGTATAGAATAAACGGGCACGCGTCCATTTTGCGTCATTTCCTTTGGTATGTCTACCGAAAACGATAAGGATTTTCCGAACCGGACCTGCTGCATTTCCAGGTAGTTCCGGCAAAGCTCTACCTCGTCCTCCAGTTTCACGAGGGTCTTGGAATCGTTTTCGGTTGAAAACCTCAGTAAGCTGGAAAGCCGCTCCAGGTAATTTTCCGCATCAGTTGGTGATCGCCTGATCAATGCTCCCAGGATACTCAGGGAATTGAATAAAAAATGTGGGTGTAGTTGTTGTTTAAGCAGTCCATGCCGCGCTTCCAGGTTGGCGATTTTTAATTGTGCATTCTCCGACTCAATAAATAATTTTCTTTCCCGCAACAAAATGATCTCGATGAAAACAATGATCAGCGCATTGATAGATTGGGATTGCAGTGCAGGCATCAGGAACATCCTGTGCGAACCCAATGGTGGTGGATTGGGAAAATTGCCAGGTAAATCCCTTAACCGGACATTGTGCATACTTACGCCGCCTTCACCGGGCAACAACTGGGTTACCAAATACAATATTGCTATACAAATGGGAATGCTGCATACGTATCGCAGCCATTGTTTTTTTTCCCAAAGCATTTTATCCCACACACGCAACAATACTATATTGACCATCCAGAATGCAATCACCAGAAGTGTGAGAGCAAGAAAGCCGGATGAAATACGGGTAAGCTCGCCCCTTCCAAATACAAATATGGGTGCTGCACCAAAGATGCCCAGCAAGGGCGATGTGACCAATGCGAGTTTAATTATTTTCCTGTATGGTATCTCGAACATCAAACAAAAATAGACGACTTGCATTGCCCGCAAAACTTTACCAGCCGGGCTACAGCGAATGTCTTGTTAAAACCAACGCCCCGGATTTTTACCTGTTAATCATTTTTTTGCCTTCTATTTCTTCAGAAAATATTCAGTAGCGATATTGTCCATTTAGGTAATCATTTTGCCCCGGTGAATCGCCTTAACATTTTTTTGTAGCTGGTGCTGGTGAGATTGCAGTTCCTAAATGAATAAATAGAGTACTTATGAGAAATTTCAGCACTGAGACAAATTTCCGCCCATACACCAGCGCATTCTTCCCCACGCTGGTTTTGCTTGTGATAATCATGGTCGCTTTCTCCGGTTGCGAAAAGCAGACAGACGAGGACGAATTCCTTGGCAACTGGTCACGCCGGTCCGAGTTGGAAGGCGTTGCACGTACAGAGGCCGTGAGTTTTACAATTGGCGATAAAACCTATGTTGGTGGCGGGTATGATGGCAGTAACCGGCTTCAGGATTTCTGGTCCTTTGATGAACCAACCGGCACCTGGCAACCCATCGCGCCATTTCCCGGCACTCCCCGAAACTCAGCAGTTGCATTTTCCATTAATGGCAAGGGCTATGTGGGAACAGGGATCGATGACAACAGTACAAAACTGAAAGATTTCTGGGAATATGATCCCATATCAAATACATGGACGCAGAAAGCTGATTTCGGAGGAACCGGACGTTATGATGCGGTAGGTTTTAATATCGGAGACAAAGGTTATATATGTACGGGTTATGATGGAAACTATTTGAAAGACCTGTGGGAATATACACCCGGCACAACTTCCACAGATCCGGGATCATGGGCCCAACGGGCCAGCCTGACCGGATCCAAACGCCGGGAAGCCGTTGTATTTGTCCACAATAACCTGGCGTATCTGTTCTCCGGTGTAAACAACGGTACCTATCCCAACGATCTGTGGGTTTATGATCCCAACGCAAACGGATGGACTGAAAAAAGGAAAATCAGCAGCGCAAGCGATGAAGAATACGATGACGATTATGGTGACAATATCCGCCGCAGTAATGCCACTGTTTTTGTATTAAACAACAAAGCATTCCTGACCTGCGGGAACCGGGGTGGTATTCTCAATACAACCTTTGCCTATGATATCGCAGGTGATACCTGGGAACAAAAAACATCTTTTGAAGGGGCAGCTCGGCAGGGAGGTATCAGTTTTACTGTTGGCAGCAAGGGTTTCCTGGTAACCGGAAACAGCAGCAGTGATGAATATGATGATTTATGGGAGTTTTTCTCCGATGCCAAACAAGATGACAACGACAACTAATACGTTTCCATGAACCGGATTTTTTTTTCCCGTTATAATTTTTTTATTTCCTCCTTCATCAGTTGCCTGGCTCTTGGTACACTTGCCAGCTGCAACAAAGTGGAGCTGCCTTTCGATGACGACTCGATAGATGATGATCCCAATATCGCGGTTTATACAAATTATCCGGTAACGCTTTCTACCTATAAGGTTGATTCCTTCGCCACTACCGGCGACAGTGTGTTTACTGTTGGTCATCATACCGATCCTGAATTTGGAACCATCCATGCCGGCTCCTATGCCGAACTCCAGATTCCGGTAAACGGGGTCTACGATCAAAACGTAACGTTTGATTCGCTGGTTTTGATGTTAAACCCGAATGGCAACTATTATGGCGATACCCTTGTTCCCTTCCAGATGTCCGTTCACCGGCTGCAGGAAAATATAGAAAATGAAGAAGAAGGGAATAACAGCTTTTATAACCTGCGCAGGTTTTCATTCGATCCCGTTCCCCTGGGGCAAACAACCATTACTATCCGCCCCAATGCAGGAAAAGTGGTGAAGATCAGATTGTCAACAGCTCTTGGCCAGGATCTGCTGAACAAACTGCAGGAAAACGACGATACGATTCAAAACCAGGCAATGTTCAACCGGTATCTGAAAGGACTCTGTCTCCGGTCCGATTCCGTCAGTTCGAAGGCGCTTTATTATTTCCGGTCAGATTCTACCGGGCTTGTGCGTTTACATTATACGCTCAAGGGTGCCATTCCCCAGGATAAATACATTGATTTTCCTTTCAACACCGACAAACAATTCAACAGCATCCTGTACCACCACAACGGCACTAACCTGGCGGCATTTGCGACAGGTAAAACTGCCGTGAAAACAAGTGAGCTCACAGGACATAAAGCTTACCTGAACAGTAATATGGGTAGCTATATTAAAATCAGTTTCCCTACCCTGCTCAGCCTGAAAGAAACTCATCCATACATTAAAGTACTGAAGGCTGAAGTATTGATTAAACCGGACCCTGCCACCTATAAATATCCATACAGGCTGCCTGCTGCATTGTATATGTATATAACGGACGACGAAAACCGGCCAACAAGTATTCTTACCGATGCCACCGGTCAACAACCCCAGACAGGTAGTCTGATAGTTGATCACCTTTATGGACAGAATACCCAGTATAGTTTTGACGTCACCAGTTTCATTCAAACGGTTCTGGCGGAAGGGCAGTTCTCCAAATCCGCCCTGATGCTGCAACCTCCGTCCGGATTCACAGACGCAAGTATCGACAGGCTTATTATAGACGATCAAACCCTAAACGACCATGTTCAGCTTAAAATGTATGTACTCGGACTGTAAAACAAACCTGGCGTACGCCGCTACAGGGAAACGGGGCGTACTCGTACTGCTGGTAAGTGTAATAGCATCCGCGCAATTAACCGCACAGAATGTTACCTCCCCGTATTCAATCCTTGGCATCGGGGATATTGAAACAAAAAACGCCGGCAGGTATTTTATATCCGGAAACACAGCTATTTCGCGGCGTGATCCATGGGCCTATAATTTTTCCAACCCGGCTTCGCTTACAGGATTGCCACTTAAAACCATGCATTTTGACCTTTTGATAAGAGGCAAAATCAGCAGCTTTTCGTTTCCTGATGATGATACAGCAACGACGCCTTCAAAAGACCTGATCCTTCGCCGGATTTCACTGGCGTTTAAGGTGACTGAAAAAACCGGCTTTGCTTTCGGGTTGCAACCTTATAGTACTGTCAATTATAAATTAAATCAAAACCGGGTGCAACTGGACAACAGTACTGTCTACGATAAAGCCGTTGAGGGTAGTGGTGGACTTAACCAGGTGTATTTCTCCGCGGGTCATGTGTTGGGTCAACAAATATCAGCAGGAATAACTGCCAGTTACCTGTTTGGATCCGTACAGGAAGACACGCGGTACTACAGCTCGTACATGGATATAACGCGTAAACGATCCGACTCATATAGCGGACTGCTGGTGCAGGGTGGTTTGCAATTTTATTCAAAACCCGGAACCAGGTGGAATCATGTGTTGGGATTGACAGGATCAGTTGGAAGTAAATTAAACGGTCAGCTTAGCACTGAATACTCCGAAAATTCGGTTGTTATCAATAAGAGTCTGGATGATGGCTCCGAATTCAGGCTCCCACTATCTGCCGGAGTCGGTTATTCTGCAACCAGTCCTGCGGGTATAACACTTTCCATTGAAGGCGGGTACTCGCACTGGACCTATCAAAAAGTAAACTATCAGAACTCATACACCTATCCTACCTACAAAGGCGGTATTGGTATGGAATATTCTTTTAAAGATGCGCGGACCCATACCTGGGAACGAGGATTTCTTGGCATAGGGCTAAATGCCGAGAATTCCTATATACGGATTGAAAAGCAAAAGCTGTGGGATTATTCCCTGTCGCTTGGCGGGGGCCTTAATGTTTCGAACAACCTGTCTGTTTACAGTGGTCTCGAACTCGGTCAAAAAGGCAATAAAACAAATGGTCAGATCCGGGAGAACTATACGCAGATTGTCCTCGGGCTGACGCTAAAAGACCTTTGGCTGGGTACAAAGAAATACGGCAGGTACCGGGACTAAATAAAATACCCGGGTGAAGAATCAGGGTGTTTAAGGATAACCGGCAGCCTGTACCAATTGAATTAACTAAACCATTATTACTTAAAAACGCGACACACTCACCTGCCAACTCTGATTATGAAACTAACCGCTATTACCTTTTTGCTGATCCTTTCAACAGCCGGCAAACTCTATGCTCAACCACTGGCGGGTCACTGGACTTCCGCCGACGGCACACGCGTCTATCATATCTATTCTGTCGAAGCTGAAATGCAGGCGGTACTGGAGAATTCTGTCAGGGTCACTGACAAATCAGGATCAATCATCCTGACCGCAGTGGAAAAAAAGAACAATCGCCGATATAAGGGCTTCATTCATTCCGTAGATGGCGAAATGCTCACCACAGTGATTATAAAATTCAATACAGATGACCAGCTGACTTTGAAGTTGCGAAGGTTTATTTTTCCGGTAAGGATCAAATGGTACAGGGTTAAAGAAAGCTGAGATATTGCGAAGGAATTGACATCTAATTTATAATTGATTATCAATATATTATAAAAATAATTTCATTCGCTTATTTCACTTGTTTCGATTATTTCGTTTGTTTACCTTTGTCAAAAGCGTAAATAATGAAAACGACAATGGAAAAAGTAACAAAGGAGGACCAGGAACTTGCGCGGGCTTCTGTAGAGACTCTCAAAAAAAAATCCAACCAGGTACTCAATAGCTCCCGGAGATATGCGCGGATTAAATTTATCGAAAGTGAAGGCTATATACACGTTCCAAAAAAAGCCCTGACAATTTTATATGAGATCGTGAAAGAAATGTCCGAAGGTAAATCAGTTAACTTTATAAGTTCTGATGAAGAACTATCCACTGAAGATGCTGCGATCATACTCAATGTTTCACGCCCATTTGTGGTAAAGTTATTGGAGAAAAATGAGATCCCTTATTCAAAAATAGGCACACACAGACGAATGCTCCGTAGCGACATCGAAGCATATCAACGAAAGATGAAAAAATCCCGGAAAGAGCAACTGAATAAACTTTCAGGATTTGATCAGCAATTGGGTCTTGAATAGGTACCATGAATCCAAGATCTGGTTTAATTGTTATTTTGGACGCCAACGTTCTTTATCCTGCATCTGTGCGAAGTTTCCTTCTCTTTATCGCAAGCGAGGGGTTATTCGAACCCAAATGGACAGACGCTATTCACGAAGAATGGATAAAAAATTTGCTTGAAAAAAGAAAGGACATAACACGAGCGAATCTGGAAATTGTGAAGTCTGCCATGAATGCGGCCTTTCCTGATTCAACAATCTCTGGATACGAACATTTAATTCAGGATCTTGATTTGCCAGATCCCAACGACAGGCATGTTGTTGCGGCAGCCAGAACTTCGGGTGTTAATTTGATTGTTACAAATAACAAGAAAGACTTTCCGGTAAAAATCTTAAACGCATATAATCTCAAGGTTTGTAGTCCTTTTCCCACTATCAATTGCACCTCCCGCATAAATATACTGGCTTAACATTTTGCCGTATATTTATTGCCTAAATAGAAAATCTTCTGAGAAAATTACACCTCTTCAACACGCATCATAGTTTGAAGCCCCCAACGACCCCAATAAACCTGCCACCGCTGTTGTAAGCGGTAACAGACCCTGAATAAACGTACCTGAATTATCTCCAAATAAATATTGAACTTCCATATGAATAAGGCAATGGTATCTGCCAGTCTGATAGTTTTACTGATCAGCTTCTCATTTAATCCATCCCTGTTTGCACAATCGAATCCCTTCCCACTAAACAGTTCAAAAGAACAGGTGTGGAAGGTAAAGGCACAGAGTGATGTTGCCAACCGTGCAGATGAAATCAGCACCGGAAGCTTTCAGACAGAAAACTGGGTCCAGGCGATTGTTCCCGGGACCGTATTTGCCTCATACGTGGCAGCCGGCCTGGAGAAAGACCCAAATTTGGGCGATAATATTTATAAAGTAGATAAATCAAAATACGACCGCAACTTCTGGTATCGTACGGAGTTTTTAATTCCGGTTTCCTATACAAACGGGAAGATCTGGCTGAACTTTCAGGGCGTTAACAGGAAGGCCGATATCTATTTAAATAGTGTCAGGATCGGAACCCTTGACGGTTTCATGCAACGCGGCCAGTTTGATATTTCCGGGCTGGTGAACAGGAAAAACAAAAACGTACTGGCGGTATTGATTTATATGCCGAAAACACCACTCGCAAATGTTGGTAGTCCCAACTATGTTTCAAGCGCCGGATGGGACTGGATGCCCTATGTACCAGGACTGAATACGGGTATCACGGATAAAGTTTTTTTAACCAACACAGGTGATATAACCATGAGGGACCCATGGGTACGGACTAATCTTGTCACAAATGGACGTGCTGATCTCACGGTTTCTGCTGAGCTGACAAATAATTCCGGTAAACCTGTACAGGCCGTTTTAAAAGGTATTATCAATCCCGGTAACATAGAATTCACACAAAAGGTAACTATCGGGGCGAACGCCACGGAGAATATCGTTATTGACTACAAACGCTTCCCCCAGCTTGTAATACATAGTCCCGTATTATGGTGGCCGAATGGATACGGTAATCCGGATTTGTATAGTTGCGGGATAAGTGTTTTATCAGACGACCAGGTATCAGATCAGAAAAAACTTCAGTTTGGCATTAAGAAATACAGTTATGATACAACCGGAAACGTTTTACATGTTTCCATAAATGGCACAAGGCTTTTTTTAAAAGGCGGTAACTGGGGAATGTCGGAGTATATGCTCAGGTGCCGCGGCGCTGAATACGATACCAGGGTCAGGTTCCACAAGGAGATGAACTTTAATATCATCCGGAACTGGATCGGCTCCACCACTGACGAGGAATTTTATGAAGCCTGCGACAAATACGGTATTATGGTATGGGATGATTTCTGGCTGAACGCCAACCCTAACCTCCCTGCTGATATCAATGTGTTTAACGCAAATGCGATTGAAAAGATAAAACGTGTACGCAATCATCCGTCCGTAGCTATTTATTGCGCAGACAATGAAGGCTGGCCCGAGCCTCCGTTAAGCGGATGGTTAAACGAAAATATTAAAACCTTTGATGGTGAAAGATATTACCAGGCCAATTCCCATGCGGATAACCTGACAGGCAGTGGTCCCTGGATGGGTCTTGACCCAAGGCGTTATTTTATCTCGGCACCTGTTGCTATTGGTGGTAATAAAGGCTGGGGTCTGCGTACCGAAATAGGCACTGCAGTTTTTACCAACTTTGAAAGTTTTAAGAAATTCATGCCGGAAGACAAATGGTGGCCGCGTAATGAAATGTGGAACCAACATTTCTTCGGACAGCTGGCTTTTAATGCCGGCCCTGATCAATATGATGAAAGTATCCGTACCAAATACGGACAGCCAACAGGAATTGAGGAGTATTGCCGAAAGGCGCAACTTCTCAATATTGAAACAAACAAGGCAATGTATGAGGGATGGCAGGAGCATATCTGGGAAGATGCTTCAGGTATTATGACCTGGATGAGTCAGTCGGCATACCCTTCGCTGGTCTGGCAGACTTATGATTATTACTATGACCTTACCGGGGCTTTCTGGGGTGCAAAAAGTGCATGTGAACCACTTCATATACAATGGAACCCTTCCAGCAATTCTGTGAAAGTGATCAATACCTCCGGACAACAGCTTACGGGATTAACTGCTTCTGCTGTTGTTTATAATTTGGATGGAAAAGCCGTAAATCAATACAGCCAATCCGCGACTATCAACTCGCCCGCCAATAACGCTGTTCAATGTTTCCAGATCGGTTTCGGGCAACAAAAAAAGAACCTGGCTTTAAATAAAGCTGTGATCGCATCATCATCCCCCAATAACCAGCCCGCTTTTATAACAGACGGCAAACCTGATACCAGGTGGGCAAGCAGTTCAAGGGATGATGAATGGATTTATGTAGATCTTGGTGAAGAAAAAGTGGTGGATGGAGTTGGCCTGAACTGGGAGGATGCTTACGCCAAATCCTATAAAATCCAGACCTCAACCGACGCCATCAGGTGGACCGACGTCTTTAGAACCGATGACGGAAAGACCGGCGAGCAAATTATTACATTCCCCGAAGAGAAAGCGCGTTATGTACGGATGTACGGGATAGAAAGAGGCACCTACTGGGGTTATTCCCTTTGGAATTTCGAAGTCTATGAAGGAAACCAGAAAAGTGAAAATCTTTCTGATGTGCACTTTATTAAACTGCAATTAAAGGAAAAGAACGGTAAACTGATCTCCGATAATTTTTACTGGCGTGGCAATAACAGGACGAACTTTACAGCGTTGAACTCTTTGCCGGAGGTTAAATTAAAAGTCGGGACCAGGATTACCCCGTTAAATGGCAAACATTATATAACCGCAACGATCACAAACCCTGTTTCCTCACCTGCCATAGCTTTTGCCATCAGGGTTCAGGCAGTTAAATCGAAAACTGGTGAACAAATCCTTCCGGCAGTAATGAGCGACAACTACTTTACCTTATTAAAAGGTGAATCAAAGGAAGTGCGGATAGAGTTTGAAAGTTCACTGCTCGGCGGGGATCAAATTAAATTGCTGGTGGAGCCGTATAATGGCATTAGTCAAGGTATAACTAAAAATGGGCAAAAATAATCCTTGCCCCTACAAGGGCCAGGCAAATAGCCAGCGCTTTAATGATCACACTTCCCTTTAATTTATGGGAGAGATATGCGCCAATTTGTGCGCCAAACAGAACCCCTATGCCCAATCCAAGTACCAGCCTGACTACATAATCAGAAGAATAATTTCCGTTAACAAGATTTACAACCACGCTTACCGAAGCCATGATTGCCAATATGAAATGGGAAGTTGCAGTGGCAATTGGTATCGGAAACTTCAATAGCCGTACCAGTGCGGGAACGTGAATGATTCCGCCACCGATTCCCAGCAGGGGCGACAGGAAACCAACCCCTGTGCTGATCAGGATTCCCAATGTCTGGTTATAGGTATAGTTATAAACATTGCCTACATGGTCTTTCAGCAAATGGTTTTTCCAACGGGATTGCTCTTCCTGGATCTGTTCTTCGGCAGCAGGCCTCTTTTTATTAATGAACAGGAATACCGCGAGTATGATCAGCAGGAATCCGAAAACTATATCAAAAAGCATTTTGGGAATAAAACGGGTGGCATAAACTCCAAGAATGGAGCCCGGAATAGTGAATGCCGCAAACACTAGACCGGCACGGAAATCTATCCGGCCTGCACGGGCATATGCTATCGATCCTGAAATTGCGTTTCCCGCTACGACTGCAATAGAAATGGCAGCTGTTATTTCCGCAGAGAACTCCGGATGTACCAGTATCAGCAAAGGAACCAGGATGAACCCACCGCCAGCACCAATCAGCGTTCCAACTGTACCAATCATTAAGCCCACCAATAGCAGGAGAAAAAAATTATCCATCAGCTAACTGTCAATTTTTACGACCAGACAGTACTCCGACCTTGTCCGGATCAGGGACAAAGGTCGTAATAATCCATTTCCGGAAAATCCGGAAACAGGAAAGGAGTCTGATAATTAGTAAAAATGATAGTATATATGCTCAATATTATTGTGCGGCCTCTTTTGCAGTGAAGTCAACCATCCACTGAATACCATATTTGTCTGAAAACATTCCAAAGTAAGCTCCAAACGGACCATCGGTAATCGGCATTTCCACTTTTCCACCTTCTGACAGGCCATTGAACAATTTGTCGGCTTCTTCACGACTGTCAGCACTGATAGAAATTGTATTCCTGTTGTCGTTTTCAGTCACCTGACCCATCACTTCCAATACGTCAGAAGCCATCAGCAGGTTATTTTCTCCAACAGGCAAGGCAATATGCATAATCCGGTTTGCATCCTTTTCTGCGACTGGAAATTCAGGACCGGACAGTTCCTTGTATCGTATGACCCTGGCAAACTCGCCACCGAAAACTGATTTGTAAAATGTAAATACCTCTTCAGCGTTGCCGTTGAAGTGAATGTAAGGATTGATAAGTGCCATAATTTTTATTTTTAAAATTAAAGAAACCGATTGGTTGCAAATATATGCAACCTTTTGGTTTCTCAAATTTTTCCCTGGTTTTTTTTAAAAAGTCTGCGGTGCCACTTACTAATTCCGTTGATCACCGGCTCAATATACCAGCAGGAAAAAATTCAAATGGTCTTGCCTCAATCACACAGATATCCAACCAGCTTGAATAAATTATTTGAAAACAGGGAACCATAAAGGTCCATCCCGTCATTTCAAACAAACAAACCATCCCGTTTTATTGCCTTTTTTCCCTTTTGTTGAAATAAATTTAATCGCTTTATTTACTTTTAAGCCCCTTGCATCTCGGGACGGTTTTATCGAAATAATATTAAAATATTGGACAGGAGTGTTTTACAGGGCGATCGCTTGACTTTTCAGCGGATTGCGCAGGGCGATACCCAGGCATTTGCCGAATTTTATGAAGCTTATACGGTAAAACTTGCCGTATACGTTGCCCGTTTCCTGGGATCGGATCTTTGGGCGGAAGAAATTGTGCAGGACACTTTTTTAAAATTGTGGTCGATCCGGGAAACAATTGGTGAGATCGAGTATCCGGCAGGATTTGTTTACCGCATGATCGCCAACCGGGCCAAGGATCACCTGAAACGCCGCGGACATGAGCTCCGGATGAAACAATACATGGTTCACCACGTTCAACATTCAAATACGAATACAACTCAGGAACAGGTAGATTTCCAACTGGGTGAAAAATTATTCCGACAGGCTGTTCAACAGCTGCCTCCGCAGCGGGCATTGGTTTTTAAAATCCGCCATGAACAGGGGCTGAGTTATGATGAAATTGCAAGCCAGCTGGGACTCTCCCGTCACACCGTCCGCAACCAGCTTAACCTCGCCTTACAAAATATCCGGTCTTATTTAATGGAACATGGTGATATTACCGGCATAATCGTGATTTTTCTATTGTTAAATAATTTTTAACTCCTTTGGTACTTCCGTTCGCGCCGATCGTTTATAATGGCAGGAAAGTGCTGGAACACTGTTATATCTATGGCAGAAAACAATAAACATATTATCGGGTTGCTGGAAAAATACTCCAGCGGACAGGCTTCTTTGGTTGAAGAAGAAGAGTTGTTTACCCTGCTGCGGGCGGGTGGCTTTGATGAAACGGTTGTTTCATTTATAGCCACCCGGCTCGAAGCATTTGAACCGGGTGATCCGGCTGAAATTGTTTTCTGGAAAAACCGGTTGGCTGGTGGCGCGTCGCAAATTACCGGTAGTACCGTTGATAAAACGGAAAGTACTATCGTTGACCAACTGCCCGCGGGTCGCCGTGTCCATCGTATACACTTCCTGCGCAAATGGCATTGGGCTGCGGCTTCCGTGATCCTGCTGGTAAGTACAGGTGTTTATTTCTGGACCTATTCATCAAAAGACAATTCAACTTTCCCTGTTACCATTGCCGCAAACACACATATCGCGCCTGGCAAAAATGGTGCGGTCCTTACGCTTGCCGATGGCTCGCAGGTGGATCTGGATAACCTGGGTAATGGCCTCGTGGCAAACCAGAATGGTACCCAGGTAGTGCTGAAAGGTGGGGGACTGACGTATGATCCGACAGGTGCAGGCCTTAATGAAGTGACCTATAATACCATGACCACTCCAAGGGGTCGTCAGTTTCAGGTCAAACTACCGGATGGCACCAGTGTATGGCTCAATGCAGGGAGTTCCTTACGTTTCCCCACGGTGTTTACCGGTACGGAACGTCGGGTATCTGTTACGGGTGAAGCGTATTTCGAAGTAGCACACAATGCCCGCGTACCATTCAAAGTGAGTGTGAACAATAAGGAGGAACTGGAAGTGTTGGGCACTTTTTTTAACGTGAATGCTTATCCGAATGAAGCCGCCATCCATACAACCCTGTTGCAGGGAAGCGTGCGGGTGTCGTCAATTGCCGGAAAGGAAAGAAAGAACCAGCCCTTTGTTGTACTGAAACCAGGACAGCAGTCACAGATCCCACATCACGATCTGGCCGCAGGATCTGTTTCGCAGCCGACGATCAAAGTGATCAACCATGCTGATATTAACAAGGTGATGGCCTGGAAAAACGGACTGTTCAATTTTGAAGGGGCTACACTGGCCGAAGTAATGCGGCAGATAGAACGATGGTACGATATAGATATCGCCTATGAAAAAGGCATACCTGATATCGCGTTTGAAGGAAAGATGACGAAAGACGTTCCATTAAAAGATCTGTTGGTGATGCTGGAAAGATCTGATATACATTTTAAGATTGAAGACAGAAAACTGACCGTTCTTCCCTGACAATAATAGTTCTCCCAACCTTATCATTATGAATTAACGGCTATTGCAGGATTTGCATGGCTGCCTGGATAACTATTGCCTTGCCAACTAAAAAATTAGGATGACCCCGGCCGGTTGTACAACTGGTCTGGCGTCATACTGGATCGACCTTAAAAAAAACAAACCGGAAGTGTTTGCACCACTTCCGGCGATGTTCGGGTTGATCCAATGACTGTTCAGGATTATTTTTTTTAACAACCAAAACTGTTCACAATTTATGCAAAAAACTGCTGATTGTGGTTTGTCCACGTATGCTGCTGTTTCCGGTCGGCTTGTTGATGTTCCCACCAGGGCTCATCAGCCTGTGTGGCGCCACAAACTCAACAAAATTCTGTTGGTTATGAGACTGACCACTATTTTACTTACTGTAGTCATGGTGCAGGCCCACGCAACTGGTGCGGCCCAGAGTATCACCTTAAGTGGTAACAACCTGACCTTAAAACAGGTTTTCGACAACATTGAAAAACAGACAGGTTATGTTGTTTTCAGTACAAAGGGAACACTTGGCACTACCAGGCCGGTAACCTTTACTGTAAAGGATATGCCGCTGCTGGATTTCCTGAATATTGTCCTGAAAGACCAACCCCTGGGTTATGTGATCTCGGGTAAAACCATCCACCTCGCCCGTAAGGTGGAGGCCCGCCTCATCTACGCGGAAAAAAGCAAACCAGACTCCGTTAATTATGAAACGCCCGTGCAAATTATTTCCGGACATGTTGTTGACAGTTCGGGCCTTCCACTGGCAGGCGCAACGGTAAGTATCAAGGGCAAAAGCTCCGTTACCACCAGCGCCAATGGCAGCTTCCAGATCCAGGCCGAGCCGGGTGATGTGATAGTGGTAAGCTTTGTTGGATTTACTCCTTCGTCGTTCAAAGTAAAAAATGATACGAAGAACATTTCCATTGTCCTGCACTTAGTTCCCGCCGTTATCGACAATGTAGTGATCACCGGTATCTTCAACAAGCCGAAAGAAAGTTACACGGGAGCAACAAGGGTTATCTCAGATAAAGAAATCCGTGAATTCCAGGGCCGCAACCTGTTGGTTACGCTGGGTAATATTGATCCTTCATTTTATGTAGTGACCAATAACAATATCGGCTCCGACCCCAACCGTGTGCCTGAAATTCAACTGCGCGGTATCCGTAACCTTCCCAATATCGATCAGTTCCAGGCGGGCACAGGTGCTGGCGAACTGGCTATCCGTGACCAGCAGTTCCAATATCAGTCGGCCGCTTTGAATGCGCCACTGATCATCATGGATGGATTCCCCATTACGATGCAACGGATGATGGACCTGAACGTAAATGAAATCCAAAATGTGACGCTCCTGAAAGACGGCTCTGCTACAGCTTTATATGGATCGCAAGGTTCCAACGGAGTGATCGTTATCACAACCAAGCAACCGCAGTCTGGTAAACTGAGGCTGACCTACCGCGGTGGTACGAACCTGAACATGCCCGACCTGGGCAGTTACCACCTGTTGAATGCACGCGATAAACTGGAACTGGAAAAAGTTTCCGGTTACTATGTGAACCCCACCAAGAGTGCCGCACAGAATCTTTCGATGGAAAAATATTATAACGAAGTACTGGGACTGGTAGAAAGCGGAGTGAATACCGACTGGCTGAGTAAACCATTGCAAACCCAGGTAGACCAGAACCATTCCCTCCGCCTGGAAGGTGGTGATGCCACATTCCGCTACGCACTGGAAGGTCAATTCAACCGGATAAACGGTGTGATGAAGGGCTCCGGTCGCGAAACAGTTAATGGTACTTCTACGATTTCCTATCGCCTGAACAAACTGAACTTCACAAATAACCTGCGCATCGGGAATACCAAATCCACCGAGTCGCCCTACGGTTCATTCGGCGATTACGCAAAGCTCAACCCCTACTGGTCCCCGTACGATGACAAAGGAAATATTGTACAATCTTTTAAACCCTTCAACTACGATTACTGGACGCAGGCCCAGAAGGGAAGCCAGCCTTATGCCAACCCGATGTATGACGCTACACTGAACAGCTTTTCCAAATCAGCTTATACCAATATAGCGGAGAACTTACAGGTAGAATACAGGCCCATGAACAATCTGGCCCTCAATGGGGGACTCAGCATTAACAGCACCGAGAGCTCGGGCGACAATTTTAAACCCGCCTCCCATTCGGCATTTTCACAATACAGCACTGCCGATATATTCCGTAAAGGAAGTTATAACTACAGCACTGGTAAAGAATTTAATTTTACCGGTCGTGTGGCTGCCAATTATCACAACCTGATAGCAGGTGTTCATGGACTGACTATTGGCCTGAGCGGAGAGATCAATGAAGCCCGGACAACCTTTTATTCCATCACAGCTGAAGGTTTCCCTGATGAAACTGTCGATTTCCTGGGCAGGGCCCTGCAATACCAGCAGAACGGTGCACCCAGCGGAAGCGAAGCAACTACCCGCCGCGTTGGTGTAGTGAGTACGGTCAACTATGTTTACGACGACCGCTATTTTGCCGACATGACCTACCGTGTGGATGGTGCTTCGCAATTCGGGACCGATAAACGTTTTGCGCCTTTCTATGCAGTTGGTGCGGGCTGGAACCTTCACAAGGAAGCCTTTTTAAGAGATGCAACCTATATCAGCCGCCTGAGATTACGCGGTTCATATGGTATTACCGGCAACCAGGCCTTCTCGGCTTACCAGCCACTGGCTACTTATGCTTATGTGATCGGCGATCGTTATAAAAACTGGATCGGAGCCAACCAGACTACATTGGGTAATCCCGACCTGCAATGGCAGCAGACTAAAAAGGTAGACCTGGGTATTGAAACAGGTTTATTCAATGACCGCGTTTCCATCACGGCAGATTATTATACGGAAAAGACCTCCAACCTCCTTTCATCAATTGAGCTTCCCTATTCCAATGGATTTACTGATTACGTGGAAAACATTGGAGAACTGGAGCAGAAAGGCTGGGAAATTATGGCGCGTGTTACCATCCTTCGTAACGATCGCAAACGTTTAATGTGGTCGGTAACGGGTAATATCGCACACAATGAAGACAAAATCATGAAGCTGTCAGGAGCGATGAAAGCAGCCAATGAAAAACTTGCGCTTCAATACGACTATACTTCCAATGCCCCAAACAAGATCATCCGTGTGGGCGCATCGCAGAACACTATCTATGCAGTGCCTTCACTCGGTATCGACCCGAGCACGGGCAGGGAGCTTTACCTGAACCGCTTCGGCGAAGTGACCTACCAATGGAACGCGGCGGACCGCGTAAACGTTGGTGTTTCACAACCCAAATACCGCGGCAACTTCAGCACCCTGTTCCGTTATGGCAGCTTTACACTGAATGCGTCGTTCGGCTACCGTTTTGGCGGACAGCTTTACAACCAGACATTGATCGACAAAATTGAAAATGCTGACCGGTGGCTCAATGTGGATCAACGCGTGTTCACCGACCGTTGGCTGGTCCCGGGCGATAAAGTTCCGTTCCGCGGATTGAACGAAACACTGCGGGTAGAACCATCTTCCCGTTTTGTGCAGAACGAATCTACGTTCGCGTGCCAGAACATGAGCCTGACTTATGATGTCACCAATCCGGCTATGTTGCGTCGTTTAGGTATGAAGGCGCTTAGCCTGTCTGCCAATACCGGGGAATTATTCTATTTCTCTACAGTACGCCAGGAGCGCGGTCTCGATTATCCGTTCACCAGACAGGTAGGAATTTTCCTTTTCGCCACTTTTTAATTTTAATGAACATGAATAAGATCACATTTACCATATTATTATCCGGCACACTGGTATTAACCGGTTGTAAAAAATGGCTGGATGTAAAACCGGCAGGCCAGACAACCAGGGACGAAATTTTCCAGACACAAAAGGGTTTCCGCGACGCTCTTACCGGTGCCTACACCGATCTGAAAAGCGGCGACGCCTATGGCAGCTCAATGACCTGGAGTACGATTGAATTTATGGCGCGCAACTGGGATGTTCTGTCTCCCAATTTTACAGAACTCAACAACCTGGCGAATGGCACTTATACCGATGCCGCCGCAAGAACTTCGCTGGACAGGATCTACGCCAAA
Source organism: Chitinophagaceae bacterium (assembly GCA_040510375.1). Taxonomy (GTDB): domain Bacteria; phylum Bacteroidota; class Bacteroidia; order Chitinophagales; family Chitinophagaceae; genus JBEVJC01. The sequence continues at coordinate 67,499 of JBEVJC010000019.1, forward strand.
GAATACAGGGTGGTGGCCGACGTAAACAGTATCCTTGAAAAAATAGATGAAAAGAAAGATATATTTCAGGACGACAACTATGCACTGATAAAAGGAGAAGCACTGGCCTTACGCGCTTTCGCACATTTTGATGTGTTACGGATGTATGGCACCATGCCGGATAATCCCGGCACCAATGCAATTCTTCCTTACGTGACGGCAGTGTCGAAAGATATTGTTACACTGTCAAACTATGATGATTTTGCAAAGCAGGTGTTGGCCGACCTTGACCAGGCAGAAGTATTACTGAAAGATGTTGACCCCATTACCCAGTTCTCCCTGGCGGAATTAAATCCCCCGATTACTGCAGTTGATAATGTGCCGGTGGTTTCTGACGACTTCTATATGTACCGTCAGATCCGCCTGAACTATTATGCTGTTCTGGCGCTCAAGGCCAGGGTATACAATTTCCTGGTACCCCGGGGTGAAGTCAACCGTACCAATGCAGCCAAATATGCACAGATGGTTATTGATGCCAAAGACAGGTTGGGTAAACCAACTTTCAGACTTGGTGAATTGAGTGATGCTCAATTGGGAGACTACACTTTCCCTTCAGAGCATATCGCCGCAATAGATGTATATAACCTGAAAACATCCGCCGAAAATATGTTTGGCGAACCGGGCATACTGGTCCGGTCAGACTTTAACATCCAGGACGGATTTTATTACCTGAACAACCTGTTTCCCGTAGCCGAAAGAGCTGCCGACGCAAGGTGGGTGGGTATGTGGTCGTACAAAACAACTTCCGGCCAAACCGGTTTTGTAAAGTACAAGAAGTACACCCAGAAAGACCCCTATCCTACCAACCAGATCCCGTTACTCCGCCTTAGTGAAATGTACCTGATTCTGACAGAGTGCGCGCAAACCAAAACAGACGCAGAGAACTACTATCGTTTTTATTGCAACAAAAAAGGTATCCCCTTCACCACCGGTTTCAATGCTGCTGGTTGGGAAGGAGACCGCAAGACTAAAATGATCAGGGAATATGTACGTGAATTTTATGCAGAAGGCCAGACCTTCTTCACCTACAAGCGATACAATGTAACCACACTGCCTGCAAGCTGGACAGCCGCATATTATACTGCCACTGCTGCCAGGTATGTGGTCCCCAAACCCGATCGCGAAATCAATTATAATGGCAGGTGATCATAATTAAAAGAACATTCAATGAAAAAATATAGTTGCATAATAGTTATACTACTGGCCGTTGCTGCAGGCTGCAAAAAAGCGGATTACCTGTTGTACAATGATATGGCCCGCATTCAGATCGCTGACACCAGCGTCTTAAATTCCACTTTTGTGTATGATGCACCGGAAGTTAGCCGGGATACTATCTATATCCGGTTGAATACCATCGGTGGTATTACCGACCAGAACAGGACGGTAGTACTGGAACAAATACCGGAATTCGATATCACCTATGTGCGTGATCCGATCACCAACACGATCACCGATTCCATCGTGAAGGAAAAATCATTCAGGGCGGTCCCCGGTGTACATTATGTTGCACTCAATGATCCATCCATGTTGTCCCTGCTGGTAATCCATGCCAACAAAGCGTCCGACAGCCTGCCGATTATCCTGCTGCGCGATACGAGCCTTAAGACCAATGCATATCGTCTGCGGTTAAAAGTGGTCGCCGGTAAGGACTTTGCTATCGGGGAACGGAAAATGATCGAAAAGACTATTCAGTTCTCCGACCGGCTTGAACGTTTTGAATCCTGGAAGGCCGACAATGGAACCTCCCCTGCGTTTTCTTCCTTCGGAAAGTACAGTGTCAATAAACACCAGTTCATGATCGATATATTAAAAACAAAAATCGACGAAGATTGGTACAAAGCGATTGCATTGGCACAGGCACAACAGCATTACAAGAACATGTTGCGGGACGCATTGGCTGAGTTTAATGCCAACCCGGTCAATATTAACTCGGGTAAAGCGCCGCTGCATGAAACAGCCGATCCTACCAGTCCGTTGGTCACTTTCCCCAATTAATCATCAACTATTCTATCTAAAATGAAATATAATAATATCGTGATAGCCGGCCTGCTTTCATTGCTGGCGGCGGCCTGCAATAAGGACGACAGCACCGGCGCAACCAGTCTGATCCCGCCGGTTAGCGTAACAGGTTTGAAAGACACTTTTAATGTATTTACCCATAAGGATTTTATAACAGTCAATCCGGTTGTCCGGAATGAAAACGAGTTCGACTATTACTGGACTCTTTTCTCTTCCAGCTTTACTCCCGGACAGGGTTTGGTAAAGGCCGATACGCTGGCCCGCACCAGGGACCTTAATTACGAAGTGCTCCAGAATCCGGGTGCCTATATCCTGGTATTCAATGTGAGGGACAGGAAATCGGAGGTTACGACGATGTTCAAAATGACGGTAAACATCACCACCCTTACTATGAATGGATGGTACCTGGTGAAAGATAACGCGGGTAAAACCGATATGGATTTTATTCACAACACCGGGCGTATTGATAACTGGATTGCGAATTTCAATGGCCAGAGTCTTGACGGAAATGCTATAAAAGCTGTATTTGCACCAGCTTTTAAAATCTCGCCTGCATCCCCGGCCCTCTTCAATACACTGGCGGTAGTATCAGAAAATGATGCAGCTATTTACCGGATCGACAACGGTGCCATGGTAATGAACTATGATAATATGTTCTTTACCAAACCAACCACACGCAAGCCGCAGTCCATATTCCAGCCGATGGCTCAGCAGAACCTGACGATGATCAATAACGGCCAGGCGTATAACCTGGTCAAGGGGACCTTATTCTCAAATTTTCCGGTAAATACAAATAACCTGGTCTATAATAATTTGTCGCCCATCACTGCGGTGGGTGCGATGGGACTGGGTTGGAGTACTTCCAGGAAAAGTGCTTTCTGTTTTGACGGAAGCAACTTTGTTGAACTAAAAACTACGAATGGTGGAAACCGGTTGCAGAATATGAATGCTGATCTGAAATGGATGACAGGTTATGCAGGCAGCCGCAGTGTGGCGCTGATGTTATTCCGCAATCCGCAGGACACCGGCTACCTGTTCAAACTGAATGTTCAGTATGGACCGTTGATTGGCAGCGGTGCGCTGGTCATGGCAACAGATACACTAAAGCCTGAACACGGGCTGATGCACGCCGACGCCATTGGTGGTAATTATGATATTGACCTGGTCTACTACTCGGTGGGTGACAAGGTGTATATGATGGATGTGGCCACGGCAACGGAGACCGAGCAGTTTACCCTGCCGCCCGGTGAAACCGTTACCTGTATACAGCATATTAAATATCCGCAAGCTACGGCTGGTATACCCAACACGTTAAATTATATCGCGATTGCAACCTATAATGCAGGTCGTTATAAAGTATACCTGCATACCATCAGTGGTACGGGAACACTCGCTGCACTGCCACAGGCCAACTTTGAAGGAGAAGGCCGCGTGTCTACCGTTATCTATATGGAACAGGGGAATGGTTCCAGGGTATATTAAATTCTGTTGAGAGGTTGTATGGAAATACAGCCTCTCAATTTCTTACATCTATTAATTTAAACTCGATGAAAACTTTAATTCTAACAACGGCAGCTTTCTGCCTTTTTTCAGGCGGATTGTTGGCTCAGAATATCAATGAAGATTCGGCAATTGTAGCCCAACAGCAATTGGAATGGAAGCAGGCACTGGCAGCCACCGACCGCAAACTGGAAGACCGCCAGAAGTTATACCTGGAAGAACAAACCAAAAAGCCGCATTACGATACCCTTGGCCTCGGCCTGTACCGGTATGAGATGTGGCAGTTCAACAATGAACGCAGGCAACAGGAAATAGATTTTATCAAGGCGCACCCTAATTACAAAGTCAGTCTTGAAGCCCTGAAAGACGCTATCGGTCCGCTCCCGGCGGATATCCTTATTTACGATAAACTCTTCAGGGGGTTGAATAAATCAATCCGCAACAGTGAAAGTGGTAAAGAAGTTCGTAAGACCATCGATGGTTTTATGGCAGTACGAATCGGAGCGAAGGCCCCGCTGTTTGAATCGGCTGACACCAGTGGTAATATCGTATCATTAAAATCCTTCCGCGGGAAATATGTATTGCTTGATTTCTGGGCAAGCTGGTGTATTCCCTGCCGCGAAGAAAATCCCAATGTGGTAAAGGCTTATGAGCAGTTTAAAGACAGGAGTTTTACCGTTGTAGGTATATCTCTCGACCAGCCTGGTAAACGCGAAGCCTGGATCAAGGCTATTAAAACCGATGGACTTACCTGGACTCATTTGTCGGACCTGAAATACTGGAACAATGCTGTAGCCCAATTGTACAGCATCCGTTCCATTCCCCAGAATTTCCTGATTGACCCGAATGGAAAAATTGTTGCCGCCAACCTCAGGGGTGAGGCACTGATACAGAAATTACAAGAATTGCTTCCTCATTAATTACAGATATGTTTACACAGAAATTAATCCCTGTTTGCCTTTTAATAGGCTTACCCGTATTTTGTTTTGCACAAAAGAAAAGTGCCCGCGCCCAGGTGACGATCGTTAAAGACACGATTCCGAAAGCTGATTCCTTAAAAAATATTCCTGCTGGCCAACCGAAACGTTACGAAGAAATCATCACAAAGAAAGCGATTACTAAAAATGGATTGTTCCGCGTCCACCAGATCGAAGAGCAGTATTTTTTTGAGATCCCCGACAGTCTGCTGAACCGCGACATCCTTGTGGTTAACCGTATTTCCCGCGCCCCGGCAGGTTTAAGGCCGCAGGTGAATGTTTATGCAGGTGATGAGATAGCTGAGAACGTGATCCGTTTTGAGAAAGGGCCTTTCAACCGCCTGTTCATGAAACGTATGGTGTTCCGCGATAAGTCGGAAGACAGCACCGAGAACGGCCTGTACCGGGCAGTTCTCAATTCCAGCCTGCAGCCAATTGTAGCTGCTTTCCCGGTAAAAGCATTGGGTGGCGACAGCACCCGTGGCATCACTTATGTGATCGATATGACGTCGTTCCTGCAAACGGAAAACGAGATTTTCCATTTTGGACCGGAAGCACGGAAAGGTCTTTCACTCGGCGGAGTGCAGAATGATAAGTCGTATGTAGCTTCTGTCAATGCCTTCCCGATTAACGTGGAAATAAAGTCGGTGCGCACCTATGGAGCCGCCGCGGCAGGATCAACGTTACCTACAACCTACGAAGTCAACAGCTCAATAGTGTTACTACCCAAAGTACCTATGAAGCCCCGTTTTGCCGATGGCCGTGTTGGATTTTTCGCCAGGGGAACCGTTGATTTCGATGCCGAACCGCAACGTGTTGCCTCGCGCTTCTATGCTACACGCTGGCGCCTGGAACCAAGGCCGGAAGATCGTGAAAAATATCTTCGTGGAGAACTGGTGGAACCGCAAAACCCGATCATCTATTATATTGACCCGGCTACACCAAAAAAATGGGTTCCATACCTGATTGCTGGTGTAAACGACTGGCAGAAAGCTTTTGAACAGGCCGGATTCAAAAATGCTATCAAGGCCCTGCCCGCACCAGAGAATGACAGTACGTGGAATATTGACGATGCAAGGCACAATGTAATTGTTTACAAACCTTCCGCTATTGCCAATGCCAGTGGTCCGCATGTGCATGACCCCCGGAGTGGAGAGATCATTGAAACGCATATCAACTGGTACCATAATATCATGGCCCTGGTGCACGACTGGTATATGATCCAGGCTGGTGCTATCGATCCTAGGGCACGCAAGATGGTATTTGATGACGAGCTGATGGGACAACTGATCCGTTTTGTATCATCTCATGAAGTAGGACATACACTCGGACTCATGCATAACTACGGTGCCAGTTCAACGATTCCTGTAGAGAAACTGCGCGATAAAAAATATGTGGAAGAATACGGACATACCCCATCCATCATGGACTATGCACGTTTCAACTATGTGGCGCAACCGGAAGACAATATTACAGAGAAGGGAATTTTCCCGCGCATCGGAGCCTATGATAAATGGGCGATCCAGTGGGGTTATCGCTGGCTCCCGCAATTCGACAGCCCCGAGGCAGAAAACGAATACCTGAACAAACTGGTCATCGACAGCCTCACCCGCAACAAGCAATTGTTCTATGGCTACGAAATAAATGCAACCGACCCGCGTTCACAAAGTGAGGATCTCGGTGACGATGCTGTGCTTGCCAGCACTTATGGTATCAAAAACCTGAAGCGCATCCTGCCGAAGTTGGCAGAATGGACAAGAACTCCCCATGAAGGATATGAGAGTTTACAATCCATGAACGAACAGCTCTTCCGTCAGTATAATCTTTATATGGCCCACGTGTTAAAAAGCATTGGAGGTATGTATGCTACTCCGAAAAGTGTGGAGCAAACAGGTCCCGTTTTTGAACCTGTTCCCTATAAGAAACAGAAAGCTGCCATGCAGTTCCTGGATAGTTACCTGTTCCATGTTCCTGACTGGCTTTCGAACGACACCAGTTTCCGGCTGACCGGTTCTTCTGCTGATCTTTATTTCAGTGCGGCACAAAACAATGCTTTGTCGCGACTCATGGGATCAAATATCCTGATCGGCTTTATCAAAACCGAAATCCGGTACCGGAATGCAAAAGTTTATACCCTTGCAGAATTCCTGACAGACCTGAAGAAAAGTATCTGGAGCGAATTATATTCCCACCAGGCGATCGACCTCAACAGGCGCAACCTCCAAAGGATGTATATCGATAATGCATTCAATGCATTCCGTTCTGTAAGTGAAATTGTAGGTCGTAACAGTGGCAACGGAGTACAGTTTTATATCAATCCCGACCCGACTAAAGCCGATGTAGCCAGCCTGATGCGGGCGCACCTCACTGCGTTGCGGAAAGACATTACACTGGCCATTCCGTCGCAGACCGGCCTTGCAAAAGACCATCTGGTTAATATTATTGCACGTATCGATAAAGTGCTGAAAGAAGGGGAAGAAGTTCCTAAATAAGAATCTCAGGTGTAGTTATCATTTGTGTTGTGTTGCAATCACCGGCCGTCTCATTTATTTGAGGCGGCCTTTTTTTTACTCTTTGAATCTGGCAACTCTTTTACCCACAAAAGACTCGCTGATGCATAATGTCTTAGGAGGTCGGCCTGCCCTTCTTTAATGATACTGTTACTTTCGAAGTCTTTTTTAATCGTTCTACTTGTTTCAAAGCGTCCGCATAGGAGATTCCGGATTGCCGTGCAAGTATCTTGCTGCCCCTCAGGGATAGCTCCGTTAACGATATTTTTAATTTTGCGTCTCGTATCATCCGGTAGCATTTGCAACTAAATTAAATAAAAAGAACGAAGGAATCCTTCACTTCCCCTGGTTTATCAAACCCAATGCAAAACTCAATTCTGTATCAATCCCATTCAGGATATCATTAATATCAGGAGAAATGCTGTAGTCCGGAAAAACACCGCGACCCTTAATATAGTTCACGTTATTAACCTTCTTAGTAAGCGGGATCTCCACCCGTATTCCAGTATTTGGCAATACTAATTTTCCATAAGAATCGGATGTGTTTCCTTCCATTGTTCCGCCACATTCCTCTCCAATAAATATAGCCCTGTTGGTTGCTTTCAGGAAAGTTGCCACCACCGAGGCCATAGAACCTGATGCGCCATTTACTAAAACGTAAATTTTACCTTTGAAATTATTCCTCTCCGGTTCCTGCACATTGTAAAGATGATTAAAGTACTCTTTTTTTAGTCGGTAGGTTCCGAAACTGGTCTTGTAAACAAGCGAATCAGGGAAGTACAGATCTTTTCCATTTTCCAGATACTCCACAACCGGCGGATAGCCTGTATAAATCTCCTCGGTATAGTCGTAGTGTTTATATGGTTTTGTAAGAAGATAGGTTATCAACTTTTCGCCGGTTCCATCACCTCCTTCATTATTTCTCAAATCAAGAATCAGGTTTTTTGTCTTCTTTTGATTCAGCACACCAAATATGCTGTCATACAAACTTATAAAGTCCTGTTTAAAGTCGGTTCTATGGTATCTTAAAAAAGAGGATATCCGCAGATACGCTATTTCCCTTTTAAGATATTTAAATTCCAGCGGAGCTTTATATCCAATCCGTTGCTGGTAAAATTCCTTGTATGATTTATAGTCCAGACCGGAAATCACAGCTGTTTGCCTCTCCCTTTTATTATCCGGGTGTATAAATTCAATCCTGAACGAACTGGTATCTTCTATAAAAATGCTATAATTTAAATCAAAAAGATTTTCATTCTGGGTCATACTATAATCTTCCAGATGCCTGGTATTAAAAGTCTGTATGTAACCGTCAGATGGAATGGTTGGCAATAAAATATTCAGGATATCCTCTGTTGAATAACCATTGATAGAAAGTAATTCTGAACCCACAGGTAAAGATTTACGAGGCATATAATTTCCCAACACATATATTCTCCTGTTTATGATTTTTAGGGAAAAAGGAAAGTAGTGGGATGTATTCTGTAAATACCGGTAATAATCTTTTGAAGGAGTAGGTATAAGATGCTCGTCGTTTGCCTTTGAACAAGCCAATACAATCATTCTATATAAATCAAGTTCTGTTTTGGATGCATCCAGACGATTATACTGGTCGTCCAAATACCTGTTGATTGCAAACGTATCTGAGAACCGAAAAAGGCTTGGATACGTTGTTTCCAGGGCTTTCCTGAAAATTAAATAATCCTCCCGGAGCTCTTCAGTTGTATATAATCTGTCACCTGGTTTCCCATCCTGTCCAGCCACAACCAATCCAGACAGGCTAAGGAACAGAATTAATAAAAATGACTTCATAAACAGTTGGGGGTGTTTTTTTCCAGAGTTAAGAAGCTGCTGTTCTTGGTTTTGCAAATACTGCTCCCGTGGTTTTTTATATTATCTCGGGAAATGTTTAAATTTAAAGAAACTGACCGGGAAAAGATGTAAAATGAAATTTTATGTGCCGCATTATTCTTTTCTGCCTGATTTCTGCCTTGCGGTTTTGCTCCGGTGTACAGGGTCAGTCCCCCGTACAATTACAAAATCAAAATTATACTTATTACCATCCTTCCAAAGACAAACTCTCCTGGCAACAGCTGAATCTTAGTCTCAGCTCCACTTATATTGTAATAGCAAAAGAAGGGCAGGTGGGTCACGACAGCTGCCTCTATATCGCGAGCCGCTCCCTGGGATTAAGCCGGTTTGCCGTGCTGGCAGAAGGAATTGATACCGACGGCGAATTGATTGGGCAATCACAATGGATTGACCAGCAGAAACCCGAAAAGGGTATGCAACTACTTTCAGGGGCTACCGGTATTAAACAATTAAAACTGCTGTTATTGGTTGGTTCCTATTATGCATTTGAACCCCGGAATTATTACAAGCACAGGGACAAAGTCGAATATTATTTAAACAAAGCGGTTGCTTTAAGTAAAACACTTAATGAAGGAAGGTTGGGAAGAATCGCACTTTGCCTGCTTGGGAAAATGTACTTCCAGGTGAATGACAGTAAAGGTGACAGCATTTTTAACAAGCTGGTTGATGAATGCCGGAAAGCCGGCGACAAAGAAACAGAAGCGAGGGCATATGCTTACAGGGGTATCTATACTGCCCCCGACCGGGAAACCTTACAGAGAAAACTTAACGACCTGCAGCTGGCAGCAGGATTATATGATGCCCTGGGAGACAGGGAAAGGGAGATTAATGTGTTAACCGATTTAGGTTACATGCTTTTTGTTACAGGCCAGTTGCAACAAGCATATGAAATACTTTCTAAATCGCTTACCCTGGCCAATTCCATTCATTTTCCCTATACCCACTACAATACGGAGGCCCTCGCCATGTGCACCCTGATGCAGGGAAAATTTGGTGAACCGTTACGATATACATTTCAGACAATCAAAGTGGCCGAAAGCTGCCGGGACAGTATTGGATGGGGTTATTTTTATTCCCGGCTGGCAGAATGTTATGATATGGAAGGTAGGGAAAAAGAGAGTTTAGCCATGTCGCAGAAAGCAATACACCGATACATCATGGACCGGGATCCGTCGGTTTATAATGTGTTATTGTATCCGGTGAATTATATGAATAAACAAGGGAACCCCAAAGATGCTTTAAACCTGGTGTATACTACTTACAGGGAAGTCGGTGATCCCTCCAACATTTCTGATGAATTCTTTTATAATAATATCGTATCCACCTGCCATATGTATCTTGGAAACCTTGATACTGCAGAATTCTACCTGAAAAAAATAGACTCCCTGGAAACAATAGCAGAAGCAATCCGTGGGCCTCTACGAAGAACTACCGTTAATGACGGATACGGTATAATCGCTTTTAAACGCGGACAATTCCGTAAAGCAAGAGAATATTTTGAAAAACGTTTTAACACCGTTTCTTATGGAGACCGTGGTTTATCAGACGACCTGAATTCATACAGATGGTTGCTCAGCGTTGATTCAGCCCTCGGTGATAAAGCTTCTGCCATCACGCATTACAAAATTTACACCCAATTACTCGATTCAAATTTCAGGGTTACCAAAATAAGGCAGGCTGAAGAACTCCAGGTATTGTACGAAACCCAGGAAAAAGAAAACGAGATCAGCTTACTGAATCAACAGGCCAAACTGGAGAAATCCAACCTGAAGCAGGAACGGCTGGTAAGAGACCTGACACTTGCCGGAGGAATTGCGGTATTGATTATTGCCGGGTTATTATTCAGGCAAAACCGGTCGAGGAAAAAAAACAACATAGTAATCACCGAAAACAATAAAGAGATTACCAGTAAAAACAGTCAGTTGCTACAATTGCTTAACGACCGGGAATGGTTGTTGAAGGAGATCCATCACCGGGTAAAGAATAACCTTCAAATAGTAATGAGCCTGCTTAATTCGCAATCCGTTTACATTAACAATGACGCCGCACTCACTGCCATACATGATAGCCAGCGCCGGGTTTATGCCATGTCCCTGATCCATCAAAAACTTTACCAGTCAGAAAATATTTCCACCATTGTTATGCCGGACTATGTAAACGAACTGGTTTCTAATATAAAAGATAGTTTTGATATCGGCACCAGGATAGTTTTTGATCTTGCTATTGAACCTGTAAACCTTGACGTGTCACAAGCTATCCCTTTAGGATTGATAATAAACGAAAGTATTGTAAACGCAATAAAATATGCATTTCCCGATCCGGCAAAAGGGTATGTTTCCGTTAGTTTGAAATCCCAGGACAATGGTCATCTGATGTTGACGATCGCGGATAACGGAGTTGGTTTACCTGGTGACCTCAGTACCAGGGAGCATAGCTCACTCGGACTTGATTTAATACGGGGACTTACAAAACAATTGGATGGCAGCATTTCAATTAACAATAATAGCGGGCTTCAGATAATTATTGTTTTTCCCTTACTAAGCAAACAAATTTCAGACGGAAAGCTGGCTCACTTCTAAGATGTTTTTATGGGTAAAAAAATACTTATTGTAGAAGATGAATTTATCGTAGCAAATGACCTGCGGTTAATATTGGAGCGTACAGGGTATAAAGTGAACGGCATTGCAGAATCCGTTGATGAAGCCGAAGAACAACTTCAAAAGTGTAAACCGGATCTGGCAATCCTTGACATCCGGCTGAAGGGGAAACTTTCAGGTATTGATTTTGCCAGGAAACTAAAGGCTGAAAATATTGCCTTCATTTATTTGTCGGCCAATTCAAACCAGCAAATACTGGAAAATGCAAAAACAACCGAACCCTATGGCTTTATCGTGAAACCGTTCAGGGAAAAGGACCTGCTGGTTACCCTGGATATTGCCTGGTATCTCCACACGCATAGTCTTGAATCAAAACTGAGGCGGGAAGAGCGGTTACAAAAACAATTGGCCGAAATCAGTGATGAAACTTTAAACGTCCGCCAGAAGCTCCTGAAACTGGCCGGGGTTATACAATCTTATATCCCTTTTGATTTTATAACACATGGTATAAGGCCTCCTGATGCCGAAAACCTGGCAGATCACGGATATCTGCGTACAGGGTTTGACGAGTACCAGTTTATCGGGGAAAATGAATTAAGGACAATTACAGCCCTGACTAAAACTGATCTATCACTTATAATTAAAAATAGTCCTGCCGAAAATAACTCCCGCATATTCAGTAATGATGCAACAAACAGGAAACCGGAGAACCTCAATCTTACTGAACTGGTAATGGATCATTTTCAGCTGGAATCCGGCCTGGTATTCCCGGTTGCAATGGGTTACGGGTTGTCAGTTGATTATTTCTTTTATAACCGCAAACCAAATATTTATAACAAAGAACACATAACGCTTCTGGAGCGGTTAAAAAGGATACTTGAAGAACTGGCTGAACAATCCATCCAGGAAGGCATATCAGCACTACCAGGAAAAACGGCTGCTGTAAACCCGCCCCACAAACCGGGGATCAGAACAACCAACCAGGCTGGTCCCAGATCCATTGTCGGAACACATCACCTGTTATTATCTGCACTGGACCTGGCACTGCAGGTAGCACCTTACAATACATCCGTGTTGATATTGGGAGAAAGCGGAACCGGAAAAGAGAAGGTGGCTCACTATATTCATGCAAATTCATCAAGAAGAAACGGGCCATTCGTAAACGTCAATTGCGCAGCTATTCCGGCAACGCTGGTGGAATCTGAATTGTTCGGACACGAAAAAGGTTCATTTACCGGGGCTGTAGAAAAAAGAAAAGGAAAGTTTGAACTTGCAGAGGGGGGGACTATTTTTTTAGATGAAATTGGCGAGTTGCCAATTGACATGCAGGTAAAATTATTACGCGTTTTACAGGAAAAAGAGATCGAATATGTAGGCGGCAGTTCATCTATAAAAGTGAATGTTCGAATAATCGCCGCTACTAACAGAAACCTCGAAAAAGAAGTTGCGGAAGGTAATTTCAGGCTTGACCTCTATTATCGTCTCAGTGTTTTCCCCATCACATTGCCCCCGTTACGGGAACGAAAAAGCGATTTAGACATTTTGACCTTATTTTTCGCAAATAAGTTTTGTACCGAATTCAATAAACCATTCACCGGTATTTCCGAATCGATGCGGACAGAAATACTTGCATATGACTGGCCGGGCAATATCCGTGAACTTGAGAATGTCCTGGAACAGTCCATCATCCTTAATGACGGAAAGTCAAAGCTGGAATTGAAACGAAGCCTCATTTCTACCGGTTCACCTTCAGGCGAAAAAAGCATCGAAAATCTCGGCGACGTAAAACAAATCCAAAGCGAAACAGAACGGGCCTATCTTATTTCCATCCTCAAAAAAACGAATGGCAGGATCAGGGGAACCAACGGCGCTGCATACCTGCTGAATATAAAGCCAACCACATTAGCTTCAAAAATCGCACGGCTTAATATAAACAGGGCAGAATTTATCAGTCGCTGACTCTTCTCCGCTACCATTAGATCAACTCTCCAACGATAACTTCGTTGTTTTTATCGCTCCCCGCCGATAATTTCGTTGTGCTGCACCCGTACAATACTCCATCGTTCTTCGTTGACAATTTTATATAGATTGATTTTCAATTTATTGACGCCTGCAAATTTTCAATCTGCCATTTTTAATTAAATGGCATGTAATTGACAGATGTTATTGATATCCGGCCCCGGGCGATAAACTACATCGCAACCACATCATCCTCATCAAATCAAATTATATGAACTATCAATCAAACTGGGGCACACAAACACCAGTCGAACCCAAAAAAGGTTTCAGGATTCATTTACTGGTATTCGTGTTAACGAATCTTGTTATCTGGATAGTCTGGTATTTCACCGACAGGACTTATCCATGGCCTTTATGGTCCACACCAGCCTGGGCCCTGGGCCTGTTGATTCACTATCTGTGTGTTTACGTTTTCCATAAAGTAAAAGCAACAAAACCCCAATAATAATATGGAACAACAACCAGGTGTATTCAGGCGTATTGTGACAGGCCATGATAAGGAAAAGAAAGCAGTTATTTTATCGGATGAGCCACCGGCTCGTACCTACATGATTGGGGGACCTGACGGGGCAAAATTTTACGAAGTATGGAATACCCGCCAATCGCCTGCACTTATTGATAGTATTCCTGTCGACGCGGAGGAAACAAACCTGGCACTATCCCCGCCCAACGGTGGCACCCGCATCAGGGTAATTGACTTTCCACCTGAAGGTGCAGAAATCCGGAATCTTACCAATGAAGAAGCCGGGAAACAATTTAAATCCATGGGAGGCGAGAGCGCATTTAAATCCGGGCAGTCAGCACCACACCCGTTAATGCACCGCACTGCAACTATTGATTATGGAATTGTAATTGCGGGAGAAATGACCCTGGTAACCGACCAGGATGAAGTAACCATTAAAGCAGGCGATATAGTGATCCAGCGCGGTACCAACCATGCATGGGCAAACCGGTCGGGCAGTATCTGCCGCATGGCGTTTATTCTGATCGACGGGCAGTTTACCAATGATCTTGTTTAACATTCAAAGTCGATTTATGCGTTTAAAGCCACTACCTCCTGATACACTTGACGCCGAACTCCGTTTTGTTCATGAAGAGATCGCCAGTTTAATAACAAAAAGCCAGGGCCCTGTTGTGATGATCAATGAAGAGGGTGCCCTCCTTGGTCCTTTTCCGCCTATGTTACATTTCCCGCAGTTTGGAATTCCCGCATTAACATTTCTCAGGTCGTTGGATAACCATGCCACACTCCCCCAAACTGTTCGGGAAGTCGCCATCCTCACCGTTGGCGGAGCCCTTGGTTCGCGGTTTGAATTATATGCGCATGAAATTATGGCTGCCAGTTTTGGTATTTCGCCCGGTATTACAGCTTCTCTTGCGGCGGGTAACCGTCCCGAAGGATTAAACGACCAGGAAGTAATCGCACACGACATAGCATCTGCCCTTGTCAGGGGTCGTATTATCCCTGCTTCCACTTATAACCGGGCTGTAAGCCTGTTAGGCGAACCTGGTGCCGGTGAACTGATCTTTCTTATCAGTGGCTATTGTCTCATCGCAACTGTATTAAATGGATTTGATATGCCTGCACCTGAACCGAAAGTAATATCTAAAGTTTAATCTGTTATGATGTCAGCAACCAATAAATTCAATGCGATCGTGGTCGGAGGCGGGCTTGGCGGATTAACTGCAGGTGCAACTTTAGCAGGTTTCGGTAAAAAAGTGCTGGTGCTGGAACAGCATTATATACCCGGGGGTTGTGCCACAAACTTTAAGCGAAAGGACTTTATTATGGAAGTGGGATTACATGAAATGAACGGCTTTCACGATAAGGATATCAAAGCTGAAGTTTTTGATCTCCTCAAAATAAAAGAATTTATTCAATTTGTACAGGTACCCGAACTCTTTCATGTTAATTCGGCCAGTTCGTCTTTCACATTTCCGCATGGTATGGAAACCGCCCAACGGGCATTGACCGAAAAATACCCACTTGAATCCAGGGGAATAACAGCTTTCTTTAAACTAATGACTAATTTATTAGACGAGTTAGCCAGGATGCCACGTGAAAAATGGAAGATGATGTTGATCTATCCACTCATACCTGTTTTGTACCCGAACATTTTTAAATCAATAAAATCAAGTTGCGGCGACTGGCTCGACAAACATATCATTGATGAAGAGCTTAAGTTAGTACTGACCACAAATATTTTGTATTATGGCGACGACCCCTATAACCTTGCCCTGATTCATTTCGCCGTGGCACAGGCCGGGTATATAACCGGTGGTGGTTACTACATCAAAGGAGGTTCCCAAAAGCTTTCCGATTACCTGGCTCACTATATTGAAAGTAATGGCGGCCAGGTACTCCTGGGTAAAAAAGCCGAAACGATCCTGGTTGAAAACGGGCGGGCAACCGGTGTTCAATACCGCGATGCCTTTAACGAATCAATTGAACCTGCTACAATCCATGCTGATGTTGTTGTTGTTAACGCCGCTATTCCCCATGCGGTAAAAATGTTACCCCCGGCTTTCAGGGAACCATTGGAAAATAAAATCAACAAACTGGAAGAATCCTGTTCGCTCATTTCCATTTATATGGGTTTCGATATTGACCTGAAGCAGTTTGGAGTCAAACACTATTCTACATTTATCCTGGGTGAAGGAGTCAGGACCATGAAAGATATTAAAGTAAATAACCAGGGGGATTGGGGAAACAAATGTTTTGTGTTTGTTGATTACAGTCAGATTGACGCCGGTATTACCCCCACCGGAAAAAGTTTCGGTGTAATCTGTGCAGCTGATTATCTGACAGAGTGGGAAGGAATGGATGAGTATGCCTATAAGGACAAGAAGGATCGTATTGCCAAATTTTTCTTTAACAGATTGGAAAAGGTTTACCCCGGCATTGGCAAACATATCATATTTTATGAAGTTGGTACAGCCAAAACAATCCAGCGATATACCCTAAATCCAAAAGGAACACCATATGGTTACGCCCAAAGTCCCTCACAGTCTGGCCTGAAAAGACTTGCCGCAAAATCACCGGTTAAAAATTTGTATTTCGCATCTGCCTGGGCATTTCCCGGGGGAGGTTTTACAGGATCGATTACGGGCGGTTACTGGTCAGCACTTTCTGTGAATAAATCAATCAGGTGGCAAACCTATGACAGACAGTTAGTGAAAGACAACAGGATTGTTAAACTATTAAAAAAGCAGATTGTGGCAGAAAACAGTATTGAACTAACCTTTGAAAAACCACCCGGGTTCTATCATAAGGCAGGGCAATACGTTATTCTCCGTTTAAATAAACCGAAGAGAAGCGAACTGGATTTGCCCTTTCGATCATTCTCGATTGTTTCCCATCCGGATGAACCGGTGTTACGCTTTGCCATGAGATTGAGTGAAAGCAGTTTTAAACAGTCCTGTGCCCTGATGGATCCGGGGGAAGAAGTTACCATTTATGGTCCAACAGGAAAATTCCTTCTAAGTCCCGGAGCGGAACGCATTGTGTTCCTGATATGCGGCATCGGCATAACACCGGTTGTGCCAATGCTGAAGGAACTGGAAAAAAATCAATTCACAGGTGAGGTTTTTCTTTTCAGCTCCAATAAAACAAGGTCATCTGCAGCATACCAAAATGAAGTGGAAAATATCAAAATTAAAAATTATAAAAATATACCGGTGATAACCTCAACAGATAAACGGATTGGGATAGACCTGCTTAAATCTCACCTGAAAGATTTGTTATCCTGTAATTTTTTACTGGTAGGCACCTCTCCTTTCCTGACTGCTATGAAGTTATTACTGGTCAATGAGGGGGTGCCTGTTACCAATTTGAAAATGGATGACTTTGGTTAGGAAGGCCAGATTTCGGATTCCCTGGTTAAGGATGTCCATGGTTTACATAAATAATTATAAAAAGAAAATCACGAAAAAATGAATGCAAAAATTTTCATTCGTAATTCAGGTTGCGTATTTGCAGTATGTTTTCTCTTAATGGAATCACCCGTTAATCACGGTTATACTGTTCCCCTTACCGGTCGGGGCCAAAACCCGCGGTCAGCAATGGTTGTACAGCCAGCTGCAACTGAAGAAATAAAACAGCACAAAACTCTTGCAAAGCTTACCCGTATGGAGGTAAATCCTGCGTACGGGGAGCAGATCAGGTTACTTGTTTCTGATTACGTTTCGCATGTTATTCCACAGGAAAATAATATTATGGCAGAAGCCTATTATGAAAAGGAAAACCCATCCATACTCTGGCTGATTGAACGTTGGGATGGTATTGACGGATGGAATAAATCAGTGAAAAGTTCCCAGACGAAAGCGCTAGCACAACTGGCAGAAACCGCACTGGTAAAACCGGCGGAAATTTTCAGTGTAAAGGACCTGGAACCCATTTCAAAGGAACAATGGCGAAGGGTTTCCAATAAAGCAGACAGTCAACTCACCATTATGCTGTTTGTCGATGCAAAGGCGGGAACGCAGGATATTTTTAAGGATGTTTATCACAAAGCGATGCCGGAATTCCGAAGTGAACCCGGAGTGGTCAATTATCAGTTGTCGGTTTTTGAAGAGGACGATACAAAATTCGTTACTTATGAAAAATTCAGAAATAACGAGGCTTTTTTATATCATCTGGACTTCCCCCCTGTCAAACCGGTGATAGATTATCTCAATTCAAGCATCAAAAAACAACCATTCCAGGATGGTCTTCATACGCTGATTGAATTTGCGCCATTGATTCGCCAGTAACACAGTATAAATATTAAAATATATCCATCATCAATTAAAATTTATAAAAATGAAAACAATTAGTCAGATTATGATAGCTGGTATCTCAGGTATTCTTGCAGGTGCAGATGTGGAAGCCCAGGTGACCGTGAAAGCTGACCAGATAAACCTGGTAAGTGTAAACGAGCTGGCAATCATCAATAAATTGTCGACCCAGCCTGCAGTGGTAAACATGCCGGTTTCACAATTATTAAATGCACCGGGAAATGAGGCGCTGAGGACCTTCTTCTTTACGCCGGTTAAAAACAGATCGGCATTGAAAGGAAAAAAAATAGCTGTATTGGCAGCAGACGGTTTCGAGGAAATTGAATTGACCGGACCAGTATGGTATTTCAGGGAGCTGGGTGCTGAAGTTGAAATTATTGCACCAAAATATAATCCAGCTCCGGAAAGATATGGATTGGCCTTCCCTGAAATGTCAAAAACGCATATCATGGCAATACAATATTTACAACCTGTAGGCTGGCTTAAGTTTGACCGCACCGCAGACCAGATAAAAGTGGGCGATTATGACGCCGTGTTTATTCCCGGCGGAGCCTGGAATCCCGATAATCTCCGTTATGATAAGGATGTAGTTAAATTCATCCAGGATTTTAACAAGACAGGAAAATTGGTTGCTGCCATCTGTCATGGTCCGGTGGTACTGGCTTCCGCAGATATCCTGAAAGGCAAAAAACTGACCGGTTTCTGGAACATCCAGGTGGATTTAAAAAATGCAGGTGGGACAATTTTGGAAGAGCCGGTAGTGACGGACGGAAACCTGGTAACAAGCAGGCATCCCATTGATGTTGCGGATTTCTCCAGGGCAGTCGAAAACTGGTTATTGAAAAATTAAAAGCACTGGTAAAATATGAAAGCACTGATTATTGGAGCGACTGGCGCGACTGGAAAAGACCTTGTGAATGTCCTTCTTAAAGATCAGGATTATACAGAAGTGGTCATATTTGTTCGCCGTCCCGGCGGATTGAAACATTCAAAATTGACAGAAATCATAACCGATTTTGATAAACTGGAGGCGGTGTCATCTGAAATCAGGGGGGATGTATGGTTCTCTTGTCTGGGAACCACTCTCAAAGCGGCTGGATCCAAAGAGAAACAAATGCATATCGACTATGAAATCCCCTTGATGTTTGGTGAGATTGCAAAAAGAAACGGCATTCAAAGGATGGTCTTATTGTCGGCGTACGGAGCTTCAGCAAACAGCAAAGTCTTTTACTCCCGGATTAAAGGTCGATTGGAAGAAAAGATTGCCGGTCTTTCCTTTGACTCATACATAGTTTTCAAACCCGGCGTATTGCTTCGCAGGCACAGTGACCGGTCAGGCGAGCGTCTATCCGTTGGCATATTACATTTTCTGAACAGGTTGGGTATACTCCGGAAATTCCGGCCACTTCCTACCTCAGAACTTGCAGAAAAGCTGGCAAAAGCGCCAAAGGCTTTCGGCAAGGGGCAATTCATTCTGGAGTTGGAAAAAATCCTTGAGTTTTAAATTAATTCCTTCAAAATGAAAGCCGTCTTGCATTGTATCAGTAGCAGTAATCATATTCGCTCATTTAAAACCTAACTCATGAAAAGTTACCTTATAATTTTTGCCTTATGTATTTCCAGTATAGTTGTAGCTGCGCAGATGCCGTCAGACTCCACCACCTTCCTTCTTCCTGATGGGACTGTCCTTAAGTCTGAGAAATTGGACAGTCTGACCAAAGCCTGGGGCAGGGTATTATTTGTACATAGTAAAGAAGATGATGCAAGGGGAATTATTCACCTGGAAAGGATAACTGATGAGATCAGGCGACAACTTGAAGATGAAGATTCGAAGAGAAAAAAAGCCATTGCATCGATGCTTAATAAACCAGCACCCGCCTTTGAAGCCAAAGATCTGAAGGGTAATAACTGGTCTTTAAATAATCTTCGCGGTAAAATAGTGGTACTAAATTTTTGGTTCACATCCTGTACTCCATGTATCAGGGAAATGCCGGAATTGAATATGCTGGTTTCCGAATATGAGGGTAAGGATGTAATTTTTCTGGGGCTCACTTATAATAATGCAGACCAGGTCAAATCATTTCTGGAACGTCGCAGCTTCAGTTATACTGTTGTTCCCGACTCACATGAAATTGATAAAATATACCAGGTTAGTTCATGGCCAACCAGCATTGTTATTGACAGGAAGGGATATGTAAAAATGATTGTCAATTCCCATCCAAAAATCCGGGAAGAATTGGATGCTGCCATTAAATCCATAAAATAATCCCGATGAAGCCTGTTTTAACAAATCAAAAATCGTAAGAGACAAAATAATGGTGTGCCTCGTCGGCGCCGATTATCCAAATCTTTTTTTAAA
This sequence comes from Chitinophagaceae bacterium, assembly GCA_040510375.1. Classification (GTDB taxonomy): domain Bacteria; phylum Bacteroidota; class Bacteroidia; order Chitinophagales; family Chitinophagaceae; genus JBEVJC01. Next base: position 88,167 of record JBEVJC010000019.1, read on the forward strand.
AGCAGCAGCCTGGGTCAACGGACTAGGCGGTTGGTTTCTCAAAAAGCATTTGATCAAGGAGGGTCGGGCATTTGCTAAGGATATTGAAAAGAAATTCGGACTGGAGCAGATGTAGAATGCAGAAATCAAAATTATAAACTTAAAATTTAAAGAAATGGAACAGCTTAAAAATAAAGTCGCCATAATTACCGGTGCAAATCAGGGTATCGGACTTGCTGTTGTACGAAAATTTGCAGAACAGGGCGCTATCGTTTACGCATTCGATATTAAGGAAGACGCTCAATACGGAAACGAAGTAGTTTTCATCAAAACAGATGTTAGTAATGAAGAGGAGTGGAAATCAGGTATACAAACAGTGCTGAAGGAACAAGGCCGGATTGATATACTGGTAAACAATGCAGGTATCATTGCTTATACCCCAATTCACGAAATAGAGCTCGACGAATGGAACAGACTGATTGCAGTTGATCAGACCGGAGTCCTTTTAGGTATGAAACATGTCATTCTGCCAATGCTTAAACAGGAATACGGAAGCATTGTAAACGTTTCATCTATCTGGGGAAAGGTTGGTGCTGCAAATGTAGTTGCTTACAATGCAGTAAAAGGTGCGGTAGTATTAATGACTAAAAATGCAGCTGTCACTTATGCGAAAAATGGTGTCCGTGTAAATGCCGTAAACCCTGGGTTTATAAAGACACCACTTACAGACAATCAAGCAACGGACCTGAATAAAACAGTGATCGATGCAACACCGATGGGTAGAGCTGGCGAGCCCGAAGAAATTGCAAATGGAGTTGCTTTCCTGGCAAGTGATCAGGCGAGTTACATAACCGGATCCGAATTGGTAATTGATGGCGGCTACACGGCCCAGTAGTCATGACAAGTCCGGGATAGATTCGTTGATTAATTCATACTTTCATCCGTAAACATCCTGAATAAATGTAAACTGAAGTAGAAAAACGTTTTTTAAATCTGCGCTAGCCCGCCATCAACGAACACTTCACTGCCGGTCATGTAACTACTCTGGTCCGAAGCCAGGAATAAAGTAACTGCAGCAATTTCCTCCGGATTTCCTATGCGGCCAAGCGGTACTTGTTCTGTAAATGAATCCAGTGCCTGTTGCTGAAAGCCTGTGGTGTCTAATAATTCCAAAAGACCAGGCGTGCTTGTACTTCCGGGAGACAATACATTTACACGAATGCCCGAGCCCTTCAGGTCGAGCGCCCAACTCCTGGCAAAATTGCGGATGGCCGCTTTTGTGGCACTATAAACACTGAAGGCGGCCGTGCCCTTGGTACCCGTTGTTGACCCGGTCAGGATAATCGACCCGCCTGCGGTTAAAAACGGCAGGGATTTTTGTACTGTAAATAAGGTTCCTTTTACATTCACATTAAAGGTGACGTCGAACCCTGCTTCTGTAATCTTTCCCAATGGCTCAAAACTTCCCACACCTGCATTGGCAACCACAATGTCAAGATGATTGTGTGCAGATGCGATAACCGAAAAGACATGATCGATATCGTCTAGTTTTGATATATCACCCCTCACCGCGGTAACATTCTCCCCGATTGCAGCAACAGCCTGGTCCAGCTGCTCCTGCCGCCGGCCAGTGATGTATACATACGCTCCTTCGCTGGCAAAAAGTTTCGCGGTGGCCAGGCCTATGCCACTATTGGCACCGGTGATCAGGGCAACTTTTCCTTCAAGCCTGCCCCCGGTTTTAACTGATCCGGACAATCCGGTTTGATTTTTTTTCATAATTATTTTTTTCGCCCAAATATTAAAGAATGATAATATTCTGCAGATTTTGGCTAAGGTCTGAAAGGGTAGCCCAACGGACTTAGTCAAAAACTTTAAATAATTTGATTGTTCAGTTCATTTTCACAGAGCGGTATTGTTTCATCTTTTACCTTGTCAACAGACCGGCATCCAAAACATACTGGGAGCCGGTAACAAATCGCGATTTATCAGAAGCCAGGAAGACAACCGCATTCGCAACATCTTCTGCTTCTACCCACGGTACATCGATTAAATTACCTGCGCTTCGTTCTGCCACTTCTCTGGTGGTAGCGCCTTCAAGGAAGGCCAGTCCATCGTTCATCGGCGTATTCACTCCGGTCGGGTGAATAGATATTACCCGGATGCCGTGAGGAGCAAGTTCTATTGCCCAGCATTTCGTCAGGCCCGTCAGGCCCCACTTTGAAGCTGCATAATGACTCAGACGGTTCATCCCGCGAAGGCCGGCAATCGAAGAGTTATTAATGATAACACCGTTTCCCTGGCTGACCATGACCGGTATCACCCTGCGACCCACCAGCCACGGGCCCTTCAGGTTGATGTCGAGCATGGTATCCCACTCCTTCTCGCTGATTTCTTCGGTTGCACCATATGCACAGATACCTGCATTATTAAACAGGATGTCAATGGTACCGAAAATGGCAACCCCGCCTTCAACCGCATTCCGGATATCGTCGTCCACCCGAACATCCCCGGCGTAAACCTGGCAGTATGCTCCAAGTTCTTCACACTCCTGTTTCAATGAGTCCAGTTCATCCTGCGAACCCAGTGCGTAACCAGGGTATTTCATTTCGATGGCAATATCAAATGCTATTATGTTTGCTCCTTCGGCAGCCAATGCGAGTGCAGTTGCCCTTCCCTGTCCGTGGGCCGCGCCGGTAATGAAGGCTGTTTTTCCTTTGAATGTATCAGGCATGTTTCCAGATTGACTTTACAGGTGGAAGGTACTCCAACAGATAATCGTCGATATCCGTTTCGAGTACATTATTAAATACATTGGTGGCAATCATCTGACCTGCAAAGGCAATGATAGTCACAAGGTCTTTTTTTGAATACCGGGCAGAAACAGGGTTGTAAATATGATCTGCGATATGCCCATGGTTTTTGGCAATGATGCTTCCGAATGTCAGTAATTGTTTGTCAGTATCACTCAGCTGCAAATTTTGTGGATCTTCCCCGGCATCAATAATGACCTTCCGGAAAAAAGTAGAACAGAGCGGACAGTCCGTACCATTTGATACGGCATAAGCGAACTGGTAGGATAGTTTTGGTCCGATGATTTTTTCCAGTTCAAGATACAACGGATACCACTGCATATAGGCCTCAAATGCCGGCAAAGAATATGCAAGCGTTGCCTTCATATTGGTTATACGGGCATGGTACCCGGCAACATGTTTGGCAAACGCTTCTTTAATTGGTAAGGGAAGGGTTGACTGATCGACCGGAAAAATTCTCGCCATAATACTGAAAATTTAAAGAAAATTTTATTTGAACTGAAGAACATGGTATATTTGTCTACAAACTTAGTAGACTATTAAATACAAAGCAAATTTTTATAAAACTGTTCATGGATTAATGTTCAAGTTGCCGGGGTGAAGAATGCTTAGACAAGTAGTGGGCCCTCGGTTTGAGGTTACTGCTAAGAATTACCAGCAGGTTCATTTGCAGTATAATATTACGGATCCTTCGGTCAAAAAGGAATTGGACCAGTTAAATCATTTTCGTTTTCGTTTGTAATAGGCAAGCAATCGTTAAATGGCTGCGTTTCTACGCGGCCGTTTTTTATCTGATTAAACGTCCCCTTATTCTTTTGCAAATGCCACTACCAATTCAACAACCTGGAAGCTGCTTCTTGCAGGAACCTTTTCACCCGGAACGATGATCCGGAAGGGGCCTTTCGCCGGGGGCAATGGTTTTCCCATTGATTCGTCGGCAAGAATGATTACCCGATCCGTGAAGCCCTTGTCAATTTCAGCAAGTGAAAACAAAACTTCATATCCATCGGAACATTTCACCAGCAGATACTTGCTCAGGTTTTCACCCCGTAGATCCTTACCGGTCGATATACCTGCCAGTTCGAGTATATCCTGAAGTGCAACACCTGTGTATGTTACATTTTTTCCGTCGCGATCCCGCAGTATGGCGTTCACCCGCGGCATTCCCGCAATATCCTTCTGTGTCAGGTTTAACTCCTTTATTACTTCACCCGTGACCTTTATGGTTGGTTTCGTTAAACTGTCCTGCGCAGTCAGTAATTGCAGACAACCAAATAACGTAATTAGAAAACAGCTGATACGACGCATAATATTATTGTTTATAGGGATTGCTGAAACGTGGATCGGTGATAAATGTAGAATCAGTTAATAAAAGCAGGAAGGCGACAAGGTCGCCCCGTTCTTTTTTTGTAAGTCCCAGTGACCTGCCGTCCAGGTTGTTTGAATTGTTTTGCAACGCAGGACTAAGAGTTGGGGTACGTATCATTTCCTTGTTATAATGCTCCAGCACTTCATTGAGCGAACGGAACCGGGCATCGTGCATATAGGGCGCAGTAAGAGCAATATTGCGAAGTGTTACTACACGGAAACGACCAAGATCCTCTTCCTTTCCTGTTACATCCTGCCTGCCTCGGTCTGTGATCACACTATCCAGTCCGTTGTTATGAAAAAGCTCATTATATGTTTTGGGGCCACCGTGACATCCTCCACATCCTGCACCCCTGATACCTTTCGATGGATTTGGATTGGTAAAAAAAAGACTGATTCCATTCAACTCCGATGCCGTTGGCTGGTATTCACCCCGGAGATACTGATCGTACCTGGAATTGCACGACACCAATGTTCGCTGGAACTGGGCTAGTGCCTGACGGATCCGAAGGGATGTAATCTGTTCCGACCCAAAAGCGTTCATGAAAAATGAAGAATACCTTTTGATAGCCTTCAATTTATTCACTGATACTTCAAGTGATTGCCCCATTTCGTGGACACCGGTCATAGGTACGATCGACTGATCCTCCAGACCCCGCGTTTTTCCATCCCAGAAAAATTGCCGGACCCACAACAGGTTCGCCAGTGACATGGTATTCCTCGGTTGTACCACTCCATCAACCCCCTCACTGAATTGCTTTCCATCTGTGAATGCCAGGTCTTGCCGGTGACATGTACCACAGGAAACCCAATTGTTGCTGGATAACGCCGTTTCGTAAAACAACATACGTCCGAGCTCCACTCCTTCTTCTGTGGTTGGATTTTCCACTGGAATATTCACCCTGTTTCCGAAATAAGCAGGATAAAAAATCTTTAACGGCGTTGGTTCGCCTGGTATACGATTTCGCGAACCTTGAAATACCAGCGCAGAGGTAATCAGGGAAAGTAAATAAATTATATTTCGTATCCGGGTACCACGCATCATATCTGAATTGATTCAACCAAAATCTGACAGCTGACAGACCTGCTTAGAAACGATAAACAATATTTGAGTAATAATTCCTGCCTGGTTCAACGTAACCCTCCACCAATGCATAATTCCGGTCAAAGATGTTATTAACTCCAACTTCAACTGAAAAATACCGCCATAAATGAACGGTCGCGCTGGAATTCAGCAAAGTGAACGAGGTGGCGGTTGTCCCATAAGAGGTGCTGTACCGGGTTGAATTATATTCTGTATTTGCCTGAATAAATAACCTGCTATTGTACTGATACTGCAGGAATCCAAAGATTTTATGCTCCGGTACATCGATAAAATGCAATGAGGGATTGCTGAGGTTATTGCGTTTGATATACGTATAATTAACACCGGCTTTCAGGAATGGAAGTATTGGATAGTCAACACTGGCTTCACCACCAATATGCTCTGCCTTACCTGTATTCTGCAACTGGCTTTGCCAAACATTCCTGACGGAATCAAATTTCACATTGCTCACGGAAAAAATGGTGTTACTGATCCTGCTGTAAAACAAAGCTGCCTGAACCAGGAGGTTTCCGGTGAAATTGCCTCTGTATGCAAATTCATAGTTCACTGCGCTTTCCGGTTTTAGCGCGGTATTGGGTATAGCGGTACCTAAACGATAGGAGTAACGATCTTTCGTGGTGGGAAATCTCGTTTTGCGTGCCACGGAAATATTGATGGAATGAAGACCACCCAGGATGTATTGCAAACCTCCCTGTACGTTAAATGCGTCATTGGTATTTCGTGGAAAATCTGCAATTACCCGTGTTGAACTATTATAATCCTGGGCCCTGGTACTATGCCGGTTGTTGTAACTGAAGCCGGTCAGTAAAAGTAAGTCCGATGTAATCTTTAATTCATTTTCAAAACCGGCAGTGATAGTCCGGTCGCCAAACTGGCGCTCAGGTTCACCTTCATTGAATTCTTTATGAATATCCTGCTTAAATTGTGCAGTGAAACGTATAAAATCCCTGTTTTTCAAAACGGGTACACCGTATTCCACAATGCCGCCGAAGGTATAATCGTTGTAGTGACTCCTGAAAGCATACGGGCGGGATATTAATGTGTAGGAAGCGTCATCATAGGAGTTTAATAAGTTTGTGAATCTGTCGTAATAAAATCTCGTTTTGATATATTGAAAACTATCAATTGCCGTATTGCTGATAAAGTACAGGCTTTGTTTGTTCCATTTTGGCCATTGCCAGAAGCGTGGGTTTCTTAATTGACTGTTCAGGCTGTCTGAACCCGCATAGGGCGGTGTACCTTTTTCACCATGCTGGTATAAATAGCTGACTGCGTATTCAGAACGGTCGCCGGGAGTATATCCTACCTTGACATTAAATTTTTCATCCCTGTTATAGGAGTTATTTCTCCAGCCACCTTCTTCAGTACGTTTGATACTGAACTTACGGGATAGAGGCGTTGAATCGCGGTCGAGTCGGGAAACTCCGGCCTGGAAATACCACTTACCCAGGTTACTCCCGACGTTTATGTTTGTGCGGTATCCGCCGGAAAGCCATCCGGACGCGCCATTCAGCTCAAAACGTTTTGCAGGTTTCCGGGTGATCAGGTTAATGGCTCCTCCCAATGCATTTGGCCCATATAACACCGATGTATAACCTTTCGACACATTGATTTCGGAAATATCAAAAGTTGTGAATCGCGCAAGATCCACATATCCATCATATGGTATATAAACGGGAATACCATCTATCAGAAGTGGTACCTGTCGAAGATCAAATCCGCGCAGGTAGATCATCGCCTCGTTACGGGGACCTACCGCCGATAATGTTATGCCCGGTAGCATATTTAATGCCCTGGCAACATCTGTTTTACCAAATTGCTGGATTCTCCCTGCGCTGATAGTTGTCGACGAAGGTTTGTTTGCCGCGGAAGTAACTATCACCTCACCTAAAGTAAATATTCCGGATGGAGTAGTATCTCCTGGGTTCAGGGATAAATAGTCCCGGTTCTGACCCATAACCAGTAAAGATGAAAAACCACAAAGGAGAAGTAGTAGCGATTTCATAGACAGTTATTTTCTGGTCGTTATATCCATGAAGATATAACGGTGTTCCGGAAAAAATCCTGTCTGTTTCGGACTTTCTTTTTTATGATTTGTTGATTTTTTCAGTTTCTTTTTCAAGAAACCGGAGGAACCGGTCACGTAAGTCCTTATGGTAGGCCATCAGTGCTTTCGCTTCGTCTGAAATGGTGGAACCCCCACCCTTCTCCCCGCCCGCAGATGTAACAACAAGAGGTTTGATTGCCTGTTCATTTATGCGGTTCACCATTTCCCAGGCCTTCTTGTACGACATGCCCATTGCTTTGGCCGCCTGGTTGATAGACCCTGTTTGTTCGATCAGCTGCAGGAGCTCAACCGGACCGGGACCAAAAAACCGCGCGTTCCCGGTTTCAATCCACAAAGTACCCATTACGGTATATTTACCGTTGACAAAATTCTTTAAATATTTACTCATAGCCCCGGTTTTCCAGATAAAAGTACAGATTTGATCTATCGGGTGTATGGCACATTAAACGCACCGCTGATTTCCTTTCCGGAACCATCGGTATAGGAAAGACGAACTTCACCCTTGAAATACCCTTTTACAATATTATCGTGGATCTCGGTGATTGTTGCTGTTTTGGCCCAACCAACCTCACAGAATGTCGCATCCGCCCCTTCCATCCCATAAATTGATACATGATATTTGTACGGGATTATTGTTTTACTTCCGGAAAGCTGTTGCGGCAACTCCCCTGTCAACTTCATTTAAAAATAGAACCGATGCGAAAACTCATTTATGCTATCAACCTTACTCTTGACGGATGCTGCGATCATACTAAAGGGATTGCTGATGCTGAGATCCATGACTTTTATACCAAACTCTTGCTGGCCAGTGACACATTTGTTTACGGCCGGAAAACGTACGGGTTAATGGTGCCGTACTGGCCGGAGATCGCCCGGAATCCAGGTGGAGATGTTTCAGATAATGAATTTGCAAATGCGTTTGTGGGTATCCGCGACATTGTAGTGTTTTCGAGGAGTCTGCAGAGTGGTGGAGATGAGAAGACCAGGTTTGTGACGGGGGATTCACCCGAACGTTTGCGCGAAGAAATTCTCTCAATAAAAAACATGGAAGGGAAACCGATCCTGACCGGGGGTGTAGACCTGCCGGGCCAGCTGATTGCATTGGACCTGATAGATGAATATATTTTTTTAATCCAGCCGCTGCTGGTGGGGGAAGGTCGACGATTGCCCACAAGTGTTCCGGAACCCCGGAAGCTGGAATTATTGGAGGTAACGAAGTTTGACAACGGCGGGGTGGCGATGCGGTATGGGACGATGAGATGAAATTACAGTAAGCGGTTTGTCAGATGCACTGATGCTGCTCAATTTGCTGGCTGCGGTCAATGAAAAAAACGATTAAACTCGTAGCTTAGTCACCGGCCAGAAGCACTACCCGGACCCGGATTACAAAATAACAACAATGCCAATCAGTCCAACACCCAGGTCTCTCCTGTTTATTATACCCCTCATGACATTTTCATGTATCATTTCCTACGGGCAGGAAATCAGATTTCAGGGACACAGTCTGGAAGCGGTCAGCGTGTCTGTCACCAAAGAGACCATTATGGGAAAAGAATCACTTAGAGTAATAAAGGATACGTCAATCCAGGCAGTCGACGAGCCCACGTTTGCAAGATTGACCGGTATAAATTTCCATAATGGTGTAATTGAAGTAAAAGTGTTGAGCAAACTGCTTGCAAACGCCCCCGCTTATGCGAGGGCTTTTATCGGCGTAGCATTTCGAATTGATGACCAGAATAAAAAGTATGAAAGTATCTACATCCGACCATTAAATGCCCGGGTCGACGACCAGGTTCGCCGGAATCATTCAATCCAGTATTACTCGTATCCGGATCACAAATTTGACCGCCTCAGGAGGGAGTCGCCTGAAAAATATGAATCCTATGCAGACATGGAAATGAATAAATGGATTACGCTCCGGATAGAAGTAAAAGACGCAGGGGCAATGCTTTTCATAGGTAATAATGTCCAACCCAGCCTTGTAGTAACTGATCTGAAGATGGGAAATTCCGCATCCGGATCGATCGGATTGTGGGTTGATGTAGGAACAGAAGGATATTTTACTGATCTCCAGATTAAAAAATACTGATCTTAACATCAGAAATCCGCTGTATCAGAATCCGGTTGAAGAGTTCCCAACATTGACCACTACATTCCCGACCTTCTGCCCTGTGCCGGTATAGGTAAATGCATCAGCTATATTTTCGATTGCATAACTCCGGTCAATAACGGCTTTGAATTTTTGTTGACTGATCAGCTCCGTGATAAAGGTCAGTCCTCCTTTAATATCCTTCGGTACAAGAAAGAGCACGCGCTTTCCTCCCGTGATCCGTGTAAGTAAGGACCAGATAATAGCTGCAGTTGGGAGGAACCGATAGCACCTGTCGCACCATAGACCATTGCAGTTTGTCCCGTTTTAAACTGAAGTTGGAGAAGGCTTGCTGCAGCGTAATAGGCGCCTTCGATACATGCCGCGGCTTGATCATAGGGCAGACTGCCAGGTATCAGGACGATACCGCCGTCTTCCGGAAACACAAGATATTCCGCGAGCGACCCAACACCAAACACGCCGCCAAACCCCATCACACGTTCACCCTTCCTGAACTTAGTCACTTTGCTACCGGTAGCCACAATTTCGCCCGCAAAGTCAGAACCGATGAATGATGTTTTGGGTTTGAACAACCCGGTGAACAGGCGCATATAAAAAGGCTTGCCGGTTAATACATGATAATCCGTCCGGTTGGCGGTGCAGGTATGTACCCGGATCAGGAGATCATTTTCACCTGGAACAGGCTGCGGGATTTCGCTGATGGATAACCCGGAAGGTGAACAATAACGGGAACGAAGCACTGCTCTCATAAAATGAATGTAGTACAATAAATAATTAACAACATTAAATTTATCCCGTAAGGAGATTTTGCTGAAACAACTTCTTTATTCAATCAACGATGTGGTTTTTTTTATGCGCCGGATTGCATTAAACAATGTGTCAAGATCGCCCTGGTTGTTGAAAGCATTGATAGAATACCGCAGGTACACTTTATCATCCTGGCGCATTACCGGTATCTGGATTTTGTAATCATCATACAGGTGTAACTTCAGTTTCTCCGGTTCCCTGGTTTTTATTTCCGCGCTGCATAGTTGAAGCATGAATGCATCTGTTACAGGAGATAACGGAACTGTATCAAGAATGTCACAATAAGCTTTCGCATTTGCGTGCACCAGTTCCCTGCAATTGGCTGCCACCTGGCTCCAGTCATGCACTTTCATAAATTCCAGTGCAGCCGGTATAGTCAGGAATGAGGTATAGTCACGGGTACCATTGGTCTGATGGTAATCGAGAAATTGCGAGTTCGATGGAAACAGGGATTTATATCCCCAGCTGATGATCAACGGATCAATGGCTGACTGATACTCTTTCTTTACATATAAAAATGCGCTTCCTTTCGGAGTCATCATCCATTTGTGACAGGCACCAGTATAATAATCAAACGGTGCATTGTTTAAATCCAATGGTATTTGTCCGGGTGCATGCGCACCATCAACAAATGTCCGCAATCCTTTTTCCCGGGCAACTGCACAGATCTCCTCAACTGGTAACCGGAGACCGGTAGTGCTGGTTATATGGCTGATGAATACCATTTTGGTCTTTGGGGTTAACCCTTTAAAAAACTCCGCTACTATTTCTTCTTTTGACGTCACAGGCAGGGAGATATGCTGCCGTCTGTACGTGGCGCCAGCCTTTTCGCAGTAGTATTCCCATGTTTTATCGCATGCGCCATATTCAATATCGGTAGCCAATATCTCATCCCCTGGCTGGAGTTTAAAACTTTTCGTAATAGCATTTACTGCATAGGATGGGTTGGTTACGTAAACCAGGTTATCCGGATCGCAATTGATATAACCTGCCAATGCCTCGCGGGCGATGGTGAGATACTTTAGTCCATCTGAAACAATAAATTGAACAGGATCCTGCTCCATCTCCAACTGGAATTTCTGCCAGGTTTCAAATACAGGTCGGGTGCAGGCGCCAAACGATCCAAAATTCAGAAAAGTGATATCGTCTTTAATAAGGAAAAACTGCTTCAGGTTTTGCATATTTAAATATAGAATAATCTTGATCGCGAACACAGGGGACTGAATAATTTCCTGGATTTTCAGAGTCAGATGAGACTAAGTGATAGCTGTCTAGCTGAATATTTCATTCTTTTTTCAACCATTCCACAAAATCAAGTTTGATTAAAGGCCAGTGTGTCATTACCGGTACAATAAGGATAATTTTGTTGGAAAAAATCTCCTATCGCTTTAAAATCAATGGAACCGTAGTCTGCATTGGTGAAAAAATCAATATCAACCGATTCGCGGTGCCCCAGTTGAAGACTTAATGAAGTACCGCCAACCAGTCGGAAAGGTTGAAAGACAGGAGAATTCATTGTCTTTATTAAAAACCTTCCGTAATAATGGCGTAACTGTATTCCAATGCATACCTCAACTTTTTCCTGTAACGCTTTTTATCTTATCCCCGCCGTAATACCTTGTGATTTCCTTCTTTTCACGTGCATTTCCCCGCTCAAAGACACGTCTGATTACCGCCCTGTATTGCCGGCTCCAGTCTATTTTGTTCATATCCGTATCCCAGAAAAGAATGGATCTTATTTTATTCAGATCAGGCTTATTAGTATTTTGTCTTTGCTTAACCCGTTCAATATCATAGAAAACCTGAAGAATCATTAATGTACCCTCTTCCAACCCCAGCGCTTTCTCCAGTTTTATAGCTAGCGCAGTATTCATATCTCTTTTCCCTTTCGTGATTGATGTCAGGGTTTGTGGGTACTCACTAACCGCCAACGCCAGTTGCCCTTTTTTCAAATGCTGCTCCTGTATTTTCCGCTCCAGGTAGATACCTGGATGGATTCCCTTAATGATATCAATGTCGCCATTCATATCACAAAAGTAAACAGAATTGTTTACACAAAGAAACTAAAAAAACGCCTACCACTATCCCTCTTATCACGGTATAATCCGCTCAGTGCGTAGTTGCTGGAATAAACGTATAAAAGAGTCTTTAGTACTTCTGTATTCGAGAAAACCCAGTTTCCTGCTTTTAGACATGTCTGTCATTATTTCAATCGGTCTTCCGAGATCCAGGTCAGTATGCCAGGCAGAGGTTAATTGACCAAGTGTATGTTTTTTCAGATGGTATTTCGCAACTATTTCATTCCATAAATCTGCGCGGTCATCCAAATGAGATGCCAGCGGACGAATGGTTCCATCATACCCAACCGGTTTAATATCGAACCAGGCGGCGATTTCTTTCCAAAGCCATTTCCATCGGAAAACATCCCCATTCACAATATTGAATGCTTCATTGTGCGCCCGGGGAGTGATGGCTGCCCAGATCAGCTGGTCAGCAAGAATTTCCGCATCGGTTACATCTGATAATCCTTCCCATTGTGCCTGGGAGCCTGGCCAGGCAAAAGGGAAACCGTATTCTTTGCACAGGCTTCCATATACCGCCAGGGTGGTGCCAAGGTTCATCGCATTACCCACGGTCTTTCCAATGATGGTATGAGGCCGGTGGATACTCCAGGTAAACCCATCCCTTGCAGCAGCTGCATACACTTCATCTTCCTGGGCATAATAAAAATTTTCCAATTCAAGGCGGGGGTGTTCTTCGCGAACGGGAGTTTCCGGATTGGTTCCGTCTTTTGCATACGCATCAAACGGTCCGAGATAATGTTTCAGTCCGGTAACGAGAGCTACATGTTGTACCGATTTTCCGGGCGACAAGGCATTGAGAAGGTTTCTGACCATTGCGCCATTGACACGGATATTTTCCGCTTCCGTGTTATTGCGCATCCAGGTTGTTATAAAAACATGGGTTGGACGGATTTTCTCCAATACCGATTTAAGCTGGTCTGCCTGCAGCAGGTCTCCGGTTATATGTTTTAATCCGGGTATCCCGTTATTATTATGTCGGGACAAACCGTAACTGGTCCATCCTTTTTCTAAAAGCCTTGTTGCAAGATTGCTTCCCGCTATCCCTGTACTTCCCACTACCAGCGCAATATTTTCCATGTGTTGTCATTAAACAACAAAATTACCGATTAGGGTGCATTTGCTGGTCATCAGTCCGGGGCGAAGAACCATACTATTTACCACCCGGAAAATGATTGGATCTTTAATTCCGGACTTGATATTACCTTTAGGTAAGTTTTTTTAGGCTTGTTGATCTCCCATCGTACCCTGATATCCTTAGACCTGAATGTAATCTTTGCAACTAAATACCTGACTCTATGCTTATTACACGCAATCACTCCGAAAAACGCAAATACCTGTTCCCATTGACAGGTCTCTTGTTCATTGCTGTAATCTGTGTGGCTTTCAGTATGGATGATAACGGTTTTGATATCTCCAGGAGGGAAGTTTTACTCCGCAGGATCGGACATGAAACACTTTTACAGTCGGGCGACAGTACATCACGGGTACTCCCGGTAATAAAGATTAGCGGGAATGAATACCAGATCAGGTTTGAGAATGATCTTACTTTTCAACCGGACTCACTGGTGAATATTACCCGGCGTTTGCTGGCGGGGGCTCCACACACCGATGACTATGTAGTAAACGTTCTTAACTGCGGCAACTCCACAGTAGCATATGGATATGCCATATCCAACAATGAAAAAGATGATATTGTAGCATGTTTAGGCAGAAAGCAACCAAGGGCCTGTTATATGATCAATATCAAATTCAAACCAACAGGAATCAATACTGCAAAGAACAGATACCTGCTGGGCGGCCTGGCCGTTTTAGCATTGGTCGGATTTATTTTTCTAAGACCTGTCAGGTCAAAAAAAGTTGTGCCTGAAGTTAAGGGTACAGGTATGTTCAATCTGGGTTCAGTGTTATTCGATTCAGGTAGCCGGAAACTCGTAATAGATGGAAAAACGACAGACCTGACCGCAACGGAAACCCGTGTATTGCTCATTTTCGCTTTGTCTCCCAACGAGACTATAGAGAGAAGCCGGCTGCAAAAAGAGATCTGGGAAGATGAAGGCGTTATTGTCGGACGCAGTCTGGATATGTTCATATCAAAACTCAGGAAAAAACTGGAATCAGATCCGAACATCAAAATTGCCGTTATCCGTGGAAAAGGCTATAAACTTGAAATTGCATCTTAAGCCACCCACACTTGATACGATTGTGAGCGGTTACCATCAACCATCGGGGGATTTTAACGCGGTAGCAAAACGAGTTTTTTGAGTTAAATTTATTATATGCTCAAATTACTTTTTTGCATTTTCCTGATTAACTATACATCGTCCCATGCCCAGTTTCATCAGGTACCCAAGATGCAATCGATCGGGCATTCTACCGTGGTACATACAGGGAATGGTTATATACAAGGATTTTCAGAAATGCCGGATCTGGCGGTTTACCTGGGCATCCCCTATGCTGCACCACCTGTCGATAGTTTGCGTTGGCGATCTCCCGTACCGCCCCGCCACTGGGCCGATACACTTTTGGCAACCGCTTACGGACCATCCTGCCCTCAACTTTCCAAAGACAATGAACCAACTAGCGAAGACTGCTTATACCTTAATGTGTTTACTTCCATTCATGCTAAAAAAACAGCCGGGCAGAAAATGCCGGTGATGTTATGGATTCACGGAGGAGGTTTTCTGGGTGGAAGTGCAAAAGGTTATGATGGACGTATATTAGCAAAAAAAGGCGTGGTGGTGGTGACCATCAATTACCGGGTTGGGCCTTTTGGCTATTTATATCATCCTGCGCTGCTGACATCTCCGGCAAACAAGGGTGTTGGAAATTATGGATTGCTTGACCAGATTGCAGCACTTAAATGGGTAAGTCAAAATATTGCTGCATTTGGTGGTGATCCCGGGAATATCACCATTTGGGGAGAATCGGCAGGCGCTTTTTCGGTAGGTGCACTCTTGGCCACACCTCTGGCAAAAGGTTTGTTTCATAAGGCAATACTGGAAAGCGGAACGGGTTTGATAAATGGAATACAAAGCAAAGCAGCGGCCGCGCAATACGCCATAACCCGCGCAGAATTGGTTGGTATAAAAGGCAACAGCGACACTGCATACAAAGCCTTATATGCACTTCCTGCAGAGCAATTAGTTCAAATGCATACCCGGCCAGACCGTCCACAGCTTCAGGGTTTCTATGTATGGTTTTCACCGGTGGTTGACGGGGAGATAGTTCCTTTACCCCTCGACAAAGCAATCAACGGGAATAAGTGGAATAATGTATCGCTGCTTTTAGGGACCAACCTACATGAAGGGGCGTACTTTCAGCGCGAGAAGCCCACAGATGATACTGCGGAATATTACCGGCTACTGGGTAAAGAAAGTATGGGTGACACTACAGGAATATTGAAAGCTTTTTATTTGGTACATGATACGGGAGAAATATTAACCAGATCGCAGGAAGTTGTAGGCGATTTTGCCTTTGCCGCTCCTGCCCGTGCGCTGGCCAGACTTGCAACCGCGAAGAATGGTAAAGTTTTCCTTTACCATTTTACGCGGTTGCCGAAAGACAATCTCGGTAATGAGATGAAAGCCCTGCATTCAACTGAACTGCCTTTTGTTTTTGGCTACACTCCCGACAATTGGGTGCCCTACAAAATATACAATGGCAAAAATGCAGCTGACGTATTTTTAGCCGATGCCGTAAGTACCTACTGGACGAACTTCGCCAAATACGGCACGCCTAACGGGCCGGCCGGAGTTAACCAAAAGCTCCCTTCATGGCCAGTCTACGAGTTAAAAAATAATTCTTATCTGCAGATAGGAGAGCAAATAAAACCAGGAACCAATTTGAAAAAGCGGCAAATGGACGCGGCGGATCAGCTTGCAAAACAAAAAGGTGAAGTCCGGTTTTGAAGGGCAGGATGACAGATTGGGCCGGTTCGATTTTCTACCGAATATGGATAACATGACCTGATTTGGTTAATATTTTTTATGGATCCTGATGTCTATAGTTTTGTTACAACCTTTATATTAAATTCAATGGAATCCGCAATAGCCTGATCCTTTAAATTATCAAAGAACGTTCCTGAATTATAACGGACACCCCATTTTGTCCGATCAATGACCAGCCTGGCATCCGCTTCTAGAATGCTGTCCTTAACTTCTATTCTGGCCGGAAATGTGACCGGGTGTGTGATACCTTTAATGGTCAGGTTCGCTGTAATTTCCTTAACCTCAACATTTATTGGTGCCACCCTGGTAATAGCAATTGTAGAATTGGGAAATTTTTTAACATCAAAAAAATCAGGATTTTTTAAGTGGTCAATAAGGTTATTATCATTCCTGTGGTCATCCCCTACAATTGTACTCATGTCTACTTCAACAGCACCACCCATGAGTTCACCGTTTTTAATCATCAATTCCCCTTGTGATACATAAACGTACCCTGTATGAGAACCCATTGGGCCGGACCCTTTCCAGGTTATAACAGATTCCTTTTTGTCTATCTTAATATATTTTTCATCCCCTACATGTAATGATAAAGGGTTTCCCGGTGCATTGTTTCCCTTTTCCCCTTTTGCGTTTCCGCCGCAACCGAAGAATAAAGGAGCAATAATTAAAATCAGGCTAGTGATTGATGTTTTGTTGTTCATACTAATGAAATGACATTTGGTTAATAATAATTGATATCAAAATTGATCCTGCGATATTACTCTGATATCCTGCAACCAGGGAATTTTGATTGTAAATAAGAATGTAAACTTTGTAAATAAATACTTGACAATATGGATGTTAGCGCGAGTCGCGCGGGGCGACGAATATATCTTCATCTATTGTACTGATATCAGCTACATATCCGGCTGACTGAACACGGATGATCGGTAGAATATGTTTTCAACTTTTGTATCTTTAATCGGCTTCAGTTCCGGGCTGAACGTTTTCCCAATGCCCCGCCGAACGCAAAGTCCTGACCGTTGGTTGCAAAGCGGTCTTATGAAACTGTAAATTTTTGCAATGATTAATAAGAAAGATATTTTCATATCCATTGTCCTCGCGACGATTTCTTTTCATTCCTTAAACGGCCAAACAACTAATTTGATTAAAAGAGATTCAATTTTGAAATTTGAATTTCAGGGTATGCGAATTGGGGTGGCCGAAAACGAAGAAGGACCAACAGGAACAACAGTGTTTTATTTCCCCGATGGTGTTATGGCGGCAGGTGATATAAGAGGGGGCGCCACCGGTACGCTAAATTCTTCAGTTGTGTCGACAAGTTATGAAAGGAAGATGATTAATGCCGTTGTGTTTTCGGGTGGATCATGGTTTGGTTTATCAGCTGCCACAGGAGTGGCTAATGAAATAAAAAACATTAAGGCAAAAGAGGGGAATGTTGACCATGTTCCAGGTGTGCTTGGTGCTATCATTTATGATGTTGGAGACCGGAGGTTTAGCAGGGTGACGCCTGATGATCAACTCGGAAAAGAGGCATTAAATTCTGCGAAGCAGAACTGGTTTCCTCTTGGGGCTAAAGGTGCCGGGCGATTTGCTATGCAGGGAGGCTATTATTTTAATATACCAAGAGATAAAGGGGTTGATAGTTATGATTTATGGCCACATTCAGGACAAGGTGGAGCATTTGCAACTATTGGTAAAACCAAAATTGCCGTTTTCACCGTTGTTAACGCACTGGGCGCAATCGTTGACCGGAATGGAAAGGTAGTCAGATGTCATCGTAACTCAACTGATGAGGATTGCCCCTCCATCGAGGATTTGATTCGAAGATCCAAAATTGGCAAACAATTAAATTCAAAAGATAAAGACGGTCCCACAGAAAGCACTACGTTAACGTTGGTCGTGACAAATCAAAAATTGCCTTTCTGGGCTCTGCAAAGAATGGCGACACAAGTTCACACTTCGATGGGACGCGGCATCCAACCCTTTTCAACTCAATTCGATGGTGATGTGCTTTATGCTGTAACAACAGGTGAAATTGACAATTCAGATTTGTCGCCTATTGATTTAGCTGTTGCCGCCTCCGAATTGGCCTGGGATGCCATCCTCAATAGTGTGCCTCAATTGCCAGCACTTCCGAAGGACACTCAATCAGTTGTTAAACACGGATCATTCAAGTCGTATGTGGGTATTTACAATTTCTATGGCGGTAGTCAATTGACCATTTCAGAGAATAACAACGGGCTAACTGCAAAATTTAAAGGCAATGGACGTATATATTTTGATGAAAATAAAGAGTACCGTTTGAAACCTGCCGCCAATGGATTATTTATTATTGATGCACCATCCAAAGATGTAATACGATTTAATCAATTAAAGGAAAGTTCTGTTGCAACAAGCATGACCATCAATCCGGGTCCATGGCACATTGAGGCAAAACGGAATTAAATTTGAACCAGGGGAAAATTTGAACCTGACCTCAATCCGGCGCCACTGACTTTTCAAGACATTCCGCACTGGCATAAAGCCCTGCCTGTTGCATGAACCCTTTTGCATTTTGTTCCCCTTAGTTCGAACCTGCATAATAGAATATAAAACAATGAATTGCCATCAATAGGCATCTGTGATTTAATGGAAAACTCGATCTTTTACGATCATTTGGAAAATATTCAAGACTTGTTGTTTTATTCCCTCCTGTAAAATATTCATGTATGCTCTTTCCTGGTTATATAATACCTTAATTCATGGTATAATGTGAAAACTAATTTATAATTTGCCAATATTAAAATGAACAAATTAAACCCTTCGATCAAACATCATTTACTGATAGGAATTTTTATTAGTATCTGGCTTTTTATTTTCGCTTTTTTTATAAGACCATTTGATGACGGAACAATAAGCTTTAAAATGTGGATTTTTATAAGCATTGGATTTAGCTTAATTGCATTTCTATGTTACGGGCTACTTGCTATATTTCAAAAAAGTGTTCATCAAAAAGCCTCAAAATGGGATATTCGTTTTGAGATAGTTAGTATAGTATTTTTTCACTTGCTTTTTTTAGTAAGTACATATTTCTATTACAAAAGCCCTATTTTAAATGGAGGATATGGTTTTTTTGAGTTTCTAAGTATAATAATTCTCAAATTAGCTTTGATTTCAACTCCAATAATAGTGTTGGCCAGGATACATTCTGTAAAGCTAATTCCAACGAAAGTTGAGAGCATTCCATTGGAAGACAAAGATATAATTATTAGAGGAGAAAATAAATCTGATATCTTAAAAATAAGAGCAAATGACCTGGTCTGCGTTTCTAACGCACAGAATTATGTAGAGATTTTCTTTATAGATGAAAGTCAGCTAAAAACAAAATTAATTAGGAGTACACTTAAAAAAGTTCAAAATGATTTTGACTTTTTAGTTCAAGTTCATCGTTCACATTTAATAAACCCATCCCATTTTAAGACTTGGAAAAATCAGGATACCATTTCTCTTACTCAAATTGAACTTCCAGTTTCCAAAAAATACAAGGAGTTTTTATTGTCCTTTTAATTTTTGTACCTAAAACGATACATTTCATACCTAACCCTCTTTACATGCTGAATTAGGGCGTTTTTGAATTTATTTTTGTTTCTCAAATCTAAATTAAATAATGTATGAGAAAACGTTGGTTTAAGAGATTGATATATCTCGTTATGATATTGTCTGTCCTTCTTATTAGTATTTTTATCTGGGCAGATAATGAATTAAACAAAGTCCTGGGTAAGTCAACTAAGGTTATAAATATTTCTTCAATTCTTAAAGCATCTAAAAAAATTCAAATAAAAAACGTAAATGTACTTTCAGAAGACTGTAGCAATTTTATAAAAAATCAAGATGTAATCATTAACGATGGGGTGATAATTAAAATTGGTAAAAACCTGCTGCTGGATAACACAACTTCTATCATTGATGGTACAAACAAATTTCTGATCCCAGGCCTTGTCGATAGCCACGTTCATTTAAAGGAAAGTATGAACGATTTATTTTTATATTTAGTTAATGGTGTTACCTATGTTAGGGAAATGGCGGGAAGTCCTGTTATTTTAGAATGGAGAAAATCAATACAAAAAAATGGCATTGGTCCGAGAATGTTTATTGCATCTCCACCGATATTTAGCGAGAGTGGACTAACCGGCAATTATTATAGCTGGACACGGCATTCGATCAATTATTCAACTACAAAGGATGCTGAAAAAACAATAGAGAAAATAAACAAACAGGGCTATGACGCAATTAAAATGTATGGTTTTGTAAACCCCGAAATGTTTAAAACAACAATAGAGATTGCTAAAAAGCATAATATTCCTGTTATTGGACATATCCCATTAGTTAATTTGGAAATTTTTTATCAATCAGGTCAAAACGAGATTGCCCATATAGAAGAAATAACTGTAAAAACTATTGATGAATTTGGAAAATCAGTATCTAAGAACCCAGAAGAATATCTCAAATATTTAAAAGCACGTTCAGGTGAAATTGCAAAAAAACTTAAAGAAAATAATATAAGTGTTACTTCAACTGTTTGGTTATGTGAAAGTTTTTTAAAGCAAAGGTTTGACTTAAGATCTAAGCTTAAGGAAATTGAACTAAAATATGCTAACCCCAAAATTATCGAAGGAACCCCACTTTACAAATTAGGCTGGTTGCCCGGTAAAAATGGATATGAATATGACGGAAAAGATGAACCTGAAGCAAGAAAATTGTCATTAATATATTGGAATACTTATGTAGAAGCTATTCATATTATGACAAAAGCATTAGTCGATAATAAAGTTACAATTATGGCGGGAACTGATGCTAATGTAGCCACTGTTGTTCCCGGGTATTCTCTTCACAATGAATTAGAATCTTTATCTAAATCCGGAATGACTAATTCACAAGTACTCTATTCGGCAACTGTTGCTCCGGGCAGTTGGATGAAAAAGAACATAGGAAAAATAAAAACAGGATACTATTCTGATTTAGTACTACTGACAAAAAATCCATTAGAAGATATTAAAAACACAAAAGCTATAGAATATATATTTTTTAATAAATATATGATTACTACAACTCAAATTGGAATTATTTTAAAAGCTATAGAAAATGCAAATAATGAAAACAGAAATATAAAGATTGGCGAATACTTGTAATTGAAAACAATATGGAGTCTTTAAGATCGTGGAATCTTTAGTCTAGTGAAAATAATCCGAATAAAAAAAGGCTTTAAGTCCAATGACTTAAAGCCTTCTTAATTTCAGTCGCCCTGCCTGTACAAATTTCGAACTTATTCTTAATGGATTTATGCCCACTGACAGGGCACCAGAAGGCAAAAATTGAGTTAATGCTTCAACAGTAATATTCTTAACATCAAAAAGGGTTTGAGTTGATACCTTTTGTCAATATTATCATGTGGGATAGTGAACTCCTGTAACCTGCTCTGCCAAATTCCAAAGTCTTTTAGCCACCGTTCTATCCAATGCGTTTTCTTTAATTGTTGCCAATGTTGGATAACCTCTATAACCACCATTATCTGGCTCATATAAATTACCACCCCTTGCTTCGTTTGAAACGGCTGCATATAATGAAGTCAACGCACCCTGCCAAGGTTCCATAAATTCACCAATACGAGCAATTCCTGCTGCAATTACCTCTTCACTCAAATGCCGTGTTAATTCAGTTTTATTTGCTCCAGGTTGTGCTGCAATCGAAAGTACTTTATGTCCTTTAGCAATTATTCTGCGATGTAACTCAACCGAAAATATTAAGTCCGCCAATTTGCTCTGTCTGTATTCACGCATCGGATCATAGCTCACTTCTGATTTCAAATTGTCAAAATCAATTACTGCGACCTGGTAGCCGTTGCTGCTAACTGTGATTATTCGAGAATCAGGAGTTTCCTTAAGAAATGGATATAAATGTCCGGTAAGTGCAAAGTGCCCTAAAAAGTTTACTCCAAATTGTAGCTCATAACCTTCAGTTGTTTTTGATGCTGGTGGCATCGACACACCTGCGTTATTAATTAACAAATCAAGTCGTTTATGTTTTTGAATAAAGATGTTTGCAAATTCTTTCACGGAATTTAAATCTGCTAAATCCAAAACGCCAGTTTCAAGTGTACCTTTTCCTTTTAGTTCTTGTAATTTACCGAGTGTATCTTCTGCACTCTTTGGATTCCTACAAGCAAGTATAACATTCGCACCAGCTTCATATAAAGCAAGAGTCGTTTCAAAACCAATGCCTACATTCGCACCGGTTACTATTACGGTTCTACCAGTTTGGTCGGGTACATCTTTTTTCGTCCACATGATATTTATTTTTTTAATTTTCTTGGCGAGCACAATTAAAACAACCCATCCATTGTAATTACCGATTTCCCAATAAACTTACCATTGGGAACTTCGGTGTAAGCTTTTTCAAATGATTTGAAAGGATAGACCTTACTAACGACAATCGAAATTCCACTTTCCGCATAACCTCCAAGTTCAGTGAGATATTCCGAAGAGGGCTTTAGCATGAGTAGTTTATATTTCTTACCAGAAAACAAGTTGATGAAAAAAGAGCTGATGATTTCCTTTGGTCCGGGGGTGGTATTAATATAAGCTGACGAATGCTTCATGATTTGTTTTGCTTTGCTGAAAGGCATTTTACCTGACAGGTCAATAACAATATCATATTGTTTGCCACCTTTCAAAACATCTTCGTTCTGGTAATTAACGACAAAGTCCGCTCCCCAATCTGTAACCGCCCGGATGCCATTATTGCTTACTACGGCAGTTACAATAGCGCCATCCATTTTTGCGATTTGGGTTGCAAACATCCCGATACCACCTGATGCGCCATTGATCAAAATTTCGGTGCCTTTTTTCAGACTTACCAAAGTCTTCAATATCTGCAAAGCGGCAGAACCTACCACAGGTGTGGCTGCAGCCTGTTCGAAAGAAATACTTTGCGGCTTGATTGCTATATCTTTTTCCCTGGCGATAATATATTCAGACAAAGCATTTCCTTTGAATACGTCCAGTATGCCATAGACTTCGTCCCCTTTTTTATATTTGTTAACCGCGGAGCCAGTCTGTTCAACAATGCCCGAAAAATCAATTCCCATACCTTTTGGAAATTTACTTCCGGACATTAATTTCATTTCACCATTGCGTATCTTCCAGTCCAGCGGATTGATGGATACCGCTTTAACCTTGATCAATACGGTTGTTTCCTGAACGGCAGGAACAGAAACCTCTGCTATTTGCAATACTTCCGGGCCTCCGAATCTGGAATAAATTATCTTTTTCATTTTGCTCTGTTTATGTGGCCACTTTACATTCCTTCTTTAAATAACCTTGCATTACGATTTGTTACAAATTGTACAATATTGCAATCCTCAACGGCTTTAAGCTGAATTTCCTCATTTAGAACTCTATTATTTATTTTTTTCAAAGTAATCCGGAGGAAAAACTTCCTGGCTATATTTTTCAGCAATGGTTTTTAGCTTTGCAGCTGTCGCAGTATCCATTACGGGTGGCGGCAGAAACTCTTCGAAAGCTACCGGTTGCCCTATTTCTTTGAAAAACTCTTCCAAACCCGCTGCCACCACAATGCACAAGATGTGTGCATTTACATCAGTTTCATTTTTAAAGGAGTGAATGGCACCGCCTTTGGGAATACTTACAAATGAACCTTGTTTTGCCACATAAGTCCGTTCTTCGGTTCGCACAACAATTTCGCCTTCTACTACATAAAACGATTCCTGAAAAGCAGCATGAGCATGAGGCATAGGGCCACCACCTGGCGGTATTAGCATATCAATTACAGCAAAGGCGTTCTCTGTTTCTTTGCCAGTAATAAGTAATCTGTAATTGTCGCCTGCTACCGATAAATTCTGCCCTTCACGGGGATTTACAGCGATTATTTTTGTCGGTCTCATTTTTAAATTTTTAGTTGGAGAGAATATTAGTTTTGTAAAGCTGGATAGTCTGTATAACCTATTGCATCAGGTATTGCATACAATGTTTTGAAGTCTACAGGATTTAAAGCGGCGCCCGTTTCTATTCGTTTATCAAAATCGGGGTTTGCTAAAAAGGCTTTGCCAAAAGCGACTAAATCAGCAGAGCCATTTACCAATGCCTGTTCGGCTGTTTCGGGAGTAAATCCCCCTGCCTTGATAATGGTTCCATCAAAGTTTGAACGAATGACATCTATTGTTGTTTGCGGGATGAGCGGATTCATAACTATATGCATGTAGGCTACCTTCATTTTGTTTAATTTAGTTGCCAAAAAAGCGTAAGTGTTATGTACTTCATTTTCGTCATAGGGTTGTAAATCGCCTGTTTTTGAAAATGGAGACAAGCGAATTCCTACTTTATCGTTGCCAACTGCTGCAATCGTTTTTTCGGTTACTTCAAGCATTAGTTTTGCCCGGTTCTCCATATTTCCGCCATAAGCATCTGTTCTGTTGTTTACATTTGGATTCAGGAATTGTTCCAGCAAATATCCGTTGGCACCATGCAATTCTATACCGTCAAAGTTTGCTGCTATGGCATTTTTCGCGGCATTTACATAGCCTTGAACAACTGCTTCTATTCCTTCAATTGTCAATGCTTTAGGTTCTGAAAAATCCTGCAATCCGTTAATGTCTGTTTGAATTTGTCCTATCGCCTTAATGTCTGAAGCACCAACAAGTATTGCACCTTCTGGCAAATTGTGATAATGCCCTATACGACCTGTGTGCATTACCTGAAGAAATATTTTGGTGCCGTCTTTATGCACTGCTGTGGTTGTTTTTTTCCAACCTTCAATTTGTGCCTGGCTAAATATGCCGGGGATTCGGGCATAACTTAACGCATCGGCTGTTGGCGCCGTGCCTTCTGTTATGATAAGCCCGGCACCTGTTCGCTGCCCGTAATATTCTGCCATTAGATCATTGGGTAAATTATTGAAAGCTCTGCTTCTCGTCATAGGAGCCATTACCAAATGATTTTTAAGATTGAGATCGCCTTTTGAATATGGCGTTAAGAGCGTTGCAAGTTTGCTTTGCATATTAATTGTTTTTTAATAATACAAAGATGCCCTGATGGGTGAAGATAAAATAGCGATGTAAGACAGTAAAATAGTCCTATCCGACGGAGTATTTTTTGGGCGTAATACCAAACTGCTTTTCAAACAGCCTGCTGAAATGGCTAAGATTCGAAAAGCCCAATTTGTAACCAACATCGGAAACGGAGTACCCTGCCTGCTTTAATAAAAATGCAGCTTCTTCCATTCTCATTTTTTGATAGTAATTGTAAATGGTATCGCCAAATGTTTGTTTGAATAGTTGTTTCATTTTGGTTTCACTCATTCCAATCAATTTAGAAAGTTTGGCTAATACTGGCGGGTTGCTTAAATCTTCCAAAATGACATTTCGTAATACAAGTAGTTTTTCTACATCAGCATTATTTATGAGTTGATGTCGTGTGTTGTCTCTCTTTAGTAATTCGCTAAATAAATCATACAACAATTGCTGCACTTTTATTTGGTAATAAAAATTACTTAACCCTTCTTTTACATTAATTTCTGAGAGTTGTTTCAAATCTCTTAATGTTTCATGGCTCATACTTTCAAAGTATAGAAAGGAATCTGTTCCACTTGTTATTTTTTTTATAATTGAATTTGGTTTTTCCATACGCAAAAGGCCAGAAAGCCGTGAAGCGGTAATTCCAACAATGCAATTATAAATTTCGCTATTAGCTGGAAATTTAATAACAGAATTCATATCACTTGTGGTTAGCTGAATTGCTGATTCATTATTCCGGGAAAACTTAACAGGGTTAGCTTCATTATAAACTAAATCAATTGGCTGTTCATTAGTGTAAAAGAAAATACTGATTAAATCATTGCGTTCTACGGAGGCATTTCGTTTAATGGTAAAATCTTCTTTTAAATTATAGCGGTGGATAACCAATCTAAAATCTGCCCCAAACTCTATTCTCTTAATATAGCCTTTCCCCATATAAGCAGGAATTGCAATACTGTTGTCTTTAATCGGAATTTTGTATTTCGCCGAAAATTCAGCAATGAAATTGAAGTCAGGTTTGGATGTAAATTCAAAAATCATTTTTTCGAGATGCTTTTATCGTGTTAAAGATAATGTTTGGTTTTGGGAATGAATGAAATCAACCCCGTAACAGCGGTCTGTTCTGCATTTCCCCTCCCCTTTTCAGATATAAGCAAATAAAGTATTCCAATCGTTGATTTTGGCACAAACACCATTGATACGGCAACATCTATCCTTTTATACCAAAGCATCTTTGTGTTGTAATTAATCATACACAATTAAATTTTTCAAAAATGAATAAAAAGAAAGTTTGGTTTGTAACTGGTGCCTCAAAGGGCTTAGGATTAACCCTGGTAAAAAAGTTACTGGCTGATGGCTATCAAGTAGCTGCCACATCAAGAGATGTAAAAGCCCTTATCACTGAAGTAGGCAATAACTCAGCCGATTTCCTGCCACTTCAACTGAACTTAGTAAGTGAAAGTAATGTTTCATTCGCCATCAACGAAACCATTAAAACATTTGGGAACTTAGATGTAGTGGTAAACAATGCTGGCTATGGTCAATTAGGAACATTGGAAGAACTGACCGACAAAGAAGCCCGTCAAAATTTTGACATCAACGTATTTGGTACATTAAATGTAATCAGGGCTGTCATGCCTCACTTCAGAAGCAGAAAGGCAGGACATATCATCAATATTTCATCGATTGCCGGTTTTTTGGGTGCCTTCCCAGGCTGGGGTATTTACAACGCTACAAAATTCGCAGTAGCCGGTCTTACTGAGGCACTTTCAGCAGAAACAAAATCAATGGGTGTTTCCACCACTATCGTTTACCCCGGCTATTTCAAAACCAATTTCCTTTTGGATGGCTCTTTGAACCTTGCCAAAAATCCAATTGCCGATTATAAGGAAGCCAGAGATCTGGAAGTACTACATGAAACCCAAATCATAGGCAATCAGCCTGGTAATCCCGAAAAAGCTGCTGAAGCATTTATCTCCCTTGCTGAAATGAAAGCGGCCCCATTACATTTCTTTATGGGTTCTGATTCATTCGGAATGGCGAACAGCAAAATAGTATTGCTTCAAAACGAATTGGTAGCCAACGAATCTTTAAGTAAGTCAACTGATTTCGTAAAATAATTTATTTAATAATTCTTAAAATTAAAAAAATGAAAAGTAATATTTTAAAACCGCTGACAGCACTATTCGTGCTAATGTTGGCCTTCGCTGCAAACAGCTTCTCTCAGTCAACAAGTACCAAAACAAACGGTACAAAACTTACCAGGAAAGTATTGATTGTACTTTCAGCAGCCGACGCATGGACAAGGGCAGATGGTGCAAAGTATCCTACCGGTTATTGGACGGAAGAATTTGTAGATGTTCATAAAGAATTTGTGGATGCTGGTTACCTGGTAGAAATTGCTTCACCAGGAGCAGTTAAACCAACAGCAGACCCTAAGAGCCTTGAAGTAGCCACAGTAGGTGCCGAAAAAGCAGCTTATTTTGCAAAGTATCTAAAATCATTAAAAAGCACGTTGAGCCATCCATTATCATTGGCAAAAGTAAATATGAATAATTATGATGCAGTGATAATACCTGGTGGACATGGTCCGGTAGAAGATTTGTACAAAGATAAAGACATGGGCAAATTGTTATTTGCAGCAGATAAATCCAAAAAAATCATTGGTGCTGTATGTCACGGTCAGGCTGCATTTCTAAGTGCCGTTGATAACAAAGGCAGCTGGTTGTTTAAAGGTAGAAATATGACATCCTTCAGCGATGCGGAAGAAATTGAATTTGGAACAGCAAGTAATGCTCCTTGGCTTTTAGCTTCAACTTTGAGAAAATATGGAGCAAATTATACCTGCGGCAAAAACTGGGGCGATTATATCATGGTTGATGGTGACTTAGTAACCGGCCAAAATCCTGCATCAAGCATTCCGATGGCAAAAGCAATCATTGAATTGTTGAATAAAAAGCAACAACGTTAATTTGTTGAAAGCATTCACTATGAAAAACCAGGTATTTTTTAACTTTGACAGGGCTTTAGGAGTCTAAAGCCCTGTCATTTTAATTTTCTTACAATGAATAATAAGCATATACATCACTTCAATTCAATCGCGGAATTTCACAAAATGAGTAGTTTACCCAGGCCCGAACATCCTTTGGTAAGCCTTGTAGATTATGGGTTGGTAGATTATCAGACAAACCAAACTGAAATAAACTGGGTGCAAAATTTTTATTCGATTGGTTTAAAAAGAAATATTCAGGGTAAGTTTAAGTATGGGCAACAACAATATGATTTTGATGAAGGACTTATGACATTTGTGGCACCAAAGCAAGTAGTGAGCATTACAATTGATAAAAGTTACACTACAAAGCCTACAGGGCTCCTGCTTTTTATACATCCTGATTTCCTTTGGAATACTCCTTTAGCAAAGACGATTAGTAAATATGAATTTTTTGGCTATAATGTAAACGAAGCCTTATTTATGTCCGAAAAAGAAGAAGTGGTAATTACGGATATTCTAAAAAACATACAGAGAGAATACCACTCTGCTATTGATAAGTTTACCCAAAACATCATCATTGCACAAATAGAACAGTTATTGGGATACTGTGAGCGGTTTTATCAAAGGCAATTTATAACAAGAGTAAAAACCAACCATCAGATACTTGTCAAAGTCGAAGTTATTTTAGAAAACTATTTCAACAGTGATAGCCTTAGCAAACAAGGGCCGCCTACAGCGAAATATCTTGCAGAACAACTCTATCTTTCGCCAAATTATTTGGGTAGTTTATTGAAATCACTTACTGGTAATTCAACTCAAACTCATATCCACGAAAAGTTGATAGAAAAGGCCAAAGAGAAGTTATCAACTACAGATCTTTCAGTAAGTGAAATTGCCTATGAACTGGGTTTTGAGCACAGCCAGAGTTTTAGCAAACTGTTTAAAAGTAAAACCAACGTTTCACCACTTGAGTTCAGGGCATCGTTTAATTAAAATTCAGGAGTTTTGGAAAAGTAGTTATCGGCTCGTACTGGCACTGAAAATCAGTTGAAGACGTTTTTATTTTCTCATATGCTGAACTCCCTTTTGGTCGTTGAATTGTCTTTCTTCGGCGTAATCTTGAACATCCCTGAATACTCACGTCTAAACTGGGAGGCACTTCGGTGTGATTCATTTGAAAGTTAAGATGGTCGTATACTGATAACCGGTACATCCTCCATAAACGGGGTTTTGGCCTTGTCAGAAAGAGATGCAACGTGTTTTAGAATGACCCGGCGCAATCGCTCTTGATTTTCGTCGCCCCAGGAGCCGATGGCTTGAATTAATGGAATGATTGACTTGCCGAAGTCTGTGAGTCTATATTCCACCTTGGGTGGCACGACCGGATAGATTTTCTTAGTGACCATTTCATGGTCTTCGAGTTCTTTCAGTTGAACATTTAGCACTCGTCTTGTAACGTCAGGGATTTTTCGTTGCAGCTCACTAGGACGTAGGTTACCCTGGTGAATGAACCATAGTATACGGATTTTCCATTTACCATAGAGTACTTCACCGACAAGGTCAAGTCCGCAGTTAAGAGTAGGGAGAGTCTTTTTTTCATACATGATTACAAAAATACACCAAGTCTATTAATTGAGCTATAGGGATAAATTCATCCCTATTCGATTCGTAAGTCCGTAATTGTTTGATGTTTATGTACCCCTGAAATTTGCACTATAAAAAATAAGTATGAAACAACAAACTAGTTACAACAACGAGTTATCTGGTAAAATTGCTCTGGTGACAGGTGGCACCAAAGGCGCCGGACAAGCCATCGCTGCACGCTTAAAGGCCGCAGGTGCAACTGTAGTCATCACCGCAAGGAACAAACCTGACCAACCAGATCATGACCTCCATTTCATTGCTGCTGATCTGAGCCAGTCCGAAGGAGCAGACATTGTCGCAAGCGAAATTTTGGATAAATATGGGAGGCTGGATATTCTGGTGAATAACCTGGGGTCTTCGACAACACCCGCAGGTGGCTTTGCTGTACTAACTGATAAAGATTGGGAATCAACCCTACAATCTAATTTACTTGCTCCTGTTCGAATGGATAGAGCATTTTTACCGGAAATGATCAATCAAAAAAGCGGGGTTATCATTCACATTGCTTCAATCCAGGGCATTTTACCACTGTATGATTCTACTTTACCCTATGCTGCTGCAAAAGCAGCACTAAGAAACTACAGTAAAAGTTTATCAAATGAAGTTACACCAAAAGGTGTTCGTGTGCTAACTGTCTCGCCAGGATGGATAAATACAACCGCATCTGTAGCATGGTTAGGCGAGATTGCAAGAAATGCAAACAGTACAGTAGAAGAAGCTCAGCAAGGTGTCATGAAGGCGTTGGGTGGAATACCATACGGCAGACCCGCTGAGCCCGAAGAAGTCGCTGAACTTGTCGGGTTCTTAGTGTCACCGCGAGCAAATTACCTTAGTGGCACTGAGTACGTTATTGACGGGGGAACCGTCCCAACAATTTAAACATCATAAAAGTGCATAAAATGAATTTACCCAAAGTAGTATCAGATCTGATACAGGCGCAAAACAATTTTGCCAGCGAAGCCTATGCAAAATGTTTTTCTGAAACAGGAGTTATGATTGACGAAGGAATGCCGTATACTGGAAGGATTCAGATCCAGGAGCTAATCGAAGAAACCAATAAAAAATATCGCACTGTAATGAGACCGGTGGATTACATAGAGGACGGCACCTCAAGTGTCTTGTCTGCAGAATGTTCAGGTACATTTCCGGGAAGCCCTATTGTATTAAAATTTCATTTTGATATTGTTGATGGGCAAATACAGTATTTAAAAGTAACCGGATGAGAAACCAAAGAGAGTGTATAGTCTTTATACACTCTTTTTAAAACAACCCTGATGTTACAAGCCATGTACCGCGATAGAAAGTCTGCTGTTTGAAGAAAAAAAGGCCTTGCAGAAATTGACCGTCAACGTCTGCTGGCTTCATTCCGGAATAATTCGGAATACCGGGCCTCTTCAGTGGTAAGATTGGATGATGGCTTTCCGCATCAATTGTTCCAAGAGTCAGCGCTGTATTAACTGAATTACAGAGTATTATTATTTCACTTTTGTAACTGTATTAGTGGATTACGCTTCTTTTCAAATAATTGATTTATCAACTCCTTATGTAAAATACTATCCAGTTTAGCTAAATATTCATTGTCTTGTTTGCTATTAACAATCATATTCGATTTTAATAAGCAGTGTATCTCGGGCAGTAAGAGCAGCCAGTATATGGAACACTATCTTTCGCCATATATTTATCGAGACCTTAGCAAAATAGCATATAGGACAGTGACTCGAAGGCAGCCCGCTCCTGGAGATGAAATTTTGATGGGAATATGTTCCAGTTGACCGCTATCATAATTATTTAAATAAATCCTCCATTACTACTTCCGCCTGTATCCGGCCGGTGTAATGCTCATTTTTCCTTGTACCATATGTAGTGATCATCGTTGGGAAGATCGTTTTTTTTGTTTCGGTTTCGGTGCGAAAAACATTCACTTTAGTATCCAGTTCGGCAGCATACTTTTTATCGATCACGAACTCGCCGTTAGCGAATTTCATTTCACATATATTGATAGAGCGGTCCTGGCGGTCAAGTAACAGGTCTATCTGTGCGCCTTGTTCACCTTTTCCAGGCGTATGACGCCAGGTGGAAGGATAGGTAAGTACACCTTCAATCCCGAGTTTACGTTTGACTTGCAATACATGTTTTTGGCAAACGGATTCAAAAGCGAACCCGCTCCAGATGGTATAGGCTGGGGTTCCGTATTGCCGTAGCCATGCACCATCAGTTATATCTTTCGCATGTTCAATGAACTTCAGGTAAAAAAGCGAGTATTCGTCCGACAGTTTATAAATACTTTCGTTGGTGTTTTTCTGGAAAGGAATATACGGGGTAATAAAGCCGGACTCTTCCATTTCCCGTAAGATCCTTGACGTAGTACCACCTGAAGTAAAGCCACATTCGTCGATAATTTCATTGCGGGTTAGCCCCTTCGCTTTGTTTGCAAGAGCCCGGATAACCAGTTCGTGGTTCCCAGAGTTCGCAAAAAGCGATTTATACAAGTTATCGAATTCTTCTTTCAGCGAACCGTCCTTGGCAAAACAGAGCCGGTCTATTATCTGCGCCGTGCTTTCGCCTGGGTTTATATTCCTCAGGTAGTGAGGTATGCCACCCATTGCCATATAGAGTTGTAATTGGCTGTATTGGTCGAGTACGATACCCTGGTTTCGCAGGTATTCCTGCGTTTCGCCCAACGTAAAGGGTATCAGCCGGATTGTTTGTGTAACCCGGTTATGCAGGCCTCCCCGGTTATTGATGATCTTTTCGATCATCCAGGATGCAGCCGATCCGCAAATAATAACTTTCAGGTTTGTCCTTTTGGATGCATAAGCGTTCCACCAGTGGTCGAAGGCTTGCAGGAATCCTGATTTATGTGTATCGATCCACGGAAACTCATCAAAGAAAATAACGGCTGGCTGATCAGCAGGAAGTGTAGCGATATACCCTTCCAGCATAACAAAAGCCTGCAGCCAGTTCGTGGGTATTGCTAAGGCCACCGGGCTTTTGGCAGCCACCTGTAGGGCCTGGCTGAAACTTTCCAGTTGCGTTTTCATGGTTGCCTCGTGAATGCCGGTGAACTCGAATACAATGGCATTTTTACAAAAGGTTCTTACGAGATAAGTTTTACCTACCCGGCGGCGGCCGTAGATGGCGATCAATTCTGCCTCTGTTGTAGCTATTCGTGCAGCCAGTATTTTTTGTTCTGTGATTCTGCCTGTTATACTCATAGATTATTTATTGCCAGCCAAAATTAAGATTTTTATTCGATTTTGGCCGAAGATGACCATTTATCGTAGGCCACAATCGCATATAAATGGCATATTTTGGACGGAGATAAAATTTTAAAAGCGGCCAAAATCAGGGATGCCCCCATAATACGTTGTAATTCAATAGTATGAAAAGGCTGAATAAAATGAGCTTATCTGGCTTATGTGGGGCAAAGCCAGAAGGAAGTAGTAACAGATTCTAGAACCTCACATGTCGTAATTTTAATACAAGGATCAACAATTTAAAAGCTAATAATTTAAGGTCAGCATTTGCCGGCCCAGAAAAAAAAATCTGTACACTTCGTAATAGACTAATCCGTAGAATCTTAAACAACATGACCCCGGTTTAAAATGTTTAACCAAAAGGTATGAATTTCCTCAAATCCAAGACATGTATGAAAAAGATACAGTTAAAGCTGAACAAGGAAGTGATTACGCAACTGGACAAAATCGAAATGAAGCATGTGGCAGGCGGTAAAGAAGAATTTCTGAGTATTTTTGGGAGCAACTGTAAACAAACAGATCCACTAAGAAATCAGTGTTACGCAGGTACACCCACGCCACAAGTTTCTTATGACACGGTTACGAGCACGACTCCAGGAAGTTGCTGTTACTGTTAGAAATCCGTTATACATAGGTCTTCATTCTTGTGAAGACTTATGTATTCTTAGGATGATACCCTACAACTTAATAAGTATAATTTCGCCATGACCCAAAGGCCCATCTTAAAATTATTTCTTAGTCTATACTGCTTTCTTTTGATTAATTCTATTTTTGCCCAGGACGCAATCAAACAATATATTAAGTCGTCAGCAAAAGCTATTGCAACAAAGTCCACCACCAAAGATTATATCGAAAAGTTGCCGGATTTATCGTCGGCCATTGGTTCGGCTAAGATTGTAATGTTGGGCGAACAGGATCATGGAGACGGAGCTACATATCTTGCGAAAACCCGCATTGTAAAATATCTTCACGACCAACTAGGTTTTAGTGTTTTAGTATTCGAAGATGATTTTTTCTCCATCAATCAGGGCTGGGAAGAGCTTCAAAACCAACATATGTCTTATGAGTCGTTTCTTAAGACCATTAGTATTACCTGGCGGGGCTGCGACGGGTCTGGTGAATTTCTAACAAAATATATAGCTGCTCATAGAAATTCAACCAGACCACTGGCATTGGCTGGAATGGATAATACAATGCACACTCCCCATCTGCTTACCAGCATCGATAGTCTTGTAAGAAAAATGAATCTGGAAGTGACATGGGATTCTGTTAGTTACAAGCTGAAAATGAATCAAATTTCGAGTTGGTACAAATATATTGATGATCCTGTTAGTACGAAGGCCATCGATGCTTCGTTACGTGAAATCAAGGAGCAATTAGCTGCAAAAATCGGCGCCAATGATTTTTGGGTGTATTGTCTGGATAATTTTGTCAGTCTTATTCATCAATATGCGAATCGAAAAATCAATCTCTGGAAGTTTCGAAATATCAGAGATCATCAAATGGCCAGAAATCTACGCTGGCTTTCCGAAATAAAATATCCAGGGCAAAAGATAATTGTCTGGTCGCACAACTACCACGTTTCCAAAAACTCAGGGAACTATCCTCAAACTTTTTTAAATGAGGGTCGGTCGATGGCATCATACTTTATTAATGATACAACCCTACAGAATGTTTACTCCATTGGTTTCACATCCCGAAGTGGTTGGGCCGGGCGGATCATGGAAAAGAAGCACCAATTGCCTAAGCACCGTTCGAATAGTTTAGAAATGTGGGTAGAGGACTCAATTACAGAAGGCTTCGTGGATTTCAAGCCATTTAATCTTTTAAATAAGCAGTATAAAGAACCCTTTTACATGGCTGGAGGAATAATCGGCGGCAACGAAAACGAACGCCAACCTTATCACAAAGATCACTATGCTTCATGGAATTTAATTTTTGACGGTATCTACTATATCAAAGAAATGTTTCCTTGTCCGGTTGGAGATAATAAAAAATAAAGTCGTAAAATGGCGGATGAATATTAACAGGGAACTTAAAATCAACCGGCGTCAAACTTGCTGAACAAATCGCAACGTCAATAAAAAATAACTTTTTTTCAACAGATGATCCCGGTTTGTACTTTGGACTTGCAGGGCAACTGATATTCCTGGCAGAATTTGAAAAAAATAACTTAAACATTGATACATACCTTCCTCATCTCTTTAAAAAGATTGAAGAACATAAAACTTTAAATGGTTCGCTTTCCAACGGATTATCATCACGATAAACGAAGACCAGATTCCAGTGTGGAGGCTACAAGATAAAATGTTCTTGTAAAAGTAAAACCAGCCAGTAAGCCGAAAACCGCCACCAGAACCAGAACCGCAAATATTACAGGCAATTTTACATGTGAGTTCAGGAGTCGAATTATTGATGCAGGCAGAAAGCTTTGATGATTGTTTTTAACGAGGATTACTACAAGTCCGTCACTGTTTTCGGTGAATGAAACATAATCCAACGACTGCCTGTTCCGCAACTTTTTAACAGAAGAAATAACAAATTCATCGTTGTGTGTGTGGTAAAGAATATAACCCAGGTGACTATCTATTTTTAAAGGGTCAACAGCGTTGATAATGTTATAACTGACTTCAAACTCATCCGGTGTATCTGTCAATGATAGTAATGAGGGATAGTCAGGATGAGAAGACAGTCGTTTTGTCCAGGAGAAAGACGAGACATTGATATGACTTTTACTCAACCAACGAAAGGTTTGGGTAGCAAAGTTCATTGAATTTAGAATAAGGTTTAGCTAGTCTGTTCTGTTGTTTTTGAAAGCTCAGAATAATGTTTTAGATTTCAAAAATAAATTTTCCGCAATTAGTACTCTTAAGAGTTTTTACTTAATCGTGCGAAATGTTTGACAACATAACCGGTATAAAGAATTCATTCATTCTATTTCTGTTCCTGATTACCGCTACTCAATGCAAAGGACAGCACAGCTCCTTCAAGGTAAGCGGCACAATCACAGGCAAGACTATTGGAGACATCTTTTTATTTTTCGAAGGCGATGTTCGTCATAAGGATTCATTGTCTGCCAAAATAGTAAACGGTCAATTTGAACTCACAGGTAAAGTAAGATTGCCAATATTGGCGAGATTTCACATGGGGCAAAATTCCTGGATTTCAGATGTGTATTTGCAAACCCCCAAAACAACCATAATCTTTAGTAATCGATTGATCATATCTGAAGATCAGAAAGACACGATGAATGTTTTAAAATCGGTAAAAATTGTTGGATCCAATATTGAGCAGAAGAAGTCGGCATTTGAGGCAACCCTCGACTCCCTGGAAAATCTGGATCTGGCCGATTCGATTTTCCTTCAGCGTAAAATTGTATTGCTAAATAATTTTGTCAAAACACATCGGAACTCCATATTAAGCCCCTATTTCCTGGATCGATTTAAAAGTATCGGGCTTGAAGATTTAAAGCGTTTACTTAAAGAGATTTCCCCAACGGTGCATGAAAGTTATGAATACAAAACTTTGCTGGCAGGTATTAAGCAGCTGGAGAAAGAGAATCGGGCCACAGCAAGGTCGATACTTAAAGATTTCATTTTCCTCGACAGTTTGGGAATACAGCGGGCTCTACATCTAAATAATTCTGACTACACCCTGATCATTTTTTGGGCAAGTTGGTGCGTACCGTGCAGAGTGAAAAACCCTGAGCTCAATAGACTGGATCGCCAATATGATTCCTCCAGGCTTCGGCTTATTGGCGTCACATTGGACACGGATAAGACTAAATGGAAAAGAGCAATCAAAGAGGACAGTTTGCAGTGGACCCAGTTGGAAAATGATTTTAGACAAGAAATATCAATAACAGACTATTATGGAATTGATGCAATTCCCAGAATCTTCCTGATCGATAACAAAAAAAGAATAGTTGGAGTTGAC
The DNA here is from genome assembly GCA_040510375.1 of Chitinophagaceae bacterium. Classification (GTDB taxonomy): domain Bacteria; phylum Bacteroidota; class Bacteroidia; order Chitinophagales; family Chitinophagaceae; genus JBEVJC01. The sequence goes on from JBEVJC010000019.1 coordinate 125,347, forward strand.
CTGACAATCCCGGAAGTTGAAGAGATCTTGAAGAAATCACGGCCAGAAGGAAATCCCAATTATGCGGTTGCTCAAGAAAGAGATACAACGATATCAATTTATTTCCCGCTTAACTCTTCAGAGGCAGATAGCTTGCAAGTTTTAAACCTTAATCGCTTCCTGGGAATTGTTAAAAAGATCACCAGCATTACGGGTTATGCCGATACTTTGGGTTCGTCCAGGTATAATATGAACTTGTCGTTGCTGAGGGCCAGGTTTGTCAGATCTCTAATATTCGTTAATTCAGGCTTACAAACTGAAATGGATGTGCTCGCGAAAGGCGAACTTTCAACGGAGAACCCCGTTTACCTTAATCGAAAAGTAGATGTTACTGCGGTTCTACAAATCACCGATCAGAAAACCGTTGTAAAGAAAACTGATTCGACTAATACCAAAAAAATCGTTCAAACCTTTATTCAGAACGATATCCATTTCGTTCCGGATAAAGCTATCATAACCCCGGAGTCTTTTTCCGTTGTTGAAGATCTGGCGAATTTACTTGAAAGTTATCCCGGCAATAGCTTCGAGATTGTAGGGCATGTTAATTATCAAAGCAATCGGGATTCAAGTCAACTTAAGGACCTATTTGAACTTTCCAGGAAAAGAGCGGAGGTTATTTATGAAATACTCATTAAACGTGGGATCTCCAGGGACCGATTGCAATTTAAAGGTGTTGGAAATTCAAGACCACTCTTCAAAAATCCAAAATCGGAAGATGAGAAACTCAGAAATATGCGAGTCGAGATTAATGTATTGTCCGCAGATTAGTTTAGCAAGGGCAATTTTTAGATACTGTGATCCGGATGCCTCTCAAAACATCAAAGCTCACGCGATAATCATTAATAATAGTTCCATTACTCACTTTTTAAGGTTAAAAAATCCAGTTCCTCAGTACTATTCGCGTGGTGAATTATCCAAAAATAGAGGGTGAAAAGAGTCAATTTCATTCACCCGTTTACTCACCAGAAGGGTGAATTGATTGGTGAATGTTTGTACTCCTTTGTGCATAAAAAAACCCGCAAACTTTAAAAGTCTGCGGGCCTGGTCCGCCTTCGCTGAAGCTATGGCGGACGATGTCGGGAAGACAGGATTCGAACCTGCGACCCCCTGGTCCCAAACCAGGTGCGCTACCGGCCTGCGCTACTTCCCGATTCAATTGGGGAGGCAAATATAGCCTGTTCCCCTCAAAATACCTTTTTTAAACGCTATTCTTTATAAAAAAATGCGTTTCGGGACCCGACAAATATTTCCAGCCACCTCTTGAATTCCTGCCAGACGGATTATATCTTGGAACGGAATTCCAATACCATGAAAAAAGTCGCCAGTCTCCTGATCGTCTTCCTCGCCCTGCGTCCGGCCATTTGCCAGGAAATCCTGTTTAAATCTGCACAGGTTCTTACCGCCGAACAGGTCAATTCCTTTTACGCGTCTTTCCGGATCTCGGGCAACTGGATTCTCTTTAATGCCCCCGATTTTAAACTATATGGATACGAAAAATCTTCGCTGAACCTTAAATGGGAATATGATCTGAATCACCAGTCGGACCTTGCCCCTTATATAGTGAACGACCAGGTATGGGCAAATGGAAAATCACATGTACTCAAACTCGACCTGCAGACAGGTCTCCTTATTAAAGAATTGCCACTCGCCTCAATCGCAACCGAACCCTTTACCTCAAACGGAAAAATCTTTGGTACCGGGATCTACGACGGTGGGAAAATTTTTGAATTCGACCCTCTGGCAGATTCAATTTTATGGTCGCGTTTCCTTGCACATGGATCATCTGTTCAACCCTACTACCTCAACAACCGGATTGTTGCCAATGCAGAAAACAATAGCTGGCTTGAAATGGATTACTCCGGAAAATATTTCTCCTCCGGCTGTGAAGTAGAAGGTGCCTGGCCTTCCGAAAGTCCCTGCGCCAAAAAGTTCATTTCATTGAGTCATGACGGAAAAGAAATAACAGAAAAATTTGCGGGTAAACTCGACCTGGGTGAGTTTACCAGGTTCACCCTCCCACACAAAACCTTCCTGTTATGCGAGAAACGACTGGTAATTCTCGGGGATGGCCTGAAAGTATTGCTAAACAGGGAACTCAGCCAGGTGTCTGACGAATTGCTTGGCATCTATGGCAGCGACCTCAAAATCCTGCACGCAACTGATGAACTTATCTGGATCTATGAATCAGACCGCATCGTAGAATACAATCACCGCTCGAAAAAATTTATACGATCGGTTGATCTGAGCGAATGGTCGCCCCACCAGGTTGCCCTTGACGGAAAAAAGATCTGGCTGATCTCCAAAAAAGATGGCCTGCTTTACTGCATGAAATACCTCTGACCCCCAAAACAACGCCTTGCACCAATTGCCGCAGGCAGGCCGATACAAACCATCAGGATGATCACATCCGGAATTGATGAAACGAAGGTTCTTGGCAAGGCCGGCAGGCTGGTCATTGGCAATACCACAAAACTCATCAGCAGGTAAACTACCAGTCCATATATAATAGCATTAACGACCAGGGGAATTTTTCTCCAGATAATTTTATAAGTCAGGAAAAACAGGGTAATCCAAAATAACGTAACTCCAAAATGAACAATTAACCCAATCCACGGCATCATGGAAGGGCCGGCGTAGGTTTGTTTTCCCAGTAAACCCCGGGCTATAAACTTCAACACATTCATGGGATCCTTCCCTGTATTGATCTTATAATTGATGAGCGCGGCTGCTATATCAAGCGAACCCGCGATTAATGTGGTTACAAGAACATAAAGAATCATACGCCTTGTTTGTAGTCTGGTTTCCATCCTGCAGTTGTTAGTTGGTGTTCATGAATGTAAACAATTCGTAATCCATAACCAAATGCTAACCACACAAACTTTTTTACGGTTTTGAATTATCCGTTTTTTAATCAAACTCCAAAGAAGGACATATGCTTTCGTTAATTCATCAATTAATGAATCATTTTCTCGATTTTTTGCCCTAAATTCCGAAAATTATCCCGGTAATAATCCGCCCATAATTACAAAATCGGATCGGAGATGTATCCGGGGACCAAAACAACTTACTGCATGAGACCTTCTTTGCCTTTACTGGTAATAACAACATTGCTATTCCCGGCATTTCTGCGGGCACAATCACCACCACAACCCGATACCGATTTCGACAGCTCGGTAGCTGTACACGACCGTCTTCATATCAACGAACTGCCAATCTATAATGGCCGTAAGCACCTGGGATATCTTCGCACCATCATCGGCACTGCTTATTACCGTACCGAAGAATGGCAACCGGGTTCGGTTCTTTATGAAGGAACCTGGTACCCCGGACTCTATTTTAAATATGATCTTACAACAGACAACCTGATACTTCAGGGAATCAGCGGAATTGGTTCAGTAATGGTGAAAAGCAGGATAGCGGAATTCTGGATGGGCGGCAGGCATTTTGTCCGCAACCACCTGGAAATCCGGAATAGTCCCGGGTTTTACGAGGTGCTTGCTGAAGGCAGAATTACCCTGATCGCATTCCATAAAAAAGTACTGGAAGAAAAAATTCTTGACCGGGAAATAGAACGGAGTTTCATTGGCACCACCCATTACTTTGCCATCACTGAAAAAGGTATCATTCCTATCCGCCGGCAGAAGGATTTAACCCGACTCCTGGGTGATAAACGCTCTGCTTCCATAGCCTCCAGGAAGTCGAAAGGACTCAACTATAAACAGGATCCCGAAGCGGTCCTTACCCACCATGCACAATTTTATAACAAGTCAGCCCGGTAATTATATGCCAAGAAGATTTTACCTCTTATCTATCATCATGCTGGCTACGGCCATAGCCGGCTCCGCACAACAGAACAGCCGTGAAAATGTTAGCGGTAAATATGAAGGAGTTTATCTGATCGATTTTGTAAACCAGCTTGAATCGATTACTACCTATAAGTTCTTTTATGATTCGCCTGCACTGGACTCAGTGAAAATCAGTGTTACGGCCGATAACGAACCGATGAACACTGTGCTGGAGCGCGCGTTGAAAAACACGGGACTTTCCTTTGCCATTTCTTTCCCGGACAAAATTTTTGTGACCAGGGGTTTATCTATCAACGGCCAGTTGCCCAATTCCCTCTTCCAGGCTAATCCGCTGGCCAGGTCGGGACCCGCATCAGACAGCACCGTTGAATTTGCACTGGAAAAGAAAAAAATCCGCCCCGCACAGGAGAACAAACTTTATGAAATCGGAATAAAATCAAATAAACTACAGGGTACCGCCATCATAAACGGAACCATCCGGAATGCAAAAAGCGGCGAACCACTTATTAATGCTTCCGTATTTATCGACAGCCGCTACTCAACCGTAACCGATGCTTATGGAAATTATTCACTGACCGTGCCGGCCGGAAAATACATCCTGAATATCCTTGGTATAGGAATGAAGGATACAAAAATCCAGTTGGCGATTTACAGCGCCGGTTCATTGGATGTTGCCATCCAGGAACAGATTACCACCCTTAAAAACGTAACGGTTAACTCCCGGAAAAGCGCAAATGTTAGTCGCGTCCAGATGGGCGTAGAAAGGCTGAACATCGAAAATATCCGGAAGATCCCTTCACTATTTGGTGAAGCAGATATCCTTCGGGTGATCACCAGCCTGCCCGGTGTGAAGACCGTTGGTGAAGCAAGCACAGGATTCAATGTGCGCGGGGGATCGGCCGATCAGAACCTGATCCTCTTCAATGACGCCACTATCTATAACCCTTCCCATTTTTTCGGGATGTTCTCCGCATTCAACCCCGAACTGGTAAAAGATATTGAATTATATAAAAGCAGTATTCCTGCTAAGTATGGTGGCAGGCTTGCTTCCGTGCTCGATATCAACAGCCGGGAAGGCAATAAAAAAACCATCACGGGTTCGGCCGGTATCGGCGTAATCACCAGTCGCATGAACCTGGAAGGACCCATTGGCAAGGGAGAAAATACCTCATTTATTTTTGGGGGAAGAACCACCTATGCCAACTGGCTGATGAAACTGTTACCGGATGAATACAGCGACAGCCGGGCTTCGTTCCAGGATTTTAATGCCGGTCTCAGCCATCGCATCGACAGTAACAACAACCTGTTTTTTTCAGGTTATTATAGTCGCGACGGGTTTTCCCTGGATAGCGATACCAGCTATTCCTACAATAACATGAACTTTACCTTGAAATGGAAACACTCCTTCTCCAACCGGCTGAGTGCGACATTAACAACAGGTATCGACCAGTACGACTACAAAGTAAACAGCGATGAAAATAAAGTCAATGCCTTTGACCTGAAGTTTGGCATCCGCCAGCTTTTCGCAAAAGCCGATTTTATCTACTACCGCAACCAGCAGCATTCGTTTGACTTCGGACTGAGTGCGCTTAATTATAAATTACATCCGGGCTCCTACAAACCAACCGGCGAGGGCTCCATTGTAACCCCGGATATAGTGGAAGATGAACAGGCCATTGAATCGGCTGTCTACCTCACCCACCGCTATAATCCCAGCAACAAGATTTCACTGAGTACCGGTATAAGGTTTTCACTGTTTGGGTACCTGGGACCGCAGGACGTGAGCCACTATGCGGAGAATGCACCGCGAACTGATGCCAACAGGCTCGGAAATACATTATACGGAAAAGGCAAACTGATCAAACAGTATTACGCTCCCGAATACCGTTTCTCTGCGAGGTATTCCTTTACCCCCTCATTCTCGGTCAAGGCGGGCTTCAACACGCAGCGACAGTATATCCACATGCTCTCAAACACAACATCAATCGCCCCGACGGATATCTGGAAACTCAGTGATCCCAATATCCAGCCGCAACAAGGTCAGCAGGTATCTTTCGGACTTTATAAAAACCTGAAGGAGGGTACCATTGAAACATCGGTTGAAGTGTATTATAAAAAAATCAGGAATTATCTCGACTACAAACCGGGAGCTGAATTGCTGCTGAACCACACTATCGAAACGGATGTGGTCGGTACCCGTGGAAAAGCCTATGGCGTTGAGTTCCTGATCAAAAAGACCGCCGGAAAACTTAACGGCTGGGTAAGTTATACGTACTCACGCATACTTCTTCAATCGGATGATCCTGACCTGGCACTTCGTGTAAATAATGGTGAATATTATCCGGCCAATTATGACAAACCACATGATATCACCTTTACCGGTAATTTCAGGGTCAATCACCGCTTCAGCCTTTCGTTAAATTCTACCTACAGCACCGGCCGCCCTATTACGATCCCGGTAGGCCGTTATTATTACGCGGGTTCTCCAAGGGTATTGTATTCCGAACGTAATTCATACCGGATCCCTGATTATTTCCGGACCGACTTTTCCATGAATATCGATGGCAACCATAAGGTGCACCAGAAAACACATAATTCATGGACCATTGGCGCCTATAACCTGCTGGGGCGCAAAAATCCCTATTCGGTTTATTTCGTATCCGAAGGGGGCGCAATCAATGGTTACAAAATGTCCATTTTCGGCAGCATTATTCCTTTCATCAACTATAATATTCGTTTCTGATGCAAAGACTAAAATACCTTTTGCTTTCTTCACTAATCGTTTTCCAGTTTTCCTGCAGGGAAACCTTCGCACCACCTGAAGTGGCATCACCCGAACCGGTGCTTGTGGTGGAAGGCGTGCTGGTGGCCGGTTCCGAACCAACCCGGATCCGTTTATCCCGAAGCTCCAGGCTCGATACCATCAATGCTTTTGCACCTGAAAGCAATGCGGTGGTAATCGTGGAGGGTAAGGACAATTCCATACAGATCCTTGCAGAGTTAGGTAGCGGCATTTATTCATCACCTGCACTTAATATGACGGTAGGTCAGGAATACCGGTTACATATCACTACAAATAACAGCCGCGAATATCTGTCTGAGTTTATAACCGTGAAGCAGACTCCTCCGATCGACAATATTGGTTTCAAACAGACCGAAGAAGGTGTGAGGCTTCATGTGAATACACACGACCAGACCAATTCGACCAGGTACTATCTGTGGAATTATGATGAAACCTGGGAGATCCGTTCTTATTTTTTTGCCACAGTCATTTACAGAGGGGGGGATACCGTGGAACCAAGGATATTTCCACAGGAGAATGTTTCCAGGTGCTGGAAATATGGAATCTCCACAAATATTCTCATCAACTCCTCTGAAAAATTATCCGATGACGTGATCTTCGAAGGTCCGCTTGCTTTTTTCCCGAATGGCGATGAACGGCTTGGTGTACGTTATAGTATGTTACTGAGGCAATACGCAATAGATAAGGCTGCTTATGAATTTTACGAACTGATGAAAAGGAATACCGAAAGCCTGGGAACGGTATTCGATCCACAGCCTACCGAAATTTCCGGGAATATCCGTTGCATCACCGACCCGGCAGAACTGGTGATCGGATATGTAACTGCTTCTACTCCATCTGTGACCCGTTACTTCCTTAATAATAGTGAACTGCGGGGCTTCAGGTACCCTCAATATTGCATGACCGAAAATATCCGGAACCATCCGGATAGTATTCGGGGTGCGTACTCGAGTGGCGGACTGATGCCGTACGATGCTTTATATTCGGCGATGGGGCCATCGGTAGACACAACCCATTGGTTCTCCGCACCCGCGGAATGTGTTGATTGCACAAAACGTGGCGGCAACCTGGCAATGCCTACTTACTGGTAAAATCATTTCAGCTTATCTGTATTAGAAATATATGATCATCAGGAAACATAATTATAACTGGCCTCTCTTTTTTGTTCTGTTATTGGGTTCGTTTGCCGGAAAGGCACAATCATCCGGGGTCTCAGAACTCCGGGAAACAATCGAGAAAAAATCCGGGCACCAACTCAGCGAAAAATTGTTCGTCCATACGGACAAAGATTTCTACCTGTCCGGCGAACTCTGCTGGTTCCGGATTTTTTCGATGGACGCCTTTACCTTGTTGCCGGGAAGTCCCAGCCGTGTTTGTTATGTGGAGATCATTGATGGATCCGGAAAGGCAGGTACCCAGGCCAAGATTGTTATGGATAGTACCGGCGGATCAGGATCATTTTACCTTCCCGTGTCACTGAATACTGGTAACTATACCCTCCGGGCTTATACCAGCTGGATGAAAAACAGCGGACCATCTACTTTCTTCGAGAAAAAACTGACAATCGTCAATACACTTAAAAACTCCGAGACAATTCTAGCGAAAGATTCGTTTAATATTATCGCAGATTTTCTCGCCGAAGGTGGTCAGCTGGTGAATGACCTGGAAGGCAGGATGGCATTCCGCTTACGTTCAGCATCGGGAACACCCGTCAGTGCCGACATTACAGTGATAACCGCTAATGGTGATACTATCGCTCACGCAAGGGCATCAGCCAAAGGCATGGGCAGTTTTACCATGACCCCCACCAGTGGACTTACCTATAAAGCCAATATACTTTTGCCCGATGGCAGGACCGTGGTAAAACAATTACCTGCTGCTGAGCGGTCGGGATACACCCTTGTTGTTACTGAATCAGCGAATGGTGACAGGCTTGTAACAGTCCGTTCCAATATTCCATCACAGCAGGGCAGGCCCGTGTACCTCCTTGCCCATCGTGCAGGTAAGGTTTATTCGGCATTGCAGCAGAATATCCAGGTAGAAACCAGCTGGACCATCAAAAAATCAGAACTGCCCGCAGGCACAACCACCATTACCCTGTTTGATTCCCGGCAGCAACCCGTTGCAGAAAGGCTTGTATTCAACAAACCTGAAACGCAGGAAACACTGGTAATAACCGGTAATAAATCATCTTATGGAATTCGCGACAAAGTGGCCCTTTCTGTTGAGTACAAGGGTGCTGATCTGCTCGACTACTCCACATCTGTGTACCTGCTGGACTCATTCCAGTCGGCCCCGGCCACCATTACCGACTACCTGTTACTGACCGATGAACTCAAGGGACAGGTGGAAGATCCAAACTATTATTTTTCGCCTGACCCGGATGTAAACAAACATGCCGATGACCTGATGTTAACTGCAGGATGGAGGACCTTCCGGAACAAACAGTCCGCTCCTTCCCTGGCGGTATTGCCGGAGTCGAGCGGGCATATTATAACAGCAAGGGTATTGTCACTTCCCGGTGAAACCCCTGCCGCTGACGTGGTATGTTATTTTTCGGCCGGTGCGTCTCCTTATGAATTCCTGATATCGAAGTCGGACAGTAACGGCCTGGTGCATTTCAACGCCAAAAAATATTATGGTCCCGGCGATATCATTATCCAGCCACAATCCTGGCAGGGTACGACTTTCCGCATCGATGTAGTGACTCCCTTCCTGGGTGGCGCGGCGCCGGCCAGTCCTTTTTTCACCATCAGTGAAGATCTTCGGGACCAGCTTCGCGAAAAAAGCGTGGCCATGCAGGCAATGAATGTTTTTGCAACCGACAGTATCAGTCGTTTCGTAACACCGACACTGTTTGATACTTTGCCTTTCTATGGTAATGCAGAATTTTCTTATCCACTCGACGACTATAAACGTTTCACCACGATGGAAGAGGTGATGCGGGAATATATTACGCCAGTAGGGGTAATTATGAGAAACGGGAAACCCAGTCTCACGATGTATGACTACGAACAAAAAATACTCTATCGCAAAGAACTGGTCTTACTTCTGCTGGATGGTATACCGCTGCAGGATCCCGATAAATTATTTACCATTGATCCTTTAAAGATCCGCAAGATCGATGTGATCCCCAGTGTTTACCTGTATGGCCCTTCCCTTTTTACCGGGGTGATCAGCCTTGAATCCTATAACGGGCACAGCGAAGGAATTGAGCTGGATAAAAACCTGGTTACAGTCGACTATGAAGGACTGCAGTTAAAACGGGCGTTTTATGCCCCCGACTATTCAGTCAATCCCGGCTCCAGGAAACGTATGCCCGATATGCGGAACACCTTGTTATGGATCCCGCAGGTTTCTATTGGCAAAGGGAATAATTCGAAACTTAATTTTTATACATCAGATATCAAGGGCAGGTTCCTGGTGCTGGTGCAGGGCCTGAGTTCAACAGGTGTTCCTGTTGCAGGTATGCAGACCTTTTCCGTAGAATGATTATCGTATCGGGAACCTACGATCAGGTTTATACGGGAAAGGTCGCAGGCGATTAACTGAAGCAGGAATTATTAGCTTATCTGCGGTGTTCTTCTTATTATTGGAAAGATTTTCGTTTAATCCAACCAAAATACATATGCTCAGGCGCCTCTGCTTAACCAGTGTTATTGCCTTTTCTTTTCTTGTTGCGAATTCCCAATCTGACTCCATCGAACCTGTCAACCGGCTGCTGAATCTTTCACTTGAAGAACTGATGGAAGTGAAGGTTATTACCGCATCGGGTTTTCTCCAGTCAACTTTTGAAGCACCATCCACGATCGTGGTGATTACTGCTAAACAGATAGCCGAACGTGGTTATGAACAACTGGAAGATGCCCTGCGTGATGTTCCGGGTATCGACATGATCCATATAAATGGGTACGCACCCACCTTGTTTTATTTCAGGGGTATGTACGGTGCGGAAAACCTTCGCGCCCTGCTTATGATCGACGGGATCGTGGAAAATAATATCATTGGCAGTAATGATATGGCCGGACCCGTGTACAGCCTGCATAGCGCTGAAAGGATAGAAATAATCTGGGGACCAGTGTCAGCCCTGTATGGCTCCAACGCGTTTGGCGGCATCATACATATTATTTCAAAAAAAGGAAAAGACATTGATGGGATAAAGGCTGAGCAGGGTTTTGGAAGTTTTAATACATCGTTTACCAAGATTTCAGCTGGTACCAGGAAAAAGAACCTGGAGTTTTCAGTCGGCGGTACCCTTTATAATTCGGACGGACCCGTTTTTAAAAACCGTGATCCGCAGTATTCGGGTTCATTTGTTCACAAAGGTTATTCGTTTAATGGAATAGTAACCTATCACGCGAAATTTTCTTCCACTACCCTGGGATACCGGACCTACCGGACACCCATGGGATTTGGCACTTATGCCAATAGTCCGACAGTATACTTGCGCCTTCCCGCCGCCGGCGATGCCAACGACGGAACGGTGGGAATAATGTCGCGCGAATTCAGGGGGGAAAGGTCGGGCCTTGATGATGCCTTTCTCCGCACTTATTACCTGCAGCACGAGTACAATTCGGGTAAAAAAATCAATTTTACTGCCCGGGTGTTTTATCGCGAAACCGGCACGGGTGATGAATCCTACGCTTACATCACCACAGACGGACGACGTATGATCAGGGCCAGGGTGGCAACTTTTTCCAACCGGAGTGCGGGTGAGTTTGTACTGAATTATAATCCGGGCGGCAGGCACCATTTCACTGCTGGCGCGCAATTCCAGCAGGACAATGTGGAAGCCGGCGCGCGTCAGTCGACCGTGGACCTTACCACTGTCTACCTCGTGGACGGAAGGGATACCGTTCTCAACCTCAATTCATCTTTTCTGCCCCGCAGATTTGATATCCGTAACAACCTGGGAAGTTTTGCGCATTATAATTATGCATTGGATTTATTGGGAAGGACCTACCTGACTGCAGGTTTTCGGTACGACCGTAACAGTTATTTTGGGGATGCATTCAGTCCGAGGGCTACGATTGTGAACCGGTCCGACAGTAATTTCACTTTTAAATTCCAGTTTGGCAAGGCATTCAGGGCACCATCGAATCTGGAGATCTACCAGGCACAGAATGTAAACTTCAATCTCAAACAGGAGCGGATTACCACCTTTGAAATAAATGCTATTTATTCCATGGGAAAAAGGATGCGGGTACAATTAAATGGTTTCCGTAACAACCTGTCGGACGTTATTATACTTGGCAATTTATCGGGACTGAACCCCGATAAAAATGCAGGTGTCGTTCATATTAACGGTATTGAAGCACTTGCTGATTTGCAGCTGAACAACAAGATCTCCGGCTTTATTAATTTTACCTTCCAGGATTCACGCGGCCACAACCTGGTTACCGGGAGACGTGGCAGGATTCCTGGCGTGGCGAGAGTCAAGGGAAATATCGGGTTCACAGCACGTGTCGAAAACCTTCTTATTGTAAGTGGGAGTGGTAACTGGATCGGCAAGCGGTCAGTCCCCTTCACCGATCCGCACGGACCTGTGGATGGTTATTTCCTGGCAAATGTTTATGTATCGACTGTACCGTTGTTCAAACAAAAGATCACGATTGGCTTCAATGTACACAACCTGTTTAATACAACATGGTTTGATCCGGGCATCCGTACAGCCGACGGCTTTTTATATTCAACCGTACTGGAACAACCCGGGATCAATGGCCTGTTTAAAATAGCAGTGGGCTTATAGTACCGGACTAACCAATTGAGATTATATCCAAGCGACCGAATAATTCCGATGAATATTAAAAGAACTGTTTTGTTTTCCCTGCTGGTAGCCTCTTCGGGTTTCGCTATGGGTCAGTCTGCCAATAAAGAAGCAGACCTGAAAGCAGTGTTTATATATAATTTCACCAGGTATATTGACTGGGATACCACTACGCTGGGGAAAAACTTTGTGATCGGTGTACTGGGCCAGTCACCGATCACCACATCCCTTAACAAGATTGCGGCATCTTCAACTGTAGCCAACAGGAAGATTATTGTCCAGGTTTATGAAGTACCGGAAAACATCAGGTCATGCCAGATCCTGTTTATCCCCTCGCAAAGCCCGCATCCCCTGCCGGTGATTTTAAATAATACCGGCAATTCGGTGCTGACCGTAAGCGAAGAGGAAGGGTTTGCCAGGAGGGGGACTGCAATTAATTTTTATATCCTGAACAACAAATTAAAGTTTGAAATAAATGTTACTGAACTGGCAGCAAAGAATCTCAGGGCGAGTTCGCAATTACTCAAACTGGCAACCATCATTCAATAAAATGACGCTATAAAAGTGATCAGGCTCAAAGACATCTCCATAAGGAATAAACTAATCGGCATCCAGGTTTTTACCAGTGTACTTGTACTGGCTATATTTTCCATTGTTTTCATTGCGAATGAACTTGAGTCCTACCGTAAACGGAAGATCGATGACACGGTTTCCCTGGCCGGCGTTGTAGGAAGCAACGTTATATCGACACTTACATTCGACGATGGCGATGCCGCACGCGAGATCCTGGAAACACTCCGCCATGTTTCACCGGAAATTTTATACGCTGGCATTGTTGACAAAAACGGGAAAGTGTTTGCGGGTTATTCAGGTGCCACAAACCAGGCCACCAATATCCAGTATGTACTGGGTAACGATACCGTCAGATATTACCGGGATCAGTTGTACCTGAAAACATCGATCCTGGACCAGAACAAACGGATTGGTACGGTATTGCTGCTGGTTGACCTGGTTGACCTGGCGGAAATGAAGAAATCTACCATCCGGACCGCGTTTATCTTACTGTTTGCTGCATTGATCCTGGCTTTTATGATCGCAATAATTGTGCAGACCACCATCACCCACCGGCTTACCAAACTTGTAAGTGCCATGCAGGAAGTGAGCCGTGCCGGCAATTATGATGTGGTTGTTGCTGACGATGGTAAGGATGAAATCAGTACACTGACACAGGGTTTTAATCAGTTTAATCAGCAGATCAAGGCCAATCTCCATAAAAAAGATGAGTTCATCGGCATCGCCAGCCACGAACTGAAAACACCACTCACCAGTATCAAGGGTTATCTTGAATTATTAAAAAGCATGGAAGACCGGCCAGGTCATCTCCGCCTGGTGGAGAAAGCCGGGAAAAACGTGGTAAAACTGGAGAACCTGATCCGTGACCTGCTGGATGTATCAAAAATCCAGGGAGGACAACTGGAACTTAACTGTTCGGAATTTGACCTGGTGGAACTGATCGAAGAGATTATTGCCGCACTCCAACCGGTGTTTCCAAACCGGGAGATCACGCATAACAGCGACTCGAAGTCTACCCTGATTTATGCTGACCGCCAACGTATCGAACAGGTACTGATCAACCTCCTTTCCAATGCAATGAAATATTCACCCGTTGAATCAAAAGTAGAAGTGGCAAGTTCTTTCAACAAAACAGGTGTGCTTGTAAAAGTGCGCGATTTTGGTGTAGGTATCACACCGTCTGAACAGTCAAAGATCTTTGAACGCTTTTACCGGGCAAAAGACGCATCGATCCATATAGCAGGTTTTGGACTTGGACTTTATATCTGCAAGGATATTGTAAGCAGGCATGAAGGAAAAATCTGGGTGGAATCGAATGATAAAGGCTCGACCTTCTTTTTTACCCTGCCCCAGGCAGGCCTGGTGTGACGTGCACTAATATTAAACACTTTGTATCTTTAGCTTAGACAATTCCGGTCCGGGCGCGTTAAGAATTATAATCAATTCTCATGGTATCAGAAAATTTTAACGGGAAAACCCCCGGAGGGTTCAGGGCAAAACACGCGGTGTTATTGATCCTGGGGATTCTCCTGCTAGACCAGGCCCTGAAGATTTATATAAAAACCCACTTCACCTATGGGGAAGAAAGACTCGTACTTGGAAGCTGGCTACGACTACATTTTATCGAGAACGAAGGAATGGCCTGGGGGTTGAAATTTAAAATCGACGCCGGGAAATTATTCCTGACACTGTTTCGCCTTGTAGCGGTAATCTGGGGTACCTTTTTTATATTGAAACTGATCAGGAAAAAATATCCGGCGAAATTGCTGACCTGTTGCTGCCTGATTTATGCCGGTGCTGCTGGTAACCTGATTGACTCCATGTTCTACGGAGTAATCTTCGATAAAGGCGCCATGTTTAATGCAAACGGAACGGACCTGAACAATTATGAAGGCCTGGCCCAATTCACCACTCATGGTTACACTTCTTTTATGAACGGGAACGTAGTTGATATGATTTACTGCCCCCTGTTCAGCGGTCATTTCCCATCGTGGATGCCATTTGTAGGCGGGGATTATTTCGAATTCTTCAATTTGATTTTCAATCTGGCGGACGCAGCAATCTGTATTGGGCTGGCCGGGCTGTTGTTATTGCGAAAGAGAAAGCCTGAGGTTATTGAAGACCTCCCCTGACCGGAGAATTCCTGAAAAAGAATAAGCTGTACAAAAAAAATTTAACAGGGGGCCGAATAAATATTGGTATCTCCCCTTTAACTGAAGCTAATGTTCGTTTGTCCTGACCCTGATTTTAGCCTATTTGCAATTTATTTGCAATTCTGATTGCAAGGAGTACTTGTTTCCCAATCAAATCTTTCCTTACTTTCGTCCCGCAATGAGGGTATCATTATTTTTCCTTGGGCTCTTTATCCTGCTGCTGAACTTCAGTGGAACTGAAAGTGTTGCTGCAACAACGCCTGTTTCGTCCCGATTTGTCGCCAATTCACAAGCCCTGCAGGTTAGCCATGAATGCAAAACCGCTGTGGTAACGAATGCCGACACAGACGATCAGTCAGTCTCCGTTTTCAGCGAAGACCTGGAGGATGAAGATATCAACGACCTGTTTGCAAGAAAATTCAAACTCATTGCCCGTAGTGATCCGGCAATATCCCAGCAGACAGTTTTCATTTGTTTTATCAACCGCTCCAAATCCGCTTCCAGTTTTTTTGGAACGGAAACCTCCCGTTATATCAGGCAACGCGTTCTGAGGGTCTGAATCTCCCCTGCCAAAGTTGAAGTGTCATTGACCGTACCATCACCTGGAACCGGCCAGCCTTCAGTATTCCGTGCGCCCCGTCCGCACCACTTATTCTTGCCTGCTATATGAAATCCCCGGCTTTAAGCCATTCATAGCAAAACATTTTATCAAATACCATGAACAGAATTATGACTCTGACCAGCCTGTTGGCTGTGTTATGCCTCCAAAGCTGCAAATCCAAACAGGAAGCCAAAGAAGAGGCCGGCAAGTACGCCGTTACCAGTCCACTCAAAACAGATACATCTTTCTCCAAAGAGTATGTTTCGCAAATCCGATCGGTCCGCAATGTCGAGATCAGGTCGTTGGAAAAAGGTTTTCTCCAGGATATCTATGTGGACGAAGGCCAGTATGTCAAAGCCGGACAGGTACTTTTCCGGATCATGCCCAGGATTTATGAGGCAGAGCTGATGAAGGCCCAGGCGGAAGTTGCTGCTGCCAGTATTGAACTGCAGAATACAAAAGCGCTGGTGGATAAAAATGTTGTTTCAAAAAACGAACAGGCAATGGCCGAGGCCAAATTGCAACAGGCCCAGGCAGAGACCGCCCTGGCCCGCCTCCATCTTTCATTCACCGAAATACGCGCACCCTTTGCGGGCACGATCGACCGGCTCCCAAAAAAAACCGGAAGCCTTATCGATGAAGGCGAGTTGCTGACCAGCCTGTCGGACAATAGTCAGGTATTCGCTTACTTCAACGTGTCGGAACCAGAATACATCGACTACCAGACCAATATCAAGGGCCGCGCTGACGCAACAGTCACCTTACTGCTGGCCAACAATACCCCGCACGCCTATAAAGGCAAAGTAGAAGTGATCGAAAGTGAATTCGACAATGAAACAGGTAATATCGCTTTCAGGGCCAGGTTCCCAAACCCCGGCCAACTGCTGAAGAATGGTGAAACAGGTAAGATCCGCATGCAGGTGCCTGCACCAGGCGCACTGCTCATCCCCCAAAAAGCCACTTACGAAATCCAGGAAAAGAAATATGTTTTTATAGTGGATAAAGATGGCGTTGCCCGCTCAAGGGAGATCACGGTTACAGGCGAGATCCCCGATCTGTATGTAGTAGCCAGCGGCCTATCGGAGTCTGATCACCTTTTGCTGGAAGGCGTGCAGAAAGTGAAAGATGATGAGAAGATCCAATTTGAATATGAAGCACCTGCCGATGTAATATCCAAACTGCGCCTGAAAGCAGAATAGTAATTCAACCCTTAATAACAAGTCGAATGTTTAACAGATTTATACATAGGCCGGTTCTTTCCATTGTCATCTCCCTGATCATTGTGTTTATGGGCGTGCTGTCAATGATGAAACTGCCGGTTACCCAGTTCCCCTCCATCTCCCCACCCAAGGTAAACGTAGTGGCAGAGTATCCCGGGGCCAACAATGAATTAATGATCAAGTCGGTCATCATCCCGCTGGAACGGGCTATCAACGGCGTTCCCGGCATGAAGTACATGGCCGCAGATGCGGGCAACGATGGTGAGGCCACTATCCAGATTGTATTCAACCTGGGTACCGATCCCAACCAGGCTTCCCTCAATGTGCAGAACCGCGTTGCATCGGTGGTCAACAAACTTCCACCACTGGTAGTGCGTGAGGGTGTCAAGATCACACGCGAAGAATCGAACATGCTGATGTATGTAAACCTGTACAGTACCGACCCGCATGCCGATCAGAAATTTCTTTTCAATTTTGCCGATATAAATGTGTTGTCCGAACTGCGTCGTGTGGACGGGGTGGGTGTTGCAGATATACTTGGCAACAGGGAATACGCTATGCGCGTGTGGTTAAAACCGGATCGCATGCTGGCATATAAAATCTCGGCTGACGAAGTGCTCAAGGCCCTTGATGAACAGAGTCTGGAAGCATCGCCGGGTAAGACCGGCGAGAGTTCAGGTAAACGCTCCCAATCGTTCGAGTATGTATTGAAATATTCCGGACGTTATACCACCAAAGAGCAGTATGAAAATGTGGCGCTGAAAGCATCTGCCAATGGTGAGATACTGCGTCTCAAAGATGTGGCAGATATCGAATTCGGTAGTTCCATGTATGATATCTACTCGAACCTCAATGGTAAACCATCGGCAGCCATCACCCTCAAACAATCGTATGGCAGTAACGCCAGCCAGGTAATCGAGGACGTAAAGGCAAAACTGAAAGAAATCAAGGCCACTACTTTTCCAAAAGGTATGGATTACGAAATCAGTTATGACGTATCCACGTTCCTTGATGCTTCTATTGAAAAAGTAGTCCACACACTGGTTGAAGCGTTCCTGCTGGTTGGTCTGGTAGTATTCCTGTTCCTGGGCGACTGGCGATCCACTCTTATACCAGCCATTGCGGTACCGGTTTCATTAATCGGCACGTTTATGTTCATGTCGTTTTTCGGGATCACCCTTAACCTTATCACCCTGTTCGCACTGGTACTGGCGATCGGTATCGTGGTAGACAATGCCATCGTGGTGATCGAAGCGGTACATGCCAAAATGGAACTGGAGGGTTTATCGCCCCTGAAGGCAACCGAAGCAGCAATGCACGAAATCAGCGGTGCCATCATCGCCATCACTTTTGTAATGGCAGCGGTGTTTATACCAGTGGCATTTATGTCGGGACCAGTGGGTATTTTTTACCGCCAGTTTTCGATCACCATGGCCACTTCCATCATCTTGTCCGGATTGGTGGCCCTTACTCTTACACCAGCGCTTTGTGCCATCATGCTGAAAAACACCCATGGTAAGCCAAGGAAAAAAACAATCCTCAACCGAACTCTTGATGGATTTAATAACTGGTTCAATGGTCTTTCCGGACGATACCAGAAACTGCTTGGCAGGATTGTCAGCAAACGATTGATCACTTTTGCCATGCTGATTGCGTTCCTTATTGGCATCTGGATAGTCAACAACGGGTTGCCATCCGGATTTATTCCCAATGAAGACCAGGGGATGTTCTACGCTGTAATCCAGACCCCGCCCGGTTCTTCGCTGGAACGAACCAACCAGGTATCGGAACGGCTGCAGAAGATCGCAGAGGGAATAGAAGACGTGCAATCAGTTTCTTCGCTTGCAGGTTATGAAATCCTCACGGAAGGAACCGGTGCCAACTCCGGAACCTGTCTGATTAACCTGAAAGGATGGAATGAGCGCAAGCATTCAGTACAGGAGATCATGGACGAACTGGAAGAAAAATCAAAAGATATTACCGGTGCAACCATTGAATTTTTCCAACCCCCTGCTGTACCTGGTTATGGGGCCGCGGGTGGGTTTGAACTCCGGCTGCTGGATAAATCAGGCACGGGTGATTATAAAAAAATGGAGTCGATCAGTAATGACTTTGTAAAAGAACTGACCAAACGTAAAGAGCTGTCTTCTGTATTCAGTTTTTACAGCGCCAGTTTCCCGCAATACATGTTAAAAATCGACAATGATATAGCCCAGCAGAAAGGCATCAGTATCGAGAATGCGATGAACACGCTTTCCACGATGGTGGGCAGCAACTACGAAATAAGTTTTATCCGTTTTGGTCGGCAATACAAAGTGATTGTGCAGGCAGGCGCCGAATACCGGGCGATGCCAGATGACATTCTCAAGTTGTATGTAAAAAATGACCACGATGAAATGGTGCCATTCTCAGCCTTCATGAAAATGGAAAAAGTGTATGGCCTTTCAGAGATTACCCGGCAAAACATGTTTACTGCGTCGGAGATCAGTGGTTCTGCCGCACCTGGCTTTAGCAGTGGTGAGGCAATCAAAACTATCACGGAAGTAGCGGCCAAAACTTTACCCAGGGGCTACGGCATCGACTGGGCGGGCATTTCGAAAGATGAAGTTGCCCGTGGTAATGAAGCCATCTATATCTTCCTTATCTGTCTTGGCTTTGTGTACCTCATCCTGGCTGCCCAGTATGAAAGCTTCCTGCTGCCGTTTGTGGTCATTCTTTCATTGGTGGCGGGTGTGTTTGGCGCGTTCCTTTTGCTGAGTTTACTGGGACTTGAAAACGATATCTATGCACAGGTAGCTGTGGTAATGCTGATCGGGTTACTGGGTAAAAATGCGGTACTGATCGTGGAGATGGCAGTGCAGCGGCACAGGGCCGGATCAACCGTTTTGCAGTCGGCCATCGAAGCATCAACCGTGCGATTCAGGCCTATCCTGATGACATCATTTGCCTTCATTGCCGGATTGATTCCATTGGTATTTGCCAATGGTCCGGGTAAAATAGGCAACCGTACTATCGGGACCGCAGCTGCAGGTGGGATGTTACTCGGCACTGTGTTCGGTGTACTGATTATCCCCGGACTGTATTACATATTCGGCTCTTTGTCGGCCAGGAAAGCACTGGTACAAGACGAGGAAGAAAATCCATTAACAGAAGAAATCGATCATAATGTTTAAGTTCAAACTACAATCATGGCAGGTACTGATTGGTTCCTGCCTGTTCTTTACCTCATGTAAAGTGCCCGCCCTTATTACGGCACCGGAACCAAAATCTGTTCCGGCGTCGTATAACACCAGCAATGACAGCACCAATATTTCTGCTTTGCAATGGCGGAAACTCTTTACCGATACTGACCTGATACGCCTGGTGGATACAGCCCTGAAAAATAACCAGGAATTGCTGGCCAACGGACAGGAACTGGTGATTTCGGGCAATGAGATCCGTTTCCGTAAAGCTGCCCTATTTCCAACTGCAGGCATTGTGGCTGGTGCAGGCCTGGAAAAAGTGGGGAGATTTACAAGCCAGGGTGCAGGTGACGCCACTACTGATATTAAACCTGGCAAGGAGTTTCCTGATCCGTTGGGCGATTTCGTAATCGGACTATCAGCAAACTGGGAGGTGGATATCTGGAAGAAATTACATACCGCTAAAAAAGCAGCGGTCGCCCGGTACCTGGCTTCGGTTGAAGGAAGCAATTTTATAATGACCAGTCTGGTTGCGGAAGTAGCAAATTCGTATTACGAGTTGCTTGCACTGGACAACCAGCTGGCGATTGTAAAACAGAATATCCTCCTGCAACAGGATGCCCTGGAGATTGTAAAAATCCAGAAAGAGGCGGCACGTGCTACAGAACTCGCCGTGCAAAAATTCGAAGCAGAAGTTTTGAAATCGCGGAGTCTTGAATTCGAGATCCTGCAGCAGATAAATGAAACTGAGAACAGGATCAATTTCCTGGTGGCCCGTTATCCGCAGCCGGTAGTCCGCGATACAACGCAGTTTTCCACGATGGTACCTGCCTTTGTCAATGCTGGTATCCCATCACAACTGCTAACCAACAGGCCCGATATCCGGCAGGCTGAGCTGGAGCTTACCGCTGCAAAACTGGATGTGAAGGTAGCCCGGGCAGAATTTTATCCCTCGCTTGGAATTACTGCCGGTGTGGGTTTCCAGGCTTTTAATCCGAGATACCTGTTGCGCACTCCCGAGTCTTTATTGTACAACCTGGTTGGCGATCTGGCGCAACCGCTCATCAACAGGAATGCAATCAAGGCCGAATACAGCAGTGCCAACGCAAGGCAGTTGCAGTCTCTATATAACTATGAAAAGACTGTATTGAATGCTTACCTGGAAGTTGCTACGCAATTGTCGAACATCAGCAACCTGGAAAAAAGTTACGACCTTAAGTCGAAACAGGTTGATGCGTTGATGAGGTCAATTGGTATTTCGAACGACCTGTTCCGGTCGGCGAGGGTCGATTACTTCGAGGTATTGATGACGCAGCGTGATGCACTTGAAGCAAAACTGGAACTGGTGGAAACAAAGAAAAAACAATTTGCTGCACTGGTGAATGTATACCGCGACCTTGGGGGTGGTTGGCGTTAACTGCCTGGCATTACTTTAAATAAATAAAGCCTGTAGACTTTATAGTTTACAGGCTTTGTTTGTATTAGCTCAATTCAACCAGCGCTTTTTTTTAATCGGTAGTACCACCGAGCTATCAACAAACCAGGAATTACTGAAACTAAAAAAGAAATCACTACCTGGACTCCTAAATTAATGAGGGTATCTTTTCCCAAATCGTCTTTAATAAAAAGGCGGTATTTTAAGGCATAAAGAATCGAGGTTCCGAAACAAAAAAGAATAACATATAAATATCCTCTTCTCATCGCATCAGATGTTTAATATAATCATCAAAATTACTAACTACTGTCACAATCTTGACAACGGAGAACTAAAAGTCTGAATAGTCCTAAAATAGGTTGACAAATTTAAAATAAGTCCCAGCTGTATCAAGTACCTGGGATTTTTGTCTTTCATTTTATACGCCAGAGCACCAGGGAATCTCTGGTGTCTTGCAGCCGCATGGTGTCTCTACCAAAAAAAGTAATTCTCCATTTGAATTGTCTATTGGTCGTCGAATTTGTAAACGTCAGGGTGTCACCATCAATTCCCCATCGATAATCCTGATGGGTAGTAAAGTCTGTTTGAGTAAGAAAAGCAGAATCCCGAACTGCCCGGATTTTTATTGTAATACCACCAGTTGAATCCGTCTGCCATACCCCATAAAAACGCTTATCGTCAACGGGAGCTGTAATGTCTGACACATTCGTTTCCATAGTATGTTGAATGAACCAGAACAGAAGTCCCATTATCGCGGCTACCATCAGTTTGATCCATAACCTGACTTTCAGCCCATAAAGAATGAATGCACATAATGCACCCCATACGCCGATCAGGAGATAAAACAAATAACCAGCAGGATCTGCCGGTTTAAACAGGAAATATCCTGTAAGGCATAGGCATACCAGAAATACCGACTCCTTGTCCATTGCTTTCTTTTTCATTTCCAATCTTTTTTAATTCCGCGGGAGTGATAAAAACCCGTCCCACCACCCTTTTTTCCAGTTCATGCCTTATAAATGATTAAAGCCTGTAAACTTTACAGTTTACAGGCTTTAACCACATTGGAATGTCCTTTTGCGGTGAGGGCGGGATTCGAACCCGCGGTACAGTTTAACCCGTACGGCAGTTTAGCAAACTACTGATTTCAGCCACTCATCCACCTCACCGTCGGCTGATATTAAAAGGGTGGCAAAAATAAAGAGAACAACTTAATAAACCCAAAAAATAACGGGTTTAACACAAAAAAATCAGGCTACCCGTTTAAGGGAAGCCTGATTAAATTATACGTTAAATCTGTCGGTTATTCTTCTTACATGGCCGCCAGCTGCACCTTCTGCTGCAACTCCAGCACATTCTCGCGGAAAATGGTATCCGTATCCATCAGGTCCTTTACCGTCTGGCAGGAATGGATAACCGTGGTATGATCCCGGCCACCGAAATGTTCCCCAATTGTTTTTAATGAATTTTTGGTAAAGACCTTCGCCAGATACATAGTGATCTGCCTTGCCTGAACGATCTCCCTCTTGCGCGTCTTCTGCAGAAGTTTATCGTATGAGACATCGAAGAACTCACAGACCATCCGTTGGATTGTGTCAATGGTTATCTCCTTACTGGCCGATTTTACAAAATTTCGTAACACTTTTTTAGCTAGATCAAGATCTATTTCCCTTCGGTTAAGCGAAGATTGTGCCAACAGTGAAATCAACGCCCCTTCCAGCTCCCGCACATTACTGTTGATATTATAGGCGATATATTTCACCACTTCCTTCGGCATTTCCAGCCCGTCATTCTTCATTTTCCGCTCCAGGATTTCGATACGGGTATCATAATCCGGAATCTGGATGTCTGCACTCAAACCCCATCGGAAACGGCTCAGAAGACGTTCCTGAACCCCTTCAAGGTCTTTGGGTGGTTTATCAGAGGTTAAGACCAACTGCTTTCCACTTTGATGGAGGTGGTTAAAAATGGCGAAGAATGCATCCTGCGATTTTTCTGCACGGTTAAAGAACTGAACATCGTCGATGATCAATACAT
>JBEVJC010000020.1:0-92011 GCA_040510375.1 Chitinophagaceae bacterium
CGGACGGCAATGCGACCACGGCCCCGGCCATCACGGACCCATCTCCGGTTAAACCAAGGCCACCTGCAGGAAAAAAATATTACCAGGGTAAGGTACTGACCAATATTATCCTGAATGATGTCGGGTCCGACAAACAAACCTATCATCTTGAAATTGGTGTGGATGAAGAAGTTGTTTATGAATGCGGCGATACGATTGGTATCATACCAAAAAACCGGCTCGATGTGGTGGACCGGATCCTGGAACTCAGTGCTGTACCGGGTTCAGAAGAACTGAGTACATCAAAGGTTACAGCTCCCCTGCGGGAATTACTTACGTTTAATTTAAACATCTGTTACCTCGTGGGTAACACAATAAAAAAATATGCAGCCATCACGGGTCACGCTATACCTGATGTGAGGATGGACCTGGTTGACCTGTTACGGATATATCCGGTGGCAGGTGCCGATCAGTTCAGGGAAGTAATAAAAATACTGTTACCCATTTCACCACGTCTGTACACAGTTGCATCATCTCCCTCGCGTCATGGTAATAATGAAGTCCATATTACAGTAGCACGTGATCGATTTCTTTCACAGGATGAACAACGATATGGTCTTTGCAGTGAGTTCCTGGGCGACCAGCCCGTTGGTTCCAGACTGACCTTTTATGTTCACCGCGAAAAGAATTTCAAAATGCCTGAGGCAACGAAGGATATGATCATGATCGGTCCCGGCACAGGTATTGCACCCTTTCGTTCTTTCCTCGCTGAACGTGATGCTACGGGAGCTACGGGTCGTAACTGGTTGTTTTTTGGTGAACGGCATTTCCTTACCGATTTCCTTTACCAGACCGAGATCCAGGCCTTTGTTGAAACCGGGGTGCTGACCAATATCAACCTGGCTTTTTCGCGCGACCAGAAAAATAAAGTGTATGTGCAGGACAGGATGCTGGCCAATGCCGCCGGATTGTTTGAATGGATGGAAGGAGGGGCCCATGTTTATATCAGCGGTACCAAGGCCCCGATGGGCAAGGATGTGGAAGCCTCCCTGCTCCGGATCATCGCACAGGAGGGCCACCTGAGCGAGGAGGAAGCTGTTGTTTACCTGGAAACAATGGAGAAAGAAAACAGATACCAGAAGGATGTTTATTAGGACCAGACAAAACCAGCAATTCAAATGAGCGTTAAAAAAAATCTTTCACCGGTAGAACGGATCAAAACAGCCAGTGACGGGCTACGCGGTACGCTGGCTGCAAGTCTTCAAAACGGACTTACCGGCGCATTGTATGAAGCTGACCAGTCGCTCATAAAATTCCACGGCCTCTATCAGCAGGATGATCGTGACCGGCGTGCAGAACGTAGTGCTAAAAAACTGGAATGGCTTTTTTCCTATATGATCCGGTTGCGGCTTCCCGGTGGTTTGCTGACACCGCAACAGTGGATTGGTCTTCATCATATCGCCGGTGAACATTCCACCGGTGTTATCAAGATTACCACCCGGCAAACGGTACAGTTGCATGGTATCCTGAAATCATCTATCAAACCTACCATTCATTCATTCGATACACTTCACCTGGATTCCATTGCTGCCTGCGGTGATGTAAACCGGAATGTGACCTGCTCGTCACATCCGAAACAATCAGCTATTCACGACCAGGTATTCCGGTATGCCGACCTGATCAGTGAAATGGCTTTACCAAAAACCAATGCGTATTACGAGATCTGGCTCGACCAGGAAAAAATAGCGGATAAAAAACAGGAGGATGATCCCCTGTACCAGGATCGTTACCTGCCGCGTAAATTCAAAATCGCACTCGCCATACCTCCCAATAATGATGTGGATGTTTTTTCGAATGATATCGGATTGATAGCGATCATCGAAAACAATGAACTAAAAGGGTTTAATATAGCGGCGGGCGGAGGTCTGAGTTCAACGCATGGTAACGCCGCTACCTACCCAAGAACGGCCAGTATACTGGGTTTCGTTGCAACGGAAGAAAAAGTGCTTAAAGCGGTATATGAGATAATAACCATCCAGCGTGATTTCGGAAACCGGTCCGACCGTAAGTTAGCCCGGCTGAAATATACAATTGATGCCATGGGTGTGGAAGGTTTGAAAAATGAACTGGAACAACGCTGCGGCTTCCGTCTGGAGCCCGCACGCGAATATGTATTTACTGAAAGGAAGGATTATTATGGGTGGGAGCAGGATCACAAAGGCAATTGGCATTATACACTGTTTGTTGAAAATGGCAGAATCGTAGATGAAGCCGTTCCATTGAAAACAGGTCTCCTGGCGATTGCAGCAACGGGTAAATCAACCTTTCGGTTCACCACCAACCAGAACGTGATTGTCAGTGATGTTAAACAGGGCGACTTTGAACTCATCAATTCGATCCTGGAAGAATACCAGTTGCTGGCCCATACAGATAATGCCGGCGCCATGCGCAGGAATGCAATGGCCTGTGTTGCATTCAATACCTGCCCGCTTGCACTGGCAGAAGCACAACGTTACCTGCCAACACTGATCGATAAAATTGAACCGCTGCTGGTCAAACATAATATTTCAGAAGAAGAGATCACGGTGAGGATGACTGGTTGCCCCAATGGCTGCGGACGTTCCCCGTTGGCAGAGATTGGTTTTGTTGGAACGGGATATGGAGAATATAATCTGCATATCGGTGGCGACAGGCTTGGTGAAAGATTAAATACAAAATACCGGGATAGTCTTGATGAATCCGCTATTTTGCTGGAACTGGATAGTCTCTTTGGCGAATACAGTTCGAAGAAACAATTGAATGAAACATTCGGTGATTTTGTAATGAGGGAAAAACTGGTATAACGATGGATGCATCAACAGATCTTAAGTTGTCAGGGACAGTAACCGGTGCGCCGGAGAAGAACCCCCTGTACCCGGTGTTCCTGAAACTGGACCAGCTGGATACCCTACTGGTAGGGGCGGGCAATGTGGGATTGGAGAAACTTCTGTCCCTGCTGGCCAACTCTCCAAACGCAAGGATCCAGATTGTGGCGCCCGTGGTCAGGGAAGAGATCAGGTTGCTGGTGGAAAAACATACAGGTTGCCGGATACTGCAGAGAAAATTTGAGCCCGATGACCTGGTTGGTAAAGACATTGCAATCCTTGCAACGGATGACCCGCAGTTACATCAGCAAATCCGGTTGATGGCTGATCAGGCCGGTGTATTATTAAATGTGGCAGATACGCCCGCACTTTGCGATTTCTATCTGGGAAGTATAGTACAGAAGGGAAGCCTTAAGCTGGCGATCTCCACCAATGGAAAATCACCAACGGCTGCAAAGAGGATCAAGGAAGTGTTGAACCAGGCACTCCCCGGGGAACTTGATGAGGTTATCGAAAACCTGCAGCAGGTACGCAACCGCCTCAACGGGAATTTTGAATCAAAGGTCAGGCGGCTCAATAATATTACAAGGGTACTGGTAGAAGATAACAATGCAGCAGTTGAACGTAAGTGGAAACGGATCGCAACTTACCTGGTTGTTGGTTTTGCTGTGATGTTGATTAGTCATTTTATTTTATCCTATGTTCCGTTCAGGGAACTTGGTGAAAGTAGCCTGACACTGATTCGCAGTTTTGACAAAAGTTTTCCATGGATGATACTGGCCGGGTTCCTTGCACAAATGGTGGATGGCGCTACCAGTATGGGTTATGGTGTAACCAGTTCCATGATACTGATGTCTGCCAATATTCCGCCTGCTGCTATCAGCGGAAGTATACATACAGCTGAAATGTTTGCCAGTGGTGCATCGGGTTACAGTCATTACCGTTTTGGCAACGTAAATAAAAAACTATTCAAGTTACTGCTGATCCCGGGGGTAATCGGAGCCATAATAGGAGCCTACCTGCTGGTCAGGTTCGGCGAAACCCATATCCGTTATATCCGTCCCATTATGGCCGCTTATACATTTATCCTGGGGATCAAGATTTTTATAAACGCGTTCCGTTCCGTTACACCAAGGAAAAAATTCAGGCGTTACGGATGGCTTGCCGGTGCAGGTGGATTCCTGGACAGCTTCGGTGGCGGGGGATGGGGACCCATTGTAACTTCCACCCTGATAACAAAGGGGCGTACACCACGGTATGTGGTCGGGTCGGTGAGCCTGACAGAATTCTTTGTCACACTTGCCAGTGCCCTTACCTTTTTTACACTGATAGGCCTCCAGCATTGGCAGGTGATTCTCGGGCTGATTATCGGTGGACTTATTGCCGCACCTATTGCTGCACGGCTTAACGGCAAGTTGCCCAGGAAAACATCGTTTATAATGTTGGGAATTATAGTAGTGGTCTGGAGCCTGATCATTCTCGTCAAGGCGGTCTCCTGATTTTGGCTTGTTTTATTGCGGAGGATTTTCGTTTTTTTCAATCCCTTTCTTCATCTCCTCAATCAGCTGCTGTTCAGTTGGAAGGTATAACCTGTATTCGCTTGCAAATATGGTCTTGTTATTTTCTGGCAGCGAAATTTTTACTACCGCATTATTTTTCTCCGTGCACAATAGTATACCGATAGTTGGATTTTCGAACTCTTTCTTTTCATACAGATCATAGTAATTCACATACATCTGTAGTTGTCCAACGTCCTGATGCGTAAATCTGGTGGTCTTTATT
The DNA here is from genome assembly GCA_040510375.1 of Chitinophagaceae bacterium. GTDB lineage: Bacteria > Bacteroidota > Bacteroidia > Chitinophagales > Chitinophagaceae > JBEVJC01. Next base: position 4,626 of record JBEVJC010000020.1, read on the forward strand.
TCAATGATCACAAAACAATGTAAAAGACGATTGTAAAAAACAAGGTCGATAAAGAACTCGTCGCCCTCGATATGTAATCGTTTTTGTCGGGCTACAAAGGCAAAACCATTACCTAACTCCAGCAGAAAGTCATGTAAATGGGTAATGATTGCCTGTTCCAGGTCCTTCTCATAATAAGATGCTTCCCTGTTCAACCCCAAAAATTCCAGGTACATCGGGTCTTTGATGATTTCCCTTGCATCCGAAGGTTGTTGCTCGTTTCTTGCAACAGACAAGACACTTAGTTTGTCATTACTAACCAGCAAACGTTCCCATAGGTTGCTATAAATTTGCCGTTCCAACTGACGAACTGTCCAGTTGTTTTTGACTGTTTCTGCAATATAAAATTCCCTTTTTTGTTGACTGTCAATTCTTAACAGTAATTTATATTGGCTCCAGCTCAATTGCGAATACACTGTATTCGCATGCTGAAATGTCCGATAGAATTGCCGAAAAAGTTCAATTTGCCGCCTGGAGAAGCCACTGCCATATTCTGGTTCCAGCTGCTCCGCCAGGAACCTGGTGAGATAACTTCCATAATCCGCCCGGTCTTTTCCCTGCTGCTCCTCTTCAAAAATACATTGGCCGATTTGCCAGTACATCATAGTTCGTTCATGATCTACGAGGCGAATGGCTTTTTCTTTAGCGGTAAAGATTATCGCCTTAATTTCTGTTATGAGGGAATGATTTACAACCATCTTTTTTATGCATGACAACCGGGAAGATCATGGAATTTATTTTCCGGACAATGTGATTTTCACCGTTTCAGAATGGAGGAATAGTCGGGATTGACGGGGTTTTCACCAAAGCTGTCAATTGCGGAAGCGAAGACAACCCCTTCCCGCCAGGCTTGCCTTCATCAATCGCTTCATTCACTTAACTTTGCTCTCTCATTTTAATAAACAGATAATCCAGATTATGTCGCAGCATCCAGAAACCAGGGCAATCCGTATTCAGACCGGGCAAACCAATCAGAAGGAACATTCCACCCCCCTGTTCCTGACAAGCAGTTTCACGTATGATTCTGCGGCTGATATGGCGGCGGCTTTTGCGGATGATTCACTGGATGTAAATATTTACTCCCGTTTTTCGAACCCGACAGTCGACGAGTTTATTGAAAAGATTGTATCGTTGGAAGGAGCTGAGGATGGGATCGCAACCGGTACGGGGATGGCCGCTGTTTTCGCCACATTTATGACATTCCTTAGTAAGGGTGACCATATCATTTCTGCATCAGCAGTGTTTGGATCCACCCACACTATACTTACCAAATACCTTCCCAAATGGGGAATTGAATATTCTTATTTTGATATGAGCCAGCCAAACACTGTAGAGGCGCTGGTTCGGCCGGAGACGAAAATGTTGTATGTGGAAACGCCTTCCAACCCCGGACTTGATATCATCGATCTTGCCTGGTTGTCGGACTTCTGCAAAAAACACCAGATCATGCTGGTGGTTGATAATTGTTTTGCCACGCCCGCGGTGCAACAGCCGATCAGGTTCGGTGCCGATCTGGTACTTCATTCTGCCACAAAATTTATTGATGGACAGGGTCGCGTACTTGGTGGAGTTGTAGTTGGTCGTAAGGAACTGATTGATCCGTTATACCTGTTTGTCCGGAATACCGGTCCGTCAATGAGTCCATTCAACGCGTGGGTACTAACCAAGAGCCTGGAGACACTTTATATCAGGATGGATAAACATGCGGACAATGCATTGAAACTTGCAAGCGCAATTAAGGACCATCCCAATGTTGAATGGGTAAAGTATCCGTTCCTGGAAGGTCACCCGCAATTTGAAATCGCCAAAAAACAAATGAGTAATGGCGGGGGCATTGTGAGTTTTGAAATCAGGGGTGGTATCGCAGCCGGGCAGAAATTCCTGGACGCACTCCGGATGTTATCGATGACCAATAACCTGGGCGATAGCCGGAGTATTGCATCACATCCTGCATCTACCACACACTCGAAACTTACCGAAGCAGAACGAAATGCAGTGGGTATCACACCAGGTCTTATCAGGATCTCTGTTGGCCTGGAACATATAGATGATATACTGGAAGATATCACCCAGGCATTGGAGAAGTCGAAAGTTTAAGATCGTTAAATCACGAAATGAGAATTCAATAGGTTGCCCATGTAATCATCGGTGCCGTTGTTGGAGTTGAAGTATTCAGTACCCTGCAGTGATCTGCAACTAACTTATTTCTTCTTCCGTTTCTCCAGCTGCTGAAGCGTAGCCCGCAGATCCTTTGGCAGCGGGGCCTCCAGCTCAAGCGGTTCGTTGTTGAGTCCGGTGAGTGTTAACTGGCTTGCATGCAGTGCAAGCCGGTTGAGGATGGGTCGTTCTTCCAGGACATCCCTTGATAATTTGAATTTGCTTTTAAGGGATGAAAGTAAAACCGGTTTTCCATCTCCATACAACACATCACATACAATCGGATGACCGGCATTCTTCATATGGATCCTGATCTGGTGGGTGCGCCCCGTATGGATCCGGAACTGCATCCACGAATACACTTTGAAATCATGGACAGTTTTATAATCAGTCAGTGCTTCCTTTCCCTTTCGGTTGATAACCATCAGTCCTTTTTTGCCGGGATGTTCCATGATTGGTGCATCAATGCTTCCCTCCGGCGGTGATGGAGAACCAAGTACCAGGCCGTAATAAATCTTTTTGGTATCGCGGTTTTCGAACTGCATGGAGAAATGGCGGTGGGCGACTTCATTCTTCGCAAAAAGGATCAGGCCACTTGTGTCGCGGTCGAGCCGGTGCACCGTGAAAATGCGTTCATACTTTTCGATGAGTAAATTCTTCAGCGAGATTTCTTTTCCTTCGCGGTCCGGAATGGACAAAAGACCCGAGGGTTTATTGAGGGCGATATAATCATCCGTCTCATTGATGAGCAGATCGTTGATCCTGGGAAGGGTGTTCATGTTTCCTTATTTTCCTTTGCCAAAATGTTTGAGATCGCGCACTTCTTTTTCACTCAGGAAACGGAACTTTCCCCGTTCAATATTTTTCTTGGTCAGACCGGCAAAGATTACCCGGTCCAGGTTTTTTACATCATAACCCAGCGATTCAAAAATCCGGCGCACAATCCGGTTTTTACCACTGTGGATTTCTACACCGCAAATTGATTTGTCTTTAATATCCGGGTGGGCGAGTACATCCACATTTGCAATACCATCTTCCAGTTTTACCCCTTTGAGGATCTGTTCAAAATGATTTTTCTCCAACGGTTTATTCAATGTTACCGCGTATACTTTTTTGATCTCATTGCTGGGATGGGTAAGTTTCTGCGCCAGTTCACCATCGTTGGTGAGCAGTAACACACCTGATGTGTTGCGGTCGAGCCTACCAACCGGATAGACCCGTTCAGTAGTGGCCCGCCCGATCAGGTCAAGAACGGTCTTGCGGTTCTGGGGATCGTCCGTTGTGGTGATATAATCCTTTGGTTTGTTTATCAGGATATACACAAGGTTTTTTGCCAGGAAAACTTTCTTCCCGTTTACCCTTACATCATCAGTACTGGTTACTTTATGACCTGGTTCAGTTACCACTACATTGTTGACCTTTACCAGCCCTTTTTTAACAAGCTCGGCGGCTTCCCTGCGTCCGGAAACTCCGGAATGGGCCACGTACTTGTTAAGTGGCATCTGGTCGGTGGTAATCTTTTTTACATGCAGGATTGGTGCAGGAGGCGGCTCCGTGCTTTTTCCAAAAGCGCCTTTCCTGGGGGCCAGAGCCCGGGCTTCTGCCTTTTTTTTATCGAAAAATTCCTGCTTTTCTTTTTTGTATTTCCGCTTTTCCTGTTTGAACTGCTCTTTTACGGCAGCATTACTGGGTTTTTTGGCGAATTTGTCAAACGCGGTCGATTTCTTCTTCATGCGGGGTTGCTGTTTTACAACAGTAATTTTTGATGAAGCGCGAAGATACAAAAAAGGTCCCGTTGGGACTTATTCGCCCTTGTCCTTTCTTCGTTGTGCCTTTTTAGCTTTGCGGAGTTCCCTCAATTGCTCCTGCTGCTGGGGTGTCAGGATTTCCTGCAGCTGTTTTTCCTGGCTTTTCCGGTACAACCTGATTTCTTCCAGCCGCTGTGTCCTGTCCAGCTTCGGATCGTTGTTCACCTTGCTGATCTTATCGTTCATGTCCTGGCGGATAGCGTTCCATTTGGCGGACTGCTCACTGGTCAGCGACAGTTCATTTTCCAGGTCGAGTTCGAAAGGTTTCCTTGCTTTTTTATCCATCCGCACACTATCAGTCTTGCGCGAGCTGATTTCCTGCGCATCAACCACACCGGTGCCCATGCAAAAAACCAGTGCTGCAATCAGAATTCTTTTCATAGTCGTATATTTTTAAATTAGCCGCCGGTTGGCTGGAATCCGGCCTGATAAAATACATTTCAGCCAGAACCTCAGACCTTATAAAAACGGATGGGTTTAACCGTTGTTCCACCAGCCGCCACTTTTTTTCCACTTTACTTTTCAGTAAATTCGTAGATAATGGAAACTGTAGCTCAGACACCGAAGTATAACCTTAATGAAGAACAGGAACGGAAATTAATCCTCCGGGAGTACCGCTCACTCTTACGTTCACTTAAAACCAAGATAAAACCAGGGGATAAAGAATTGCTTCGCATGGCTTTTGAAATGGCCGCCGAGGCCCATAAGACCATGCGTCGGAAAAGCGGGGAACCCTATATCCTTCACCCCCTGGCCGTGGCTAAGATCTGCGTGGAAGAAATAGGATTGGGGGTGCGGTCCACCATCTGTGCCTTACTGCATGATACCGTGGAAGACACCGATATCTCCCTGGAAGACCTGGAACGGGAATTTGGCCAGGAGATAGCCCGGATTGTGGACGGGCTGACCAAGATCTCCAATGTGATCGATACAAACGCGTCACAACAGGCCGAAAACTTTAAAAAAATCCTGCTGACCCTGACAGATGATCCCCGGGTGATCCTGATCAAACTGGCCGACCGCCTCCATAATATGCGGACACTGGAAAGTATGAAGCGGGAGAAGCAACTCAAGATCGCTTCGGAGACCGTGTATGTTTACGCACCCCTTGCACACCGGATGGGACTGTATAGCATCAAGACCGAAATGGAAGACCTGGCCATGAAATATATGGAGCCGGAAACCTATAAGGATATTGCACAGAAACTGGCAGAGACCAAACGCGAACGGTCCAAATACATCAACGAATTCATCCGGCCAATCAAGGAAAAACTGGAAAGATGGAATTTTAAGTTTGAAGTGTATGGCCGACCCAAGAGTATCCATTCCATTTCCAGTAAAATGAAAAAGAAAGGCGTCGACTTCGAAGAAGTGTATGACCTTTTTGCCATCCGTGTAATCCTCGACTCCCCCACAGAACGCGAAAAAGAAGATTGCTGGAAAGTTTATTCAATGATCACTGATGAATACACGCCTTCACCGGAAAGGTTGCGCGACTGGCTCAGCAATCCCAAGTCGAATGGTTATGAAGCATTACACACCACCGTGATGGGTCCGCAGGGAAAATGGGTAGAGGTCCAGATCCGTACCAAACGAATGAATGAAATTGCGGAAAAAGGACTGGCTGCACACTGGAAATACAAGGAAGGCACAACCGATGAAAGCCGCTTTGACAAATGGTTTCAGCAGATCCGTGAAGTGATCAGCAATAATGAAGCAGACAGTATCGACTTCCTGCAGGAATTCAAAACAAGTTTTCTTGCCGAAGAAATTTATGTATATACCCCCAAGGGGGATGTAAAAATGCTGCCCGTTAATTCAACGGCACTTGACTTTGCCTTTTCTATCCATAGTGCCATCGGTGTAAAGACCATTGGCGCCAAAGTGAATCATAAACTCGTTCCCATCAGCCATAAACTGAGAAGTGGCGACCAGATCGAGATCATTACCAGTAATAAACAAAAGCCTTCAGAAGACTGGCTGGGGTTTGTTGTTACTGCCAAGGCAAGAGGCCGGATCAAGGATGCACTCAAGGAAGAAAAACGCAAGATTTCCGACGAAGGGAAGTATACCGTTCAACGGAAACTGGAAGCAATGGGTGCAGTGTTAAACCAGCATAACACTGAAGAGATTGTACAGTTTTATAAATTGCCTTCCCACCTTGACCTGTTTTACCAGGTTGCCATCAAGAATATTGATCTTAAGGAGATCAAGGAATTTAAAGTGGTGGGGGAAAATATAGAACCGCCGCGGCCGGTTAAAACCGTCCAGGAATTCAAACAGGAATTCAATCCTAACCAGCATACCCATAAAAAAGATGCAGAGCTCATTATCTTCGGCGAAAGCAGCGACAAAATCGTTTACAACCTGGCCAATTGCTGCAAACCAATCCCGGGAGATGATGTATTTGGATTTGTGACCACCGGTAAAGGACTAACGATCCATCGTACCAACTGCCCGAATGCAGCCAAGTTGCTTTCCAATTACGGGCATCGGGTGGTTAAAACCAAATGGGCCAAAAACAAGGAGATTTCTTTCCTCACAGGCCTGAAGATTGTAGGGCTGGATGATGTGGGTGTCATCCACAAGATTACCAACCTTATTTCCGGTGAGTTGCGTATAAATATCAGTGCATTCAGCCTTGAGGCGAAGGAGGGGTTGTTTGAGGGGAATATCAAGGTGTTTGTGCACGACCGGGAAGAGCTGGAGCAACTGGTAAGAAGCCTCAAAGAACTTTCGGGAATTGAGTCGGTTGAACGTTTTGACAATGAAGACATTCCTGCCTGATTGGCACCCGCTATAAATATTTAATAAAAGCCACCATAATATTCGGTGGCTTTTTGCTGAGGGCTTATTTTTGCCGCCTCGATCCCGGTTTGCTGGTGACAAGAACAGCTCCACTCACTACGGGACCAGTCAAGAATAAAAAACAAGACCAGCTATGGTAGATGTATTGCTCGGCCTTCAATGGGGCGATGAAGGCAAAGGAAAGATCGTTGATTATTTTGCAAAGGACTACGACCTGGTTGCCAGGTTCCAGGGTGGACCCAATGCCGGACATACCCTGTACGTAGGGGATACCAAGGTAGTTCTTCATCAGATTCCTTCAGGTGTTTTTCATCCCGGTAAACTCAATCTTATCGGAAACGGTGTAGTACTTGATCCGGTAACATTGAAACGTGAATGTGATACAGTGGCTTCCTTTGGGGTAGACCTCCGGAAAAACCTGTTTATTTCAGAAAGAACACATCTTATACTTCCAACACACCGTGCGCTGGATAAGGCTTCGGAAGGATCTAAAGGCATGCAGAAGATCGGTTCCACCTTAAAAGGAATTGGTCCGGCATACATGGACAAAACCGGCCGTAACGGTATCCGCGTGGGTGATATCCTCGACAAGAATTTCACCACTATCTATATCAAACTCCGGCTCAAACACCAGAAGCTGCTGGATAATTATGGATTCAATGAAGATATTTCTGCGTGGGAAGAAGAATTTTTCGAAGGACTGGAATTCCTGCGTCAGCTGAACATCGTTAATGGTGAATACTTCATCAATGAACAGATCAGCAAGGGTAAAAAAATCCTTGCCGAAGGGGCACAGGGCAGTATGCTTGATATCGACTTCGGTACATTTCCGTTTGTAACCTCATCAAACACCATATCGGCAGGGGTTTGCAGTGGTCTGGGTATTGCACCGCAACATATCAGGGATGTGTTTGGGGTAACAAAGGCCTATTGCACCCGCGTGGGTGGCGGTCCGTTTCCCACCGAACTCGAGAACGAGATTGGTGAGGAACTCCGTAAAACAGGTAATGAGTTTGGCGCAACAACAGGCAGGCCCAGGAGATGTGGATGGATTGACCTGGTGGCACTTAAATTCGCCTGTATGATCAATGGTGTAACAAAGATCGTGATGACGAAGGCCGATGTTCTGGATGCATTTAAGGAGCTGGAAGTATGTACCGCTTACAATATCGGTGGTAAGGAAACGGAGCAGATTCCTTTCAGGCTGGACAAGGCACCTGTTACTCCTATATACAAAAAATTCCCGGGTTGGGATACACCCAGCGTAAATGCAAAAACGGAGGGCGACCTGCCGGAAATCATGAAAAGCTATGTTGCGTTTATTAATGATTACCTTGGTGTTAAGGTACATTATATCTCAAACGGGCCGGGCCGCGATCAATTGATCAAGGTCGGGTAAAAAATTCCCGAAAAAAGGTTTTAAAAAGTTTGGCCAATTAAAAACTTCGCTGAAATTTTACAGTTATAACCCCTATCAGGCATGGCAAAATCAGATAAAGAAAAAAAGATAACCGGTAAAGCAAACCCTGCACCGGAGAGTTCATCCAAAAAACCTTCTTCCAAGTCCAAAAAGACAGAAGAAGAGACAGAGGATGATGATATTGATTCAGAGGATGAGGAGGCGGATGACTTACCTGCGGCCAGGAAAAAGGGAGCAAAGACATCTTCCAAAAAAGAATCCGAGGATGACGATGAGGATGATTCCGAAGAGGCAGATGAAGTAGACGACTGGGAAAAAGTAGAAGAGGAGGAAAGCTGGGATCCGGACTTCGATGAATTCGATATCCCTAAATCCAAAGCGAAAAAAGCGGCAACCGGTGGCACGGGTGCCGGGAAAAAACCAGCGGAAGAAGAAGATGAATTCAAAGTAGATGATGAGTTCAAGGATATGTTCAACGACAGTGATGATTTTAATGATGAAGATGATGACTATTAATTAAACTTCTCACCAGCCTGGAAGATTAATGTGATAACTACCATATTCCGGATCAGTGATCTGGTCCAAACAAAACAGAAAGTGTTGAACTGGTTACAACGGTTCAACACTTTTTCTTTTCTGGATAACCATGCATATAGCTCCGGACTTTCCACCCAGGAAGTCCTGGTGGGTGCCGGTGTGAGGCATTCGCTTGACCTCACTGTTGCAGAAGGCCCCGAAGCGTTTGTACAGCTGGACAATTTTGTGCAGTCACACAAAGGGTCATGGATTTTTGGCCATCTTGGTTACGACTTTGCATCACCATCTTCACATCGTTTCAATGAATCCACTGCTGGTAAAGGCTTTGGTGATATCTGTTTTTTTGTTCCTGAAATAATTATCCGGTTTAACGACAACCGGATGATTATTCTTGCACCCGATCCGCAAATTGTATTTGATGAAATCAGGGAGACAGAAATCGTCAGCGGAAACAGGCAGATCGCCGGCAAGCCACTGATCCGGTCGCGCCTCACAAAGGAAAAATATATCAATACCATTGATCAGTTGCGCCAGCATATTCTCCGGGGTGACTGTTATGAGATAAACTTCTGCCAGGAATTTTTTGCAGAACAGGCAGTGATTGATCCGGTGACAACGTATGAGCGGTTGACCCGATTATCACCTGCTCCATTTGCCGGGTTTTACAGGGTGCGCGATCAATGGTTATTATGCGCAAGCCCTGAACGGTATCTGAAAAAACTGGGAAATAAGATTTACTCGCAACCTATCAAGGGAACATTGAAGCGCAATAGCAGTGATCCGGTTACTGACCTCCGGCGTTCCGGTGAATTATATAACAGTGGAAAAGACCGGTCTGAAAATGTTATGATTGTTGACCTGGTTCGTAATGATTTCTCACGTTTTTGTAAAGAGGGAACGGTAAGGGTGGAAGAATTATACGGCATCTATACTTTTCCCCAGGTATACCAGATGATCAGTACCATCAGTGGGGAACTACCTGACAACGTTACATTTGCCGAAATTATCAAGGCCAGTTTTCCAATGGGTTCCATGACAGGTGCGCCTAAAAAAAGAGTGATGGAACTTATCCGGCAGTATGAATTTAATGCCCGGGGACTGTTTTCGGGAACAGTAGGGTATATCAGTCCTGAGGGTGATTTCGACTTTAACGTGGTAATCCGGAGTATACTTTACGACCAATCTGCCCGATACTTATCGCTTCCTGCCGGCTCGGGGATTACATTCTACAGTGATCCGGCGCAGGAATGGGAAGAATGCATGGTAAAAGCCGCAGCTATGCGCGCAGTTTTTGAATCGGAAGATCCACTGGGGAAATAACACCCTTTTTAACTCTCTGCCTATCTATTTAAATAAATCGACTGACATTAAGGCTTGCTGGTCATTTTGTTGTTACCGTGGTATGATGTTTGAAAACATCCCTACACATAAAAGTATTAACTATGAGAATCTTTAAAAATGTTGGTGTTGGTGTTTTGGCACTGACTGTCCTGATGAGCAGCTGTAACAACCTCAACCGTACACAGAAGGGTGCCGCTATTGGTACCGCAGGTGGTGCAGGTGTAGGCGCAGTAATTGGTAAAGTGGCCGGAAACACAGCCCTTGGTGCGATTATCGGTGCAACTGTCGGTGGTGTGACCGGAGCAGTTATCGGTCGCAAGATGGACAAACAGGCCGAGGAAATTAAAAACGAAGTGCCAGGAGCAAAAGTTGAACGTGTTAACGAAGGTATCGTAGTAGAGTTCAGCAGTGCAGTGCTGTTTGGATTTGATCAGTCAAACCTGCAAGGTGGTGCGCAGAAAACGCTCAATGATCTTATCACCATCCTTAATAAATATCCTGATACCAATCTCGAGATCCAGGGTCATACCGACAACACAGGTACTGATGCATATAACCAGACACTCTCTGAAAAAAGGGCAAACTCGGTTGCAAACTACCTGAAGGCAAATGGAATCGCCTCTTCCAGGATTAAAACCGTAGGATTAAGCAAAACATTTCCCAAGTATACAAATGAAACAGCTGAAGGCCGCGCCCAGAACAGGCGTGTGGAATTCCTGATTACAGCAAATGAAAAAATGAAAGCTGACGCACAAAAAGAGTCACAACAATAATCTTTTCTCTATTCAAGCCCACACAGGTTTTCTGTGTGGGTATTTTTATATCTAACCTAAACATAAAAACTAATGAAAACTAAGTTTTTCCTGACCCTTGCAATTGCAATCGGTACTACCGTAGCCACACAGGCTCAGACAACTTTCGGAATCCGCGGTGGTGTAAATTTCCAGAACATTAATGGTAAGGAAGCCGACGGAGGCGACCTGGATTACAAGATCAAAACCGGATTCAGCGCAGGTGTGAATGCAGAGATCCCTGTTGGTGATGGATTCTACGTACAACCCGGAGTGCTTTTCAGTCAGAAAGGAGCCAAGCTTGACGATGATCTCAGGATCAACCTTTCTTACATTGAAGTTCCGGTTAACTTCCTTTACAAACCCGAACTCGGAACCGGCAAATTATTACTCGGATTCGGACCTTACCTGGGTGTAGCAGTTGGTGGTTCAATCAAGTCGGACGATTCAGATGAGGATATAGATTTTAAATTCAAGTCTAAAGTTACTACTGCAGAATACCTGACTGATGGTCCATACCTTCGCAGGTTTGATGCGGGAGGTAACCTGCTGGTGGGTTATGAATTTTCCAACAAGTTATCTTTTCAGTTAAATGCACAGTTAGGTTTGCTGAATATCAATCCTGAAATCGAAGATGCTGATGATAATGATGGAAAATGGAAGAACACCGGATTCGGTCTTTCATTGGGTTATCGTTTCTAGTCATCACTTAAGTAAGCGATGGGAATAAGAATAATTGATGACCATCTTAATAATAAAAACAGGCTGTATCAGATTTTTGATACAGCCTGTTTTTATTTAGAACCCTGGATAGATTATTATCTAAACGATCTGCCCCGGTTACATTTACTTATAGAACTTCTCCTTTTATCATCAGGGTTTAACCCTGTCGGAGTTCGCTACCAGCAAGGCTTACAGCTTTGTAAAAAGGTAGTTGATGTAAAGGGGCCTGCCTTCAAATGTTACTTCAGATTGTAATTGCATTGCGTTATCATCAGCAGATATGATCCTGAAACGGTAACCTTCTTCCACGTTTTTAGGTTTTACTCCACCACTAATACGTTTGAACTGGAAGATTGTGCTGGTGGCTTCCTGGCGGGTTGACCAGACGATACTCCGTTCGCCTACCATACATCCGGGTGCGGAGGAGTTGATAGTATAGGTGCCATTACCATTGTTTGGGAACTTCCAGGTACTTCCTCTGAGGCATGCATCGGTTCCTTCGTCCAGTAATGTGATCCTTACATTCTGACCTGCAGGAATTCCTTCATAGGTAATGTTGTTGAGAGTCCAGTTTCCTTTGACATCCTTGCGCTCCCCGGTCACCACATTTTTTGGACCTCCGCAGGAGGCAATCATCAGAGAGGCGGCAATTACAGGGATCAGGACTTTAAGACGTGTAAACATAGTTGTCGGTTTTTTAAAAAAATACAATAATAGTAAGCTATACGGAAAAAAGTATGCCCGTTTTCCCACAGATCGGGAAAAACGGGCATAAGAGTAAATTGATCTTAATTATTTAGTGGTGCCAGACGATGCTGTTTCATTATTCAGCAGCAGGTAGACTGATTCAGCCAGAATATCGAATTTTTTATCGAGGAATACTGTCATTTTATCAGCGGGAAGCCGAAGCTCATACTTACCGTTTAGTGCAATCTGATTATCGAACTGGGGATTAATCCGGTTGAAGTCGGACAAGTCCATCCCGATATGTTTTACCAGGACCGATGAATTATAACGCCCGGTAATACTTTGGGTTTTCGAAACAGCTGCAATTTCAGCGGCAGTTTTTGAAGTATAATCCGCAGCTTCTTTTTTTGTCAGGGTGGTAATCCCGCCGGTGCCTTCCAGCATATAATGGGTGGCGATAAACTTTTTTACATGGTTTCTTGACTCCAGGGGCAGGTAGTTCTGTAAGGTCCAGAAATCACGGCTTCCACTCCTGCGGATGGCAGAGTTTACGGTTCCGGGTCCGCTGTTATAGGCAGCAATCACCAGGAGCCAGTCGCCATATAAATTAAATAACGAATTCAGGTATTTGGATGCAGCGTGGGTGCTTTTTTTAAGATCCCTTCTTTCGTCGATCTTGCGGCTCACACGGAGTCCCATATTACGGGCAGTGGTTGGCATAAACTGCCAGGGTCCAACGGCTCCGGCCCATGAACGGGCGCCTGATTTCAGGTTTGATTCAATAACGGCCAGGTACTTTAATTCCTTAGGGAGATTATGTGCTTCCAGGATATCGTCCATCATGTCGAAATAGGGGCGACCCCAGTCCTTCAGTTCATCCATGGATTTCTGGAAACGGTCCATATAACCTTCCACAAAGGAAATGGCCATCGGATTCAGTTCCATAGTGTTGGTGGAAACTGCGGAAGTTTTTACGAACAGGTCTTTAAAACCATCTTTTGGATCAGCCGGAATTTCAACAGCAGTTGCTGGTTGCAATGAGTCCACCTTGTTAAGGAGGTCCAGTGTATCCGGTTTGAATGGGTTTTTGGGAGCCGCAATAGTTTCGCTTTTTGTAAAAAGGACTACCAGACAAAGCACCCAGATTGTTTTGAACATCTCTACGAATTTAGATTATCCCGCCACGCGGGGAAACACACTAGACCCTTCGCTTCGGGTTTGGCAGGGAGGTTATTGAATCTGCTGGTTGTTCAGTAGATCTTGGGAGACGGTCAGTAAAGATAACTCTTTAAATTCGTTCGCCATAACCTGAAGCCCGAAGGGTAAGCCATTACTGTGCCGGAAAAGCGGGATGGAAATGGCCGGTATGCCCACTAAATTGGCCGTAACTGTGTAAATATCAGCGAGATACATGGCAATTGGGTCTTCCATTTTCTCCCCCAGCCGAAAGGCAGTAGATGGGGTGTTTGGGAGTACAATAAAGTCGTAGTTGTTGAATATCAACTGGATCTGATTGTATAATAATTTCCTAACTTTCTGGGCCCTGGTAAAATAGGCATCGTAGTAGCCGGAGCTCAGTACAAAGGTGCCAAGCATGATCCGGCGTTTGACTTCTTTGCCGAACCCTTCTGAGCGCGTCCTTTTATACAGATCAGTAAGATCTTCCGGATCATTTGCCCGGAATCCATATTTAATACCATCAAACCGCGACAGGTTGGAAGATGCTTCGGCGGTTGTGAGAATATAATAAGCAGGTACAATATGATCGATCAGGTCGAATGGTACGGCGTCGACAGTATGACCGTTATTGCGGAGTTTTTCAATTGTCCCATTGATAGCTGAGGCAATTTCAGGGTCCAGGGCCGGATGGTTAATGGCTGAATCGAGGTAGGCGATCCGGTATTTGCGGGCGGGGGCAGCCTTGCTATATTCTTCCACAGGTTCGGTAGAAACGGTACTGTCAAAATCATCCGGACCCGCCATTACTTCCAGCGCAAGGCCGATATCAGATATATTGGTACCAAAAATTCCGATCTGGTCGAATGAAGAAGCGTAGGCAATCAGTCCATACCGGGAAATCCGTCCATAGGTTGGTTTCAGACCGATAATCCCGCAAAGATCCGCCGGCTGTCGTACAGATCCGCCGGTATCGCTACCCAGCGACACCATACAAAGGCCGGCCTGCACGGCCACAGCAGAACCGCCTGATGAACCTCCTGGTATGCGGGTATTATCAATTGCATTGAGAACAGGACCGTATGCGGAATTCTCATTGGTGGATCCCATTGCAAACTCATCACAATTGAGGTTGCCGATGATGATTGCATCTTCCCGGAGCAATCGTTCAACCGCAGTGGCCGAGTAAACAGAAATATATTCGGGAAGGATCTTCGACGAAGCCGAGATCCGGTGGTCTTTATAACAGATTACATCCTTGATACCAATGACTACGCCGTGCAGTTTACCCATGGGTTCCCCGGCCAGTCTCCTGGCGTCAAGGTCCCCGGCTTTTGCCAGGGCCTCTGACGTATAAATTTCAATAAATGCATTCAGGTGTCTGGTTGCAGAAATGCGGTCGAGGTAGTGTTGAACCGCCTGTACACAACTGCCTTTCTCTTCCTTCAGCCAGGAATGGTAATGATCGATGGAAGAAAACTCAAACAAAAGCAGTTATTCTTTTCAGGTAAAAAAAAGGGCAGCGTAAACTCAGGCCACTGGAGGATTCTTGATCTCAGATGCATTCTCTTCGATCTCCCTTTTAACATTGGTTTTAGCATCATTAAACTCACGCACGCCTTTACCAAGACCGCGCATCAGTTCAGGAATTTTACGACCTCCGAATAATAACAATACGATCACCAGAATAATGATGATCTCATTTGTACCCAGCGCACCTAATAAATTGGTTTGTATCATAACTTGGAAAATTAGAGTGTAAAGATAATCAGTCTCATCAAAATATACGAATAATGATCCTGCTTAGATGAAGGCATAAAAAGAGCCCGGAAATCCGGGCTCTTGTATTCAAAAAAGATCTTATTGATTAAATTATTTCGCAGCTGCTGTCTTGGTAGACTGCTTCTTTTCACGGATCCGGGCGCTCTTACCGCTACGTTTACGCTGGTAGAACAGTTTGGCGCGACGAACGTCACCCGCTTTATTCAGCACGATTGAATCGATATTCGGAGAGTAGAACGGGAAAACCCTTTCCACGCCGATACCATCAGAAATCTTCCGTACAGTAAAACTGGACGTGAAGCCATTGCCCTGTGTTTTGATCACATCGCCCTTGAAAGACTGGATCCTTTCCTTGTTACCCTCGATGATCTTGTAGTTAACAGTAACATTATCACCTGGTTTGAAGGCAGGAAATTCTTTTTTGGTGCTCAACTGCTCGTGTACAAAAGCTATAGCGTTCATGACTCTGATTTTTAAAATGCCGTAAAATTCGGACGGCAAAGGTAAGGGAAAAGGGCTTACTTCAAAATATTTGCTGTAATAATTCCGGACTTTATTTCTCCCGGGATCTATGTCCTTGCTGCCAACCCGGTATAACGGGGGTATTCCTGCGTTCGGACCGGTCACCGGTTTGCCGGCGAAACATTATCGCGCTACACTCACCGTCCTTTTTTCCCGGATCACGGTCACCTTGATCTGGCCCGGGAAGGTCATTTCAGTCTGGATCTTCATTGCAATCTCGAATGATAATTTTTCGGAATCAGCATCGGAGACCTTATCGGATTCAACAATTACCCGAAGTTCGCGACCTGCCTGGATGGCGTAGGCTTTCTCCACACCAGGATAGGTCATGGCCAGGTTCTCGAGATCCTTGATCCGCTGGATATATTGCTGCATGATCTCGCGGCGGGCACCAGGTCTTGCGCCACTGATGGCATCGCAGGCCTGTACAATCGGAGAGATCACATACTGCATTTCCATTTCATCGTGGTGGGCTCCAATAGCATTGACTACTGCGGGGTTCTCACCATATTTTTCAGCGAGTTTGGCACCCAGCAATGCGTGGCTCAGTTCGCTTTCTTCATCAGGAACCTTACCGATATCGTGTAATAATCCGGCACGTTTGGCCAGCTTGGGATTCAGTCCCAGTTCGGCGGCCATGGTAGCGCAGAGGTTCGCAGTTTCGCGGCTATGCATCAGCAGGTTCTGGCCATAGGATGAACGGAAACGCATCCGTCCCACCATTCTTACCAGTTCCTTGTGCAAACCATGGATGCCCAGTTCAATAACGGTGCGCTCACCGATTTCCATTACCTGGTCTTCAATCTGTTTGCGGGTCTTCTCCACTACTTCCTCAATCCGGGCAGGGTGGATCCGGCCATCGGTAACAAGACGCTGAAGACTGAGACGGGCAATTTCCCTGCGCAGCGGATCGAAGCTGGAAAGCAGGATCGCCTCGGGAGTGTCGTCTACAATAAGATCCACGCCGGTAGCGGCTTCCAGGGCACGGATGTTCCGCCCTTCGCGACCAATAATCTGACCCTTGATCTCATCACTTTCCAGGTTAAACACGGTGATCGAGTTTTCGATTGCCTGTTCAGCTGCAGTGCGCTGGATGGTCTGGATAATTATTTTCCGGGCTTCCTTATTTGCTTTCTGTTTGGCGTCGTCGATGATTTCCTGCTGAACCGCGATAGCGCGGGTATGGGCTTCGTTTTTCAGACTGTCGATCAGCTGGGTCATGGCTTCGCTGGCAGAGAGACCGGCGATCTTCTCCAGCCGGCGGATATGTTCTTCCTGGTGTTTTTCCAGTTCCGTCCTTTTGAGATTAACCACTTCAATCTGGCGGTTCAGGGTTTCCTTGATCGCCTCATTATCCTTCAATTGTTTGTCGAGCCCGGTCTCTTTCTGGGCCAGTCCCTGTTCACGTTGACGAATCCGGTTTTCTGCATCGTTGATCTTACGGTTGCGGTCGTTAACCTCCTTATCATGGGTCGATTTCAGCTGCACAAAGCGTTCTTTGGCCTCCAGTTCTTTTTCCTTACGCATGGTTTCAGCGCGAAGGCTGGCTTCCTTAAGGATGATCTGCGACTGCAGTTCTGCTTCTTCTACTTTACGGGCGGTGTTTTTTGCGAAGATGAGTTTTCCGATAACTAAACCGATCACCAGTGCGAGTGCCGCCGCAATGATCAATTGTATAATGGGGTCCATTGAGTTTTTTGTTTAATGTGTACTTTGATGAAATGAATTACGCTGCAAATCATGCCATTAACATCAACCCCGGCAAGCAAGGGGATGGGCGAAGATACAAAACGGGGATTAATAGAGAAAATCAGTATTATAAAGTAAAATGCCGGGTTTATTCAACTCCACATAATTACACGGAACAAACTGTCGCGGGAACATCATTATAGAGGGAAATGCCAGGTTTATTCAATTCCAGTATTTACACGGAACACTGTCGCGGGAACATTTACCTGAAATGGTGACCGGGAAAGGGTAGTCAGGATATTTCCGGTTCCCGGCCGGGTTGCCGGTCCAGCAGGCGTTCCAGTTCTTCCAGTTTCCCGGTGAGCAGCTGCTGGTCAAGGGAGTTTACCTGTTTCTGCTGTTCAGTTGCCAGCCAGATCAGTACCATGGCGATATAGTCCTGCATATCCTTGCCGGCAAAAGCCGTTTTATACTCAATTACCTTCTCATTGATGGTCTTGACGGTCCTGCGGACCACCTCCTCATCCCTTGGTTCGAGTTTGATCCGGTAGGTACGGTCAGCAATGACAACGGTAGCGGCAATTAATTCAGGCATATGCTTGCAGATTTGAAAAAATGAGTATATATTAGAATTCCAATAATCCTAAACCCTTTCATTAATGAAAATCGCCTTCGTTCCAGACTCCCTGAAGACGTATTTTACCAAAACGAAAAACTATGTTCGCCAAAATCAGATCGTCGAACTTTATTGACGCACTTCATTTTGAATTTACAGAACTCAACGGAAACTTCCTACGCGCAGTGATCAAAGACGACACAGGCTTTGTTTGCAGCCAGATGGAAAATGACCAGATTCGTGAAAAAGAGCAGTTTGTATGGGGTGGACTCAACGACCTTCCTTACGGAAAGTACACGCTGACCCTTTCCCAGGGCACCGAAGAGCTCAACATGAATCTCGTAAAAAGGATTTGACCAGGAAGGGTCTGTCCAATGGCCGGACCCTGGTACCGGACTTATTCACCTGCCCGTTCCCCGGTCATTGCCCCAGCATGGCGATACAACGGTCAATTTCCCTGATGTAAGCGGTCAGTCGTTTTTCCATTTGTTTTTTTTCCGTGTCGTCCATTTCTCCCTGAGTGTACCGGAGAATCTCTGTTTTTTGTTGTAATTCCTCCAGTTGCTGACCGGTATTTACCCGTTCTGCCCTGAGTTGCAACACCTCTTCCCTCAACTGCTGGTTTTCCTTTTGCAACAGGCCCTGCTGTTTCAGCAACAGCTGCAGTTTGGTTTTTATCCGGTTCAGATGTTCGTCCGTGCTGCTCAATCTGTTAGGTTTAAATGTGTTTTATTTCCTGATCTCTGCCGATAATTCTTTTTCCAGCGTTGTCATCATCTTCGACATCCAGCCATCAATTTCCACATCAGTCAGGGTTTTTTCATTGTCCTGGAAGGTGAAACTCACGGCCAGTGATTTTTTATCCGCACCCAGTTTTTCACTTTCAAAAACATCAAATAACCGTACCTGCGCCAGCTGTGCCGGCCTGATTTTTTTCAATGCTTTCTCCAGGTCTGCATAGGCAGTATGCCTCGATACAACCAAGGCTAGGTCACGTTGCACTGCAGGGTATTTCGGAATCTCCCGGATTACCGGTGACCTGGAAGTAGCCAGTGTAACGATTGCGGTCCAGTCCAGGTCAGCAAAAAATACTGGTTGTTTTATATCAAAAATTGCCAGTGTTTTTTTATCAACGCTTCCTGCCTGGAAAAGGACTCCTTCAGGTGTCCTGCCCTGCAGGCCGCCGGCTATTTTCGGATGATCAAGTACTTCAATATTACCAGGACTTACACCAAGCAATTCAAAGATTTTGCCAACCATTCCTTTTAATACATAAAAATCGGTTTGCCCGGGTTTAGTGCGCCATCCCTCTTCACCCGTACGACCCGTGATATACAGACAGAGATGTTCTTTCTCCTGATAACTCCCCGGTCCGTCGGTACTATATGTTTTACCGAATTCAAAAAAACGGAGATCATTGTTTCGCCGGTTAAGATTATGCGCAATTGACACGAGACCGGTTTCCAGCATGGATGGCCGCATGAGGTTAAGATCAGCACTGAGACTATTAAGCATCTTCACTCCATGTATCAATTCCTTGTCGCTGAAGTAAGCCGAATTGGTAATGGAGTTGGTCATGATCTCGTAGAAACCCAGTCCCACGAGATAATTAGCCGCCTTCTCCCTGAATGTATCCACTGCATAATTATCTTCCGTGGAAGGTGTAATGGTGATTGCATCCGGTATCGCCACATTGTCGAGACCATCAATCCTTAATACTTCTTCCACCAGATCGGCAGGCAGGCTGATATCTGTTTTGTGGTAAGGTACAGCAACACGCAATTCATCGATGCCTTCTTTCAGCACTTCAAAACCCAGGCTGGTAAGGATATTCCTCACCGCATCGGGATGATAATTTTTACCACTTAATTTTTTCAGGTAATGGTATTTGAGTGATACTTCTTCTTTTTCAAGTTTATCCGGATAAACATCAATGATCTCCGAAGAGATAAGGCCACCGCAGATCTCGCGGATCATCAGGGCAGCACGTTTAAGAACATTTACGGTTGCGGAGATATCGGTCCCTTTTTCAAACCTTGTTGCAGCATCGGTGCGAAGACCATGACGGAATGATGTTTTCCGGATGCTGAGCGCATCAAAGCAGGCGCTTTCCAGGAATATATCTTTGGTGGTTGTTGTAACACCGCTATTGGCACCACCAAAAACACCTGCGATACAAAGGCCTTCTTTTTCATCGCAGATCATCAGGTCGTCTGCACTTAATTTCCGTTCCTTACCATCCAGTGTAATAAAAACAGTTCCTTCAGGCAGGTTTTTAACAATCACTTTTTTGCCGCTTATACGGTCGGCATCAAATGCGTGCAGTGGTTGTCCGGTTTCATGCTGGATATAATTGGTGATATCGACTATATTATTGATGGGACGGATACCAATTGCCCTCAACCGTTGTTGTAACCATTTTGGAGAATCGGCGATGGTAACATTGGAAATACTTACACCGGAATAACGGGGGCAAGCTTTTTCATTGTCAACCTGCACGGCAATGGAAAGGTCGTGGTTATCCGCTTTGAAACTATTACTGTTGGGTATTTTAGGTCGGGTATCCTTGTTGTCGTGATGGGAAAGGTAAGCACATACATCACGCGCCACACCCCAGTGACTCATGGCATCCATGCGGTTTGGCGTTAGTCCGATCTCATAAATATAATCGTCGTACGGCTGAAAGTAGTCAGCAGCGGGCGTTCCGGCGATTACATCAGAAGGGAGGACAAGGATACCGGCGTGTGAATCACCGAGACCAATCTCGTCTTCAGCGCAGATCATTCCGTGACTTTCCACACTACGGATTTTTGCAACCCGCATGGTCAACGGATCACCGGTTGCCGGATAGATGGTAGCACCAACCGGTGCAACAACCACTTTCTGGCCGGCGGCTACATTCGGCGCGCCACATACAATCTGTAAAGCTGTGCCTGTGCCGATGTCGACCGTAGTTAGAGTGAGCTTGTCGGCATTGG
The DNA here is from genome assembly GCA_040510375.1 of Chitinophagaceae bacterium. Classification (GTDB taxonomy): domain Bacteria; phylum Bacteroidota; class Bacteroidia; order Chitinophagales; family Chitinophagaceae; genus JBEVJC01. The sequence goes on from JBEVJC010000020.1 coordinate 25,700, forward strand.
GATGTTTTTCAGTGGTCAATACTTCACCGATCAATAATCCTTTTAATCCACCCCTGGCTTCTTCATACCTGACCAGGCTTTCCACTTCCAGTCCAATCGAGGTCAGGATGCGGCTCAGTCGTTCAGGTTCAAGGGTAACAGGTAGATATTCACTCAGCCATTTATAAGAGATCGTCATTTTTTTGTTCGCTTTATTGGGCGCAAAGATAAGAAATCAAAAAAGCAAGTGAAAAAACGGTAAATCAGTGGTTAGGTGAGCATTAAACAAAAAGAAAAAACTTATACCCCTACGTGCTTAACTTCTTTCGAAACGCGACGGAATTTTATTTAATTTAAAAGAAGAAAAAAGGATAAACAGACGCATCTAATGTGGATAACCGGGTGTGCGGCTGGTGAAAAAAGGTGCAGAAAGAAAAAGTCTTTTAAAAGGGTTGGCGAATGGTTTCTGAAGTCTAAATTCGCCGTCCGGCTATTAAGAACATTACATAAAAGAAGAGAAGATTTTTCATTGGTCAAGTCTGGAATATTCGAGTCAAGGGTCCTTCCGGATGCGGAAGAGATATTTACATTTTTATCGCTATAACTGAACATGGACGTTACAAATTTCAACAGGGACAGAAAGCAAAAACGGAAGCCTGCCATCGACATGAATACAATGGTGTATGGCAAAGTACCACCTCAGGCCAGGGAATTGGAAGAAGCAGTACTCGGCGCGGTAATGCTGGAGAAAAAGGCATTTGATGCTGTGGTGGAAATCCTGAAGCCCGAATGTTTTTATATAGATGCACACCAGCGGATTTATAAATCAATGCAGAGCCTGGCCAACAAGAGCCAGCCCATTGATATCCTTACGGTAGTGGAAGAGTTAAGGTTTAAGGAAGAACTGGAGCTGGTTGGCGGAGCCTATTATGTAACCAAACTGACCAATGCAGTTGTATCGTCGGCCAATATCGAAGCGCATGCGCGGATTATCCTGCAAAAGTTTATTCAGCGCGAACTGATCCGGATCAGCGGTGAGATCATCGGGGATGCGTATGAAGATTCAACAGATGTGTTCGATTTGCTGGATGATGCAGAAAGCAAGTTGTTCGAGATAACCAACCAGCACTTACGGAAGAATATAGAATCTATCGATTCGATCCTGGTGAAAACGATCCAGCGGATTGAAGACCTGCGGCATAAGAATGAAGATGTAACGGGTGTGCCAAGTGGTTTCTCCCATCTGGACAAAGTGACCTATGGCTGGCAGAATTCGGATCTGATCATCCTGGCAGCAAGGCCTGCCGTTGGTAAAACGGCCTTTGCCCTGAACCTGGCGCGCAATGCGGCGATGCATCCGACCAAACCTACACCGGTGGCGATGTTTTCGCTTGAAATGAGTGCGGGTCAGCTGGTACAACGGATCCTCGCTGCAGAAAGTGAGATCTGGCTGGAAAAGATTGCCCGTGGTAAACTGGAAGAACATGAGATGAAACAATTATATGCGCGGGGTATCCAGCGGCTGGCACAGGCACCGCTTTTTATAAATGATACACCGGCGCTGAACATTTTTGAGTTACGTGCCCAGTGCCGCCGGCTGAAGAACAAACACAATATCGGAATGATCATCATCGACTACCTGCAGTTGATGAGTGGCAGCAGTGATAATAAATCAACCAACAGGGAACAGGAGATCAGTAATATCTCCCGGAACCTGAAAGGGCTTGCAAAGGAACTGAACGTACCGATCATTGCATTGTCGCAGTTAAGTCGTGCGGTGGAACAACGTGGTGCAAAGGAAGGAAGTCGCGTACCCCAGCTGAGTGATCTCCGTGAATCGGGAGCGATCGAGCAGGATGCTGACATGGTAATGTTCCTGTATCGTCCGGAATACTATGATGTAACACAAAGTGCTGAAGGGGAGAATATCAAGGGACTCACCGAAGTGAAAATTGCAAAACACCGGAATGGTACTTTGGAAACCGTTAAACTGAAGGCCCTGCTGCATATCCAGAAGTTCACCAACTGGGATGAGGATCCTTACAGCGGCGCGGGACTTCCTCCCGGCAGCAGCTGGAAACAGATTGATGAAGGCGGTGGCGGTGGTGAACGTTTGTATATCCAGACCGGCAGTAAAATGAATGACCTTCCACAGGATGAGGACGACGATCCACCCTTTTAACCATATTGATTAGTAGTTACTGCTATGGACCGAAAAAGCGAAAACCCTGGAATCAGGGTTTTTTTATTGCCGATTATTGTCGTTTTTTTGCAATCATGCAGTTACCTTTTTTTTACCTGCCATTATATGATGCATCAGCCAGCCTGATTGTTCTGGATGAGGATACCTCAAAACATGTGATCCAGGTGCTTCGTAAGAAAAAAGAAGACCGGCTGAACCTCACCGATGGCCGCGGCCACCTGCTTACTGTTGTTATCGTGGATGATCATCGCAAACATACATCGGTAAGGGTGGAAGATATTCTCTTTACCCCGGCCAAAACAGATGGTACTACCATTGCAATCTCGCTTATCAAGAACAGCAGCCGTTTTGAATGGTTCCTGGAAAAGGCAACTGAAATCGGCGTGAAGGCCGTGGTGCCGCTATTGTGCGAACGCACCGAAAAAGAAAAGTTCAGGTCAGAGCGTTTGTTACAGATCCTGGTCAGCGCCATGTTGCAAAGCAGGCAAACCTGGTTGCCTGTATTACATGAACCGCTTGCGTATGAATTATTATTCCGCCAGCAGGAGATAGCTGAAATTCCTTCAAGGTATATTGCACATTGCACCGATGAGTATAAAGAAGAACTGGTGGCAGTTGCAGGTGGTCACGAACGGATCATCCTGATAGGACCCGAAGGGGATTTTACCAGCAAAGAAATTGAGATGGCGCTTGCCAACGGATATAAACCGGTATCATTGGGAGATACGAGGCTGCGGACAGAAACGGCAGGACTGGTAGCCGCAACTGTTTTGCGGAGTTGAAAGTGTTGGTTTTTTGCCGATGCTCCTGCGTACAGGCCAGATAAAAACTACCCTCAATAGAATTCCGAATTCCATTCCATTTAATGCGCCGAATCACTTTCATTAACGACGCTGCCCGGAAGATGTGGTTCGTTCCGTTCAACTTTAATTAATGAGCCGAATCACTTTCGTTCTCTGCTGCGTCAGGGAGATGTGGTTCGTTCAGTTGCACCACGTGTTTATTTGCTTTCTTCATCATGGCCATATTGAGCATCTGGACGATAAAGGAGAAAGCCATTCCGAAGTAGATATAATTTTTCAGGTGTAACATATGGGCGGCTTCCGCATCCCATCCTTCAATGATCAGACTGAGACCGATCATTACCAGGAATGAAAGTGCCAGCATTTTAAGAGTGGGATGTTTATGGATATATGCAGATATAGCCGGACTGAAACTGAACATAACGATCATTGCAATCACTACGGCCAGGATCATGATCTCCACGTGTTTTGCCGTACCACCGGCAGTGATGATGCTGTCAAAAGAAAACACCGCATCAATCAGTACTATTTGTCCGATGGCTTGTGAAAAGGAAAGTTTTTTCTGTCCAAGGGTCTGTTCATTCGGATCAGATCCTTCCAGTTTATGGTTGATTTCTTTTACAGATTTATAGATCAGGAACAACCCCCCTACAATCATCACGATACTTGCCAGGTCGAAACCCTTATCAAATATGGTGAACACGGCAATACCCTTCTGTGATAGTAACCATCCGAGTCCCAGTAATAACAGGCTGCGCGAAATGATACCTGTGATCATCCAGAGTGTCCGGGCTTTTTTCTGGTCCTTCTTGTTTTTCAGCCGGCTCAGGATAATGCTTACGAAGATCACATTATCGATACCAAGTACAACTTCAAGAACCACCAGTACCAGAAAACTTATAATACTCTCACTCGTGAAGAGATGTTCCATGTATTAAGATTTGAGTCGCGAAAATAGACAATTGCAGATTCGCCGGGTGATTTGGTTTGGTGCCAATGAACTCAACTGCGTGTTGGCAGTCCGTTTACTATATTCTTTACAATGGTGGGGCCTTCGTAAACAAATCCGGTCCAAACCTGTACCAGGCTTGCCCCGGCATTTAATTTTTCCAGGGCATCGGCAGCACTGAAAATCCCACCGGAGGCAATCAGCGGCACTGATCCATTCGTTTTTTCAGTAACATAACGAACTATTTCGGTGGATCTGGCTTTTACCGGTATACCACTGAGCCCGCCTGCGCCAATTTTTTCCAGCTGGCCGGCGGGAGTTAAAAGGTTTTCACGGCTGATGGTTGTATTGCTGATCACCAATCCATCGAGTTGGATCTCCATGGAGAGATCAATCACATCATCAATCTGCGAAGTGGTGAGGTCGGGCGCAATCTTCAGCAGGATGGGTTTTGAATGCGCCTTGCCGTTATTGATCATCTGGAGGTGCATCAGGATTTTCCGGAGTGATTCTTTTTCCTGCAGTTCACGAAGACCGGGTGTATTGGGACTGCTCACATTTACCACGAAATAATCAACATAGGGATGTAATTCCTTAAAGCAGGTTTCATAATCTTTCCATGCATCTTCATTGGGTGTGGTTTTATTCTTCCCGATATTACCACCGATAATCAGTCGTTGTTTACCACCCCTTGGTTGAACCGGATTTTTCTCCCGCCATATTTTAAGCCGTTCAGCAATGGCCTTCACACCATCATTGTTAAAACCCATCCGGTTAATCAGTGCCTGGTCTTCGGGTAAACGAAAGAGCCGGGGTTTGTCGTTCCCGGACTGTGCAACCGGCGTAACGGTTCCGATCTCGACAAAACCAAATCCAAGTGTCTCCAGTTCGCGCAGGTACCTTGCGTTTTTGTCGAACCCGGCACCAAGTCCAACGGGATTGCTGAACACCAATTTGTTAAAAATTACCGGAGCAGGATTGGCCGGTTTACAGGCGGAGCGGACAATACCCTTCAACCCAAGGCCGTTGAAGAATTTCAGGCTATTCATTGCGAGATAGTGAACGGACTCCGGCGGAAACCGGAACAGGATCATTCGGATTGTTGCGTACATCAGTATTGTTCAAGTTTAGTGTTGAGCCCCACGTCAGGGCCAGCGGTCAACGTCAAAAAATTTCTCCGGCAAATGTATAACCATTAAATTTGATGTAGAAAGTTGCATAAACAACCTTTACAGATTATCATTGTTATTCAGGTAGAAAAAACATTTTTATGCAGGAAGCGTATATAGTTGCAGGATTCAGGTCGGCCGTTGGTAAAGCCAAACGCGGGGGATTCCGTTTTTATCGTCCGGATGACCTGGCCGTGGATGTGATCCGTGGCCTGATGGCCTCGGTGCCCCAGCTGGACTCTTCAAGAGTTGATGATGTATTTGTAGGGAATGCCGTTCCGGAAGCGGAGCAGGGTCTGCAGTTTGGCCGTATCATTTCTGCGAGGGCCCTGGGTGTTGGCGTGGCTGGCGCTACAGTGAACCGTTATTGCGCCTCCGGACTGGAGACCATTGCCATGGCCACTGCCCGGATCCGTACCGGTATGGCTGATTGTATAATTGCCGGTGGTACCGAAAGTATGAGTCTTGTACCCACTGCCGGATGGAAAACAGTTCCTGCCTATTCAATTGCAAAGGATGATCCTGATTATTACCTGAGTATGGGTCTTACAGCTGAAGCCGTTGCAAAAGATTATAAGGTTAGTCGCGAAGACCAGGATGAATTTTCCTACAACTCACATGTGAAAGCAATCAATGCCATCCAGCAGGGATATTTTAAATCAGGAATCCTTCCCGTTAATGTGGAAGAAGTTTATGTGGATGTTAATGGTAAAAAACAAAAACGGAATTATATAGTTGATACGGATGAAGGTCCGAGGGCCGACACCTCTGTTGAAGTGCTGGCCAAACTCAAACCTGCATTTGCATTGAATGGAGTTGTTACTGCAGGTAACTCATCACAGACATCTGATGGTGCAGCCTTCGTGATTGTGATGGGAGAGAAGATGGTGAATGAACTTGGACTTAAACCCATAGCCCGGCTGATTGCCTGTGCATCGGCAGGAGTGGAACCAAGACTCATGGGTATCGGTCCTGTTGCCGCTATACCAAAGGCATTGAAACAGGTTAACATGAAACTGGATGATATCGACCTGGTTGAACTGAATGAGGCTTTTGCCTCACAGGCGCTTGCTGTGATCCGTGAAACAGGTCTCGATCCTGCAAAGGTTAATATCAACGGAGGTGCTATTGCACTCGGACATCCGCTTGGTTGCACCGGTGCCAAACTGACAATACAGGTAGTGAATGATATGAAACGTCTCAATAAAAAATACGGAATGGTGACCGCCTGCGTTGGTGGTGGACAGGGTATCGCCGGTATTATTGAAAATATCAATTGATAAAAATCCGTGTTTCTGCCTGAAGTATTTATCAGCCCTGCAACAGCAGGGTTTTTTTACGTCAGGCTGGCTCGGACTTCTACTTTTTTTCTCCTGAAAATGCCCGTAACTACTCATTAAGGCTTGATCTTTGATACTGCGGAGCTGCATTAATTCGTTATTATTCTATCCTATTAAAAACACGGCCAAAACTATTCTTATGGACAGACGCGACTTTCTGACCGCGCAACGGAAGAAACGTAAGGTGGAGATGCCCACCCCGGGTTCCCGCACCCAATCGGGATTGAGTATTTACAATGGCCCCTGGACACGTAATGAAGTCCAGCATTTATTAAAGAGAACAATGTTCGGATCGGTGAAAGCCGACATCGATCACTTCGCCGGTATGGGTATGAACCAGGCAGTAGATGAATTGCTCAATCCAACAGCACCACTTCCCTTACCACCATTAAACGATTATAGCAGTGAGATAGCCGACGCGGTTATTACGCCGGGTACAACTTGGGTAGGTGACCTCACCGCTGATGAAGATCTCAATGAAGTACGTCGTGAAAGTTTTAAAAAATGGTGGACCGGAGCCATGATCAACCAGGATAGAAGTATCCGTGAAAAACTGACACTTTTCTGGGCTGATCATTTTGGGACCGAGACCCGCACCATCGGTATTTCCAAATTTGTATACCAGCATAACGACCTGCTTCGAAAGGATTGCCTTGGTAATTTCAGGACCATGGTCAAGGATGTTACCATTGATCCGGGTATGCTGATCTACCTGAACGGATACCTTAATTCAGCATCTGCACCTGATGAAAATTATGGACGCGAACTGATGGAATTATTCACCCTGGGTAAGGGTCCGACCGTGGCTTACAATGAAGATGATGTTCGCCGGGTAGCAAGGGTGCTCACCGGCTGGCGGATAAACCCGGTTGATGGTACCGTTTATTTTGACGATACCAAACATGACAGCAGGGATAAAACCTTCTCGGGTTATTTTAATTCTTCAGTGATCACCGGACGTACTGGTGCTGATGGTGTACTGGAAACGGACGACCTGATCGATATGCTTTTTGCAAAAGAGGAAACAGCTAAATATATCTGTCGCTGTATTTACCGCTGGTTTATTTATTACCAGATCGATGACGCTGCAGAAGCAAATGTGATCGAACCATTGGCTGCGATCTTCCGCAGTTCCAACTATGAGATCAAACCTGTTCTCGATACACTGTTCCGGAGCGAACATTTTTTTGATGTACTAAACCAGGGATGCCTGATCAAGAGTCCGGTGGACCAGGTAGTTGGCTGCATCCGGGAATTTGGTGTGGTTATCCCGCCGGTTGAAACAGAATATAACGATACGTACATCATGTGGAACTATCTCCTGAACTGGAAAACAGTAATGGGGCAGAATGTTGGTGATCCCCCTGATGTATCCGGCTGGCCTGCATATTACCAGGAGCCATCGTTCCATGAAATATGGATTAACCATGATACCCTTCCCAAACGTAACCAGTTCACCGATGTGCTGGTCTGGAATGGTTTTACAAGAAATATGAAGACAATGCAGATCGATGCCATTGCATTCACCAAAACATTACCCAACCCGGGTGATCCGAATGCATTGGTGGACGATGCGCTGGACGTGATCTACCGCGTACCACTGTCGGATGCTGCCAGGCTGAGTATCAAACAAAATATTTTGCTGAGTGGACAAACGCAGGATTACTACTGGACCAATGCCTGGAATGGTTTCCTGGTGGACCAGACAAATGAGATGGCACTTGCAATTGTTTCAAACCGTCTCAAAACATTATACCAATACCTGATGAATCTTTCCGAATACCAATTATCCTAAAACCGTCTTATGAGAAGAAGAGATTTTTTACGCAACAGTATTCCCGCTGCCGCGGTACTTCCTGCGGTAGTGGATGGGTATTCTGTGAAAGCTTTTAATGGAGAATCACCGTTGCTCCGTGCATTGATGAACCCTGCTATCGAAACAGATCACGTATTGGTGATTGTTCAGCTGAGCGGTGGTAACGACGGATTGAACATGGTCATTCCCATCTCCACCTACAACGATTATTACAGTGCACGCAGTAATGTGGCAATTGCAGAAGCAGCGATCCTCCGGTTGAATGAATACGATGCCACCGGATTACATCCCGCGATGACCGGCCTGCAGACGCTTTATAATGAAGACAAGCTCAATATCATCCAGGCGGTTGGATACCCAAGTCCGAATTTTTCGCATTTCCGTGCCACCGATATCTGGATGAGCGGATCTGCGAGCGACCAGGTAGTCAATACAGGTTGGGCCGGCCGTTACCTGAATACCGAGTACCCAAATTATCCGGAAGGTTATCCAAACGAAACCATGGCCGATCCGCTGGCTATCCAGATTGGTTCAGTTACATCGCTTACCCTGCAGGGTCCGGCAATGAACATGGGTATGAGTATCACCAATCCAACCAGTTTTTATAATCTGCTTAATAATGTCATTGACCCGGCACCTGATACGCCGATGGGTTATGAACTCACCTATATCCGTACCATTGCAAACCAGACCAACCTGTTTGCGCAACGGATCATTGCAGCGGCAGAGAAAGTGCCACAGCAGGCTGCCTATCCGGACGATAACGGACTGGCTGACCAGCTGAAGATCGTAGCGCGGCTGGTTGCAGGCGGATTAAAGACCCGGATCTACATGGTGGGCATGGGTGGATTTGATAACCACTCGCAACAGGTGGATGCTGCTGATACATCAACGGGCACACATGCCCGGTTGCTGAAAAAATTATCAGATGCCATCAAGGCATTTCTGGACGACCTGAAATTCCTGAAGGTGGATGATCGCGTGATGGGTCTGACATTTTCCGAATTCGGCCGCCGGATCAAGTCCAACTCAAGTATGGGAACGGATCACGGTGCGGCTGCCCCAATGTTTATTTTCGGAAAACAGGCCGTGCCTGGTGTAACCGGTGTCAATCCTTCCATACCCGGTGGTGCGTCCGTGCAGGATAATATTCCGTTCCAATATGATTTCAGGAGTGTGTATGCTTCGATCCTGGAAAAATGGTTTTGCGTACCTGCTGCAACGCTCCAGACTGTATTGTTCCAGAATTTCCAGAGCCTGAACATCGTAAAGGATAATGATTGTACCGGGATCCAGGATCCTGCCAATAATGACGCGGGACTCACCCTTATCACCAATTATCCCAATCCGTTTACCAGTACAACTACCATCAGTTATACAACCATCGGAGGACATACCCTGGTACAGATTATTGATATGCTGGGACGGGTCATTGCAACCCCGGTGGATGTGGAGATGCGCACAGCTGGCACCTTCAATTTCACTTTCGACAGTGGTGGTTTGCCAAGCGGTGTGTATTATGCCCGTTTTCAGAACGGTCCTAAACAACAGGTTCGCCCGATGTTAAAAGTTCGATAGTGTGTGATTGTTTTTATAAGTTGAACCCTGGCCTCCGCCGGGGTTTTTTTATTTACCGCACCCGTTTTTTTTGTTTTCAACCAAAATACTTAATTTGCAACATCGTTGAAAAAATAAGTTGAAAGGAAATAAATATATACGATCCTTTGCAGGAGGTTTTCTTCTCCTGGTTTTCTGTCTCGGTATTACACCGAAACAGATCCTGCATGAAGTGCTGACCAACCACAAACATGTTCCCGGCAAATACCATAAGCTGGCTACGATTGATCGTGTGGCCACCAAATATGTATGTGATATACACGACCAGGTGGCGGAATCCCCGTTTGTAGAAACAGTTACAGAAGAGATCCGGTCGGCTGTCATTTATACTCACCCGGTTTCTTTTCATTTCAGGGAGGACCCATATTCCCGCGATCTCCTTCATGCCGATCTCCGCGGTCCGCCTGTATTAGCGTAATCCAATTGGTTTACCGGTCGCCTGACCGGTCCTGTTCATACGCTAATGTATTTCCATGAAGTATCTCTTCGTTGTTTTACTGACTCTGTCGGTAAATATTATTTTTTCGCAGGATAGTTGCCTGATCCATTTTTCCGGTCATGTGGAAGATCTTGACACAAAAGAAAAACTGGTCGGGGCTACCGTCAGTCTTGCCGGTATCAATTACCAGATCACCACCGATGACAAAGGTGATTTTGTGTTTGACAATCTCTGCCCGGGAGATTATTCAGTTACCATAACCCATGTTGATTGCCAGCCATTGAAACAGGTAGTGTCCATTAGCCGCGACCGCCATATGGATTTTCTCCTGCCCCATGCATCGAATACACTTGGTGAAGTTGTAGTAGCGGGTCGTACCGGCTTGCCCAAAACCGGTTTCAGGGAAGAACTGTCGGGACGAAGGCTGGAAGAAACAAAGGGTCTTTCACTGGCCGAAGCCCTCAGTAAGATTAACGGCGTTACAATGCTGCAGATGGGGACCAATATCGCCAAGCCGGTGATCCATGGATTGCATAGCAGCCGTATCCTCACGATCAATAACGGGGTGCGCCAGGAAGGGCAGCAATGGGGAAATGAACATGCCCCTGAAATAGATCCGTTTATTGCTGATAAACTCAGCATCATAAAGGGGGTGGATGAACTGCGGTACGGGTCCGATGCGATCGGTGGGGTGATGCTGATCCAGCCCCGGGCCCTTCGGTCCAGTCCGGGTTATAATATGGAATTCAATACCGGTTACTTTACCAATAACAGGCAATATTACCTGTCCGGTATTTTTGAACAGCAGTTGAAAAATCTTCCGGCCCTGACCTATCGCGTCCAGGGTACGTATAAAAAAGGAGCCAATGCGGCAACGCCTGATTACCGGTTGAATAATACAGCAAGTGAGGAAAAGAATTTTTCAGCTACTGTGGCATGGCGTAAGGCGAAATTTAATACCGAACTTTTTTATAGTTATTTCTCCACGCAGGCTGGTATTTTTATTGGTTCGCATATCGGCAACTTTGCCGACCTGCTCAAGGCAATTGAAGCAGATAAACCGGATGATGTTTACCTGGGACAGGATACCTACCGGATTGGCCGGCCGTACCAGGATGTCACCCACCAGTTACTCAAATCCAAAACACAATGGATCCGTGATAAGGGAAAATTCAACCTGTTACTGGCGGGGCAATTCAATAACAGGAAGGAATTTGATGTAACGCGTTCCAGCACGAATACCAGGCCGCAGTTAAACCTGAGCATTTCCACTTTTTCAGAAGATCTTAACTGGGAACAAACGCCGGTGCACGGTTTCAGCGGAGTGATCGGGCTTGCGGCAATGCAGCAGGACAATGCCTATTCGGGCCGGTACCTGATCCCCAACTACCGTTCATTCACCTACGGAGCGTATGCTATTGAGAAATGGGAAAAACATAAATGGGATTTGCAGGGAGGATTGAGGTATGATTTCAAATCGATCAGTACCAACCGGATGTTGCAGGGGGCGGACAGCACTTTCGCCAATAATGAGTTTGATTTTTCCACCTATGCGGCTTCATTCAATACCGGTTATAAAATAACCAACCGGTGGAAAGCTAATCTTAATCTTTCCCTTTCAACCCGGGCTCCTTATGTAAATGAACTGTTGATCTATGGGATCCATCATGGCACTGCAACGTTTGAGATCGGTGATATGACATTTAAACCGGAGCAGGCTTTAAATATCGGGTTAAGCACGGGTTATCATAATGCTGCATCAACGGTGGTGATTGACCTGGACCTGTACCGGAATAATATAAACGATTTTATTTATCAGCAGCCGGTGCCCGATGATCCGGTGCTGACCATTGCAGGTGCATTCCGCAGGTCGGAGTATCGCCAGACCGATGCGACCCTTACCGGTATGGATGCTTCGGTACTGGTGAAACCATGGAGCAGGGTGGAGTGGACTTCAAGGGCGTCCATTCTCCGGGCGAGGAACAATAAAATAAACGACTGGCTGATCGGGATGCCATCTGATCGCGTCAGCACAGAATTGTTGTATCAGCTGCCTGCCCACAGGATGTTCAGTGATAGTTATGTATCGGCCGAGATCCAGCATGTGTTCCGTCAGACCCGCGTGCCGGATGATAAGAATGGACCGCAGGATTATAAAGTGCCACCCGATGGTTATGCGCTGGTAAACCTTAATGCTTCCACCACTTTGGCTTTCGGTAAAACGCCGGTAACATTTTCAGTCGGGGTACGGAACCTGTTCAACCGGTCGTACCGCGACTATATGGATGCAATGAGATATTTCTCCGATGAGATGGGACGCAATATTGGCTTCCGTTTAAAAGTTCCGCTGGAACATAGTAATTGATATTTTAAAAATTTAAAACAAAAGTTTAAATGAAAAATAAGCTGGTACATGTTGGTGTAATAACACTATTTATGATGTTTATTCTTGAAGGGTGTTCAAAGGAAAAAGGGGAAACCAATGAAGAAGAAGTGATCACAACAATGATCCTCCGGTTTATTCCGGTCGGGAGTTCCACCCCGCTCGTGTTTGAATTTTCTGATCCCGATGGACCAGGTGGTGCTGCACCCGTGGCGGACAGGATTGAATTGAGTCCCAATACCACCTACAATGTCAGTGTGCAATTGCTGAATGAAACGGCGACACCCGTAGAAGATATCACTCTTGAAGTAAAGGAAGAGAACCAGGCCCACCGGTTTTACTATCAGCCAACACCGGCCAGCAATATTACTGTGAGTGGACTGGATAATGATGTAAGTGGTGTGCCGCTTGGAGTTAACAGTTCCTGGACAACCGGTTCAGCAGGCACGGGTCAGGTTACCATTACACTTCGTCATTATCCCGCTGATCCGCCAAATAAAAGTGCAGCTGATCTGGTTGATAGTCCAAAATCAGGTACGGATGTAGAAGCGGTATTTAATACGGGTATTAATTAATACAGGTCCGTAAATACAACTTCTTTGTTGTTATTTTTCGTTGTTTCTTAATTTGTTTGTAAGGGATTCCCATCCGGGAGTCCCTTTTTTTGTTACACAAAAAAAGAAATCCCATTTGAGTGGTCAGTGAGTCGCCCGGAAGTCTGATTTCGGGAATTGGCTTGTGATCGATGCGGACGCGGTTGGGACTGCGGTCACTGATAAGTCCGGTATTCCGGTTACATTGAAATCAGAAACCAGCTACTGTTGAGGTCCTCAGACTTTTTTCCAGATTCTGTACAGCCGTTCCCAGGAACCGCCGTCAAGCACGGATTCCACGCCATTGTTCTTCAGGAAACCAACTGCCTGGCTATTACGTTCATCACCTGAGCCGCAGATAATCACATTCCGCATCGATTTGATCCGGGGGAGATTAATCTGCAGGCGGTCAACCGGAATATTATGTGCGCCTGGTACATGCCCTCCATCATACTCCACTGCGGTGCGGATATCAACGATCTTTGCGCCGCGTTCAAGGGCAGTCGTGATACTACCCGAAAATAAAAACGAAAACAATCCCATAAATTAATAACATTTAAACTGCTGCCAGTTTGTCTTTACGTTCACCAATCTGTTGACGCCACATTGCGTAGTAGAGGCCTTTTTCCTCCAGTAATTTGTCATGATTACCCGTCTCCACTACATCACCTTTTTCCAGTACATAGATCCGGTCGGCATGCATGATCGTTGACAGGCGGTGTGCGATCAGTATGGTAATCTGCCGGCCTTCCAATGAAATCTCACGGATGGTATCAGTTATTTCTTCTTCAGTAAGTGAGTCAAGGGCGGAGGTAGCTTCATCGAACAATAACAACTCAGGTTTGCGGATCAGTGCCCTTGCGATGCTCAGGCGTTGTTTCTCTCCACCGGAAAGTTTTAGTCCGCCCTCACCAATTGTTGTGTCGAGGTCCTTCTCCGCACGGGCCAACAGGTTTTGTGTGGCGGCTTTATCCAGCGCATCCTGCAGGTCTTCTTCAGTGGCCTCCGGGTTTACAAATAAAAGGTTCTCTTTAATAGTACCCGAGAACAACTGGGTATCCTGCGTTACAAATCCTATCTGGCGGCGGAGATCGTCGAAGTTGATAGCCATCTCATCCATTCCATTATACAATACCTTTCCTTTCTGTGGACGGTACAGGCCAACAAGTAATTTCATTAATGTGGTCTTACCCGAGCCGGAAGGTCCCACAAATGCAATGGTCTCCCCTTTTTTAACAGTGAAACTAATATCATTGATAGCGCTTTGTTTGGCCGACTGGTGTTTGAACCCAACATGATCAAATACCAGTGTTTCGATTCTTCCAAGATGTTTGGGATTGGGAGCCTGTGCTTCCGGAAGTTTCTGCATCAATGTCTCGAAGTTATTAAGGGATGCTTCTGCTTCGCGATAGGAGAGAATGATATTCCCTATCTCCTGCAACGGACCGAATACAAAGAAGGAGAAGATCTGCATGGTTACGATTTCACCCGGTAACATTTCACCTTTAAACACCAGTAACATCAACATGAAAAGGATCACCTGGCGCAGGGTATTTACAAAAGTGCCCTGTATGAAACTGATACTGCGCATACGTTTCACCTTGGTCAGTTCAAGTCCGAGGATTTTAAAAGTGTTTTTATTCAGCCGCCCTACTTCCTGTTCGGTGAGTCCCAGGCTTTTTACCAGTTCGATATTCCGTAAGGATTCGGTGGTGGCGCCTGCCAGGGAAGTTGTTTGTGATACAATTGCTTTCTGGATCTTTTTGATTTTTTTACTCAGCAGGTTGGAGATAACAGTCAGCAGGAAAATGCCGCCGAAATAAATGATGGGCAAACGCCAGTCCTTCATTACCGCGTAAATAGCAACGAACAGGATCCCGATGATGACCGGGAATAAAACATTTATAAACATGGCCATGAACTTCTCCGTATCCTGCCTCACTTTCTGGAGTATACCCAGTGTTTCACCACTACGCTGGTCTTCAAAATCGTGGTAAGGTAATTTCATGGCGTGTTGCAATCCATCTGTAAAAATGGTGGCACCAAACTTCTGGGTAACCAGGCTGAGGAAATAATCCTGGAATGCTTTTGCAATCCTGCTGATCATTGCAACCGTCATGGAAGCAAGTAATAACCAGACAACGCCATACAGGAAATCCGGTTTATTAGCCGCATTAACATAAGGTTCTTTAACAAACAGGAAACTGTCGAGGCTGAATGGCTGCCCCCCGTTTGTTTTTTCATAATATACCCGGGCAAGTTCAACGAGTTTACCAAAAATGATCGGGTCAAAAAGGGAAAAACTGATATTTATAGCGGACAACAACAGCACGGCCATCACCAGCCATTTCTGTGGTTTTAAGTAACGAAACAATATTTTCATCTGTCAATTCTTGATTAGAAGGTTGCGGTCGGACGCATTGGAGTTACAACACGCAAATAATATACAAGTTCGGTAAAAATGCCAAACTAGCAGTTGCGGGCGCTGTTTCCTGTGCGGCGGAGGGGGGAAAACCGCCTCTGATGGTATCCTCCTTTGGCACCCGCATCCGTTCAGCCCCAATACCCCCGGTACAACAGAAACAGCTATAATAAGGAAATTCAGGAAGGACTTTGACGGGTTACAGACTCCGCTTCCTCGGTCCCTGATTTTCATTACCCCGGATTATTTCCCTCCTTTGTGTATTGGGACCGGGTAACTGACCGAAAGATCATTTTTTAAATCCGCCATACCTGCCACTAAAAGACTAGTTGTGGAGGATTATAAATATTTATAACACGCCATAAGTGTCATAAATTATATATTTGTGGAGGATTATAAATATTACGAATGGAAACCATTATAGGACGTAATGAGGAAAAAAAGGTACTCACTGAGGCTTTGCAGTCCGGAGATGCGGAGTTGATCGCTGTTTATGGAAGAAGGCGTATCGGGAAAACATTCCTGATCCGCAATCATTATGATAAACATATCCGATTTGAATTAACCGGGGTACACGAAGCGAACCTGAAAGACCAGTTACGCAATTTCAGCCTGGCCTTACAGTCATCCATGGCAATACCGATAACGCCCGCTGACCCCGGCAACTGGATTGACGCATTCAGACTGTTAAGTGATCACCTGAAAACTTTACTTAAAAAAGAGCCAGTAGTAATCCTCTTCGATGAGCTCCCCTGGCTTTGCACCCCGAAGTCGGGATTTCTGCAAGCGTTTGGGCATTGGTGGAATACCTGGGCGTCCCGTCACCCACTCGTGAAAGTAGTAATCTGCGGATCGGCAGCCTCCTGGATAATCCGTAATATTATCAATGATCGTGGCGGACTGCATAACCGCGTGACCCAACGCATCCTGCTTTTGCCTTTCACCCTGGCCGAAACGGAGCGTTTCCTCCTCCATCATGATGTAAAATTAGACCGGTACCAGGTGCTGCAACTATATATGGCGATGGGCGGCGTTCCGCAGTATTTAAAACAGGTAAAAAGGGGTGAGAGCGCTGCTCAGACCATTGATAAACTATGTTTCACAAAAAGCGGAATGCTTAAAACTGAATTCAATGATCTTTATAAATCGCTGTTCGCACATGCGGAAAGTCATGTGGCGATCGTCAGGGCCCTATCAAAAACAGCAAGGGGCATGACACGGGCGGAGATCATCCAGGCATGCGGTTTCACCACCGGCGGATGGACAACCGAACTGTTTGATGAACTGGAGCGATCCGGATTCATTACCCAATACATACCGTTTGACCGAACCGTCCGGGATGCCATTTATAAGTTATCCGACGAGTACAGTTTGTTCTACCTGAAATTTATTGAAGGGACCCGGGCAACAGGCGCGGGAACCTGGCTTCGTGTTTCGCAAACTCAATCCTATTCCAGCTGGAGCGGTTTTGCTTTCGAAGCTGTATGCCAGAAACATGTGGATGCCATCAAACAGTCACTGGGAATTGCTGGAGTACATACAGAAGCATCGGGTTGGCGTTATACACCGAAGAACGGAAAAACGGGTGCACAAATCGACCTGTTACTGGACCGGGCTGATCACACTATTAATTTATGCGAAATAAAATTTTCGGGTGGTGAATTCACCATTGATAAAAAATACGCAGGCGAATTGGACAATAAGGTAACGATATTCAAGGGGCAAACGAAAACAAGAAAGACGATTTTCCCGACCATGATCACAACCTATGGCACCAAACAGAATATTTATTACACCGGCCGCATCGTTTCCGAAGTAACCATGGATGAACTGTTCAAATGACAGCTCTGATCTGGAACATAGGATATGGCATAACCTTTATCCACCAGCTGCATTGTCTAGTCCAATGGTAGCCGAATCCCTAACCGGACCAACCTTCACGGTCGAGACTTCGGTACTGGATAGCTTCCGCCAGGTGCTCGGGCCTGATTTCCCTGTAACCCGCAAGATCAGCAATAGTGCGGGCCACTTTCAGGATCCGTTCATATGCCCTTGCCGAAAGGTTCAGTCGCTGCATTGCAACCTTCAGCAATGAAGTGCCGGCCTGGTTAATAAAACAAACATTTTTCAGGAGGCGACTACTCATATGGGCATTCGCATAAACCCCGGTCTCTGCCTGGAAACGTTCTGCCTGGATCTCCCGTGCACGGATCACGCGATCACGGATGGTAGCGGAATTTTCCTGGGGCTGGCTTACAGACAGTTCATTAAATGATACCGGCGTTACTTCAACATGCAGATCGATGCGATCGAGCAACGGACCCGAGATCCGGTGAAGATATCGTTGCACCAGGCCACCGGGACATGTACATTCCCTCTCGGGATGATTATAAAATCCGCAGGGACAGGGATTCATGGAAGCGATCAACATGAACGACGCGGGAAAGTCGACCGCGATCCTGGCCCTGGAGATAGTTACCTTCCGTTCTTCCATCGGCTGACGCATTACTTCCAGTACACTCCGCTGGAACTCCGGGAGCTCATCGAGGAATAGCACACCATTATGGGCCAGCGAAATTTCGCCGGGCTGCGGAATGCTGCCTCCTCCAACAAGTGCCGCACTGCTGGTGGAATGATGGGGAGAACGGAATGGTCGCCTGGCGACCAGTGTCGAGTTTTCCCGGAGTTTGCCGGCAACCGAGTGGATCTTGGTTGTTTCCAGTGCTTCCTGCAGGGTCAGGGGAGGTAGTATCGTTGGAATCCGCCTGGCTAGCATGGTTTTGCCCGCGCCCGGTGGGCCAATAAGGATCGCATTATGACCACCGGCCGCCGCAATTTCCAACGCCCGTTTAATATTTTCCTGTCCCTTTACTTCGGCAAAGTCAAGATCAAAATCATATTGCGAGGTAAAAAATTCTTCCCTTGTATTAATGACCAGCTTTTCCAGGCCCTGCTCCTTATTCTCAAAAAAGGCAATGACCTGGCTGATAGAGACCACACCATATACATCTATACCCGTTACCATGCCCGCTTCCCGTGCGTTGGAAATGGGAAGGATAAGGCCTTTAAATCCACCGGCTCTTGCCTGGATGGCGATGGGCAGGGCGCCCCGGATAGGACGGAGCTCTCCGTTCAAACCGAGTTCGCCCATGATCACATAGGAAGCAAGCGGCTCATTATTGAGCAGCTGTTCCGATGCACCCAATATGCCCATCGCAATCGGCAGGTCAAAAGCAGTCCCGCTCTTCCGGAGATCTGCAGGTGCCATATTAACCACCACCTTTGTCCTCGGCACTTTAAAACCATTCGTTTTAAACGTGCTTTCAATCCGTTGAAGGCTTTCCTTTACCGCATTATCCGGCAATCCAACAATCAGCGGATCCTTGCCCGAGCCTTCAATCCAGTTCACTTCAATGGTGATGGTAATGGCTTCCACCCCAAACACCGCGCTGCCAAAGGTTCTTACAAGCATAGTGTTGAGACGCTTTACAGGTTAATATTACCTGCAAAGCAATAGTATGGCAATAGAAAAAAGATGGGAATAAAACGGGTAAAAAATGTTTTTTCCGGAGGATTGACCCAAATTTTTTATTTGGGATATTTGTCTTAAATTTGGAGACAAATGTCTAAAATCATGCAAAATCATACATTGGAACAAAAGCTTGATTCTGAAGTTGCCGTACTGATCAGCAACACTGTTTTTTATTCAAAAGGCCAGGCTAAAAAAATCAGGTTTGCGGAGTTATTCGACAATAAATTTTTGCTTATTTCACTAATCAACAATGGGATACCCTACTCGTTTTTTTCCCTTATTCAAACCTATACACCATTGGAAGAGAAAGACTGGACCAGTATCCTGGACCTCACCTCAAAATCCCTCCAGAGATATAAAGCAGGATCAAAGCAGTTTGGGCCTTTGCAGTCAGAAAAAATTATCGAAATGGCGGAGGTGACCAATATTGGCCTTGAAGTATTCCGGGATATGGAAAAATTCAGTCTCTGGCTTGATACGCCAAGTTTTGCTTTAGGTAAAATGAAACCCAAGGATCTCCTGAAAGATTCCTATGGGAAGGAATTGGTTTTAGGCGAATTGGTTCGTATTAACTACGGAATTTTTGCCTGATGGAAGTTTATCGTTTATCCAGGGAAATTTATGCGAGACCACTAAACGGTAAAGGGGCTGCAATAAAGGGTGCCCGCTGGAATCCAATTGGGGTGGAACTGATATACTCTGCTTCAAACAGATCACTTGCAATGGCTGAAGTCGCTGTTCATCTGACAATGGCAACTCTACCGGGTGACTATGTAATGACAACTATTTTTGTGCCGGATGATATTTCTATTGAACGTGTACTACCGGTTGATCTTCCGGTTAACTGGAACAGTTTTCCTTATTCAACATCAACACATACGATTGGAGAAAAATTTGTAAACAAGGGGACTTCATGTATCCTGAAAGTGCCTTCAGCTGTGACAAGGGGCGACTTTAATTTTTTAATAAATCCTGCCCATAAGGATTTTCGCAGGATAAAAATTGTAGAGATAATAAAATTTCCATTCGATAACCGGATATTTAAATAATTATAACCTGGTTGCAGCCACATTTTTTCCCGGCACAACTGCACGCGTTCACATTCAATGCCTGTAATTCGTTTGCTTTAGTTGTTGCGCATGGTGTTTGGCATCATCATTCACAAACTCACCCGCAATTGCACTATGGCCATATGCAAGCACAGTACTATGAGCAGCCTGGTGAAGATCGCCCGACTGGTAAAATGCTGCTGCGTTTAAATGATGCTTCGCAGCCTCCTGGTAATGCTCCGCTGCCTGTTTGTGATTCTCGATTATCAATTTACTGGCTCTTGATTGCCTTGCAGTTTTCGCTGGTGTTTTTTTCTTTTTGCTGGCCATGGCTACCTGGGTTTAAAACACAAAGGTATTGTCCCGTCCAGGTCAGTATTTATACAAATGGTATAGAATGTTGCAATAATCCAACATCCCTGCGGATGGGAAATTGAATACGCGGTTAAATTATTATTGCTGAACGCCAACATGAATGAAGCGCAGATCAGCAAGGGCGCCATCCCAACGGATCGGAAGTTGAATACGTGGTAAAACCATTATTGCTGAATGCCCAACATAAATGAGCCGCAGATATATCAGGGCCTCCGTTTCTAAAGTAGAACTACCGGTTCAACCCAATCAGTGAACCAGTGTATAACTAAACAACAACGAAACATCCGGATCAACCTGTATGCCGGTTGGTTCGGATGTAACGGGTATCCGGAAAGTTTGATCCCGCTGGCTCAGATCCAGTTTTATCACCTGGGTTTTTCCATCGGTTGTTTTGATCCCTATTTCCAAAGCCACCACAAACAGGTTAACCTGTAGCTGCTTCACATCAATTTGCAATGACACCGCTTCCTTATTATACGTCCATTTCAAACCAAGGTCGGGTTGCCCGGGCAACCGCAGCCACTGATGGAAGAATGTATCAAGGGGTTTACCAATTATTTTTTCAAACACCTGTTGCAGGTCTTTTGAAGTTGCATTCTTTCCTGCATAGGTCCTGTAATATTCGCGGATCCCTTTCTGAAACAATGAATCACCAACCTGCCTGTGTAACATATGCAGGATCCATGATCCTTTTTTGTAACTATTGACGTTGAGCAGTTCCATCATTTTTGATACCGTATCAATTACCGTCAGTTTATTTGAACGGGAAAAGGCAATGATGTCTTTGCGGTCTTTCGCCATGGCCTGGTTCAGACTATCACTGCCATATTTTGAACCGATAAAGAGATGGGTCATGTAGGTAGCGAATCCCTCACTAAGCCAGGCCTGTGAGAAATCTGTTTCCGTAACCATATCACCAAAATACTGGTGGGCCGTTTCATGCGCGATCAATGACTCATTATCGGCCTTGCCGTTTACCGAATTCTCATAATAAAAGATTGCACTTGCGTTCTCCATACCGCCGAAAATAGTTTTCGATTGCACGTTCGCCAGTTTTTTAAAAGGGAACGGACCGATATAGTTACTGAGCCACTGGACAATCGGCGGTGCAATGCCATAGTCCCTGAAACCTTCGGTTTTGTTTTCCGGGAAAACCCAGGAGGAAATGGGTACCGATCCCACCATACCGGACTGCTGAACGGCGAAGTCAGCCACACCGATCACCATGATCTTTGTTGGCAGCGGGATCTCTTCTTTATAATAGGTTTTCTTTCTGCCGCCACCAAGATTTTCCTGTTTGATCATTATTCCATTGGACACCACCTGGTAATGATCCGGAGCTGTAACAATAAACTCCACCGCTGCCTTGTCTGCCGGATCATCCACGCAAGGGATCCATTCATGTGCACGGTTGGGCCAGTTATCAGAGAAGAAAGTGCGCTTGCCAAATTTGTTTTTTGAAATAATGAGTCCATCTACCGGCAGGCCAGCATATTTAATAAGAATATGGAAGGATTTATTTTTTTTACCTGACCCGCCAAGGTCCACCAGGACCCGGTCGTTTTTTTGTTCAAATAGTAATGACTTGTTTTCTGACAACACCGATGAAACCGTAAATCCAATCTTCCTCGCGGCCTGCCTTAAATCAAAACTGACTATCTGCGTATCTGATAAACAGGTAAACCAGATGGTAGCCTTACCGGAAATGCTATCTGATTTGTCCGACAACTCAATGTCAAACACATAACTGCTGACATCGATGGTTCGTTGGGATTGCGCGGCTATATGTAACAGGACAAATGCAAAAAGGAAAGATAAAAATTTCATCAGGTTTGATTAATGTTCGGAATACAAAGATAAACACGGTCACAGGTTATCCAGCATCTCCACTACTTTTTCCCGTTTTAGGATTACGTATCCGATCCGGTCGTTGCTGATCCCGTCTTTCAGCTGGTAACTGAAACTCAGCTGGTCATTTTCCACCGTGGTCTCAAAATATTTAAAGGAAATATTGGGGATATCATTCAGCTCACGACCAATTTCATATAAATGGGTGGAAAGGATAAACAAGGAATTCCTGATTTTGATAAATCCTTTGATAACAGCCAACGAACACTTCATAGCATCTTCCACATTGGTTCCCTTGAATAACTCATCGATCAGCACCAGCCATTTTTTTCCGTTATTGATTTTTTCAATGGTGTTTTTGATCCGCTGCACTTCGTTAAAGAAAAAACTTTCACCGCGTGCAATATTATCTGTAACGTTTATATTGCTGAGCAGTCCGTCGAACAGGGTTAAAGTCATACCTGCGGCCGGGACACCCATTCCAAGATGTGCAAGGAATACAGCGGTCCCCACCGATTTGATCAGCGTGCTTTTGCCGGCCATATTGGCACCCGTAAGAAACAGGAAATTTTGTTCCGGATCCATCTGGAGATCATAGGCCACCGGATCGGGCAACAGCAGGTGATATAAACCTTTTGCATCCACCAGTGGTGTAACGGAGTCTTTGAATTCCGGGAATACCAGTTTGTATGTTTTTACCGCCATGGCCATCGAATACCAGGCGTCAATCCGGCTGTAAATATCGATTAACTCCAGGATCCGTAACCGAAACCCGACACGTGTCTGTTGTCCATAGAACAAGTTTTCGCGGATGCTGAAACGCACACCTGCGTCGGTTTTTGAAAGATCCCGGAGTGATGGTTGCTGTAACAGACCAGCAATCCGTTCGATATAGATCCTGATATTTGAAGGCAGTTCCACTGTTTCAAATAGCGCTACAATCTTTCCAAGGCCACGAAAAAAATCCGCAAAATGGGAAACAGAATATTTGACCATTGAATAGTCTTCACTATGCAGCCACTTATAGGAAAGACTATTAAAATTATTCAGTCGGGTGGAAATGGGATCCAGCGGGTAATCGAGGAATTTTTCCATTACCAGGATCGTTCCATTACTGATCTCATTGGGCCATTGATCCACGTGCGCCATCAGTGTCCGGATAACCTCCTGCGTGCCGCGGATCTGTTGCAGGTTATCCAATGGCTGCGTAAAAAAATAACGCAGCCATTCTTTTCCTCCGGTGGTGCGCGTGAAGTTCAGTTTGTGAAAAATAGAAAACTCTTCTTCCTGGTGGAAGATGGAGATATCATTGAAAGAGATCGCGTCTATCTGCATACTGGTCCTTTATTTTTGATCAACTACCCTTCATCCGCTAACATCTTTTCTGCAGGAATCATTTTCTGCCTGCCAACATTATGTCCCGTTACAGAAAAAGTTGAGATGATGTACCAATCATTCCAAACCTTAACGATCGAACTTCAGGCGTTCACCCATCACTGATTCATTCCACACAGGATTCCATATATTCTGCCTGATGTCTTCTGTTTTTTGTTCAAAAACCAGTCGCCCGCTGACAAACGTATGCGTTATAGCGGAGCCGAATTTTTTCCCTTCAAACGGGCTCCAACCGCATTTGTACTGTATTGAATCTTTAGTGACAAGTGATCCGCCTTCCAGATCCACTATCACCAGGTCGGCCATATAACCTTCGCGGATATATCCGCGGTCCTTTACCTGGAAACAGTCGGCCACAGCGTGACACATTTTTTCTGCAATCTTCGGAAGGCTGATCATTCCTTCGCGGTAATATTCCAGCATCAGTAATAGTGAATGCTGGACAAGGGGAACACCGGCATGTGCCTTTTCATAACCACCACTTTTTTCTTCCACCGTATGTGGTGCATGGTCCGTAGCAATCACATCCAGCCGGTCATCCAGCAAGCCCTTCCATAACGCCTCTTTATGATGAGGGGCCTTGATGGCAGGGTTACATTTTATTTTATTTCCCAGGGTTTCATAATCATTGCTGGTAAAATGCAGGTGATGCACACATACCTCGGCAGTGATCCTTTTTTCTTTCAGGGGAAACATATTGCCAAACAACTGTAATTCCTTTTCCGTACTGATATGGAGGATATGTAAACGGGTATCGTATTTCTTCGCCAGCTGCACGGCATAAAAAGATGATTCGAAACAGGCTTCTTCATTGCGGATCACGGGGTGATCAGCCGCCGTAAGTTCCCTGCCGCTTGTGCGGAGTGCTGCAAGGTTCTGGCGGATGATCCGTTCGTCCTCACAATGGGTGGCGATGAGTAATTCACTTTCCCCGAAAACTTTCTCCAGGGTAAGCGGATTGTCCACCAGCAGGTTTCCGGTAGAGGATCCCATAAAAATCTTGATCCCGCAGATGTCTGATTTATGTTTGTTTGCCATTAATGCCTGTTCGGCATTCTCATTGGAGGTGCCGATATAAAATGAATAATTGGCAAGTGAAGACCTGGAAGCGATGGCATATTTTTCTTCCAGCAGTTCAAGTGTATAGGCCGGTGGAACAGTATTCGGCATTTCCATAAAACTGGTAACACCACCTGCAACAGCGGCTTTTGATTCCGTGGCGATGGTTGCCTTATGTGTCAGGCCCGGTTCCCTGAAATGAACCTGGTCGTCGATCACACCGGGAAAAAGAAACCTGCCTGTTCCATCGATTATCTCCACATTAAGTCCTTCTCCCGGATCGATCGTAGGGTCCAGCCTTTCGATCTTTCCGTTTTTTATCAGTACATCCATGATACTGATAGTTCCTTCATTGACAACCTGTATACTTTTTATCAGATATATTTCCATATTTTGCTGTGTATTATTCTAAATAGGCGGAGATGCAATTTAAAAAAACCCTACAAAGACTGCTTGTATTTATTTTTCCAATCGCGGCCCAGGGTCAGACTACCTTCCTGGCCCAGGGTGATAAACAGAATATCCTTGTAGAGCGGCTGGAGATCAAGGCGTCGACAGATTCGGTACTTAACTTTTCCAAAACAAAGCCATTCAGCCGTAATAAATATGTGATAGCGGGTATCAATAGTTACCGGCTGGGCCGTCCGCAAGGTCTCAGCAGGGTTGATGAATATAATATCAGGAGTGCGCAGATGAATAACCTGGAATACATTCCGGCAGAAGAAAGGGAGGAGTTCAGTAGCCGCAAACCGATCCTTAAACATTTTTATACCAGTCCTGCCAACCTCTTTGAGGTGCATGTAAAGGACTTTGACCTGGCGGTGAACCCGGTGATCCAGTATTCACTTTCAAAAGAGAGCGACAATGACCAGTCGCTGTTCCTGAACACCCGCGGACTTACACTCCGTGGTAATATTTCACAGAAGATCGGATTCTTTGCCTACATGACCGATAACCAGGAACGTGATCCGGTGTATGTGCAGCAATACATGGCAGAACGCAGTGCTGTACCCGGAGCCGGTTTTTATAAACCTTTTAAAGCTGCAGGTGGTGCGGATTATTTTGATGCCAGGGGTTACTTCACTTTTAACGCTGCAAAATATATTGACATAACATTCGGTTACGATAAAAATTTTATCGGCAACGGACACCGGAGTCTTTTCCTGAGTGATTTCGGAGCCAATTATCTTTTCCTCAAACTCAATACCCGGATCTGGAAATTTAATTTCCAGAACATATTCATGGAATTGCATAATGCGCATATCCCCGGAGGCGACCGGCTGATCGGAAAAAAATATGCCGCCATGCATCACCTGGATGTAAACCTCGCACGCTGGCTGAATGTGGGTTTGTTTGAGGGAGTGGTGTTTGGTCGCACCAACCGGTTCGATTTCTCGTATCTCAATCCGATTATCTTCTATCGCTCCATTGAATCGCAGAATGGAAGTTTTGATAATTCTGTTGCAGGACTGGATCTCAAGGCAAACCTGTTTGGTAAATTCCAGTTCTATGGACAGTTCCTGCTGGATGAATTCAGCCTGACTGCACTGCGCGATGGTCACGGCTGGTGGGCCAATAAATACGGGATCCAGCTGGGAGCAAAATATATTGATGCTTTTGGAATCAGCAACCTTGACCTGCAGTTTGAATTTAACAAGGTTCGTCCGTTTACGTATTCCCATCGTGATTCGGTTGCAAATTACACCCACTACAACCAGCCTCTTGCACATCCGCTGATGGCGAATTTTAATGAAGTGATTGGTATTGCCCGTTACCAGCCCGCACCAAAATGGCTGATCCAGGCGAAGGCAATTTATTACCGGCAGGGACTCGATTCCAATGCAAGCAGCAATGGTAGTAATATATTCCTGCCTAACGTTCCGCCATACAGGGAACGCGATTATGGTTACGGGCAAAACTCGGGCTGGTTGACCAATACTTTTTATGGATCGCTGTTGTTGTCGTATGAAATCCGCGAGAATATGTTCCTGGAGTTTACCGGCATTTACCGCAAGCGCGATACCAGTACCCCGCCAATTATATCAGGCAGTACCACCGTGGCTACAATTGGATTCAGGTGGAATATGCACCGGCGGGAATTTGATTTCTGATAAACCAATCCCGGCTAATCATAAATCTTTACGTTGTATAAATCCCGTGCGGATCTGAATTAACTCAGCCTTCGATATGGATCGTAAACATGATCGATCTTGACTGGACCTTATCAAATACACTTGAATATTTCAGGTTTGGATCACGGCTATGCAGGTTGGGAATTCCGTTACTGAATTTAAGTTCGGGGGAAAAGATAAAACTCTGGAAGAAGAAATTGAAACCCAATCCAACCTCGGGACCATAATCAAATGTTTTGATCTTGATAAGTTCTTCGGCCCGTTTAGATCTTGCATTACTGGAAAGATCCATGTCGGCTTTAAATCCGGCAAGCATGTATACCCTGAAATTTCCGATCCGGTCCGACTGAAGTTTTACCTGGATGGGAAATGAAACGATTACCGATTCCACCTTCTTTGTAATCTCGGTGAGATTATCTTCCGGGAATTTCAACTGGTAAACAATATCCCTTTCGATAAAGGAAAGTTGCGGATTGAACCGGAGCTGAAAGCGGTTTGACAATCGGGCTGTAGCAGACAGTCCAAGAGAGAAGCCAATCTTGTTGGTAGGTTCAGCCACCAGTACACTATCGTTCTGCAGGAAATAAGAACTCATCTGGGGATGGAATCTCGAAGAATTCAAGCCCAGGGAGATGCCGAAATAATATGGTTTGAGATCGTGGTCGTACAGGTTAAGTTCACGTTGTTGCTGGGCAATACTGCTGTTGAATGAAAAAATCACTCCGGAAAGGCAGATGATGAGTTTGATCAGCGGGGTCTTCGTCCGGAGTAAATACAACATATTCCTAAGCTTAGCGATTTATAGCGGGTATCGGAATAACCACATTTATTTAAAATATCTACCATCAGTGGCCCATCCGGAAAAGCATTGGCCGACTCATTCAGGTATTGATATGCCTGTTTGTTCTGCCGGAAAAGTTTTGCCATTTGCGGAGCTATTACACCCATGTACAGGTTGTAAAAAGCCCGGACCGGTTGTTTGGGTTTGGAAAATTCGAGAACGACCAGCTGACCACCAGGTTTAAGTACCCTGTTGATCTCTTTCAGCCCTTTTTCGAGGTTTTCGAAATTCCTGACACCAAACGCCACCATCACGCCATCAAACGTTTCGTCGGCAAAGTTTATTGTTTCTGAATCACCCACCTGTAAGTGGATTTTTGCCGCAAGTCCTTCTTTTTCAATTTTTTTTCTTCCAAATTCCAACATTTTTGGGGATATATCGATGCCTTCAATCCTGTCGGGCTGAAGCATTTTACAGGCCCTTATGGCCATATCGCCCGTACCGGTGGCAACATCGAGGATTTTCCTGGGGTGATCTTTCCGGAAAAGCCCGATGGCCTTTTTTCGCCACAAAACGTCGATCCGCAGGGAGAGGAAACGGTTCATAAAATCGTACCGGCCCGCAATTCCGTCGAACATTTCGGCAACCTGCTCTTTTTTCGTTTTTTCCGAGTCTTTGAAAGGAATTATATGGTCGTGCGGGAGGGATTTTGACATGTGTGCAAAGGTAACAAGCTTGTGTTATATTGCACCCGCATGAAGATCAAAGACGCCAAATACCTCATTAGCAGTGCTGAATATACCCAGTGTCCCAAACCCGACCGTGCTGAATACGCATTCATCGGAAGAAGTAATGTGGGTAAATCTTCGCTGATCAATATGATCACGGGGAAAAAAGGCCTGGCAAAAATTTCTTCATCTCCAGGTAAAACGCAGTTAATCAATCATTTCGAAGTAATTTCCAGCGACAAAAAGCCCTGGTACCTGGTCGATTTGCCGGGATATGGTTACGCAAAAGTCTCCCAGAACAGTCGTCGCCGCTGGGAGCAGATGATTGAGAATTACATCCGCAAAAGAAGCAATCTCGTTTGTCTTTTTGTATTGGTCGACAGCCGGCACGAGCCCCAGAAAGTGGACCTCGAGTTCATCAACGATCTGGGCAAATGGGAAATTCCCTTTGCAGTTATTTTTACAAAGTCGGATAAGAATAAACCCGGTGCCACGTTAAGGAATGTGAAATTATTTATGGCTGCGTTGCAGGAAAACTGGGAGGAAACACCACCATTTTTTGTAACATCAGCATTGACATCCGAGGGCCAGGATCTTGTATTGAACTATATTGGCGAAATGAACAAGGACTATCAAACTAAGGGTTAACTGGTGATTGTCCCGAATCATTAATCTGTTACATTTATGACTTGCATCTAGCACCCATGAACAAAATATTTACGGAACGTACATTTGTAGTTGTTTTATTCGTCATTACACTTGTTGTCTTTGCCTTTGCAAGTGAAGACGCTCGTCATGTCCGGATGCGCGATCACCAGGCTGCTGGTGCAGTTAATGATAACAAGGACCGCCAGGTGGCTGCAGACGTTCAGCCGACTACTTCTTTCAATGCAGCGCGGGAGTAATAATTTAAGGTAATATATAGTCAGGAAGAGGGAGACAGGGGCCCGTATGGTCGGCCGGACCATATCCTGAGAGGTCAGTGCGGTGGTTTAATTAACCACCTTATTCGCGCAACTGCTGCTGGCGAATGCTTCAGGTTTAGCCTTGAAAGCGAATCCCATTCCGAGAATATAACCCATCGCTTCTTTCAGGGCATCATTGCTCTTAAAATGAGGGTTGGTATTGATATCTGCGTGTACTTCCATATCCACATTGTACTCGGTGAACAGGTTGCATAACTGATACGCGATGTCAATACTTTTGGCAACTTCGGTCAGCATTCGTTCTTTGATGGTGAATTGTTGCCTGGTGCGGTCGTTATGAATGAACATGAAGCCGCCACGTCCTTCCCTTAAAAAAACAATGACAGTTGCGAATTCGGTCTCTTTTCCTTTCACCTGCGAGTCGGTGCCAATGCATACCTTTAGCTTGAAACCCGCGGCGGTCTCACGTTTGATGGCATTCTCAACTGCATTGATGATAGGAAGATCGATCGTATCGCCGTTAAATTTTCTCCAGCGCATATAAAAAGAGGTTTTCCTAAGTTATAGAAAAACCTCCAGTTGTCAAAGGGGGTAGGGATTATTGCCCGTTGCCAGGGCTATAAAGAGTTATTGGCGAACAAGTTTTTCGGTCCATTGCTGATTATTTCCTTCAAACCGGATCACATACATTCCGGCGCCCATTCCTGAAGCACTCACTTCGTTCATGCCATTGGAAAGCTGGCCCTGTCTGACGATCCTTCCGTTAAAATCAATGATCGTATAGCGGAAACTGGCAGGACTGCTCACATAGATGGAGGAAGTACGAATAAGGTTGCCTGCAAGTTTTGGACGGGGACCTGTTTCAGATGAATTAATTGTTAATACGTTTGAATAAGAACGGCGGCCGTTGCTGAACATCACGTTCAGGCGGTATTGGGTCTGGTCTGTTGTTTTTACCCGGTACACATAATTACGGATATCTTTTTCAGTAGTGGTAAGTGCCACAAAATTCCTTCCATCTGCCGCAATCTCCAATACCTGTTCCAATACTTCTTCATCGGCATCGATCACCCAGCTGAACTGGCGTGTATCGCCGTTCTGGGCTCCTTTGAGCTGAAGGCGATGGATGGGCAGGGGGGAAACCGAACTCTGGATTTTTGCAAGTAATGAATAAGATCCGAGGCTTGCATAGTCGGACGCATAAGCGTTACCGCGGCCTTCAATCTGCAGGTAATAGGTGCCTGAATTCAGGAACGTATCAACAAGTGAATTCAATAATGTTCCCGGATTATAAACACTGAGAAGGGTATGGGCATCGTTGAAAACGGAAACCTGCATATCCAGGTCTGAACCTGAATTGCCGGTGCCAACATTACTGGGAATTGCGTCCAGCTGGAACTGGCCGCTGCCCGGCATAATAAAGCGGAACATATCCTGGTCGGTACTTTTTTCAATGACACCTTCAACAGAAAACTGGTTGCTGGCAAATGTTGGTACCGTTGGCGTATCAAAACTATTCTGGTGATCGTCTGTACGGTAGCCAAAACCATTGATACCCGAGGTAATGATCTCCAGGTCGTTCTGGTAACTGGTGCAACCAAAACTATTGGGGCCATTATGCCATACAGTAAAATTCTGATAATACCCGACGCCCATAATCGGTGCCCAGCCTATCTCTCCGGTACCAGTACCTTTGTTATAGTCCGTGACCATCTTACATTTGGAGTCGTAAACTGACTGGTGGTAAAGACCAAGCGTATGGCCAACTTCATGTGAAGTAGCTTCTGCAATATCCTTTACCCGGAATTTCAGTAAGGAAGAAAAAATAAAGCAGGGATTATCATCACCCCAGCTGAAAGAGCCTACCATTGCAACACCCGCTGCACCATCACTGTACCAGCTGTAGGTGGTACTGATGATAACACGTACTCTTTTTTTTCCGGGGGCACTAAGGAATTTCAGGGAATCGGTGGTAATGTTCACATCGAACGGTGCAAAATCTTCTGCCACGCGATTAAATACTTCTTCGATCTGTTGGGCATCAAGTCCCGATGGACTACAGTCAAAATAGGGACCGGCAAAATTCCAGGAAGTGCCCTGAACATGGTGTCCGTCGAAATCCAGAAAAATCACCGCCGGTGAAGAAACATGACTGTTTAAAACAGGAACCTGGGAACGGACCTGGAAGTGACCTGCCAGCAGCAGAAGTAAACAGAAGGCTTTTATCAGGGATTTCATGGTGATGGATTGGATTTCGAAGGATTGGATGGGTACGGTTCAAAAACGGGTTGGAGGAATTTTATTCGTTAACGAGTTCATTAAAATTTTTCTTGATAAGGAAGTACTGTTTCCCTTCCAGTTGCAGTTCATACAGGTCGGCGTGTTTGAAACTGATAATACGACCGGCATATTCCGTGGTGCCATCTTCCTTTGTGATGGCAGAAAGGGAAAACGTGGCGCCATTGAAGGATGTAGAGCGGATCACAATGCTGCGGATGCTGTTATTATATTTTGAAGCGGTTGAAACAACCTTTCCGGCGAAAGTGGCCGAACCCTTTCCGGTAAGATCCAGGGAAGCAGTCTTTCCTGTTTCGGGATTGGAATGGATTAGTTTTTCCAGGTCGGCAATCTCTACCGGAATCCGGGAGGGAAGCTGGGCAAATAATTTGGGTTTGTTGGGATCTGGTTCTTTAAGTTCGATGGTTTTTTGTGCGCTGGTAAACGTTGCAATCATAATACACAAAAAAGTCAGGGCGTGGATTCGGAGGTTTTTCATCTTGGTTCGGTTTGGATATTTGGATTTTGGGTTACTGGTACAACGGCCTGTCAGTAACTAATACAAGATGGATTTTTTCTACGCTGAATCCAACAAACCCCTGGGAATATTCATCGTTTTTGTGGGTAGTACGCGAGGGGTCATCGTAGTTTTTCGTACGCCTAAGGGTTTACTAATAAAAACAGCATTAATTACTCAGTATTGGCCTGTAGTAAGCATTACAAGCGTGCAGGCATCCATGGTGTGGATGTTCTTATCGTGGGCAAGTCCTTCCAGTTCGGGGTTCTCGGTGCCTGGGTTAAAGATGATCCTGCGGGGGTTCAGGGATAGTATATAATCGTAGTATTCTTTCTGGTTGGCGGGATTGAGGTATAAACAAACGGTGTCCACATCGGAAAACTGCTCTTTGATTTTCACAATTTCCACCCCTTCCACCTGGGTGTTTTTATTTCCGACCGCAACAACAGGGTGGCCATGTGCTTTTAACCTTTCGATAGCAAGACAACTATATCTCGACCGGTTATCGGAGGCACCCAGAACAAGCGTTTTTTTAACATTCTTCATATTGGCGTAAAATTGTTCCCCATATTAACGCCCCAACCACCTATATTGTTTTACAGGCCGGAAACGGGGGAGTGTTTCATTTGAGGAACTTCAGCAGGTTTCCGACAAACCAATTCTCTTCCGCCTTTACCATAACGTCGAGGGTTTTGTCGGCCTGCTTTCCCAATTTCCTGATACCTGTTACGGTATCAAGAAATGCCTTCACGTTTTTATCTTTTTTATCACCTTCCACTTCTTCCAGTCTGGTGAGTAATTCAATCATGGGTTCAAGCTCGCGTTTTTTCCTTTCTTTAACAATCAGACGCATCACCTTCCAGATATCTTTTTCCGCAACAAAAAATTCCTTACGCTCGCCCTGGATGAACTGCCGTTCCACCAGTCCCCAGTTAATGAGTTCGCGGATATTCATGTTCACGTTTCCACGGCTGATATTCAGTTCTTCCATCATTTCGTCCTGCGTTAATGCATCAGGACTAACCATTAACAGTGCATGGATCTGTGCCATGGTACGGTTGATTCCCCAATGCGTTCC
Source organism: Chitinophagaceae bacterium (assembly GCA_040510375.1). Lineage (GTDB taxonomy): Bacteria > Bacteroidota > Bacteroidia > Chitinophagales > Chitinophagaceae > JBEVJC01. The sequence goes on from JBEVJC010000020.1 coordinate 59,110, forward strand.
GAATGCTCCCCACTGACTGATAAACTGCTGCCTCGCTTCTGTAATCTTCATCAGGCAAAAGTATAACCGGTATTGGAAGTTTCAAAACTTATTGAAAAATTTAATAGATTTTTATGTGTAGGATTTTGGATTTATGGTTAAAAACAGAATGAATTAAAAATAACCGGCAACAATTGTTATTCTTAACAAAAAAGCCACTTCAAAAATGAAGTGGCTTTATATATAAATGCGATATAATTCTATCAGACCAACATCCTCAATGGTTCTTCCAGCAGGCTTTTCAGCGTTTGCAGGAAGGCAGATCCCTTTGCTCCGTCAACTACCCGGTGATCACAGCTCAATGTCACCTTCATCACGTTGCCAACTACGATATTTCCGTTTTTGACAACAGGCACCTGGCTGATTCCACCTATAGCGAGGATACAGGCATCCGGTGGATTAATTATTGCAGTGAACTCGTCGACACCAAACATACCGAGGTTGGAGATGGTAAATGTATTACCCTCCCAGTCAGACGGCTGCAATTTTTTATCCTTTGCCTTCTGAGCAAAATCTTTTACTTCAGTTGCGATCTGCGATAGTGATTTGTTATCGGCAAAACGTACAACCGGCACCAGCAGTCCTTCTTCAACGGCAACTGCAACACCGATATTCACGTGATGGTTGATGCGGATCTTATCCCCCAGCCAGCTGCTGTTGACTGCAGGGTGTTGTTTAAGCGCAACAGCGCATGCTTTCAACACCATATCATTGAACGAGATCTTTACCTTGCTGACCTCATTCAGTTTAGCCCGGCTGGCTACTGCTGCATCCATATCGATGGCCATGGTAAGATAAAAATGCGGAGCAGTAAACAAACTTTCTGCAAGGCGTTTGGCAATGACCTTACGCATTTGTGAAACAGGTACTTCGTCGAAACTGACTTTACCACTTTCGGCAACCGGCGAAGCAGCTGGTTTATCAGCAGATGCAGCAGCGGCAGTTTTAGCGGCAGGTTTATAATTATCTATATCCGATTTAACGATTCTTCCACCATCACCGCTTCCATTGATCTTACTGATATCAATTCCTTTTTCAGCGGCGAGTTTTTTTGCAAGGGGTGAAGCGATTACACGGCCATTTGTATCGTGAGCGGTTTCTTCGTTTGAAGTCATTCCGGTACCGGTTGCTTCGGTATCTGCAGTCGCATTGGTATCTGCCGTTACTTCTGCAGGGGTTGCTGTTTCAACGGCAGCACCATTACTTCCCTTCGAAGCCGCAACGATCGCGTCCACATCCACTTTACCCTGGTCGCCAATGATGGCAAGCAGGTCGTTCACTGCAATCTTTTCGCCTGCTTTTGCACCCTGGAACAGCAATTTTCCGTTTTTATAACTTTCCAGTTCCATGGTTGCCTTATCGGTTTCGATTTCGGCAAGCACATCACCTTTTTTCACATCATCACCCACGTTTTTATTCCATCCCGCGATTACACCCTCGGTCATGGTATCGCTGAGTCTTGGCATCAGTACTACTTCTTCCATTTTTGATATATCGACCGATTTTTGGGCCACCGGAGCTGCTGCTGCCCTGGCTTGTTTGGGTGCTTCTTTCGTTGTTTCTTTTGGAGTCTCTTTTTTAGCTTCTTCCTTTGGCTTTGGCGTTTCCTTTTTAGCTTCCGCCGGAGCTGCCGATCCACCTGCTTTGATCAGGGAGGAAATATCCTCGTCCTTATTTCCAATGATCGCCAGGAGATCGTTCACCTGGAGTTTGCCTCCCGGTTGGGTGCCGATATGAAGAAGAATGCCGTCTTTATAGCTTTCCAGTTCCATGGTAGCCTTATCTGTTTCCACCTCTGCAAGCAGGTCGCCTTTTTTAACCGTATCACCTATTTTCTTATGCCAGGCAGCAATAACCCCTTCGGTCATCGTATCACTCAATCTGGGCATTAATATGGATTCCGCCATGTAGCTTTAAATTTTGCCGAAATTAAGATAAATTGATGAATTAAAGCGGGTAAAACGCCCCGTCGACACTAGTAGTCAAGGTCCAGTTTCAGGCGGTCTTTCAATTCACGTACCAGCGGATACTGTTCGGCCAGCCGCATGAATTGCTGGCTGGAAGAAAGTGGTGCATCCACGATTACCCGGACCTCCGGTGTTTCAGATACGATTACATTAAAGCGAAGTAATTTATTTTTCAATTCCTTGCGAAGGAATTCAAACAGGCTGTTTCGTTCCTGTTCAATAAACTTCTGTTCAATATTGTTGGACGTTTCCACCTCAAATGAATTTTCGTCCAGGATGCGCAGTTTTGCCAGCTGGAAAGGAGCAACGGCCGGACTTTTCGCCTCTTTCAGTCCCATGATATATTTATCCCATGCGGTGGTCAGGACTTCCGTACCCAGTGGCTCATTGGCCAGCTTTGTTGCATTGGCATTACCCTGGAATTTCTGACGGATGGAGTCCAGTGTTGATATTTTTCCGGTGCCGCCCCTTGTAGCAGCGGGTGAAGTACCCGTGCTGGCGGATGTACCCGGGAGACTGGATGAATTACCCGTGATAGCAGATGATATGCCAGAAAGATCAGTTGGATTATCCGCGATTCCGGATGAATTACCGTGGTTGGTTGACGAATTACCCTTGATACCTGGTGTATTGCCCGATGCCCTGTTAAATCCGGCTGAAGAATCCGTGGCTGAAGATGGTTTGCCCGCTAAAGTTTTGCCCGCTGTAACTCCGGTTCCTGTCCCCGGAGGCTGAACAGCAGCTTGTTCCGGAATACCGGTATTAAAAGAAGAGTCCTCAATAATCAGTTTCTCCCTGCCTGCAACAGGTTCCTGTTTAATTTCAAATGGGCGGATCTGCCGGAAAGAAACCGGTTTTACCGATTCAAGGAGTTTTTTTTTACTTACCCCATTGCCGTCGCTGGTGAGTTGTAATGCCTGCTGGAGGTAACAGAGTTTGATCAGTGCAAGTTCCACATGCAGGCGTTTGTTCCTTGCCGACTTATAGGTGATCTCCGAATCATTGAGGATATTCAGCGTACTGATCAGCAGGGAGGCATTGGTTTTCTTTGCCACCGAAATATATTTCTCGCGGAAGCTTTCAACAGTTTCGAGTAACACTGCTGCTTTTTCATCCTTGCACACCAGCAGGTTCCTTGCAAATTCAGCAAAACCATTCAGCACCAGGTCGCCCTCAAAGCCCTTACGATTGATGGAATCAAAAAGCAACATGGCAGCAGCGAGATCCTGCGACAACATACTTTCCAGCAAGCGGAAATAATAATCTTCGTCGAGGATATTGAGGTGTTCAAGTGTATTGGCATAGGTCAGTTCACCACCGGTAAAACTGACAATCTTATCCATAATGCTGAGAGCATCACGCATACAGCCTTCGCTTTTCTGCGAGATAACCTGCAAGGCCGCTTTTTCAGCCTGTACATGTTCCTTTGTGCAGATCTCCTGAAGGTGAACCACAGTGTCTTCCGTGGTGATCCGTTTAAAATCAAAAATCTGGCAACGGCTCAGGATGGTTGGCAGGATTTTATGTTTTTCCGTAGTGGCCAGAATGAAGATGGCGTAGGGAGGCGGTTCTTCCAGTGTTTTCAGGAATGCATTAAAGGCAGAAGAACTGAGCATATGTACCTCATCTATGATGTACACTTTATATTTACCTGCCTGCGGTGCAAACCGTACCTGTTCAACCAGTGAACGGATATCATCCACCGAGTTGTTGGATGCGGCATCCAGTTCATGGATGTTCATGGAACCACCCTCGTTGAATGAAACGCAGGATGGGCATGTATTACAGGCCTCACCTTCATTTGTCTGGTTTTCGCAGTTAATCGTCTTTGCCAGGATCCGTGCGCAGGTGGTCTTGCCTACACCACGTGGTCCGCAAAAAAGAAACGCATGGGCAAGCTGGTTATTTTTTATCGCGTTTTTCAGCGTGGTGGTAATATGGGATTGCCCGACCACTGTATCAAAGGTCTGGGGTCTGTATTTTCTTGCTGAAACGAGAAATTTATCCATAATCGGTAACACTCCGCCGGCACAGTGCCGGATTCATTTTTGCAATAATAAAGAAAGTTTCGTCAGGGGTCCGGCAGGGTTTTGCACAACAGCCGGACCGTGCTTGAGCAGTTAATTTTTACAGGCAGGACAAACGGTCCGCGTTTCAGATCAGTTCACTTTTCCAATCCGGACAAACGGTTTGTGTCCAGCGATTCATTTTAGGCAGTACAATCGGTCCACATTTCAAATCAGCTCATTTTCCAATCCGGACAAACGGTTTGTGTCCAGCGGTTCATTTTAGGCAGTACAATCGGCCCACATTTCAAATCAGTTCATTTTTCCAAAATCCGGACAAACAGTCAACTCCACCTGATCAATGCAGGATCGGATGTGGCTTATACTCCCGCTGCCTGTCGAACTGGTAGCGATAGGTGGTGAGTACCCGGTTGCGATAAGTGCCGAGGTTTTCTGCAACATTCACCATTTTAGGATTGAATGCCCCGATCCACTGCATTTCATATTCCTGGTATTCCGGTTTACCCAATGTATATACACCATCTTTGATGGACAGGTCCTGGATTTCAGTGGCACCTTCCACAATCATATAACTGTCCAGACCAGTGCCCTGCCATTCGGGTGCGATACCGAAGACCAGTCCCACCATCTTATCTACCTTTTTTGTTTTTTTATACCAGAGGAATTTCAGTTTTGAAATCCATCCGAAATCGCCGTTCAGGTGTTTGAACCATTGGTTAAGATCAGGAAGGTTAACCCAGATGCCCACCGGTTCATCTTTATAATAAACAAACCAGTTGATCTTTTCATCCATCACCGGTTTCATGGACTCAAACATTTTAAGCACCACTTTTTCCTCAATTTTTTTCATACCACCATGGCCGGCCCATGCGCGGTTATATACGATGGCAAAATCCTTCGCGTATTTTGGCAGATCGGATTTACGCATGTGTTCAGCCCGCAGGTGCGGGTCCTTTGCACAATTTGCATGACGGCGGTAAAACTTCTCCTGCATGCGCTGGCCCACCTTCATAGCAAAACATAACTGGTCGAAGTATTGTTTGAAACCATAGTTCTCCATCAATGCCTGGTAGTAGGGCTGGTTATAGTTCATCCCGTAAAGAGGGGGATGGAATCCTTCCACCACCAATCCCCACCAGCGGTCACGCTCACCGAAGTTAATCGGACCGTCCATCGCTTCCATACCTTTTGACGAAAGCCACTCCTTTGCCTTGTTGAACAACAAGTCGGCTGCAGCCTGTGAATTGATGCAATCAAAAAAACCTACTCCGCCAACCGGTATTTCATCACCCTTGTTTTTGTATTTTTTATTGGTGAAAGCTGCGATACGCCCGATGGGTTGTTTGTTATCATCTAGCAGTATCCAGCGGATCACTTCGCCCTGGCGGAATGTCTTGTTCTTTTTCGGATCAAAAACTTCATTCACGTCTTTATTGAGCGGCCGGATATAATTAGGGTCATTTTTATTGATGAGCACATTTATTTTCAAAAAATCCACGGCCAGTTTTGCGGTGGTCACTTCAATCAGTTGCATATGCAAATATACCGCTTGGTAAAAAAATAAGGTACCGGCTTAATTGGTAAACATTTTTGCTTCCATTTTTTTATCATGTCCATAAACATCATCGCGGAAGTTAAGATCGCCATTGCTGCCCACCCATGCAGTAAAATAACCAATGAACACCGGAACAGTTTTTTTGAGCGTCACATATTTTTCCTTTCCCGCATTCATGGCAGCGTGGATTTTGTCGGGTGTCCAGGCGGTATCATTACGAAGCAGGTAATCCGCCAGTTTTTCCGGTTGCGAAAGCCGGATGCATCCATGACTGAATGCCCGGTTGGTTTCGGCAAAGAGGCTTTTGGAAGGTGTATCGTGCAGGTAAATATTATAGCTGTTGGGGAACAGGAACTTGACCAGTCCAAGCGAATTGGACGGACCCGGCTTCTGGCGCACGTTCCCGCCGTTCCACTCCATGTTTTTCTGGGCAAGGTAACGGGGGTTCCTTTTTATCCCCGGCAGGATTTCATTTTTAATAATACTGGGCGGTACGTTCCAGTATGGTGAAAAGACCACATATTTCATATCACCCTGGAAGATGACCGTGTTATGGGCAACTGCCCCCACAACCACACCCATTGTCCAGTTTAGTTTCCCGTCTTCATATACATATAAAGTGTAGGCAGGAATATTAACCAGGAGATAGTCAGACGGAAGGTCGGCACTTACCCACCTGATCCGTTCCATATTAATCAATATCTGCCGGATGCGTTGTTCGATGGGGCGGTTAAGTTCCGCCATCAGGTTTTTATCGATGGCCCCGTCTTCTTTCAGGCCATACCGACGCTGGAAATGTTTGACTGCTGCCACCAGTGCGGTATCAAAAATGGCGGTTGTATCAGGAATAGCCAGATCACCGGTAAGGATCAGCCGTTCCTTGATCTGGCGGATGGCATCGGCACTTTGACCAGGTTGGGTAAACGCCTGGCCCAGTTGGATACTGTCCCATTTTCCCTGTTTTTCGATGGTGTAATATTTCAGTAATGCCGTTTTAAGCAGGTTATACTGGCGGCTTACGGGCTCGTAGTTGCCGTTACCTTTTTTACCGATCACCGAATCGAGCACTGCGGTGAGGTCGAGCTTTTTGCGGGGGATGAACCAGCCCAGGTCCTGCGCATTGATCTTGTTATCTCCCTGGTAGGCTTTTAATGCATATTTGAAAAAATATTCTGTGAGCAGGAGTTCATATTTGAGACGGTCGTTTGCGGTTATCTGGTAGGCCATTGTATCCGGGCGCGATGTAAGGGAATCAAGTAACTGGCTGAGTTGGGGATTGTAAACGGAGCTGTCGCGGGCATAGTTGATATACTGCGACTGCATGTTCAGGAAGCTATGAGCCTGTTCGGCCAGGCCCGAGCTGTCAAACCAGGCATACTGGAAATTGCGGCTGTTATAAAAACTCCTGATCCGGTCGGTCAGGCTATCCGTCAGCGTTTCCGCCTTTATAAATGGTTCGAGTTGCGAACTGTCGAAAAACAGCGAATTATAGGAATTGGCCATTGCGATGGAGTGGTCGCGGGGAGCCACATCAAAGGCTTTCTCCTTGTTTTTACAGCCGGCCAGTACGAGAACTGACACACAAAGCAGGTGGAATACTCGTTTCATAACTGCAAGTTACGAAACAGGCTCCATCGGACCGGCCCGGTGCGGCGTTCCTGGCGCCAGGTCCACTTGTTATCCACCAATCCGTAAATCTTTATTTCTTATTTTATAATTATCCTTCCGACCCTTACCTTTGCGGCCAAAATAACCCCTGTTTGCGGGGTTTCCCAAACAAATACTATGGCAAAAGAAGGCAAAGTAAAACAGATCATTGGCGCCGTTATCGACGTCCAGTTCGAAGGTTCACTCCCCGATATTTTCAACGCATTGGAACTCCACAGGGAGAACGGCGATAAGCTGATCCTGGAGGTGCAGCAACACCTGGGTGAAGACAGCGTCCGCACAATTGCGATGGACGGTACAGAGGGACTGGTCCGTGGTGCCAAAGTAGTAGATACAGGTAAGGGAATTACAATGCCTGTTGGTGATGCGATCAAGGGCCGCCTGTTCAATGTAACAGGAGATCCTATTGATGGACTACCTGCTGTTTCCAAAGAAAATGGCCGTTCTATCCATGCCAAACCCCCGGCATTTGAAAACCTGAGCACGGCTTCCGAAATCCTGTTTACCGGGATCAAGGTGATCGACCTGATTGAGCCCTATGCAAAGGGAGGAAAGATCGGTTTGTTTGGTGGTGCGGGTGTAGGTAAAACCGTACTGATCCAGGAACTGATCAATAATATCGCGAAAGCCTATTCCGGTGTATCCGTATTTGCGGGTGTGGGTGAAAGGACGCGTGAAGGGAATGACCTGATGCGTGAAATGATCGAAGCGGGTATCATGAAATATGGTGATGCCTTTAAACATAGTATGGAAGAAGGTGGATGGGATCTTTCGAAGGTTGATATGAATGAACTTTCAGAATCAAAAGCCACCTTCGTATTCGGACAGATGAACGAACCTCCGGGTGCACGTGCACGGGTAGCGCTTTCCGGTCTGACCATTGCAGAATATTACCGCGATGGGGATGGCCAGGGCAAGGGTCGTGATATCCTGTTCTTCGTAGATAATATCTTCCGTTTTACACAGGCTGGTTCAGAAGTATCAGCCCTGCTGGGACGGATGCCATCTGCGGTTGGTTACCAGCCTACGCTGGCCACTGAAATGGGTGTGATGCAGGAACGTATCACCTCTACCAAGAATGGTTCAATCACATCAGTGCAGGCGGTTTATGTACCTGCGGATGACCTTACCGATCCGGCTCCTGCAACTACTTTCGCCCACCTTGATGCCACTACGGTATTGAGTCGTAAGATTGCTGACCTTGGTATTTATCCGGCCGTGGATCCACTGGATTCCACCTCAAGGATCCTGATGCCACAGGTGGTAGGTGATCTCCATTACAATACAGCCAACAGGGTTAAACTGATCCTGCAGCGTTATAAAGAATTACAGGATATTATTGCAATCCTTGGCCTGGATGAATTGAGCGACGATGATAAACAAACTGTATCACGTGCGCGGAAGGTGCAACGTTTCCTGTCGCAGCCATTCTTCGTGGCAGAAGCATTCACCGGTCTGAAAGGTGTGCTTGTACCAATTGAAGAAACAATCCGTGGATTCAATATGATCATGGATGGCGAAGTAGATGAATATCCTGAAGCTGCGTTCAACCTGGTTGGTACTATCGATGATGCTATCGAGAAAGGTAAAAAACTGATGGCCCAGGCTCAAGGTTAATCGATTGGGAACTGATCCCGTTACATTTTGTATTGGTAATTATGAATCTTGAAATATTAACTCCTGATAAAAAGCTCTACAGTGGTGAGGTCTACGGCGTACAGATGCCGGGAATCAGTGGCAGTTTTGAAGTACTGGAGAAACATGCCCCATTGGTGAGTGCGTTGAAAGCCGGGCGGGTAAAGGTGTTGAAGGATAAGAATAACCATGTTTCCTTCTTCGACATCCAGAGTGGTTTTGTGGAAGTATTGAATAATAAAGTTACTGTACTGGTAGAAGGTGCGGTGGCGGTGGAGACGCCCTGAGCAGAGAAAATAATGTAATTGAAAACCCGTCCCGGCTATAAGCAGGACGGGTTTTTTTATAAATAAAAACTCCGGCAGGTGCCGGAGCTGATGAATGAATGGCCGACTATTTTTTATCAAGGCAATTCCAGTCAACAAACCAGGTGGATGGATAATTGTCTCCAAACTCGATCCGGTTCGCTTTATAGGAAATCAGTTTGTTTTTTGAATCGAATAACTGATTGGAATAGGTGGTGACTACCTGTTTAAAATAACCTTCAGGGTCTTCGGTATAGGTCCAGCCCGTCAGCAGGTTTTCCGACTGCAGTTCCGGAAACAGGTTCAGGTGTTTGATGAATTGCCAGAAAAGGTAAACCTGTCCATATGCTTCATCCGGATGATACTGGCCATTGGGTTTTTTGGAATAGTCATAACTATAGGTATAGGTATCGGGGTAGGGACGGAGACCATCATGGAAAACCAGTTTTGTTACATTTTTTTTGCCGTCGTAGGAAATTTTTGCAAATGAATACCAGGTGGGATCGTTCGTATCTTCCGGATATTGAAATTTGATTTCGGAAAGTTTGCCTGCATTGTTATAATTGAATTTATAGTTCGTTAAGGGGTTGAAACCCTCTGTGGATGAAACTTTCCTGGGTTTACCCTGTGCATCAAACTCGATCGTGGTTGTGTCATTGCCGTGTTTGACCAGGAACATTTTCTGTCCGCTGTAACTGACCTTGAAAGTAACCGGGTCGTAATAGCTGCCTACCGTTGCAAGTTGTTGAACAAGCAGCTCTTCCAGTTTGAACGTTCCTGGTTTATACTTCTTTTTAAACACCGGAACAAGTGTGGTGCCATCATTGGAAATGGATGTTGAGGAACCTGATACAAAATCACATTTATCGCGGCCGTTTGGAATGCTGGTCCAGTCGTTTTTGCGACAGCCGGAAATTTGAAATAATGATGCTGTAATAAAAGCAGACAGAAGAACGAGTTTCATTCTTTTCATGATGGTGTATTTAATGTTAGACAAAGCGTGGCTGTGCTTTTCGTGGATAACGATCGGGGAGGGGCAGATGATGATCTTCCGGGGGGATATGGCAGCTGGCTCCCGGAGGAGCCGGAGGATTTCGGGGATATCCGGACAGGTGTTATAAATATAAGAAAAATTATCCTTCGAAATACAGTACCAGTCAGCATTCGGCGTAAAATACCCTGATTGGGGTAGCAAAAAAAACTCCTGCAGGCAGGAGTTCAGATAAATATTTCCTGGAGGTAAAATCGATTTACATTCCGGTTCCGGTTGTTGTTCGTTTCTTCAGTTGTTCATCTGCATATCCAAATACCCTTTTCATCAGTTCGGTTTTCCGGAAGGCATAGTTGGTCCGGATATTAACTTCTTCCTCAGCTACCTTGGTGAACATACCATCAATGACGCGTGCGGAGAGAAAGTCGGTAAGGCTTGACTCGAGTTTGGTTTTAACCAGCGGGATTTTGTTATAGATATTGACCAGGTTGCTCCATTCTTTGTTTGCTCCATTGAGGTTGGCCGTACTATCAATGATCGGGCGGAAAGCAGTCATCAGCTGGGGCGACATAGCTGTTTTAAAATAATCGGTGGCGGCCCTTGTATTGGTTGTAACCAGCAAACCGGTTACATCCCTTAGCGTCATTTGTTTTACAGAATTCAGGAAGATAGGTTTGGCAGCCACAACAGCATCTGACATGGCGGTGGTGAATTTGGCCGTTACCTGGTTGAGTACGCTGGTCAGGCCAAGGTCGCGTAATGTTTTTTCAATTTTTGCTGCATCACCGGGTAATGCGAACCTTAACAGGGGATTGCCTTGTGAAGGATTACCAAATGCATCGAATCCGGTATAAAGGCCCTGGGTCAACGCTTCTTTTAAACCAGCAGCTATTTCAAATTCGCTGGGACTGATATTTGAAATGACTTTATTCAGGGTTTCGCAGGAGGAGAGGATCAGGGTAAGCGACAGGATCGCAGGGGTAAGGATTTTTTTCATGTGCCAAAGGTAGGGGATCGGGGCAGACAGTTGTGGCCAGACGACTTAGTTAAGCTGCGGATCAATGGGATAATTGATCATGAGTTCGTATTCGCCGCCCAGGTGGCGGAGGGATTCCTTCCAGATATCCCCGGTGTCGGGATGGAACAGTAACCTGCGGGTGGCATCAGCGGTGAGCCAGGTCTTCTCCTTTATTTCTTCTTCCAGTTGGCCGGCGCTCCATCCGGAGTAACCTATAAAAAAACGGATCTTGCGTTCTTCGATCTCGCCATTCTTGAGCATTTCTACCAGCCGGCTGAAATCACCACCCCAGTACACGCCATCCACTACTTCCGTGCCTCCCGGAATTTCAACCGGGTACTGGTGAATAAAGTGGATACTATCCTTCTGGACCGGACCCCCATAAAAAACAGGAAATTGCTGATGTACGCCTGGTAATAACTCATCCAGGGTATTTTCATACGGCCTGTTGAGTACAAATCCAAAACTTCCATCCTCGCGGTGCTCGCAAAGAAATACCACGGTCCGCAGGAAATTCGGGTCCTTGAGAAACGGATCCGCAATAAGAAGTGCGCCTGCTTTTGGATCAATCATACTTCAATTTAGTATATAAAATCTTTTTGAAAAAACGTTTGTTTGCAACATCCGGGGAAGCCTGTTTAAATCTGCGTTAAAAAAGGTCAGGGCTGGCGGGAGAGTAACCGGAAATGTAAAGGGCCTGACTATTTTTGCAGATCGAGGCTGGTACTTAAAAACATTTTATCTTTCCATAAAGTGCAAACGTTTTGAAAAGAATTTTTACTGTTATTACCATCCTGATAAGCATCTCATTGATCGGGATTATTTTTATCCAGATCTCCTGGTTACGTAATATGATCATTCTCCAGGAAGACCAGGTGGCCGACAAAGTGCAACAGGCACTCAACATCGTTGGTGAAGACCTCCGTCAGTACAAAGGAAACTATATGAGCCTCACCAGGCCAAGCGGAAATAGTTCGCTGATGTTCGACGACCTGACTTCCGAATTCCTCAAACCCGTGACCCTGGGTAAACGATTCAGCGGTGCGGAGATTGACCAGAAAATCCGGGAAGCATTTAAAAAGGTGAAGCTGGACAAAATGAATTATGAATTCATGCTGGCAACATTCAGTCCGCGTACGGATGCAATTGCCCGCGCAGAACGGATCTCTAAAAATTTTGCGAGGGAATATGAAGACAGCGTCAATAACCTGACCCGCTCGTACCCGCTTTTTGCCCCCAGCGGTTCGGCTGCCGAAAATCTTGCAGAAGATGAAATGCTTAGTATCGTTGCGATCGACTGGAAAAGTTTTGCTTTCAAATCGCTCAAATACCGCATCCTTACAGCAATTGTATTTACTATCATTATCATCACTGCATTTTATCTGACAGTGCGCACCATGCTGCGTCAGAAAAAACTGGGTGATATCAAGAATGATTTCATCAATAACATGACGCATGAATTCAAGACACCCATTGCCACCATTTCACTGGCAGTTGATGCGATGAAGAATGAAAAAGTATTGCAGGACCGGTCCAAGATCAGTTACTTCAGCAGCATTATCAAGGAAGAAAACCAACGCATGAACCGGCAGGTGGAAACAATATTGAAGGCATCGCAACTGGAACGCCAGGAGGTGGACCTGAATCTGCAGCCACTCCATGTGCACCAGATCATCAGGGATGTAGTAGAAAATTTTGCATTGCAACTCGAGGGCAAACAAGGGGTGGCGGAATTAAACCTTGCGGCAACCAACGACCTGATCAATGCAGATGAAGTCCATTTTTCCAACCTGATAAATAATCTGATCGACAATGCCGTAAAATATTCCAGGGAAAATGTTCCGCTGGTTATCAGGATCGCTACCAGTTCTACCGAAAAACATTTGACTATCCGCGTAGAAGATAATGGAATCGGTATGTCGAAGGAAACGATCAAAAGGGTGTTTGAACGTTTTTACCGGGCACATACCGGCAACCTGCATAATGTAAAGGGATTCGGGCTGGGACTGAGTTACGTAAAGACCATGGTGCAGGGCCATGGTGGCGATATCAGGGTGGATAGCGTTTTGGGCCGCGGAAGTATTTTCATTGTTGACTTTCCGTTGAGCAAGGAAAAAGTAGCGGCAAATGTATAATGCAGGAGGCTCGTTCCTCCATGTTACCAATTCATAAAACAACATTCCGGCAATCGTGTATAATATCTGAAATGGTTTACCCGGTGTTACCATTTAACCAGGCAGCCATCTCCATAACTCAGGAAACGGAATCCATGTTGCATTGCATAGGCGTACATTTTTTTCCAGTTTTCACCAATCAATGCGGCAACAAGTAATAACAGGGTTGAGCCAGGCTGGTGAAAATTAGTGACGAGCGAACTGATCACCCTGGGTTTGTAACCGGGAGCAACCAGGATCCTTGTCTTTGCCACAAAATTTTCAATCTTTCTTTCCTCCATCCAACGCACCAGTGCCATCAGTGCGTCTCCGGCTGGAATGTCAGAAGGATGGTCGTATGGCATCCACTGGTCAAGCGTGGGCAGGTCTTCGGACAGTTGATATTCCGTGGCCTGAACACCAAACCAGTAAAGGCTCTCCAATGTCCGCAGGCTGGTGGTCCCTACAGCAGTGATACCTTTTGACAAATGATTCACCAGTTGAACAATGGTTTCTTTTTTTACATCGATCAGTTCAGCATGCATGTCATGTCCTTCCATCTGTTCACTACTCACCGGTTTAAAAGTACCTGCGCCCACATGCAGGGTCACATAAGCAGGAGTGATATTTTTTTGTTCCAGTGAATGGAAGATTGCCGGCGTGAAATGTAATCCCGCAGTTGGTGCAGCTACCGATCCCTGTTCGCGCGCGTAAATAGTCTGGTATCGTTCCTGGTCTGAGGTTTCCGCCTTACGTTTTATATAGGGAGGCAGGGGCATATCACCGGCGTAGTGAAGTAATTCAGCGAAGGAAATATTGAAGTCGTCCCAACTCAGTTCAATCACCGTATCATTTTCCCTCCGCTCACTGTACAATGCCTGCAGTGTAATAATCCGTCCGTTTACATTTACTTTTTTTTCAAGGATCCCGCCACGTTTCCATTTAGAAGCGCCACCCACCATACATAACCAGAGCACCGATCCGTGCATACCCATGGCCTGTTGCAGATCGCGGTACTGTTCATGAGGTTCGAGACAAAAAATCTCAATCCTTGCTCCCGAATCCTTGTAAAAAAGTAGCCGGGCTTCAATCACTTTACTGTTATTAAAAACAATTAAACCATCCGGGTTGAGATGTTCCGCCAAATGGCGGTAAGTGCTTTCCTTAATGTTGCCATCATGGTAAACCAATAAACGGGAAGCATCGCGTTCGGCCAGTGGATAATGGGCAATCCGGTCGGCCGGAAGCTCGTAGGTAAAATCGGAAATAGAGAGTTTGTTCGGATGCATAGAACGACTGACTGTCGGTTTTCAGGGCGCTAAATTAACAGTTTATCCACCGTAATCCACAGGAAATCCACATCGTTTTTAGGTGTTTTGCACCAGTTTAAACCTGTAAGCCGCCGCAGGCAATCCCCTTGGGGCATGGGTTTGCTGTGGAAAAAATAAAAAATCAAATATTTGGAACGGTAGTGGGAAAAAGTGTTATTTTGTGTTAATTAGTGGGTGAGTTCTCCAATTGATTGATAATGATAGACATTCTAGGCGGATATTCTGGCACTTTGGATCCCAAGGGCCGATTTCTTCTGCCGGCAAACTTTAAGAAGCAATTGTCGGAGGAAGAGGGGTTACGCTTTGTAATGACTAAGGGATTGGATGGGTGTGTGAGTTTATTCACCATGGCTAACTGGGTTCCGTTTAAGGCGAAGGTCGGCAGTTTGAATGGCTTTTCGGAGAAGCAACGGGTAGTAAAACGGTTTTTCCTGGACAATGCGGCGTATGTGGAGCCCGATACTGCGGGCAGGTTGCTGGTACCGCAGGACCTGAAAGAATTCGGGGGACTGACGAAGGAACTGACCATGACCTGGAATGATGACCATTTAGAAATCTGGGATAGTAAAAAGTACAAACAGCTCTTTGACTCGATCTCACTGGCGGATATAAGCCGGCTGACCGATGAAGTGCTTGGGGGAAATGATCTGAAGATCTGACCTCAAAAGCTGCCTGGTTGATATGAAAAAAAAGAAGAAACAAGAAAAATCACCATCAACCGGGATCTCCGGGGTTTCAATGCCGGAGGATACTTCATCTGCTGCGCAGGAAAATCCGGCTGCCGGAAATGATCCTTCACCGGGTAGTTACCATGTGCCGGTATTACCGGAGGAGACTATCGCTGCACTGGCTATAAAACCAGACGGTGTATATGTTGACTGCACATTTGGTGGTGGTGGACATTCACGGTTGATTTTGGCAGCACTTGGTCCGAAGGGAAGGCTGGTTGCTTTCGACCAGGACGAAGATGCCCGCCGCAACCTGCCAGATGATGAACGCGTGTTGTTTATACCGCAGAACTTCCGGCACCTGCAGCGTTTCCTCCGATTGCAGAATATCGTTGCAGTGGATGGTATCATGGCTGATCTTGGTGTGAGCAGCCATCAGTTTGATGAGGGTGAGCGTGGTTTTTCCACAAGGTTCAACGCAGCTCTTGATATGCGGATGGATCAGCGGCAACCACTGACGGCCTTTGAAGTAGTGAACACCTATACCGAACAACGCCTTCATAAATTGTTCGAGCAGTATGGGGAAGTGACCAATTCGAAGACCCTGGCAAAAACCATTGTCAACGTCCGCAACCATGTATCACTGCAGACAATCGATGGTTTTAAACAGGCAATCCGTGAGATCGTTAAAGGCAACCCCCATAAGTATTTTGCCCAGGTATTCCAGGCTTTGCGCATTGAAGTGAATGATGAATTAGGTGTATTGAAAGAGATGCTGCAACAGCTCCCAAAACTGCTCAAACCCGGTGGCCGTGCGGCCATCATTACATTTCATTCGCTGGAAGACAGGTTAGTGAAAGATTTTTTCAGGAGGGGCACATTTGATGAGCCCATCGGGAACGCGTTTACCCATGACGTTACAACCAATGAACTGATCATCCTGACAAAGAAGCCGGTAACGGCAACCGAAGAAGAAGTAAAAAAGAACCCGCGGTCGAGAAGTGCGAAACTGCGGGTGGCTGAAAAAATAATGATGGTCTGATTATAAAGACCAGCTGGACGGAATTTTTTTTGATCACGATCTGAACATCCTGCACGATGGAAGAGACAAACAACCATCCGGAAACGGACGCCCCTAAAAGCACCCGCCTCAAAGGCGTCAAGCGCTGGCTGAATTACCAGTCGGTTGTAAGACAGGTGCCCTTCTTCCTGTTCCTCACCGTGCTGGCCGTGATCTACATCTATAATGGACACCTGGCGGACAAGACCATCCGGTCAATCAACCGAACCGCAAGGGAAGTGAAGGAACTCCAGCACGAGTTCAAAACAGTGAAGAGTGAAGTGATGTTCAGGAGCAAACAAAGCGAATTGGCGAAAGCGGTCGAGCCACTTGGATTAAAGGAGCTGTCGCAATCGCCCGTAATCCTCGAAGCTGCCAAAGAAGAAAACAATTGATCATCGCCCCTGCCCGGGCGATCATTTTATAATAAAGAACCAACGAAGACATTGGATACAAAGCGCGACATACTATGGCGGGTATATGTGAGTTTCATCGGCATCGTGCTGCTGTGTGTCTTTATACTGGGCAAAGCATTCTATATCCAGCGCGTGCAGGGCGATCACTGGAGAAGTATGAGCGACAGTATGCACCAGCGTATTGTTGAGCTGGATGCGGACCGTGGTACTATTTACAGTGAAGATGGACAGATGCTGAGTACTTCTCTTCCGCAGTTTGATATCTATCTCGATTTCCAGGCAGATGGACTTCGTGAAAAAAACGGGAAGGTCTTTGCTGAACATATTGATTCTTTCGCGTATTCAATGGCAGCTTATTTTAAGGATAAAACTGCTTCGCGTTATAAACTTGAACTGAAGGAAGGTTACCGGAAAAAAAGCAGGTACTACTCCCTTCGTAAAAAAATGTCGTTCGAAGAATATAAGGCCTTCCGCCAGTTTCCATTGGTAAGGCTTGGTCGCAACAAGAGCGGAGTGATCGTGGAAGAAAACAGCATCCGCCTTTCACCCTTTGGTTTGCTGGCAAACCGCACCATCGGACTCTCGCGCGAACATATAGCCAGTAATGGAAAGTTGAGGAAGCAGAACGTGGGACTGGAAAAAAGTTATGATAGCCTGCTGACCGGACAAAAGGGACAAAGACTGGTGCGTTATACATCGGCCGGACCCATCCCGCTGGAAGGTTTTGAAACAGAGCCGGAGAACGGGAAGGATATATTCACCACCATCGACGTGAACATCCAGGATATCGCAGAGAATGCATTGCTCAAACAAATGGAATTCTCCGAAGCGCAGTATGGAACCTGTATAGTGATGGAAACAAAGACCGGTAAACTGAAGGCCATCGCCAACCTGGGTCGCAGGCCGGATGGTTCTTACTGGGAAGATGATAATTATGCACTGCGCGTAACTGAACCGGGTTCTACCATCAAACTGGTGACATTACTGGCGGTGCTGGAGAAACGTTCATCCAAACTGACCGACATGGTTGATGTGGGTGATCAGGGACACAAGGTAGTAGGTCCGCGTAATATCAATGACGCGGAACGTGCGCCCAGGTCGGTGCTGACAGTGAAAGAGTGTTTTGCACATAGTTCGAATGTGGGAATGGGATGGCTTGCAAATAAAGCCTTTGCAAAGAATCCGGCCGAGTTCAGGGATTACCTGCACAAATACCATATGGATGTAAAGTCGCCCGTAGACCTCAACAATATCCCCAACCCGCGTCTCGCCCCGCTGGCCCGTAACAGCGGTGGCGTGATGAACATGATCACGATGAGTTTTGGTTATGCAGTGCAGGTTAGTCCGCTGCAGACACTGACGCTCTACAATGCCGTGGCCAATAATGGAAAGATGATGAAGCCCTACCTGGTCAACAGTATCCAGCGGGATGGCATTATGATAAAAAGTTTTGAGCCAACGGTGATGGAAGAAAGTATTGCAAGGCCGGAAGTGATCAGGTCGGCCCGGGAAAGTATGGAAGCTGTTATCACCGAAGGCACCGGTAAGTATGCATTCAGCGATATGAATTTCCAGGTTGCAGGAAAAACAGGAACCGCCCATGTGGCCGATGGGGATACGAAGTACGGACATGGTGTATACCAGGCTTCATTTGTAGGTTATTTCCCGGCAAATGATCCGCAGTATACCTGTATCGTGGTGATCCGTTCAAAACCACATGCCGCTATCCATTTTGGTGGAACGCTTGCGGGTCCGGTGTTTCGTGAGGTGGCAACCAAACTTCATGCGATGTATGTGCCTTCCACATCGCCTGTTTTACTTGCTGTGAAAAAGGATAGCAGTGATATTTATTATGCAGGTGGTACGGAAGATCTGAAGAATGTATATAGCCGGATGAAGATGCCATATAAAGATTCAACTGCGGGTGACTGGTCGTCGGTGCTCTATGCACGTAATGATGTAAAACCTGTGATGCGCGACCGGCAGCTGGCAAAAAAGACAATGCCGGATGTGAAGGGAATGGGATTAAGGGATGCCCTGTACCTGCTGGAAACAATGGGAGTGAAGGTATCCGTAACCGGAAAAGGAAAAGTAAAAAGCCAGTCGCTGCCACCAGGCAGTTCCCTTCAGAAAGGAACAACCGTGGTACTCGAACTGATCTGAATATAGAAACAGCTGCCGGGCAGCGATTGTAAAAAAGGACGAAGTGTTATTAAGAGATGTATTATATAAGGTAGGGATCAGGTCAGTGAAAGGCAGCACTGAAACGGAGATCATGGATATCCAGATCGACTCCCGGAAAGTGACGAAGGGTTCGCTTTTCGTAGCGGTCAGGGGAGTGGCCGCCGATGGTCATGCTTTTATTGAAAAGGCCATCGCCAATGGTGCAGTAGCGGTGGTGGCAGAGACCACTGCCGGTGAACGGGAAGATGTGGTTTATGTACAGGCAGAGAACAGTGCAATGGCAGCGGGTATCATGGCCCATAATTTTTTCGGACAACCATCGGAATCGTTGAAGCTGGTGGGAGTAACAGGAACAAACGGAAAGACAACGATCGCTACCCTGTTATTCAAGCTCTTTACAACACTGGGATATAAATGCGGACTCATCAGCACCGTGGAGAACAGGATAGGTGAAACAGTTTACCCAGCCACGCATACTACGCCGGATGCTGTCAGCCTTAACCGGCTGTTGCGGCAAATGCATGATGAAGGCTGTTCGCACGTGTTTATGGAAGTGAGTTCGCATGCCATTCACCAGGGCCGCATTGCAGGACTTTCATTTTCGGGAGGATTGTTCAGCAATATCACGCATGATCATCTGGACTATCACAAGACGTTTGATGAGTATATCCGGGTGAAGAAAATGTTCTTTGATGCGTTGCCTTCCACTGCATTTGCCATCAGCAACGCGGATGATAAACGGGGAACGGTGATGCTGCAGAATACCAACGCGAAACGTTACCTGTACAGCCTGCGGACGCTGGCTGATTTCAAGGGACGGATCGTGGAGAATTCCCTGAGTGGACTTATCATGACGGTCAACGACCAGGAAGTACACTTCCGGATGATCGGTGAGTTCAATGCTTACAACCTGCTGCTGGTGTACGGTGCAGCGATTTGCCTGGGCGAAGATAAACAGGAGATCCTGCGATGCCTGAGTATGCTGACCGGTGCAGAAGGAAGATTCGATTACAGTGTATCACCGAAAGAAAGGGTGATTGCGATTGTGGATTATGCACATACACCGGATGCGTTGCTGAATGTGCTGACCACCATCCAGAAGTTGAAGAAAGGATATGAACAGGTGATTACGGTAGTGGGATGTGGTGGCGACAGGGATAAAACAAAGAGACCGTTGATGGCTGATGTGGCCTGCGAACATAGTGACCGGGTGATTTTTACCAGTGATAACCCGCGAAGTGAGGACCCGGCACAGATCATCCGGGAGATGGAAGAAGGACTGCCGGCAGCGGCACGTCGGAAATATATCTCGATCGTTGACCGGCACGAGGCAATAAAAACAGCAATGAGCCTGGCAGGGAAAGAGGATATCGTACTGATCGCCGGAAAGGGCCATGAGAAATACCAGGAAATAAAAGGGATAAAAACCCATTTCGATGATAAGGAGGTAGTGCAGGAAATGTTTGGGTTATTGGATAAGTAAGGATGTGTTGTGGCAGATGAGTGGAATGGTGTATTGGGACGGAATGGAGTTTTTGAATCTGGTCAGGAATAGTTTTTAGAAAGAAGTAAAGTATTGAACCTGGTCAGGAATAGTTTTTAGAAAGAAGTAAAGTATTGAATCTGATCTGGAATAGTTATCAGGAAGAAGTAAAGTTTTTGAATTAAGTAAACGAGGTAAGCAAGATGTTGTATCATTTATTCGAATGGCTGAAGGAACAGGGTTTCAGGTTTCCGGGTAATGAACTGTTCCGGTTCATTTCTTTCCGGGTGCTGCTTGCGCTGCTTCTGTCGCTGGTGATCACGCTGCTCTTCGGTAAAAAACTGATCCGGATGCTTTCGCGTAGGCTGGGTGGCGAAACAGTGAGGGACCTGGGACTTGCAGGGGAACAGCAGAAGAAAGGAACACCCACGATGGGTGGGATTATTATCATTCTTGGAATTATAGTCCCCACATTATTACTCGCAAGGCTGGACACCGTTTACATCTGGCTCATGCTGGTAGCAACTGTGTGGCTGGGGATTATAGGGTTCGTTGATGATTACCTGAAACTTCGCGCTAAAAAGATTGCGGTGCAACAGGGCATCGTTTATAAAAAGGGTGATAAGGATGGACTGGCGGGATGGTTCAAGATCCTGGGTCAGGTGGGACTGGGAATCCTGGTGGGTTCGGTTTTATATTTCAACAGTGAAGTGAAGATCTGGAGGGAGTATATAGGTAAACCAAATCCTTCCGACACATCGGTTCATACCACTACTGTAGATGGCCGTACAAAATATTTTGTTGAATCAAAGGATCCGACGATCACCACCATTCCTTTTGTGAAAAACCATGAATTCAACTATACCAAGCTGCTTCCTGCATCGCTGCGGAAGTATAGCTGGGTGTTGTATATCCTGGTCGTGATTTTTATTATCACAGCGGTGTCGAACGGAGCGAATATAACGGATGGGATTGATGGACTGGCCACGGGAACATCGGCGCTGATTGGAGTGTGCCTGGGGATTTTCGCCTATGCGAGTGGTAACTTTTTATTTGCAGACTACCTGAACATCATGTATATCCCGAACCTGGGCGAGCTTTCAATTTTTATAGCTGCCATGATCGGGGCCTGTATCGGGTTTTTATGGTACAACACATACCCCGCACAGGTATTCATGGGAGATACGGGTAGCCTGACCCTGGGTGGGATCATTGCATCGATCGCGATCATTGTCCATAAAGAATTATTGATCCCGATCTTCTGCGGTGTGTTCCTGGTAGAACTGTTGAGTGTGATGTTACAGGTGAGTTATTTTAAGTATACGAAAAGGAAGACAGGTGTGGGTAAAAGGATTTTCCTGATGAGTCCCCTTCACCATCATTACCAGAAAAAGGGATACCATGAGTCGAAGATTGTGACGCGTTTCTGGATCCTGACCATTTTTTGTGTGCTGTTAAGTATCGCGACGCTTAAACTCCGGTAGAACAGGTTCAACCGGTTTAGATAATATCCATCCAATACCTCCGAAGAGCCCGCCCTTTAATTTGTTGTGGTGCATTACCACTGATGCTTATGAAGAACCTTTTTTTCCGTACTTGATGTTATGGGTAAACGAATAGTCATATTAGGTGGAGGGGAAAGCGGCGTTGGCGCGGCGCTACTCGCAAAAAAGGAAGGATATGAAGTATTCGTTTCCGACGGCGGGTCTTTGAAAGAATTGTACAGAAATGAACTGTTGCATGCAGGGATCGGATTCGAGGAAGGGATGAACACGGTGGAAAAAATCCTTTCTGCGGATGAAGTGGTGAAGAGTCCGGGTATACCGGAGAAGAATGAGATAGTGAAGATGATCCGAAAAAAAGGCATCCCGGTGATCAGTGAGATAGAGTTGGCTTACCGGTTCAGGGGAAACAGCAGGATCGTGGCAATAACCGGTAGTAACGGGAAGACAACCACTACTTCACTGGTGTATCATATCTGTGTGAAGGGGGATCTGGATTGTGCCATGGTAGGGAATATCGGGTTTTCATTTGCCCGGCAGGTGGCTACCGACCCGAAACAATGGTATGTGATTGAGGTGAGCAGTTTCCAGCTGGATGACATTGTGGAGTTCAGGCCCGATATAGCGATCCTGACCAATATAACTGAAGATCATCTCGACCGGTATGATTACCAGTTTGAGAATTATATAAAGAGCAAGTTCCGCATTATCCGGAACCAGCGGGAGAATGACCAGTTCATTTATAACGCAGACGACGAGGTAACGATGAAGTATCTGAATCAATTTGAAATTTTCGCAAACCAACTGCCAATAAGCATGAAAACAGAAGTAACCAAGGGCGCATTTATTAAGGACGGAGACATGTACGTAAGAACGGGAGAAGATTTCACCAGTATGAGTGTGTACGACTTTGCACTCAAGGGCAAACACAATCAATACAACACCATGGCAGCATGTGTAGCGGGGTCAACCATGGATATCCGTAAGGAAAAGATCCGTGAGGCGGTCCAGGATTTCCAGAGCCTCGAACACCGGATGGAACCGGTGGCGACAATACGCGGCGTTGAGTTTATCAATGACAGCAAGGCCACCAATGTAAACTCGACCTGGTACGCGTTGGAAAGTATGACCAAACCGGTGGTGCTGATCCTGGGTGGTGTGGACAAGGGAAACGATTATACCCTGATCAGTGACCTGGTTAAAGAAAAAGTAAAAGCGATCATTTGCCTGGGCACCGATAACCAGAAAATCCATGATGCTTTTAAAGATATAGTGAATACGATTGTAGATACAGGTAATGCTGCTGAGTCCGTACAGGCGGCCTTTCATTTTTCTGTCAAGGGCGATGTGGTGTTGTTGAGTCCGGCCTGTGCAAGTTTTGATCTGTTCAAGAATTATGAGGATCGTGGCAACCAGTTTAAACAGGCGGTGAGGGATTTGTAGAAGGTACTACCCGGCCGGGCGGTTGTTCCGGATCGTGGGAATCCTGTTACGGAAAAAATAAGCGGGAGTATGTTCTGTGAGAAAGAAATGAAATAAAAAAATGGAACTGATAAAAGACATGCGGTTTAATGAGTTGCGGAATTTTAATACCCGCCACTTCATCAGCAAGACAAGCGGTGACAAGGTCATCTGGGCCCTGGTGGTTCTGCTTGCCCTGGTGTCATTACTTGCTGTATACAGTGCCACCGGATCATTGGCTTATAAAAATTATAAAGGCAATACCGAAGTGTACCTGTTTAAACAGGTGGCCTTTATTTTGATTGGTGTGATCGTAATTTATTTTGCACACCTGGTGAATTACAATGTTTACTCAAGGGTGGCAACCATACTTTTTTTACTGACCATTCCACTGCTGGTGTATACGCTGTTCTTTGGTGTAAGGATGAACGAGGGCAGCAGGTGGATCAGGCTGCCGCTGGTAAATATGACAATGCAGACATCTGATCTCGCTAAACTGGCATTGTTCATGTACCTTGCGCGGCTATTGAGTAAAAAACAGGAAGTGATCAAGAGTTTTAAGAAAGGATTTCTTCCCGTTATGATCCCGGTGGCAATCACCTGTCTGCTCATCGCGCCAGCCAATCTTTCAACTGCGCTGTTACTTGGTGCGAGTTGCCTGATGCTGATGTTCATCGGAAGGGTGAGTATGAAACACCTGATGATGGTGGTTGGAATCGCGATGATCCCCATTGTTTTGCTGGTGGTGGCCGCAGTTGCCCAACATAAAGAAACCAATGAGGAAACCGCAGCAGCTGTTCATTCATCATCGGGATTGTTTGGACGGGTGGAGACATGGATCGGTCGGGTAGAGAATTTTATTTACGGAGGAAAGGAAGCCGACAATGATGAGATGTACCAGGTAAACCAGGCGAAGATTGCCATCGCCAAGGGCGGATTGCTGGGAGTGGGACCGGGTAACAGCACAACACGTGATTACCTGCCACAGGCGTATAATGATTTCATATTTGCAATCATTATTGAAGAATATGGTTTTGTGGGCGGGATGTTTATCGTATTTATCTACCTGGTGTTCCTGTATCGTTGCATCCGGATTTTTAAAAGATGTCCGTTTGCATTCGGGGCGTTCCTTGCACTGGGACTGAGTTTCACACTGGCCATCCAGGCCATTGCGAATATGGCGGTAACGGTAAACCTGTTCCCGGTAACAGGTGTGACACTGCCGCTGGTGAGTATGGGCGGATCCAGTTTCATCTTTACCTGCCTGGCCATTGGAATTATATTAAGTGTTGCCAGGAATGTGGAGAAGACAGAAGGATTAACAGTCCTGGGAAAAAAAGAAGTTGAACCGGCTGTATAAATTATTTGACGTGAGTGGTAAAAAACGAATCATTATTGCGGGAGGGGGAACGGGAGGACATATTTTTCCCGCCATCGCCATTGCCAATGCACTGAAGAATATGAACGACCAGGTAGAGATCCTGTTTGTTGGTGCAAGGGGTAAGATGGAGATGGAGAAAGTTCCGCAGGCAGGTTACGAGATCCAGGGGATCAGTATTGCCGGATTCAACAGGAGTTCTTTGATAAAAAATATTGGCTTGCCCTATAAACTTGCGAAAAGTTTTTTACAGGTGAGATCCATTTTCCGGCAGTTTGCTCCCGATGCAGTGATCGGTGTGGGAGGGTATTCCAGTTTTCCCGTATTAAAATACGCACAAACAAAGGGAATCAAAACCTTCATCCATGAATCGAATTCGTTTGCAGGAAAGAGTAATATGTTACTGGGAAAAAAAGCCACCAGGATTTTTACCGGCGCGGAAGGAATGGAAAAATTTTTCCCCGCTGCAAAGATTATGGTAACGGGTAACCCGGTGCGTGCATCAATCGTGCAATCGAATGTGACGAGGGAAGAGGGGATAGAATTGTTTTCACTGGAAAAACACCGGAAGACCGTGCTGGTAGTGGGTGGTAGCCTGGGTGCAAAAACGATCAATGAAGCGATCGACAAACACCTGGAACAGTTACTCGGCGCCGGCCTGCAACTGATCTGGCAAACCGGGAAACAATTTGCCCCGAAGGCAGAACTGAGAGTTGCCGAAAAAACCAGGGTGTGGATCAATGATTTTATTACCCAGATGGAATATGCTTATGCCGCTGCTGATATTGTTGTTGCACGTTCCGGAGCCATGACGGTGGCGGAATTGTGCGTTGTTAAAAAGCCCGTTTTGTTCGTACCCTACCCTTATGCAGCGGAAGATCATCAGACCGTTAATGCCAAACAATTGGTATACCGGGAAGCAGCCTGGATGGTAAAAGATAGTGAAGCAACCGACCGGATTGTGCCGATGTTGATTGAACTGGCCAATGATGAGGCCAGGCAGGATGTAATGAAAATAAATCTCGGGAAACTGGCGGTCAGGGATGCTGACACAGTAATTGCAACTGAGATCATGAAACAAATTGACTGATGAATGGAAGAACCGATACTGTCCTTATGAATTCCCCCTTCCAGGGGTTGGCGTCAATCCGTGAGGTTTATTTCATTGGCATCGGTGGCATTGGAATGAGCGCTGTGGCCCGTTATTTCCATGCCCATGGGGTGAAGGTGAGCGGGTACGATAAAACCCCGACACCGCTTACCCGCGAACTGGAGGAAAGTGGTATGCCGGTACATTATGAAGAACGACCCGATCTGGTACCGGCCAAACCCGACCTGGTAGTGTATACCCCGGCTATCCCGGCAAATCATGCCGAGCTGGTCTGGTATCGCGAAGCGGGACAACGGGTGGTGAAACGCAGTGATGTGCTGCAGATTATTTCGGCAGGTTCTTTTAATCTCTGCGTGGCAGGCACACATGGAAAGACAACCATCAGCACCATGCTCGCGCATTTGTTGCGCGACACGGGTTATGGATGTAATGCTTTCCTGGGTGGTATTTCGGTGAACTACGGAACTAATTTCTGGAGTGATCCCCGGAATGTATGTGTGATTGAGGCCGATGAGTACGACCGGAGTTTTTTGAAACTGAGTCCGGATGTTGCAATCATCACCGCAATGGATGCTGATCATCTCGACATCTATGGAACCGCAGCGGATGTGGAGCAGGCCTTTATTGATTTCAGTGGAAAGGTGAAACCAGGTGGATTGCTTATCAAACATTTCGGACTGGCCAGGGGAAAAGAACTGCAGGCTGATAATGTGTGGACCTACAGCCTGCAGAACAACGGTGCTGATGTGTATGCGGAGAACCTGGTGATGGATCACGGCGGTTATGTATTTGATGTAAAACTGCCTTCGATGCGAATCAATCAGGTGAAACTGAATATGGGCGGGATGTATAATGTAGAGAATGCGCTTGCGGCTATTGCCGCAGCCAGCTCATTGAAAATTGAACCGGAAAAGATCAGGCAGGCAGTTGAATCCTTCCGGGGAGTTAAACGCAGGTTCGAATACCAGGTGCGCACGAAGAATATTATTTATATCGATGATTATGCGCATCATCCGGAAGAATTGCAGGCTTTATTGAAAGGTGCAAGGGCATTGTTCAGGGACACGAAATGTACGATCCTGTTCCAGCCGCATCTGTACTCACGGACAAAGGATTTTGCTGACGCGTTTGCCGCAGCACTGGATCTGGCAGATGAAGTAATCCTGCTTCCGATTTATCCGGCAAGGGAACAACCGGTTCCGGGTGTGACCAGTGAATTGATCGCCGGTAAAATGAACAGGGCGAAGGTGAGTATTAAAAACAGGGAAGCATTCCTGGACTGGATGGATAGTGAGTATGTAAAAACAGCAGGTCGTGAATATGGTTCATTATTTATTACGGCCGGCGCAGGGGATATCGACACATTAGTGCCATTGATCCGGAAAAAACTGGAAGACGTTAACCTGTAAAAACCAGGTGGAAAAAATAGCAGGATTATACAGACAAAAACAGAATCGGTTAATTAATAAAATTGGGGACTAAAAAAACGATAAGGAGAATATTTTTTGCAGCGGTCTGGATCGCTATCGGCTCCGGTATGCTCACCCTGCTGATTGCGGCCATGGGCCGCCAGGGAAGGGATACCTGTAAGGATTTCAGGATCACGATTGCTGCTGACGGAAAGACCGACCTGTTTCTCGACCGGGCTGATGTGCTTCGGTTGCTGAAGGCTGCAACCCGTGGTAATATCAAGGGACAGCCGAAGTCGCGCTTTGACCTGGCGCAGATGGAACAGCTGCTGGAGCAGAACGAATGGGTAAAGAGTGCACAGGTGTATTTTGATAACCGGGATATCCTTCGTGTTGCTGTAACAGAGAGGGTGCCGGTAGCAAGGGTGTTCACTGCAGGAGGTCGTTCTTTTTATATTGATGAAACCACGCGGATGATGCAGTTGTCGGACAAGGTCAGTACCCGCCTGCCGGTATTTACCGGATTCCCCGATAAAAAAAGACTGGTATGGTCCGACAGCCTGTTGTTAAAAGATATCAGGAACACGGCAGTTTATATCAGCGCGCATCCGTTCTGGGTTTCACAGGTCACGCAGGTTGAGCTGCGATCATGCGGAGCTACCTGTTGGGAAATGGAAATGGTGCCACTGGTGGGCGATCATATTGTGAAGCTGGGTGACGGGAATAATATAGAAGGAAAGTTCGAACGGCTTTATACTTTTTACGAACAGGTGCTGGCTAAAACCGGATTTGATCATTATCGCAGTATTGATGTGCGTTATACAGGACAAGTGGTGGGGACGAGGAGAACAAATAATTTAACTGTTACGGGACGGCCATAAACAAACAACAACTAAAAACACAAAATATGAACAGTGAACAACCCATAATCGTCGGTCTCGATATTGGTACTACCAAGATCGCTGTGATCGCGGGACGTAAGAACGAGTATGGAAAACTCGAGATCCTTGGATTTGGCAAGGCCAATTCCAATGGTGTCAAACATGGCCAGGTGCTGAATATCGACGAAACGATCAAGGCCATTACCACCGCCTTGGAAAATTGTTTCGCATCAAACCCCAACCTTGATATCAATGAGGTGTATGTGGGTATTGCGGGACATCATATAAAGAGCCTCCAGACAAGAGGTGATATTGTACGTCAGAGTACGGAAGAGGAAATCACTCAGCGGGAGATTGACCAGCTGATCGCTGATCAGTACAAGACCTATATTCCCGCGGGCGACCAGATCATTGACGTGATCCCGCAGGAGTTTACGGTGGATAATTTCCAGAATATTTCCAACCCCATCGGTTATGCCGGTGTGAAGGTTGGTGCCAATTTCCATATCATCACCGGTGACAAAAATGCGATCAATAATATTAACCGGAGTGTAAAAAAATCCGGATTGTATACCAAGGACCTGGTGCTTCAGCCCCTGGCTTCTTCTGCAGCTGTTATGGCCCAGGAGGACCTGGAAGCAGGAGTAGCGATTGTTGATATCGGTGGTGGTACTACCGATCTCGCCGTGTTTTATGAAGGGATCCTGAAACATACGGCTGTTATTCCTTTTGCGGGTGAAAATATTACCAACGATATCAAGACCGGTCTGGGTGTATTAAAAACGCAGGCTGAACAAATGAAGGTGCAGTTTGGCAGTGCGCTGGCCAATGAAGCGAAGTCGAATGCATTCATTACTATTCCCGGATTACGTGGTATGCCGGCAAAGGAGATCAGTGTGAAAAACCTTGCAAATATTATCCAGGCAAGGATGATGGAGATCATGGATTTTGTAACCTATCACCTCAAACAGGTGGGACTGGATAACAAATGCCTCAATGGTGGTGTGGTGCTGACAGGTGGTGGTTCACAATTGAAACACCTGATCCAGCTTACTGAATATTCTACCGGACTTCCTGCAAGGATTGGTTTCCCCAATGAACACCTGGCAGCTGGTCATATCGAGGAACTGGCGAAGCCAACTTATTCAACCTGTATCGGACTTATCCTGAAAGGGTATGATGATTATGAACATAACCGCAAGCAGTTTGAAAAAGAATACCGCAAGGTAGAAGTTCCACAGGGGCTGAAGAGAGCGGAAGAAGTAGAAGAAGAAGAAATGGAAGAAGATGAAGTTCCACAGAAGATCAGGCAGCAACGGAAGAGCCTGAATAATTTCTGGGGAAAGTTCAAGGACGGGATCATTGACCTGTTCAAGGAAGAGGAAGACAGACCTTTAAAATAGTAAGTAAAAACGGGAGTGGTCGTGTGGTGAGTGCCGGGCGATCATATTTTCCAATTATTCAATAGCCAGTTTGCGCAGGGTGCGACGGAGATAGCCAGGCCTGATGTGAAAGGGCGAAGAAAATTCAAGATTATGATACATTTTGATTTGCCGAAAGAAAAGTCATCTATCATTAAAGTGATTGGTGTTGGTGGGGGCGGGGGCAACGCGGTTAACCACATGTTCAGCCAGAATATTGATGGCGTGAACTTTATTATTTGTAATACCGATGCGCAGGCACTGGCCAACAGTGGGATCCCTAACAGGGTACAGCTGGGTCCACACCTGACGCAGGGTCTCGGTGCGGGTGCAAACCCCGAGATCGGTCGCCAGGCTACAGAGGAGTCACTCGATGAGCTGAAGGGAATTCTTGAAGTGAATACTAAAATGGCATTCATCACTGCAGGTATGGGTGGTGGAACAGGCACGGGCGGTGCACCCATCATCGCCAAGATCTGTAAGGATCTTGGGATCCTGACGGTGGGGATCGTTACCATGCCATTTGCCTATGAAGGTAAAAAGCGGCAGATCCAGGCGGAAGAAGGGATCAAGACCCTGAAGGGTTATGTTGACACATTACTGGTGATCAGCAATGATAAGTTGCGTCATCAGTTTGGTAACCTGAAAATGCGTGAGGCGTTTGAAAAAGCAGATAATGTGCTGGCTACTGCAGCTAAATGTATTACTGATGTAATCAACAGCACCGGTCAGATCAATGTTGACTTTGCTGATGTTTGTACAGTTATGAAAAATGGTGGTGTAGCCATCCTGGGAAGTTCTGCTGTGTCAGGTGAAGACCGCGCACACAGGGCGATTGAGCAGGCATTGAATTCGCCGTTACTTAATGATAACGAGATCCGCGGTGCAAAATGGATCCTGATAAATATTAATTCTTCCGAAGGTGAACATGAGTTTACAATGGACGAGGTGGAGATCATCCAGGCATACCTGCTTACCGAAGCTGGTGAGGGTACGGATGTAATCCTTGGTCTGGGTTATGATAATAACCTGGGCGACAAGATTGGTATCACATTGATCGCAACAGGTTTTGAGCATAAGGAAATGTTCAACAAACCAGTGTTACCAAAAGAGGAGCCAAAGAAAGAAGAGAAGATTGTAATGGTACTTGGTCAATCAACCGCACCAGCAAAACCGAAACCGGTGGTTATTCCGGTTGCGCAAGCTGATCCGCTGGCTCCAACATTGGTGGACGAATACGCCGGTATGTCGCCGATGCCATCCATCCATGATGTTCCGGTAGCAAAGGAAGATGAGATCATTCATTTCAGTCTTGGTAATCCCGGGGAAGACGCTGGTATAGTAAATACACCAGCCGGTTCTACCGTAAATATACCTCGTACATCTACCGTGAATAACTTCCAGATGTCGAATAATCCCGATACTGTAAATTCACCTTCTCAACGCCAAAACCCATCCTCTGTAAGTACCAGCCCGGGCTCATTACATGAAACCGGATCAAGTTCACCGTCTCATTTGAATCAGATAATTAAAGATAGTAATTCCTCGTTGCCTGCAGCATCGGGAGGTTACCTGGCCAGACCATCCAATATCTACGCGGAAGTTAAATCGGAGGCCAAGGCCCCGGTCCCTTCTGTAGAAAAGCCGGTCCCTCCACCATATGTTGCTGCAAAGGACGAGGATGAATTCCCCGATATGCAAATGCAACTGGTAGAGAAGGATGACATTCCTGCGGCGGATAAGCCGTTGGCCCATCAGGCTCAACCACCTTTGAGTTCGGGAGCTGAGGATCTTGCTATGCATGACGAAGCTGAGGACCAGAAACGTAGGGCATCCGACAGACTGCACAAGTTGCGCAACTTGTCATTCAACGTCAACGGAAGTGATCCGAATAATGAGTTTGAAACTGTGCCGGCATATATCCGCCGCAACATGGAATTATATAACAGCTCTTCGCATATAGAAAATTTCTATAGCAGTTATGAAGTGAAGACTGATAAAAATAACAAAACGCAGATCAGCACGATCAACACGTTTTTAGACGGCAAGAAGCCGGATTGATTTTATACCGGCCCTGCGCCGGTATAATCGTTTACAATGGGCCCCTCAGAAGGCTTAGTGTTTTTAGTTGTACCCCTGGTGTTTTTTACACCGGGGGTTATTTTATTGGTCCTACACTAAATTAAATCGACGCTGGTAATCTTACTTCAACTCACGGATCCAGATATTACGGAAACTGATGGGCTCGCTTGGGTCGCCATGGTCCTGCAGTTTAATAGGACTTGGTCCATGTGCCTGTTTATAATTCGGCTGGCCGATATACAATGTTTTTCCTTTCAGCTCTGTATGATTCTGGATGATCACCCCGTTATGGATCACTGTTACATACGCCGGACTTTTAAGACTGCTGTCGGCATAGAATTTCGGTGCAATCCAGATTACATCATAACTCTGCCATTCGCCCGGTTGTTTGGTAGCATTCGCCAGGGGCGCTGATTGTTTGTAGATACTGCCGGCCTGTCCGTTCACGTAGGTCTCGTTTTTCCAGCCATCCATGATCTGTAATTCATAACCATCATCACCTTTTCCGGTAGATGCAAGGAACAAACCACTGTTACCACGAGCCTGGCCCTGCCCCGTTATATTTGCGGGGATCTTCCATTCGATATGCAGCTGGTAATCGTTGAATGATCTTTTTGTTTCAATATTACCTGTACCTTTTTTAACAGTGAAAGCCCCATCTGCTACAGTCCACATGGCAGGCGTGCCGGGAGTTTTAACCGAAACCCATTCGTTCAGGTTTTTGCCATCAAATAGAACAATTGCATCGGAAGGGGGCACACTTGTTGTCGCAGATGTATTACTGATCACCGGGGGTTTGGGATCCCAGACCTCGGTTGCTTTCGGATCGGTCTGTGCAGCTGAAGAAAGGGCGCTGGTAATAGTGAGTACGAACAGGATTTGTTTCATATAGTTTGTTTAACGTTAGAAGAGTGATGCTCTAAAGTTAGGAACAAGGAGTTGAAATCAGCCATGCAATAGTTATGTTTGTTTACATTAATAAAAGATTATGTCAACCATCCTCATTACCGGTGGCACCGGCCTTATAGGCAGGGCGCTTACCGGTGAGCTGCTATCGAAAGGACATCAGCTTATTATTTTATCAAGGGAGAAACGGGGTTCCGGCAATCCTGCCCTGGAATATGCCTGCTGGGATCCGGAGCAGGGGAGAATCGATA
>JBEVJC010000021.1:0-31471 GCA_040510375.1 Chitinophagaceae bacterium
CAACTTCTCGGTGGAGTTTGGATTGGTTGCGACGATCGTTTTATCCGCATCGAGAACGGACTTGGTTTTGGTGGCAAAGCTGCAATGCCTATCTGGGAAAACTTCTTCCGCAAAGTGTATGCAGATAAAACGCTTGGCATTGATAAGGATGCGCGGTTTGCACAACCGGCCGACTTTACCAACTCCGTAAACAGCGCCGATCCCATGGCAGTGGATATCGATATCGATCCGGCTGGTGAAGGTGTGGACCAGGGCGTAGGTAATGCAAACGATTATGAGATGTACAACGGTGACAGCATCGGCGGTGAATCAACTCCATTCAAGGATGAAAATGATGCACCAAAGAAAGACACCACATCCAAAAAGAAGGATGACCGCAAAACAACAGAGAAGCCAATCGGATCACCGGTAGAAGAAAAAAAGAAGAAAGGTTTTCTGAAAGACCTGTTCAGGAAAAGAAAAGATTAACGACTATTGATAAAATAGAAAACGGTCAGGCTGAAAAGTCTGACCGTTTTTTTTGTGTTTCTTATCCGAATAACGCAGTGTTGTTTCTTCACCTCAATTTTTATCGGTTTACAATTACCTCACCCTAGAGAATACACTGAGTTTAAAAAATTGTCGGATCAACTAGTAGCTATTAAACTTTACTTTACCTGTTCTGCTTCTTTGGCTTTCACCCAAAAACTATTTAAAATACTCGTATCGAACTTATTAAACGGCTTATATGTTTCATTATTGAACAGCAGCCGATCCCCTCTGACAACAAATGTGTCTCTTCGTTCTCTAAACAACCTATCATCTGGAAGGTCTAAAAAAGAGTATACTTTTTCAAATTTGGTTAGTACTAGGCTATCCTGCATTTCCCAACTTCCGGAAAACAAAGTATAGCCAGGCTCCGAAGCGAGAATTATGCTGTCTCCGCCATTTGGTGCATTTGTAGAGCCTATTAAAATAAACTCGGAGTCTTTAAACGAAAAAGTGTAGAATGAACTATATTTAATTTTATCTAGTTCTGGATCTCCCATCACTGCACTCTTCCATTCAATATTTACTGGCACCCAGCTTCCTTCCAGTTGGATTTTTCTTTTCTTTTCTTTTGCACCTGAGCAAGAATAAATAACAAATAAAACAAAAAACATCCTTCTTAACATAGAATTGTTTATGGTTTTTGAACTACAAAAGGAGTTTTCTTTTGATGTGTCTTTCCCGCACCGCTCCAGAAGTAATTAAATATTGCTTCAGACTTATTACAAACGCAACCATGCGTAACAGTAACGCCCTTTGCCTTCTTTCCATGCAAATAATGTCCGTGAGCTTGCTCTGTTTTTGAATTTATATTTTCGTCAACTTCTAAAAGTCGTATTCTTCCATTACTATTAGGATCCGTTACACTTGAATTCATTTTATACTTTTTTCCATTATACTCAAATTCAGCGTCATCTGGTATTTTTTGTATGCCATAGTGAGGCTCTGGATTATCTGCATTTTTGCTCCATAGTCATAGAACCACCGTGCTCATTCTAGTGCGTTTCTCAAATCACCTTTTCTTACCAGATTTATTTCGCTAAATAAACATTTAGTGAAAACCCTTAAATCGGGAAATATTCTGTCGTTCAACACCAAGGAAAGATGTATGAGACGCTTGTTTCGGAGTTCATACACATCAATAATCGAAGCCTTGTAGGAATGAATATGACCAGATATCAGGGTTTTTATAACTATTTTACCATTTGCAGAATCGATTTGCCGCAATACCTCTGACGCCTCTCCCCCAATCTCCGCTAATTGAGATGATACGAAGGACTCTGAGAGCATAATCAAATCTCGCTTTCTAATCTCACTTTTTCGAAAGGTAATCTGTCCTGTATTTGTTGAATCCTTCGCACTAAATACCACTGCACCAATAAGATTCCCCTCATAGTCAAAGTTTATATGCTCATTATTTATGTTAACAAGCATTAAAGACGGAACTGGTTTAATAACAATAGAATCAAATACCTGAAAGGTTTCACTATTACCGATCTCACAGTGTCTTTCAGCTGATTTACACCCAAGAAGAATTAAACTTAAAAAGGTAATAATTTTATTCATTATTCAACAGTTGGAAGTTTTGCATTGGGGTTACTGGTTCCAAATCTGTTAACAAATGCTCGATATACTGGGCTAAAGTTTTTCTGAGAGTAACCTTTCCAGTAATGCCTTCGGTTTTTATGGATATTATATTATTAAAACCAACATCCCAACTTGCGGTGGACATTTCCACTAAACCTTCGTCATTGAACTCTCGGCCTTCAAAAGTTGCTCCTACCGAAGGATTTATTTCGTTAAGTTTAGTTATCACGTTTTCCCATTACCGATCACTGCGACAGCATCAGTTATATCCAGATTGGAATAACTGTCCTTTGTAAAGTCTCCTTTGAAAATTTTTACGCGAGTTGAAATTCCCAAGCTTCGAAAGCCCTCATTTGCGTTATTTCTAATCTTTCGCAATTCTTTTTTTGAAAGCGAGTTGTCAGCCGCTGTCAAATAAATTACATTGTCCATCCCAGTTGGATCAACAAACTTCAATGGATCGTTAAATGCATACGTATAAGGTGATGAGGCTTCATATCTTTCTCCATGGGGATCCAGCGTTTGCCATCTTCCAATCTGATTATCATACAACCTTACGCCATAATCCAGCGATTCCAACCCACTTCCATCGCTAAACTCCAATTAAATTTTGAAGAACCAACTCCAATTTTATTAATTTTTTAAGCAATTAGTGTTAACCCTTAAATTATCGATTGAAACAATTAAAGATTTTATTTATGACAACTTTTCTAGACGATTATTACTACGGGACAATAAAAAATCAAAATCCGTAGGTAACGGAAATTTCGAGGTACTTATTAATTTTTCTGCCAGATAACGAAGGGGACTCGGTTGACTGGTTACAATAGTAGTTATTCATTTGTAAGAAATAGCAATGACTTAACCCACAGGCCAGTCTGATTTTTAACTCGACTGCGGGTTATTACATCTCCAACAGGTACTCCAGCGCCAGTTCATAACCCTTCAATCCCAGGCCACTGATGGTTCCCGCAGCCTTTGCACTCACATGGGAAATATGACGGAAACCTTCCCTTGCATACACATTACTGATATGGACCTCAATCACCGGGGCGGGCACAGCTGCAATAGCATCACCCAATGCAACAGAGGTATGCGTATAACCACCGGGATTCAGGATGATACCACCTGGTTCAAAACCGGCTGCATGGATTGCATCAATCAGTTCACCTTCTATATTACTCTGGTAATACTTAAAATTAACTGATGGATATTTCTTCTTCAGCTGTTCCAGGAAAACTTCAAAGGATTGATCACCATACACCGATGTTTCTCTTTTACCGAGCAGGTTGAGATTGGGACCGTTGATGATGGTGATATCCATAACTGATTAATTATTGAGACCGTTCTTTTTAATAAGGTCGATGAAATCGTCGAATAGGTATCTCGAATCATGCGGGCCCGGTGTGCTTTCCGGATGATACTGTACCGAGAACGCCGGCTTACCTTTCACACGGATTCCTTCAATCGACTGGTCGTTCAGGTTCAGATGGGTGATCTCAATATGGTCCGCTTTCTTCACGGCTTCCGGATCAACCCCGAATCCATGATTCTGGGTAGTGATCTCCGAACGGCCGGTCACCAGGTTCTTCACCGGATGATTTAACCCGCGGTGGCCATGATGCATTTTAAAAGTTGGAATATCATTGGCAAGGGCCAGCAACTGGTGACCCAGGCAGATCCCGAACACGGGTTTTTCTTCCTTGAGGATTTCCTTTACTGTATCAATGGCATATCCCATGGAAGCCGGATCACCGGGACCATTGGAGATAAAATAACCATTTGGTTTGAATGCATTCACTTCTTTAAGCGGCGTCTTTGCAGGGAAAACTTTTACAAAGGCTCCACGATCGGTCATACAATCCACGATATGTTGCTTCACGCCATAGTCCATAACCGCAATCCGTACATCCGAGTCCGCATTACCCCGCTCATATGCCTGGTTGGTGCTCACTTGTGACGCAAGTTCCAATCCGTCCATATTGGGAACAGCCGCCAGCTTTTTCTTCAGTTCCTCCACATCGGTAGTTTCTGAAGAAATGATACAGTTCATTGCGCCTTTTGAACGGATATGCGATACAAGGGCACGTGTATCCACGCCCTCAATTGATACAACTTTGTTGGCTTTCAGGTAATCCTCCAGTGAACCCTGCGCCAGTTTGCGAGAATAGGTTTCTTCCAGGTTACGTCCAATCAGGCCGTTGATCTTTACACTGTCCGACTCAATATCCTCGTCCTTCACCCCATAATTACCCACATGAACCGAGTTCATGATCAGGATCTGGCCAAAATAACTGGGATCGGTAAAGACTTCCTGGTAGCCGGTCATCCCGGTATTGAAACAAATTTCACCGGTGGTGGTGCCGATTGCTCCAAAAGCTTTTCCGTGAGCAACGGTTCCATCGGCCAAAACTAACACTGCGGGCAATTGTTTTTCTGTCATTTATGAAGAGTTACCGGTTTTACAAATTGCGCAAAAGTAAGGATGAAATCGGTTTCCGGGCTCAAAAATATTTCACAAAAAGACAGGGATTATCCACAGGGTCTGGCTGAAGCAGGCGTAGTTTTAATTATCGACCCGCAGGAAGTTTCCATTACTGTCGAACAACAGTTCAATTCCGGTCGATATTCCCACTTCCTGGTCGCTCTTACCAGGGTCCCAGGAACGGATAAATGCAGTCGGGTAATTTGTATTGACATAGGTAATAATCAGCGAAGGCAATACCGCATCCGGGATCCTTTCGGTGCCCACAATTTGTTTCACATCACCTTCCCTGTTGAAATCAATCTTCGTATTGTTATCCAGGAAAACATGGTATTCGACCTTCAGGTCATCCCTGTCTTTCACCACCTGGAGTATCGCGTGCGTGGAATAATGTGTATTGATAAAACTGGTGGCCTTACCGGGAAGATCATCATCCTGGATCACGGTTTCTTTATCGCAGGATACCAGTAAGAACATGGCGGGCATTGACATAGCAAGGATGAACTTTTTCATTTGTTTGTTTTTGATTGTTGAATTGGCGATGATCACCATTTGGAAATGTGACATCCCACCAACAATCAACCCCTATTTAAAATGAAAAAAAATTACCCGTTAATCCGGGTACCATTAAAACAATGCGATACCGATATTCCATCCAAACCAACCACGCGTTTTATCAAGACCTGTTTTGAACGAATGATAGGAACCAGGCAGGGCGCGGCTTCTGTAGCCCTTCACCACCACGTCCTGGTCGGTATAATAGGCAGCAATGGATGGTCCGCCAAAAATCCGGAAGCCTTTAAACGGCTGGATATTCAGGTTGAGATGTAGTTTGCTTAACAGGTTGGTATAGTCCCAGCTACCCAGGTACAGATATTGACAGGTCAGTTCCGGATTGAGGGTGATCCAGTTGGTGATCCTTTTTTCTGTTCCCAGTCCGTACCCAAAACTATACGCCTTATCATCTTCCTTACTGCCAAGGTTCATGCCTCCCTGTAAAATACTATAGAACCGGCGGCTTCCGGTTTTAAATGCAATATTGGTGTTGATCACTTCATCACGCGAGATTGCCAGTTTATGATAACCTCTCATCACGATATTGATCAGGCCGATACTATACCCGTCAGATGTATCAGAAATGTTGATCAGCCCGATCTGCACGCCCTGCTGTTTTTTCGCATAGTTGAATATGGATGCCACCTGCAATCCGCTCATAATCCCGCCGCTCATATTGGAAATACCGGCCACCTGGAATCCGCGTACATTCTTTTTTACATAGTTGGCAACGGATGAAACCTGGAACCCCTGCAGGTCGCCCAACACAGCATTGGAAACACCTGCTGCCTGAAATCCTGTCACCGATCCACCCGTTACATTGAACAAACCGGCGATCTGCACATACTTTACATCCTTGCGGTTGAGGTTGAACAACCCACCGATCTCCAGCCCGTTTATTTCCCCCGTATATCCACCAAACAGATTGAACGATACATTATGGATCATCTGTCCGCTCATCGTTCCCTGTGTGGTGATCCCTGGAATCAGCGAAGCCTGGAAGGGCCGTTCGGCAATAAATCTTTTTATATTCAGGCTCTGTACTTTTTGCCGGGCAGTCAGCAGGAACTTCGCCACCGCAGTTTGTTCGATTTCTGTTTTTTCCATTGGCACTGGAACAACCGCCGAATCCTTCAATCTTACTATTGATGAGTCCACCACTTCATATACATTCGGCACAGACACAAAAACTGTATCTGCCACCGGCACAATCGCAATTACCAGTTGCATATTAAACTTCGGTTCAATAACAACTGTTGTGTCTTCATACGAGTACTTGCTCACCGACAAGGATGCAGTGGGATACTTACTTTTTAATTTCAGTTCAAACCTGCCATGTTCATCCGTCAGCGCCGATACCAGGTGCTCCGTTTCATATACACTGACATTGGTCAGCCGGTCGCCCGTTTCACTGTTAACCACATATCCGGAGATCGTATAAATATTATCCGTTACGGGCGATTTATCCGTGACCGTGGTGAGTCTGAGCGCCACCCTCCGCAGGATAATATAATTGCCGCTTTCCTTGTATTCATACTGATCACTGAGTAATAATGCCAGGATCTGGCGAACGCTGCGGTTGGTTACGGAAAGACTAACCAGGCTATCGCGTTTTACAATCTGGCTGTTATAGGAAAAAGTAAAACCGCCCTTATCACTGATGATCGACAATACATCATCCAGGCGCTGCCGGTTTACATCCAGGGAAATCCGCTTCTCCAGCAGGTTTTGGGAGAATACAATACCCACCAGGCAGCTCATCATAACGGTGAGAATGGCTTTGCGGAAATTTAACATGGACAATTTCTTAATGAATAATGATCTGGCCATCTTCTTTGGAAACCTGCACCAGCAGGGTTTGTGAAACCACCTTCAGGATCATATCGAGCGACTCCTCATTAAACGTTACATTCAACGGCAACTTCCGCAAACGTGGATCACTGATGATGATCTTTGATTCATACGCTTCGTTGAGTTTGTCGACGAGTTTCCAGAGGGGTGTGTTATCACAGATGAACGTACGACTTACATAATAGTTATAAAGTTTATCATCGGATACCACTTTATTTTCCACCGAATCCTTCGCCACCATTACCCGTTCGCCGGCTTTAAGCTCCACCAGTTTACCACCGCTGATCACCTGTACAATCCCGCTTTCCACAATGATCTCTGTATTACCGCTGGAACTTTTAACATTAAAGGCGGTGCCGACTACTTTTACTTCAACCTCATTCACCTTTATAATAAATGGTTTTTCCTTATCCGGCGTTACCTTAAAAAATGCCTCGCCTTCCAGTTTTACAGGCCTGGTTGTTCCTTTAAACTTACTGGGATAACTGATGGAAGAATATTTATTCAATGTGGCGACAGAACCATCAGGCAGGGTATCGGCCCGCACCAGTGTGGTTGTTACCACCGCCAGGGTTTTCGGTGTTGAAGCTGGTTTAAATATAAACAGGTAACCCGTTAATGCAGCACCAACCACCAGCAGGATGGAAGCAGCCACCTTCCGGGAAACAGCAGTTCGGTTAATCGGCACCACTTTGGCCGGAGGATGTACCCGTTGCTGAAACCGTTGCCAGGCCTGCTCTTCATCGACCTGCACAACCGGAGCCAATTCAGCACTTCCCTCCCAGATGCGACGCAGTTGTTCGAAATGAACCCTGTTCTCTGCCGAAGCAGCGATCCAGTGTTTCACCTGTTGCAACTCTGTTCCGCTTACCTCATCTGCGAGATAACGGATCAGCAGGTCGTCCATATCGTTTGTAAAGTTGTTCAATGGGTTCAATTAACAGTTAGTATTATCCAGGTCAATAACAAGCTGATATATTCTGCCAGTTTACCACGCATTAACCGGAGTGCCTTACCCATCTGGTTTTCGATTGTTTTTACCGATAAACCCATCGCTTCCGCAATCTCCTGGTATTTCATATGCCCGAAACGACTCATCTGGAAAATGGTCCGGCATTGTTCCGGCAATTCATTCATCGCATCCCTGATCTTTTCATTCAACTCCGCCGCCAGCACTTTTTCTGCACTGCCCGACACCTGATGTTCCCCCTGCCGCAAAGCATAGGAGGCATACTGCGCCATTACTTTTTTATGTTTCAGGTAATTGAGACTATCATGATAAACCGCGCGGTAGAGATAGGCCTTGATGGACGTATGGATAGAAAGATCTTCCTTTTTTTCCCAGATCCGGCAAAACACCTGCTGCACAATCTCCTCCGCCTGGTGATTGTCCTTCAGGATGGTATAGGCATAGGCATTCAATGCGTTGAAATGTGTCTTGAACAGCATTTCAAAGTTGCCTGTCCCGTAGGGGGACAATGTTCTTATGACGGCGGTACTGCTTTGTTCCACGGTAATGGTCCTATATCCTGTCTCAAATATAGCTGCTCTCAATCTTCGGCGATTTGTGAATAGGACAACCGGTAAGATCGATACCCCCATGTGAAGGAAAACTTATTTTTGCGGAGCCTGGACCTCCCGGTTACCGTATTTCTCCCTGATCACATCCTGCACGTTCACATTATTTATCTTACTCTCCAGCCAGGAAATCACATCCAGGTAGGCAAACGCCCTCGTCTCCAGCGGATTTCCTTCATACTTTTTGAGTTTTGCCAGCAGTTTCTGGAACTCCGGCTTGAGTGCATGCGCGCCTACCCGGAAAGAACGCCGGAGAAATACAAACATCTCCTCCTCTACCTTACTGAGATTTTCCATCCGGGCCATGTACCGGTACACCGATTTACTCAGGTATTCCAGCAGGTCAAAATTCCCCAGCTCATAATGAGCAATCAGGTTTAATAACCGCGCATAACATTGGAGGTCGGTGCGCAGGTCCGACTTATTCTCAATAATCCGGTTTAAATAATCAATCGCTTTTTCATTGTCACCACTCCCGAAATACAAACACGCAATCTTATAATAAAATACCAGCACCCGGTGTGTATCCAGATAAATCCCGTATTCTTTCAGCATTGCTTCCAGGTGTGGCACCATCAGCAAACCCTTGTTGAACGTGCCCTGCAGGAAGTACAGGTTGATGCGCGCCGTGTATAAATACTGATAAGCAAGAATCCGGTTATTATCGTTTTGGGTCACCAGTTTCGTCCTGGCAAACTGTTCAAACTTCTTCAGCACCTCGGCCAGCTTCGCATGGTTCATCAGGTCAAAATGCGCACTCATCAGGTTATGCATACCTTTTATATAGGATGCAGTTTCCACCGGTAACATCTGCGGAAAAACGTTAAAGAGATCCACCCATTTCTGGCAATACCGGTAGTACTGCAAAAAGTCGAGCCGGATAAATGCATACCAGGTATAACTCTGGTACAGGTACACTTTTTCGTAAAAACCGTTTGCAAGCACGGCATCCGCGGGCAGGTTCGACTGGAAAAATTCCTGGATATTGATAATATCCCGCTGGTTGCGGGCATGACCGTTCTGGATATACCAGCTGTAAAGGCTGAGAGCCAGGTTTGATAACTTGTTGACCAACGTTACCTGCTCATTCACCAGGGTCGATTCCAGGGTCAGTTTTTCGGCCCGGTCCTGCATACTCCGCGTGATATACAGGGTTTCAATCTTTTTTTCAAAAAACAGGGCCTGCTGCAGGTGGGTAAACTGCTGGTGTTCCCGCGCCAACTCCTTTAATTGCTTCAAAGCCTTGAGGCTCTGGAGATAAAGTCCCTTATTAAACAGGATCCGGGCATGATCCATCCACTCATGCAACTGCAGGTCAATATTGGTTTCGTCCTTGATCAGCCGCAGGCTCGACAGGATCTGTTTATATAAATGCGCCTTGATATTGGATAACTGCTGCTTGCTGATCTGCCGGTTTTTGCGGAGTAATAGGGTTTCGTCATAATCCGCCATTTTATCGAGGGCATCGAAGAGCTGGATGGTTTTCAGGTTCTCCCCGGGGGCATTCCGCTTCACAAAAAGCTTGAAATTTCGCTTTTCGCTCTTTTCCAGCGACTTAATTAATTGAAATAAGGTGTCGGTCGAACGGTTGGGCATCGTAATTCTCCTGATTTAAAATCCAGCGCCAGTAAGGCTTTCCGCAAATTTAGGTCAATTTAAGCGGTGTAAAACCCGCCTAATTTAGGTTTCCACTCCGCCTGGATATTGAGTATTTTAGTAACCATTTTATCAACACAATTTATCATTAAAAATGGCTGCTGGCAAAATTCACATATTTGATACAACACTCCGCGACGGCGAACAGGTCCCGGGCTGTAAACTGAACACCCGCGAAAAAATTGAACTGGCCCTCGCCCTGGAAGAACTGGGGGTGGATATCATCGAAGCGGGATTCCCGGTTTCGTCTCCGGGCGACTTCGAATCGGTGCACGAAATTTCGAAAGTGATCAAAAACGCGACGGTCTGTGGCCTTACCCGAGCTGTCCAAAAAGACATCGAAGTAGCTGCAGAAGCACTGAAACTGGCGAAACGCCCCCGCATCCACACAGGTATCGGAACTTCCGATCTCCATATCAAATCCAAGTTCAACTCCACCCGCGAAGAGATCATCGAACGCGCAGTGCAGGCAGTAAAATGGGCAAAGAATTTTGTGGATGATGTGGAATTCTACGCCGAAGATGCAGGCCGCACCGAAAACGAATACCTGGCAAGAGTGGTGGAAGCCGTGATCCGCGCAGGTGCTACCGTGGTGAATATCCCCGATACCACCGGCTATTGCCTCCCCCATCAATATGGAGAAAAGATCGCATTCCTGATGAACAATGTGCCCAATATTGATAAGGCCATCCTGAGTTGCCATTGTCATAATGACCTCGGACTGGCTACTGCCAATTCCATTGCAGGTGTAATGGCTGGTGCCCGCCAGATCGAATGTACCATCAATGGACTGGGTGAACGCGCTGGTAATACCGCACTGGAAGAAGTAGTGATGGTGTTGAAACAACATGCTTCACTCGGACTGTATACCGATATCAAAACACAGCAACTTAATCCCATCAGCCGCCTCGTATCCGATATCATGCGGATGCCCGTACAGGCCAATAAGGCAATCGTTGGAAATAATGCCTTCTCCCATTCATCCGGTATCCACCAGGATGGTTTCCTGAAGAACGCACAGACCTATGAGATCATTGCACCGGAAGAAGTAGGTGCCGATGAATCAAAGATCGTACTCACCGCCCGCAGCGGAAGATCCGCACTGGCACACCGTTTCCGCAAACTTGGATTTGATTATAACCGTAACGATATCGACGTGCTGTACGCCGAATTCCTGCAGGTGGCCGACAGGAAAAAAGAAGTGTTTGATGCTGACCTGCACGACCTGGCCAAACAATATAAGGTGGCAATCTGAGCCTATTGAAAACTAAAAATGATTATGTCAAAAACATTATTCGAAAAAATCTGGGA
Organism: Chitinophagaceae bacterium; assembly: GCA_040510375.1. Taxonomy (GTDB): domain Bacteria; phylum Bacteroidota; class Bacteroidia; order Chitinophagales; family Chitinophagaceae; genus JBEVJC01. Next base: position 11,552 of record JBEVJC010000021.1, read on the forward strand.
AACACATGTGGTGAAAACCATACAGGATGGACCATCCGTTTTATATATCGACAAACACCTGATTCACGAAGTGACCAGCCCGCAGGCATTTAACGGTCTCAATAAACGTGGCATCAAGGTCCTCCGTCCCAAACAGGTAGTAGCAACTGTTGATCATAACGTACCAACAATCGATCAGCACCTCCCCATCAAAGAAGAACTTTCCCGCATACAGGTGGAAACACTGAAGAAAAATTGCGAAGAACATGGTATTGAATTGTATGGCCTGGGACATCCGTTCCAGGGTATCGTACATATTATCGGACCTGAACTGGGAATCACCCAACCGGGAATGACCATCGTTTGTGGCGACAGCCATACTTCCACCCACGGAGCCTTTGGCTCCATCGCATTTGGTATCGGTACCAGCGAAGTGGAAATGGTAATGGCTACCCAATGCCTGATGCAGTCAAAGCCAAAACTGATGCGCATCAATATCGATGGCAAACTGAACGAAGGTGTGGTAAGTAAGGATATCGTACTCTATATCCTTTCGCAGATCACGGCCAGCGGCGCTACCGGTTATGCGGTTGAGTTTGCAGGATCCGCTATCCGCGCGCTTTCCATGGAAGCAAGGATGACCATCTGTAATATGAGCATCGAGATGGGCGCACGCTGCGGTATGATCGCTCCCGATGAAATTACGTACGAATATATGAAGGGGCGCAAGTTTGCACCTGCCGGTGAAAACTGGGATAAAAAACTGGCTTACTGGAAAACATTGTACAGTGATAACGATGCACAGTTTGATGCAGAGATAAATATCCGTGCAGAAGATATTGAACCAATGATTACTTACGGTACCAACCCTGGTATGGGTATCGGTATCAGCGGACATGTTCCTGCCCTCAGCGAAGTGGATGATAAAGAAAAAGCTTCTTTTGAAAAATCACTGGCCTACATGGGACTCGAACCTGGTGCTGCCATCAAGGGCAAAAAAGTTGATTATGTGTTTATCGGAAGTTGCACCAATGCCCGCATTGAAGACCTCCGTATGGTGGCCGGTTTTGTAAAAGGAAAATACAAAGCCGATGATGTACAGGTATGGGTGGTGCCCGGAAGTAAACAGGTGGAAAAACAAGCCATCGAAGAAGGGATCGACAAAATTTTTGCCGATGCCGGGTTTATGTTACGCCAGCCTGGATGCAGCGCCTGCCTTGGGATGAATGAAGATAAAATCCCTGCTGGTAAATACTGTATCTCTACCAGCAACCGGAATTTTGAAGGAAGACAGGGACCAAATGCCCGTACATTCCTGGCAAGTCCGCTTACAGCTGCACTGGCAGCAATCACCGGTCAGGTCGGTGATATCCGCGATACCTATCTTTCAGAATCACTCGCCGTTAAGAATTAAATTATATGTCTAAAAAAATAGTAACCATCCATTCCTCTGCCGTACCGGTCAATATTGAAAATATCGACACGGACCAGATCATCCCTGCCCGCTTCCTCAAGGCCACCAGCCGCGAGGGTTTTGGCAAAAACCTCTTCCGCGACTGGCGTTACCTGAATGATGATGAATCACAACCAAAAGCAGATTTCCCGCTCAACGATTCCCGGTATAATGGCCAGATCCTGGTTGCCGCAAAAAATTTCGGATGTGGCTCCTCCCGCGAACACGCAGCCTGGGCTATTAAGGACGCCGGTTTTGATGTAGTTATCAGCAGTTTTTTCGCCGATATTTTTAAAAACAATTCACTCAATAATTTCCTCTTGCCTGTTACCGTCAGCGAAGAATTCCTTGCAGTGGTTTTTACAGCAATTGAAGCAGATCCCCAACAACGACTCGAAGTAAACCTGGCCAGCCAGGAAGTAAGCCTGATTGATTACAACGGAACCAAACAACTTACCGAAACATTTGAGATCAGCTCCTATAAAAAAACCTGTCTGCTCAATGGGTACGATGATATCGACTACCTGCTGAGTACGAGGGACGAAATTGAACAATACGAAACAACACATACCCTATAACCATCAACTGCCCAGTGCAAAAACCATGAAAAAGAACATTGCTGTCATTGAAGGAGACGGGATTGGCCCCGAAGTAACCAAACAGTCAGTCCAGGTACTGAACGCCATCGCCCAGACCTTTAACCACCAGTTCAGCTACCAGTACTGCCTGATGGGCGCCATCGCCATCGACCGCACCGGAAACCCGCTGCCCGACGAAACAATTGAGATCTGCCTGAAAAGCGACGCCATCCTGTTTGGCGCAATCGGCGATCCGAAATATGATAATGATCCAACGGCCAAAGTGCGACCAGAACAGGGTTTGCTTAAACTGCGCAAATCACTCCAGTTGTTTGCCAATATCCGTCCTGTTACTACTTACACCGCGCTGCATCACCTTTCGCCCCTGAAAACAAAAAATATTGAAGGGGTCGATTTTGTGATCTACCGTGAACTGACCGGTGGTATTTACTTCGGTAAAAAAGAACAGAACGCAGAAGGTACCTGGGCACTGGACGAATGTTCGTACTCCAAAGATGAGATTGAACGCGTTGCCCACCTTGCATTCCAGGCCGCTCAGAAAAGAAGGAATAAACTTACCCTGGTTGATAAGGCCAATGTACTGGAAACTTCCCGTCTCTGGAGAAAGGTGGTAAAAGAAATCGCCACATCGTATGCAGATGTGGAACTTGATTTCCTCTTTGTTGATAATGCTGCCATGCAGATCATTCTCAACCCCCGCCAGTTTGATGTAGTGCTTACCGAGAATATGTTTGGTGATATCATCAGCGATGAAGCAAGTGTGATCAGCGGATCACTGGGATTGCTTCCCTCAGCATCGATCGGCAACGGCGCTGCTTTGTTTGAACCTATCCATGGATCATATCCGCAGGCAGCTGGTAAAGATATTGCCAACCCGCTGGGGTCAATACTTTCCGCCGCCATGTTGCTTGATCACCTGGGCATGGGCGAAGAAGCGGCCATGGTACGTGAAGCCGTGGGCTGGACCCTCACCAATGGATTTGTAACAAAGGATATCGACCCGGTTAACTTTTACAGCACCATCACACTGGGTGAACTGATCTGTGATTATATCAGTGGTAAGATTCCGGGTTCACTGACCAGGGAAAATATTGAGTACAGGAAGTCGACTATTATCTAAGCGGTAACTGATCGCTGCCGGTTTGGAGTAGATATAACAACAGTTCTTATACATATACATCAAACAGGAACGCTGGTCCAATCCGGCGCACATGTTTTTTGTTTTTTTGGATGGAGGGGTGTATATTCGTTTTACAACACTTTCATGCAAAAGAATAAACTAAATAAGGTGATCATTTCAGCAATCCGCGTACTGGTCGTGGTGGTCATTATTATTATTTATTCTCCAGCGGGAAGTATTGTATGATTCGAAATCAATAACTGATTATACTACAACCCGCCTCCAACAGGCGGGTTGTTTTTTTTATACCCTTTAATATTTTGAATATGGCCAATTATTATAACCATGAAACACTGATCTATTGTGATGGCGCTTTTGTAAAGGCGGCTGATGCAAAAATGGATCTGTATAGCCAGTCGCTCCACTACGGATACTCCGTATTTGAAGGGATCCGGTCGTACAAAACGGTATCAGGTGAAACCAGGATCTTCAGGCCTGTAGAACATTTCGACCGGTTACGCCGTTCAGCCGAAACGCTCAACATGCCGTATCACTGGAATACGCAGGAACTGATTGAAGCTTCTTACGAACTGCTGAAAATAAATAACCAACAGGACGCATATATCCGTCCAATTGTATACGCCCCGGCCAATATGAGTTTTGTCAAAAACGAAAAATCACATATCGCCATTCAGTCCTGGGAAATGTCGCCCTTCCTGGGCAATAAGGCCCTTCGCGTTTTCACCTCTTCATTCCAACGTCCCAATCCCAAAGCATTTAATATGGAAGCCAAGGCAAGTGGCCTGTATGTAAACAGCATCCTGGCCAGCCAGGAAGCAAAGGCAAAGGGATATGATGAAGCCTTACTCACCGATCTGGAGGGTTATGTTGCAGAAGGACCCGGAGCCAATGTTTTTGTTGAAAGCAACGGTGAACTCTTCACTCCTTCCCTCGGTCAGATCCTGCCCGGACTTACCAGGAAGACGGTACTGGAACTCTGTGCAGAACTGGGCATCCCGGTTACGGAAAAAAAGATCAGTATTGAAGAATTAAAAAATGCTGACATGGCTTTCTTCTGCGGAACAGCTGCGGAAGTAGTGGGTTGGGCAGGACTCGACGACACTGTTTTTGAAATGAATTGGGAAGACAGCATCAGTCACGTGATCCAGAAAGCTTACCTGGCAAGGGTTCAGGAAGAAGAGTTGACAACGGCTAAGGCGCTGTTGGAAAAAAAGAAAGAAGTGGCGACTGTATAATCAGTTTAAAAAAGCGCCCCGCGGGGTGCCAGCCAACGCAGAATGTAAAATAATAACGATAGCCGGAAACGGTACTTAATTAAGAATAACAAACGACGAAGAAAGAATGTCAGAACTGAATAAAATTTCGCGCACACTTACACAGGATGTTACCCAACCGGCCGCACAGGCCATGTATTATGGCATTGGGTTCAAGGAAGAAGATTTTAAAAAAGCACAGGTGGGAATCGTGAGTATGGGGTGGGATGGTAACACCTGTAATATGCACCTGAACGACCTGGCTACAACCGTCCGCCAGGCTGTTAATGAAACGCCTGACCTGCTTGGACTTCGTTTTTATACCATTGGGGTGAGTGATGGTATCAGTATGGGAACAGATGGTATGAGGTATAGCCTGGTGAGCCGCGATGTAATTGCCGACAGTATCGAAACCAATGCCGGCGCACAGTATTATGATGCGCTGATCAGTATTCCCGGTTGTGATAAAAATATGCCCGGTGCTGTAATGGCGATGGGCCGGTTGAACCGTCCATCCATTATGTTGTATGGAGGGACCATCGCCCCTGGTCATTATAAAGGGGAAGACCTGAATATCGTGAGTGCTTTCGAAGCACTTGGTCAAAAAATTGCAGGTAACCTGGATGAAAATGATTTTCATGGTATCGTCAGGAATGCCTGCCCCGGTGCAGGGGCCTGCGGTGGTATGTATACCGCCAATACCATGGCAAGTGCCATTGAGGCACTGGGTATGAGTCTGCCCAACTCCTCTTCCAATCCAGCCCTGAGCGAAGACAAACAAAAAGAATGTAAGGCAGTAGGTGCGGCCATCCGTAACCTGCTGGAAAAAGATATTAAACCCCGGGATATCATGACCCGGAAAGCATTTGAAAATGCAATCACCGTCGTAATGGTTCTTGGTGGCAGCACCAATGCCGTACTACACCTGATCGCCATGGCGAAAAGTGTGGATGTGGACCTGAAACAGGACGATTTCCAGGCAATCAGTAATAAGATCCCGGTTCTTGCCGACTTTAAACCAAGTGGTAAGTACCTCATGGAAGACCTGCATAAGTTTGGTGGTGTGCCTGCTGTAATGAAGTACCTGTTAAGCAAGGGCCTTCTTCATGGCGAATGCCTTACCGTTACAGGTAAGACCGTAGCTGAAAACCTTGTGGAAGCACCTGATCTTGATTTTGAAAAACAATTCATCATCCGGCCTGTGGAAAATCCATTGAAAGTCACCGGACACCTGCAGATCCTGTATGGCAACCTGGCCGAGAAAGGAAGTGTGGCAAAGATCAGCGGTAAGGAAGGCGAACGTTTTGAAGGAACTGCCCGCGTATTTGATGGCGAGAAAGACCTGATCGCAGGTATCTCTTCCGGCAAAGTACATGCAGGTGATGTGGTGGTGATAAGGTATATCGGACCGCGTGGCGCACCAGGTATGCCCGAGATGCTGAAACCAACCGGTGCAATCATTGGTGCGGGTCTGGGTAAATCGGTAGCATTGATTACCGACGGACGTTTCAGCGGCGGCACACATGGTTTCGTGGTTGGACATATTACACCCGAAGCATACGATGGCGGACTGATTGCCTTTGTGCAGGACAATGATATTATCGAGATCGATGCAGTGAAAAACACACTCAACCTGAAAGTAAGTGAAGAAGAAATAAATAAACGTAAGGCAAACTGGAAGAAACCAACACTCAAGGCAACAAAAGGAGTTCTCTGGAAATATGCCATGAGTGTAAAGGACGCCAGTGAAGGTTGTGTAACGGATGAAGCATAGTAACGCCATTCCCGCAAAGTCAACGGGGAACAGTTTATCGGGGTTACTGGTCAGGGATGATAGTCCCGGGTTTATGAAGAACAGTACAGTGAAAAGAAAACTGGAACAATAAATTAGAAATTCAAAACCGGCAACGGTCAAACACAGATACAATGGAAACTCTGGAATTAAAAAAGAAACCCGCCCCATCAAAAGTTGATACTTCGATCACCGGTAGTGAAGCGGTGCTTGAAGCACTCATCGCTGAACAGGTCGATACTATATTCGGTTATCCCGGTGGTGCCATCATGCCCATCTATGATGCGCTTTACGATTATAATGACCAGCTGAAACATATCCTGGTCCGTCACGAACAGGGTGCCATCCACGCAGCACAGGGTTATGCGCGTACATCGGGAAAAGTGGGTGTTGTGTTTGCCACAAGCGGACCAGGTGCTACCAACCTGGTAACGGGTCTGGCCGATGCAATGATTGATTCCACCCCGCTGGTCTGTATTACCGGCCAGGTATTCGCCCACCTGCTGGGTACCGATGCCTTCCAGGAAACAGACGTGATCAATATCACCGCACCCATTACCAAATGGAATTACCAGGTAACTGATGCAACGGAGATTCCAGCAATACTTGCAAAGGCATTTTATATTGCAGGTAGTGGTCGCCCCGGACCGGTAGTAATCGATATCACCAAGAATGCACAACTGCAGAAATTCGATTACAGCGGATATACAAAATGTACCCATATCCGCAGTTACCGTCCAAAACCAATTGTAAGGAAGGAATACATCGAAGCAGCAGCAGAACTGATCAACAGTGCAAAGAAGCCCTTTGTTATCTGGGGCCAGGGTGTAATACTTGGTCGCGCTGAAAAAGAATTTAAAGCCTTTATCGAAAAGGCCGGCATCCCTTCTGCATGGACCATCATGGGCGCCGGTGCCATACCAACAGATCATCCACTTTCGGTGGGTATGCTGGGTATGCATGGCAACTACGGACCCAATGTGCTCACCAATGAATGTGATGTACTGATTGCAATCGGTATGCGGTTCGATGACCGGGTAACCGGCCGGCTGGATAAATATGCAAAACAGGCGAAAATCGTTCATCTTGATATCGACCCTTCAGAGATCGATAAAAACGTAAAAGTTACGGTACCAGTCTGGGGCGATTGTAAAGAAACTCTTCCTGTTCTCACCAAACTGATCAGGGAAAAAGTATATCCTGAATGGCTTGGATTGTTCCAGGAATACATGGAGAAAGAAAGAACAAAAGTCATCAATGAAGAATTGAATCCTACAACAGAGACCCTCACCATGGGCGAGGTGATCAATGTGCTGAACAGACTCACGGATGGTAATGCCATTGTAGTAACCGATGTGGGCCAGCACCAGATGGTGACCTGCCGTTATGCAAAATTCAACCATTCGAAAAGTAATATCACCAGCGGTGGACTGGGAACAATGGGTTTTGCCCTGCCAGCCGCCATCGGCGCGGCTTATGGCGATCCCACCCGTACAACGGTTGCCGTTATCGGTGATGGTGGATTCCAGATGACGCTGCAGGAACTGGGCACCATCATGCAGTTCAAACCGAATGTAAAAATCCTGATCCTGAATAATCAGTTCCTCGGAATGGTACGCCAGTGGCAACAGTTGTTCCATGAAAAAAGATATTCATTCGTGGATATCACGAGTCCGGATTTTGTACAGGTAGCCAAAGGATTCGGGATCCCGGGCAACAGTATTAAAAAAAGGGAAGAGCTGGAAGGGGCACTGAAACAAATGCTCAATCACGATGGCAGTTTCCTGCTGGAGGTGTTTGTTGGAAAGGAAAACAATGTATTCCCCATGGTTCCGCAGGGCCGTGGTGTAGCCGAGATCATCCTTAGCCGCGAAGAACTCTGAACATTGTAATAGAAGAACCCTGAACACGTGCCAGGAGAACTCTGAACACGTGACAGGAGAACCCGGAGGAGTTATATATGGAAGGGATTCGAAAGGGATAGGATATAGGTTGGCATCCCGGTCCGATTGAAGTCACCCGAAAAACAATTTTAAAAAAAGCATTATGCTCAAACAGGAATACACGATCACGGTCTATACCGAAAACCATATCGGTCTGCTCAACCGGATCGCTATCATTTTCTCCCGGAGAAAGATCAATATTGAAAGCCTTAACACTTCCCCTTCCGAAGTGGAAAGTGTTCATCGCTTTACCATCGTGATCAGCGAAACAGAAGAAGTGGTTCGCAAACTCTGCCGGCAGATTGAAAAACAGGTGGAAGTACTAAAGGCCTATTACAATACACAGGATGAAATCGTATGGCAGGAACTGGCATTGTATAAAGTGCCCACAGATATTATCCAGGCCGAAGTAAAGGTGGAGCGTTTACTGCGACAGCATGGCGCCAAAGCCGTTGTTATCCGGAAGGACTACACCGTTTTTGAAGTGGCCGGCCACCGCGAGGAAACAGATGGACTGATCAGGGTACTGGAACCATACGGACTGATTGAATTTGTACGCAGCGCACGTGTTGCCATTATCAAGGACAGCGATGGATTCCATTCCAAACTGAAAGAATTCGAATACCGCGAACCCGGTACCGAATCATCCACCAACGAGTTCCTCAACGAGAACGAAGAGATTTTTTCAATGTAATCACTAATCAAAATATCTAAACAACAAAACAATAACAATGGCAAAACTAAATTTCGGCGGCTCGGAAGAAAACGTGGTAACCCGCGAAGAATTCCCGCTCGGCAAAGCCCAGGAAATCCTTAAAAATGAAACAGTGGCAGTGATCGGATACGGTGTTCAGGGTCCGGGGCAGGCACTGAATCAGAAAGACAATGGTATCAATGTGATCGTTGGTCAGAGAAAGGATTCCAAATCCTGGGATAAGGCCGTACGCGACGGTTTTGTACCCGGCAAAACGCTTTTCGAAATTGAAGAAGCCCTTCAGAAAGGAACGATCATCTGTTACCTGCTGAGCGATGCCGCACAGATCGCTCTGTGGCCAACTGTAAAGAAACATCTTACTCCCGGAAAGGCATTATACTTCTCCCACGGTTTCGGTATCACGTTCAACGAACAAACCGGTATCATCCCTCCTCCCGATGTAGATGTATTCCTTGTTGCACCAAAGGGTTCAGGTACTTCCCTGAGAAGGATGTTCCTGCAGGGTCGTGGACTCAACAGCTCCTATGCCATCTTCCAGGACGCAACCGGAAAAGCATTTGATCGCGTTATCGCCCTCGGTATCGCCGTGGGAAGTGGTTACCTCTTTGAAACCAATTTTAAAAAAGAAGTATACAGCGATCTTACCGGCGAACGTGGAACACTGATGGGTGCTATCCAGGGAATCTTTGCAGCACAATACCAGGTATTACGTGATAAAGGACATTCTCCTTCTGAATCATTTAATGAAACAGTGGAAGAACTGACACAATCACTCATGCCGCTTGTTGCTGAAAACGGAATGGACTGGATGTATGCCAACTGCTCCACTACCGCACAACGTGGTGCATTGGACTGGTGGAAGAAATTCCGCGATGCCACTTCACCTGTGTTTAAGGAATTGTATGAAAGTGTTGCCAGTGGTAAAGAATCACAGCGCTCAATTGACCTTAACTCGCAACCTGATTACCGCGTGAAACTGGAAGCTGAACTGGCCGAACTCCGTGAAAGTGAAATGTGGCAGGCTGGCAAGACCGTAAGAAGTCTTCGTCCTGAAAACCAGAAAGAGACAGTTTCTTCAGTCCCTCCACTGGAGTCCTCAACCAGGAATGTGTTCCGCGAACAAACAGAAAAAACAGAATCAGTAGGATAATCCGATCATGATCGAATCAGCTAATATATCAGCATCGTTCCTTGACTTTGATTCCGCAACAAAAAGGCTGGAGGGGGTCGTATTAAAGACCCCCCTCCAGCTTAACCTGAATTTATCTCGCAGGTACCAGTGTAATGTTTATCTCAAACGGGAAGACCTGCAGGTGGTACGTTCGTATAAACTCAGGGGGGCATTCAACCTGATGAGCAGCCTGCCCGATTCGGAATTACAGAAAGGAGTTGTTTGCGCCAGTGCCGGTAACCATGCACAGGGCTTTGCCTACAGTTGCAGGAAACTGGGCATCAAAGGCGTCATCTTTATGCCGGTGATCACCCCCAAACAAAAGGTGAACCAGGTAAAGATGTTTGGCGAACAACATATCGAGATCGTGCTGACGGGTGATACATTTGATGATTGTGCAATCACCGCAAAAGAATTCACCAGGGTCAATGATATGGTTTTCATTCCCCCTTTTGATCATGAAAAGATTATCGAGGGACAGGGAACCGTGGCACAGGAGATCTTTGAAGACCTTCAGTTATCCGGCATTACACTGGATTATATTTTTGTACCGGTAGGCGGCGGTGGACTGGCAGCAGGTGTCGGATCTTATCTTAAAACTTTCTCGCCGCATACAAAGATCATCGGGGTTGAACCGGAAGGCGCTCCCTCTATGACTGAAGCACTGAAAGCCGGACATCCGGTTACACTGCCCAATATCGAACGTTTTGTCGATGGTGCTGCTGTTAAAAGAGTTGGTGATATCACGTTTGCGATCTGCCGCGAAGTACTTGATGATATGCGACTGGTTGCGGAAGGAAAAGTCTGTACCACCATTCTCAAGTTATATAATGAAGATGCCGTGGTGGCAGAACCAGCCGGCGCGCTTTCTATTGCGTTACTTGATGACTACGCCGACGAGATAAAGGGAAAAACGATTGTCTGCATAGTAAGCGGCAGCAATAACGATATCGACCGCATGCAGGAGATCAAGGAGCGCAGCCTGCAATACGAGGGATTGAAATATTATTTCCTCATCAGTTTCGCACAGCGACCGGGCGCTTTGAAAGAATTTGTAAATAATGTACTCGGTCCAACCGATGATATTACCCGGTTCGAATACATGCACAAGACCAACAAGGAAAACGGTCCCGCACTGGTTGGGGTGGAAGTACAGTCAAGACAGGATTACCATCTGCTGATCGACCGGATGAACAAGGTCCAGATCCGGTTTACTGAACTGAACAAGAACGATACATTGTTCGGTTACCTGGTTTAATAAATTCCAATTTCTAAAATGTTCATTACCACAGGGTTTAAACATAAAAAGTTACCCACGCTTGTGGGAAATCTTTCAGTTGAATCAGGTATTTTTTAACGGAATTTCAGTAAATTACGTGGATCGCTTGCTATACATTCAGCAGACACTGAATTTATTACATAATTACTAAAACTAGGACGCATATGGCGAGCACGAGTGGCTTATACCATCCTTCATTCGAGCATGACTCCTGTGGGATCGGATTTGTAGCGAATATCAAGGGAAACAAATCACACCAGAATATTTCTGATGCCCTCACCATTCTGGAGAACATGGAACATCGTGGTGCCTGTGGTTGTGAAAACAATTCAGGCGATGGTGCAGGTATCATGGTCCAGATGCCCCATGAATTCTTCTTCGATGAGTGTATCAAACTCGGTGTTCATCTTCCATCGTTTGGAAAGTATGGCGTGGGTATGATCCTTTTTCCGAAAGAGATCAGGCTTCGTGAAGAATGCCGTGAAATTTTCAATCGTTCTGCAGAGAAATTAGGTCTCGATATCCTTGCCTACCGCAAGGTCCCGGTTAATACTTATGATATTGGTCCCACCGCCCTCAGTGTTGAACCGGAAATGGAACAGGTATTCATTGCCTGTCCCGATCATATCTCAAACCCGGATGAATTCGAACGCAAACTTTTTGTGCTGCGTAATTATTCAACCAATACCATCAACAATACGGTACGAAAGGACGAGGTTGGTTTTTATATCTCTTCTTTATCGTACAAGACAATTGTATACAAGGGACAGCTCACCAGTATGCAGGTGCGCCGTTATTTCCCCGATCTTTCCAATAAACGGATGGTAAGTGCCTTTGGCCTTGTCCACAGCCGTTTTGCGACGAATACCTTCCCCAGCTGGGGTCTGGCGCAACCCTTCCGTTACATCGCACATAATGGTGAAATCAATACCCTCAACGGGAACCTGAACTGGCTGAAGACAAGCGAAAAGAATTTCACTTCCCCTTATTTTAGTAAGGAAGAAATGGAAATGCTGTTGCCCACAGTAAAAAATGGCCAGTCCGATTCTGCCTGCCTGGATAATATGATTGAACTGCTGACCCTCACCGGGCGCAGCCTTCCGCATGTAATGATGATGCTGATCCCCGAAGCATGGGATGGCAACGAACAGATGGACCCGGTTAAAAAAGCATTTTATGAATTCCATTCGGCGTTCATGGAACCCTGGGACGGACCCGCATCTATTTCCTTCACCGATGGTAAGATCATCGGGGCAACACTTGACCGTAACGGACTACGCCCATCACGTTATTGCGTTACCAATGATGACCGCGTGATCATGGCTTCTGAAACCGGCGCCCTGCCGGTGGACCAGGCAACTGTTATTGAAAAAGGACGGTTGCAACCCGGTAAAATGTTCGTAGTCGATATGGAACAGGGCCGCATCATCAGTGATACCGAACTCAAAAACCAGATCTGCTCGCGTAAACCTTATGCAGAATGGCTGAATAAATATAAAATCCGGCTGGAAGAATTACCGGAACCACGTGTGTTGTTTACCCATCTTGGGCACGACCAGGTTTTTAAATACCAGAAGGCATTTGGATATACCACGGAGGATCTTGATAATATCATTGCACCAATGGCGGTGGATGGTAAGGAACCCCTGGGTTCAATGGGAACTGATACACCGCTTGCGATATTGAGCGACCAGCCCCAGCACCTCAGCTCCTACTTCAAACAATTATTCGCGCAGGTAACCAATCCACCGATCGATCCCATTCGTGAGCGACTGGTAATGTCTCTCGCCAGTTTCGCCGGTAACAATGGTAACCTGCTGGTAGAGGATCCGCTTACCTGTCACAGTGTAGCATTGAAACAACCAATCCTCAATAACCATGAACTGGAAAAGATCCGCAGTATCGATACCGGATTGTTCCAGGCAAAAACATTACAGTGTTATTTCAGGGCCGATGGTAAACCAGGGTCTATGAAAGCCGCGCTGGACCGCATTTGCCGTTATGCGGTAGATAGTGTGGCTGATGGTTTTAAAGTGCTGATCCTCCAGGATCGCGCCATTGACAGCGACCATGCCCCCATACCCACCCTGCTGGCTACTTCTGCCATCCATCACCACCTGATCCGTAAAGGTCTGCGTGGACAGGTAGGTGTAATCGTGGAAGCAGGTGATGCTTTTGAAGTACATCATTTTGCCTGCCTGATTGCATTTGGTGCAACAGCCATCAACCCTTACCTGGCACTATCGTCAATCCGCGATATGAAACAGGAAGGCAAATTGAAGACCGATCTGCACGACGATATTCTCAAGAAGAATTATATCAAGGCAATCAACGATGGATTGCTGAAGGTCTTCAGTAAAATGGGGATCTCTACATTACAATCGTACCAGGGCGCGCAGATTTTCGAGATCCTTGGATTGAATAAGGAAGTGGTGGACATGTATTTCACCGGAGCCACTTCACGTATTGAAGGAATGGGCCTGGATGAAATTGCGAGGGAAGCACTGGCCAAACATTATTTCGCATTCAGCAAAAAAGATGTGCCGAATGACCGTCTTGGAGTGGGAGGTTTTTACCAGTGGAAACGGAAAGGGGAATTCCACCTTTTCAATCCGCAGACCATCCACCTGCTGCAGCATTCAACACAAACGAACGACTACGCTACATTTAAAAAATATTCCAAACTGGTAAACGACCAGGGCGAAAAAGCGGCAACCATCCGCAGCCTGTTCCAGTTTAAAAAAATCCTGCCCTCTATTCCCATTGAAGAAGTAGAACCGGCCGAAGAAATCTACCGTCGTTTTGCAACGGGGGCAATGAGTTTTGGTTCCATTTCCTGGGAAGCACATACCACACTGGCCATTGCGATGAACCGTCTTGGCGGTAAAAGTAATACAGGTGAAGGTGGTGAAGACGAAAGCCGTTACCAGCGTTTGCCAAATGGCGATTCCATGCGCAGTTCCATCAAACAGGTAGCCAGTGCGCGTTTCGGGGTAACGAGTCTTTATCTTACCGAAGCAGATGAATTACAGATCAAGATGGCCCAGGGTGCAAAACCTGGTGAGGGCGGACAACTTCCGGGTCATAAAGTGGATGAATGGATTGGACGGACCCGTCACTCAACACCAGGTGTTGGATTGATCTCTCCTCCTCCGCACCACGATATTTATTCGATCGAAGATCTGGCACAACTGATTTTTGATCTGAAGAATGCCAACCGTAAAGCACGCATCAGTGTGAAACTGGTAAGTAAAGCCGGTGTGGGAACCATTGCAACCGGTGTTACAAAGGCCAAGGCCGATGTAGTGCTTATTGCAGGATATGATGGAGGAACGGGTGCATCGCCCATTTCTTCGATCCGTCATGCCGGCCTGCCCTGGGAACTGGGTCTCGCAGAAACACAACAAACCCTGGTGCGGAATAAACTGCGTTCACGTGTAGTGGTGCAGGCAGATGGACAGATGAAGACCGGCAGGGATATCGCCATTGCCGCCTTTCTTGGTGCGGAAGAATGGGGTATCGCAACTGCAGCATTGGTGGTGGAAGGATGTATTATGATGCGTAAATGTCATCTTAATACCTGTCCGGTAGGCGTTGCCACCCAGGACCCTGATCTGCGCAAACGCTTTACCGGCGCGGCTGACCACGTGGTCAACTTCTTCCGGTTCATGGCACAGGAATTACGTGAGATCATGGCAGAACTTGGATTCCGGACCGTTAATGAAATGGTGGGACAGGTCCAGTTTCTTGAAATGAGGGAAAATATCAATCACTGGAAATACAGTAAACTCAATCTTGCCCCCATTCTTTACAAGGAGCCGGCATCTCCGTATACCGGACTTTATAAAATGGAAGACCAGGATCACGGACTGGATAAAATCATCGACTGGAAATTGATTGATGTTGCAAAAGATGTGCTGGAGAATAAGGGACAGGTCACCGCTTCATTTGATCTTATTAATACCGATCGTACCACCGGCACCATGCTCTCCAATGAGATCACTAAAAAATATGGTGCGGCCGGATTGCCTGATGGAAGTATCCATTTCAAGTTTACCGGTACAGCGGGACAAAGTTTCGGTGCGTTTAATACAAAGGGCGTAACTCTCGAACTGGAAGGCGATGCAAATGATTATTTCGGAAAGGGTCTCAGTGGCGCGAAACTGATTGTATATCCCTCCTCCAGGGCCAGTTTTGTACCGGAAGAAAACAGCATTATCGGGAATGTGGCATTATACGGTGCCACTGCCGGTGAAGCGTTCATCCGTGGTAAGGCGGGCGAGCGGTTTGGTGTACGGAACTCCGGAGCCAGTGTGGTAGTGGAAGGTGTAGGGGATCATGGATGTGAATACATGACTGGTGGCCGCGTGGTGATCATTGGTGATACCGGTAGGAATTTCGCAGCTGGTATGAGTGGTGGTATTGCATATGTATACGATGTGAAAGGAAAGTTCAGGGAAAATTGCAATCGTGAAATGGTGGACCTCGATGAGTGTGGTCTGGATGACAAGAATGAATTATTCACGATGCTCCAGCGTCATTACGAATACACCGGCAGTACGGTAGCGCGGTTCATACTTGATGATCTCGATAACCAGTTACATTATTTCATTAAAGTATTCCCGGTTGATTATAAAAAAGTGCTGATGGATAAAAAAGTCAGCGTAACCGTGGAGTAATATTCCTGCCTAAACTAATTATAAACAACCGCCCCGGGGGCGGACAGAAAAGTGATAAAACGATATGGGTAAACCAACAGGTTTCAAGGAATTCAACAGGGAGTTGCCAACCAAACGGCCGGTGTCGGAGCGTCTGGGTCATTACAACGAATTCGTGGATCGCTATAGCGATGAAAAGCTCAACCAGCAAGCCGCGCGCTGTATGGATTGTGGCGTTCCCTTCTGTCATAACGGATGTCCGCTCGGAAATATCATTCCCGAATTTAATGACGCTGTTTACCAGAAGGACTGGAAGGAAGCTTACGAGATCCTTGCATCCACCAATAACTTCCCTGAATTTACGGGCCGCATCTGCCCTGCTCCCTGTGAGTCGGCCTGCGTGCTGGGCATCAACCAGCCGCCGATCACCATTGAAGAAATAGAAAAACATATTATCGAGATCGCGTTTGAGAAGGGCCTGGTGAAGGCAAAGAAACCCAATCTCCGTTCCGGGAAAAAAGTAGCGGTAATCGGGTCGGGACCTGCGGGACTGGCAGCTGCCACCCAACTTAATTATGCGGGTCATACGGTCACGGTATTTGAACGGGATGATAAACCGGGTGGACTTCTCCGTTATGGCATTCCCGATTTCAAACTGGAGAAATGGGTCATTGACCGCCGGCTTCAGATCATGGAAGAAGAAGGAATCAGTTTTCTGTGTAATGCAAATGTGGGGGTAAACATAAATGTAAACGACCTGCTTCGTGAATACAATGCAATTGTTCTGGCAGGCGGTTCAACTGTACCGCGTGATCTTCCGGTACCGGGTCGCGAGCTCAAGGGAGTTTATTATGCCATGCAGTTTTTAAAACAGCAGAATAAACGGAACGCACAGCTGGATCCACTTGCCAATGCAGGTATTGAAAGTAATATCCTGGTAGAAGAAGTAACTGCATCAGGTAAGAATGTAGTGGTGATTGGTGGTGGTGATACGGGGTCTGATTGTGTTGGTACGTCCAACCGTCACGGTGCGAAGACAGTCACCCAGTTCGAATTGTTGCCGAAGCCAAGCGAGAACCGCACTCCCACCATGCCGTGGCCATCGTATCCAATGGTATTAAAAGTAACCTCTTCACATGAAGAAGGTGCACAGCGTCACTGGGCCATTGCAACCAAGGAATTCCTGGGTGATGGTAACGGAAATCTGCGGGCACTTAAAGTAGTGGATCTTGAATGGAAATCTTCTGGCGATGGCCGTCCCGCCCAGTTTACCGAAGTACCGGGATCGGAAAGGGAAATGCCCTGCGAACTCGCGTTGCTTGCAATGGGATTTGTGTCGCCACAGAAAGACGGTATGCTCAGTAGCCTGGAGATTGATACAGACGACCGCGGTAATGTAAAAGCCACGGAAAAAGCTTATCAGACCAATCTCTCCAAGATTTTTACTGCAGGTGATATGCGCAGGGGGCAGTCGCTCGTTGTATGGGCCATCAGTGAAGGACGCGAATGCGCCAAAAAGGTTGATGAGTTCCTGAACAATGGCAACTCGGTCCTTGAAAGCAAGGACTCACTCGTAAGTTTTATCTGATCTGACCCATCAATATAAACCAGGCCCGCCGGATTTCCGACGGGTCTTTTTTTGTCTTTTTGAGACGGGGTTTCATCTGGCGAAACTAGACTTCGCTTTAGCGAAACTCTTTTTTGCTTTAGCGAAACAAAAACTCATCTGAGCGAAACCCGACTTCGCTTTAGCGAAACTAAAATTCATTCCAGCGAAACCCGACTTCGCCTTAGCGAAACTCTTCTTCATTTTAGCGAAACAAAAACTCGTCTGAGCGAAACCCGACTTCGCTTTAGCGAAATTCGTCTTCGCCTTAGCGAAACTAAAATTCATCCCAGCGAAACCCGACTTCACTTTAGCCAAACTCTTCCTCACTTTTGCGAAACAAAAATTCATCCCAGCGAAACCCAACTTCGCTTTAGCGAAACTCCTCCTCGCCCTTGCGAAACAAAAATTCATCCCAGCGAAACCCGACTTCACTTTAGCCAAACTCTTCCTCACTTTAGCGAAACAAAAACTCATCTCAGCGAAACTCGACTTCGCCTAAACGAATTAAAATTCATCCCAGCGAAACCCGACTTCACTTTAGCCAAACTCTTCCTCACTTTTGCGAAACAAAAATTCATCCCAGCGAAACCCAACTTCGCTTTAGCGAAACTCCCCTCCACTTTAGCGAAACCCGGCCCTCATTCAGTGAAACCAATTTCCTCCACCAGGACCTCCAATTCCAAAACCCTTTTTTCTCTAATAAATCAAACCGTTGGCTCTATATAAAACCGCATCGTGTTCGCAGAACCCATTAATCACTGAAAATTATCCAATTACAGGGGATTCAACAGCCCGTATTTTCACTAACAGGCAAATCCCGTACTAACGCTTAGAAATCTACTAACCTTTCGATATATATAGATATTATTGTTAATTTAATAAATCATCTGGATTATACACATTAAACCACTATTTTTTAACATAATGGTTTAAACTAACAAATGTTATTTGAAAAAATCGATACATTCATTGGAAGTTATTCAAATGATTAATTATTATAATAACAACTAAAAACTGCAAACAGATTATGAGTAAACTAACATTAAAGCAAGTAGCGCCGTTTGTGGTCCTCCTCGTTGTGGCCGTAGCCGCCCTATTTGTAACGCCATCAGCCGCATTTGATCCCAAATCGGTTTTAGGAGACGACGGAGTGACCCCAAAGTATGTTTATGACACCGGAGATATCGCATGGATGCTGACCGCCTGTGCATTTGTGTTCCTGATGACTCCGGCACTTGCTTTCTTCTACGGTGGAATGGTCGGACGGAAGAACGTGCTTTCAACCATGATCAAGAGCACGGTATCTGCCGGTATCATTTCGGTACTGTGGATAGTGGTTCAGTTCAGCCTTTGTTTTGGAACCGATATTGGCGGTTTCATCGGTGATCCCCGCACTTTCCTTTTTTTCAAAGATGTAATGAACGGAGAGCCCTGGCCTCTCGCGGCTACCATCCCCCTGCCGTTATTTGCTTTCTTCCAGTTGATGTTCGCGATCATCACACCCGGACTGGTTGTGGGTGCGGTTGCTGAACGGATCCGTTTCACCTCTTACACTTTATTCATCGTGCTTTTCGGTATGCTTGTTTACGCACCACTCGCCCATATGGCATGGCACCCTCAGGGTCTGATGTTCGAATGGGGTGTGCTTGACTTTGCAGGAGGTACCGTTGTACATATTTCTGCCGGTATGGCTGCCCTTGCTGGTGCAATCGTACTGAAGAAAAGAACTTCTACACTTATCGCTCCCGCAAATATTCCTTATGTATTGATCGGGACCGGTCTCCTCTGGTTTGGATGGTTCGGATTCAACGCAGGTTCTGCAGTTGGCGCCAGTTCACTCGCCACTTATGCATTCGCAACTACCAATACCGCCGCAGCTTCTGCTGGTCTGGCCTGGATGTTCCTTGATGTAATCCGTGGCAGGAAGCCATCGGTTCTCGGATTCTGTATCGGTGCGGTTGTGGGTCTTGTAGCCATCACTCCTGGTGCAGGTTTCGTGGGTGTACCCCAGGCGATCTTCATCGGTTTCCTTGCTGCTATTGTTTCCAACCTGGTTGCTGAAGCTATCAAACATAAATCCGGTGTGGATGATGTGCTCGATGTATTTGCCTGTCACGGTGTTGGTGGTATCACCGGCATGGTGCTGACCGGAGTGTTCGGAGACGCGGCCATCAACTCACTCGTTTTACCTGGCCAGGTGCTCATCCAGCTGAAGGGTATGGCACTTGCTGTGGGATACAGCTTCGTGGTTTCCTTTGTCATCTTCAAAGTCATTAATCTGATTATGCCAATGCGTGTAACAGCTGAAGAAGAAGTGGAAGGCCTCGA
>JBEVJC010000022.1:0-267827 GCA_040510375.1 Chitinophagaceae bacterium
TCGACGAGAACGAGTGGAACGGGCAGGTGACCCTGCAGGTTAAAGTGATCGATCTGCGGGTGAGTGCTGATGTTTCTTTTTCCGGGTAAAACCCGTATCTTCGCCGCCCCGTAGCCGGTTCCCGGTGAAAGGATAAACAATCATTTTAATCACTATCCCGATCAGCGGGACAAACACACGTAAATGAACAATTACGAATTGATGGTGATTTTTACCCCTGTTCTGAGCGAAGAAGAGTTCAAAACAGCGCAAAAAAAATTCGCAGGAATGGTCACCGATCAGGGTGGTTCCATCGTTTCTGAGAACGCGTGGGGTCTTAAATCACTGGCGTACCCTATCCAGAAGAAGACCACTGGTCTCTACTGGGTTATGGAATACATTGCGCCATCCGACTTCAATGAGAAGCTGAAGATCCAGCTTCTTCGTGACGAGAGCGTGCTCCGTCAGTTATGCACCAAACTCGATAAATACGCCGTCGAGTACAATGCGAAAAAGAGAAGTGGCGTAAAAACAGGAACCGAAAAAGTAGTGGAGGCTTAACACATGGCAAAGAACGAAATTAAATACCTGACCGCTATCAAGACTGACAAACGTGTCAAGAAGTTTTGCCGGTTCAAGAAGTATCACATCCACTATATCGATTATAAGGATGTTGAGTTCCTGAAAAAATTCCTGAACGAGCAAGGTAAACTGTTACCACGCCGCTTATCCGGAAACAGCCTGAAGTATCAGCGCAAGGTTTCTGATGCAGTGAAAAAAGCCCGTCAGATGGCATTATTACCGTACGTAACAGATCTTTTAAAATAACCTCACCCTAACCCGTTTTAAACGGAGACAGTCTGCCCTGGCCGACTGGGTTGGTGAACAAAAGAATTCAAATGGATATCATATTAATTCAGGACGTAGATAATCTTGGCGCAAAGAACGAAGTGGTCAAGGTAAAAAATGGCTACGCCCGTAACTTCCTTCTTCCGCGCAAGCTGGCTATCGAAAATAGCCCGGGCAACCGCAAACAACTGGAAGAAAGATTGAAGCAGGTAAAGAAAAAAGAAGACGCGATGCTGGCCCAGATCAACAGCGTTATCGCTAAACTGCAGGAAGGTCCCCTTAAGCTCGGCGCCAAAACCGGTACCAGCGGAAAGATTTTCGGTAGCATCACTTCTTTACAACTTACCCGCGCTATCCGCGAACAACGCGGATATGAAATCGATCGCCGGAAGATCACGATCCCTGATGATGTTAAGGAACTGGGTAACTATAAGGCTACCATCGATTTCGGCAACGGTCACCAGACTGAAGTTGATTTTGAAGTAGTTGCAGAATAGTCCCTTACACATAAAAAATCGCTTACAAACCCCTGGCTAACCCCGGGGGTTTTTGTTTCTCCCCAACCCATACCGTAGTTGGAAGTCCGGATTCAGCCCGCCCCGGGCTGTTGAATTCTCTAAAAAACAAGCCTGTAAAGGGTTTCATAAATAAATTTGGGGCTTCTCCCAAAAAAAACTTTATTTTCGTAATGTTTTGGTGTTTTTTACAGTTTTAGAAAGTCCGCAACTTTTCGAAAAAACGATAAATGTTCGCTGGTTACTGTCTACTGTTTACACTTTTATTTTTTTAAAATTTCTCAAAATGAACATTTACGTAGGAAACCTCAGTTGGAACCTGAAAGATCAAGATCTTTCTAATTTATTCGCTTCCCATGGCGAAGTTGTATCAGCCAAAATTGTATTGGACAAATTCACTAACCGCAGCAAAGGCTTTGGTTTTGTTGAAATGGCTAACGACGATCAGGCACAAGCTGCTATCACTGCCCTTAACGGTAGCGAAGTAGACGGTCGTAACATCGTTGTTAATGAATCACGTCCTAAGCCAGAAGGCGGCGGTGCAGGCGGCGGCGGCGGTTTCAAGAAGCGTAGCTTCGGATCCGGCGGCGGTGGCGGCGGCTACAACAAAGGTGGTTCCGGCGGCGGCGGCGGCTACAAGAAAGGTGGCGACAGCGGCGGTTACCGTGACCGTGGTGGATATAATAACGATTATTAATCTTTATATAATTCGCATAAAAAAAAGTCCGGCACCTGCCGGACTTTTTTTATTTCGTTTACGAACTACTTATTTCATTAACGAACTACGGTTCGATCCTGATCACACCCGCACCATTGTAGGAATGGTATTCTCCATTATACATGGCATCTGCACTTACCGGTCCCATGGTATAACGTCCCGGCGACACTGCCCTCACTGCATAATAATAAGTTTGTTTACTGCTGGTAAGATCTACAAAGAAATGAATCCGGTCGTCGCGCACATCAAGTGCAGTCGGACTCATTCCATCCTTTATCCAGTCCATACCGGGAATTTCCTTTGTCCTTGGATTTTCAATTTCAAAACCGGCCGGTAAAAGATCAGTAATAACAATATTCTCCACTGAACCGCTATATGCGTTCTCCAGGGTAATGCCCACAATAATCAGGTCATTCTGCTTAAAGGCCATCTGTCCGATTGCCTTTCCATTGCGGTCATAAAACTTCTTGCGGACCCGTATATAATTATCTTCCTCCGTATATGCCCCCGTGGCACTGATTCCTTCAGCCATCCAGGAATAATAGATTTTGCCGGTACCACTGGTGACTATCTGGATATTCTTCCCTCCAAGTGTTTTTTTATCACCCTTCCACTGACCACCGGTCACCTTCGCAATTGTTTTTCCTCCAACCCTGACCTCGGCCGTGGCAGTAGAATTTTTTACCGTCCTGGCAAACTTACCAAGCGCAAGGAAGGTAAACGCACGTTCCTGCGTACTCAACCACGCCCGTTGTTTGAGCCTGGCATTTATATGTCCCACCATCTCCGGGATCTGTTTATTACCCGGATCAATTTCCAGCAATGCATTCAGGGAGATTGCTTCATCGCGCACAACTGAATAATAACTGCCGCCTGTTTGTGCCACTGATTCCTCACCGGCAAACCGCGAAGGCAATAATGACTGGAAAGATTTTTTATCACCAGCAGTGGCATAAGCTGCTGATAAAAGATACCGGCTATCGATAGCCAGCATCCCGGGTTGTGACTTGTAATAGTTCATAACCGGAACATTGCTCCTTCCCGCCAGTGCCAGTACATACAACGAATACGCAACCTCCTTGGGTGCTATCTTCTTTTGCTGGTCGCGGTTGTAATAGTAGGTGATCGTTTCCTTATTCCTCAGCTTGTTGTTGAGGTAGTTGAGTAATGTTTCAATTAATAAATTTTCTACTTCAAATCCTGCCTTACGTGCTTCCAGCAGGAAGTGCGCGGCATATACGGTCGACCACCAGTCCTCCTTTCCTTCCCCATCCCACAAAGTCACCGCACCGGTATACAGCTGCCGCATCCTGATCTTCCTGATCGCTTCAAGGATATTTGCATTTGCCTGCGTTTTGTTACCAGTTCCCGATACCATCAGGTCAGAAAGATCGCTGTAATATAACTGGGGGAATGCCGCCGAAATGGTCTGCTCCGTACAACCATAAGGATATTGCACCAGGTAACGTAATTGCTCGCCGAGCTCCGCCAGCGGCGAACGACCTACCACTAACTGATAGTCTACAGTTGCCGGGAGATAATCCGAAGTGGGTATCACCAGGTCGTACGAACTGCCACCGTTTACAGAACCGGCACCTGTTTGTTTCTGCAGCGGACCCGCAGGACGAACCGAGATCTCGGTCATGTCGGTGAAGGTTTCACCCAGGGCCGTTACCGATACACCGATCCTGCCAGTACCGATGCTGCCTGTTGCTACCAGGTTGAACAATACCCTGCTTTCTCCTTTTGCTGCAACCGAAGCGCCCGATGTGGAACTCCCCAGAACCTTTACTGGTCCCTCGGTGCTAACAGTAGCACTTATATTTGTTGCACCAGTTGTGGTATTACTTAATGTCACAGGGATCAGTACTGTATCACCCGGACTAAGGAACCTCGGCAATGCAGTACTGATGACCAGCGGATCAGCCACCGTCATCGTGTTGGCAGCTGCACCAAATGCCTGTCCCTTGTACGCTACAGCCATCAGCCGCAACTCACCACTGAATGCAGGCACGTCTACCTCAAATTCCGCTACCCCGTTTCCATTTGCTTTTTTGATCCCGCTCCAGTAACTGACCACCCGCACCCGTTTGGCAGGCATCGGATTATTCCGTTTCTCCATACTCATTTCCCCATCACCACCCGTACTGCTAACCTTCGCCCTTACCTCTGCAAACAACAAAGGATAAAGGTCATAGGCATTGACCTGCAATGCTTTTTTCTGATAGAAATAATCATACGGATCCGGTGTTTTAAAATCGCTGATCTGCAGCACACCATTATCCACGGCCGACAAAGTCACGAAACTTCCGGCAGCCGCCTTCACCCTGATTACCTGTTTTGTCTTTGAACGAACCGTTTTGTTCGCATCAATCTCCACATTTATCTTCCTTCCTTTCTCCTCCACCGTTATATTTTTAAACCCATGTGCCACCGTCAGCGGAATATCAGAAACCTCATGGGGTTTGATAAGTGTGGCTGTGATATACGCATTGGGCAGGTAATCGGCCGTTACCTTCAGGTCCACCGAAGCTGTCCGGTTACTGACCTCCACCTGCTGGTATGTAATAAGGTGATCGGTTTCCACTGTCACCAGCATCTTACCGCTGAAGGGAGTTTTGAATAATGCCCTGATGGTTTCACCTGGCAGATATGTTTTTTTCTCCACTGCTATATCAATACTTCCTTCTGTATTTACTTCAAAAGAATTGTTATCACCTCCCCAGCTGCCATAACTATAGAACGACTGGCTTATATAAGTGGGTGATCCAGGCACCGACACCCGCACTTCATAATCCCCGGGCGAGCGTGGCGTAAACTGGTAAGGCAACGTACCGGAAGCGCTTATATTCGCTTCACCTGTTGCTACAATCTTATCTTCCTTCTGCGAATCGTACCGGAAATAATTCCCGCTCTTGCTAAGCACGGTCCGGTATTCATGTTTGATTACTTCCACTTTGGCCCTTGCATTAATGCCCTGGCCTTCTTTATTCACCGCGACCAGGTTAAACCGGGCGGCCTGGTTGAGCGGGAAATAATAATACCCGTCTTTTTTCATCCCAAAAAAAACATTCTGGGTAAACACATCGGCCGAAACGGCGCGACTGACGGGCCTTCCGGTTTCATCAAAAACGGTGGAATAAAAATTTGTTTGTAAAACACCCCGGTTTGCGTAGTTGTCCGGGATCTCGTATTGTTCGGAAGCAGTCCCCGTTTCGCTTGTCTTTCCCTGGCGCACCACCTTATCAAAAAAACTGTTTTCATTGGCAAGGGTGAAATCATATTCCGCAAAATTTTCTGGTGAAAACTTTTTTTGCCGGACCTGTATTTCCGTTTCGTAATTCCGGTTTGCCGCTGCCGGGCCAAAGAAATTGGTGGCAGTAAGTGATAAAACTGCTGTTTCACCCGGGCGGAAAGCTGTTTTGTCAAGCTTTGCATCCACTTTTATCCGATCCGGCACAAACTCTTCAATATAGATCGGCTTGGTTGCAAGCAACACATCGTTTGATGTATAAACTTCAAGCGCGTAACTACCGGTGATGGCCGCATTGGTTACTTCAATTGCTCCTTCTGCCGAACCCTCTTCATTGAGTGTTTTCCGGAACGACTTAAACTCTTTACCATTGGGCATTACAAACTTTATCTTCAAAGGCATATCACCGGGACTCTTCCATTGTTTATCACGGATTACGGCCGAAAAGTGAACGGTCTCTCCCGGACGGTACATATCCCTTTCTGCGTAAACAAATGCATCGAGTCCACTGGCATTGGTCCGTTTACCGCCTACATCAAACCTCGATGTATTGACACCCGTATTATTGAAGGGAAGGAAATTAAAATCATCAGCGGTTTTCGCGATCACCATGGCCGGTTTGAAACCCGGAAAATCCTTCCTGGTGAAAGCGATCTCTGCTACCCCATCGGCATTACTGACACCGGTACCCAACAACTGGTTATTTGATCCGTAGACACTTATATTGACCGCACCAACCGCTGCTGTTGTTTTAATGGACTGGGTAAACACGACCATTTTTTCCGCTCCCTGTTTGGCTATCAGTCCCAGGTCGGATAAAGAGATAAACCGGCTATCACGCACCCAGTACTCATCGACCGAACGGATCATTACATGATACACCCCCTTGAAATCAGGAAGCCTGTCCTCAAACTGTGAGAAATCAAGCAGGCGCCCGCCATTACTCTTCGGCAACGAACGCGTATCGATTTCCTTTTCATAAATAACATCACCCAGGGTTACATCATTTCCGCTGCCCCCTTCATAATAGTCCCCCTCATATTCACCGGATGAACTGTTACCTGTTTCCTGCGGATAGTACCCATTACGCTGCGACAGCAACAGGTTATTCTCGTAGATTTTTGAAATAACCAATTTGACCTTTGGCACATTGGTAATCCGGACCTCGAGGTTACGGGCTCCTTTGGCAGAAAGATAAACGGCCTTGCTATTGGTGAAACTGATTCCTGCTTCCAGTTCCCCGAAAGCCACATTACCTACGTACTCTTCCCTCAAAGTACCACCCAACCTGCCGCGCAGACCTTTGACAATGGTGACAGAATAACTTTTTTCGATATCAAAAGCCGGACTCCGAAGGATAAAACCATTGTCCAGCTGGTCCACCGTAAATGTCAGCTCAGGCGAAAACCGGATATAGGAACGCACCTCCGCCGGATTGACCTGCTGGCTGCAGCTGATCCGGATTGTCCCCTCCGACCCATCATGTTCCGCTTCCATTCCCTGGATCTGCAGTACAAAGGGTGAAGGGATGGATAAAACAGAACTCAGTTCTTCGGTGGTCTTGTTACCTCCCTGTTCCGGCACCAGCCCCTTCGCGATAGAGATTTTTATTTCATATTCCTTGTCGGAGGGTTTAACACCGGTAAGCCGCACCACCTGGTGTTTATCGGCCGAGGCGGTGATCAACCGGTAGTCGACATTCTTTCCCTCATACTCCACTTCCAGTTTATCTTTCAATGCCGAGGGCTCAACGGGATAATTAAAATACAGGTTCAGCTCAGGAACCGCGCTGGTACTAGTTTCCCCGATCCATAACACCTGGGTATTCTCAAGTAACAGGTTGGGAGTATGGAAGACGAGTTTGCCGGCATCCTTTACATTGCTGTATTCACTGTACTTCAGCACCGACTTATTGACCGATGCACTATAGGTAGTGGCGGGACTGAGCGGCTCCGACGGGGAGAAAACCAGTTCATCGGGACTCTGCCACCGGAACCTTCCCTTTAGTTCCGGTTTGAAACTGACATAGTCGCTCGAATCCCAGTTGTTGAGCATGCTGTCTTTTACAAGTGCCTGGTTAAACCGGAAAACGAGGTTACCCAGTTGCGGCACCTCCCCTTTGGCGTTGGTATAACTTAAAGAAACAGCATTGCGGTTACAGGCAGTTAAAAAAATTGTTCCAACAAGCAGTGGAACAATAAAAGTGTTTAGGCGCATATAATTGGTTAATGGTAGTGCAATGGGAAACAAGGTAGAAAATCTATATTGAATTCCGTGAAAGGTTTCATCGAAATCCGGAAGATCATGTTTTCATAAGATTGCAATTTTTCCAGAGATGCGGGATCGTTTGAAGTTCATAGAAGATGATGGGAAATATTTGTTAAGTCGGTCTGGTTGAACAGAACCGTTGCATCAATCAAAACAATTCCGTAAACTTTGTGCAGGCTTCGTTGGCCCGGGCGACACCGATCTAATTCGTATCGCACATCCATGGGATTAAAAATAACCCGTAAAGGGATTAAACGTTTTTTCGTCAGGACAGGAATAACCATTGCCGTTTTGGTAGTGCTTTTCTTTATCCTGAACCTGGTGTTTCCTTTACCGGACAAAGTGGAATATTCCACCATTGTGAACGACAGTAAGGGAGAAATGATCAACGCGTTCCTGACCAGCGACGACAAATGGCGAATGAAGACAAACCTGGAAGAGATCTCGCCGCTGCTCCGGAAAACCATCATAGCAAAAGAGGATAAATATTTTTACGATCACCCGGGTATAAATCCCCTGGCAATCGGCCGTGCATTTTTCCGGAATATCCGGAGTATGAAACGTACATCCGGCGCCAGTACTATTACTATGCAGGTGGCCAGGGCGCTGGAGCACCGCGACCGGACCTTTCTTTCCAAGATCATTGAGATGTTCCGCGCCTTCCAGCTTGAATTAAAATATAACAAGGATGAAATCCTGCAGTTATACCTCAACCTGGTACCCTATGGTGGTAATATCGAAGGCGTGAAATCCGCATCACAGCTGTATTTCAGGAAGAACCCCGATCATCTTTCGCTTGCTGAGATCACCGCGCTGAGTATTATTCCCAATCGGCCTTCCTCTTTGGTGATCGGTAAAAACAATGATATCATCGTTGCCGAAAGGAACCGGTGGTTAAGGAAGTTCGAAGGCGAAAAATTGTTTACTGCAAAAGAGATTGAAGACGCGCTGGATGAACCACTAACAGCCAGCCGTTCCGTAGTACCACATTATATCCCGCAGCTTTCCTATAAACTCCGTAAACAGGGAAGTGAGACCATCAACACCACCATCCGGATGGAAACGCAGGTAAAGACAGAAATCCTGGTGGCTGATTATATCCGCGCACAACGATTGCGGAATATAAAAAATGCGGCGGTGATCATCCTGGACAACCGCACCAATGAAGTAATCACCTATGTGGGATCGGCAGGATTTCTTGATACAATAGATGCAGGACAGGTCAACGGTGCCCAGGCAATCCGCCAGCCGGGAAGTACCCTGAAGCCATTACTGTACGGCCTTTGTTTTGACGAAGGTTTACTAACCCCCAATTCTGTTATTACAGATGTACCGGTTAACTACGAAGGCTATGCTCCGGAAAACTTCGATAAAAAATTCAATGGTTATGTTTCTGTTGCCTATGCTTTGGAACATTCACTGAATATCCCCGCTGTAAAAAGCCTGGGCTTGCTGGGAAAGGAAACAATGATTGAGTCATTGGTTTCCTGCAATTTCAATCAGATCGGGAAAGACCGCCGAAAGCTGGGACTCTCCATGATCCTGGGCGGATGCGGTACCAGCCTGGAAGAAATGACCGGCCTTTTTTCCGTGTTCGCTCATGAAGGAGTTTATACAAGTCCGGCCTATCTCAGGGACGATACCGCAAAACGCAAAACCCGGATAATCAGTCCAGCCGCCAGTTTCATGGTGAATGAAATCCTGTCGAAAGTTGACCGCCCCGACTTCCCGCTGAACTGGTCCTCTACCGAACGGATGCCCAGGATTGCATGGAAGACCGGCACCAGTTATGGCCGAAGGGACGCATGGAGTATCGGTTACAATAAAAATTTTACCGTGGGGGTCTGGGTGGGAAATTTTTCCGGTGTGGGCACGGCCGACCTCAGCGGTGCGAATATAGCCACGCCATTACTGTTTAAGATTTTCAACACAATTGACTATGATAGTGATGAAGAATGGTTCAGCCAGCCTGCTGATTGCCTCACCCGCGTGGTCTGCAGCGAAACCGGACTCCTTCCTGATGTCCATTGCAGCAGCCTGACCACGGGTTTTTATATCCCGCTTATCTCTTCTACAAAGACCTGTACCAACAGGCAGGGGATAGCAGTGAGTCCTGATGAAAAAATATCTTACTGCCGCAGTTGTGTACCGGAGACAGGTTATAAAATGAAAACCTACCGGATCATTGAACCCGAAATGCAATTGTGGATGGAAGAAAATGCAGTGGCACATGACCGGGTACCGGCTCATAGCCCGGACTGCGAGCAGATCTTCAGGGGTGGAGCACCAGTGATCCAGTCGCCGGTAAACGGCACCGAATACCTGATCAGCAAAAAAAATCCCGAACCTTTACAACTGGTAAGCAAGACTGCCAACGATGTCAGTAAAGTCTACTGGTATATCAACGATAAATTTTATAAGAGTTGCCCGGCTGGTGAAAAACAATTTTTCATCCCTGTTGAAGGACAGGTTAAGATTTCCTGCACCGATGATAAAGGACGCAACAGGAATATCAAAATCCAGGTCAGGCTGGTAAATCTATAGAATTAAATAAATGAGGCAGCTGCTTCACCTGTATTAATCGCCCCTTCCATAAAACCCTGCCAGTCGGCCAGGTGTTCGCCAGCAAAATGTGTATGGATATGTGATTTTTTTAGTAAAGGCTGGATCCCGAACCATTGGCCCCTTCCATAAATAGCATATGCCCCGCGCGAAATTTCATCATTGCCCCAATAATAATTGGTCTGCTTTTCCAGAAGGCTTTTGATTTCGCCAAAATGAGGCGACAGTGTCTGGCTGATCATTTCTTTTTTCCATTCATCCGTCTGGTTAGCGACTAATGCAGCTTTTTCCCCGATCGTATAGGAGATCAGTGCACCCCGGGAAGATGGCTGGTTCTTTGTTGCATGATAAAAATAATGAGGTGTCTGATCAGTGATCAGGTCAAAGTCCTCGTCTTTCCAGAAACGTTCACGGAAAAGTAGCGGGTTTTTATTGATTCGCGCGTATTGTAATTGCTGCAGGGCCTGCACCTGCACCGCAGGTAAACCTGGCTCCCATTTTATCCGGCCTACCGCAAAGGCCGGTGCCGTGCAAATGATTTTATCGCCGGTAAATTCGCGGCCATTGCTGCAGTAAACTTTCACGCCTCCTTTTGACACCTGGACAATCCGCTCCACACGATGTTCGAGCTGTATTTTGTCCATCCCAACCTGACCTGCCATTTTATATGCAAGCTGGCTATTACCTCCCCTGATCTTCAGGTCCATTTCATTTTTTTCACTGCTCTCCGCATATTCGGCAAGGGCTGCGAATGCGGAAACGGAACGAATGCTCTCACCAAAGTCAGTACTGTCAAGCAGTTCACGGATATCAAGGTCGCGTCCTGCACAACCATTATTAACCAGGTAGCGCCACCAGTCAGTCTGGTCAATCAGTTTTTTATCGGCAACGGATAAACTGGGATAGTGATCAATAATGGCCCGGAATTTTGAATTCCATTCATCACTATAATTCCATTCCTTGTTACGGTAGTACCGGTCCTTATAAATCAGGTGTGTATTAAACTGATTATTGTCCAGCGCCAAACCATATTCATTACACATGTTCTGTACGCGTGAATGGGAATTGCCCACCCATTCGGCACCTAGTTCCACCACCAGTTTTTCTGCCTCATCAATTGTATGGGAAAATACACGGCCGCTGATCCGGTTACGCGATTCAAGAATAATAAAATCAATATTCTTTTTTTTGAGGAACGTAGCGGCTGATAGTCCCGCGAATCCCGCACCGATAATAATAACCACCGGCTTCCTGCCGATGAAAATATTCGCGTAGGAGGAATTGGCAAGCAGCAGGCCACCAGTGGCCATAACGCTTTCGCGAATGAACTGTCTTCGTGAACTCATGGAGTTGGTTTATCCCGTTAATCCACTTTCTTCACTGAGCCTGCACCACTGATATCCGTACTTACCGATGCGGTTCCCTTGTATTCAATACTTGCCGCACCGCTTGTGCCTGCATTCAGTTTTACACTCGCATATACTTCTGCATCACCTGCGCCGGAAAGGTCCACATCAACGTTTTCGGCGAGGAGGCCAAATGCTTTAAGCCCGGTGCTTCCGGAACCATCTACCCGCAGGTCCTTTGTTTCCCCGGTAAGTTCCGCATTACATGCACCACTCATCTCCACTTCTACTTCCGGAGCTTTGATGTCGAGTTTTACCGAGCAGGCTCCACTCAGGTCAATATCCAGGCGGGAAGAGGAGGTGAGTCTTCCGGTACTATAAATATTACTTGCACCTGACGCACCAAGTTTTGAGAAGGCTGGTCCGGAAACATACACTTTTATCTGGCCACTGGGTTCGACATTCGTGTAATCTTTATTGCCGATACGTAATGTATTTCCATCCATGAACACATCCACGAACTCCTGAAGGTTCTGGTCGGTTTCCACTTTTACACTGTAATTGCTGTCGGAGGTAACATATACGTCTATTGCGCCGCCTACTTCTACTCCGTTAAAGCCACTGAAATTTCGCGTCTGGCTGATTACATTACCGTCGCCATGTTCACTCCTCGAAGACAACATACGGCAGGAAGATAAAACGGCAAGAGATAGAAAGCTGATTAGCAGGATTTGTTTCATATTAACTGGTTGTTCATTAAAAGTATTCATAATTAGGTTGCGGACCACCTGCCGGATCCTGTTTTTGGAATAAAGCAACAGTGCCAGCCGCGGCCGATTGCCCTGAGACCACCGTTTTTACAGAAAGGTTACAGAAATCCACTGCTTTTTACTGACAACAGTTTTTTACCTTCGCAGCATTATGACGGAAAAAATCCTCATCCTCGATTTTGGATCCCAGTATACTCAGTTGATAGCCAGGGCGGTGCGCGAAGCCAACGTTTATTGTGAAATTCTTCCTTTCCAACGCGAAATCAAGTTTGAACCGGGCCTGAAGGGCATCATTTTATCCGGTTCACCCTTTTCGGTTAATGAAGAAAATGCACCCGATGTGGATATTACTTCATTTATCAAAGAAGTACCGGTGCTGGGTATTTGTTACGGCGCACAACTTACTGCCAAAAAATTCGGTGGTGTGGTGGCAAAAAGTAATAAACGGGAATACGGCCGTGCCTTGTTACAGATCACTGACCGCGGTGCCTTGCTGAAAGAAGTATCGGCCCATAGCCAGGTCTGGATGAGCCATAGTGATACTATTAAACAACTTCCGGCAGGATTTGAATTACTGGCACATACAGAAAGTATACCTGTGGCAGCTTTCCGCAAAACACCCGATGATTCAACAAAGGCACTCTACGGGGTGCAGTTCCACCCGGAAGTTTATCATTCCCTGGAGGGGAAAAAAATCCTGGCAAATTTCCTGGTGAATATCTGCGGATGCAGGCAGGACTGGACTCCCGCCCATTTCATTACCGATACGGTAAACGCCATTAAGGAAAAGGTGGGCGACCGGAAAGTGGTAATGGCCCTGAGTGGCGGTGTAGATTCAACTGTGGCCGCAACCCTGATCCACCGCGCAATTGGCGATAACCTTTATGGTATTTTTGTCGATAATGGGGTACTGCGCCAGGATGAATTCCAGTCGGTACTTGATACATACGACCAGATCGGTCTCAATGTAAAAGGCATCGATGCCAAACAACGTTTTTACGACCAGCTGGCCGGTAAAACTGATCCCGAAGCAAAACGCAAAGTGATCGGCGGGCTGTTTATTGATATATTCCAGGAAGAAGCAGCCCTTATTGAAGGGGTGGAGCTACTGGGACAGGGAACTATTTATCCGGATGTGATCGAGAGTGTGTCGGTACACGGACCATCAGTAACGATCAAATCGCACCATAATGTGGGTGGCCTTCCTGAAAAGATGCACCTGGGACTGGTAGAACCGCTGCGCTCCCTGTTTAAGGATGAAGTGCGGAAGGTTGGTCGCGAAC
This sequence comes from Chitinophagaceae bacterium, assembly GCA_040510375.1. Taxonomy (GTDB): domain Bacteria; phylum Bacteroidota; class Bacteroidia; order Chitinophagales; family Chitinophagaceae; genus JBEVJC01. Next base: position 13,544 of record JBEVJC010000022.1, read on the forward strand.
TGGGGATCCCTGCTGCCATGATCGATCGTCATCCCTTCCCCGGACCGGGTCTGGCCATCAGGATCCTGGGTGAGATTACCGCTGAACGGGTGGAACTGCTGCAAAAGGCAGATGCTATTTATACCAGGCTGCTGAAAGAACATCATCTATATGCAACGGTATGGCAGGCTGGTGCCATCTTGCTTCCGGTAAAAAGTGTAGGTGTAATGGGAGATGAACGGACGTATGAGTTTACAGTCGCCCTCCGGGCCGTAACAAGTGTGGATGGAATGACGGCCGACTGGGCCCATCTTCCCTATGGCTTCCTGGCTGATGTTTCCAATGAGATCATCAATAATGTACGCGGTATTAATCGCGTAGTATATGATATCAGCAGTAAGCCACCGGCAACTATTGAATGGGAATAACCTGTAATATGCAACAAAATCTTATAAGGCCAATTCGTCTGACTGGTCGTCTACTCGTTCTGGCCTTACTGTTTGTGTCGTTCGCCAACAAAACGTACGCACAGAAACACCGTATTGCCATCTTTGCCCCGCTCTATCTCGACTCGGCATTTGATGGAACAAATACCTACCGTTATACCAAAAATACATTTCCCAAATTCATCAACCCCGGCCTGGAATTTTATGAAGGTGCGCAGCTTGCCATTGATTCGCTGAATGCCGAGGGTGATGAACTGGAAGTATTCATCTACGATACGAGATCAGCTACGGAAGACCTGCAGCAGATTCTCGCCAAACCTGTGATTGCTGAAATGGACCTGGTGATTGCACATTGCAGTGGCAATGAGGTACGGAGTTTTGCCGAATTTGGATTACGGAATTCAATCCCCGTGATCAATGCCACCGTACCCAATGATGCCGGTACTACATCCAATCCGTTCTTTGTATTACTTAATCCAACACTGAAAACCCAATGTGAAGGAATCTACCAGTACGTGCAGAAATATTTTTCAAAATCACCGGTGATCGTTTTCCGTCGCAAGGGTAGCGCTGATGACCTAGTAAAAAACCTGCTGGAAGAATACAGCAGTTCTACCACGGAGGTACCGTTGAAGTTCCGGTTTGTTGAACTGCCTGATAGTTTCAGTGTTTATCAGTTAAAAGCGCAACTTGATTCAAATAAAAAGAGCCTTTGTATTGCGGGAAGCCTGGATATGAATTTTGGTAAACGTCTGAGCGCCCAGCTGGCCTCTATCTCCAAACAATATCCACTTGCAATTATGGGTATGCCCACCTGGGATGGTATCAGGGAATTTTCACGTCCCGAATTCAAGGGGCCCGAAATCATTTACAGCACGCCGTTTTATAATAGTAAAACTGACAGGGTCAGTCAGTCGATCACGAACTATTTTAATACATTCATGTACTCACGACCAAGTGATATGGTCTTCCGCGGTTATGAAGTAACCTGGAAATACGCCAAATTACTGACCCGGTATAAACAGGATATTGCATCGAACCTGGGCAATAAGGAATTCCGGGTGTTTACAGACTATGATGTGCAACCGGTAATCAATAAACGGACTTCCAATCTTGATTATTTTGAAAACAAGAAACTCTACTTCCTGAAATGGCAGGATGGCCTGATCAAGTCGGTGAATTAAATACGCTAGCTGTTATTAATCTGCAGCAACACTGATCAGGCTGGTGATTTAATTAATCCTCTCCAGATGGGGGAACTGAATGATCAGGTCCGTGAATACACCCCCTTTTTTTCAGGCATGATAACTGTTACCGTTGGGTATATATTTAACCATTGGCAGAACAGCTTATCCAGTTTACCGATCGTGGCCTCTACTGCAAGGCCGGCAACTTCTATATTGACCCCTGGAAGCCGGTCGGCAAAGCCGTTATAACCCATGCGCATAGCGACCATGCCCGGCCGGGCAGCGCTTCCTATTTCTGCCACCATTTTACAAAACCCTTGCTGCAACTGCGTTTGGGCGACTACCCTTATCAGACTGCGGGATGGAATGAACCGGTGTATATGGATGGTGTAAAAGTAAGCCTTCATCCGGCAGGTCATATCATAGGATCATCGCAGGTACGGATTGAATATAAGGGAGAGGTATGGGTAGTAAGCGGCGATTATAAAACCGAAGACGATGGAATCAGTGGAATTTTTGAACCAGTTAAGTGTGACACATTCATCACCGAATCCACATTCGGTCTCCCGATTTATAAATGGAAACCGCAGTCGGAAATTTTTGAAAGTATCGGAAACTGGATCGGCCAAAATCATGCGGCTGGTAAAACATCCGTGCTGATGGCCTATAGCCTCGGCAAGGCCCAGCGATTGCTGGGTTGTATCGAGGCAACAGGTCTCCCAATTTTTTTACATGGTGCTGTTTATAATGTTCACCAAGCCCTGGTCAATGCCGGCTGGAAATTACCAGCCGTACATCACGTGCAGGCGGATACCCCTAAAGAACTATATAAGGGAAATGTTGTGATAGCTCCGGGCAGTGCAGATGGAACGCCCTGGATAAAAAAATTCCTGCCTTATAATGTAGGAGTATGCAGCGGATGGATGCAGGTGCGCGGAAACCTACGCAGGCGGAATGCGGATGCGGGTTTCGTGTTAAGTGATCATGCCGACTGGGATGGATTGCTCAACGTGATCAGGGCAACAGAGGCAAAACGTGTGTTCGTGACCCACGGATTCCAATCGGCCTTCAGCAGGTATCTCACCGAAATCGGTATCGAAGCTTTTGAGGTAAAAACAGAATTCGGAACAGAAGATGAAGAAACTGCCGAGTTGAAAGATCCGGACAAACAACCTGCGCAGGATGAAGAAACCGCCGAGTTGAAAGATCCGGACAAACAACCTGCGCAGGATGAAGAAACCGCTGAATTGAAAAATCCGGACAAGCAACTCCCGGAAGAAAAAGAAACCGCTGATTCAAAATATCCGGACAAACAACCCGCGCAAGATTCTTCACCAGATCAACGGGATAACAATGAGTGAAGTAATTACCGATATCTCAGTGACGCCGGTAAACGACGATCAGGGCATGAGGCTGTTCTCTGAACTGGTGAGTATAATTGGTACCAGCACAAAAACAAACGACAAGCTAAAAGCCTTATCGGATTTTTTTGCTGTAGCAAATGAAAAAGACAAGGTATGGGTTATTGCAATGTTCAGCGGACGCAGGCCCAGGCGTACTATCAGCGGCGCGTTGATTTCCAGATGGTGTGCAGAACTAATCGGACTTCCCCTCTGGCTTTTCGAAGAGTCTTATCATACTGTGGGCGACCTGTCAGAAACAGTTGCCTTACTTTTTCCCGAACGACTAACCATTCCCAATGTATCGCGGCCATTACATTATTATGTGGAACGTTTCCGCCAGCTGGAAAAAGCGACAGAGGACGAAAAAAAATCGTTTATGATAGAATCCTGGCGCGAGCTGGGAACACTGACCGAACGTTTCGTGTTTAATAAACTTTTATCCGGTGCATTCCGTATCGGTGTTTCGCAAAAACTTATGGTTAATGCGCTGGCAAAGACGGTTAACCTTGAACCGAATATTATTGCACATCGCATCAGCGGAAACTGGGATCCATCCACCATAACATTCAGTGAACTTCTAGGCGAATCCGGACTGATCACGGATTTCTCCAAGCCATATCCGTTTTACCTTGCCTATGCACTGGAAAACGGACCGGCTGAACTGGGCGATACATCTGCATGGCAGGCCGAATGGAAATGGGATGGGATCCGCGGACAACTGATCAAACGAAATAATGAATTATTCGTTTGGAGCCGTGGCGAGGAATTAATCACCGACAAATTCCCGGAATACCAGGTTCTTAAAGGGATGTTGCCCGACGGGATTGTGATCGACGGCGAGATCATCCCTTCTGAGAATGGCCGGCCTCTTCCATTTGCCATTCTCCAAACCAGGATCGGCCGGAAGAATATTACCAAAAAACAATTGCTGGAAGCTCCCATGAGTTTCTTTTCGTACGACCTGCTGGAATTATATAGCACAGACCTCCGCGAAAAACCATTGAGCGAACGAAGGGAATTACTGGAACAGGTCTGCCGGGAGATAAACAATAACGTATTACTAATCTCCCCGCTTATAAATTATCAGTCATGGGATGAGTTGACCGAATTGCGGACGTTATCCAGAAGTATGGGTGCCGAAGGACTGATGCTCAAACGAAAGGCATCCGCCTACCAGGTGGGCCGCAAACGGGGCGACTGGTGGAAATGGAAAATTGATCCGCTGGTGATCGATGCAGTAATGATCTACGCCCAGAAAGGAAGTGGCCGGCGCAGTAATCTCTATACCGATTACACATTTGCAGTGAAGGACGGAGATAAACTGGTCAGTTTTACCAAGTCTTATTCGGGACTGACTGACAAAGAGTTTAACGAAGTAGACAATTTTGTAAAGCGTAACTCCATAGAAAAATTCGGACCGGTACGTACCGTAAAGCCGGAGCTGGTCTTCGAAATTGCCTTTGAAGGCATCGCGGCAAGTAATCGCCACAAATCCGGCGTGGCACTGCGTTTCCCGCGAATCAACCGGTGGCGGAAAGACAAAAAAGCCGATGAAGTAAATACACTGGAAGATCTTAAAGGACTGTTGAAACAATACGGGAAATGACGATTCCGGCTTAACTTTATCGGGTTTACGAACAGAAATCTGCAAATTCCCTGCAGCGTTTAAACACGCTGATAATGTTGATTAAAAAGGGAAGACCAGCAGGTACATAATAAAAAGATTACAGAGCTGATGGCCACAAAGAAAAAAGGAAAGAGTGTGATTACGGAGTGGCTTGCTTCATCGGGAAAGGAACCATTTACGTTTCAGGAAGAAACCTGGGAACATATAGTAAAAGGAGAAAGTGGTGTTGTAAATGCACCAACGGGATGTGGTAAAACATTCTCGGTATTCCTTGGCGCACTGATCGATTTTATAAACCGGCATCCAACGGATTTCCGGACGCGTTCCAAAAACGGATTACAGTTATTATGGATCACACCCCTTCGTGCCCTGGCAAAGGATATAGGCAGGGCCATGACCGAAGTGATCTCCGGTTTAGACATGAACTGGAAAGTAGGAATCCGCAATGGCGATACCGATCTTAATGAACGTGCAAGACAGAAAAGGCAGATGCCGGAAGTACTTATCATTACTCCGGAAAGCCTGCATCTCCTGCTTGCGCAAAAGGGTTATCCTGATGTGTTGAACACCCTGCGTATTGTTGCCGTTGATGAATGGCATGAATTGCTGGGAAGTAAACGTGGTGTGATGGTCGAACTTGCTTTGAGCAGGATAACAGGTTTACGCGAAAAATATACCATTGAAAATAAACCACCGCTGCTGGTCTGGGGTATTTCCGCAACCATTGGCAATATGGAGGAAGCAGCTGAAGTGTTACTTGCCTGCGTTGAAAGTAAAGGAGTAATGGTGAAGGCCAGGATCCGGAAGGAAGTGAAGATCGATTCGGTATTACCTGATGAAATTGAAAAATATCCCTGGGCCGGTCATCTCGGTGTGAAACTGGTGGATAAGGTGATTCCCATTATCATGAATAGTACCACAACACTCATCTTCATCAATACCAGGGGGATGAGTGAAACATGGTACCAGGCAATACTCACAGCCGCACCCGAACTTGCCGGTGCAATTGCCCTGCACCATGGAAGCGTTGATCGCGAATTGAGGGAGTGGGTGGAGGAAAATCTTCACACCGGCAGATTGAAGGCGGTTGTATGCACGGCATCCCTCGACCTGGGAGTAGATTTCCGTCCGGTTGAAACCGTTATCCAGGTTGGATCACCAAAGGGTGTAGCGCGGTTTCTTCAACGGGCCGGACGTAGCGGACATAGTCCCGAAGCCGTCAGCCAGATCTGGTTCCTGCCAACCCATTCACTTGAACTGGTAGAAGCTGCTGCGCTGAAGGATGCGATCAGTGAACAATTTATCGAAAGCCGCACACCAATGACCCTTTGTTTTGATGTGCTGATCCAGTTCTGCTGCACACTTGCAGTCTCCGAAGGTTTTATGGGCGATGAGTTATTTGATGAGATAAAAAAAACCTATTGTTACCGCGACATTACGCGGGATGAATGGTTGCAGGTGCTCCACTATATCACTGAAGGTGGACAAGCCCTGTATCAATACGATGAATATAAAAAGGTGGATCTGATTGATGGGATCTACCGCATCACCGGGCGAAAAATTGCAATGCGACACCGGATGAATATCGGGACGATTGTCAGTGACTCGATGTTGAAAGTTAAATTCATGGGTGGTGGATTTATCGGGATGATTGAAGAGTACTTTATATCCCGGCTTGACCCGGGCGAAGTGTTTACGCTGGCAGGGAGGAACCTTGAGCTGGTGATGATCAAGGATATGACAGTAATCGTCAAAAAAAGTAACGCAAAAAAATCAATCGTACCCAGCTGGAATGGCGGAAGAATGCCATTAAGCGCAAACCTCGGGAAAAAATTACGGGAAAAATTTAATGAGGCATTTGGTAAAAGTAATGGCGGGAAAAAAAACACGATCAGGGATATTGAACTCCTGGTCTTGCGGCCGTTGTTTGACCTGCAGGAAAAATTATCCCATGTACCAACAGCAAACGAACTGCTTATTGAACAGATAGAGACAAAGGATGGGTTTCACCTGTTTGTGTATCCCTTTGAAGGCAGGCTGGTACATGAGGCAATGGCAGCCATTCTTGCATACCGGATCAGCAAGATCAGGCCCATCACTTTTTCTTTTGCCATGAATGATTATGGATTTGAATTACTCAGTGACCAGCCAATACCGGTTGATGATACAAACGTGTATGAATTATTTACGCCGGAAAACCTGCTGCTGGATATCCAGCGAAGTGTTAACTCCACCGAAATGGCCAAGAGAAAATTCCGGGATATTGCGGTGATCGGGGGATTGATTTTCCAGGGTTATCCGGGCGAACAAAAAAAGGCAAGGCACCTGCAATCTTCAGCATCCCTGCTGTTCAAAGTTTTTGCGGAATATGATCCGGAGAATTTACTGCTGCGGCAGTCATACCAGGAAGTGTTCGACCAGCAGATGGAAGAAGCAAGGCTTCGTGATATGCTGCTGCGGATCCAGTCGTCCGAAATAGTCATCACCTTCCCGCAACGACTTACCCCATTCTGTTTCCCGATTAAAGTGGATAGCATGCGGGAAGATCTTTCTTCCGAAAAACTGGCCGATCGCGTTCAACGCATGCAGGCACAGCTTGACAGGTAATGTTGAGATTTTAATATTGTTTTATTATTTTGCCGCAGTTAATTTTTGAACACCCCATGAACGCATTGATAGAATATACCATCGACGAGCAATCACTGGTACTTAGTCCGCAAAAAGCAATTTACTGGCAACAGGAGAAAACACTGATCGTTGCCGATGTACATATCGGTAAGACCGGGCATTTCCGTAAAGCAGGTATTCCTGTGCCGGCCAAAGTTTACAAGGATGACCTCCACCGCTTATTCTCGCTGATACTTTTTTTCAAGGCAGAGAAACTGTTGATTGTTGGCGACTTTACCCATAGCACTACCAATATTGAGCTTGATCTTTTCCAGCGCTGGCGGCGTGATCTGTCCACCCTGAATATTGAACTGGTTAAAGGAAACCATGATATCCTGCATGAAAACTGGTACCGGGATACTGGCGTAAATTGTACCGGTCCCCAGCACCAGATCGGCAACTTCCTGTTTGTACATGATGTGGCAGACTGTCCCGAACCTGTACCCCAATATATTTTTGGCGGACATGTTCACCCGGGTGTGCGCATGCGGGGTATGGGTAAACAAAGCCTGACCTTCCCCTGTTTTTATTTTACAGACACTTACAGTATTCTTCCCGCCTTTGGAGGTTTCACGGGTGTATCAATTATCAATCCTGCAGATAAGGATAATGTATTTGCAATCGTGGAGAACGACCTGCTGCAGTTGCAGTAAATAATTATTTCAACGAAGGGCTTTGTTCAGACAGCAGTCCGTTATTTTTTCGAGCGCAACTGGTTATAGTCAAGGAAATAGATAAACCTTACCGTTGCTTCACTGCCATACTTAAGGTTGACAGAACGGCCGAAGTTGGCGAGGTAACGTTTATACTTATTGCCATCCACGTACTGATCATCACCTATCCAGTTTTTATATCCGACAATCAGCCTGCTTCCATAACGGAAGTCCCACGTGAAAAATGCATCAGTATTAACGTAGTTGATATTGTCAGTCAGCATACTTACAGGTGAAGGTGATACAGCATTTCCCCGATCGTCGAGTAATGCAGTACGACTTACCGGTACATGGCTCCAGTAATGGCGCACCCTGAGCGTAAGGTTAATCCTTGGGGTAAAATTATAGATCCCCGATAAAATGGATTCAACGTCCTTGAAATCTACAAAGGCAATACGTGGCTGCGCCAGGGTATTGTCGCTCCAGGAAATTATGTAATCTGTTTCCGTTTCGTAGCGATGCGAAAGTTCAAGTGAAAAATTATCATTGAAGCGGTACCGGAACTGTGCTTCCAGGGTATAATATTTTTTCTCCTTATTCCGGAAGAATTGCGCAACCAGGAAATTGTAATTCACCAGCAATTTTTTGCGGCTATCACTCGATCCGCTTAGTTTCAGGTATCCATATTGTGGCCTGCGCGCATACTTTTCGAAGGGAGCACCTACAACATAATAATCGTGCTGGTCGGGAAGATAGGCCGCCTGCAACGATGCCTCCCAGAAATTCTTAAAGACCCAGTTACCCGTAGCGGTCAACGTGAGCATATTGAATTTGTTGGGAGAGAAAAGCCTGCTGTAATGCGCCTGGAACAGGTACTGATAATTGATAAAAGTGCTTTTCGGATTGTACTGGTTGTACGAAAAATTGAGCACATTGATCTGCTGGTTGGCTGTCTGCAGGTAACCCAGGTCGGTAGGATCGTATAATGCAGAGCGGATAATATTCTGATAAGAATACTGCCATTTACCGCTGACCTTTCCGGCCCGGATCATGGTATTGAAACCATCATATCCATCCCTGGAAAAAATACTGCTGTAATGGCCGTATCCGCGGAGATTAAAAGTGTTTGCCTTGTCGTACAGGTTGAAATCAATCCCGGTTACATTGGCATCCTGCGACGATCCGCTCCGGACAACATTTGTATTGGTAAAAGTTACATAGGATCTTCCCTTTAATGCCTGATCGAGTACCAGGATATTATAATTGGTCAGCGGTTCTGTCCTGATTTTTTCGGTGGCACCGGTGGAAATATCACGGATCGTGGCGTGCATGGGGGCTCCGACTGCATTAAAAAAACCAATGCCAAGTTTTTTTGGGGTGCGACCGGAAAATTTGACCGCGTTTAACAATTGGGTGCGACGTGGATTGCGGATCACCTGTACATTTGAATTTATATACATCAGCTCCCTTATCGATTCGTAACCGTTTGGGGCAGCACCGATGCGCCGCGAATAAAACAATCCCGATTTATTGAAGATCTCCGTGCCTTCTGTAAAAAATGGGCGGTATTCGTCAAACCGGACTTCATAAGGTGTAAGGTTGTTGACCACGTTATCAGAGATCACCTGTCCGAAATCAGGGATCAGTGTAGCATCAAGAGTGAAACTTTCATTGATCCCATACTTCACATCCATCCCGCCACTTTTCAGCCATTCATTATTATAACCCGATGGTTCGGGAGTGCTCCGCAAACCGGTTGACACATATGGTGAGAAACTCAGCCGCAGTGGCGGTTTGATATTACTCAGGTTTTTTAACAACCCAAACTGGTTTACGAAACCATTAACCTGGGGATCTACCAGGTTCCAGAAACTCCGTTCGTTATTGCGCCGCACCGATCGCAGGAGCTGGATTCCCCAATCCTGCACATTATCTTTCGGAAACCTTAATGAAATAAACGGGATCCTCATTTCTACAATCCAGCCATCACGGGTAACAGAGACCTTGCTGTCCCAGACCGCATCCCAGGTCTTGTCGCCATACTCCCCCTCCTCCAGCACCAGGTTTGGTGCAAGCCGTGCGTCGGTTTGTACATTGGAAGAAGTCACCCCAAACTGGAATCCATTCTGGAGATCATGATAGGTATCAATAAAAACGGAGAAAAAATCGAGGTCCTTCATCTGGTCCTCATCCCGGGCGGTGATCTGGGAACGGATAAGCGCCGGATCATCATAAAGCATTGCACCTATATAGATGGCACCGTTATCATAAAGGATCCGTACTTCGGTGTTTTGGGATGCTTCTTTACCTACCGTGGGAAAATTCTGGATGAAATCCTTTGCAACAGGCGCGGTCTTCCAGGCAACGTCGTCCAGAACGCCATTAATAGTCGGGGGTTGTATTGTCTTTGTGGCCTGCAGTTTGCGTTCCTGCGAAAACGAAGACAGGTGACACAATACCAGCACGCACAAAAAGTTGTGTCTTCTCAGCATACAGTAGTTCCAGACAAATATAGTGGACTAACCCGAACGATTAAAGTCCACACGTAAATAAACGGCTGAAACTTCGGAAAAACACATTACTTCAGGTAAAAATACTTAATTGATTCTCTTCCGGAGTGTGACCACCTGCTCCTGCAAATCCGTAACAATATTTGCTATCTGTCCCATGTCCCAACGCTGCTGCTGGCTTGCTTTTGAGATCACCATCTGGGCCTGCCACATTTCCAGTACATCTTCGGTATTTACCGTATAGGGATGATAGATCGGATTATCACTTACAAGTGTAAGTTTGCTTTTTGAGCGTCCGGCTTTCTGTACGCGCTTATAAACGATTCCTTCATTCCTGGAAACCACAATACAGGGGCTATCGTTTTTCAGGCTGTCAATACTATCCACCTTCTCCCCAACAATCACAGAACCACTTGGTGTTGGCAACATGGAATCCCCGATAATTTCGAATGCACGGTAATTACCTCCCGCCAGCATTGGTAATGTGAAGGTGTTGAGTTCATCCACAAATTCCGGATCGGCATAACCGGCAAGATATCCAGCCGCTGCTTTAACAGGCACGAAGGGAATATCCGGACGTCCCGTTGCCAGTTTGATTGCCCGGCGTTTCGCGATATAATTCCCCCTGGTTTCACTCAGGTCCTTCCGGAGAATTTCGTCAAGTGTCAGTTTGAAGATATCACAAACGATCTCCAGCACATCGATCCTTGGATCGGCGCGCTCTTCTTCATAGGCTCCCAGCAATGAGCGTTTGATACCCAGTTTGGTGGCGAATTCTTCCTGTGTCCAGCCACGGAGCTTACGCAGGTATTTGAGGTTTTGATTTGCGACAGGCATATCCTAATATATTTAGTAATGCAAAATACTAAAAATCTTATCAAACGAAAAAAATATTTCATATCTCGCGGGCTGCTAACCAATTCTCATTTGACACATCCGGAAAATAATATCAATTTTGCCTTCTCTATGGCTACAAAAACAAAAACATCAGGAACCAGCCTGAAGGCGACCGGCAAAAAACCGGCTGCCCGTAAGACTCCCGCCGGGCAAAAAAGTGCAGGTGTTAAAAAACCGGACCTGAATGCAAGTGTAAAGGAAAAACCTATTATCCTGGTCGTTAATGACGACGGGGTAACGGCTCCCGGCATCATGAACCTGGTGGAAGCCGTGAAGGACCTGGGTAAAATCGTGGTAGTGGCACCTGACAAACCACAGTCGGGAATGGGACATGCAATTACCATCGGACAACCACTCCGGCTCCAGCGCGTGTTTACATTTGGTGATATCGAGGCCTACTCCTGCACCGGCACCCCGGTTGATTGTGTTAAACTTGCGGTCGACAAAGTTCTTCACCGCAAACCAGATATCTGCCTGAGCGGAATCAACCATGGCGCCAATCACAGTATCAATGTAATTTATTCAGGCACCATGTCTGCCGCGGTTGAAGCGGCAATTGAAAGTATCCCCTCGGCCGGTTTTTCACTGCTTGATCATAGCATCGAAGCCGACTTCACCGGAGCAAAAAAATATGCCCGTATTATTGTGGAGAAAATGCTGAAGACCAAACTTGAAAAACATACGGTATTGAATGTGAATATTCCTGCGTTGCCGGTGGAACTGGTAAAAGGTATCCGTATCTGCAAACAGGCATATGCCAAATACGAAGAAGATTTTGTTGAACGTACCGACCCGACCGGCAGGAAATATTACTGGCTGACGGGGGAATTTGTGAATTTCGATAAAGGCAAGGATACCGATGTATACGCCCTTGCAAATGGATATGTGAGTATTGTTCCAGTGCAGTTTGATATGACCCATTACGGATTGAAAACCAAACTTGAAAAACTCTGGAAATAATGATATTCAAAAAAGACAACCTTCAGTTAGGACTTGTTCTGGGATTAGTGGGTCCGTTGGTCGGACTGCTGTTCATTTATTTTGTACGATTCAATTCGAACCCCTTTGGTATCTTTCTCGATGAATTTATCCATAACAATAAACTGATCACATCCATCGGCTCGCTTGCCCTCCTGGCAAATGTGATCCTGTTTACGGTTTATGTGAATACCAGACGCGACCGGACTGCCAAGGGCATCTTCCTGGTTACGCTGATCTATGGCATCGCCATCCTCATCCTCAAGATCCTTAATTAATATTTCGGTAGCCCGAACAAATAAAGAAGATGAGATACTACCTTATAGCAGGCGAAGCATCGGGTGACCTGCACGGAGGAAACCTGATCCGGGAAATCAGGAAACTGGATCCTTCCGCTGAAATGCGCTGCTGGGGCGGCGATAAAATGCAGACCGCCGGCGCAGTACTGGTGAAACATTACCGCGACCTGGCCTTTATGGGTTTCACCGAAGTGGTCATGAACCTACGTACCATCTTCCGTAACCTGGCATTTTGCAAGCAGGATATCCTGGCTTACAATCCCGATACACTTGTACTGATCGATTACCCGGGATTTAACCTGCGGATCGCCAAATGGGCAAAAGAACGCGGTATGCGCGTTATCTTTTATATCAGTCCGCAGGTATGGGCCTGGAAAGAAGGCCGCGTGCGTACCATGAAACAAACCATCGACAAAATGCTGGTGATCCTTCCATTTGAGAAAGATTATTACCATAACAAATGGAACTGGGAAGTGGAATACGTTGGACATCCGCTTGTAGAAGTGATCGATGAAGCGATGAAACAAAATGTTGCCCCGATTTCCACCAGGGATATTATTGCCCTGCTGCCCGGTAGCAGGAAACAGGAGATCCTGAAAAAACTTCCGGTGATGCTCCAGGTCAGCAAATTATTTCCCAACCACCAGTTTGTGGTTGCCAAGGCACCCGGCGTGGAAGAATCGTTTTATGATGAACTGCTGAAACCCTACGACAATGTTTCGTATGTGTCCAACCAGACCTATGCCTTGCTCAAACAGGCAAAGGCCGCACTGGTAACCTCCGGAACAGCCACACTGGAAACCGCGTTGTTCCGGGTACCGGAAGTGGTATGTTATAAAGGATCGTCTATTTCCTACCAGATTGCCAAACGGGTGATCAGGGTTAAATATATTTCACTGGTTAACCTGATCATGGACCGGCTGGTGGTGAAAGAACTTATCCAGGACCATCTCACGGTTGATAACCTGCAGAAAGAACTGGAACTCCTGCTGTACAATAGGGATCACCAGGAACAACTGCAACGTGATTATGAAGAATTACACCGCATCCTCAGCGAAGGTGGCAATGCCTCGCATAAAGCCGCAGAGTCGATTGTTGAATTCATTAAGAAATAACCTCAACGGGATCATTGATCTACCGGCGGATTAATTTTACTGCAAGGATGATCAGGCAAAGCAGGAACACGAACAGGCTGATACGGTTGATGCCATGCATATAACCAATAAAATCACCCTTCGGTCTTGCCGGATCCTTTTTCCGCAGAAAAAGATACTCCCCCAATTGTTTAAAAACTCCCATAACACAGGTTTGAAAACCAAAGATAAAGCAATCGAAAAAAACACCACGCCGCGTTTTGAAACGGTGGCTGATTTTTTCCGGGCTGCGCGATATTATCGCATTACACAGATAACCGGAAGAAAGATTAATGTTATCAAATACTGAAATCTTCCACCCCCGGAATCAGGATGACGAATTGCCGTATTTTTATCGCCAAGAAGATAATTATGGATAAAACGCGCAGGGACTTCCTCAAACAGGCCACACTCGCATCGGCATCAACAGGCCTCATGCATTTCCTGCCCGCCTCACTGGTGAAGGCCATGGCAATTGATCCTGCCAAAGGCAGCACCTATCTGGACGCAGAACATATTATTTTCCTGATGCAGGAGAACCGTTCCTTCGATCATACTTTCGGCACATTACAAGGTGTACGTGGATTTGATGATCCGCGCGCCATTGACCTGCCGGATGGCCGGCCGGTCTGGATGCAGTCGAACGAAAAAGGACAAACCTTTGCCCCGTTCCGCCTGGATCTTCACCACACAAAAGCCACCTGGATGAACTCATTGCCACATTCATGGCCCAACCAGGTTGATGCACGTAATAATGGCCTCTATGACCAGTGGCTACCTTCAAAACCATCCGGCAATGAAGAATACCGCGATATGCCACTGACACTCGGTTATCACACACGCGAAGACATCCCCTTCTATTACGCACTGGCCGATGCCTTCACCGTATGCGATCATAACTTCTGTTCTTCACTGACGGGTACCACGCCCAACAGGTTATATTTCTGGTCAGGCACCATCCGTGAAAAAGAAGATGAACAGGAGCTTGCACGCGTTTATAATTCAGATGCAGACTATGATAACCAGGTAAACTGGAAAACTTTTCCGGAGCGACTGGAAGAAGCAGGTATCCCCTGGCGGGTGTACCAGAACGAAATCAGTGCCGGGGTTGGACTGGAAGGTGAAGCCGACTCCTGGCTGGCTAATTTTACCGACAACCCGCTCGAGTTTTTTTCACAATACAACGTAAAACTCTCTCCTGAATATATCGCAAACCTTCCTTTGGCGGAAATAAAATTCCGTAAAGCCATCAAAGAAAAAGAAACGGAGCTGGCTGATTTTTCCGGCACCCCTGACGAAAAAGAATCAGCAACCAATAAGCTGGAATGGTTAAAAAATGCCCTGGAAAAAAACCAGGAAGAACAAAAAATCTTTACCCGACAGAAATTCGACGCACTGGATGATTTCAGCAAAAACATCCATCGTAAAGCTTTTACCAATAACAGGAATGATAAAGATTATCACAAGCTGGGTTCCTTTACCTATAAAGATGCAGGTGTTGAACGCGAGGTGAAAATACCGAAAGGTGATATCCTCCACCAGTTCCGTGAAGATGTCAGCACCGGACGGCTTCCTATGGTCAGCTGGCTTGTACCACCGGAAAATTTTTCAGACCATCCTTCTTCTGCCTGGTATGGATCATGGTACATCAGTGAAGTGATGAAGATCCTTACTGATAATCCCGAGGTCTGGAAAAAAACGATTTTCATTCTTACCTACGATGAAAATGATGGCTACTTCGATCACGTTCCGCCCTTTGTTCCCCCTCATCCATACAAACCCGAAACCGGGCTTTGTTCGGAAGGAATTAAAACAGCTACAGAATATGTGATTGGAAAAGAACAACAATCTGATAAGGATAACCTTCGCGAAAGTCCGGTGGGACTGGGTTACAGGGTTCCGCTGTTAATCGCCTCACCGTGGACAAGAGGTGGATGGGTGAACTCGCAGGTGTTTGACCACACATCATCTTTACAGTTCCTCGAAAAATTCCTTTCGGCTAAAACGGGGAAAAAGATCACGGAACCCAATATCAACAAATGGAGAAGGACTGTATGTGGCGACCTGACCTCCGTATTCCGCGAATACAAGGGCGAAAAAATCCGGTTTCCGGATTCAATCAACAAACAAAAATTTATTACAGGGATCCACAAGGCACAGTTCAAAAAACTGCCCGATGATTTCGTCAGCATTACTCCCGGTAACGCAGATAACCCACTTCCGCGACTCCAGGAAAAAGGAACCCGGCCCGCCAATGCAATACCTTATGAACCCTATGCCGATCTTGTTTTTGACAAACATTCAAATAAACTTGAACTGATCTTCACCGTTGGCAACCAGGTATCAGGGGCGCTAACCGCAGGTTCACCATTTACCGTTTATAACCTGGCGAATTATAAACATACCCGGCCCCTTCCCCGGAACTATGCAGTAACACCCGGCAGTTCGGTCAGGGATACCTGGGAACTGACGGGATTTGATACCGGCAGGTATCATCTGAGGGTCCATGGTCCAAATGGTTTTTTCAGGGAGTTTAAAGGCTCTTCCACAGCACCCGCTGTACGATTAAATAATAAAATGGCTGAATCTGCAAACAACAGGATGCACCTGCACCTTGATCTCCATAATGACCAGACTTCAGCGGTTTCACTTCGTATAGTGGACCATTACCAGGACAAGGCCGAAAACAATATTGATATAAATGCAGGTGACCATAGTTCATTCAAACTGGACCTCTCCGGCCGGAAAGGCTGGTACGATGTATCTGTATTTATAAACGGCAACAATGATTTTTTGGCCCGGTATGCAGGAAGGATCGAAACGGGTGGTCCTTCTGTTACTGATCCGTTGATGGGAAATGCATTGACCTAATTCAGGTTTACGCCCACCCTCAGGGCTTTCAGTCCGGAAACGCCCTGTAATTCTTCGAGCTCCAGCGTTTCAAGATCATCATTAAGCATGCCTTCGCCCTGCAGGTAGCGGATGTATCCAACATATTCATCGGCTTCCTTCTGGTTGAAATAAACAAGCGCGATCTTACCTGGCTCTGTTAACCGTTCACTGCTGTTACGAAGATGCACCTTATCGATCCTTTTTTTGATAATATGGTAGCGGATATTATAAGCACCCTCCACATCAAATCTTTTTTCATCCCTCCGGAACCGGATATCAATGGGGTGTGAATGGATAAAGATCAGTTGGGTTGTTTCCACCTGTCTCGAAAGTAAGGGCTTGAGTGAATGTGAATATTTGGAGATAGTTGCCATGGACGATAACTGGAGCAGGCGCAGGTTCTTCAGGTAGATATCACTGTATGGTTTGTCGGGAGTAATTGACTGGCCGATATAAATATCATATTCAACCCCATCTGTCCTGAATTTATCAAAATAACAGGGATAGGCCTGCTGGATCTCGCCCCTGAGCAGGTCGAAATAATTATTTACTGCAGAAATCACGGTGTTCATGGACTTTTCCAGTTCACGCCTGTTCTCCTGTGCTACACCATGGGTTTCATCAATCGAATCAAAATAAGGTTTTACGATCTCATGCAGGACGGAATTTCCTTTTACAAACTCTTCCAGGAATGGCATCATATCATTCTCCAGAAAATCATTCAGTCGGATTTCTTCACTGAAAATTGCACTATTCTCAATTTTTCTTAACCATGCCTGAACGGAAAATATTTTCTCATCAAGCAAACCGAATCCTGTTTTCGCTTTCAGCCCGTGTAACACATCGGTCAGGACGCCAAACTGAATCCGCAGGTCATCTGCAAGCGCTGCATTTCGCTCGATGGTGGAGTTCCTGATATCAACTGCACCATAGAGGGGGTACACATTATCGAAGATGATTTCGCCAGGTTCCACATTTGATCCCTTTACCCGTTTCTTTTCAATGTATTGCCAGGCAACTTCATTGAATTTCCATTGCACCGGAGGTTGTAGTGTGGTGAACTTTTCCTTGATCACGGATTCAATCTGATCCGAAAATGTGGTAAGTGTATTCTGGATCAGCTGGGCAAGTAAGGTTTTTGCAGGTTCAAGCAATGCAAATACCTTTTCATTAACCAATCCCTTTTTTTGGCTGTAAATCTCCAGCGCACCAACCAGTACCCCATTATAATGTACTGGCATCAGTGAGTAGGACTTCACCCCTGAAGATTCAAAAAGTTCATTGATGTCTTTAAAACTTGGCATATCCACATCGAGATCGCCATAATAAATCAGTTGTGGATCGCTGACAAATTTTTCGATCACATGCCTGCAATCTTCCATAGTACATGATTGCTGGCTGGCCTCTTCAAATAAAACACTGTTGAAGTATAAGTTGAGTTCGTCGACCAGTTTGCCATTTACTTTATAGAACGGTATAATATTGAATCCAACCTCATTGGTACCAATCAGTTCCTTGAGCGACTGTACCACTTCCGGAAAACGCTCGCGAAGGTTAAGTTCCCTGCCCGTAACCACCCTGTCGCGGATGCTCTGCAGGGCACGGTGGGCGGTCTCATCCTCAATAGTAACAATGGTGAATCCTTCAAACCGGAACTGCTCCACGGGAAAAAGTTCAGCCAGCGAAGCCACCGGATCATTGTCCATCATTTTTGCGCGCAGCAATTCAATATTCATGACGGGTAGCGGAGCCAGGGATTGTATATCTACAAACCGGGTATCAACATTAACCTTGTAATGGCGGGTCTGGCTGGTCTTGCGGTCGACCACACTTCTTGTTATATGACCACTCTTATGGTAATGGATGCCGTAAAACTTTTCCAGGATGACGGAATAAAAATGCTGCATTTTTTTCTTAGCGAATTCAGCTTCGTCAACGGTTGAGAAATCGCAACGGACCACCTGCAGATTGGCTTCCTCCAGCAATTCGAAATAGGGGGTGGTACCATAAAAAGTTATCGGTGCCATTGGCACGGCAAGGCCCCATAAAGTTTTATTCTCGTCTTCCGCTACATTGGACAGGGCCGCATACAGGACATCCAGCAATTCTTTTTTTCCTTCCAGCTCTGAAGGCTGGATAATCCCCTCCAGTTCGGGGTATTCCGCAAAACGCTCAAGGATATAATGAAGGACTTGTTTTTTTACATTATTCTCTTCAGCCAGACGGCCTCTCACATAATCAAGAAATGGCCTGAACGACAAATGAGCGGCTTTCACCGACTCGTACTTGCTCGTCGTTCCCATCATGTTCAACACCTTTTGTTGCATCGATCAGTTTTAAAGTCAAAAACGCATTCCCAGCGTAAAATAAGGGAGCCACCCTTCTGTGGAATATCCCATTACAAAATTGAAGGAGATCATCGACGCAGGTGCAAAATAGATACCAGCACCAGTTCCATTATGCCATTTACCGGATTTGTCAGATTTTTCCCAAACACGTCCAATATCCCAGAGACCGGTAATGCCAAACTGGCCAGGTAAAATATAACTGACTATATCCGCCAGTTTTATTCTCAGTTCCAGGTTATTATATGCGCTATGCTGTCCGGCAAAACGATACTGGCGATACCCCAGCAGGTTTCCCTGACCTCCGATGAAGGCCGACTGGTAAAAGGTGGTCTTCCCCACGCTTATCGTTCCTCCAACCCTGTCTGCAACAATTATTGTCCCGCGTTTGTTCAATTTTGTATAAACAGCAAACTCGGGGACCAGCTGTCCGAAGTCGCGCGCCGAATTGCTGACGCCCCTGTACGCTTTGACCCACACGTCGAGGTAGTATCCTGAACGTGTAATGATTTTGTTATCCCTGTTATCTACAACATAGTGTACGCCGGCGCCCAGATGTAGTTTGTCTTTGTCGATAAGCAAACTATCGTAAGATCCGATCAATGCAGGATTGGTAATCAGTCTCCCTTTATTATCCTCCGCATCAAACCGGTACAAATACATGGAGGGCCCCACACTTAACTGTGCTTTCTTCCCGCGCCAGCGGATGGCGGGATCAACCAAATAGGTACTGAAACGTGTCCGATAAAACCGGATAAAATTCCGGCCCTTCATCCTGGTTGTTGTATTTCCACGACCAAAAAAGTTTACCGTATTGTTGGGTGCGCGCGCATACAGGTCCAGCAACAGATCGGCCTTACCGACGGCTCCGATCCATTCACCCTTATAATTTATGCGATAGGCATTGGTTGAAAAGGAATGGGCTGCTGTGAGTTGTTGGGAAGATGCATAGGGATACCTGCGGAATCCTTCCTGTTTTAAATAACGGAAACCACCACCAAGGATCAGTCCATCATCAAGGTTGACCCCGAACTGGAAAAGCGGAATCCAGATATTGTCAAGGTTGACGGGCGTAAAACTGGTATAATTTGCACTGGTTCCGGTATGCTTCCGGAAAATGGAACTATCGCCGTGCATTACAGCCGAGCCCGGGCGATTATATAACCGGATTTTTTTCCCATCCGACAGGGCGGTAAAATTCTTTGAGCCTTCCCCCCCGATAATACGCAGGTCGATCTTCGAATCTTTAGTATCGGTCACCACGCTGTCATTACCGTTGCTCAGGTAAATCCGGATCTCCTTTGTCATCCTGGCTTCATAGTCCTGGTTCATGAGCTGGTCGCCCGCCTTTCCGTTTTTATTCAGTTTAAATATCCGGAGGTTGAGACCACCATCCGGCAGGGTTTTTAATTCAACCAGTTCATTTTTATTACTCAGGCGCAGATCCGCAATTTTGTGGCTGTATACATAATAGTTGTCAAAAACCTGGGGAAGCCTGGAGCGCCTTGATTTTAATTTTTGCAAAAGTTCATCGTGACGTATATCCCAGGATGCTTTTGGCAACCGGCTCAAAGCCACTTCCAGCACCGAGTCGGTAGCAGCCGCGGTAAACTCGTCTGCCAGCTCTTTCCATTCGGTTCTTGACAGCTGTGCCGAGGGATACGCATTAAAAAACCTTGTTTTATACAGGTACCATTTGGAATGGCTGATATCCCCGTCAAAGTTGCGAAGCGTGGGCAGGATATAATCACGGGAGGCGATTTTGGGAATGATGCCCTGTGTTACATGGAAGACCTGGTCACGGTCGCGGGGTACAGCAACATACAATTTACCTTTTGTTTTATCACCGTCATAAAACCTGAACTGGTCTTCGTGGCGATCCCAGTCGCCAATAAAAAGATCAAGCATCCGGGCTCTCAACACTTCAACACCATCAAGCCGGTTATCATTGTCGGCCTGCAGGTTTTCTATCATTTTTGCGGTATTGTCCGACTCGCCCGCCGGTTCCCGTTCTTCAAGCAGCACAACCAGGTTGGCGAACGTACTGTTATAAATTCCCAGTGCAGTATCACTTGCCAGTACACCAATAATGGGGTTGGAATGAGCAACACCGGTTGCATTGGCGATGGGCGGCACAACCAATGCCGAAAACGGATGCTGGCTGCTTGTCACATCATCGAGCCAGTCGCGCGCAAAAGTCTGGCGTAGTGTAAAAGGTAAAAGCGAATCAGGTGTTTTTTCCACGCTCCTGACAATCCATTCCATTCCATCCTTATCAATCAGCCGGAGCGACTTTGACTGCATTCCTCCGCCCAGCTGGAGGGGACGTAGTCCGCCATGGAATGTGGAAATATGAATAAGTGGCAGGGTTGTTGGTGCGGCCCATTCCTTTCGGTAACCTTCCCCGAATAAAAAACGGTGGAGCTTCCCATGATTATTATACGAAGGGTGTACGGCTACGGTAACACTATCCGTCAGTTGGGCCCGCGTCTGTGAGATACACAGTAACGCGAAAAGCAGGAGGAGCAGCTGTCTCATCTTGATGGTTTATATGTGAACTTCAAAATGTTTCCATCTGTGATATCATCACCTTCATTGGAAATATAAAGATTGCCCTGGGTATCAAATGCAATTCCTTCCGGTTGGTTGAAAACATTACCGTTGAGATGGAATGCAGATTTGACTTTCCAGTCGGACCCCGCAACCACCAGCAATTTATTGACACCCGAAATCACAAACCACTCATGGGTGATGGGATGACGTGCAAAACCTGATGGCCGGAAGCCGGTTTTTACATTTCCACTGAAAGGCCTGATCGACTCTACATCGAGTTCAAAAGAACCGATAGGTACGGGAGGCAGTAAATATTCCGAAGGCTTTTCCACTTTATAAACATAGCCGGAAACGGTTTCGGTTTGTTTGCTACCCTTACAGTTTTTACAAAGCAGGTAGAGGTTCCCTTCTTTTTCATCGCCATACATTCCTTCATATTCACCCGGTGGTGCCAGTCCTTTCCATTCGGCCACGCTGTCCACCTCTGCATAATTGGCATCTATAAGATTGAACGAATAAATGGTGCCATTACTTTTGAGCACGTAAACTATACCACGAACAATGGCCAGGTCTTCATAGTCGCCTCCCTTCCAGAATTTCGAATAGATTTTCCTCGTTTCATCCTTCCATCCGAAATGGTATAATTTGCCGTCTTCATCTTCTATGGCATAAAAAGTATCGGGATTTTCACGGTCCAGCGCAATACCTGAAATTTCAAGGAGGCTTGCGGGCATTGAGTACCGGTCGGGTTCAGAAAGATCGTACTCCGTCCATGTTTCCACATCTTTTTTTGCCTGTGACGGATCATTGCACGAATACGTGGTAAGTATAATAAAGGTTATGAGTAAAAATTTTTTCATATTGTTATTTTGGATGAAAGGCCTGGTCAGGTAACAGTTCCTGCTGCCTGGAAATAAGGTATTGGTAAATGGACTCCTGCGAACGGATCCGGGGGCCATCTGTTTCCACTGGTTTGTTGGAATAATCGTCCGTAATCCAAACCGCCTGTACATTGTCTTCCAGCTGCAACCGGATAAGTTCCCTGATTTCATTTCGCAGCCGGGCATCATACACGGGAAAACAAACTTCGATGCGGTGATAGATATTGCGGCTCATCCAGTCGGCCGAACCCATGTAAAACTCTTCCTCACCGTTATTGTGAAAAATGAAAATCCTTCCGTGCTCCAGGTAACGGTCAATGATCCTGCGCACCCTGATATTTGTACTCTGGCCGGCGATTCCGGGGACCAGACGGCAGATTCCGCGAATGATCAGTTCAATCTTTACCCCTGCTTCCGATGCCTGGTACAACCTGCTGATCATTCCTTCTTCCTCGAGGTTGTTTATTTTAATGGTGATAGCTGCGGGTAGACCCTGACGGGCATTCTCTGTTTCACGGTCGATCAGTGAAAGGAAAACATCCTGCAGGTTGAACTGCGCCACCAGCAGGATCCGGAATCCCGAATTGCTGTCAGGACCGGGTCGTTTGCCCCGGCTTAAAAATTCAAAGAGCTGTTCCATCTCTTCCAGCAGGTCCTGCTGTGAAGTAAGAAGGATATGATCGGTATAAAACCTGGCAGTGGTTTCATTAAGGTTTCCGGTAGCCAGTAATCCAAGGTACGGCAGAACCGGGTCACGGCGTTTTACCAATGCGATCTTTGCATGTACTTTTAGTGAGTTGTTGCTGTACATGATCTTTACGCCGGCTGCCTTCATTTTTTTTGCCCACCGGATATTATTTGCTTCATCAAAACGGGCCTTGAGTTCAACCAGCACAAAGACTTTTTTCCCGTTGCCCGCTGCACTGATCAATGCCTGGGCAATGCGCGAATCGGACGCTACCCGGTACAACGTAGTCGAAATTTCTTCTACGGCAGTGTCATTTGCCGCTTCATTAAAAAAGCGGAGAATGGTATCGTAGGAATGATAGGGCGCATGGACCATCATATCACCGGTTGACAGTTCATTGAATAAAGTGGACCCAGGTGGGATACGGGCCCTGATGGCAGGCCAGTCGGGGTATTCGAGTGATTTGTCGTTCAGCGGAAGATTGGCCAGGTCCTTCAGGTTATGATGCCTGCCTCCTTCTACTATGGATGCCTTCTGCAGGCTGAATGCACCAACAATAAAATGGAGATGGCGCAACGGGAATCCGGGCTCATACAGGAAACGTGTAGC
Source organism: Chitinophagaceae bacterium (assembly GCA_040510375.1). GTDB lineage: Bacteria > Bacteroidota > Bacteroidia > Chitinophagales > Chitinophagaceae > JBEVJC01. Next base: position 37,291 of record JBEVJC010000022.1, read on the forward strand.
ATATCCATGGTCCCTCTTGGTGAGTTGTTTTTCGATTTTATCGGCCAGGTCCTCACCGTATTCGTCTTCCAGGTTCAATTCTGCATCACGGGTGATCTTGATATTATATGATCCGGAGATCTCCTGACCCGGGAACAGCCATCCAAGCTGGAGCCGGATCACATCTTCCAGGAAGATCAGCCAGCTGATCCCGTTTTTTTCCAGCCGGAGAAACCGGGGAACTTTTTCACATGGAATATTCACCAGGTAGATGCGTTCGTCCTGCTGGATTCCGCGAACGATAACTGACAGGTACAACTGGTTGTTTTCGGGAAAAAAATCCTTTACTCCGGCCAGGAGCACCGGCTGCAGGAAACCTGCCACATGGGTGAAAAAATAATCGGCGCATTCTTCCCCGAGTTCATCGGGAATCCTGTCGCGGTTTAACAACCTGAAATTTTTTTCTTCCAGTGCAGGTACAATCGCATTGTTGAGGATACTTCCAAATCTCACCTGCTGAAGGTTGATCACCGATGCTGCCTCGCGGTAAAGGTTTTCCGTTTTTTTCCTGATCTTCTGCAGGGCAAGCAGGGCGGGCATCCGCACGCGATAGAACTCATCAAGGTTGGAAGAATAGATGGAAAGGAATTTTATCCGTTCTGCAAGTGGCAACGTTGCCTTTTCCGCTTCATCAAGCAGGCGTCCGTTGAATGAAAGCCAGCTAAGGTCACGGTCGGCCAATAATTGATCACTCATTTTTTCATTCTTGTTAATGTCCGAAAATACCTACCGCAATAATGAACGCCAGTACTGCCACTACCACCCCATACATAAATACATTATAAGCCAGTCTCAATAAACGGTATTTCCTTCCCAGCACCACCCCCTGCGAATACACATCGCGGGTGAGGCTGCCATACAGGAAGTCGCGGTCCTTCATCATTTCCTGCATACCATTTTCATATTCATCGTAAGCCATCCGGTAAAAATTACCAAAAAACAGCAGGTTCACTTTTTTATCAATCAGGTTCTGCTGGGTAAACGTACCATGGGGCAGGGAAGGCCTGGTTGCCAGGATGGAGAATACCATGGTAACCACACACACAAGCAACAGGATAAGTGTGGGTATCACCAGATGCGGGTTATCTTCCAGTTTACGCAGCAGCACACTGAGTAATACGGAAAGGATGATCGATGTGGTGGTGATCATAATATTTGCCTTATTGTCGGCCATATCACTTAACCGCTGGTGGTTGTTGGAACTGATGCGGAACATCGTTTCAATTCCCCGTTCCGGCCGGTCCATGCGTAATTTTTTTTCGGCAGCCTTCGCCTCCTGCAGTTTGTCCTTTTTTTCCCGTATCAACGGATCTGTTGCTGATTTGGCAATAAACTGAGGCAACACCGGAAACCCGGAGGGCAAGTGGTTTTCGTGATTGGCTTTTTTTTCTTTCTCCTTCATTCTCTGAATATTTTTTTCTTTTATTGGCTCCAGCAGTTCCTGTGCATAATCTGTCTGGTACCGGTGCGATTCCAGCAGGCGTATGGTATCCGTACGCCAGGCCATTTTATCCATTTTTTTCCCCTTCCGCCATTCAGCCTCCTTTCGCATCTTCTTGTTAAAGGAAGAGAAGTTCCGGGTGCCCCAATGGTAGAGGTCCGAATCCGCGACAATCTTTTCAAGCAGGTCGTGGGGCGATTGCGGCATAACAGTGGCCATGATACAATCACGAACTTTGGCAATCGCTTCTTCGTCGACCCCCTTGCTGCGCAGGAAAACCGCTGCCAGCTCACTGCCGTTTTTTTCATGACCAACCGCTTCTCCAACATAGTACCCCGCATCATGGAACCAGGCGGCGGTTACTACAATAAAATATTCGCGATCATCCAGCTGGTAATGCCGGGCTATTTCACCTGCATGCGCTACAACGGATTCTGTATGCTCCAGGTTATGATAAGAAAAATTTGAATCCTGATGCGACTGGAAGAAAGCTGTTACTTCCTGCCTCACATCTTCCAGTAACTGAGAGTAATTCATAGTGTTTTTTTTGTTCGGAATATGGATCCCGGACCGACTGCTAAACTAGTAGCATCTGCTGAGACCCAAACAGTCGGACGGGGATTTTAGTTGTACAATTCCCCCGAATTTACGTAACGACAACCAGAAAAAAATGCTGCCCAACCATATCTTTCCTTCAAAAAGCCGTACATTTGCAGCCCTAGAAAAGGTCAGGGAAAAGGGTCCCGCCAGAGTATTACCCGGATGTGGTGGAATTGGTAGACACGTCAGACTTAGGATCTGATGCCGCAAGGTGTGGGGGTTCGAGTCCCTTCATCCGGACAACAAAGCAGTGAAGGACAGGCCCGCTTTCAAGTGATGCTGTCCTTCTTTTAATCTTCACCAGTTATTAAATGTTATGGCAACAGTTACCAAAGAAAATATCGGGAAGCTCCACGAGAAGATCTCTGTGAAGCTTGAAAAGCAAGACTATCTCCCTTCGTTTGAAAAAGCGTTGAAAGAGAACAGCAAAAAAGCAAATATTCCCGGATTCCGTAAAGGCATGGTGCCGGCGGGACTGATCAAGAAAATGTACGGGCCTTCACTCTTTACAGACGAGGTTCTTCGTTCAGTGGATCGCGAACTGGTTAACTACCTGCAGAACGACAAGGTGGAAATCTTTGCACAACCACTGCCACTGGAAACTGACCTCCGGCAGCTGGATGTAAACAATCCTGCTGATTATACTTTTCATTTCGAGATTGGTATGAAGCCCGCATTTGATCTTCCCGACCTGGGTTCACTTGCCACCACACGTTACGTGGTAGATGTAACAGACGAAATGATCAATAGTGAGATCACCCGGTTGCAGAACCGTTATGGCAATATGACCGACCAGCCCGAAGTAAGCTCCGACGATAATGTACTGAATGTGGTTTTCACAGAAGTAGATGAAAATGCGGGTGAACCAGAAGGTGGAATAACAAAGGACAATTCCTTACTGGTAAAATATTTTTCTGAAAAATTCCGCCCCAACCTGAAAGGGAAAAAGGTAAACGATTATATCATCGTGAAACTCCAGGATGCCTTTGATGACAAGGAACTGGAAACAATTATGGGTGATCTTGGTCTGGATACAAATAGTGTGGATGCACGCTCGAAATCTTTCAAAATCCAGATCACCAAGATCGGGATGGTGGAGAAGAAAGAACTGAATGAAGAATTTTTTATTCAATTGTATCCGTCAGGCGATGTAAAATCGGAAGCGGATTTCAGGAATAAAGTAAAAGAAGAAATCCAGTCGTACTGGAACAACCAGGCCAGGAACCAGATTCACGACCAGGTGTTTCACCTGCTGACCGATAAAACCGCGATCGAATTCCCTGAAGGCTTCCTGAAAAAATGGATGACCAGCCAGGGCGATGAGCCAAAATCGGCAGAAGAAGTGGAGAAAGAATTCCCGACGTTCCTGAACCAGTTGAAATGGACATTGATTACCGACAAGATTGTTCAGGAAAATGCAGTACAGGTAACCCCTGATGAAGTGCGTGAGTTTGCGAAGCAGCAATTATTCGGTTACATGGGTGGAATGGGTGCACAGGCCGAAGACCAGCCATGGGTCAACGATTACATTGACAAAATGATGAAGGACCGCAAATATGTGGAGGAATCTTACAACCGCCTTCAAACCCAGAAGATCTTCGAATGGACAGAAACAAAACTGAACCCTTCGGATAAATCAATTACTGCGGACGATTTTACCAAAATGGTAGAAGAACACCAGCACCATCATTGATATAAAATGAAATTTATTAAAGGCTGTCTCAATAAAATGAGATAGCCTTTTTTTTGGCGTTGTCTATTCGCCGCTTTCCGGTTTCTTTTTCTTTTTTGTTTTCATGTACAGCTGTTTGGCCTGCTGCACCATCAGGACAAACTCCTGCTGGGAAGGATTGGCCGGATCAGCGGTACTGGTTGCCAGCAACAGCATATCATTCCAGCTGATAAATTTTGTTGCGGCTGAACCGCGGAGCATCTGGCCAAACTGGGCAAGCGCACCGGCAAAGCGATACGTCTGTTCAGCTGTGGCGAAGGGTTCATAGTCGTAAGGTACACGGAACGTAGCACATTTATTTATACTGTCACCCGGTTCATTATAATTGACGCGGATATTGGCAAACCGTTCGATGACGGTAGTGTCGCGGTTAACAGGTTCAATTTCAAAAATACCCATCATGGAATAACCAGAACCAATCTCGCCACCTTCAACAACAGCATTGTAATCATTAAGGGCACCTACCCGGTTATCAAAACCGATCAGGCGATATTGTTTCACATAACCGGGATTGAATTCAACGCTCATATAGGCATTGTCAGCCACCGAATACATGGTTTGTGTGAATTCATGCATCATCACTTTTTCCGCTTCCCTGAAATTATCGAGATATGCAAAATTGCCATTGCCCTTCCGGGCCAGTGTCTGGATTTTACTGTCTTTATAATTACCCATCCCCACACCCAGGCAGGTAAGGTAAATACCGGAAGCACTATGCCTTGATATCAGTTCATCAAGTTCATCTTCTGTACGCAGACCTACATTGAAATCGCCATCAGTTGCAAGGATCACGCGGTTATTTCCACCGGGAATAAAATGTTGGGCAGCCAGCAGGTAGGCATACCTGATGCCGGCCTCACCTGGTGTGGACCCTCCGGGTGTCAGCTCATCAACTGCTTTCAGGATACTGTCTTTTTCTGCACCGCTGGTGGTCTGGAGCATCACACCTGTATTGCCACCATAGGCAACAATGGCAACCGAATCTTTAGCACGCAGGTTGGCCACCAGCATGCGGAAGGCAGCTTTCAGCAGCGGCAGGCGATTTGTCATATCCATCGAACCGGATACATCTATCAGGAACACGAGGTTACTGGGAGGCAGTGCTTCGAGGTCGAGTTTTTTGGCCGACAGGTTAACAAAAAAAAGCTGGTTGCTGAGGTTCCAGGGACAGGAAGTAATCCTTGTGCGCAGGTGGAAAAGATCTTTCGCCGGTGGCGGGGTATAACTCAGGTTAAAATAGTTGAGCATCTCTTCCACCCTCACAGCATCGGGAGGTACCATGGTTGCAGTTGCCAGGAACCGGCGGATATTGCTATAGGAGGCGCGGTCAACATTGAGTGAAAGACCGGTATTGGGAAAACGGCTGGAATTTACAAAGTTGTTTTCGAGGATACTTGCATAGGATTCATCCCCGGTATACCACTGCCTGCGATCCTCACGTACCATACCTTTTACAATGGAAGCCAGTTTACCGGCATTACTGGCCGAAGAACCCGCGGGCAGGAGTTTCAGCTTCAGGTTTAAATAAACATCGGCATTCACTGCTACACGTTCGGGCCTGTATCCACTCAGGGTAAAATTGAATGTATCTACCTTGTTATTGGTTACAATTCCGAAAGCACCGGTGGCACCACTCTTGTAAACATAACCGGTTTTTGTGTTGAGGATGGTAACGTTTTGCAGGGGGATATTGGACTCATCCCTGACTTCGCCGCGCAGGTAAAACTGTTGGCTAAAGGCCGGGGAGCCTATCAAAAGGCAAAATAATATACGGCAAACTGCCTTCATTTTTGAGTATTACCCGCAAAAATTGCAAAAAAGGCTGATAAACAAGAGCGAATACAGACAAATTTCCGCTACTGTTATACCAGCTGATAGATTTCCTTCAGGTTCCTGCCCAGTCCATCGTAGTCCAGACCATACCCCACCACGAACTTATCAGGGATATCGAAACCTACATAATCGGGCTTTACCGGATAGACCGTGGCCGAGGATTTATGCAGCAATGACGCTATTTTGAGCGACTTCGGTTGCTGGTGGATCAGTTTTGGGAGGAACTGGTGAAGGGTCCTGCCCGTATCAACTATATCTTCCACAATAACCACTTCCTTTCCATAGAGGTCTTCATCCAGTCCGATAGATGTAACCACATTGCCGGTCGATTTAAGTCCCTCGTAAGACGCCAGTTTAATAAAACAGATCTCGGCATCGATGGTCAGGTGTTTAAAAAGATCGGCCGCAAACATAAACGACCCGTTCAGTATTGCGATAAAAAAAGGCCGGCCTTCTTTATAATCACTGTTTATCTGCCCGGCAATAAAACGAATGCGCGACTGGATCGTTTCTTCGCTGAGATAAGTTTCAAATGATTTGTCCTTGATGGTAACTATAGCCATAGATTATAAAATTGGGTCAGGCTTTTATTCTGAGTTTCCTACCTCGCCGGTGCAGGGCTACTGTTTGTTGAGATGGTTAAATCATTCACCAACCGGGGACTAGCCGGCGCCTTCTTCCTGAGATATAACTTTTCACCTGCTGCTGGTTGCATATAGTTTTTCAGGTGATTGAGTTCAAGTAATGACTCTAAACGTATCGCTTCCAGCTGTGCGATATCTGCCATTGTTTCCCCTGCCTTCACCACATGATAATCTGCCTCACCGGTTTTTCGTTTGCGTTGCAAAAAGATCAGTTGCCCCTTCAGTAAAGTTTCTGAAGGCTCCAGTTCATTAAACTCAAAAAGTTTAGCCAATGGAATATTATATTTCTCAGCAACAAACAACATGGATTCTCCCGCTGCGACATACACTACCCGCGTACTATTGAGCCTGAACTCACCCAAGGGGTATGTAGTTACTGCTGGGGCAGGAGTAAGAGGATAGTTATCAGGTACAGGGGGATAGATTTTTTCAGTAGAGTTTTCAGGCACTTCCTGGACTATTGCATCTGCCATATCAGCGTTTACTTCTTCGGTCCGGGACCCCTTTCTTTCCAGGGCAATCAGGGAATAATCCTGCAGGTGATAGGTCTCTATTAATTTTATAATGATCTGCGGATACCGGGGATTGGTGGCATAACCCGCATTTTTTAGTCCCCTTGCCCACCCCTCGTAATCAAGTGGATCGAGTTTAAAGAGGGAAGAATAACGTGTACTGTTGCGCAGGAAATCGGAATGATCGCGATATGATTCCTCCGGCATTTCATACTTGCGGAAGCATTCGTTAGGTGCATCATCGGTATGTGATACGGATGGACCGGTCCAGTTGGTCTTACATTTTATCCCAAAATGATTGTTTGATTTTTGGACCAGCGAACTGGTGCCCGCCAGTGTTTCATGGATCCCCTGTGCAAGTTTTATAGAAGCCGGCACACCGGTACGCAACATCTCCGAAATAGCAATTTCTTTATATGTTTTAATATAATTCTCGATGACTTCCGATGTCTGTGCCGACAAACGGTTGCCGAATATTAAAATAAAACAAAATAGGATCAGTTTCCTGTTTGGCATGGATGGTCGTTAAAGTTTACGTATCAGGTATAGTCCGTCTCGAAGTGTAATCATCATTTTTTCTATATCGTTACGGCCAAGGATGTAGTCGTTGAATTCACTGATGGCTTTTGCGTTCTTCCCTTTAACAGGTTCTTCAAACACCTCGCCGTGAAAGAATACGTTATCGGCTAAGATAAACCCGTTTTTCCTCAATCGGGGAAAAACCAGGTTAAAATATTCACTATATGATACTTTATCGGCATCCATAAATACAAGATCCCATTGTTCATCGAGTGCAGGAATGATCTCCGACGCCATCCCTGTATGTACCCTGATCTTGTGGCCAATGGGCGACCGGTTAAAGAAACCGGTTGCAGTCGCGGTTTCCTCTTCCCTTATATCAATCGTATGCAGGATGCCATCTTCAGTCAGTCCGGCCGCAAGGCAAAGCGCACTGTACCCCGTAAACGTACCGATCTCCAGAACCCTTGACGGACGTATCATCCAGCTGAGCATTTCCAGCCACTTACCCTGGAGATGACCACTTAACATGTGGTGGTGCGGATGATTGTCCAACGTAAAACCAGCGATCTCCCTCAGCAACGGGTCATCGGATGAAGTATGTTTCTCCGCATACGATTGGACAAGGGGATTAATCAGTTCCACTGTTTTTTTTCCAAAGATACTAACTCACGGCCTTGGGTGTACCTGGTAAGGCCGGTTTCGAGGAAAGCAGCAGCAGGCCGGTGAAGGTCAGAAAGCCATTGACAATCAGTAATTCAGGACCAAATTTGAAATTGCCGAATAACAGCGACTGGTTCCATTCAAGCACCAGGCAGAGCAGTGGCGCCATGACACAAACCAGGGGTACCAGCCGATCGTTGACACTTCGTTTTGTAAGGATGCCAAAGGTGAACAAACCAAGGAGCGGACCATATGTATATGCCGCAACTTTCAGGATCACATCAATCATACTCCGGCTGTCGATCCAGTTGAAGACCATCACAAATACCAGGAAGATCCCTGCAAAAACAAGGTGCACCCGCTGGCGGATTTTTTTCTTTTCCGGATCCGACCAGTTTGTTTTACGCTGCATACCAATTATATCAATACAGAAAGAAGAAGTAAGTGCAGTGATGGCGCCATCGGCACTGGGGAAAAGTGCAGAGATAAGCGCAATGATAAAGATCACGGAAACCACGGGCGGCATATGATGCAGGGCAATTGCCGGGAAAAGTTTATCACCGCCTACCACCTGTCCGTTTAACATGTATTCTGTTACGGGCTTACCGTCGACAAGATGGGTTACATTACCCGCACCAAGGCTTTCGGCGTACAGGTAGAGAAGTCCGCCCAGTACAAGGAACAACATAATAACAAAGATCAGGATAACCGAAAGGGTGATTACATTTTTCTGGGAGTCCTTCAACCTCCGGACAGAAATATTCTTCTGCATCATTTCCTGGTCCATCCCCGTCATGGTGATTGTTATAAACGCACCGGCAAGAATCTGTTTCACAAAAAATAATTTACTGCCGGGATCAGTGAAGAAAATTTTAGAATACCCGCTATTGCCCATTTCGGTCAATGCCGAACCAAGGCTGGTATCCATCGCATGCAGGATATACACCACACAAACCACCAGGCCAGTCAGCATGAATGTGGTTTGCAGGGTATCAGTAAACACAATTGTTTTAACACCGCCCTCGTAGGTATAGATCAGGATCATTACAAGGATGATCAGTGTGGTGACCCAGAACGGAACATCAAAACTGGAAAGGATTGCATCCTGCAGGATTTTCACCACCAGGTATAATCTGGCCGTTGCACCAAGCGTTCGTGAGAGAATAAAAAATGAAGCACCGGTTTTATAAGAACGGAATCCAAGTCGGGAGCTCAGGTAATTATAAATGGAAGTGAGATTGAGTTTATAGTAAAGGGGCAGCAACACATAGGCAATTATTACATACCCAACCAGGTAACCCAGCATGATCTGGAAATAAGCAAAGGAATCCTTGCCTACGCCACCCGGTACACTGACAAAGGTTACACCCGACAGCGAAGTGCCGATCATCCCGAATGCCACCAGCATCCAGTTACTGTTCCTGTTGCCGATAAAAAAAGATTCATTGTTGGAATTGCGGGAAGTGTACCAGGCAACCACCAGTAAAATGATAAAGTATCCGATTACGAAGGAAAAGAGTAGGCCGGCCGACATAGAATATTAATTTTATGAGATCATTGCACCGTGGGAGCGGTTACAATTTTTTGAAGGTAAACAAATTTCCATTTCTTTGCTGCAAACTTGTTTTATGGCTGTTCGTACTGTAGCAGTGTTCTGTGGTTCGAAAAATGGAAAAGATCCTTTGTATGCAACACATACAGCAAGTCTGGGTGTGATGCTGGCCGAACACGGAATCGGCATCGTGTATGGCGGCGGTAATGTTGGTATCATGGGAATCATTGCCGACTCGGTGATGCAGGCTGGCGGTAAGGTTACGGGCGTGATCCCCGAAGTGCTTGTTGCCTGGGAACGCCAGCATACCTCCATCACGGAATTATTTGTGGTGAACAATATGCACGACCGGAAAAAAATGATGTATGAACTTTCCGATGCTGCTATAATCCTTCCGGGTGGTTTTGGCACACTTGATGAATTGTTTGAAATGATCACATGGAACCAGCTTTCAATTCACGACAAACATATTTATATCCTGAACACAAATGGCTTTTACGACCAGCTCATCGCGCATATCGGCAAAATGCAGCAGGAAGGTTTCCTTTATGAAGCTGCAACAGAACGGCTCAGCGTAAAGCCGGATCCCGCGGGCATTATAGAACTGTTACTGGGAAAATGAAATCTCTGTTGCCCGGTAAGCGGCATAACGGAACTGTTGCCGGAAACTGAAATCTCTGTTGCCCGGTTAAGCGGCACTACAGAACTGTTGCCGGAAACTGAAATCTCTGTTGCCCGGTAAGCGGCACTACAGAACTGTTGCCCGAAACTGATATCCTTGTTACCCCATAAGCCAGCATTGAAAACTCAGCGCTTATTCCTTCCCTGGAACAACCCGATATTTACCCCTGCCCTGATTATGGGAGCAAGATCTACCCGCTGATCGTTGGGATTGTCGGGATTGTAGCTCACATTGACATACGGTGAGTTTACGTTTTTCAGTACATCGAAAAGAAGCGAGATATAGAAAAAAGTATTCGATCCCGGTTCACGGCCTTGCGCTAGTCCCGCTCCAAGGAGTAATGAATTTGTACCGGTAGTCTGCCGTTCCTGCTGATAGCTGCTGCCAGGTGCCGGAATATATTTGAGGGTCGTAAAATTATGTTCGAACTGGCCCTGTACAAAAAGGAATTTCACCGGATACAATCTTGTAAATACACCGGGTCCGTACACCGTCTGCCTTACCTTGTCATCGTACTGATAATAATCCCTCGACCCATTATATAAAAAATTAAAGGCAACTCCCGCATCGACCCTATCGGTAAGGGTATATCCCAGTACCGGATTAGCGCCAAGTAAGGTCTGCCCGTTGAAGAATGAAAGCGTTAAACTCCCTCCGGTAAACAACCGTTCTTTTTCAAATCCCGTTTTTTCATCCTGTGCATTTGCAGTAAGTAGCAGGAAGGTTGATAGTGCGACCAGTGTGATTTTTCTCATGGGTAACTTTTTATTTTTTGGTAAACTCTGCCTGCTCTTCCCAGTTCAGCTCCAGCTGCCCGCTGATTTTTTTACCGCGGGGCCAGGACGACAGGATGAGTCCAAGTAAAACCGCGGCAAGGGCCAGGAACGGGAAACTGCCGGTAAGCAGGTACAGTGTCAGCGTAATCCATGCAGGTGTTTCTGTCACCAGCAGGTACAAAACAAACGATTTACGGAAGATGTTTAATTTATCCGAATCGGATTTTAAAGAATTTTTAGCTTTATTGATTCCATCTGCCAGGATCTTTTTTCCAACAAGGAGGAATATAAAAGCGAATGTCATCATTAATGTAAGTACGATGGTATGGTATTCATTGATTCCAGGTACCAATGGGCCATAATTCTCAATAACGACAATCACCCCCACCAGGTACAACACAAGACTGGCCACCATTGCCACAGTAATTATCTTCAGTAACCTGATGGTCTGCGCTGTCTGGGTTCCCGTTTCATCCGCCATCACGCATCAAAAATTTTACCTGCATTGAGAATATTGTGTGGATCAAATACCTTTTTAATCCCGCGCATCAGTTCAAGTTGCGCTTCTTTAAAAACAATACTCATGTAGGGTTTCTGTATAAGACCAATGCCGTGTTCACCGCTGATGGTACCACCCAGGCTCTTTACCAGTTCAAACAGTGCCGACAGGATCAACGTCATTTCCGCATTGCCATGGCTATTGGGTGTTCCTTCTTTCCTGATCCGGATATGCAGGTTACCATCGCCGGCATGCCCATAACAAACCGCCTGGAACCCGTATTGGATTCCGAGTTCCTTCACACCCTTAACCAGCTTTGGTAATTCGGCGCGGGGAACAACGGTATCTTCCTCGATGGTGAACCCCGCCAGTTTAACTGCCTCCGCTGTGCGCCTGCGCAGCTTCCATAACTCAGCCTTCTGCTGGGCATCATCGGCAAAGAACACTTCACCACCTTCATATAACATCATCAGCTCCGCGATCTGTTCCATTTCACCCATCAGCACCTCAGGATTATTTCCATCCACTTCAATGATAAGATGCGCAGCAATATCATCTGTGACCGGCACGGCATAACTATCCACCATTTTACTGACGATCTTCAACGCATCAATCTCCACCAGCTCAAGGGCGCTGGGTGTAAAGCCTGCCCGGAAAATTGCACTGACCGCTTCACTTGCTTTTTCGAGCGACTGAAACGGTACCAGCATCAGCAGGTCGAACCGGGGAAGGGGAATCAAACGCAGCACAATCCTGGTAACCACCCCAAGTGTTCCTTCACTGCCCACCATCAGCTGGGTCAGGTTATAACCAGTCGAATTTTTTAAAACATTGGAGCCTGTCCAGATCACATCACCATTTGGAAGTACAACTTCCAGGTTAAGCACATAATCTTTCACCACTCCGTATTTAACAGCCTTGGGACCACCACTGTTCTCTGCTACATTACCACCAATAAAACAGGATCCACGACTGCTTGGATCGGGTGGATAGAACAAGCCTTTTTCACGGACCGCATTCTGTAATACCTCCGTAATAACTCCGGGTTCAGTTGTAACCTGCAGATTCCGTTCATCAATTTCGATGATGGAATTCATTCTTTCCGTTGATAGTAATACACCGCCAAGATGCGGAAGGGCTCCGCCACTTAAACCCGTACCTGCGCCCCTGGGAGTAACCGGTATACGGTTGTTATGGCAGATCTGCATGATGGCACTGATTTCAGCAGTTGTTCGCGGCTTCAGCACTACATCTGGCAGGTAACTCAGTTTTTCTGTCTCGTCATGCGAATAATGTAACAGCGATTCCCTGTCTACATATACATATTCATCGCCGCAGATGTCCCTGAAAGCCCCGAGCTGTTCCATCGCCGGAGTAAGAGCCTTGATATCTTCAGTCATTTATAATTTTTAGGTGGTCGCTGTAAAAATCGGGAAAAAAAGAACGCGAACCACACCGGAATAAGGATGCAGCACCGATTCTGTACACGATCACCCGTAAGTAGGCCAGATGGCAGTTAATATGTATATGAGGTTAGTTCTTGAATGTGGGACAAAGTGATTGCCTGCGGTCGCCCTTGTATTGATCAAATACACCTTGTTTTACCAGGGAAAATTCGAAAGCCCCGCGACTGGCATTGTAATTTTTTAAGGTAGAGACCGTAACATCATAGGTAAACGTGAAAACATAATCTTTCACACCGAGCCCGATCATCGGGATCACAGCGTCGGTGCTGCGATAATAAAGACCTGCCACCAGGATATTTTCTCCTTCGCCCGAAAGGTTATAATGTGCGTTCGCACCTATCAGCCATTCGGTGGATTTAGCCTGCAGGGAAAAATAACTGTTTGGATTAAGGATTACCTGGTCGTTCAGTTTGAAGCTTCCATTCAGGAAGGCTGTATGCCGGACCGGTACACGGTTATCCACCCCGGGCTGCTGGTCGAAAAACGACTCACGCGGACGGTTGAGATGATGGGAAGAAAAACCCATGTTAACATAGGTATTCTCATCCGGGAAATAGGCATAGTTAAGTCCTGCCTGGATATCCAGGTAGTTGACATTATTGGCTGCCAGTGCTACACTGGTAGGAAGTTTGGAATCAAAAAAATGACCATCAAACTGATCGGGGAATTTGAGATTGGAAACATTAATCTGTTTGTTGGCATAACCAACATTGAAACCAAGACTCAGTAAACTTCCGAGGTTGAGCATCTGGTGGTAGGCCACTGATCCGTACACCCTGGTAGAAGTGAGGTTACCGCTTCCCGCTACATCGCGAAGGATCAGTCCACCCACACCCATCCAGCCATCGGTATTTCCATTGGTCATGACCTGCGCATCACCAAAAGCACTCATGGTTTTATATGGCACGGACATGATGGATGACCATTGGTTACGGTAATTGACACCCACGCGGTAATCACCATCCGGCTGAAACCCTGTATTGGCGGGATTTGTAAGCAACGGCGAATTCATGAACTGCGAAAAATGCAGATCCTGTGCCCACCCCGCATTAGTAATCCCTCCCAATACTGCCAGTATTAAGATTCGTTGAAGCAGCCCGCCTGCTTGCTTGTCCTGTTTCACTGTTACACACTCTTTTCTCACGTTGGCTCCTTTTTATTATGAACGTTATCGTATTAACGTAATATCTCCCGTTTTGGTCGCCTTGGTACCATCGAAAAATTCAACCGCAAGCGTATAGGCGTATACGTCCATCGGCTGGATAACTCCACCAACGCGACCATCCCAACCCTGGTTACGACTGCTGGTTTCGAAAACTTTTTTCCCCTGCCTGTTATAAATCGTGAACATGATTTTTGCAATTCCATATCCCCTCGGCATGGCAATACTGTTTATATCATTACTCATTGGTGTGAATGCATTGGGAACGTCAAGGGCTGGTTCCACCAGGGTTGTAACATCCTGGCAGGTTGTATCCGGACAATCAAGCCGGTTGAAAGCAACCAGGCAGGCGGTGAATACTCCGGGTGAATTGTACTGGTGTGTTACATCGGCCCTTGAAGTAGTAGCCAGTGTATCCCCATCACCGAAGATCCAGACAAAGCGGATGGCATTGGCCGACGATGTGTTCCGGAAGACGTTTGGCGTATTCAATACCGGTGTAACAGGTGTATAAGTGAACGAGGCAAGCGGGCCTTCCAGTACAATGATTGTAGTATAAGTTGTATCGGTCAGGTTACAGGTATTTGGATTATTTGCAACCATCCTGATGGTATAGGTGCCAGGTGTAGTATAGATATGCACCGGATTGGCCAGGGTGGACGTATTGTCGGCCGATGTTGAGTCACCAAAATCCCATTCAAAATTCAGTCCCCCGATAGTAGCACTGCTATTAAATACCGCTTCATAAATCGCACAACCCTGCGGTGGTGTGGTAAACTGTGCATCAACATTGGCAGCTACGTTGATTGGTATCACCAGGGAGTCGGGATTATTACAATAAGCCGTATCATTTAACACCAGGCGTACAACGTATGGACCAGTTGCAGGGAAGGTATGGGTTATAGGTGCTGTGCCCGAAACCACACGAGGGCTGCCATCGCCAAAATCCCAGATAAACGAGGAATCAGTAAATGGCCTTGTAGGGTCGGTAAATGAATTATTATTAAACCGGAATTCGAGCGAGTTACAGGCTCCGGTCTTTACAAAGTCCGCCAAAAGATTTGCTTTAAGGTCACCTACCCGGATATTTATATAAGAAGTATCACGTTGATTACAACTGGCAGGATCAATAGCGATCAGCATTACCCTGTAATCACCGACTGTATTATAAGTATGATCTTGTGAATAACCAGCTGCTGCGGGTAATGGACCAACGATTGGTGATCCGTCACCAAAATCCCAGATATATTCAGTCGCATTCCTTACGATATCAGTAAATGTTACCAGCAGCGGAAGGCAACCTGCAGTATCACGGGGTACACCACCGATGGCGGATTGTACTTCAACACCCACACCTGCAAGGTTAAAAGCGATCTTGGCCATACCCAGGTTACAGCCCAGGTTGGCAAGAGCTCCGTTGGTTGGCATGTAAGCACCGGGTGTGGTAGGCGGAACCCCGCCCCCACCGCAGTTGGCACACATTGCCTGGTAGATCACGCCGTTGCGGTCGAAACGACTGGTACCTCCATCAACGTGATCACTTAGTCCACCGTTCTGTCCAAAATAACTGGCGAACAAAGGACCGGGACCAACCGCATCACGGCGTAAAACAAAAAAGTAAAAATCCTGGCCATCCGGTCCGCCCCGCGGAAACGGAAGTGCGTCAGGAGTTACGGGCATGCCCGCTGTTCCGGAATTCAGATAACCGGTGGAAACCTGTCCGCCCCATCCGGATACATACACATTTTCACAACGGTCGACAAGGAATGCAGTGGGCGAAATATTCGGCCGGGTTGCATTGGGCGAACCAAAGGTAGTTCGATATATAAATGTTGAAAGATCAGGCTGGAGTTTTGCAATGAACTGTTTGGCATTTGCCACGCTGTAACCTGCGTTGATGACAGATATGTTGCCGGTAGTGGTGCCCATTACATAAGGATACCCGAAACGGTCGAACTGGATGCCGTATAACTGGTCGATAACATTGGTGCCAATCCAGGTTGACCTTATAATGGAACCGCCGTTACTACTCACCTGGGCCACAAATCCGTCGATACCATCAGGTGCAAACTGTGAAGGTCCTACTGTGCCAGCATGGGAACCGGGAAGGTTAGCACTTTCGGTGCCACCTGCAACATAGATATCGCCTGTGGGAGCCAGTGCAAGTACGTATGCAGCGTCATTACCGCTGCCACCAAGATAACTGGCAAATATCCTGTTACTGAGCGTTGAATTGAACTTCAGCAGCAGGCCATCCTGTTTGCCCCCGATTGTTGGCTGGAAGGAACCAGTTGTAATTGCACTGAGACTCGTTGAACTGGTACTGGAAGCAACCAGAATATTACCGGCACCATCCAGTATTACTTCACTGCGACCATCATCCCCATAATTTTGCTGCAGTGATGTGGTACCACTCCGGTTAACCGAAATATTTACACCGTCATTTCCTTCACCACCCACTTTCACCGAACCGATCAGTCCGGTACCGGCAGCATTTAATTTCGTTATAACAACATCGTATCCGAGACCCAGGGTACTGGCAGATCCCCTGACCGGATAGTTGGGCGAATTGGACCGGCCGGCAATTACCAGGTTGCCATCATTGTCCACCACAAGGCTATGCGGTTGTTCATTGCCGGTGCCACCCACATAGGTAGCATATACAAGGGCACTGCCATTTGCATTCAGTTTCATTACGGCAATATCAATCTTGCCAGGTGCATCGCCACTATTATTTCCCGGATCATAATTTTCCTGGAATGCGCCGGGAGTGGCCGGGAAACCTGAACGGAACATAATGCCACCACCATAAAAACTTCCGTCCGGACCATAGGTAGCAGTGAATCCCCAGTTGGTGGTTGATGCACCGGAGAAGGAGCAGAAGATGAGCGTTGGATCAATTACCAGGGTAGAATTTTTGTCGTATGATTTCACATCAAAACTGACAATATTATTTTTGACAACATATTTGCTGTTTACTTCTTTTCGTTGTTTATCCGAAAACTGATAAGTATATGGAGCCGATTCATGGAGGTCGCCAACAGAAGTAGAAATAACGAGCTCCTTATTTTTTATAAATAATTTGTCGGCACCAGTATATTTCATGGCGATCCTGCTGAGGTCTGCTCCGGGTCGCGCAATGATATCGTATTTCATGACCCCGTTATACGTATAATAACGTACATCCACATTCGGATAAATCTCCCTGAATGTTATTGCCTGGTAAATTTTACAGTTACCTGCCCATTTGGAAGGATCGTTACCAATGATATAATTGTTGTAGGATTCAACCGGCTTATCCGCCACCACCTTCATGGTTGGCGAAGTATTTATAAAATCCACGGTATAGGTATGACCACGGAGAAGTAATTTACCTGATCCACCTGATCCTGAAGACCGTGATGTTGTGGAACCATCCACACTGTGACCATGTAATATCTCCTGTATAGCACCCATGTCTTTAGGGTTATGCTGTGTGATAGTAAAACCACCGGAACGGATGTAAACCACACCGGTATTGAGTTCCCCCCGGTACAGGATATCGCTGTCCCACTGACCTTTATTCTCCACGAACTCAATATTATTATAACCCTGGGCTATAATAACAGTGGCAAGACAAGAAAAAGCAAGCGATAGAAAAAGACGTGTAACGGTACCCATTCTGTTTATTAAAATAAATAAATTATCCGGTTGTTTTCCTGAAATCTTATATTATGAAATTTTACTCCATCCAATCTTGCCTTTTTGCCCTTGCAGGTAGTTCCTGAGTCGCAAATTTTCGGCCGAATCCAGACCCGGGTCGTGTTTAACCAATTCTTCAGCCATATTCCTCGCTATTTCAAGTAACTCCCTGTCCTGCACAATATTGGCTATTTTAAAATTCAGCAATCCACTTTGCCTTGTACCTTCAATATCCCCTGGCCCACGTAACTCAAGATCTTTTTCAGCAATCAGGAACCCATTGTTGGTCGATGTCATTATCTGGATGCGTTCCCGCGCATCTTTACCTAACGAAGAACCTGTCATTAGAATACAATAACTCTGTTCAGAACCACGACCCACACGTCCGCGAAGCTGGTGCAGTTGGGAAAGTCCAAACTTCTCTGAACTTTCGATGACCATTACCGATGCGTTGGGAACATTTACGCCTACTTCGATTACGGTCGTTGACACCATTAATTGAGTGTCGCCACTGACAAACCGTTGCATGTTCTGGTCCTTTTGTTCAGCCGGCTGTCTGCCGTGTACCATACTGATCCAGTAACGGGGTTCGGGAAAATATCCTTTGACAGTTTCATAACCCCTCATCAGGTTTTCGTAATCCATTTTATCACTCTCCTCGATCAGCGGAAAAATTATATATACCTGCCGCCCCTTGTCAATCTCGGCACGGAGAAATGACATGACGCGACTTCTTTGTGTCTCATATCGGTGAACAGTAGTTATTGGTTTGCGACCGGGCGGGAGTTCATCTATAACGCTTGTATCGAGATCTCCGTATGCGGTCATTGCCAGTGTTCGTGGAATCGGTGTGGCAGTCATTACCAGGACATGTGGCGGCACTACCGATTTTTTCCAGAGTTTGGCCCGCTGGGCCACTCCAAAACGGTGCTGCTCATCGATTATCACCAAACCAAGGTTTCGGAACTGCACCACCTCTTCAATTACGGCATGGGTGCCGATCAGGATCTGCAATTCACCATCGAGCAACTTTTTTAGCATTTCTTTACGATTTGCCTTCTTGCTTGATCCGGTGAGAATGGCCACCCCGATGGGCAGTCCCTCCAGTAATTCACTGATCCCTGCATAATGCTGCCGGGCCAGGATTTCAGTGGGTGCTACCAAACAGGCCTGGAAACCATTATCGATTGCAAGGAGCATCGTCAGCAGGGCAACCATGGTCTTACCACTCCCCACATCGCCCTGAAGCAGGCGGTTCATCTGGCGTCCGGTTGCGGTGTCCAGCCGGATCTCCTTAATTACCCGTTTTTGTGCACCCGTTAATTCGAAGGGTAGTTTTTCTTTATAAAACCGGTTGAACAGGTCCCCCACTTTCTCAAATATCACACCCCGGGAGGAACGGTGCCTGGCCGACCGCAGCAGGTTCATACGAAGCTGCGCAAAAAACAATTCTTCAAACTTCAGTCTCCTTACAGCCTCCTGGTACAGGGCCGGACTTTCTGGAAAATGAATCTGCCGGTATGCATGGAAACGGTTCATCAGTCCAAGGCTTTCTATTACCGATTGTGAAAGATTTTCCGGAAGATCTGCTTCCCTGATCATCGTCAGCAACACGGCTGTCAGCCGCGCCAGTTGACGGCCACCCAGGCCGCGGGCCTTCATTTTTTCGGTGCTGGGGTATACCGGTTCAAGAAAAGAACGGCCCTCCTGTTTTTCGGGGGTCCAGGGTTCAATTTCGGGGTGAACAATCTGGGCATTATTCTGGAAAAAACCCAGTCGCCCGTAAACAAGATAGGAATGCCCTGGCACCAGATTCTTCTGGATATAATTAATCCCCTGAAACCAGATCAATTCCAGTGTACCGCTATTATCCTGGATCCTGGCCGATAACCGCCGGGCGCCACCGGTACCTATCAGCTCGAGTTGCAGAAGTTTTCCTGCTACCTGAACATATTCCATCTGCATGTTCACGGATGAAATGGATGTCACACGGGTTTTATCGACATGTCGGTAAGGGAAATGATCAAGGAGATCACGAAATGTAAATACCTGCAGTTCTTTCCTGATCATCTCGGCGCGTTGCGGACCAACACCTTTCAGGTATTCAATTGGATTTTCTAATATGGAAACGGTGGAAGAAATAAACGCTGTTTGTGCAAAAATAAGTTATCGAAGGCGGGCAGGGATAAATGATCGGTCGGACCTGGAAATCAGCTTTAAAAGTTCATTGGAAATACAATAAAATTGCTGTTTTCCGGTTTAAGGGGAGGACACGACTGGTCGTAGTCCCCCAATCCACTATTGTATGATAAGCCACGTTGACCTGTTGCAGATCCACCTGCAATTCCAAGAGTATAAACTAGCGTTATTTTGCTTCACCACAGCCTTTATTGTTGCACTGATCGTGATCCCGCCGCTGATAAGTTTTATTTTCCGGTATAAACTGATGGACATCCCGAATCTGAGAAAGGAACATACCACCCCCGTACCAACCATGGGTGGAATTGCTATTGTAGCCGGTATGTTCGCTGCCTTATTACTTTGGTTTCCTTTCCGGTATGAACCGGCCCAGATCGTTTTCTTTTTTTCCGTAATTATACTTTGCCTGCTGGGTATCATGGACGATATCCGCGATATGCCTGCCAGGTATAAGTTCATCATCCAGTTTGCGCTGGCATTTCTGATCGCGCTTTCGGGAACAAGAATTGAATCTTTTGAAGGGATCTTTGGTATTGGCTCCCTGCCTGTGCCGGCCCAATACATAACTACAGTATTGGTAATTGTGGGCATTACCAATGCGTTTAACCTGGTCGATGGCATTGATGGCCTGGCCGGGGGACTGGCATTTATGAGTCTTGTGACAATCGGAATTTTCCTGACCCTGGGTGGCGACGGGTTTACAGCATTGATTGCATTCAGTCTCGCGGGCGCAGTGCTGGCATTCTTATATTACAATTTCAATCCCGCTAAAATATTCATGGGTGATACCGGTTCATTGACGCTGGGTTTTGTAACCGCGGTGCTCTGCATCCGTTTATTACAATTCAATTCAATGAGCAGTGCTCCCATGATACCAAATGCACCTGTCTTTATTCTTGGTATTGTGCTGATCCCTGTGTTTGATACTCTCCGGGTATTTATTATGCGCAGTCTTCGCGGACAATCGCCTTTTATGGCCGACCGCACACATATACACCACCTGCTGACCAATGCAGGATTCGATCACAGTTTTGCAGTGAAGGTTATTTACCTGATCCATGCCATTGTATTACTTGTGGCATTTTTACTCAGGAACCTGCAGATGGAACTGATCCTGCTGCTGATGTTCCTTTTTATGATCTGTGTATCGCTTTTACTGAAACACCTGCGTTTATTTATACCGGTGAAGGGGAGATAAACGTTGCGGAGTTGATCGAAAATACAAGGCATGCCGCTGGTTCGCGGACCAGCCTTCGTTTCCGAATTATCGCCAATTTCTTTATCCGTATTGTTTCAGGACAGAAAGCAGACTCGATTTATCGATCATACCCGGGTTTCGCCATAACACCTTTCCGTTCTTAAAAAGGATCAGTGTAGGAACAGCATTTACCTGGTAGGTATTGGCTGTTGGCTGGTTCCTGTCGATATCCAGTTTTATCACCCGCACTTTCCCGGTAGTTGTTTTAGCTACTTCCTTAATGGTGGGCTCCATTGCTTTACAGGGGCCACACCAGTCCGCATAAAAATCAACAAGCACGGGCGTATCCCCGTTGATCAGTTCTTGAAAAGTTTCCATTCTGCACAATTTACATCTTGAATCAATTCATTACCTGGCAGATGGAATTGTAGAGCTGTTCACGGGTAAAAGGTTTTGCGAGAAACAGGTCCGCTCCATTTTCCAGGGCCACATCTTTTGCAGCAATACCAAAACCGGAAATCATTATGACTTTCGAATCCGGATAGTTGCTCTTTATGTATCCAACAAAATCAACACCGAAACCGTCCGGAAGTTTATTATCCAGGATCACCACCGAAGGTTTCTCTTTTTTCAGATACTCCTCTGCATGTTTTAGGTCCTTAACATGTTCCAGCTCCAACCCTTTCCCGTCAAGCAGTATATTAAGCAAGAGACACATTTCACCTTCGTCTTCAATAATCAGGATCTTTTTCAGATCATTTCCGGGCAGCATAGTTGGGTTCGCCATACGTAATAATTTGTATTTATTGGATAAACACAAATACTTTGCCGGACGGAAAATCAACTATTCTGTGGGATTAATCAACAAAACAGGGATTTTGTGCCCTGAAATTCCACACTCATCGCATATTTTATTTCCTTGCCATGAACACCAGGAACTGGTTTTGAAGAAAATGGATTCCTTCGGTAATCCGGAATTGACCCAATGCCTCTTCCGCGGCCTTCTCTACCAGGTGTTTGGGGCTGAAGTTTAATGCAGCTGCAGCCGGACCCGTACCCATAAAACTATCTACCGCATCTTCCAGCGTATGATACAGGAAGGGACAGGCGATGCTGGCCCGGTCTGTCAGTTCCAACCCGACAGCGGCCAGTTCCGACTCCATCCGTCCGTCTTCGGAAAGGGCAAAGGGTCCGGGTGTACCAGGGGGCGGCGGTGGTAACAGGGAACCGATGGCTTTTAGTACCCTTGTAGCTTCGCTAAGCTCGGGCTTTGCCCAAATACCGATGACCAGGGTGCCACCCGTTTTTAATACCCGTTTCGCTTCCTGTAGCGCTGAAGGGAAACTTCCCGCATACTGGAATGAATTAAATCCCGCCACTATGTCAAAGGTTTCGTCCTTAAATGAAAGTGATTCAAGATCCTCTTCGGTAAACTTACTGGCTGGATTTCTTTCCCTTGCTATCCTTAATAAACCAGCCGCCGCATCAACCCCTGTTACCTGCGCACCGGCAGCTGCTGCCATTGAACTGAACATACCGGAACCGCAGCCCGCATCCAGCAGGGTGCTGTTTTTCAGATCCAGTTTATCAGTTACATGCCGGTACATGGGGAGGAAGCCCGGTTCAAAAAGGTTTGACCAGTTGGAAGGAGCGATGCTCCACAGTTTACCCTGAATTTCTTTAGTGCCCATACATTTATATTTTATTTTGTCAAAAATAATAAGGGTAGGTTCTAACGGATATGCGTGGAAGTCCAGAGAGTTGACCCAACGGTTCAGGATCGGGCCAGTTGTTTCATACCCGCCGGGGTATGCCCATAACGGAGTTTGAAAGCGCGGCTGAAATGGGAAACATTTTCAAAACCGCTGTGGAAAGATGCTTCAGAAACAGTATAACCCTGGTTGGAAATCAGGTTCCGCGCGTGGTCAAGCCGCCGTTCTGTAAGCCATCTGCCGGGCGATGTACGGTAGATCGCCTGGAAATCCCTTTTGAATGCCGACAGACTGCGGGCAGCCAGTTTTGAGAATTCTTCCAGTTTGAGGTTGAAACAAAAATTGTCTTCCATTATCCGTTGCAGGGAAACGGTCTGAGGTTTACACAGGATGGAATGAAAATATGCCTGGAGCGAATGGTTCAGTGGATTGTCCGCAATTGTAAGGATCAATTCACTGAACTTTAGCCGGAGTAATGCCTGGTCCGGCTCACGAAGGTTTTCAAAAAATGAAAACATCGACCGGTAAAAGATATCGACCGAATCGGTACGTTCAATATGCATTACCAGTTCCTCATCTGTTCCGGATCTGATCAGGGGAACAGTTTTCTCCTGCAATACTTCGCAGATAAAATCATCCGGAAGGAAAAATAAAATGAAACAAAATTCCGTATCGAAAAACTGTTCCACCATGCTGGCACCCTTTTTCACAAATACGCAACTGCCCTGCTTCAGGTCGTAGGATCCGTGTGATGTATGCCAGATCTTTCTTCCCTCAACTACGTACACGATGTAATTATAATGACTCCACAGATCTTCAAAACGGTTTTCCAGCCGGCAGTTGAACATAGTGATAAGCGACTGGCCACAGGTAAACCGGCGGCACCTTGCGGGGTTATTGACCAGATGGGAATAAAGATTGTACAAGGGGAATCACTTTATGCTGAATTTACGCTAATTCCAGGTTTTGGCAATAACGCAAACCGGGTATATGCTTCACTGTTGGTTATCAATACTTTTCCGGGTTCGCTGATGGGATAACCATCAACTATCACTGCAACCCTTACCTTTAGAAAATTATTTTTTTACATAATCGTTGAAGGGATCTGTTCACAATTTGTAGCAATACCGGAGTGGATATTAAATAAAAGGATGATGAGGATATTATCAGGAAGAAGTGGTAAACTGAGGAATTTTTTATTTGTTTTTGTATTTTTTGTTGCCAGCAGATCGGATGCGCAGGAAATGAAGGCCGTAGGTTTTACCTCTGAATACCTGGTCAATCCCCTTGGTATCGATGTTGTATCACCCCGTTTCCATTGGAAGTTACTGGATTCCCGCAGTGGTGCTGTGCAGGCAGCCTGCCAGATTTCGGTTGGCACAGATTCGTTAAGTGTGCTGAATGAAAAAGGTGACTGCCTCAATACGGGTAAAATCAGTAGCGATCAGCAATGGTATATCTATGATGGAAAAAGCCTCCGGCCATTTACCAGGTATTATGTATCATTGAAAATATGGGACAGGCAGGGGAAGGTGTCAACCGGAAAACTGAACTGGTTTGAGACCGGTATGATGCAGGCATCCAACTGGCTGGGTACCTGGATCAGTGATAACCAGGACCGGTCACTAAAGCCAGCCCCTTATTTCCGCAAGTCATTCCAGGTTTCAAAAAAAATCAGGACAGCCCGGGTATATGTTGCCACTGCCGGATTGTATGAACTATATATTAATGGTGGCAAGATGGGCAACCATCGCCTGGATCCGATGTACACCCGGTTCGACCGGCGTAATCTATACGTCACCTATGATGTTACCGCCTCACTTCAGCAGGGCAGTAATGCCATCGGTATCATCCTTGGCAATGGCTGGTATAACCACCAGTCCACCGCAGTCTGGGACTTCCACCGCGCACCCTGGCGAAACCGGCCGGCTTTCTGCCTGGATCTCCGGATTACCTATGATGATGGATCGGTTGAGATAGTGAAATCTGGTCGCGACTGGAAAACAACCACCGGTCCGATTATATTCAACAGCATTTATACAGCAGAACATTACGACGCACGCCGCGAACTTCCCGGATGGAACACTGGTTCTTACAAAGATTCATCGTGGAAAAATGCGATCCCAAGATCGGCACCCTCGGGGAATATTGTAGCCCAGGCCCTGCACCCGATCCGCAACGTGGAAGAAGTAGCGGTCAGGTCGGTCAATAAAATAAATGATACGGTCTACGTATTTGACCTTGGACGAAATATCTCCGGTGTAAGCCGGTTTACGGTCGGGGCTCCGGCCGGTACAATCTTCCGGTTGAAACATGGTGAACGATTGTATGCAGATGGCCGTGTTGATATTTCAAATATCGATGCACATTACCGGCCGACAGATAATACCGATCCCTTCCAGACAGATATTTTTATCAGTAGCGGTAAAGGATTGGAAAGTTTTATGCCACGTTTTAATTATAAAGGATTCCAGTATGTGGAAGTGACCTGTTCTTCACCAACACAATTAAATGCTGAAAACCTAACCGGTTTTTTCATGCATAGTGATGTACCGGTATCCGGATGGGTTGAATCTTCCAATCCGGTGATTAATAAAATCTGGAGTGCGACCAACAACTCATACCTGTCGAACCTGTTCGGATACCCGACCGATTGTCCGCAGCGGGAGAAAAACGGATGGACCGGCGACGCCCAGATAGCGGTTGAAACCGGGCTGTACGGCTTTGACGGGATTACCATTTATGAAAAATGGATGGCCGACCACCGCGATGAGCAACAACCCAACGGAGTATTACCTTCCATCATACCAACAGATGGTTGGGGTTATGAATGGGGCAACGGGCCCGACTGGACCAGCACCATTGCTATTATTCCATGGAATATTTATCTCTTTTACGGCGATTCAAAACTGCTGTCTGATTGTTACGATAATATGCGGCGTTATGTAAATCATATCAATGAAATTTCTCCAACCGGACTTACCAGCTGGGGACTGGGCGACTGGATCCCGGTTAAATCTGAATCACCTGTTGAACTGACATCAACGGCTTACTATTATGCAGATGTGATGATCCTTGCCAGGGCAGCCAGATTATTTGGACGGGAGCAGGATGCGAAGTTTTATTCATCACTTGCCACCAAAATCAGGAAGGCCTTCAATGAAAAATATTTTAACGCGGCGCGGAACTCGTATGGCAGTGGTCTGCAGACAGAATTAAGTGTTGCACTGTTCTGGGGACTGGTACCGGATGATTCAAAAGCTGCCGTAGCAAGAACCCTGGCGGATAAGGTTGTATCCGACGGGAACCAGCTTGACGTGGGTTTGCTGGGCACAAAGGCCATTCTGAATGCACTAAGTGAAAATGGTTATGCTGATATCGCATATCGCCTGGCTTCAAATGAAAAATACCCTTCCTGGGGTTGGTGGATCGTCAATGGAGCAACAACATTATATGAGAACTGGCCCATTGATGCGAAATCCGATATCTCCATGAACCATATCATGTTTGGCGAAATCGGCGCATGGATGTATAAGGCATTGGGTGGTATTAAACCTGATCCTCTTCAACCCGGATTTAAAAACGTTTTACTGGCACCCAATTTTGTAGAAGACCTGGACCATTTCAGTGCAACGCACGACGGACCATTCGGAAAGATTGTCTCCTCCTGGAAGCGAACCTCCGAAGGGATTACCTATACCGTAACGGTGCCCGCAAACAGCAGTGCAATGGTGAAACTTTCGCTGCCGGAAGGAAAAAAAATCTCCCTGAATGGCAGCACTGTACCGGCCGAAAAAACCAGGGCAGGTTACCGGATCAAGGCAGGGGTTTCCGTGTTCCTTATCAATTAACTCACTTGCGAAACTCTCAAACCAAATACCAGTAAGCATTACAGGATAATTCTTTTATGACCCATTCAAAATATTACCGTCAAAATACCGGATAAAATACCGTCAAAAAACAGCAACCGCTGTTGGGAAAATTAATTATCTTGATCACATCCATTCAAACCTTCTGAAAGCTGTATTATATCCGGGACCCAACAATCATCCCGAAACCTGACAGCATGCATCAACTGACAGAGGAACCCTCTCTGAAGAAAATAACCTATAGCCATAAGGAAGACCTTTTCTTTACCACATTAAGGCAGCGGGTTAATGATTATTTCAAAGGAAACGGACTGAACAAACAGGACGATTCGCGCATGTATCTGAAAACAGCCGTTCAGTTGGTATTATGGATAACCATTTATGGTTGTATTTTATCAGGTTACTTTCTTGGGTGGGCCCTGTTTTTTTTACAGATTGCGTTTCATTTTACCATGTTCCTTATGTCGGTGGGCATTGCCCATGATGGCAGCCATGGTGCGTATTCAAGCAGGAAATGGGTGAACAGGATGATGTATTGCATGTTTGACGTAATCGGGATAAACAGTCATATGTGGGAGTATAACCATAATTTATCGCATCATTATGTTCCCAATATTCCAAGGTATGATTCAGCAATTGACTCCTTTGGTTTATTCCGTTTCCATCCGAGGGCGAAGTATTACCGGTTTCACCGGTACCAGCATTTCTATATTGTATTTATCTATTCCCTTTCCACGCTTTTCAAAATCCTCTTCCTCGATTTCTTTTCTTTTTTCCGGAACAGGATCGGTCTTATAAGGATAGAACGCCACAAACTAAAGGATATCCTTTACCTGGTATTTACAAAACTGGTTGTTATTTTTTATATGCTGATACTCCCCATTCTTGTTATCGATGCCCCGGCCTGGCAGGTCATTGCAGGTTTTATTGCGGGTAATCTTGTGGGCGGGATTGCATTGGGGGTGATCTTCCAGGTTACACATCTGTCGGACTATACCGTTTTTGTAGAGCCGGATCAGGAAGGAGTTATTCCTACTACATTTCCCATGCATATCATGCGTACCACATCCGATTTCGCAACCGGGAATAAAATAGTAACCTGGATAAGTGGTGGCCTCAATATACATGTGGCCCATCATCTTTTTCCAAAAATCAGTCAGGTGCACCTGCCAGCAATTGCAAAGATCCTGAAGGAAACTGCCTTTGAATTTAATGTTCCCTACAAAGAATATCCTACTGTGCTTGCGGCAATAAAATCACATTTAAGATTATTAAAGAAGCTGGGAAGTAAAGAAATGTTTTTAATAACCGATTGGCCCGTAACTGATAAATTACAGTAATAAAATTTCGGAGTCATTTTAAGAGTTTGGTCAATTGCCTTGCAAACCGAATATGGAAATACGGAGCTAAGAGTTTGGGTTCGCTCAGCATCCCGGTTCTGCCATTTGCCTTGCATAAACCGAATAGAGGGTTGCGGGGATCATTGATTCCAGCTGGGCTCGTTCGGTGCGGTCAACGGGGAGAAAGGTAGAGATGGCATACACAAAAACGTTTTCGATCAGCAGCTGTACAAGTCTGTCGCCCTCCCGCAATAATTTATCGGCCAGGATAAAACAATAAAATGCTGTATAGTGGTCGTGTTGCTGGACCACCTGTTTTGTATAATCAGAAAAGTAATTGATGGATGCATAGATATCCAGGGATACTTTCGACGGGTAGGTTTTATCTGCAAGGATGGGGATCTCGTGCCTTAAAAACGGGCCTGCTTCAAATTGAGTGATCATAGATCTGATTATTAAATGAACGGTTAGTATGGTTGTGGTTAACAGGAATAAAATAAGGGAAAATGGTTAATGGTAAGTCGGGGCTGAATTTATTATCAATTAGAGAAGAAGAGGCCGTATCAGGAATTGATACAGCCTCATTCCTGACGGTTATAACCTGAAATTAACAGCAAGGATAATTCTGTTTTCTTTTTTCCTCAGATCTGGTTTCCATTCAGGATTAATGGGGTCATTGTTAAATCCTGTTTGTGAAGTGGTCCCGCCGGAACCAGCGAAATAAGGAACATTGGAACCGCGGTAATCGTATTCAACGCGGAATGTGAAATGGTCATTCGGCATGATATCAAAGGTGGTACTGAGTTGTCCCATCTTTAAACTTTTACCACTGGCAATCGCAAGGTCATAATCGTTCGGGATATTTCCAGGTACCGCAGGTGAAAAAGCAAGGTATCCACCGGGATTGGTAATATAATCGGCACGAAGTGTCCAGGCCAGTTTATTATGATGGAACCAGAGGCGGTGCGCCAGTGATGTCCCGGCCATATAATTGTCCTTTGACTTTACGCCCTGGCCTGTCTGGAAACCGTAGTGGTTGTTCAGGCTGAATGCGGCCTGGGTGATTCCTTTTTCAGATGGATTTTTCTTGTGATGATAACGGATCACTACGCTGTTGTCGTGATGGAAGCGGCGAACCTTTGACAGTTCAGGAGTTCCGGTCTTGCTGTCATTTCCATAATAGAAGTTTGCAACCAGCTGTACGTTTTCATTTGGCCGGTAATAGTTGGAGTTACCAAAACCGATGTTTTTGCTCCAGCTATTGTACGATTGCCAGCCATTTAACAACCAGAATTCGGTCTTGAAATTTTTGGTAGGATAATACTGTACCCTGGCACCCTGAAAATAAAATGGTGTGAAATCACAGACCATGCTACGTTGGTAACTCCAGTTTTCCTGTAACACATAACTTTCAAGTCCGATATAACTCATGAAAATACCCATTTCCACATTCAGGCCGTATCCTGCGTTGAAGTGATAACCAGCTGCTGCTTCACGGATGAATTTCAGGGCACTTGTACCGGTATTGCGGCCATGTGCTATCGATCCATCTGTTTCCTGTACGATATGGGTCATGCTTCCGGTCTGTAACCAAAGCCGGCCGATTGCATTTTTATAATTGCTCTCCAAACCAATACTGGCCTGGTTTATAGAGAACTCGTTGGTACGTCCGGTTGTAGCAGAGATGGTTTGTGTGTTATCCTTTGGTCGTGCAAAATTGTAGTTGAAATATCCATCTACAAGCACTACGCCTGTTACGATAGTCTCCCCGTTTTTGTCGGTCAGTACAAGGGGAAAATTCTTCTGCCTGTTTTGTCCGTTAATCCATGTGAGATCCATTCCTTCAAAAGGAATTTTGGGAGCTTTCGTCGTATCCCCAATAGGAATTTTGGAGACTTTCGTTGAATCCTGGGCCTGCATATTAAAAGCCGTGATGGCCAGTGCAGTTGAAATAATGATACGTTTCATTGTTCGATTGTTATTTGGTACTTTGATTAAATAAATATTTCACTTTGTAAATTTTCTGGTAGGCGTCGTATTGCACCAGTTCTTTATCGCTGGAAAAATGACTGTCAAGCAGGTAATGAAAGCTGGTATTGCCTGGGAAAGCTGCTTTTAACCCTTCGATCGTCAGGAGGCGGATGGGCGCTGTGTTGCTGACACTAAAACTGTATTCGGTTTTAGTACACAGCGAACCCTTTGTCCCGCTTATCAGTACCTCCCGTTTGTAGATATAAAAGGCTGACGTATCCATAATTTCGTATCGGGAATGTCCAAGTTTCCTGTACGATACTTCCTTACCTTGACTACCGGTATGCCTGGTATAGATGCCAGTAGCCGGATCTGGAACATTACTCTCCTGCGCCTGCAATTGCGCAACCGAACACACGGCCACCAGGGCGACCATCCATTTCAATTTCGTTTTCATATACTTTAAGTTAATTGGGTAAGTTTTCACTTACTTGTTTGTTAATGACATGCGGATTGGCAAAGCACATGCCTTCCGGTGTGGTTTCGGAGCAGGTATTTATGAAAACCTTTGCAGTATGGGGTTTGCGGGGATGTAAAAATCCGGGGAGAGTCAGGGGTGGGACCATAACCTTCTCAAAATGAAAAAGGTTGTTATCAAAATGGAAGGCTTATACATACATAAAAAAACGCCGGAGAATCTCCGGCGCTATACAACAGACTATTACCAAAATTCGATTTTATCCAGGAAGAAATTATTTGAGGTACTTTTTTAATTCGCCCGAAACCTGAACGATCAGATCCCTGGTCTGGGGGATGGTAGCAAGTCCGTTAAGAAGTCCCCAGTCGTGGATTACCCCGTTATACCGTACAGTTGTTGAGGTCACACCCGCATCAACCAGTTTACGCCCATAGGCTTCGCCTTCATCACGCAGGATATCATTCTCGTCTACCAGTATAAGTGTTGGAGGTAACCCTCTCAGTCCCTCAAGGCTTGCCTGCAGTGGCGATGCGTAAACTTCCAGCCGTTTGGCAGCATCGGGAATATAGAGATCCCACATCCATTTCATAGCTGCCGCAGTAAGATAGCGGCCCTGGCCATAATAAAGCCAGGATGCATCGGTGTAAACGGCGTTTGTAACCGGCCACATCATAACCGCTACTTTTATTTTCGGACCGTTGTTATCCTTCGCTTTTAAACAGGTGACTGCTGTCATATTCCCGCCAACACTATTACCCACAA
This sequence comes from Chitinophagaceae bacterium, assembly GCA_040510375.1. Taxonomy (GTDB): domain Bacteria; phylum Bacteroidota; class Bacteroidia; order Chitinophagales; family Chitinophagaceae; genus JBEVJC01. The sequence goes on from JBEVJC010000022.1 coordinate 68,621, forward strand.
CAGCAAGATTTTTTCCGTCAACATTAATCTCGTCACCATGTTCAGCTACCCATTTTGTAGCAGCATAAATTTCATTGATCGCTACTGGGTATTGAGCATCAGGTGTGCGGGTGTAATTAACGAATACGACCGCGAATCCGGAGCCAACAACTATATCCCTGACCAGCCGTTTATGTGTGGGATAATCACCCAGCACCCAGCCGCCACCATGGATAAAAATTATAACCGGTAATTTGGCTTTTACACCCGCTGGCCTGACAAGGTTCAGTTTAATAGTGAATCCGTCACTGACGATTGTTTTTTCCGACTCATCAATTCCACTCACATCAACTTTCACAGAAGCCTGTGCGTTGACGAGTACCAGTCGCGCCTGGTCGGGAGACAGTGTTTCAAGTCCCGGGCCGGCATTGACTGCTTTCAGGAACTCCCGTACCTGGGGAGTGAGTTGGGGATCCGTTGCCCAGTTCGGCGCCTGCTGTGCATTGGTGACAAATGCCGAGGCAACCATGAATAATACCGCCCCGAGTATGGGCTTCACCTTCCGATTGTTTTTTGTGGTTTGCTTTTTCATGATAAAAATAATAAATGGTTTACTAACTGATGATTGATTGAATGAACAGGGTGTTGTGGTAACACTGACCTGCGCAGATAGTAAAGGGCCATCATTAAATGGAGCTATGCCGGATGACCGGTATCATACTTTTCGTATACGGAAATCGTCGCGGAAGCGCACTCAATTAAGACGTTATAATTTACATCAGTAACCGGGGTGGAGTGATTTGTAATCGCCCAAGGGGCAAAAACTGTAGTTAAAAAAACCATCGCCTGCACAATCATCAGGGGTATTGAAACGAGTAAGGCAAACCGGTAATGAATTGGCTGCAGTTCGCTTTTTTATTTAGCGATCCTGCAGCCAATATCACATTTCAGATCAGAAGTTGGCCTGTTACTCCACCCTTATTGCCTCAACAAATTTTGTTTTGTCAGTCATTATTACGAGGTAATAAATTCCGCCAGGCAACATTCTGTCAAAGGAAAGGATCCGGCTTAGCGGCCCACCTGTATGGGTAAATACCTGTTTGAATATCTGACGGCCTTCACGGTCGGACAATATAACGGTATAGTCTGCTTTTTCGCCCGGATTTACAAAGAGATTGATTTTACCTTGCTGTATCGGGTTAGGGAACACTTTGATTACCGTGGCCTTTGCCGCAATGTTTACAATTACGGTTTTGCTAAGCAGGTAAGTTCCATCTGTCTCCTCCGCCCTGATGCGGTAGTAATTATTTCCAACCTGGGGATTCTCGTCCAACCATTCATACGATTGAGCAGGATTATTTCCCCTGGATTTTACCTTACCGATGGTGCTGAAATTGATTCCATCGGACGAACGTTGAATGCCGTATTCACTGATTCCCGCTTCCTCCGCGATCTCCCACTGTACCCTTACATCTTCGGTATTGGTTTTCGTTGCCTGTACAGAGGCATACCTGACAGTTAACACTATCGGAACTTTAAACACTATCTGGAAACGGCTGCTATTATATGAGGCCGGCACAGCAGCATCTACATCGAAATCTACAATGTTGGTGTCATTAAGCATCAATTGCCGATCCGTATCAAGGTACTTGTCCTGCAAATAAGGTCTAACATTGCTACCCAGCATTTTATTGGCGAATATTTGAAAACTGTATTTTGCCTTTGTGAGTTTTGACACATTTAAGAACAAGGTATCCCTGATCGTCGGCATTTTCCTTCCGTCGATACTCAGCAATTCGCCTGTATTAAGCAGCGCTATTCCTTCCGCTGCGGCATTGACCATCTTTGAAGCATCCTCAACACCTACCTCGTTGGAGAAGCCGTCATCAAATACGGTAACAACTCCATCTGCCAGTACTTTATTACCAGCATTGGTATATTGAAGATTTATGGCAAACAACGAAAGCGGTGTCCCCGGACCACGGAATGCCGTGGCATTAAACTCAGCAACCTTATTCTGTTCGCGAATTGTCATTGCAGGTGACGGTCCCGAAGTTCTCACAAAAAATCCCTGACCCGGCTGGATATGTTGATTTAATCCAATGTTGCCTGAGTACGGAGCAGTAATGGTGGCATAACCCAATGTACTTACCGTTATATAGCCTCCCGTACTACTCAGGTTCGGGTCCCAACCCCAATATGTATTCGTTAAATCCGACCGTTGGATGGTTGCCCAGTCAATGGCAGATACATAAGGATTTCCAAGTAATGTAAACCTTCCGGTTACAGAAGAAAGCGGATTCACTGAAGCAGAATTGTATACCTGGTCTCCGGTTAATATCGTCCCCGTAGATACCAGGGAGGTATTATGCGGATTGGTTGAAAATATTGTGTTTAACCTGTCACCATACACAAACATGAAATAAGCTACGCCAGCTTTTAATGGAGTATACTTTGTGTTCTTTCCGTTCGCTGTGGTATGCCCGATGAAAAGCCTCGATACATCGTCGTAAGTAAATAACGATGCATTTGGTGTACCCGGGTCAAATCCATTGGCAGCGGAACCGCCTGTAATCAGGCTTCCGACATTCGGTACTGTATTATTCCCCATATTCTGCCAGTTGCCCCAGATCGACAACGCTTCCTGGCCTGCTACTAATGTGGCACTGGCGGATGTTGTAACTGGACTGGTGATTAAACGATACTTACGTCTGCCAGGTATAAAACGTTCCACTATTACATTTCCGGTTACCGGAATACCAGCCTGGGAAGTAATGGGAGCAATTCTGGCTGTTTCAGTCGCAGAAGATTTTAACCTGAGATAACCATTTGAAGCCAGGGTTCCGTCGGCTATAGTTAAAACCCCGGTTAGGCTTAATGGACCACCCAGTATTACCCCTGAATTATTACGGATGGCAAGACTCCCAATCGTATTCCCGTAAAATGCTGCTGCAGGGATGGTCTGGGCCGATGATCCGTTGATTTCAATTTCGCCTTCCCTGACATCAAATGTTCCATTATTATTAATGTTCCCGCCAATTTGCAGTGTTGCTTCCATTATTGTTAACGATGCACCACTATCAATCAATACATCCTGTATTGTACCAATACCTGAATTTAATAATGGATAATAGTCGCGGCTTCCCGGTATTATTACATTTGTTGTGGCTGTTGGAATCGCACCGCAAAGCCAGTTACCAGCAGTATTCCAGTCATTGCTGACTGCTCCTGTCCAGGTGCCCGGAACAGCAATGGTGATATTTGTAGTGGTTGAGAACTGTGCACATCCTCCGTACGAATCTACCGTGTAAGTAATTAAATATGTACCTGCAGCACTTGTTCCGGTATTAACTTCCCCACTGGCACCGTCGATGGATAAGCCTGCTGTGGAACTAAAAGTTCCATGCTCGGTGCCGGTAATGATTACCGCAACAACACCCGTCAGGTTACAAAAAGGACTTCCGCTATAACTGATAGTTGCAGAAGGTGCCGGTGTAATGGTAACCGATGTTGTGGCTATAAACTGCCCGCATCCGTTTGCCGGTGATATTGTATAACTGACAATATACGTTCCCGCCGTACTTGCAGCCATATTGATAGCTCCCGTGGCAGGATTAATCGACAATCCTGCTGTTGAACTATATACTGCTCCCGCTGTACCTGTAAGCGTTACAGTTGCAATACCCGCAGAATTGCAATAAGGTGATCCTGCATAGGAAATGACAGCTGATGGCGGAGTAGAGATGGTAATATTTGTTGTTGCCTGGTATTGACCACAGCCTTCGCTGGCTGCCAGGGTATAAGTAACTGTATAGGTTCCCGCCGTGCTTGTACCAATATTTACCGCGCCTGTAATAGAATCCACTGACAAACCAGGTGTGGAACTGTAAACACCACCTGTTATACCCGTAAAACTAATACCAGATGATCCGGCACCCGCACAATATGGAGATCCCGTATAGGAAAGGGTAGCAGAGGGCGCTGCCGAAATAATGATATTTGTTGTCGTAGAAAATAAACGGCACCCCGCTGTAGCAGCAATTGTATACGTCACTACATACGTACCCGGTGTACTGGATGCCAGATTAATTGCGCCGGTTCCTGCGTTAATTGATAATCCTGCAGTTGATGAATAAGAACCACCTCCGCTACCGGTTAAAGTAACATTTGCTACACCTTCATTGGAACAATAAGGAGAAGTCGGGTAAGAGATTGTTGAACCCTTGTAGCAAACTTCACCACTGGCAAACTCCCCGAATGTTGTAACGGTTGTTGCACTGATATTGGTTGCATTTGGCGAAACCGTTGCCGGCATGATCCAGGAAGAGTTATTATAAAGGCCTACTTCAAAAGCAGAGGTATTTGCACCCGCATCGACATCGGATGTTAAAAAATTGAATGTGGCTGCATAGTTTGTAAATGCGATACTATTGTTGGTCAGTGTCCAGAACCTGTTGGCACTTGCCGATACATTGATGCCCGAGCTGCTGAGTGCCGGATGATCTCCGGCAACGGTGGATGCAGTCAGGTTTCCTCCCGTAGTAACGTCTGAAAATTCCAGTGAAACCGGAGCGTAGCTGGTTGCATCTCCTACTTCAAAGGATTTTGATGCCGGTCCGGCTGCAATATACTTTTGCAACTTACCATTTACCCACCCTGTATTCTGAGCTGCACCTGTAACTGTTCCTGTCGATGGCATGACGAGGGTATTAACGCCAGTTTGAATGTTTCCGCCAGTAAAATTCAATGTTGCATTCACGGTGATACCGGAAGACAGCACCACCGAACCAGTTGTTTTATTAATGGTAAGATTATTAAACGCAGAAGGGCTATTTATAAACTGCGTACCTGCACCATCAATCGTAAATGTTGATGTCCCGCTATTAATGCTTCCATTATTCAATATATCTTTCCCGATAAAAAAGCTGTGGTTGCCCGCATAGAAAATTGAACTGCCGTTTAAAGTAAAGTTATTCTTAATGATCCAGTCTGATGACGGCACTATCCCCGTAGGATTTGTGTTGGAAATAATTACATCATAAAAGGAAACGGGTGTGCCTGCTATCGTCATGGAGCCGGTTCCGCCAAAATCAACAACACCCGTACTTGAAAAATTATTACCAAGATTTAATGTTACCGTCGATGAAGGGGTGAAATTTAATATACCGCTACTGGTAATAGTACCATTATTAGTTAAACTGCCGAGTAAATTATGCGTGTAGTTTCCTCCATTAAAAGAAGCTCCGCTACCCACCGTAAGGGAATATAATATATTCCATCCTGTACTTGGATATACACCGCCGGTGTTATTTATATTAAGATAACCATACCGCGGTGTTGTGGAAGAATTAAGTACGGGTGATACAGAGCCATTAAAGTTTACGGTCGCGACAACTGTTTGTACGGAGTTTATCAATCTCAATGTTTGCAAAACATTACCGGTAAATGTGACCTCACCAAGGGTATACAGATCACCACTGTTTGTTAAATCCCCCTTCATTGTTGTATGAATAGAATCCCCGCCACGTACAGACCCGGTACTGGTAATATTAAGCAACCCGTTACATGTAAAATCATTTAAAAAAGTATAACTCCCCGAAACGGTTAGCCGGTTAAAAGTGGTAACACCGGAAATGGTTTTTGCGACACCGTTAAGCGACACTGAACCTGCGGATGGGATAAAGTTCCCGTGGTTAATCCAATTCCCGAACAGGGTAATCGGAAAAGTGGTTGCATTGAGGGTGGCGCCATTTTCAATAGTTAAATTGCTATTCACCCGAATTGGTCCTAAAACAACTTTCGGTCCGGCATTCCTGAAGATGACATTACCCAGGCCATTATCGCTCATAAGCAGATATTGGGTGGAAACGCCGTTGAATATAAGAGTACTGGCCGGACTAATATTGAAGGCCGAAAAACCAGTAGGACCAGTATTACCGCCTATTATTATGGTAGCGGAATCTCCAAGTGTTACAATACCACCGGGAACCACCCTTATAAGCGAATAGGTCTGGATATCAACAGTGCCTGATGACATACTGACATCACCGTTAACTACCAGATTACCGGTAACTATCACAATACCTGAAGTCTTGTGCACATTCAGATTACCAAAGGAAGTTGCCGAAATATATTGTGTGCCGGTTCCGTTAAAAAGAACACTGGAACCCACCGCATTGTAGGTGCCGTTATTAGTCCAGTTGCCACCTACGCGAATGAGTTGGTTATCCCGGACAATAGCACCTGAATCGATAACAACATCCCCGGAAACCGTAATGGTTGAAAAGTTTTCTAACTCCCCTGAAGACACGGTCAGATTACCAGCGATATTTACAATTGAATCTATAGACGCAATGCCTTCCGTTTTATTTACTACAAGGTGATTATAATTAATATGAGCGATATGCTGGTTTTCATCGCCATCATATATTACTGTTCCGCTTCCGGCGGTGAATGTACCACTGCTGTAATTGAAATCCTTGTGAATATTCAATGTACCCGCTCCGCTGAAAGTAATATTGGCGTCTCCCTTTTCTGTCAGGGAAGCATGGGTAGTTACAGTACCATTGCCTATATTAAGATTAATAATATGGCCCGTGGTGTCATCACTCAACTTAAAGTCGCCACCAACCGTCAGGTCCTGATCGTTCACATTGATGGTGTGTGTGGCGGGGCTCATCCAATGGCCATCAATATCTCCCAGTGTGGTCAGAGTACCGCCCGCGGCCAGGTTAAGTGTCACAGTCGTGGTGCTTCCGAAAAAAATACTTCTGACAGTTACGTTAGTGCTGATGGTTGGCTGGTTGGTAAATACTGCTGTTCCCAGGTCAACAATGTCTGTCGCCGAAGGTGGTGCGGAAGCGGATCCCTGGAGCACGGTCCAGTTATCGGCATCATTCCAATCGCTGCTTTCGCTTCCGTCCCATTGAACCAGGTTTATGTTGTCAGACATTGTCCACCTGCCGGTGATATTGGTTAAGTCGTCATGCTCAACATAGTTGGACGTGGTATTGTTAGCTGTTTTTCCGATGCTGCCCCATAATGTACTATAGTGCCATATGGTCATTGATGATTCGTTGCCACCGTTGGTCTCATTGTCTTCATAGTGGAGACGAAGGGTTGCGGTGTAGGTACCTGTTGGAACAACTACGTCATATACCCTGCTTATGGACCCGCCGAACGGGAATTCAACCGCAGGTTCACGGATAACAGAAACCGTTACGCTGGTAACGCCCGAAACAGCTGAAAAGGAAATCGTATTTTCAGGGCCCTCAAATGCATACGGCACCCCTGTGGTGAATGCATGTGTTCTTTGGATATTACCATAAATAAAACCATTACCGGTCCTGGTATTTGTAATAGTCAGGGTATTTGTCCCGGTTGTAATAATACCATTGGTCATGTTTACAATATCAGCCGAAATATTGCTTTGTAACACTAATTCAGTAGACGAACTGCTCGTATTGCTGGTAAGGATATTAAATATAGTAGCCCCTTTAACCGTTGCGTTGGCGGACCCTAAAAAACTCACAGTTCCGGTCCCTGCAACAAAAGTCCCGTCATTGATCCAGTTGCCATAAACAGAGAGTCCATAACCGGATGAATTGAATGTAGTACCTGCCCCGATGTTAATATGATAGGTTGTGGTTATGTCGCCGACTGCAGTTTTGGTATTTCCATTTGATAAAATAAGATTGCTGTAGGTCTGTGAATGAATATCCTGGTTACCGGTACCATTAAAGTTTACCGTGTTATATCCGGAAGCGGTTGCATTCAATACACCACTGGTTATCGTCAGGATCCCTGCAATACCCAATTCAGAATTACTGCCCAGCTGAAGCGCCGTGCCATTAATTATAATATTAAACAGGTTAGCGGTTCCACCAAGGGAGGATGTACCCGTAAAAGTGGCTGTACCGGCTGACGCAGTAAAGCTACCGCTGACCGTAAGACCGGAAGAGATGGAAAAATCAGCATCAGTTGTAACTGAACCGGTAATAAACAGCACACCAAAATTCTTTGCACCCGTTCCAGAGATTAATTTTGAAACCCCGCTCATGGTGATTGTGGTAGTGGTTGTGGTAAAGCTCCCGCTTATGGATAAATTACCAGTAAGATTCAATGGAACCGAAGTGCTTACTGTACCTGTTACCGTCAGGTTATCCAGCGAAATACCTGACCCGCTGATTGTTTTGCCGGTCCCTGTCATAAGTAAGGTTCCCCCTGGCGCCTGGGTGAATGATCCCGCGCCGGTTGTGGAAAGATTACCTGTTAAGGAAATACTGTCTGCCGAAAATTTTACGAGTGATGCGGAAACAGTAAGATTGTTGAAATTCTGGATACCGGATCCACTGACGAGTGCACCCGTTCCTGTAAAAGTAACGGTACCCGTGTTTCCATTAAATGTGCCGTTATTTATCCAGTTGCCACCAACTCTATGTAAAAAGTTACTTCCGTTAAAAATGGTGGATACACCAATAGAAACATTTCCGTTCACAGTTATGTTGGAAGCCGCTGTAAAAGACACAGACGTGCCGGCACCTGAAACAGTACTGAAGTTGCCGCCCACCGTCAAATCCGTTGCGGGAAAAGTTTTTTCAACTGCACCAGCCGAACTGCTCAGTTTAAGGTTCCCGTACAGTTTGTTTGTTACAATCTGATTGGTACCTGAATACTCTACCGTACTTGCTACTTCCAGGGTATTGGTTGAATAGTTGGTTGGATAAGAATTGGTGCCCCCGATTTTAAGTGTTGCATTGTTGGAAACAGTAAGCACACCACCGGCGTCAAACCGGTTGGCGGTAAATGCAGAAAGGTCAAATGTTCCGCTTAATATCGAAAGATTACCCCTGACCGATGTATTCACACCCAGGGTAAGCGTGGTTGAAGTATCGGAAATTGTCAGGTTATTAAATGATGTAACGTATGTTCCGCTGATGGCCTGGGCCTTGTTTCCATTAAATAACACGGTGGCGGTACCGGCTGTGAACGCATTGACTGAAGCATTATTCGTCCAGTTTCCTTTAATCGTGATATTGATATTGTTCGCATCCAGTATACCGGCGGTTAAAAAAATACCGGTTTTAACAACAATCGGAGCGCTCAAAAGAAGCCCATTACCATTGTTGACAGTTAAATTATTGAAAGTTGATACGCCTGAAAAAGTCTGCTGTCCGGACACCCCGTTAAAAGTAGTGGAACCGTTATCCAGGTAAACTCCCTGATTGGTTAACGTGCCCGCAATATGTAAAGTACCGGAGACAGCAATCGTCAACGTATCACCGTTGGCAATTGTTAGGTTGTTACAATAAGCACTGTCCGTTATTACCGGCATTATTGAAACGTCGGAGGAAATAGTTACGCTCGTGGAAGAAGTTGGAACCACTCCTTCGCACCAGTTTATGGGATCGCTCCAGTTACTGGTGATACCAAGCCAGTCACCCTTCTTTGTTACGGTAACCGTCACAGTATCGGGAAGATCCTCCAAAATCGAAATGCAATTTTCATCAGCCAGGTCAACAATGCTGAAAGAGGTGGTAGTTGTTACAAAAACAGGTACCACAATCATTGGAGCCGTTCCTGAAAAAACATCGCCATTACTAAGAGTACCGGTAATCAGGCCCGTGCCTGTAACGGAAATATTTAAATTGACAAACGAACTATCACAAACAGAGTTTACCGAAGTGATAGTAGCTGTTGGCCGCTCGTTGAGCGTTACTATTATACTATCGGTTACAATACAACCTGTAGAATCGGCAACGGTGACCGTATACTGGCCTTCAACTAACGGCACAACAGGATCCTTGCTGGTTGAGATCACCACACCGGACGGGTTACGCCAGCTGTAAGAAGGCACAAACGCTTCACCCGGGTCAACTGTCAGCTGCAGACTATCTCCTCCACAAACAGGAGAATTACTGGTTGCAACGATAGTGAAGCCTTTATAGTTGAACTCATATGCACCCATATCCGGATGTTCATTGTCACGTGGATTACCCCTTAAATCGGTATTGACCAGCACCGGACTGGTTATCGGAATCCCGGCATTGTTAAAACTGCAATTGGTAATGCTGTCCGGCTCAAGGTCGTAAAGGGAGGTGATGAAACTTATCGAATTACTGACAGAATGCACATCGCCGCCTGAAAGGCCTTGCCATTCAGCAAAAGTTTTACTTATACCGCTGCCCCATTCCGCAACCGTACCAGGATTCATACTGTAGAAGTCATTATAATCAGAAGCGTCAGCAGGCCAGTTTGACGGAGGCGAGCCGAGATTACTTATAGCATAGTGATAACCCGTTCCTGTTCTGATATTAAAGAAGAGATTATTTTTTAAAACCGGTGAACTGTTGCCTGATAATAAAAACGCAGCTGACCGGACCGGGGTTCCAGCGGAACTTCCACCAACCCGCACTGTATTATGGAAATAGTTCCACATCGTGGCCGATGAATGGATGATGCCATATATTTTGACCGTATTGGTATTTAAGAGGTTACTGATCCTCAGCGTATTGTTATATACATTGAACGATCCACCAGCAGCATTTATATTGTTAATTGCTCCGTCGCCGCCGGTACTAAGATTTGTCAGCGAACCAAAACGGTTACCAAAGATGTTTCCTGATCCGTTAGCCGTGACTCCAATACCGGTAACCAACACATTTGCCGCGGAGGTGGACAGGGCATTAAATTGTCCAAACCGGTTATTACTGATAACCTGTCCCGAAGCCGCAGATGAATTTAATAAACCAATTATAACAGATCCTGCAGGCGAGTCTGTTTCAGGGTTTGCCGTGACTTTAGTGGATGCTGTGGAAAGTCCCGTAATAATATTGTCTGTTATTGCCACCGAAGAAACTCCGGAAACATCTATTCCAATTACCTGTGTATTCGGACCCGTAGACAAAGCCGAGATATTACTGATCAGGCTATTTGTAATGGAAACAGGACCACCGGAATAAATACCAGTATAAATCCCCGAAGCCGCACTACTATTTGCAGCAGTCAGGATATTAAGGATAGTATCATTAACGATAGTAAGCAGACCACCGGATGCCAGGTTGCGTATGCCGGTAAATGTACCAGAGGAGGTGACACTAAGATTACCCAGATTCGCAACCAGGTTATCGCTTAAAAGAACGTCAGAATTTATCGCTGCACCAAGAGATATACCCTGCAAATTGGTGGTTGTGGCGGTGGAATTGGACATCACCCTGACACTGTTTGATATAACGTTGCTGCCAATGATATTCCCGGTTACTAAAGACGGCGAAGTAGTGTTGCTCAGATACACACCCGTAAAGGTAGAAGCAGCCGGCAGTGAACCAATATTAACTATATCAATCCCTCCAACCTGGTTTCCACTGATTACAGCATCAATACCTATAGAATTAATACCGGTTATAAATGAGGTATTTGTTGTACTGGTCGTTGTCGTGGTAACGGATATTGATCCGTTAACGGTATTCGATCCGATTATATTTCCGTCGCCTGCTAAGGTGCCGCCAATATTTATCCCGGCGCCAGTTGCAGCGATCCCCATGAAGACAACTGAATTGAATGCGGTCGGTACGGAAGACACAGATACCGCTGCGATGGTATTTCCTTTGATATAGGAAGCCGGCGAACCGCTTGTAGTTGTCAATAATATACCCTGCCAGGAAAGATTACCAGCTGTTGCCGAATAGATGGCATTGGTACCGGAAGCAAGGGGACCACTACCTCCGATATAATTATTGACTATTGAATATCCCGATCCGCCAAGGATGCGTATCCCGTGTAAGGCAGAAGCTGCATTATAGTTTATTGAGGATGTTATATCCCCGTTATAAAAACTATTTCCCAGGATACTCCAGGTTTTAGATCCGGTTGCACCGATATCCAGGCCGCGATCCCTGTATCCGCTAATGATATTATTGGAAATAGTATTGCCCGAATTCTCTTTTCCTGTTGTTCCCCCGGAATAAATAGCCACATTCCCTGAGTTTGCGGCTACAGTGGCATTGATGATACTATTATCAACCAGATTATTATTATTACCAGCTGCTGCAGTGGAGGTGCCGAACAGAATTACACCATTGATTGAATTGGCATATGCGTCAGCACTGATAAACTTTAAACTGTTATCCGAGGCTCCGTTTATAAACGTGAAGGCAGTACCCGTGGTACCAGTGGTACTGGTATTTCTGAAACGAAGGTAATTTCCATCACCTCCATAACTGCCATCAATCGTTACCCTGTCGGCCCCGTTAAACCGGATCAGACCTGTAACAACATTCCCTGAAATTGTTCTTGCTGAAGCAGCATCCGGCTGGATGGTTAATGTATAATTTCCAACACCGTATTCTGTCCACTGATTCAGCGCATTGGCCCCATCTTCTGTAATATCTGATATAATATTGAATGTAGTATTCCCCATCAGGCCGGCGCTGTTGATGGATGCAAATAGTCCATCTGCTTTCGTGAGAGAAGTAAATACTTCACCGGTACCGATATCGTAACTACCGGAGAATGGAATATTATAACTGTTGATTGTAGCACCGATCGGGAATGCGGCAGCTGTCAATGCTACGCTTGCAGGAATTGCATTAAACGTACCGGAATTTATTGCCACGTTGGAAACGGTAGAAAGATCCTGGGCAACTATGAAATACTGGATGGTACCGGCAGTTACAGCCGCACCACCGTGTAACAATGAATAGTCGATCGTAAAGTTGTACGGAGAAACATCGTTGGTTGCCTCGGTAAATTTCCATCCATTGGTGCTGGATGCATTGTCGAGCCAGACATTGGCATCACTGAACCTTTTATAGTAGATCCTGGGCTTCGTTCCTGAATTGTTGCTTATACCACTTAAATCTGAAATAACGACATTTCCAATGCTCCTGTTTGTTGCAGACGTTGTGTCTGTGATCAATGTATAAGTAATCACAGGGGGCACGTTTTCAATACCGAAAACTTCATCGGCACCTATATCCGGGAAAGTTTCCAGTCCGGTGTAGCCGGTATTTCCAGCCCGTACCTGTGCATCCACATCAGTCGTAAAACCGGGAATATTCATGGCTCCGCTTTCAATTGATGAAGGCTGGGCAGCGTCCATGTGTAAAAACAGCGTAGATGATCCGGAGGTACTTAAATATTTTGAAGTAAGGTTATCAGTAACCGAAAGCGAATCACGATTGGCAACCCTGGATTTATAGGAGGAAAGAGTCTGATCGGAACTGCCTGAAGCATAGTAGATCAGTTTTGAAATTCCGGGCGTGCCGGCATAAAACAGGTTATTATTTGAGGTTGATGCATAGTTGTCCAGTGCTGCAGCCGACCGCCGGAAGGTCACCGTTAAGCCGCTGCCTTTTGCGATGGAAGTATTGGTAATACTGTTGTTCCTTAAATTCAGCGTCGCAGTAGTAGCCGTTGAACTCGACGTATGGTAGATCCCCGAACTACCAAAATTTGTACCCGTTGAACTCGCATTAAGGTAGATTGTATTATAGTAAACGTTGACCGAAGATGCCAGTGCCGTTGCGGTAACACTGATCCCCCTGATTGGATCTGTTGCGCTTACAGATGGAGTCCGCAGGTCGCCAATCAGATTATTATAGATATTAATGGAACTTATGGTTGTTCCGGAAACCAGGATCCCATTTACTGTACCGGTGCTGGTACTGGTCGACTGAAGATCGTATATCTTATTACGGTAAATATTTTTTGTTGCGCCCGAAGTAATGGAAATTCCGGTGACTACCGAGTTTCCGGTTGACGTGAGCGAATTGATAACATTCAAATAAATATTGTCATTACCGGTACCCGTAGCAATACCCGTGATGGCACCTGCGCTGCTGATATTATTTATCAGGTTGCCTGTGGTACTATTGGCAGTTCCGGTCAGGTTTACCGACATGGCTGTAATTGCTCCCGTTCCGCCTGTCCAGTTACTGAACGTATTATTCTGTATAGTCTTTGTTGAAGCCCCTGCATCTGTATTTATCCAACCTGCAATGATACCTGCTCCGGTGACAGTAATATTTGAAAAATTATTACTGTTATTATTGATTGTACTTCCCGATACTGAAGAGGCCGTGCTGGTGAAAAGTGTTACGGTTCCGGCTCCGGTTTTGGTAAATGTCCCTGAAATTGAATTACTGTTCACGTTCTGTGTCCCGTTGACCGGTACAACTACATTATTGGAGATGAAGACTATACTTCCTGTGGTTGTGATATTCAGGTTTGTGAATGTATTGCTGTTAATGGTCTGGGAAAGCGTGGCAGCGGAATTCAGGATATAGGTATTGGAACTTGATCCACCCGCCGCATATACAACACCCTGGATATTATTGTTACTTATGGAAACGGAAGCTGTAGCTGCGCCACCGGTATTATTTATGAAAATCTGGCTAGCCGAATTTGCAGCGTTAAAAGTGATGGCGGGGGTAGTACTGTTGCCAATCTGGTTATTATTGATCTGGATGCTGCTTATAACAGCACCTGAATTCCTGATGGCATTAAAATTCCCGCTGGTTGAATTGGTAGAAAATCCAGTCAGGGTGTTGCTGATGATACGAACAGTCCCGGCCGCACCTGTATTATTGATACCAATAAAATAGGATGAGGTGGGGGTACCTGACCCCGCATTAAAACCGGTCACAAATAATGAAGATACCGTGTTATTGGAGATGGTAATATTTGCTGCAGCGGTAGCTGCACTGCTTGCTATTCCGGATAAAGTTCCGTTGGTGTTAGCGGTAGAATTATTGGAAAGGTTCTGCACGATATTTCCATCAAGCAATACATTTGAGATAACCGAACTTCCTATCAGGATTCCGGTCAGGGTAGTAGATCCCGACATTGAAGTTGCCAGGACCCTGATACTATTTGGGATGGCCGCAGTTCCCACGGTATTATTGCTAACCTGCGATGGTGCGGAAGGATTATTTATATAGATACCGATAAATGAAGAAGCGGCCGGTACTGTACCGATATTCCTTATATCAAATCCACCAATCCGGTTGCCGGTTATTGCGCCGCCCGAACTGTTGAAGCTGATTGGTCTTACGCTGGTTGTATTTGAGGACGAAGTCGTTGAAGTAGTAATGCTGATTGAACCATTGATGCTGTCAGATCCGATCATATTTCCCTCTCCCGGGGTAGCGCTACCGACTGTAATTCCTGAACCTGCTGTTTCAATACCGGCAAATGCGATTAATCCAGAAGCAGTGGGTACCGAGGATATTGAAATATTGGAGATGGTATTTCCTTTTATCGTTGATGCAGGTAATGCAGCCGTTGTGGTAAGCTGGATACCCTGGAAGGAAACATTACCGGTGGTTGATCCGTAAACAGCTGGCGTTCCCCCTGAGGAGGTTGCATTTCCACCAATGTAATTATTGGCGATCAGGTAACCGGTACCACCTGAAATCCTTATTCCATGTAATGTTGAAGCCGCAGCGTAGTTTATTAACCCCGCCACATCCCCGTTGTAAAAACTATTGCCTGAAATGTTCCAGGCAGAAGAACCGGTAGCAGTAAGATCCAATCCCCGGTCACGGTAGTCATGGATTAAATTATTGGATATTGTATTGACTGAGTTTTCCTTACCTGCCGTACCTGCAGAGAAAATTGCCACGTTTCCGTTAGATCCGCCAACGGTTGCATTTATATCACAGAAGCTGATGGTGTTATTGCTGTTACCACCTGCAACAGTTGAGGTACTGAAAAGTATTACCCCGTTGGTTGCATTTGCATATGCTTCAATATTACTGTACTTAATTAAATTATTGGATGCTCCGTTAATAAAGGAGAAGGCGGTTCCAGTTGAGCCCGCCGTATTGTTGTTCCTGAAGGTAAGATACCTGTTGCCTGTTCCATTGCTGCCATCGACAGTTACCCGTTTAACACCATTAAAACGGATCATGCCGTTTAATACATTTCCGGAAATTAACCTGTCAGTTGAGGCATCCGGCTGAATGGTCAGTGTGTAATTTCCCACCACCTGTTCTACCCACTGATATAATACATTTGATCCGTCTTCGGTCAGGTCAGATGTGATCTTTACAATCACGTTTCCACTCAGGCCGCGGCTATTAATATTGGCAAATAATCCGTCCGCATTCGTTAATGAAGTAAATATTTGTCCTGTCCCTACATTATAAATCCCGGAAAGTGCAGAAATAGATGTTCCGCCTATCTCATCGGCACCAATATCGGGTGCGGTTCCTGTTCCCCCGTAACCTGCGCTACCTTGTACCGGTTGGCCATCAAAGTCGGTTAATACGGAAGCAATGCTACCAGCGCCACTTTCCGCCTGGGTTGATTTTGTAGAATCCAGGTGAAGGAAGGAAGCAGACGACCCGGTAGTACTCAGGAATTTTGAAGCTGTGAGCAGGTCTTCTGTTACACTCTGTACGTCTCTCGATGATACTCTTGGTTTATAAGTTGAAAGGAACTGATCAAGGTTGAGCGCATCATAAAATATCAACCTGTTAGACGCTGCCGTACCTGCATAAAAAAGATTATTATTGGAGGAGGCAGCATAGTTGGCAAGTGCTGTAGACGATCTTCTGTACGCCACCGTCAATCCAGCCCCATTTGGAACTGAAATATTAACGATAATATTATTCCTCAAATCAAGTGCGGCAGTAGTAGCGGTCGCACTGGTGGTATGGTAAACACCGGTAGATCCGAAATTGGCACCGGTTGACACCGCATTTAGATATATCGTATTATTATAAACTTTAATCGTGGAATTAAGTCCGGTAGATATAAGGCTTAACCCCCTGATTGCATCTATTGAACCTGTTGCAGAAGCCCGCAGGTCCCCTATTAGATTGCCTGAGATTGTTATGTTACTGACGGCTGATCCGGATACCTGTATACCGCTGATTATTCCCGAGGATAGGGCAGTGGATGATGAAGAAATATCATAAATCTTATTCCTGTGGATCCCGATGGTAGTTCCCGATGTGATCCAGATAGCAGATAAGTTACCGGTCGTCAACGAATTTGCCTGCAAAGAATAAATGGTGTTTTGGTAGATATTGATCCCCGCACCTCCGGTTACCACTATTCCCCTGACGCTTCCGCTGGAAATACTGTTCGCAACCAGATTGTAAATTGTATTCTCGTATATATTTTTTGTAGTCCCCGCCGTAACACTGATTCCGCTCACTGTTGTTGAAGTGAGACCTGATGATGCCAACGTATGTATGATATTGGAATAAATCCTGTCATTACCTGCACTGGTGGAAATTCCGGCAATTGTGCCTGCACTTGAAAAATTGTTGATGGCGTTGCCCGTGGTGACGCTGCCCGAGCCCGTAAGACTGATTGCCATACCGGTAATTGTACCTGTTCCACCCGTCCAGTTACCAAACGTATTATTCCGGATAGTTTTGGAAGACGCTCCTGCATCGGTATTCACCCAGCCTGCAATATTTGCTGATCCCGCTACCGTGATATTGGAGAAATTATTGTCTTCCTGTGTTACAATGCTGCCGCCGGGCGAAGTGGCAGTATTGGTGAATAAGGTAACCGTGCCCGAAGACGCCTTATTAAATGAGCCCACTATCGAGTTGTTACTCACACTCTGGGTACCATTGGAAGGTAGTGCCACGCTATTGGAAATAAAGGTGACACTGCCGGATGTATTCAAATTCAGGTTCGTAAATGTATTGCCGTTTATAACCTGCGACTTAGTGGCAGCAGAGTTAAGAATAAAGGTATTACTACCGGTCCCGGCCACAGCATAGGTGATTCCCTGGAAATTATTATTACTGATAGATAAAGCCGCGGGTGCCACTCCCCCCGTATTATTGATGTACGTCTGTGTGGCAGAGTTGGCGGCATTAAATGTAAATGCAGGCAATGTGTTACTGCCTATATTATTATTATTTATATTGAGGGTGGTGTTTACTGAACCGGAATTATAAATAGCAGAATAGGGCACCAGTAATGATGTGCTGGAATTTCCTGCTATCGTATTGTTGTTGATATCCAGATTGGAAACAGTAGAAGAGTTATAGATACCGGTAAACAATCCGGAGGATAAACCGGTAATGGAGTTTCCTGTTACAATGTTACTGTTCATAGTAACATTGGTTGCAGTTCCGGAATTCAGAATCCCGTATAAAAAACCGGTTGATGATGCCGAGCTGGAGTTGTCAGAAACGGTATTACTGCTGATGATAAGATTTACGGGATTGGCAGAATTCCGTATGCCATAGTAGCCACCGGAAGTAGCAGTTGCGTAAGAACTATTGGAAAGAATATTATTACTTATGTTAACTGTGTTTCCTCCAAACGCAGCGCCCGAAGCATTTTCAATTCCATAGATATGATGTGTGGTTCCCCCACCTTTTAATGTCACCGTATTATGACTGATTACAGCGTTGGCACCTACTGATGTTCCCGCAAAAATCCCGCGCAAAACCTGTGGATGGTTAACACCTGCTCCATTGTTGCTATTTATTGTATTGTAAGATATATTAAGTTCATACTGTGACAGTGTACGGATCCCTGCAGCCGCATTCAACGCTCCTGCACTCCCGCCATAGTTAATAATGGTATTACCTGTGGAGGCATCGGCTCCGCCAATATCATTATAGGCATCAGCGTTGAGTGCGCTCGATGCAGTATATCCGATTAATGCTATCCCCGTGTTACAGTTCTGGATGGTATTACTATAAAAACGGTTATATGAATTTGTACCGCCTGCCACAGGAGTCAGATTTGTTACCGCAAGTGTATCAATGGCATTCATTACTATAATACCTGTGGATCCATCTGCCATCGGCGCTGTTCCTGTAGCATTATTTATCCGGTTGAGGGTAATTACACAATTCCTGATTGTTACAAACTGACAACCATTGGATGTACTCGCCTTATACAAAGCGTAGCCGTACTCCATTGTTGATGGATTACTCGAATTGTCAGGATTTTCAGTCACATCAATTCCATCGATGGTAACATAGTCCGAACCCCTCAGGCGCCAGATACCGTCCTGGACAGCTGTGGCCGGAGTACCTGTACCATTGGTATAGGCCATAATCACCGGGTTTGCACCGGATGTAGAAGGATCTTTCTGGAAAACTATGGGATTGGCTACAGTACCTGTGGCCTTGAGTGAAATGGTTGTGGTAATTGTCTCGGTATGGTTTGCCGCAATATTAAAAATAACCCCGCCGGCCCCTACCCCTGATGCATTGACCGCATTTACAGCTGACGCAATTGTTGGATAGTCCCCCGGAATACTCCTGGTACCCGATAACTGCCCGGCCGCTGTAATGGAAAAGCAGGTAAGTGCGATAACTGCCAGTCCGATGCAGCTCCTGGTTGGTAAAGTTATTCTCATAGGGATTTATCGAAGACCGCCTGCAGATAGGTGGTACCACTTCGGGTTCGGAGTGGAGCAACTTTCATAAAATATTGGCTTATAGGCTTTGCAAACGGATTCGATTCCGCACAAACTACAATTTGTTAGGTGTCAAAATTGTAGTCTGAATAGGCTATCTAATGTAGTATATATCCAAGTTTTCATTAGAATAATACTGATTATACAGGCACGCGACGTTTTGATGGCATCGGATTATTCTTTTTATACCCGAAAATCCTTAATCGGGACATTAGCCAGCCAGATACGGTAAGGTATTTTTGTAAAGTATCTTTTGACGTTAAGATTTTCCCTAACATCAATCAACCAAGCCAGGGTTTACCCGATAAGAGCGGGTAATTTGGACACACTACCCTTGAAATATTTTTGGCCATGACCCTGATCCCCTGGAAAACCCAGATAATAAATCCCTCGTTATACCTTTGAAACACCCATTTTAAAATACCTGAAAAACGTTCGAATATCCGGTACTCTGATTTGTATATTACTATACATACCATTACCAACAAACTTTTGTTATGAAAAAGAGGAAACGACTATTGTTATGGTTGATGCTGCCATTAATTCCCATATCCGTGGTTGCCCAAAGTAACCGTGTATTAAGTATTTCAGGAGGAGGCTCCCGTGGCGCCTGGGGCGGCGGCGTAGCCAAGCAACTGGTGCTGGATTCCGGCTGGCACTATCAGGCAATATTCGGGACAAGTTCCGGAAGCCTGCTGGCGCCAATGATCGTACTTGGTTATCTTACTAAAAATTTTGATAACCTTGAGACCGGGTTTACCGACATCGACCAAAACACAATCTTCAATAAAAATCCATTCAAAAAAAACGGAGAGGTAAAAGGATTCTCCACTTTGCTGAAATTGCTTTTTGGTGGTAAGAATCTGGGAGAGACTTATAATCTCAAAAAACGAATAAATGAATTTTTTTCACCTGCAGACTATGAACGGTTAAGGCAGGAACACACCATCGTGGTCAGTACGGTCAGTCTTACCACAAACCAATTGGTTTATCGTTCTTCAGATTCAATACCTGATTATGATCATATGGTCAATTGCGCATGGGCATCTGCCAACCAGCCAATCTTTATGACACCTGTACCAATGTTCGGAGAGCTCTGGGTCGACGGCGGTGTAAAAGAAACCGTACCAGTAAAGGAAGCCATCAACTACGCAAGGGCCCACAAGATCGATAGTGTGGATGTTATCGTACTTAACACGCCGGCTGAACACAGGGAAAAATGGCCAGCCCACAGGAAAAAAGATAATATTATTGCAAAGATACTCCGGGTGTTCACCATCTTCAGCGACGAGATTAAAGTCTGCGATATAGAAATTGGTATCCGGAGTGCGGATGCCGGGAATAAAGTATTCCTTCAGTTCTATTTTATGAACGAGGGGGAGTATGGACTGGCTCCCAATGGTAACCTGTTTATCCGGGAACGACAAAAACAGTTATTTGAAAAAGGATACACGCGCACTTTCACTTCCAATAAAGCCCTCGGGATAAAAACCCAGGAAATCAATAACGTCAAGATTACCATTTTCGACTAAGAAACAATGAAAGTTGTAAATACGCAAACATGTATTGTGATTTAGTTTAGAGTTGGTCTGACAAATTGGGATTAAATTTTAAGCAACCACACTTATTCATAAACCAAAAATGTCAGACCATAAACTCTGAAACTAAATTAAATAAAGCAGGAAGAGAACAGGTTCCCTTGAATGCCGGTGTTTCACTCAGCAACTATTCAAAACGATTGAGGAAAGTGTTTGCATTTTCGACAAACATTTCAGGATACTGAAAAAATGACCCGTGCGCGGAATCGGGATAATACGTAAGTACTGAATTTGAAATCGTTTTGTATAACTCAAGTGAAGTTGAACTGTCCATCATTACGTCATTGCTGCCTTGCACAATAAACACCGGCTGGGTAATTTTAGTCAGATCAATTGAAATTGGGTCTGTTCCCCACCGGGTCAATGCGCTTACCTGGGCACTGACAGTTTCACTTGTCGCATCTTTGTCGCGATCGTTGGTCCTGATAAATAATCTTTGCAAAGTAGCAGCGACTTTCGTCCTGCTTTTTTCTGTTTTAGTTGCAAATACAAAAAGATACCGGTCCTTTGGATCAAGTGCAAATGCCCTTTCAATTAATTTGGGAAATGAATGTAACGCCTTTGTTCCCTGGGGAGCAGTCCCAACAAGGATTATTTTCCTGAAAAGGTCCGTTCTCAGGTCTGCCATTGTCTGTGCGATAAACCCACCCAGGGAATAACCCAGTAAATCACACCTGCTGATACCAAGAGCGCTAATGATTTTAATGGCATCCTTACTCATGTCAAGGACATTATCGGGTGTTTTTCCACCGGAATTTCCAACTCCTTTATTGTCGAACAAAATTACCTGGCGCTCTCTGGCCAGACCATCAACAATGATTGGGTCCCAATTCTCCAATGTTCCTGTAAAATGCTGCAGGCCGATGAGAGGAACTTCAGCAGGTTTACCCAATGTCCGGTAAGCATATTGAATGCTGTCAATTTGGATGTATCGGGTCGGAACCGAAGTATAGTTATAAGTTTGACTGCCCATAAATAATATAAATAATACCCGTTAAAAACGAATGGTGTGCCAATAAATTAATTATCTAATCGTCAACACTTTATCACTTCAGTGTTTATTTACTTATAGTATTTCGTCAGTTCTGCCTGAGTTTTCGGCGAGTTGGCGAAATCCCGTCAGAAGATCTGTCGGGTGATGATAATAGAATGTGACTGAACAGCTGGTTCGCCAAATTATTACAGGAATCAGAAATTTAGTAATATTTATGAATCCGGAATGTTATCCGATCAAATTCACTGAGGTCCGAAGTGTTTCCGTAAAATGCCTAACTTCTTCATTTTTGAATTAAGAGTTGTAGGTGCAATGCCTAATAACTCAGCGGCTCCACCGGAACCCGCTACTTTTCCGAGACATCTCCTTAGTACGCGTAAAATATGGTCCCGTTCATTTTCGTCAAATGATTTCAGATAAACATCATCTGATTCATACTCTGTGTTATCAAGCTTTAATGCATTATTTAATACGCTGGTTTTGGGCAACCGAACTTCTGTGATGGTATTTGTAGTAGCAAGCAAAACACTTCGTTCAATTAAATGACTTAACTCACGAATATTACCCGGCCATGAGTAATTCATTAAAACACCCATAACCGATTGTGAAACCCCGATGATCTCCTTGTTATTTTCTCTGGAAAATATTTTTAAAAAACAATCCACAAGTTCCGGAATATCGGCTTTTCTATCGCGCAACGCGGGCAGGTCAATGGGAAACACATTCAACCTGTAATAAAGATCGAGGCGAAATCTGCCTTCTGCAACTTCTTTCTCCATATTTCTATTAGTTGCCGCAATAATCCGGATGTTGACCCTTTTACGTTGATTGTCGCCCACTCTCTCAAATTCCCTTTCCTGCAATACCCGGAGTAATTTCGACTGTGATTCGAGTGGAAGTTCGCCGATTTCATCAAGAAAAACGGTGCCTCCGTCTGCCTGTTCAAACTTCCCTACACGCTGGTCAACTGCCCCGGTAAATGCACCTTTTACATGACCAAAAAGTTCCGATTCAATCAGGGATACGGATAGTGCAGCACAATTAATAATCACGAATGGCTTGTTTTTCCTGGCAGACAGGTCATGGACCGCCTTGGCTATACGTTCTTTTCCGGTGCCACTTTCACCTGCAATCAATACAGACGCATCGGATTTTCCTACAATCCTTACATTGTCCAAAACAGTATATAATTGGGGACTTCGTCCAACGATATTTTTAAATACTACAGCCTCCTGTTCCTCCCGATGCTCAGCCACTGTATTTTGGGAAACGCGGGTCATCTGCTTTTCAACGCCTTCCTTTGTGCCGGTTTGATTTTCAAAAATTCGTTCAATGACCCTCACCAATTGCACTTCTGCGATTTTTAATTTCTGGATTGCATCAATCTTATCCCGTTCAGGCTGAATACAAAAAAAAGCCATTGTCAATTGTGCATCCCTGTAATCCAGCGGTAAGAAAATTCTTGCGGTGACTTTGAAATGGTTTTTAAGGTGGCCCAGCAGGGGCCACTGTTTCGACAGTTTCTCAAATTCAGTGCCGCGGCAAAAAGCTATCTTTTTTTCACGGAAATATATTTCACTGATTGTTTCATAACTGGCTTTAGTTATATTAAACTTACCTGCGATTTCTTCTGCTGATAACACCTGGTATTGATTAACCCCGCTTCTTATCAGGTATAAATCTTCCCGGCCAGACACCCGGGTTTTTTGCAGCGAAATACTCATTACGTCATACCTGACAAGCATCTGAAGTGCGCTACCCAGTCTTTCCACTCTGTCACTGAAGCCGGCATTGCCTGTAAGAATACTGTCAAGCTCTTTGTGAAAACTGGAATTTAAAAGGTTACGTGTCTCAATCGCATTTTTGTGCCTGTACCTGGCAATGTCCAGCATCACGACAAGCTCCCATTCTTTGAGGGGCTTAGACAGAAAGCCATATGGATTTGTATACTTTACCGACTCGAGAATTTCCTGGCTGGTGGAACCGGAAAGAAAAATAAATGGAATGCTTCTCCGGGACAATATTGGTGCGATGTCAAGGCCACTGCTGTTCGCATGCAAAAAAACATCTAAAAAAACCCAGGTGGGATTCTTTGAATCAATCATTTCAATTGCATCCTGATAGCTCGAAGCAACGCCACAAACATTATACCCGTGCCTTTCAAGCACATTGCGAAGATGATCAGAAACAATACATTCATCTTCTACGATCAAGATATTTTCTTTCATACTTACACAGCTTGATGCAGTTAATAAACGTCCAAAAACATCAATACAATTGTTATTAGTTCATCCTCTCTTTTGACGTCTCCTATACGCGGTAAACAATTTTTTGCATGTACATAAAATACCCTGAAGCTGAAATAATACCTGGCTATTTAAAATTACAAAATAACAGGCTCTGAATTTTCACTGCGCAGGCCAGCGACCTTTTTAAAAAATAATATCAAAAATTATTTACACTGGTAAATGCCTTGCTTAATTGAAGTTATCCCAGGTGATCAAGTCTTCAGAACGATTAATACAATAAATTAGCTGATAGATACCTTGATTATCCTTAAATGGAATTACTCCGGCTATCCGGCGGTCTTAAGCACTATTATCATGGCGTTTTATAAAAAGAAAATCCGGCCGGACAAAAGTCGCGACCGGAACCCCGGGAGTGAACTCCCTTAAGAAATTAGAAAATACAGATGGTGGCAGATATTTGAAGTCCAACCATTTCTACTATCTTATTTAATCATTTACAAATTGGATGATAAATCCACCTTTAGGTGTCATAGAATAAGACCAGTCAGAGGCCCCATCTATTGGATAGGTATTTGTGGCAAATTCCATTAATGGATCCTTTCCCTCCGTAATGATTTTAAAATGTGTATGGTTTCCACTATATTTTTTAAGATTCAATTTAAGAGGCATTTGTTTATCAGTACCATTTATCCCAACAATATATGATAATGAATCCTTTTGTCGTGAAAGTACAATCGCTTCACCTGGCTCGCAAACAATACCCTCCGATTTATCCCAGGTGGCCGGCATTTCTTTCAACAAGGTTTTTACATCGTTTGGCAGTGATTCAAATACTTCCCTGGAATCTGCAAAATGAATAATCCCGGAAGTATAAATCATTGGAGTGGCCAATTCATGAACTGCCGTATTTAAACGGGGAAATTTTCTCATGGTAAGGGCAACAGCTGTATAATCGGCAGGGCCGGCAACATTTCTTGTAAAAGGCAAGACGGTGTTTTGCTCTGCCGCTTTTTCAGGAAATCTTTTTTCATAAAAATAACTTTCGAGTCCTAACACTGCTTCAGCAGTCAGAAAATTTGGCCAGGTTCTATGCCAGCCCCTTGGAACAGTAACACCATGAAGGTTCACCAGTAGATGTTCGTTCGCTGCATCTTCAAAAACACCCTGTAAGGCATTCATTACTTCCTGCCTGTCGGAACACCAAAAGTCTATTTTAACACCTTTAATCCCCATTTTGGCGAATTTCTTTAAACGTGTTTTTCTTTTTTCCGAATCGAAATAATCTCCCGAAAATCCCCAAACCAGTGGCTTAATGCCTTTGGACAAAGCCGTATCTATGATGGATTCCATTGAGTCTGCTTTTTCCCAACCGGCATCAAACAACGTGTATTCCCAGCCAAACGAGACAGCTAAATCTGTAAACTTGTTATATACTTTTGCGGACATGTCATCAGGTTCAGACCACCAGGACCACGATGCCTTTCCCGATTCAATCCATGAGGTATTTTCAATTTTTGATGCTGGCGCCAAATCTGTAATTAAGCTTGAAAGCAATATATCCCCAGCCTGGTCACCCACAATAATAACTCTCCAGGGCATTGTCCATGGGAGACTGGATTTTGGGTTCGGGCTGGCTTCATCACCAATTGGAAGCTGGAATTTTTCGTCTTTTTCAGGAAATGCGACTTTGTACATTCCCTCTTCCGAATTTGGTCTCAAATGACAACCAGCGTAAGAACCATCGGTTGCGGCTTCGGCAATAAGAATCCACTGCTTTTTATCGTTTACATTAAAAAGTGCGGGCATACACCAACCTACAGATGGGTTTCGCGGATTGGAAATTGTATCCCCCGGACTTACATTAAAATAAAAATCTTCGTATCCCGGGGTAACGTAGGTTGCACTATTGTAGGGCTGTAGCCAACCTTTCGCATCTTTCTCAATTTGAAAACCCGTTATTTCTTCTTCTATGATGCGCTTTTTATTTTGTTGTTCCGGAAAACGATAACGGAAAGCAACTCCTTCTTCTCCAGAAATCAGATCGACAATAATTAAAGCTCCTCCCTCGTTTTTCAGGGTCACGCTTTTAGTTGTAAACAACTGATCTATTTCCTTGTTGTTCGAAACTTTCAACTGATATATTTCCCTTTTTTCCTGAACCGGAGAAACTTCGGCTATTGATAGCCCTTGTGTAAAATCCTGATCGTCGCATTTTAAACCCAATGGAGAAGTCGTTATTATTAAACTATCCCTGCGTTTTACCTGATAGTAAAGCTTCCCATTTTCATCCAAGGACAATTCTATTGTATTCAGGCCATCTTTTGATGTTAGTTTTAAAGATTTATCGTCGCCAGTGCAACGTGAAAACAGAAAAAGTAATCCAAGAGCGACCAGGCAGATCCTGGCATTTACAATCATATACTTCATGATAAATAATACTTTTAAATTAATTAACGCAGGTTAATTGGTTACCCTATTTATAATCTTACAGGAGCTTCTTCCTAAAAAAACAAATTCCAATTATTGCATATAATTCCGTCAGGAGTAAAGGCGACACTATCTTCCTGTTGATGAAAGGAATTATAAGCATGGTAAATAACCGGGCCGATTATATAACATCCGCCCCCCGGTAGATTTTGAGAATTGTTTTCTCTTATTTAATTCGGGATAGCTCCCGTTTCGTGACTCTCAATATCCAGGATTCTGATCTTCAGGATTAATGTTTTCATTTTGCTTAATCTCAGATTCTGGTATAGGGTATCTTTTATGAAAATCCTGCAATGTTCCCGAATTCCGGGCCCATACATTCCGGTCTTTTACATAACTGATAAAATTCCCGGTACGTATAAGATCCATTCTCCTCCATCCTTCAAAGCCAAGCTCTCTTACTCTTTCATCCATGATCCTGACCTTAAAATCATTCTGCGACATCCCGGTTGACCAGGCTTCTGTGCCCGAAAGGGTTCCTCCAAAAGCTCTTGCCCTGACTGTAGAATTAACCAGGTTCACTGCTTCAACAGTCTTACCAATTTCGTTTAAACATTCAGCCTTACATAAAAGTATATCGGCCAGGCGCAGATAATAAACCAACCCGCCTGAATACCAGAAAGGCTGGATTCCCTCTGTTCTGAAATCTTCAAATTTTTTAATGTGTGGTTCCAGTTCATCAGCCTGACCCGTCCATGTTATCCCGGGTATACTTCCGTCAGGTAATGTAAAATCATACCTGATACTTGCCTCCTTTCTTGTATCACCAGCTTGTCCTTCCCATACATCCTGATAGTAATATGGTGTAGGCATAGCCAAATCATAACCGCCAAAATAAGTGTTGGAATTCAATTGTGCCACTGCCCTTGACCCTGCCTGATTTTGTATCATATTATTATCCGGAGCTATGTTTTTGAATTGAAAGGCATAAATTATCTCACTTGAATTCTGATTTAATGTAGTATTGAACAAATCTCCATAATCCGGCAAAAGAGAATACTTAGGGATTACTTTATCAAAAAATTCTATTGCTTTATTATAATCCCGAAGCCCCGATTCTTCCGGAGCATACAGATAAACTTTTCCCAATAATGCTAACGCAGCACCACTCGTTGGTATCTTATGGTCACTCTGAGTTTCAGGTAAGTTCTGAGAAGCAAATTGCAGGTCATTAATTATGAACTGAAAAACATCGCTCAACGGTTGCCTGGATTCCTTCATATTGTCCATGTCAATAATCGGGATGGGGCCCCATAACATAGCCAATTCAAAATTTATAGAAGCTCGTATAAAAGATGCCTGAGCCTTAAGATCAGCAGTGGGAGCATAATGGATAGCTTTTGCGGCAGCACTTATCACAGGCCATCTTTTATTCCATTCCGCCGCAATTATCGCATTTGAAGCATTCATCCCGCCATCATATTTATCCAATGCAGGTTGTTCGCTGCCCTCCAGCATTTGCTGTCCACCTTGCTTTGCCTCATCAGTACCCATCGACAGATACAGGGCACTTCTATCCTGTCTTGTAGTTCGCCACTGGCCATAAAGCCCGGAAATCAGCAGCTTCAAATTCTCCTCACTGCCGTAAACCTGATCCTCTGTTAAACTCGAAGATGGCTTTTCATCCAGAAATTTCTTGCATGCGGTCAGTTGGAACAGCGAAGCAGAAAGAACTATCGCTAAAATCCAACCACTATTTATTTGTTTCATCTTATTAATTTTTAATTATTACCACAAAATTGATCTTGTGTTAAAAATCTATGTTTATACCGGTGACCAACATTCTTGCCGTGGGATACCAATCTCCATTCTCAGGATCGTATCCCTTATACTTCGTCAATGTAAAAACATTGTTTCCGGAAACGTAAAATCTCAAATTAGACAACCCCAACTTCCTGAAATAAGTCTCAGGCATATTATACGACAAGGTAATCGTCGACAATCTTAAATAGGACGCGTCCTGCAAGCCCCAGGATGTTTCATTGGCTCCAAATCGTTGCGCATTATCATAGGTGACACGGGGGATATTGGTATTGGTATTTGTGGGGGTCCATCTGTCGAGATTATCCTTATGTGCAGGCCAATACCCGGTACCGGTCATAAGGCGTTCATAATAAGTACTTATCTTTTTTGCTCCATACGAATAGGTAAAAACAGCGTTAAGGTCTAAATTTTTCCATGTAAGTCTTGTTGAGAAACCACCATAAAACCGGGGATCCTGAGTTCCCACGATAACACGGTCATTTGCATCTATTACTCCGTAACCTGGCTGTCCTTCGGACTGTTGATCTTTGGGAAGCATATCTCCCGGTTGCAATGTTTTGCCCGGTAGCTGGAGGCTGTTTACATAACTCATGTCTTTCTCCTGGATAATTCTGTCAAACTCCAACGTATAAATGGTGTTCACCGATTTACCCAAAAAGAAATTTCCTGTTCTTTGAATATCCGCTCCGGTAAATCCTCCGAAGTTATAAATGGCATCTACACCCTGATACAATTTGGTTATCTCATTTTTGTCCCTTGAAAAGTTTACAGAAATATCCCAGCGCAAATCCTTTTTATCCAAAACAACACCGGTAACTGCCAATTCAATTCCCCGATTGGTTAACTCACCGATATTTTCTATAGTAGCACTATAACCGGAAATAGTAGAAAGCGTGCGCCTCATCAAAAGGTTGGAATTCACGATATGAAAATAGTCGGCAGTCAGGGATAACCTGTTATTAAACACAGCCAGATCCAATCCTATATTGAATTGATTTTGTTTTTCCCAGGTGAGGTTTGGCGTACCTCTTAATCCGGAAGAAACGAAAGAAACACTTCCACCGGAGTATACCGGATTATACAGACTGTAAAAAGCATAATTGGGAATACTTTGATTACCTACACTACCATATCCAAGTCGTAACTTCATCAGGTCAAAAAGTTGCCGACCTTGCATAAATTCTTCGTTAGTCACATTCCAGGAAAGACCTACCGAGGGGAAAAAACCCCATTTATGGCCATCATCAAACCGGGAAGAACCATCAAAACGACCAGTTAAAGTAGCAAAATATTTATTGCCGTAACTGTAATTTACCCTCCCCAGATATGACTCTAAAGAAGCTGCAGTTTTATCGGAACCCAGATTGAAATTTGCCCGGTCATACGCACTCCCTAAATTGTAATAAGTAAAATCATTAATTGGAAAATCCCGGGCCAGTACATTCGTATAGCGATATGTATTCTTGCTTAAACTCGTTGATGCCAGCGCTGAAATTTGGTGATTTCCAATAGACTTGTCATAAGTAACAGAATTATCCCATTGGAAATAATTTGAATAATCCAGGTTATGAATGGCGCGGCCTCTGAAAGAACCCCGGAAAGCCTGCTGGATATCACTGGGAATATATTCATAGTATTCCTGTGTCCCGTTGTCGATGGCAAAAGTGGATCTGAGCTTTAATCCTTTTACAGGATTTATTTCTACATAATTTGATGAAGCAATCTTGATCTTATTTCTGTCCTTATCTATTTTTAAGGTATTAAAGGGATTCTCCCTGTTGATGTCCCAGCTATTCCCCCAGGCTAAAAAAAGTGTGTCTTTATATCGCTCTATGGGCAGCAATGGGTTCGATTCCTGGGCAACGGAAAATACTGCCCCATCCACTTCATCACTAACTGATTTGGTAAGGAACGTATTTGTTCCAACTTTAAGCCAGGGCTTAATTTCCTGCTCCGCATTTATCCTTCCGGTATAACGTTTATTGGAGGAACCTTTAATCAAACCTTGTTGATCAATATACCCAAAGCTTAAATAATATGTATTACGCTCTGACCCTCCGGAAAAACTGATAGAATGATTTTGCTGTAAGCCCGAACGGGAGATGGCTTTCAGCCAGTCATAACTTTTTCCCTGGGCATAAGTTTCTTTTTCATAATCAGCAAACCAATTGGAATTTGGTTTCAACAATTCATCATTAATGAACTGTTCCCTGGTGGCGTTTGGATTCTGCGCAAAATAATCCTCCGCTACATGGGAGTTTACCAATGCATCAATCCGTAAATTATAAATATCCTTCGCACCCAGGTTTAAATTTGCATTGGTGAATTTTTCGATTCCCAACCAGGTTTTATAACTTACCTGCCCTATTCCCCTTTTGCCTCTTTTTGTTGTCACAACCACAACTCCATTGGCACCCCGGGAACCATAAAGTGATGTAGAACTGGCATCTTTAAGAATAGTAATTGAAGCAACATCATTGAGGTTTGTCAGGTTGAAATCCCCTTCCATCACAATCCCGTCAACAACAAAAATCGGGTTGCCTCCATATTGAAGGGAGTTATTTCCCCGGATACGTATGGTAGCCGCACCTCCCGGCTGTGGATTGCCCTGAATAAATACACCTGTGGCCCTGCCTTGCAATGCTTCATTGATACTGGTTACGGGTCGTTCTTCCAATACTTTCTGATCTACATTAACGACCGCACCTGTCAGATCTTTTTTCTTTAGAGACGCACCAACAATGATTACGTTATCCATCGAAGTTTCTGCCAGCAGAAGCGTTATGGCCAAAGATTGTTGGTTGGATGTTGTAACATCGGCGGAAGTAATGGCATGTTCTTTTTCCTGGTAACCCGTAAATGAAATCACCAACACCTGGCCGGAGTTGACGTCAATGGTAAACCTTCCATCTACGTCAGTAGAGGTTCCAATATTGGTTCCCTTTACTTTGATAGATGCCCCTTGCAATGGATTGCCACCAGCATCCCGTACAACCCCGGTTACCGGTGTTGCGACCTTCTGTGCAGGTGGTTGGGGTAGATGCCCGTCGGAAGACACAACATGGGATTTCTTAGACAGGAAGATGGTTTTACCCGCGATCTGGTACTTAACGGAATGATCCTTTAAAACCAGGTCCAGGAAATTGTGAAGTGGCAGGTTGTTGACAGAAAAAGAAACGGTTTTCCGGCTGCTGAAGACAGTTTTGTTACAAAGAACCAGGTAGCCGGTTTGTTTCTCAATAGCTGTAAAAACCTCCCGGAGGTTCAGATCTTTCCCGGAGAGAGTAACTGTTTGGGCCGCGGGACTGGCGGAAACTGCCAGTGAAGCAGCGAAAAGAAAAACAGTGAGCAGTTTCATAACGCGCATCATTTGAGCGGGTAGCCAGGTAACATACCGGTCAGAAGACGCGGTATGAAAAAGCAGGCCAGCAATCGCAGATTTTGGCATAAATTAGCTTGTTTGGTTGAAAAAAAATGTGTCATTACCTTTTGGATCGGCTCAAACATCGCCGGAGGTGTTGTCGCACTTCCGGTTTGTTTTTTAAAAGCGATCCGCCTTTATATAACACCGCCGCGAGGCGGTAACAAAAGCCAGAGAAAAAAGAACGGCGACAGGCGTTTAAATTCTGGCCGAACCAGACAATTAATACCAGTCCACATCGCCTTATGGCAGCACCACTACTGTCCGACCTTCGAGCTTGCAATGCACGCCCAGATCCCCCAGGTTTTTAAGCAACGCATTAAGCGTAACGTCCCTGGTCATTTTTCCTGTTAACTCTACATTCGGCACGGTGCTTTCGTAAATTACCTCGATATCGTACCAGCGTTCCAATTGCTTCATCACATCTTCCAGGCTGACATCGGTAAAGTTGAAGGCACCGTTCTTCCAGGCCATCACTTTATCTATATCAGCATCGTTAATGATTTTAATTCCAGGTCGTGGTTTCTGACCGACCTGCATGATCTGCGCTTGCTGTCCGGGTTTGAGGGTGACAGGCCGGTTAGCTGACAAGGCCTGAAAAGCGGCCACCTTCACTGAACCTTCCAGCAACGTTGCACTAATATTATCCTCATCTTCATATGCGTTCACGTTGAAGCTGGTTCCTAAAACCTCAACATCCGCTCTATTATTTACATTCACGCGGAACGGCATATTGATATTCTTTGCCACCTCAAAGTATGCCTCACCCATTAGCTCTACCTTTCTTTCCGTGCCCATAAATGTGGTAGGATACCTGATCGAACTGGCTGCATTCAGCCATACCCTTGTTCCGTCCGGCAGCCGTAAGCTGAACTGTCTTCCCTTTGGGGTGCTCATAGTGTTATAGGCCACTTCGCCAGAGGTCGGTCCTGTTGGGTCGTAGGCCAGTTGACCGTCTCGCAGCACCACCTGGGTGCCGCTTTGCATTGCGATCATCCCGTTACCGAGGCTGTCGAGCACAACTTGTCTGCCGTCGGCAAGGGTTAATATGGCCCCATCGTGACCGGGTAAAATGTTTTTTGGAAAGTTTTTGTTTTCGCTTGTAAGCACTTGTGGTTGGCTTTTGTCCGGGTACCAGAGATAAGCACCAAGTCCCAATAGAAGGAGTAAGGATGCCGCGGCCCAATACCAGCGCAGGATGTGTGTACGTCGGGTAGGAAGAGTTGTTGTATCCTCTGCATCATTCGGTATACTTGCGTCAGCAACACCAATAGCAGGGATCGTTAGCCGCTTGCCAACCATCTGCGCCTCCCGGTAGTGAGCAAGCTCGTCCTTCACTACAGTCAATTGAAGAAGGTCTTCATATTCACGCAGGTTGGCTGCCGATGCATTTTTCCATTCTTCGAGGGCAGCAGCTTCCTTTGCGGTCAGCTGACCGCTTATTTTCTTCAATAGCAGGGAGGCAATATCGGTGGCCTGTGGCTTCATATAGCAACGCTTATAAGTATATTACGAATGAGACGAGCTATCGTGCCAAAAAATGCAAATTTTTTTTTCGTTGATGAAGAGGTCGTCATTTTATAACGTTAAGTCGCTATAAAATGACAGAGGCCAGAATGGAGCAGCAGAGAAGCAGCGAAAGGAGACTGCCTTTTTCTTTAATCCATTGACGAATCATTTCGATAGCCCTGCGCTTCTGGCTACGGACGGTATCTGGGTTAATCTGCAGCATACTGGCTATCTCTCCGGGGCTGCGATCCGCATGATAAGACAGTTCAAATATCCGCCTGTATTTGTCGGGCAGCGAATCCACAGCATTGGCCAGCAAACTGACCATTTCCACCCGCACCATCTCCGCTTCAAACTGATTCCCCTCCGTTTCCTCCGCCGGCTTCATAAACTCCAGCAAATGATCCCGGCGCTCCAGCGCCCGCTGCCGGTCGATCGCCCGATGCCGGACGGTACGATACAGGAAATTGGAAATATGGGTGTCCGATTGCATATCGGCACGGGCAAGCCATAGTTTTAAAAAGGCTTCGGAAACGATATCTTCCACTTCCGGCCATTCCGCCAAAAAGCGCTTACCATAATAAAGTAACCGGTCCTTATAGGAAGAATGTAGCCGGGCGAAAGCCTGTTCGTCACCCGCTGCTATCAGACGAAACAAATCCTTTTCATCGTTTGATTCGCCTGTATCAGGCTCATATTTTGATGCGTTGGTTAACACTCATTAATTTTAGTACTACATAGTTCCGGGAAGAATTCACAACCGGATTTAGTCCGACAATCCATCGGGAAATTTCCTGAATTAACTGTTGCAGGGCTTATTGACTGGGGATTCGATGTCCTGAGGCCATTGTTCCAGCTAATTGCATATTTAGTGTTACGATATGCTAATGGGGAGGACGCGAAGAAATAGAATAATGGTGAAATTAAACTGGCAATTAGTCTCATGATGCAATCGTTAATTATTCAGGGCATTTCGTTTTATTGTGTAACTGTATTCCGATGCTAAACGAACCTGACCTATTACAAATCCAAAATAGGGGTTTTGGATTTATCACCGATGTATATTCTTATGGAAATGATGGATTTTTTCATTATTTGTTAAACAGTCTTAGTTAAGTCGTCAGGTTCTGATTAGCGAAACAAAATTTTTCCCGACCAATCATTCAACCAAAGGCGTAGGATACTACCATTCGTCATAAACAACAACATGATCATTGCGCAGCTGGCAACTTTTCATTTCCCAATACAAAACTTACTGAAAATATAATCCAGCGTATCCTCATTAGAAATATCACCGGTGATTTCGGAAAGGAAATGCAGGCATCGCCTGATATCAAGTGCAAGAAGATCACCTGGTATTCCATTATTAAGACCGGCTTCAATTTCATTCAGTGAAAGACCGGTTTCTTTTAATGCATGGTAATGCCGGGCGTTGGTGACAATTGTATTCTCGGTATTTACCTGTCCCTCCAATACAGCTGAAGTCATTGCATCTTTCAGCTCCCTGATCTGTAAGTTATTCTTCGCGGAAATAAAGGTTATCGGGAACAAACCTTTGAACTTCTCCATCGGACCATCATATTTGTCAAGCTTATTGGCCACCAGAAGATACCGGAGTCCGAGTCCGTCCATCTCCTTTTTCATTAAAAGGATTTCATCCATTTCATCTGCCGCATCAAAGAGAAATAAAACAAGATCGGCTTCCTTCATTTTTTCTTTACTGCGCTCCATCCCCGCACTCTCAATCAGGTCGCCGCTGTGTTGCCTGATGCCGGCAGTATCGATCAGCCGGAATAATATGCCATCGATATTAAGTACCTCTTCAATTGTATCGCGGGTGGTTCCGGGAATATCACTGACGATCGCGCGGTTCTCATTCAGCAATACATTCAGCAATGTCGATTTTCCCGCATTGGGTTTACCGATGATTGCCACACTGACCCCATTACGGATCACATTCCCCAATTGAAAAGAAGTAAGCAGCTGTCCCGTGGATTCCTTCAGCTGGCGGATCAACGTATGAAAGGCGGTCCGGTCTGCAAACTCCACATCCTCCTGGGCGAAATCCAGCTCCAGTTCAATCAGTGCCGAGAATTTGATCAGTTGTTCCCGCAGTTCTTTCAACCGTGCCGAGAACCCTCCTCTCATAGTATGCAATGCAGTCCGGAGAGAAGCCTCTGTATTACTGGAAATAATATCTGCAACCGCTTCTGCCTGCGTCAGGTCCATCTTACCATTTAAAAACGCACGCTGGGTAAATTCACCGGGCTTGGCCAGGCGGGCACCCTTGTCAATACAGGCATCCATCACCTGTTGGTGGATATAGGGCGAACCGTGACAACTGATCTCAATAATATCTTCTCCCGTATACGACCTTGGTCCGCGGAAAATCGAGATCACCACTTCATCCAGTAACTCCTCCCTGTGCCGGAGGTAACCAACATGCAGGGTATGCGAAGCCTGCACGCTCAGGTCCTTCGAAGGAAACAATTCATTAACCACCGCAATGGCAGCCTTCCCGCTCAACCTCAACACGCCAATCGCCCCGATACCCGGCGGAGTTGCAATTGCCACGATCGTATCGTCCCAACCTGATAATTTGTGCATGCGCAAAATTACAGTACTTCCCTGTTTCCAAAAACCCTTTCCCCAAACCCACCCACCGTTGATCCCCCGTTCTTTCCCCGGGTGGATTTTTACTCTATCCAAATCAAAAAAAGTGGCCAAAACCCGGAATGACGCGGCCTAAGCGGCAGTGGTCAGCAGAGACCACTCATAACCGCCTGTTGACGGCCCTGCCGGTTCAGCCGCGGCAACCGGGTTTGGCCACGCTCCACCCAAAAAATAAGAAAAAAAATCCCCCGGAAAAACCGGGGGATCTCTATTTACTTACTAACTCAAACTTATTCTGATGTAACCTGGAACGTAATAGGCTGCTTACGGAAAGCGTTCACACTACGACCATTCTGTACCGCTGGTACCCAGGCTGGCCCCTTCTTGATAACCCTTACCGCTTCGGCTTCCATACCGTATCCATGGTTTGTAAGTGCACGGACATCGCTGATGCTTCCGTCCTTACTCACCACAAACTGTACATACACTGTATAGGTACCTTCCGGTGCTCCGTTATCAATTGGTGCGTTGGGGTTCAACTGCCTTTCGAGATATTTTCTCCAGGCACCTTCACCACCTTTGAAAGATGCTTCGATCTCCACTTTTTCGAAGATCTTGTTTTCATCTTCCACCTTTTTTTCTTCCACGATTCCTTTACCATCATCAACCACTACAGGGGCAGCAATACCTTCGTCCTTGATACCTTCCTGGTTCACCACGTCAATCTTCGCTTCTTTCAGCTCTTCCTGGGCGGGTGGTGGTTCCTGTACTTCTTCATCCTTCACGATCTTGGGAGGGGTGAATTGTTTCATTTCAATTTTGGGAGGATCTGGTGGCTTCGGTGGAGGAGGAGGCGGTGGTTCCACCACTTTTTCCTCTTCTTTGATATCCATGATCGTCACCTCCTTGGCGTCCAGCTTGGCCGGACCATCATCCTTAATCCTGTTTGCGATAAAAGAACTGATGAGGGCCAGTAGGGCAATAGAAGCCGTAATGACCAGGGCCAGCACGATACGCTTATTATAGGTCTTGCGCAGCTCATAGGCCCCGTACTCCTTGTTCCTTCCTTCGAAGACAAGATCAAGAATATCGGATGATAAAATCTTATTAGCTTCCATTTGTCTGTTTGTTTAAAATTAGATGCACTATTCCGGTTATTTCATACGGTTCCGTGAACTTTATGGTGCCGGTGTGGTGGCAGGTGCTGGACCTCCCTCCGTGGCAGAAATAAGTTCCCTTTCCGAATCCGCGATTTTAACCATAGCGAACCTCTTAACATTATTGATCGCCATCTCATCCAGGATATCCACCGTATTCTTGTACGTGGCTTCTTCCGTTGGTTTGATAACGACTACGAAATCTTCATCAGCACACTCATACTTGATATCAGTTTTACCTGCCTTGCGGGCTTTATCCTCGCAGGCAGCATTACCGGTATAACTGGCGATTACAGATTTCTTTTTATTAATGATAATATCACGGATCCCTTTAAACGTAGTCTGTTTAAAATTTGCCCCGTCCGGCGCAAGCTCACCTTCGTAATAATAAACATTGTTATTCTTTCCGAGCATGATGGTAAGAGCCCCGGATTGTTTGGCCTTGGTCTGCTCCTCGTCTTTATTTGTATCCTTTGGCATATTGAGATCCAGTGTAGACGGAGTGCTCAATGTAGCCGTAAAGATGAAGAATGTGATCAGCAGGAACCCAAGATCCACCATCGGCGTCATATCAACCCTGGTAGAAAGCTTCTTGGCTTTCTTCACCCCGGGTCCTTTCTTGTGGCCGCCACCGCCATCGCCACCTTCAATACTTGCCATAATAATTAGGTTTAATAATAAATCTGATTTTACCTGTTACTTTTCCTCATCACATCCAGTTCTGAACCCGCGGGTGCTCCTTCCTGTCCGGTAATAAGGAAATATTTGAATTCCTCATTTTTCCGCAGGGAATTGATAACCGCTTCGAATGCCGGATACTTGGATACATTGTCACCCTTAACCAGGTAGATCAGTTTGGTTCCACCAAAAGCTTTTTTGGCTTCACCGATCCACCAGATGAGTTCATTGTTCAGGGTATCAAGAACCGGAATTCCGGGCTGTTTGATCTTTTCACGCTCCTGGAGAGGGCGGCTGAGCAGATCTTTCAGACCTGCAAATGGCACACCGATAATCGGGGTACTGCTGAAATTGGCGATCTCCTGCGGAGTCAGACCCAGGTTACGACTCGAATTAAGGGCCGTAATGATCCCGGTGATCTTCGCTTTATCCGCATCTGTCTTTCCACCGAAACTGACATACACCTTACTCTCATTGTCGATGGTGATCAGCACCGAATTCTCGGTTTTCAGTTTTTCGGAAGAAACGGAATTGGGTGTTTCCACCTTTACCGGCTCAGGCGGCTTGAACTTTGTTGCCATGATGAAAAATGACAACAGGAGAAAAGCAATGTCCACGAACGGAGTCATGTCCGTGTCCGTGCTCTTCCTTGCTAATTTAACGCTTGGCATTTTTACTTCGTTTTAATAATGAGATGAATAGTCCGGAAAATTCCATAAAACTATTCCTGTTTTATTTGTACAGGGAGCCAAAGCTTTGTGTCAGGGTGAAACCAGATTCATCGATACCATAAGTGATCGAATCGATCTTGGTAGTGAACACGTTATACATTACAAGTGCCAGGGCGGATGTACCGATACCGATAGCTGTATTGTAAAGGGCCTCAGAGATACCGATCGCCAGGGCATTGGTATCACTACCACCACCTTCAGCACCGAGACCTGCGAAGGCGCGGATCATACCCATTACCGTTCCAAGAAGGGCCACCAGGGTACCTACGGAAGTAATGGTAGAAAGGAACACGAGGTTTTTCTGAAGCATTGGCAATTCAAGTGCAGTAGCTTCTTCTACCTCTTTCTGGATTGAGAGAACTTTTTGTTCAGTGTCAAGCGCAGTTTCGTTAATCATTTCCTTGTAACGGCGAAGACCAGCCTTCATCACATTGGCAACAGAACCACGTTGTTTGTCACACTCAGATAAAGCCGCATCTACATTGCGGTTAGCAAGGTGATATTGTACTTTACGGATAAAGTCAGAAATTGAACCATTACCAAGTGCTTTCCTGATTGTCAGGAAACGTTCGATCGAAAACACGATAACCATCAGCAACATACCCACCAGTAACGGAACGATGATACCTCCCTCATAGATACCATTCAATGCACCGATCGGATCATGGTGTTTAGGCCAGAAACCACCGGCAAGATCCGGATTCTTAAATCCACTTGCAGCGCCGAAAACGAAACGCCAAATTAAATAACCCGCAATAATGCAAACGATCGGAGCGATCCATGAAATAGAATTACCGCTTTTTTTAGGTTGAACAGAAGTAGCCTTAACCGATGCGCTTGCAGGTTTTGTCTCAGCCATGATCTAAATTTTTAGTGTGTTTAAAATGTTAGTGAGCCTCTTTAGGCCACAATTCTACTGAAAAAGTTTAATACAAAATTCCCCTTAACCTTTTATTTTTTAGTTAAACAAAGGAGCGTCAAGTTAAGGATTTTTTCAACTCTAGCGCTTCCTTAAAATTAATTTGATTCTAATTTCACTCAGGAAGTGCCCGCCGGCACTCATTCGTACCTCAACGCTGCGATGGGATTTAATCTTCCCGCCTTGATGGCAGGGTAGATTCCAGCGGCTAAACCGACAGCACTGCAGAGCAGGATTCCCCATAACACCCAGTCCCAGGGAACAACGAAACCCGTTCCCAGCACCAGCGAGAACAGATTGCCCACACATACACCTAAAACGATACCAAAGACAGCGCCTAACAGGCTAATGATCATTGCTTCAAGCAGGAACTGGCGTTGTACCATCCTGCTCTTTCCGCCAATAGCCTTTACCAGCCCCACTTCCTTTGTACGCTCCGATACCGATACCAGCATAATATTCATCAGTCCGATAGCTGCACCAATCAATGTGATGAGTCCGATAACCGTGGCCGAGATAGTAAGGAAACCAAGGCTCTTCATGGCTGTTTCAGCCAGGCTGTCACTCCGGTCGAGTGCAAAATTACTTTCCTCCGTAGTAGTGAGTTTCCGGATAGGCCGGAACGTGGCTTCGGCCTCCCCCATGGCCTGCTCCATCTGCATGAGGTCGTTGGTCATTACGGCGATAACGTACGAATTGCCCGAAGAAAAATATTTTTCAATACAGTTGTAAGTGGTCACAATCATATTATCGCGGCTGAACCCGAAGGTGGATCCGCGGCTTTCCAGCACACCTAATACCCTGAATGGAATATTATTGATCCGGATCATTGCATTCACCGCCTTTGCCAGTTGCCCCGGGAAAAACCGGTTGGCCACATCATATCCAAGCAGGCATACAGCCGTGCCGGACTTCACTTCCATCCGGTTGAAGTTGCGGCCTTCCTCCAGGTCCATACCATTTAATAACAGGTAGTTTTCATCACCACCCATGACCATTACATTGGGACTGGTTTTTTTACCTCCATATGATACGATACTGCTCCGGTTGCCAAAGACAGAAATCCCCGTAACGGCCGGATAAGTGTATTGTTTAATAAAAAGTTCGGCCTGGTCCTTTGTAATTTCTTTCCCGAGGTTGGAAGTCTTTTCTTTTTTTGCACCCTTCTTGCTCAACCGCACCTGCCTGCCCGATGGCCCGCCAAAACGGACGGTCCGCTCGCGGAAACGAATAGTGAAGGAGTTAGCCCCCATGGTGGAAAAACTTTCAGAAAATTTCTGGTTCATTGCCTTGATAGCAGTGATAATCCCCACCAGCGCCATGATACCAAAGGCAATAATGGTGACGGTGAGACCGGTCCGGAGTTTATTACCCCGTACCGTACGCCACGCAAGAGAAAGGATGTCACTAAAACCCATGCCTTAAAATTAATCAATGCCGGGCAATAAGATCAAAAATATAACCAGTAGAGAACGGTTGAAGGGAAGGTCCCGATGAGAATGATGAGCACGGCCACAATAACCAGCAACACCCGGTAACCGGTACT
This sequence comes from Chitinophagaceae bacterium, assembly GCA_040510375.1. Classification (GTDB taxonomy): domain Bacteria; phylum Bacteroidota; class Bacteroidia; order Chitinophagales; family Chitinophagaceae; genus JBEVJC01. The sequence goes on from JBEVJC010000022.1 coordinate 109,671, forward strand.
TACCTCAATATTGGCATTACCATCCTTGAAGTACATGGCCTGGATCACCCGGAAATAGTAGTATGCACTAACTGCAGCCATCAATACCCCAAAAATCACCAGCCACAGGTACTTGCCGGTCTGCATCACCGCACTTAACATATAGAATTTGGAAAGGAAACCCGCGGTGAGCGGAATCCCCGCAAGGGATAAAAGGCAGATAGTAGTGACCGCCGCCACCAGCGGCTGTTGTTTTGCAAGGCCATTAAAACCTTCAAATGTATAATCGCTCATCCTGACAAGCACCGCGAAGATCGTTATACTTGCCAGTGAATAGGCAAGGGCATAAAGCAGGATCCCTTCTTTTGCCATACTGTTCATCGCAAACAACGCCATCAGCATAAACCCGGCCTGCGAAATACTGGAATAAGCCAGCATCCTTTTTACACTTTGCTGGAATACAGCCGTGATATTACCGATAAATAAAGTGAGTGCACTGATGACAGCCACCCAAAGCTGCCAGGTGGTATGAAGTTTACCGAACGACTCGTCGAATAACCGGATAAAACCAATGAACACCGCCACCTTCACCACCGTGGCCATAAATGAAGTGAATACAGTTGGTGCACCATCATAAACATCGGGTGTCCAGAAATGGAAGGGAGCTGCCGATACCTTGAACGACATGGAGAAGAGTAATAATAACATTCCTGCAATTGCGGGCAGGTCGGGCGACTTGACCCCGATATTCATCAGTGCCGAATTAAAAGTGCCCGTGGCTCCATAGATCAGTGCAATTCCCATCAGCATCAAACCAGTAGAAAAAGATCCCATTAAAAAGTATTTCAGCGCAGCCTCGTTACTTTTCAGGTTGCGCTTATCACTGCCGGTAAGGATATAAAGTGGAATGGAAATGATCTCTATTCCCAGGAACAGGATCAGCAGTGATGTAAATGATGCTACCATCACCGATCCGGCGAGGATAAAAAATATCAGGGCAAAATATTCTGCGTAATCTACCCCCACCTTCTCCATGTCGCGTGCCGACAAAAGGAAATATAATAAGGTACAGGCAAAAATAATGGTATTAAAAAGCAGGGCAAACCGGTCGAACCGCATCATACCCTCAACGCCGATAGTGAAAAGCGGACCATAAAACATTTCCGCAATATTCGCAACCAGCAACAGGATCATCCCCGCAATGGCCACTGTGCGGATCGCAGCCTTATGCTTCAGCAGGATTCCGCTGAACATCATGATCACTCCTAAAACCGCCGAAATTATTAATGCGTTCATACTGTTCTGTTACTTCGTTATCAGATGCATCACATCCGATTTATTTAAAATTGCATTGGTTATATCACTCGTCAGGTCAAGGAAGGGCTGCGGATAAATACCGCCCCAGAGGATCAGCAGCACCAGGATACCAAGCGCCAGTTTTTCACTGATCCTCAGGTCAACGGCTTTCACCGTCAGCAGCTGCGCGTCACCATAAAAAATCTTCCGGATCATATTCAGTGTGTAAACAGCCGCGATTATAATACTCAATCCGGCGAGTACCGCAAATACAATATGGTACTGGGTGACTTTGGAATTGTAGATCCCCGTATACATCAGCAACTCTCCAATGAATGCATTGGTAAGTGGCAGTGCAATATTGGCGAACGCAATGATCACAAACATAATGGCCATGGCAGGAGCCTTGGTAGCCAGTCCACCCAGCTCCGACATCTTTCTTGTACCAAATTGCCTTTCGATAATTTCCGCCACTATCCAGAGTCCGATAATATTGATCCCGTGATTAAACATCTGGATCATGACACCCTGTATGCTTAACTGGCTCTCAGAAAAAATGGCAATGCACATCAGGCCGATATGCGCAATGGAAGAATAGGCAACCAGTCGTTTTATATCATCCTGCCGGATCGCAATCAATGAAGCATACAGCATCCCGGTGAGTGCCAGTGTAGACACCAGGTCGCCCCAGCTGTAAGATGCAGTGGGCAGTACCGGCAACAGCCAGCGGAGAACACCAAACACCCCCATTTTTACCATTACACCACTAAGCACCATGGTGACGGCGGTGGGCGACTGCTCATAGGTATCGGGCTGCCAGGTATGGAGCGGGAAAATCGGCATTTTTACAGCAAAGGCTACAAAGAACAACCAGAACACCCAGGTCTGCTCCTTTGAAGTGAGTCCCGAATTATAAAAAGCTTCAATTGAAAACGACTGTGTATGGGAATAGATATAGAGAATCCCGGTAAGCATCAGCAGCGACCCGAGAAAAGTGTAAATGAAAAATTTAAAAGTAACCTGGATCCGCTTGTCGCCGCCCCATTGTGAACACAGGAAGTAGACTGGAATAAGCGCAAGCTCCCACGCAAAGTAAAACAACAATGCATCCATTGCCAGGAACACACCCATCATACCAGCCTGGGCCAGCAGCATCAGTCCAAAAAAATTATTGGCCGAACGATAACCCGAATTCCAGGTGGCTAAAAGAATCACCACATATGCAATCGCATTGAGCAGGCAGAGCAATTGCCCCATCCCGTCAAGCCCGATAGTAAAACTGCTGCCGATTGCTTCCATCCATGGTGCGCTGAAGTTCAGGTTGGCCGGGCTTTTCAGCACCGTCAGACCCAGCAGTGAAACAGCCAGCGTAGCCATAGCAGAAAACAACGCCCAGCCCCTTGCCAGCTTTTCTTCCCTGAAGAAAAAAGCCATCAGCCCCGTTAGCAATGGGATCAGTATCAGTAATAATGCAATCATAAATCGACCCGGTTTATCTACGCTTATTTTCTTAAAAAGAATTGTATAACAAAAACTATCAAAATGCCCAGAACCATCAGCAACACATAACTGCCCACCTGTCCGCTCTGAAGCCACCTCAGCTGCCGGCCACTATAGTTGACCAGCCTTCCCACTCCATTTACCAGGCCATCAATCACCAGGCGTTCCACAAAATTGTTCAGGAACCCGGCAAACCGGTTAATGGGTTGCACAATGGCGCGGTCATAGATTTCATCAACATACCATTTGTTGGCCAGCACTTTCCCAAAGCCGGTGGGTTCACCCAGTTCCGGACGCGCACTGAACTTCCGCCACGCACCAATCACCACAATGATGATCAGCAGGGAAGAAACACCTGTCAGGATCCATTCAGTAGAATGGCTAATCTCGTGCATCATACCCCTGGATTCTATTATTTCGCGGGAGCCGGCGAAAATGGGCGACAGGAAATCGTTGAATTTATGCGCACCATGCACCATGAATTCAGGGAGACCAATATATCCGGCGATCACCGAAAGCACCGCAAGGACAATCAGCGGAAAGGTAATGGCGGCCGGACTTTCATGCAGGTGGTGCTCCTGTTCGTGTGTACCCCGGAAAGAACCCCGGAAGGTAGTGGCATATAAACGGAACATATAAAAAGCTGTCAGCAGCGCAGTGAATAATCCGATGCCATACATCAGGGGTGATTTGCCAAATGCAGCTGCCAGGATTTCATCCTTTGAAAAGAATCCCGAAAATCCGGGGATCCCCGAGATCGCAATACAACCCAGCAGAAATGTCAGGTTGGTGATCTTCATGTATTTTGCCAGTCCACCCATTTTCCGGATATCCTGTTCGCCACCCATGGCATGGATAACACTACCACTTCCAAGGAAGAGCAGGGCTTTGAAGAACGCATGTGTCATTACATGGAATACGGCAGCTCCATAGGCGCCGGTGCCAAGTGCAAGGAACATATAACCCAGCTGGCTCACGGTTGAATAGGCCAGTACTTTTTTAATATCATTCTGTTTTATGGCAATGGTGGCAGCAAGAAGCGCCGTTGCCAGTCCAACGATTGCAATTACATTAAGGGTTACCGGTGCCAGTGTATATAATATATTACTGCGTGCAATCATATAGATCCCCGCGGTAACCATCGTTGCTGCGTGGATAAGTGCTGATACAGGCGTTGGACCAGCCATCGCATCCGGCAGCCATGTATACAACGGGATCTGTGCACTCTTACCCGTTGCGCCAATAAATAATAACATGGTAATTCCCGTCAGCTCAGCTGTACTGAAACTGTTGCCGGTGGATGATGCAAAGGCAAACACGTCATGGTAACTAACACCACCTGTTTTGCCAATGATCCAGAAAATGGCGATAAGGAATGCCAGGTCACCGATCCGGTTCATGATAAATGCCTTGTTGGCTGCCTTATTGTATTCCGTCTTTTTAAACCAGAAGCCGATCAGGAGATAGGAACAGAGTCCCACCCCTTCCCAGCCGATAAACATAATCACATAGTTGGCTCCCATTACAAGAAGTAACATGGAGAAAACAAAGAGATTGAGATAGGCGAAGTAGCGACCGAAATGTTCGGCTGGCTCCTCGTGCATATAAGAGGTTGAATAAACATGGATCAGGAAACCCACACCCGTTATGATCAGCAGGAACAGGGAAGAAAGCTGGTCGATCTGGAAGGCAAAAGGAATATTCAGGGAGCCAACATGGATGAAGTTGAAATATTCAGCCACGTAACTGTTGCCATCCTTTACCTGCAGGAAGATCCATACACTTACCACAAAGGAAGCGAGGATCATACCACTGCCGATAACACCGATGAGAGATTTCGACAGCGATTTCCGTCCCAACCCGTTGATGAGGAAACCCAGCAGGGGAAACAGCGGAACCAAATAAGCCAATTGTAAAGCGTTCTTCATAATACCCAGTTACAGCATGCACGGCACCCGCGCAATTAGTGTTTTAACCTGTTCAAAAAATTAACATCAACCGAATGGATGTTCCGGTACATCATCACGATAATAGCCAGTCCCACGCTTACTTCTGCCGCTGCAACCACCATGATAAAGAATACAAACAGCTGCCCGTCGGTGCCCACCGTACCAGCCGCCTCACCCGCATTCATAAAATGCATTTTCGAAAATGCCACAAACATGAGGTTCACGGCATTCAGCATAAGTTCTATACACATGAATATGATGATCGCGTTGCGGCGCGTAAGTACACCCACTATACCAATACAGAACAGTGCGATGGACAGGAATATGTAATAATTTATAGGCATGCCCTTGTCTTTAATCTTTTTTACCAATCAGCACCGCACCCACCATGGCGCTAAGGAATAATATGCTGCTTATTTCAAATGGAACCACAAACGTGGTAAATAAGTCTTTTCCGAGATTCCTGATGAGTCCGATATCGCCGGTTACCACCGTTGCAGATTGGGTATTGAACTCAGTATTCTTCAATGCAGCCACGATCACAAGCAACAGGCAACCTCCGGCCACCGCACCGGCAATCTTTACCCAGCGGTTGCGTGAAGGTTCCGTTTCCTTGTTCAGGTTCATCAGCATGATCACAAACAGGAACAATACCATGATCGCCCCGGCATAAACAATAATGTTCACGATGGCCAGGAACTGGGCATTTAATAATATGTAATGACCGGAGATAGCGAAGAACGTGACAATCAGCCACAGTACGCTGTAAACAGGATTTTTACTGGTGATTACCATCAGTGCACCAAAGAGCGCTACTACCGACAGTAACCAGAATAGTATTTGTGTAATCATTTCTCTTAACAATATACCGGATCAACATTACCGGCTGGTTCGATTTACCTAACAGAACTATTTCGCATCAACGCTTTTCTCTCCCCTTGCTTTTGCAAATCCTTCCGGATCTTCAATCGGGTGCGGGATCAGCAGGTCTTCCTTTTTATAAATAAATCCGGTCCTGCCAAAATTGGAAGGTGCGAATGTTTGTGAAAGATAAATAGCATCCTTGGGACAGGCTTCCTCGCAGTAACCACAGAAAATGCAACGCAGCATATTGATCTCGTATTTCGCTGCATACTTTTCTTCCCGGTAAAGGTGTTCTTCTCCCGGCTGGCGTTCGGCCGCTTCCATGGTGATTGCTTCGGCCGGACAGGCAACTGCGCAAAGACCGCATGCTGTACAGTTCTCCCTGCCCTGTTCATCCCTGTTAAGAATCTGCAGGCCACGGAATACTTTGGAAAAAGTCCGCTTCTCTTCGGGGTACTGTACCGTCACTTTCTTTTTAAACAAATGCCTCAGCGTGATCAGCATCCCCTTTGCAATATTCCACAGGTAGATCTTCTCCAGCCATGTCATTGGCGAGCGGTCTACCTGTTTTGCTCTTTGTGTTAACTGCATTTTATAGTCTCCGGGGAGATTTTAAATTTTCGCAAATATAGATATTTCCTGTTGGGCTTCCTTCGGTGCGTTCTTCATTCATAGTCCTCAGTGGCTGTTATATCCGGCCACCATCCGTTTACTTCACCAGGATAATCAACCCTTACTTTTTTAACCACAATACCAGCGCTGCTGTTACCAGCATATTCAACAGGGCAAGCGGGATCAGCGATCTCCAGCCCAGACGCATCAGCTGGTCGTACCGGAAACGCGGGATCGTCCACCGCACCCACATAAACATAAATACAAAAAAGAACGCCTTACCCAGCAGTACAACAAAACCGATTATACTTAACCAGTAGTCGGGCAGTCCCCAGGAAGCTTCATTTACAAATGGTATATCGTAACCTCCGAAATAAAGTGTTGCCATTACCACGCCGCTGATAAACATATTGATGTATTCAGCAAAAAGGTAGAAGCCAAGTTTCATGGATGAATACTCCTGGTGGTATCCGAAGTTGAGTTCGTTCTCTGCTTCGGCCAGGTCGAACGGAGTACGGTTACATTCTGCGAGTGAACAAACAAAAAAGATCAGGAATCCGATTGGCTGGTAAATGATATGCCATCCATGCTGCAGCTGGTTTTCCACGATCCTGCTCATCTGCAGGTCGCCGGCAATCATGAGCACCGCGATGAGCGCAAGACCCATCGGCAGTTCATAGGAAACCATCTGTGATGCGCCGCGAATGGCAGCCAGCAACGAGAATTTATTATTGGAGGCCCATCCGCCAATCATAATACCATAAACACCCAGGCTCACCACGCCAAATATATAGAGGATCCCGATATTGATATCAGCCACCTGAACGGCTACCAACCGGTCACCGATTTTCAGGCTTGGTGCCCATGGAATCACTGCACTGGTAAGCAGTGCTGTGATCATTGCCAGGCAGGGGCCAAGAATGAACAGGAATTTGGAGGAGATCAGCGGAATAATTTCTTCCTTGAAAAAGAGTTTCCCTCCATCAGCCAGCGGTTGCAGCAATCCAAACGGACCAGCACGGTTTGGTCCATGCCTGTCCTGGAACCAGCCGGCGATTTTACGTTCACCGTAGGTCGCATACATAGCAACGAGCATGGAAAGGCTTACGATGAATGCCACCAGTATCAGCTTTTCCAGGATCAGCCAACCATCAATAGCGAGAAAGAAGATGTTCATGTATTAAGAATTCTTTTTTTCAAATGTTGCACCAGTTGCCGCACCAGGGATCTTACTCAGGTCTACCTCCGGATCGTTAACATCACTGATCTTATGGATATCCATCAGCAGTTTGGGCTGTCTTCCGCCCATCACTTCCTGGATTGTTTCTTTTGGTTTGACTGCGTCGAGGTAATGGTTTGCCGAAATCACCGAGTGACGGGAAATCCTGGATGGTCCTTCAATGATCCAGTCCCTGAGGTCCTTTTTATCAAAACGGCAGTCGTTGCAGATCCATCCCGGTTTTCCATCATAACTCTCCACCTCGCCCCACTGATCCTTTCTTGCCGTTACCCTCAATACCTCATCGCCACGGTTCCACAGCGTAACCTTACCGCAGCATTTGTCGCAGTTGCGATGTGCTTCCACCGGTTTGGTAAACCAGACCCTGTTCTTGAAACGGAAGGTCTTGTCGGTAAGCGCTCCCACCGGACAAACATCAATCATATTACCACTGAAATCATTGTCAATCGCTTTGGAAATATAGGTGGAGATCTCGGCGTGATCGCCACGATCAAGTACACCATGTACGCGGCTGTTAGTTAACTGCGATGCAACATATGTGCAGCGATAACAAAGTATACAACGGGTCATGTGTAACTGGATATACGGCCCGATATCTTCCTTGTCGAATGTGCGGCGGGAGAATTCGTAACGCGTTCCGGCCTTACCATGTTCATATCCCAGGTCCTGCAGGTGGCATTCGCCAGCCTGGTCGCAGATGGGGCAATCAAGCGGATGGTTCAGCAACAGGAATTCAGTAACACCCGCCCTTGCATCAATCACTTTGTCACTGGTGATATTTTTTACTTCCATACCATCCATAACCGTGGTGCGGCAGCTGGCTACCAGTTTCGGCATCGGGCGCGGATCTTTTTCAGAACCCTTGCTTACCTCTACCAGGCAGGTCCTGCATTTACCACCACTGCCTTCCAGTTTACTGTAAAAGCACATGGCAGGTGGAGTGACATCACCACCGATCATCCGTGCGGCCATGAGCACCGTGGTGCCTGCCGGTACCTCGACCGTGATATTGTCTATCGTGACCTTGAAAAGTTGTTGTTCGCTCATGTTATTCGTTCAAGACTAAATTCAAAATTGAGTACCTGTCAGGTTTATCAGGCCACCACGCTCAGTGGTTCGGCATAATGGGCCAGACCGTAATTGCGTACTGCCGCTTCCTGCGGGTTGGTTACATGCCATTCGAACTCATCACGGAAATGACGGATGGCAGCAGCCACCGGCCATGCAGCAGCATCCCCGAGCGGACAGATGGTATTCCCTTCGATCTTTCTCTGGATATCCCAGAGCAGGTCGATATCACTCATCTTACCCATGCCCCTGTCGAGACGCAGCAATAATTTTTCCATCCATCCTGTTCCCTCCCGGCAGGGTGAACATTGCCCGCAACTTTCATGACGGTAAAACCTTGCCAGTGTATAGGTATGTTTCACCACACACTGATCTTCATCCAGCACTACAAAACCTCCCGACCCCATCATAGTTCCAGTCTGAAACCCGCCATCAGCAAGGCTTTCATAGTTCATCATCCGTTGTTCACCCTTTGCTGTTTTCAGCAGCAGGTTGGCGGGAAGGATGGGAACAGAAGAACCACCCGGGATACAGGCCTTCAGTCGTTTATTATTTTTTATACCACCGCAGTATTCATCACTGTAAATGAATTCCTCCACGCTGATCGTCATGTCGATCTCATAAATACCAGGCTTGTTGATATTACCACAGGCCGATAATAATTTCGTGCCGGTTGATTTACCCACACCAATCTTCGCATATTCCTCACCACCTTCATTGATGATGGGAACCACGGCAGCAATGGTCTCTACATTATTAACCACGGTTGGCCGGTCCCATACACCTTTAATGGCAGGGAACGGTGGTTTGATCCGGGGGTTACCGCGTTTGCCTTCCAGCGATTCAATCAGTGCTGTTTCTTCGCCACAGATATAGGCACCAGCACCACGTTGGATATAGATTTCACAATCGAAACCGGTGCCCAGGATATTCTTTCCAAGGAAGCCGTTGTTCCTTGCTTCCTGGATAGCCTGTTCCAGTATCTCAACGATCCATGCATATTCACCGCGGATATAGATATACGATACATTGGAGCCAAGAGCAAACGACGATAGGATCATTCCCTCGATAAGGATATGCGGAATGAACTCCATCAGGTAGCGGTCCTTGAATGTACCCGGTTCCGATTCATCGGCATTCACCACCAGGTGACGGGGCACGCCTTCCGGTTTGGCAAGGAAACTCCATTTTAAACCTGTTGGGAAACCCGCACCACCACGGCCGCGCAGGCCGCTTTTCTTCACTTCTTCCGTCACTGCATCCGGCGACATCGTCTTCATCGCTTTCTCCACACTGCGGTATCCGCCTTCCTTACGGTAGGTGTCAAAGAACCTGATACCAGGAACCTCAATCTTATCCAATAATAATTTTCTTCCCATATACTTAGTTATTAGAAACCGCATTCTTCCTGCACTCGTCTATCAGGGCGTCTACTTTTTCTTTTGTCAGGTGTTCCTTATAATATTTCCCCAGCTGCATCATCGGTGCATACCCGCAGGCTCCCAGACATTCCACCGTTTTAAGTGTAAACAAACCATCGGCAGTTGTTTGTCCGGGTTTGATATTTAATTTCTCACCGATATAATCAATGATTTCATCACAGCCATTGATCATACAGGGACCGGTCTGGCAAACCTCAAACATATACTGTCCAACCGGTTTCAGGTTAAACATGCTATAGAATGTGGCCACCTCATAAACCTCAATGGGCGTGATGCTCAGCAACTCCGCCACATAGTCCATCACCGGCACATCCAGCCAGCCACCAAACTGCTCCTGCGCCATATGAAGCACAGGTATCAACGCACTTTTCTGTCGTCCTTCCGGATAACGTGCCATGATGGCTTTCACTTCATTTATCTTTTCGTCTGAGAACTGCACCATAAATTATATTCAATTAGTACGATCAGTTTAAGCATCCATTTCACCGGCAATCAGGTTCAGTGAAGACATCGTAATGATGGCATCACTGAGCATCTGGCCCTTTGTCAGTTCTTCATAAGCCTGGTAATAAATAAAACAGGGACGGCGGAAATGCAACCTGTACGGGGTGCGGCCACCATCACTGATAAAATAAAACCCGAGTTCACCGTTACCCCCTTCCACTGCACTGTATACTTCCCCGGCAGGCATTTCCATTTCACCCATAATAATCTTGAAATGGTAAATCAGGGCTTCCATCTTGGTATATACGTCCTGCTTTTTGGGTAAATAGAATTCAGGAACATCCGCATGATAGATCTCTGCGTCAGCACCCTTGAATTGTTTCACTTTATCAAATGCCTGTCGGATGATTTCCATCGACTGCCACATTTCCTGGATCCTAACCATGTACCGGTCGTAACTATCCCCGGTTGTACCAACAGGTATGTCAAACTGAAAATCTTCATAACTGCTGTAAGGTGTATGCACCCGAACGTCGTAGTCAACGCCAGCTGCACGCAGGTTGGGACCGGTGAACCCATAGTTCATTGCGCGTTCAGCACTGATAGGACCCACACCCTGGGTCCGGTCCATAAAAATCCGGTTGCGTGAAAACAACCCTTCCAGTTCTTTTAATGCTTTGGGATATTCGTCGAGGAACTTCTGCAGTTTTGCAAAAGCGATATCATTGAAATTGCGTTCGAACCCGCCAATGCGGCCGATATTGGTGGTAAGTCTTGATCCGCAAACCTCTTCATAGATTTCATAAATGAGTTCGCGGTAGGTCATCACATACAGGAATCCGGTTAATCCACCCGCATCCACTCCCATGATGGAAGTACAGATCAGGTGATCGGAAATCCTTGCAAGTTCCATGATAATCACGCGGAGGTAATCAACCCGTTTAGGTGTTTGCACACCCAGTAATTTTTCACAGGCGATATGCCAGCCCATATTGTTGATCGGCGATGAACAGTAGTTCAAACGATCGGTTAACGGAGTGATCTGGTACAGCGGCCTGCGTTCGGCTATTTTTTCAAATGCCCGATGGATATAACCGATGGTTTGTTCCGTGGAAACAATCCTTTCGCCATCCAGTTCCAGGATGTTCTGCATTACCCCGTGCGTGGCCGGGTGGGTGGGACCCAGGTTCAGCGTGGTGGTCGTCTTTTCAATACTTCCCTCGGGTAATTTTATATGCTGATCAGCCATAACTTTTCTTGTCTTGTTATATTAGTTCGTCACCCACATTATCTTTATCATCTTCTGCAATAGTGCCTGTGGTGGCCTTTTCCGTGCCATAACCCATTGAACCGCCACGGCCAAACATTTCGTCGTCCTTATCGATACGGCTCTGGTCCTCCAGCGGAAATTCCTTACGCATCGGGAAATAATCCATTTCCTCTACGTTCAGTATGCGGATCAGGTTGGGATGGCCCACAAAATTGACTCCATAGAAGTCATAGGTTTCCCGCTCCATCCAGTTGGCCGAAGAGAACAGACCGGTTGCCGTGTATACATCCGGTTTGGAAATATTACTGAAGACCTTGAACCGGATCCGGACATTATCTTCAAGATTATGGAGATGGTAAACAACCACAAGCTCGCGGCCTTTATTATCGGGATAATGCACACCGCAGAGGTCGGTCAGGAAACGGAACTTCAGTTCTTCATCGTCATACAGGAACGTCATGACCTTCAGGTTCTGCTCTTTGGGCGCTTCGAAAGTCAGCATCCCGTATGGTTCTTCGAATCCGGTTACCAGTTCACCAAATTTCTCCGTTAGTTTTTGCTTAATCTTTTCGTTGGTCAGACTCATAATGCTATTGTATACCGTAACTTTCCAGGAGTGCTTTATATTGTTCACCATTTCTCCGGCGGAGACTTTCCTTACCTACCAGTTTCTGGATATTCATAACCCCGTCCAGTATTGCTTCGGGGCGTGGAGGGCAACCGGGCACATACACATCAACCGGGATCACCTGGTCGATTCCCTGCAACACACTGTAAGTATCAAATACACCACCACTCGATGCACAGGCACCAACGGCAATTACCCAACGGGGCTCGGCCATCTGGAGATAAACCTGTTTGAGAACGGGTCCCATTTTTTTTGAAATAGTACCCATCACCATCAGCAGGTCACATTGACGTGGGGAGAATCCAAGACGTTCACTACCGAAACGACCCAGGTCGTAGGTAGAAGCCATCGTTGCCATGAATTCAATTCCACAGCAGGATGTAGCAAAGGGAAGAGGCCAGATTGAATTCTTTCTGGCAAGCCCGATGACACTATTCATCGAAGTGGCAAAGAATCCTTCTCCCTGATGACCATCCGGCATTTCAGCCATGCTGATATCAGCGACCTTTTCTTTTTCTTTTATATTATATGATACGGGACGAGACATATGTCGGTTATTTAAAATTTAAAGGGAGAAGCACCCGTTATTATAACAACCCGTAGCCCGGGTAGTTGCGGATCTTAATGTATTTCTCCTTCAAATAAACTATCAGTCCTCCCAGCGAAGCGCACCTTTTTTGATGATATAGGTAAATCCGCAAAGGAAAAAACCTACAAACATCAGTACCGCCCAGAAGCCGCTCCAGCCAAGACTTTTAAAGTTTACGGCGTAAGGGTAGAAAAAGATCACTTCAACATCAAAAAGAACAAATAATATGGCAGTCAGAAAGTATTTGATAGCCATTGGCTGTCTCGCATCACCATGCGATTCAATACCACTGGTAAAAGACTGGAGTTTATCGGAAGTCTTTCGTTTTGGACCCAGCAGATGGGTCAGTACCATTAAAAAGACAACAAGTCCTACGGCAAAAATGAGCTGTATTGCAACCGGAAGATAGCTGCCGGCGCCGGAGGAAGATGGATTTAGCTGGAGTATGTGGATCATAATTTCTACCTGCCCGCAAAAATAAGGCAGGAAGGTCAATTATCCTATAATATAGGAATGTATTCGTGACAGATCCATGATAGTTGGTGACCGATCAGGGTGTCTGCGTTGGTGGGATTACAATGTCCGGTCATATATAAAAAATGCCGTCCTGACAATCATGTCGGGACGGCATTACGATAATTCATTATTTAAATCAAACCAGTTCCTGCTTTCGGAGTGCATCCTTGTGTTTACCGGATGAACCCGTTTTGGGTTGCTGGTTGGAAGACCTCGGAGCCTGCCCCGCTGATTTTTCCAGTTGTTTTTTTACATTCTTGTAACTCTCATTGGTAGGATCCAGTATCAGGGCCTTATCAATGTACTGTGTTGCTTTTGCTCCGTCTTTACCATAATTGGCCCAGTAGTCAACCAGGTACAGGGCAGCAGTCAGGTATTGTTTTTTATACTTCGCGGTGTCCTTCTCCGCAAATGCCAGCAGGCTTTCAGCCATCGGCACTGCGATACTGTCGCGTTTGGTAGTATCAATTGCTTTTGCATTATTGAACTTCCACTCGTAACCATAGATCTCGTTGGGATACCTTACCTGGAAACTGTCAAACGCAGCATATGATTTGGCATAGGCTCCGCCGAAATAATAGGCACGACCCACATCAAACATTTCGTTGATGGTAGGTTTGGGTTTCAACTCAACCAGCATCTGCAACAAATCACCTTCACGCTCACGCTGTCCTTTCGACTTGAAAAATTCAGCTCCTTTTTTCAGGAGATCAATCTTGTTGGCCAGCACCGTATCAGCTTTCACGCCTTCCTGGTAAATAGCAAACAACGTATCTTCCTGCCCGGGGATAGCCGAATAAATATCCGCTTTCAGTTTATAATCCATTGCAACGATCTCGTCGGGTTTTGCTTTGGCAAAATAATCATCAATGTATTGTTTTGCATCGGCTGTATCCTTCTTCTGCACATACGCATCGGCAATCAGTTTATAGGTACGTGCTTTTGTTGCAGCACCAGCCTGGGCGATAATATTCTTTGCACCTGCAATTGCTTCATCAAACGAACCTTTCTTCCAGAGGGTCTGCACACGCAGGTAGTCGTTCTGCGGGTCTGCATCCGAACTTTCAATATACTTCTTGGCAAACTGCTCGGCAGTAGCCAGGTCCTTCGCAGTATAATAAAGATCGTAATAGGCTGGTGCAAAACGTGCATCCTTTGTGATCGCTTCGTTCAGGTATTTGTCAAACATCTCGGTGTTCTTCTGGCTCTCAAAAAGTTTGGCAAGACGGTGAGATGCCGCTGCAAAATTTCCGTTGGCCTGAAGCGCTGAGTTGTAGGCCTGGAAGGCCTGACCACCACCTTCACCTGGTTTAGCTTTGCGGTACGCATTACCAAGATTCAGGTAGATATCTGCCAGTAATGCATTATCCAGTTTTTTCTGCTGGGAAGCGAGTTCAAGTTGCTGAACCGCATAATTAATATCGCCTTTTTTAGTTTTGTCATCATAGCCAGATACGATCGCACGGCCAACCGCATTCAGGATTACCGGATCATCACCCTTCTTTGTTCTTGTCATGGTAATCGCCGCTTCAAAACGCTGGCGTGCTTCACTGATTTTGTTCTCCCTCAATTCTACCTGCCCCATACCAACAATTACTAGTGGTGCATTTGCACTGGCAAGTAACGCTTTTTCATACACCGACTTGGCAGCTGCTACATCGTCCTTTTCCAGATACGTTTGTCCCAACCAGTAGGTAGCCTCGATATTATTCGGGTTTGAAGCCAACAATTTCTCAAAGGTTGCCTTCGCGCTTTTGTAACGCTCTGCATACAGATCATTGATCCCTTCCTGTAAAGACTGAGCCTGAACCACGGAAGCAAATAACAACCCTGTTATTAATGCAATTGAAATTTTCTTCATTGTTTAATTCACTTTTAGAGGTTCGCAAATATATAAGCACTTTAATTATCCTTAACCTGTACTGACCGAAGAATGAAATTTTCCTGGGCGGGAGCAAGATAAGCTCTTTTGAAAATCAATTGACCGGTACGGCTTTCTAAAAAATTCGCAAAGCCATAACCGAGACCCAGATGCACCTTCTCTTTCAGCACATATACCAAATCACGTACCATAGGGTACCTTTTTTCATAAATATTTACCTGCACCGGTAAAACATACGCCCCGGAATCAACCAGGCTCTCCACCCTCGAAACTTTAACTTTTTGCAGGAAACTAACCTGTTCGGGGTCCTCATAATTGCCAATCCAGCTTACTCCTATGAAACCCACTGCCCGCGGCGTTCTGGACACATAATCGATCACTTCCCTGCTACTTCGTGCCGCCATCGCGTTTTTTCCCAGCGGCTGGTCTTTTAATACTGAATCGACGATATAACGTACCGTACTGGTTGCCTGTACTCCGTCAAATACCGGGACCAGGCCGGTTTTTGAGGTTCCTGACAGGATTTCCCTCAGCTCCTTCATCGTAAACATGGAATCGGGCGACGCGGGATTTACAATCACGGCAATTGCATCATATGCCACTACATTCCAGCTGGGTGATGCATGCATCGAATCAATGATATACCGTTCTTCACCCCTTGTATAATGCCTTGTTGTAATTACCATCCGCACACTGTCGTTCGCAAAATCTTTCAGGCACTCTGCTTCCGGTTTATAAGATACGTTCACTTCCGCAAAACGGTTGTTCGCTTCAAAGACCTTGATCTCCTCATCTATCGCGGGTTTGAACGATTCATCCACGCTGATATTGATCCTTCCCCGTACCGGTGTTTCCAGTCTTTCTTCATCCTGCTGCCGGTATGTTTTACAGGCACCAAATAACAACAGACAGCTACCGGCTACAACCAGACTTTTCAAAATAAAACTGTTTAACCACATAAGTTTTTATTTGAAATAATCTTTTTTATAACCACGGTAAACCCTCCAGCAGCCATATAACATACAGATCACGCCAAAGATCTTATCGTATGAGTTCGGCGGAAATTTTTCGTTGAACTCAAAACTGAACTGGTTCCTGAAAAACAAAAACGCACCCGCAACAACGATCGCCACCCCGATTCCGTAATCAAGCATTGATCGCATGCCTGCCACCTGCTTCCTCCTTTTCTGTTCATATTCTTCCAGCATACCACTTGTTTTCAGGATTGGCAATTTATTGAATTTCTCCTTTATTTTGTTTAAATAGATATTAAATTCAATGCTTTTCCCCGGTTTAGTAAAAAATCTCACAGGTTTAGATGCAAATCACTAAGTTATCCATATCCGGAAGTTGCCGGCTCCCTGTTTTTAACATACACTGAACGATTACCTTTGCAGGCATGAGAATCCTGATGGTTTGTCTTGGAAATATCTGCCGCAGCCCGCTGGCAGAGGGTATCCTGCGGTATAAGGCCGGCGCAGCCGGACTTGACTGGCAGGTGGACAGTGCCGGCACAAACAGTTACCATACCGGCGAACCGCCGCACCGCCTTTCCCAGAAAGTGGCCAGGCTGAACGGTATTGAAATCTGCGACCAGCGGGCACGCCGCTTTACCGCACCCGATATGGACCTGTACGATAAAATTTATGCCCTGGCCACCGACGTGATGGAGGAGATCAGGATTATAGCAGGCAGTTCATTCCAGCCCGGAAAAACGGGATTACTGATGGACGAACTTTTTCCCGGCAGTAACCTGGACGTGCCGGATCCCTGGTACGGGGAAGAACCAGATTATCATGATGTTTATAAAATGCTTGATGAAGTGTGTGAGGTTATCATATTAAAATACGGAAATCAAAAGGGCCGCAGTAAGCCCGTTGAAATTAAAACCAGCAGTCAACAATAATGGCCAGGATCAATGTCAGTTTACCACAAGGCACCAGGGATTTTTCACCGGAGGTGGTTCGTAAACGAAACTTTATTTTTAATACCATCAGGAATGTTTTTGAGTTGTACGGGTTCGAACCTCTCGAAACCCCGGCAATGGAAAACCTGTCGACCCTGATGGGTAAATATGGAGAAGAAGGCGATAAACTGATCTTTAAAATTCTGAACAACGGCCTGGGCGATCCGAAGAATGCGGAAAAAACCAGGGCCGCTTTCAGCCAGGTTTTGCTTGGAAAAAATGATAAAGACCTCACCGAACGCGCACTGAAATACGACCTGACCATTCCCTTTGCACGGTACGTGGCGATGAACCAGGCAACGCTGACATTCCCCTTTAAACGTTATCAGATCCAGCCGGTTTGGAGGGCCGACAAGCCTCAAAGAGGCCGCTACCGCGAGTTTTACCAGTGTGATGCCGATGTGGTGGGAAGCCGGTCGCTGATAAATGAAGTAGAACTGATCCAGATTTATTCCACCGTGTTCCAGCAACTGGGAGTACGGGTTGAAATAAAAATCAACAGCCGCAAGATCCTTGCAGCACTTGCTGAAACTATTGGTGCGGGCGAACGGCTGACCGATATCACCGTTGCAATAGATAAACTGGATAAGATCGGACTTGATAAAGTCCTGGTAGAACTAACTGCAAAAGAATTTGCAGAAAATCAGGTTAACCTGATAAAAGAATTCCTTGCCATCCAGGGCGATAATACCCATAAATTAAACAGCCTCCGTGAACTGCTGGGTGTGAGTAATATCGGTGCCCAGGGCATCGAAGAACTGGAGACGATCCTTTATTACCCGGGTATTGATGTCATTCAACCGGTGCTTGACCTTACACTTGCAAGGGGACTGAATTATTATACTGGCGCCATCCTGGAAGTGCGCGCACTCGACGCCGTAATGGGCAGTATCGGCGGTGGTGGCCGTTATGATGATCTTACCGGACTGTTTGGTGTTCCCGGAATCCCGGGTGTGGGTATCTCTTTCGGGGTCGACCGTATTTATGATGTGATGGAAGAACTTGGCCTCTTCCCCGGCGATCTTCTCAGCACATCAAAAATCCTGTTCTTTAACCTGGGTGAAAAAGAGAGCCAGCTGGCTTTCCGGTTATTGCAACAACTCCGTAGCCAGGGTATCAGTGGCGAGATTTATCCGGAGAATGTAAAATTTGACAAACAGTTCAAATACGCCACAAAGAAAAACATACCGTTTATTGCCATCATCGGCGAAAAAGAACTGGAAGAGCAAACTGTTACAGTTAAAGACCTCCGTTCATCGTTGCAGTCTTCCGTAAACTGGGAGAAGTTACCCGGATTCAGTTTTGATTAAACAATCAGTATGATTAATTCCAACTGAACAGATAACATTCACGGAACAACATTGTAGTAGAATCCGTCTTCGTGCCTTCCAGTATCGTATCATCCACCTGGATGGTTATTCCCGTGATTTTTTTATCAGTGTTACGTTTGAACGTGGCAAGTGCGCCGAAGGCATCTACTGAATACATATCAACATCTATCCGCGTAAGTGTTGAATTACCTGCATCGGAGGCGGCATAGAGGCCTCCCTTGTCAATGGTAACGGTAACCAGTGACACCGGTCCGCCTTCGGGAAACTTATACTTTCCGGTGAACTCCTGTAGAGAATCCACCTGTGCCGATGCGATATATACACTTGTCACCAGCAGGACAGACAAAAGAATTTTTTTCATAAGCGTGACGTTAAATTGTGGTCTCAAATTACATTAAGTTTTCGTAAATAACAGCGGCTCCCTGACCAACACCCACACACATGGTGGCCAGTCCGTACCTGACATTCCTCCTGGCCATTTCATGAAGTAAAGTGGTGGAAATGCGCACCCCGCTGCATCCCAGGGGATGGCCGATGGCAATGGATCCGCCATTTACATTTACTTTGTCTACCGGGAGACCGAGTTCCCTGATACACGCGATCGACTGCGAAGCAAATGCTTCATTGAGTTCAATCAGGTCGAGCTGGCCGATTGTCAGTCCGGCCCGGGACAGGGCCTTCCGGCTTGCTTCCACCGGACCAATGCCCATGATCGCCGGATCAACTCCCGTTATTGCCATTGATAAAATTCTGGCCATTGGTTTTAATCCAAAACGCGCTACCGCGTTTTCACTCGCTATCAGAACTGCAGCAGCCCCATCATTAATACCGGCAGAATTACCGGCGGTAACCGTTCCATCCTTTACGAA
This sequence comes from Chitinophagaceae bacterium, assembly GCA_040510375.1. Lineage (GTDB taxonomy): Bacteria > Bacteroidota > Bacteroidia > Chitinophagales > Chitinophagaceae > JBEVJC01. The sequence continues at coordinate 129,116 of JBEVJC010000022.1, forward strand.
TGCAGGTTTCAGGGCTGCCAGTTTTTCCAGTGTCGACTGGCGCGGATGTTCATCTGTTTCAACAAGCCGATGACCTTCGTGCGTTTTTACATTTACTCCCACCAGTTCCCGCTGCCATTTACCGGCCGCCAACGCTTCAAAATATTTTTGCTGGGAAGAAAGCGCAAACGTATCCTGTTCCATCCTGGAAATATCCCAGCGCCGGGCCACATTTTCAGCTGTTTCACCCATTGTATAGGGATAATATTTTTCTGCCAGTGCCGGATTGATAAAACGCCAGCCGAGTGTGGTGTCGAAGGTTTCAACCGAACGCTGGAAGGGCTGGGTTGCCTTGGCCGTTACAAAGGGCGCACGGGTCATACTTTCTGTCCCTGCTGCAATGATCAGTTCTGCCTCGCCGCATATAACCTGCCTGGATGCATCCATGATTGCCTGGAGACCGGAAGCGCATAAACGGTTAACCGTAGCGCCTGCAACAGTAACGGGTAAACCCGCAAGCAGCGCGGACATGCGCGCAACATTACGATTGTCCTCCCCGGCCTGGTTGGCAGCACCCGCAATCACGTCTTCAATGGCTGCCGGATTTATATCCGGATTACGTTCCATCAGGGCCACAATTACCCGGGCAAGCAGGTCGTCCGGACGGACAGAAGCCAGGGCTCCCCCAAAACGGGCTACAGGCGTACGGCAGGCGTCAATTATATATGCTGGATTCATGAACTTGTTAATTTCTAAGGGCAAATATCCGGGAAATCCCCTGAATCCCTGATTCCGTGCTATCTTTGCCGGATCATGAACAGCGCTTCGCAGAACATCCGCCACCTCGATCTGGCGGAAATTGAATCCTTTGTAGAAAAGATGGGAGAAAAGAAATTCAGGGCCCGGCAGGTCTATGAATGGATCTGGCTGAAACAGGCCAGGAATTTTAATGAGATGACCAACCTCAGCAAGGAATTCCGTGCAAACCTGGATAAGGAATTCACGCTTCCCGCCCTCACTATGGATGCCACCCAGTATTCAGATGATGGCACCGTGAAATCAAGATTCAAAACACATGACGGGCACCTGGTGGAAGGAGTGCTGATTCCTACCGACAAACGTAATACAGCCTGCGTATCCTCGCAGATCGGTTGTTCACTCAGTTGTAAATTCTGTGCAACCGGTTATATTGACCGCAAACGTAATCTCGATTATGATGAGATCTATGATGAAGTTGCCCTGATAAATGAACAAAGCGAAAGGATTTACGGAAAGAAATTATCCAATATTGTATTCATGGGTATGGGCGAACCCCTGCTCAATTACAAAAACGTGCTGAAGGCAATTGAAAAGATTACCTCACCCGATGGAATGGGCATGAGCCCGCGCCGGATAACGGTTTCAACGGCAGGTGTGGCCAAACAGATCAGGGCCCTGGGTGATAGTAAGGTGAAGTTCAAACTTGCCCTTTCACTCCATGCAGCCAATGATGCCAAACGGCACGAAATCATGCCGATCAACGACAGCAATAATATCCAGTCGCTGATCGAAGCACTGAATTATTTCTACAAACAAACGAAGAACGAGATCACATTCGAATACATTCTCTTCAACGAATTCAATGATAGCCTTAAAGACGCAGATGAACTGATCCGGATTTACCGGCAGGTCCCGGCCGACCTGGTGAATATCATTGAGTACAATCCCATCGCCTTTGCCAAATTCACCAAACCATCAGAAGAGAAGGTGGATGCATTTATGGCCTACCTGGAAAAACATAAAGTAAATGCCCGGCTGCGAAGAAGCCGCGGTAAAGATATTGACGCCGCCTGCGGACAACTGGCCAATAAGGGCTGAGGACAATACAATCACCGTAGCGTACATGGAGATGCGAACGATTGCCCAAAGCATGTCGGGACAGTATCTGCTAACTAATGTGCAAAAAAACCAGATAACCACTTTTAGTGATTATCCGGTTGGTGGAGGTAGCCGGACTTCTATAAAACAACTTATGGGTTTATTGAAGTTTATCGACGGTTGAGAACTGCTTAAAATCAATGAAATATTTTTTTTGGCGAAGATTTACACGCGGGATGTGCACGAATTAAAGGCTGAAAATCAGAAATCATGTTGATTATCAGCCAATATCTGAGTGTTTGGATGAGCTATACATTCTAAGCGGTAGTGCGGAGAAAACCACTTGTACTTAAGCTCTCCATGATTATACTTTTTATCTCTCTCATGATCCTAAAAGTAGATGCGTACACCCTATTATAAATTTGTTCTGTTACGCCGCCTCTTTCTACTCCATGCGCAATTTTATTCCGGATATTTAGTAAGGTATGAATATCTCCGTCAATTACTTTAAATGCATCATGTTCAAAACCAAGATAAAAAAGTATTTTACTTAAGACAATTGGCTTTAGATTGGATTCGGTGTCGGCAATACTGTCTGGGATCACAACTTGCGTCATTTCAAATCTCTGCATAGTTTCAATGAATTCCCTGTCCCTCGCAAAACGGTGTAGTTTGCCTTCATTAGGCAGGGAATTTCTGAACAGTTCGGATTTTTTATCGGGTTGTCTCATTTCATCGAATATTTTAGACATAGCCGATGCCGCCAATGCAAAATTCACATCCTTACAAAAGAGGCTTTCCTCGTTTATAGTTTTTATATAGGTAAGAAATACAAATTTACAAAAACCTTCGAAATGAGCATAGAGCATAAGCACGGTAGCTCGTCTGAGCTGGTCTTTGCTGTCTACATTGTCCAGATCAGCAATTTGATTGTGGAGAAAACGTATCTCTTCTGTCCTCCATTGGAGATCTTCCTCCACCTCCGCCCATATCTGATCAAGGTTCATTTGAACAAGGTTTCAATTTTATCCTCAACAAATTTTATACGCTCTTTCAATAGTCCAGGTGAATTTCTGCCGCCCCCTGTGGTGATGCCGACGAATTTTCGATCTAATTTGATTTTTTTAAACAGAGTGTTTAGCGAAGCCATCAATTTCTTATCTTTTGGATCGATATTATCCAATCTTTTCTGCAACCCAAGCGTAAGTGATTCATAATGATAGATGCCAAACGCCCTAGTAAGTTCGGTTGGCTTTTTCTTGTTTTGATAGCCGAAGGCATATTCAGCCAGCGTTTCACCTAATATCTGAAACGTTTTGAGAAATACATTTTTTTCATGATCATATTCCATGCCCGGTCCATCTGGGTCAGAAACGTACTCCATATATTCTGTCATGAAATCTCCTACATCATGCTTAAAGGCGGCACGATTATTCTTAAAGGAAAAAAAGCGAAGAATTAATTCTTTGTCGAATGCATCCAGATTTTGCTGGTAGGTTAGGGATTCTACACAAATCTTGAAATTTTTTTCTTTGCTCAGATCATCTATAAAGTCTATAAATTTAGGATTAAGCAGTCTTATCGTACAATTCCTTATCTGCTGGGTACTCAATGTTGCGCCACCAGTGTTCAGGCGTTTAAACATATGATACTTAAAGTGCGCATTGCTCCCTTTCCGAACAATTTCTACACGTACAAATGACCTTTTCAGCCGGATTTGCAATGCAGTTCCAAGATCCTCAAAGGTCTTTCCATTTAATTCGGGTACAATATCACAGTCTTGCAGCATTAGTCTATCTCCTTTTTTGACTGGTGTTTCAAGATGTAATGCCTCCAACTCTCCCCTAAGATGCAAATAGGAAGAAATCCGCTGTAATCCGTCGATCAATAAGTATTTACCGTCATCTTCTTCCACTACGTAAATGGGAGGTATCGGCATTTCAAGCAACAAAGACTCAATAAACCGTGATCGGGCGCCTTCCGACCAGACAAACAGACGCTGAAAGTCGGGTGAAATATCAATTTCTCCTGCCTTTTTCATATCCAATATTTCATTAAAGGATAAGTCAAGACTTTGCGTATGTGCGTTCTTGGATTTCGCTTCGATTGCGCTGACAAGCGAGACAGCTGGTTCTTTTTTTTTAGCCATGGATTGGTTTATTTTTCAAAACACAGGATACTCTCTATGGGCTTGGAGGTAGTTCCGTATTTCTTGTGATGCTGGTTAATCCCTCCCATAGTCACCCCGGAAATAAAATCATTGCGATAGATCAGGGGCATGTCGTATGCACAAAACATTTCTGTAAAGGTTTGGGCAAGATCATTGTATATATTTTTATAATAAGAATCCTGTACTACAATAACACATTTCCCTCCTGGTTTGATGACCCTGTTCAATTCGCCAACCGACTTGAATATCCCATCAAAATACTGGATATGATTTTTGTAATAATAGGTCGCGCTCGCCTTCGATCCATGAGTCGCAACTTCTTCAAGGAACCGGTTACAGTTTATTCCCCAATCTTCGTTTACCGGTATTTGTTCCTTAGAGACAGTGGAGGAACCTATAAGACTGCGCCGCAGGACGTCAAAATCAGTATCCAACTGGTAGCCTAGCAGCGTCAGTTCTGGTAAAGTGGCCATAGCATAGTCAATCCTCGTGCAATAAGGCGGGGAAGTAATTACCATGTCGACAACCGCATTGTTAACAGGAAGTGCAGAAGAACAACCTATTAAAAGTTCCGCCGTCGGTGCATGGAGAAACGGTGGTTTTTCACCATTGGCGGCATCGACCATCGCGTTCACTTCCTGTAAGAAGACTGACAGCATTGACGATTGACGGGTCTTTAATCTGCTGCGTAGGCCCGGCTTTTTTATCCAGGTTGGATTCGACGCTTCAAACCTGCTTACCAGGCATCGAAGAGTTCTGAATAAAGCTACATAAAAAAAACAGGCAATGCTTGAAAGGTTATTTACGGAAGCGCTGTTACTAAGCGATATATGTTGATTAGGATCAACCAACAATTTTTGCAAAGACCGTTCTATTTGTCGAAATGATTGGGCACTGCTTGTATAAAACCAAGTTTCGAGTGGCTCTGTATCCGGAAAGCGAGATTGCCGGCCGGTTCTTGCCTTCGAAAGTATATCTTTTGCCAAAGGCCGGATGCTGGATAGTTCGGAAGGGGCTAATATCTTTGCTTTTGCCGCAATTACCATCACAGGATTCAAATCGAATCCAGTTGTACTATATCCCAGTTTGTTCCCCTGGTTCGTAGTTGTTCCACTGCCATTCCATGGATCTAAGATCGTTGTGTCATTCTCCTCGGCCAAACATCCAATAGCGCTGGAAACAAATTCTTCAGAAAATCCTGCATAATAGGGGTACCAGCTGTCTCTTCCGGTAGCTTTCCTCGGCCGTTTCGGATTTTTAATATCTTGAAGCTGCGTCAATACGTTATGTTTAATGGACGAATCTACATAAAGTTTCAAACACAGGATGCGACAATTATGGTTGCGTAAAGCCTTTTAAGGATTATCGCCGCATAGCTGATTATAATCCGCCCGGTTAAAAGAACGAAGCAGTATTTGAATAGGGATTATCACCGTTGGAAAGAGAGACACAAGAGGATCTCTGCTCGCTAGGAGATAAACTTTCCATATTATCTGAACTACGATAGCATATAAGTCGACATCCAGCGTTAATGAGCGGCAGGAACTTCTTAGAAAATGTACGATCACCGGTTATACTATAGAAAGGGGTTCTATCGAATTCCTTACATGATGCAAATCTTTCGTCATAGTATATTGACACTCAGCGATAAAAAGCTATTAGAATTTGATAAAAACGAAAAACCGGACATGAAGTCCGGTTGGTGGAGGATACCGGGATCGAACCGGTCACCTCAAACATGCCATGCTTGCGCTCTACCAGATGAGCTAATCCCCCATGACCCGTTGATACGGGGTAGCAAAAATAAGGGATTTGATTATTTATTGAACGAAGGGAACAGATTAAAATTCCTGAGGTTTTTCTACACCGTTCCGCTGCACTTTATGTCCCCGTATTTTATTGATCCATGTGGCGATTTTCCCAAGGATAACCGTCTTGTTGTCAGCAATCACATGGGTAGAAATATTTTTCGCCAGGAACGGCAATGCCAGTTTGGTCAACCAGCCTGCTTTTGCAAACACTACCCGCCGGATCACAAAATCAATCAGACGGCCGGTGGCCAGGTTTACCATTGGATTACTCTTGTCTTTCCGGGTGAATTTTTTAAGAACCCCGATTGCTGCACGCACCGGCTCAAATTCTTCTTTTATTCCCCTGAAATCCGCACGCACCACTTCCTTTTGATAAGTAAGTAATGTTTCCAGACGTTCCTTTTCTTCGACCAGATCTTTATAAGTAGAAATTTTTTTAGTCATAAACTTTCTTTATGATGAGATCACGGATCAATGGATATACTATATTTTTTCTTAACAGGGCGATGAGCAGGAATATCACGAAAAAAGCTGCAGCACCCAATACAAAACCAAGGGCCCGGCTGCCGGTAAGATCACCCAACCACCAGGACAGGGCAATACCCAGAAACAACAAGGTAAAAACACCCAGCAGGCTGAATGTTATAACTACTACCGCAAATGAAACTGCATTGGTAGCTTTTTCGGTAATCCGGAGAACGGAAAGTTTATAAAATGTCTGCGCTAAATCTTCCACATGATCTGCAAGTCCCGCCGTTTTTTCTTTGAGATCTTCCATAATAATCGGGTTGGTCTGAAATGATAAATGATGCAGGCATGGTTGCCTGCATCATTTAAATTATTCATTGTGTTTAGCTGAAATTTTCTTTCACCTTATTAGCCTTGTCTTCAGCAGAAGACCTGGCTTGTTTGGCTTTATCTTTTGCTTCGCTATAGGCATTTTCAGCCGCATCTTTACCTTTTTGCCATAAACCGCTCAGGCTATCAGCCCAGTCGCCTGCGGTGTCTTTGATCTTCTTACGGGTATCTTTACCTTTTTCTGGTGCCAGTAACATACCGATCACCACTCCCGCCGCAGCAGCGCCGAGGATCCCTATTAGTACTTTGCTTTTAGTAGACATAAATTACGTTTTTGAGTTGAGGAATTAATTATGCAACCAATAGGGGATTAAAAACCGTACCAGAACAAATACCGTGTTTCGGGAACGGGGGTGCCGGAATTGGCGTACCAGAGCCAGCAGGCACTGGTGGGGCGGCACAAAAAAACCCTGCATCACTGCAGGGTTGAATATATTCCGGGGATGGGGCCTAATCTCCCCATATTTCGTCTTCGCCGGCGAGCCATTTTTTTACCTGTTCGGTGGTAACCGACTTGGGCCGCTCAATCGCAAACCCGAGGGCGCGATCCCAGCAGAGGCTGGCCAATACTCCAAGTGCACGGCTTACTCCAAAAAGCACCGTATAGTATTCATACTCTTTCATACCGAAATGGACGAGTAAGGCACCACTATGTGCATCCACATTCGGCCATGGGTTTTTTATCTTTCCAAGCGACTGTAAAATGGGTGGAACGGTTTCATAAATATTCCACACGGTCTGTACAAGCTTGTCATCCGGCATGTGTTTTTTGCCAAATTCCATTTGCGCGGTAAACCGGGGATCCGTTTTTCTCAACACGGCATGTCCGTAACCGGGAACTACTTTCCCTTCGCCGAGAGTTTTTTTCACATACTCAGCTATCTGTTCGTTATCAGGAAGGTCGGTTCCCAATTCCTTTTGCATATCAAAGATCCACTTGATCACTTCCTGGTTTGCGAGGCCGTGAAGCGGACCAGCCAGTCCGTTCATACCTGCCGCGAAACTTAGATATGGATCACTCAGGGCCGATCCAACCAGGTGGGTGGCATGGGCAGATACATTACCACCTTCATGATCCGCATGGATGGTCAGGTACAAACGCATCAGCTCCTTGAAGGTCTCATCTTCATAACCCAGCATATGCGCAAAATTACCAGCCCAGTCGAGCAGGCCATCCGGCTGGATATGATCCCCGAATTTATATTTACGGCGGTAGATATAGGCGGCCACACGCGGAATACGGGCGATGAGGTCCATGGAATCATCAAAGGCCGCGATCCAGTAATCTTTTTTACTTAATCCCTGTGCGTATTTTTTAGCGAAAGTGCTTTCAGTCTGGAGCGCCATCACAGCAACAACAAACTGCGTCATGGGATGGGTATTCAGTGGCAATGCCTCAATGGTATTGAGTACATGCGCCGGCACATGGCTCCTGCGCTGCAACACCGAGGTTACATGCTGAACATCTTCTTCGGTTGGAAGTTCACCGATAAGCATCAGGTAAAAAAGGCCTTCGGGTAATGGTTCCGAACCGCCAGGGGCTTTCGGTAATTTTTCACGTAATTCCGGAATGGTATAACCCCGGAACCGGATGCCATCCTGCGCGTCCAGTAATGATGTTTCACTCACCAGCCCGGTAATGCCCCGCATGCCCTGGTACAATTGTGATAACTGAACCTCACCGATTTTTTTTGTCCCGTGTTCCTTCAAAATGTCCTTGATCTCCGCACCCAACTTATCTGCCTGAATTTTGAACCGTTCTTTTAATATACCCATGACAAAGCGTTTATTATGGAAGAATTGTGTAAGGCTTAAAGGTAGTTAAAGCCCCCTGCTACAACAAACATTTACTTCATATTGTTGACCCGTCTGACCCTCCGGACAGGGTATTCTTTTGGACACCTGCTTTATTTAGGAGTGCGGCGATACATGTACCATGCAACCCCTGTGAAAACAATATTGGGCAGCCAGGCAGCAAGTAACGGGGGGAAATTGCTCTTGGTTGCAAACACCGTTGAGAAGCGGTCCGATACAATAAATAATACGGCCACAATGATCCCGATGGCAAGATGCATCCCGCTCCCACCGCGGGTTTTACGGCTTGCAATAATCACTCCGAGTAATGCCAGCAACACCACCGACACACTGGTGGCTGTGCGCCTGAAACGTTCCACCAGTAATGCACTCAACCCCTCACGGCCACGCATTTGTTCTTCCCGGATATATGAATCAAGTTCGGGAGTAGTGAGCCGGTCCTTCAGGTATTCATCCTTACGTAACTCTTCGGGTTTGAGACGCAGGTTCAGCCCTAGCTCTTTGAATTGTTTGGTGGTTTCACCCATGCTGTCCACCTTCCTTTCCACCACATCAATAAGTTTCCATCGCCTGCGGGCGGTATCCCAGCGAATAATATTTGCCCGGAGATTATAAACGATTTTGTTATTCTTAACCGTCTCCAGGAAAAATTTGGTGGCCTGCCGCGTGGATGTATCATAGTTCTTCATCCCGATATAGGTATTGGAATCGACCCGTTGGTAAAAACAATTAAAGCAGGTATTGTCCAGCCGGTTTTTTGTGGGATCATTACGATCGATATAATTGGTCTGGAATGCGCTCCGCAGGCCATTCGCCCTGGGGATCAGGAACCGGTTTCCGAACCAGAGTGTGGTACCAAGCAGCAGTCCGCCTACAAGATACGGCCGCAACATCCGGTTATAACTGGTACCGCTGGCCAGGATTGCGATGATCTCTGACCGGGTTGCCATCTTACTGGTAAAAAAGATTACCGCAATAAATACAAAGAGGGGAAACAGCAGTCCCCAGATATAGGGTACAAAACCAAAATAATATTGTTGGATGATCTGGCCCGTGCTTAATCCGGTTTTGACAAAATCGTCTGTCTTCTCACTGCTGTCAACCGCCACGGCTACCACCATGAACAATACCATGCAGAAGAAAAAGGTTACCAGGAATTTTTTAAGTATGTACCAGTCGATCTTACCCATGCCTGTCTCCGGGGAAACTTGAAATTTTTTGAGATTATTGATAAACGACTTGCGAAGTAACAGAATAAACGGGGAATGAAATGTGAAATATCGGCTTCTTTGTCAACCCTGCCTGTAAACGGTTCCGGCTGCACCCCGTCTACAACCTGGTTTTGAAAAGCTCCGTTTTTTCATTCTTCCAGGAAACAAACTGGTTGGTCCGGATTTTTTCCCTTGCCTCACCCACCATCCAGAGGTAAAATGCAAGATTATGGATACTCGCGATCGTCATACCCAGCAATTCTTTTGATTTCATTAAATGACGCAGGTAGGCCTTGCTGTAGTACTGGCTTACTTCATTGGGTAACTGGTCATCAATCGGAGAAAAATCATTCTCCCATTTTTTGTTATCAATATTGATCACACCCCTGGTCGTGAATAACATGGCATTGCGGCCATTACGGGTGGGCATCACACAATCAAACATATCGATCCCCATCCCGATGCATTCCAGGATATTCCAGGGCGTACCCACACCCATCAGGTAACGGGGTTTGTTTACCGGCAGGTGATCACAACACCAGTCGCAGATTTCATACATTACCGGTTCGGGCTCTCCCACACTAAGTCCGCCAATGGCATTACCGGGCGCATTTTTGGAGCCGATATATTCGCAGGATTGTTTGCGCAGGTCTTTGAAAGTACCACCCTGCACAATGGGAAAGAGGTTCTGGGTATATCCGTATTTGTCAGGTGTGGAAGAGAAACGGTCCACACAACGATCCAGCCACCGGTGTGTAAGTTCCATTGATGTGCGCGCATAAGTATAGTCACTTCCACCGGGAGGGCATTCATCAAACGCCATCATGATATCACCACCGATCACCCGCTGGATATCCATTACGTATTCGGGAGTGAACAAATGTTTTGATCCGTCGATATGCGAGGCGAAGGTCACCCCCTCCTCTTTTATCTTCCGGGTGCCGGCCAGTGAAAAAACCTGGTATCCGCCACTGTCGGTAAGGATTGGGCCCTTCCATCCATTAAATTTATGCAGGCCACCCGCCTGTTCCAGTACTTCCAGTCCCGGACGCAGGTATAAGTGATAGGTATTACCCAGGATGATCTGGGCCTTTACATCATTCACCAGTTGCTGCTGTGAAACAGCTTTCACCGTGCCCGCTGTTCCCACCGGCATGAAGATAGGCGTCAGGATTTCACCATGATCGGTGCTGATCTTTCCCGCCCGGGCTTTCGATCCGGTGTCGGTATGCTGAAGTTCAAATGCTAGTGAAGCCATGATCGGCGCAAGATAAAAAGATAATGGCATACCTTCGCCGCTATGCCACCGATTCACTGGAGTGAGATACTCTTTTATGCATTTGTTGTGACCGCAGCTGTGCAGATTTTTTATTACCTGTTTTTTTTCAGCCGGATTTCTTCCCATAAACCAAAGGAAAAACAAACTTCCCAGCAACACCCTGTGTCGGTGATTATCTGTGCCCGCGATGAGGATGAAAACCTTGCGCGTTACCTGCCCGCAGTACTGGTGCAGAAATATCCGAGCAGTTATGAAGTCATCGCCGTCAATGACAACTCACTGGATGATTCAAAGTATGTGCTTGAAGAACTCAACAAGACATTCCGTTCCCTGCATATTGTGGAACTTAAACAGGAAGCAAAACTTATCTCCGGAAAAAAATATCCGCTGTCCATCGGTATCCGCGAAGCGAAACATGAGATCCTGTTGCTGACCGATGCTGACTGTGTACCGGCAAGCGAGTTCTGGATCCAGCGTATGCAGGATGCATATGTTGACGGGATCGAGATTGTAATCGGATACGGTGCCTATCACAAAAAGAAAGGACTGCTCAATAAACTCATCCGTTTCGAAACCTTCCATACCGCACTCCAGTATCTCTCCTACGCACTGGCCGGTACTCCCTACATGGGGGTGGGTCGCAATCTTTCCTATAAAAAAGACCTGTTCATCCGCAACAAGGGATTTTCATCCATCAACCATATTCCCAGTGGCGACGACGACCTGTTCATCAACCGGGTAGCCACAAAAGCAAATACCGCCGTGGTAATAAGTCCCGAGGCAGTAACATTTTCCATACCTGAAACCAGCTGGGGAGCCTGGCTTAAACAGAAAACGCGTCATTACAGTACAGCCAAATTTTATAAACCGAAACATAAATTCCTTCTCGGACTCTATTTTTTTACACAGTTCCTGTATTACCCGATGCTGGCAGCTGCACTGATCTTCTTCGACTGGAGAATTGTGGCTGGCGTGGCGTTCGTCCGCCTGCTGGTGCAGGGCGTGGTATTATTCAAGGCAATGAAAAAAATGGGCGAACGGGATCTCTGGCCCTGGTATCTTTTCCTCGATCTGTGGATGTTCTTTTATTATATCATCTTTGTACCGGCTTTATGGAAGAAACCTTCCAAACGCTGGAACTGATCCCCTTTATTATGGAAACCATTCTCCGGTATTTTGACGATTTTACACCAGTACAACTGGAACAGTTCACTGCGCTTAAACCTCTTTACCTGGAATGGAACGAAAAGATCAATGTGATCTCCCGGAAAGATATCGAAAGCCTGTACGAACGGCATGTTCTCCACTCACTGAGTATTGCAACCATCAATGGTTTCAAAGACGGGATGGAGATCATTGACCTGGGCACCGGGGGCGGATTCCCCGGCATTCCGCTGGCCATTTTTTTTCCGGAAGTAAAATTCCACCTGGTAGATAGTATCAATAAAAAACTGACCGTGGCATCAGCAGTGGCGGAAAGTATCGGACTTAAAAACGTAACCGTCCAACATACAAGGATCGAAGATATCAGGAACCGGAAATTCGACTTTGTAGTTTCAAGGGCGGTGGCACCACTAAAGGATCTGTGGAACTGGAGCAAACCCCTGCTGAAAAAAACGGGAAAACCGGAAGAAGGAACATTAAGCGGCGGACTGGTCTGCCTCAAGGGCGGCGACCTTGCACTTGAAATCCAGGAAAGCGGTACCCGCCCGCGCCTGATGAATATCCACGAGATTTTTCCCGAGCCCTTTTTTGAAGGGAAATACCTGGTCTACGTTCCGAAATAAACCAAAACTACCACTTTGTGGTATTGGGATACTGTCATTTTAAGCGGAATTTCGCACCATGAAGGAAATATCCGTATGCATCGTTGATGATAACAGCGATCTCCGTAATGCGCTTGAAGAAATAATTGATATGTCTGAGGGATATAAGTGTCTGTGTACAATCGGTACTGCAGAAGAAGCTATTCAAAAAATCCCTGCACTGATGCCTGATGTGGTACTGATGGATATTAATCTTGGCTCTGAAGAAAGTGGTATTGATGTGGTACGCATCCTTAAACAACAGGCACCCGCAATAAATTTCATGATGTGTACCGTTTATGAAGAGGATGAAAAAATTTTCCAGGCCCTGCGTGCAGGCGCAAGTGGTTATATTCTCAAAAAAACTGCACCGGCAAAAATGCTTGATTCCATCCGTGAACTTTACCAGGGTGGTGCCCCAATGAGCAGCCAGATTGCACGTAAAGTTGTTGCTGCCTTTATCGATAAACCTGTAACCAGCGACCCGGTTGAACTTCAGGTTCTTTCCAACAGGGAGATGCAGATCCTTGAACAACTTTCCAAGGGACTTATGTATAAAGAGATCGCAGCGGAATTATTTATCAGCCCCGAAACCGTGCGCAAACATGTATATCATATATATGAAAAACTCCATGTCACTAATCGCATTGAAGCCGTAAACAAGTTCTTCCGCAGGTAAATAAAAAAATACCACTTAAGTGGTATTTCAATTGGAAATAAAACAATCTAAATTCGTTGTCAGAGGCTTCCTGGATAACGTCTACCATTAACCTTAACTGTTCTACGCAGAACAATTGAATTTTGGGGGCCCTAATCAAAAAGAAAAAAGCTATCGACAACGATAGCTTTTTTTCTGTCCTTACTACAGACTATATTTTTATCCGGTTATTCTTTCGCTCCACATCCGCCATCCGCATACTTGGATCGATCTCCGCAATGGACAGGTCGCCCAGTCTACGATCAGTTTCCACTATATAGGTTTCGCTGGTCCATTTCCACGCCGGATATACTTTTCTCGGAATAGAATTTTCTGCAGGTTTGATACCATACATCAGGTCGAGTGGTACATAATGCATTTCACTGGTACCATCTTTAAAAGTTAACTGGAGATCGATTGGCATCGGCATCAGTCCAATCCGCCTGATCCTGATTTTTGTCTTACCACCATCTTCCCATAAACTGTCAAAAGCATAATCAATCGTTTTAATGGAGTTCACCCAATACTCCTTGTACCAGTCGAGCTTGAGATCACTTTGTTTTTCTGAAAGGCGTATAAAGTCTGCTGCATTCGGATGTTTGAATTTCCACACGCGGTAATAATCCAGCAGGATCCTGTCCCTTGTTTCTGCACCGGTAATATATCCGAGTTGCTCCATAAACACCGCTCCTTTGGAATACGCCGCCTGCGAATAAGCAAAGTTCAGGTTAAAATGATCGGCATGTGTAGTCAGTGGTTCTTCCTTATTACTTTTTACCAGTGAAAAATAACCTTTGTAATTACCTTCCTGCGCAAAACCAGTAGTTGAATCAAGATAGGCGCTTACACGCTCTTCTGCATAACTGGTAAACCCTTCATCCATCCATGCATAAAGGGATTCATTGGTAGCCATTATGCCCTGGTACCAGTTGTGCATCCATTCGTGCAGCCATGCACCCGGACCAGCCAGTAAAGTTGCCATCGGGTATTCCATACCTCCATCGCCGCCCTGGATAAATGAATATTGTTTATAGGTATAGGGACCAAATGTTTTATCAATATAGGGTAGTGCCTGTACTGCTTTATCCAGGATATCTTCCCATGTTTTTGCTGCGGGGCCAGTTGCCTTATACAACAGGTGAAGGGTGGTAGCGTTCCTTACCTGCCTTGTAAGGTGTTTGTATTCCGGATCGGCAGCCCACATGAAGTCATGCACATTGGGCGCCACGAATTTCCAGGTGAGTTTATCACCTGCAGGGCGGACGACTTTGGTTCCCGGTGTTTCATAACCATAACCAATCTGGTTTGCATTCTGCAGGTAACCGGTGCCACCAAGGATATAGGATTTATCGATTGAAATATTCACTTCGAAATCGCCCCATACACCATAAAATTCCCTTGCCACATACGGCGTAGGATGCCAGCCTTCGTAATCGTATTCGCAGATCTTCGGATACCACTGGCTCATGGATAAACGGATGCCTGTGTTTGGGTTGTCGCGACCACTGCGCCGTACCTGCAGGGGCACCTGCGCTTCGAAGTCCATATCAAAAACCACTTTTGCACCGGGTGCAATTGGTTTGTCAAGTTTTACTTCGAGAATTGTTTCCAGGACTTCAAATTTCTGCGGCCGGCCATTCATGGTCAGCTTCAGGATTTTCTGGTACCCGATTTCGTCGGGTTTCAGGTTCCTGATCCGGTCCTGTACCCGTCCATCCCAGTCAGCACCCCGGCCAACCTGGATAGTACCCTGGCGAATGCTGCGGGTGTCCATCATACTCCCTGGCTGAAATGCATTGAAGTATAAATGGTAGAATACCTTCCCCAATGTATCGGGTGAGTTGTTCCAGTATTCCAGTTTTTGTTTTCCGGTAAATTGATTGGTGTTTACGTTCATATCAATATCCATCCTGTACTTTACCTTCTGTTGCCATCTGTTTGGCTGTGCAAATATTGATAACGATAAAAGGGTAAGGATAATGGTGAGCCCGATAGGCTTGCGGGGGTAATTCATGCGAAATGACAAGATTTATTTATAAATGATGTAAGTAAAAATAAAGTAACGGGTCAGAATAACTGCAAAAAAAAATCCGCCGGCTGTTGAAACCGGCGGTTAACAAAAATTTATGGGACCTCAGATCGTCAGTGCAGTCCGCAGTAATCTTCCCCTTGGGTTGAAATACAGGTAACTTTTCTGCACATCGTTCTTCCGGGCACGAAGACGGTATTGTTCGCCCCCGCCAGGCAGGTAAATCACAATAACCTCATCCACTTCCCGGTCAGCATATTTGCTTTTCTTGAATCCATCCTGTACAGAAGGTGGTAGTTTATCATAGGTCCAGTCCTTCCAGCTTTCTTTCCACACACCCTTATTGGTATAACTGGCCACCATGTGATCGCCGTCCAGGTTGAACGATACGTCCACGTTGACCAGCTTATCCTTGTATTCGATATCCGAAGCTCCGGGATACTGGCGTGTAAATGTTTCTTCTACTGCTTTGGGGATCTCACGCACCTGTGCAAAACTGAACGTGACCGCAAACAGCGTAACAAGGGATAATAAACTGAGCTTTTTCATCTTGTAAAATTTAATAGCTAACACAAAATTGACGGTTAATTGACAGAATAAAACCGTGCCAGAGATATTTAGTGTTTTATTATCATTTACCCGATCCTTCCAGCACGATAACTATTTCACCCTTAACCGTTTTTGCCGTGAAATAGGTTACCAGGTCCGCGAGGGTACCCCGTTTATTTTCTTCATAAAGTTTGGTGAGTTCGCGACTGACACTGCATTGACGGTCAGCACCAAATACAAGGGAAAATTCTTCCAGTGTTTTGACCAGCCGCATGGGCGATTCGTAGAAAACCATGGTGCGGGTTTCTTCGGCCAGTTGTTTGAGGATGGTCTGCCTTCCTTTTTTAACCGGCAGGAATCCTTCAAAAACAAAGCGGTTGGTGGGAATCCCGCTGTTGACCAATGCGGGAACAAATGCGGTAGCGCCAGGCAGGCATTCTACCTTAACGCCGGCCTTGATAGCTTCGCGCACGAGCAGGAATGCGGGGTCAGAAATAGCCGGGGTTCCGGCATCGGTGATTACAGCAATTTTTTTGCCTTCCTGCAACTGCGATACCAGGTGTGGTACAATCTGGTGTTCGTTATGCTGATGGTAAGATGAAAGCGGCCTGCTTATCTGGTAATGGTTTAACAGGTAACCACTGGTACGCGTATCTTCTGCCAGGATCAGGTCAACCTCTTTCAATACCTCGATTGCCCGGAGGGTAATATCCTTTAGATTGCCGATGGGAGTGGGAACGAGAAAGAGCATAAGTGAATTTTAAGAAAATCGCCCGATCAGTTCACCGATACTTCAAAATATTCCATAACCGGGTTGGCCAGCAGTTTTTTTGTCGCTTCTGTTGCAATGTCCTTTGCCTTATCTGCAGTTTCCGCATCAACCTGCAGGGTCACGTTTTTGCCGATCCTTACATCGGAAACGCCAGCCAGTCCCAGGTTCTGCAATCCACCCATTACCGCCTTTCCCTGCGGATCCAGTAATTCTTTCAAAGGCATAATCTTGATCTGGACAGTATACGTCATGCGATTTTATTTTTGAAAAGCAAAGATACCAAAACATAGGCGATGAAAACCAGCGGGACAGCCATCCACTGTAAAAAAATAGCTGCAATGATTGCTGTTCCGATCAACAGGTACCGGTGAAGATTATCTGAAAGACCGAGGTTTTTAAATTTGAATCCAAGCATGGGAATAGTTGACACCATCAGGAACGACAGTAAAACAATGATTCCATAAAGCAGCCATTTGTTCAACAGTAATTCCCGGGCTTCCGGTGATCCCATACCCCAGTAGATCAGCGGAAATGAAGCGACCAGTAAACCCACGGCCGGAACAGGCACCCCCTTAAAGTTGGGTGATTGTTTGGTGTCCAGGTTAAACCGCGCCAGCCGCCATGCTGCGGCACAGGGAAGGATGAACGCCGGCACCAACCCGAGCATCGAAGCGTCGATCCCGTTTTCTTCACGCGCTATACTGAGCCGTAATAGCTGATAAAGGATCATTGCAGGTGCCACACCAAAACTAACCACGTCGGCGAGTGAGTCAAGCTGTTTACCCATTTCAGATGAAGCGTTAAAAAGCCGGGCCACAAAACCATCCAGGAAATCAACCACGGCAGCTATCCCGATAAACAGCGAGGCCATCCAGATCTGTTCGGGCATATCAATCAGCTGCGATACGCCATCAACTGCATAAATAGTGATGCCGTTCTGCAACATAAATACAATCGCGATACAGCCCAGAAAAAGATTGAGTAAAGTGAACAGGTTGGGTATTTGCTTCATGTATGAACTTGGTTTATTTTTTCATCAGCCTTTCTGTGACGTCTGCTTTGTCTGGAATAGTCTTTATCAGTACTTCGATCTGACCGAACTGGTTTATTTTTTCATCAGTCTTTCGATCTCATCCGTTGTGATTGGAATATTCTTCATCAGGTCTTTATTGCCAGTCTTTGTGATCCACACATTATTTTCTATGCGGATACCCATTTGTTCTTCCTCGATATAGATGCCGGGTTCAACGGTGAGTACCATACCTGCAGTGAGGGGCTCTGCCATGGGACCCAGGTCATGTACATCAATCCCCAGGTGATGGGAGATTCCATGGTATAAATATTTGCGGTAGGCGGGATTTGCCGGGTCTTCGTTTTTTACATCAGCTTTCGTAAGTAATCCGATTTTCAGGAACTGACTTGTTGCTTCCTCCCCTACCAGCTCATGGTATTGCTGGATGATTACACCCGGCTTCAGGATTGATTTTGCATAATTATGAAGATGCAGGCAGGCATTATAAACTTCCTTCTGGCGTTTGCTGAATTTCCCGTTGACCGGAACCGTGCGGGTAAGGTCTGCATTGTATCCGCCATACTGCGCACCAAAATCCATCAGGATCAGTTCGCCGTCCTTACACTCTTCATTGTTGGAAACATAATGCAGGATGCGGGCGGAATCACCACTGGCAATTATACTTCCATAGGCTTCTCCTTCCGCACGCTGGCTGAGAAAGGAATGCAGGATCTCTGCTTCTATTTCATATTCCATCACCCCTGGTTTTATAAAACCAAGTAAACGACGGAATGTAATGTCGGTGATATCAATGGCCTGCTGTATAACCACTACTTCTTCCGGTGTTTTAACTGCACGCAGGTCCTTCATAATTTTTGCCGCTCGTTCAAACTTATGCAGCGGATATTTTTCCTTCATCTCATCAATGAAACGGTAATCGCGGGTACGGAGAAACACCGACTTGCGGTTATTCTCGTTGCTGTCCAGGTAAATCGTATCCGCCAGGTGGATCCATGGCTGGAGAAGTCCTTCCAGCATGTCCAGCCACACAATGGTCTTGATGCCTGTCATCTTACGGGCTTCCTCGGCACGGAGACGTTTACCATCCCATTTTTCTTTTTGTTCATTGGGACGCACCAGCACCAGCACTTCACGGAACCGGGGTTCGGGGTGACCCGGATTCAGGATCACCATGGTATCTTCCTGGCTTATCCCGCAAAGCCAGAACAGGTCGCTGTTCTGCCTGAACTTATAAATGGCGTCACCATTACTGGGCACTTCGTCGTTGCTTACAAAAACAGCAATGGAATTTTTTTCCATCCTGCTGCTGAATCGTTGCCTGTTTTGAATAAAGATCTTTGGGTCCAGTGGCAAATTTTTCATCTATTCCGGGATTATTTATAATGGCAGGATTTGAGGTTGCTGCCTAAGTGCGCTAAAGATAAACAGAGTCTGACAACTACTAAAAACTGAAAATCAATGACTGTTGTTTTTTTTCAAATAAACTTCCCAAAAGCTCGTAGCGGCCTCGTTTTATATATCACGGATAAAAAAAATTAAATAATTTCTAATGATTGTCCAGTCGATACCGTAATCCATCAATGTGTAACACTAACACTTGTTAGTATTTTGTGAGACCGCTGCCTTACCTTTGGTTTTCATTAAATGATTGTCTATATGACGACTCCCGTCCTGGCCCTCCCGATAGCCAGTATAAAAGGTTCCGGACTTACCGGCACCGGCCGTATCCGTTACCAGTTGGATCCGCAGGAACTTATTAATGACACCCTTCGCAGGAATGAAGGGGAATTGAGTGATACCGGTGCACTTGTTATCCGCACAGGCGAATTCACCGGAAGGTCGCCCCGTGATAAATTTATTGTGAGGGACGAGGGCACGGAAACAACCGTCGACTGGAACGATTTCAATAATGCGATCAGTCCGGCCAGCTTTGATATCATCCATCAAAAAGTACTGGAACACCTGAACGCCCTCCCCGAATTATGGGTCCGCGATGCGTATGCCTGTGCAGATCCCCGGTTCCGGCTCAGGCTCCGTGTGGTGAACGAGAAACCATGGAATAATCTTTTTGCACATAATATGTTTTTGCGTCCCGTAGATCAGGACCTGGAGGACTTCGACCCGCAATGGCTACTTCTTTCTGCCCCGGGTCTTCGGCTTGATCCGGCTGTTTGCGGTACCCGTCAGTATAACGCGACCGTAGTTTCATTCTCCAAAAAAATAATCCTTATTGCAGGTAGCGGTTATACCGGCGAAACGAAAAAAAGCATCTTCACCATATTGAATTACCTGCTTCCCCAGGAGCATAAAGTTTTGAGTATGCATTGCAGTGCCAATGCCGGGGCAAATGGTGACACGGCTATTTTTTTCGGACTTAGCGGAACCGGCAAAACCACACTCAGCGCCGATCCTAAACGGAACCTGATCGGTGATGATGAACATGGCTGGTCAGACCAGGGCATCTTTAATTTCGAAGGGGGTTGTTATGCAAAGACCATCAATTTGTCGGAAGAAAATGAACCCGGGATCTATCAGGCCATCCGTTATGGAGCATTACTGGAGAACACCTGTTTCAAACCAGGCACCAACCATATCAACTACGCAGACGATTCAATAACCGAAAATACCAGGGTGTCGTACCCGATCGATTATATCGATAATGCCATCGAACCATCCGTGGGTGCTGTACCAACCAATATTTTCTTTTTAACCTGCGATGCATTCGGCGTTCTTCCACCCTTGTCAAAACTTACACCCGGCCAGGCAATGTACCAGTTCATTTCCGGTTATACCGCTAAAATCGCAGGAACAGAAGCGGGGGTCACCGAACCCAAACCCACGTTCAGCGCCTGTTTCGGAGCACCGTTTATTCCACTCCATCCAACGGTATACGCTGCCATGCTGGGAGAAAAAATGAAACAACAGAAAGTAAATGTCTGGATGGTCAATACAGGCTGGAGCGGCGGGGAGTACGGTACGGGCAAACGGATTCCATTAAAATATACACGGGCAATGATCAGTGCCGTATTGGATAACCGGATGAACGGTATGGAATTTACAAAAGATGCGGTGTTCGGATTGGCTATCCCGGCTTCCTGTCCCGATGTACCCACCGAAATACTGGTGCCCCGGAATACATGGCCCGATAAAAATGCGTACGATACCAGGGCTGCGTATCTCGCAAACTTGTTTACTAAAAATTTTGAACGTTTCCGGTCCGGCGCTTCTGAAGAAATGAAAGAGGGAGCACCGCGTTCTTAAAACAAACCGTACAACTGACCATCAACCCTGGTAATAATTTCGCCAAAGTCTTCTTCGTTCTCGGCAAATTTATTCTTGTCCACGTTAATGATCAGCAATGAACCTTCTTTATAACCGTCAATCCATTTGTTATAATATTCATTAAGCCGCTTCAGGTAATCAAGTCGGATATTTTCTTCGTATTCGCGACCACGTTTCTGGATCTGTCCCACCAGTGTTGGTACAGATGCGTTCAGGTAAATCAGCAGGTCGGGCGGCTGCACCAGCGTTTTTAATGTCTGGAAGAAATTGAAATAATTATCAAAATCGCGTTTGCTCATCAACCCCATTTCATGCAGGTTGGGTGCAAAAATATTTGCGTCTTCGTAAATAGTCCGGTCCTGGATAACCGTCTCCGTTCCTTTCTGGATTTCCACCAGTTGCTGCAGGCGGCTGTTCAGGAAATAAATCTGCAGGTTAAAACTCCAGCGGGGCATGTCTTCATAAAAATCCATCAGGTATGGATTATGGTCAACATCCTCAAAATTCGGGATCCATTTATAATGTTTGCTGAGCATTTCCGTGAGAGTGGTCTTGCCCGCACCGATGTTGCCGGCAACGGCGATATGTTTGGGTTTCTTAGCTTTTGCCATAGATAGGGAGTCAGGGTGTCTTAAAAACCGTCAGAACGTTAAATATATAATTATCCTTGTAATCAACAGGTCTTTTTATCTTACCCCTGGAAATAATTTAATCCCATGGCTTCACGGACCAGCGCCATTGTAATACCTGCACTTTTCCTTGCTTTCTCCGCACCTTTTTCCATCACTTCCCGGAGGTATTTTTCATCATTGCGGATGGCTTCCGATTTCTCACGGATAGGGCGGATAAAATTGATCATATCCGTGCCCAGCTGCTCTTTCAGGTCGCCATACCTGATGGTGCATTCGTTGTAATCGTTGTCAAACTTAGTAACCACTTCAGGCGCGCTTACCAGTTTCATCAATGCGAAAATGACTTCCACACCTTCAGGTTTGGGAGAATTTTTCTCGGTTGGACCCGAATCAGATTTTATCTTTTTTATTTTTTTGCGGATATCTTCATCCGTATCCGATAAATAGAGCGTTGCATTCTGGTTCTCACTTTTACTCATTTTACCCTTACCGTCGAGCGATGGTACCCTGATCAGGTCGTCGCCATAGTTGAATGCATGGGGTTCCGGAAAAATTTCACCGTAACGGTGATTAAACCGGTTGGCAAAATTGCGCGCCATTTCCAGGTGCTGTTCCTGGTCCTTCCCAACCGGTACCAGCGATGCACGGTGCAGGATAATGTCAGCGGCCTGTAACACAGGATAGGTCAGCAATCCGGCGTTTACATTGTGTTCGTGCTGCCTGACCTTATCCTTGAAGGTGACCGTTTTTTCCAACTCACCTACATAGGCCAGCATATTCAGGTAGAGGTAGAGTTCGGTGGTTTCCCTGACATGGCTCTGGCAATAAAATGCGGCTTTATCAGGATCCAGTCCGCAGGCCAGGTTCTCCGATAATACCCGGTGGATATTCGTCCGCAATTCGCGGGTATCGGGATGCGTGGTTAATGAATGCAGGTCGGCCACCATAAAATAACAGGTGTATTCATCCTGCATCCGGACATAATTCCGCACTGCTCCGAAGTAATTCCCCAGGTGTAAAAATCCGGTGGGCCTGATCCCACTCATTACGATCTCTTGCTGCTTGGTCATAAGGGCGCGAAGATAAGAAAATCGCCCGCTCGGGAAGCCCACCACAATTGACGAATGCCCGTTATATTTGTCGTATGGAAATTACAGACGGAATGGTTGACAAACTGGCCCACCTTGCCAGGCTGACCTTTGATGAGGCTGGAAAACAGCAGATCAGGTCCGATCTGCAACGTATGATCCATTTTGTTGAAAAACTTAATGAGCTTGACCTTGAAGGGGTTGAACCAATGATGCACATGACCAGGGAGGTGAATGTGCTTCGGGAAGACGAGATCCGGGGCTCCATCACCCGCGAAGAAGCGCTTCGTAATGCGCCGGTCCACGACGACCAGTTTTTCAAAGTACCGAAAGTCTTAAAAAAATAAAACACATTAATTCCCCAAACCCGGCTTTCGCATGAATAGTATCATCCATCTCGAATCAATCAGAAAGAACTATATCATGGGAAAGAATGTACTGGAAGTACTGAAAGGGGTTGCACTGGATATTGTGAAGAACGAATATGTTGCACTGATGGGACCATCCGGTTCGGGTAAGAGTACATTGATGAATATCCTCGGTTGCCTGGATACCCCCACATCGGGCACTTATGTATTAAATGGCCAGGATGTAAGTAAGATGGTGGATAACGACCTGGCAGAAGTGCGCAATAAAGAAATTGGTTTTGTTTTCCAGCAGTTCAACCTGTTACCCCGTTTAACTGCGCTGGAAAACGTGGCCCTGCCGCTTGTTTATGCAGGTATGCCAAAGAAACAACGGAATGAACGTGCTATGCATGTACTTGAACTGGTTAACCTGACCGACAGAAGCCACCACCGTCCGAATGAATTAAGTGGCGGGCAGTCACAACGTGTGGCAATTGCAAGGGCATTGGTTAATGACCCCGCAATCATCCTCGCTGATGAACCTACGGGTAACCTGGATACTAAAACCTCCTACGAGATCATGGATATTTTTGGCCGCATCCATACAGATGGTAATACCGTTGTACTGGTTACTCACGAAGAAGATATCGCCAACCATGCCCACCGTATTATCCGCCTTCGCGATGGAGTGATTGAATCGGATATTCGTAAGGCACCCCTGCATTTAAGTCATGGCCACACGTAATACTTGCCGGCCACCATCAATAAACCAATCCCCGAATGACCACCACCAACGAACGCCTCCAGGAAGTGAAATCCTATTTCGATCACGGAGATACCCATGTGGGTTACCGGAGATTACTGGATTCAGCCATTGAAACCCAGGACAGTCTTGTGTTTGAAAACACACTTGAATTCTGCGACTGGTACGACAATTACCAGTTATCCACACAAAAGAATCCGTCGGCCCTGAATGAAAAAGTAACTGCCCTTCTTGAAAAAATCAACGCTGCCGACCAGCGCTTTTTACCAGCACCGGAAGAAGCAGTAATAAAAATGGAAGGGGTCAGAAAAACCTATCAGAAAGGAAACTTCCGCCTCGGCGAAATAAACGCAGAACTTTTTCCCCGGCAGATCATCGGACTGGTAGGCGAGAATGGCAATGGTAAAACAACCCTGCTTCGTTTGTTGTATGGCGAACTTCGTCCCGACCAGGGAACTGTGAGTTACCATATAAAAGGATTACCGGTAACCAGCTCATTTTATGATATTAAAACAAGACTATCTTTTATTCCGCAACGACCCGATGCCTGGTACGGTTCTCTGAAGGATAACCTGCAGTTTACTGCCACTCATTACGGTTATAAAGGAAAAGACAACCAGCTGTGGACGGAAATGATCTGTGCAAGGATGGGACTTCGTGCATTCCGTACATACAACTGGAACCGCATTTCATCGGGATATAAGATGAGGTTCGAACTGGCAAAAGCAATTATAAAAAAACCGCAGGTACTGTTGCTCGACGAACCACTGGCCAACCTGGATATGCTGGCGCAACAGGTAATCCTCGAAGATCTTCGCTTCCTGGCCGAATCTGCAAAAATGCCCATTGGCATTATCCTTAGTTCGCAGCAATTATATGAAGTGGAAAAAGTATCACAGCAGGTGATCTTCCTTAAAAACGGTCAGCCAAAGTATCAGCACATGGGTACTGCCGAAGGAGGCGAACGCACCGAAGAACCAATGGTTTTTGAAATTGAAACATCGGCCTCCAGGGAGCAATTACAGGAAGCGTTTGCGCAGACAGGTTTGCAGAACATCAATTTCAATGGCGGTGTTTATCTCCTTTATTTTAAAACTTCTGTTTCCGCAAGTGAAGTGATCAGCCGTCTGGGAAGCTCCGGTATTCCGGTAAAATACTTCCGCGATATCTCCACTTCGTCCCGTCGTTTCTTTAATGCCTGATCAACCACCACAATAAACTAATCCATGCTCAAGAACTTTAATAAATACCTGCTCACCAATTATCCGCTTCTCTGGAATACAAGAGTGGTCCAGGTCCTGGCCAGTTGTCTTGTAATCCATATCCTTTTTTTCATCGCCGGTTTTTCGAGTATCCGGGTTTCAATTATCCAGAAATTCTATTCGGTCGAAAATACTGGCGGAGGAACACTTTACACCCTTTCCATATTAATGTCACTGGGAGTGATCATACTCTGGCTGCTGCATTATCTGAGAAATAATGCCTTTAAACAATTTTATATAACTGATCGGTTCTACCTCTCCAAACAGTTCGTGATCGTTTTTATTTCGCTCTACGTATCACTTGGTTTTTTTCACAGCTTTCATTGGGGAGTGATGGCAAAGACAAGGGTTATAACCGATAACCGGGAATTGGTACAGGAGGCAAATACCATCAACCTGGCCATGCACTTTATACCATTTGCAAAGAGGGATTATTTTAAACTGCGTGTGTGTAACCCGGAAAAGAATGATCTGTTTTCCTATGAAGATGGTCACGATTATTACGACAGCTCCTTACCGGATTTTAATTCTCACAATAATATTATTATCAGGGATGCCCTTGATGACAGCGATGCGTTTGCCTATCAGAATTATTGCGACGTGGCTATTGATCTGGATGGTTTCGCAGGCTACCGTAATACGGAGGCACAGGCTTTAATTGCTGACCGGTGGATCCGGGATCATCAGGAAGATTCAATCCGTTACATCATCAGTCAGTCTGTGGAGGTTGCAAAAAAATACGGGATTCCGTTCAGGATTCATCCCGATGTATTGGCGAAACTTGTGTTTGCCGATAAAAATGGAAATGTAACCAGGACCATTGCCTCAAGTGATCCTGATCAACGGCAGTACGGTATTGAATCAACAAACGCACATCCTCCCGGTTCAGATTTTTTTAATTACTCTGAATTAAGGTCTGTCCTGAATTTTATACAAAATTCCTACTTTAAAGGCCACCGGATCGCGGAGGAATTTGACTTCCAGGTGTTCTTTTGTTACATAGCCCTTTGTTTCGCAATACTTCTTATCAGTTACCGGCTGCTATCCCGGAAGGTCTTTCTCTTCAGCATCATTGGTACGGTGGTCTGGTCCATTTTGTTTGGATTAATTGCATCCGGAACAAATGCAAATACCGTTTCATACACCATGTTGATTATCTGTTTCGGATCACTTGGCCTGTCCTTTGCGAACAATACAGCGGGCAAACTGTTCCGTGGTGTATTGCTGAACTGGCATGTATGGATGATGCCATTCGTGGTGCTGATGATCACCCAGCTTTTCAGGTCATACTATAGCCATCTGTACCCCTGGAATTTACAATCGGGAAGTTCAGTGGCTGCAGTTGAACTTTTTCAAGCAACCCATCCCATCAGTACCTGGGTTTACAACCATGATGAACTGCTGATGAAACTGAACCTGCTATTTGTGTTTTTGTACGTATCGTTCGTCTTCACGCGACTGGCAAAAAGATGGCATATCAGTCCTGAAGAATAAATGTTTTACCATGACAATGAAAATTTATACCAAGACAGGCGATAGTGGCAACACCTCACTTATCGGGGGTACAAGAGTGCCGAAGTCGCACCTGCGCATTGAAAGTTATGGTACCATCGATGAGCTCAATTCATTTGTGGGTCTTTGCCGTGACCTGTTGTCGGATGAACAAGGCAGGCTGGTGCTGCAGGAGATCCAGGACCGCTTGTTTACGATTGGTGCCGCACTGGCCTGCGATCCGGAGAAAGAACGGAAAATGCTTATTCCCGATCTTCATGAACAGGATATCCTGTTTCTTGAAAAAAAAATTGACCGGATGAATGAGATACTGCCGGAGATGAAAAGTTTTGTATTACCAGGTGGCCATCCAACTGTATCGAACCTGCACATCACTCGATGTGTATGCCGCAGGGCGGAACGCCTGATTGTGCATCTGGAACAGGAATCGAAAGAAGTAGAACTGATCATCCTTAAATACCTGAACCGGTTAAGTGACTACCTGTTTGTGCTGGCGCGGTATGAAGGTCATTTATTAAATGCCCCTGAGATCCCCTGGAAACCGAGGATGTAGTTCACCCACCTCATCCTGCAACCCTTGCCGCATTCTCCACGATCCGGCCGTCTTTCATATGCAGCACCCGGTTACTCATACGGGCCAGTTCTTCATTATGTGTTACAATCAGGAAGGTCTGCTTGAATTTATCCCTCAGTTCAAAAAAAAGATTATGTAATTCTTTTGCATTGGCCGAATCGAGGTTACCGGTGGGTTCATCTGCAAATACGATATCCGGTTTATTGATCAGGGCCCGGGCCACTGCCACGCGTTGCTGTTCACCACCGCTCATCTGGTTTGGTTTGTTTTCCAACCGGTGGGCAAGTCCCAGCATCTGCAGCAATTCTGTTGCACGGGCCTGCACTTCCGATTTTTTTCGTCCCGCCAGCCAGCCGGGGATGCTGACATTCTCAATTGCAGTGAATTCGGGAAGCAGGTGATGGAACTGGAACACGAAACCGATATGCCTGTTCCTGAACGCAGCTAATTTTTTTCCCATAAGTGAACTGGTCACCGTGTTGTCCATGGTCACCCTCCCCCTGTCGGCGCGGTCAAGCGTGCCCAGGATATGGAGTAAGGTGCTCTTTCCCGAACCGGATGGACCCACAATGGAAACAATCTCGCCCCGGCCTACTTCGATATTAACTCCCTTTAACACCTCAACCGTCCCGTATGTCTTGTGAATATTCTCGCCGGTAATCATGTTTACACTTTGTTTGGGCCTCAAATATCCACATTTAGCCAGCAGTAACAAAACCGCATTTCTGCTGTTCAGGACCGGTCAATCGGGGTAAAAAACAATTTAATCGACAGGTTCTTCCCCGCCATGCAACTAAGGATTTGGTAAATTCGTTAATACAGTTACTTTTGCGGAAAATTGGGGAGACTAAACAGCTTCCCGGTTTGCCGGATTTATAAAATTAAAACCCCCTTCGAAAGATGTTTTGGACCCTAGAATTAGCTTCGTACCTGGAAGACGCACCGTGGCCAGCTACCAAAGATGAACTGATCGATTATTCTATACGGTCGGGCGCTCCCATTGAAGTGGTTGAAAACCTGCAGGAACTCGAAGATGAAGGTGATGTATACGAAACAATCGAAGACATCTGGCCGGATTATCCGACGCAGGACGACTTCCTTTTCAATGAAGACGAATACTAAGTATAAGCAGTTAAATAAAAAGCCTCCGTTTGGAGGCTTTTTTAATGTGTTGTCGTTTTCCGGTGATCAGCTATCCATCTTTTCAATGATCGGTGCCGTTACACCGGTGAAGCTGAATCCTCCGTCATGAAACAGGTTTTGCATCGTTACCATCCGGGTAAGATCACTGAACATGACCGTTATATAATTTGCGCAGTCCTCCGTAGGTGCATTACCCAGCGGACTCATTTTGTCGGCATAATTGAAAAAGCCATCAAAGCCTTTCACACCACTTCCGGCTGTTGTACGGGTGGGTGATTGGGAGATTGTATTCACGCGTACTTTTTTCTTCTCTCCATAATAATAACCGAACATCCGCGTAATACTTTCCAGCAGCGACTTTGCATCCGCCATTTCGTTATAATCAGGAAATACCCGTTGTGCGGCGATATAGGTCAATGCCACCACACTCGCCCCTTCACTTAATGCATCAAGATCCCAGGCAGTACGTAATACCTTATGGAAACTGATGGCGGAAATATCAAGGGTCTTCAGGTTCCATTCATAATTCATCTCTGTATAATGTTTCCCCTTCCTGACATTAATTCCCATTCCGATGGAATGCAAAATGAAATCGATCTGGCCACCGAAATGTTCCATCGATTTTTCAAACAGGTTCTTCAGGTCATCCATATTGGTTACATCAGCACCAATCACCGGGGCATTACCACACTGTTCGGCCAGTTTGTTGATCTCACCCATCCTTAACGCAACCGGTGCGTTGGAGAGAACGATCTGCGCACCCTGCTCATAACACTTCAGGGCTGTTTTCCATGCAAGGGATTTTTCATCAAGCGCACCAAAAATGATTCCCTTCTTTCCTTTCAATAGATTATTCGACATGACAGTTGGTTTATTAAAGCGGTAAAAATAATGATAATTGAGGTATCAGGGATTCAGACACCGATCATCTCCCTTGCATTTTCCAGTGATGCGGCAGTGGGCTTCTCGCCACTCAGCATTTTAGCGATTGCGTTTACGCGTTCCTCAGTATCCAACAAACGGATCCCGGTGCGGACCTTGTCTTTTGTTGCTTCCTTGTAAACAAAGAAATGCGAGTCGGCCTTTCCTGCAATCTGTGGCTGGTGTGTGATACAAACCACCTGCCTGTTCGAAGTCAGCTCCTTCATAATGATACCCACCTGTTTCGCTGCTTCACCCGAAATACCGGTGTCTATTTCATCGAAGATAAGGGTGGGCAGGTCGATCTTCTCGGCAACCAGTGATTTAATGCATAACATCAGCCGGCTTAGTTCACCACCACTTGCTACTTTATACACGGGCTGGAACTTCCCGCTTTTATTTGCATCAAAGAGGAACAGGATATTATCCGTTCCTGAAACATTCAGTTCCTTTTCAGATATTTCCACCTTCAGCCGCGCATTGGGCATACCCACACGGGCCAGAAGGGTATTCACTTTTTCCTCCAGCGGTTTCACCTGTTTTAAGCGGGCAACACTGAGTTTCTTCGCAATTTTCAGCGCTTCTTCGCGAAGCCGTTCCATTTCTTTTTCTTTCAGATGGATGGTTTCATCCATATTCACCACGGCATCCAGTTTGGATTGTAACCCGTCCTTAATCTGAAGTAATTCGGCAGTAGAACCCACCGAATGTTTTTTCTGGAGCCGGTAACCAAGTGACATCCGTTCAGCAAGTGTTTCGATCTTTGAAGGATCATAACTGATATGGTCACTGATCCGGTTTGTTTCGTCGGCGAGATCCTGTAATTCTATCTGGGCCGACTGGATACGTTTAACCAGCTCGGGAATATCTTTATGGTATCCGGAATAAACCTGTAACTGGTTAGCCAGCACTTTCATTTGTTGAACGATCGGTTGCTCACTTTCTTCCAGGTCGTGGTAAACCTTATCCAGTGCTGCCTTTATACCTTCTGAATTGGAAAGGAGTTTCAGTTCAGCATCTGCTTCCTCCAGTTCGTTTTCCTTAAATGCTGCTTCATCCAGTTCGTTGAACTGGAACTGGTGATAGTCCGACTCACGGTCGAGTTGTGCTTTCTGTTCTTTCAGGTCGGCTGTTTCACGGCGCAGGACCTGATAGTTGCGGAACAGCAGCTGGTATTCTTCCAGAAGGGAACCATTTCCCGCAAGCGCGTCAATAACTTTCCGCTGGAAATCAGTCTCTGCTATTTCCATTGTATCAAATTGCTGGTGAAGATCTACCAGCAATGAGGTAAGTGCCTGCAGTTGTGAAAGATTGACAGGGGTATCATTAATAAATGCACGTGATTTACCATTCACCCCGATCTCACGGCGTAATACCAGCTCGGGTTCAATATCAAGCTCATTCAATTCCAGGAACTGACGCACGTCCGGTTTAGAATCAGAAGTAAACACTCCTTCCACCACACATTTTTTATCCTTGGCAACCAGTACGGCAGAATCAGCACGTTCACCAAGGATCAGTCCCAGGGCACCTACCAGGATAGATTTACCAGCACCGGTCTCACCGGTAATTACATTCAACTGACGGGAGAAATCGATCCTGAGGTGGTCGATGATCGCATAGTTCTGGATTGAAAGCTGGCGTAACATTTAACGAAGATAGAAAATGGGAAGAGTTCGGAGCCGGGTATTTTCCACAAAAAAAACGGGGAAATAAAAAAGCCCCCTTCCGGAGGCTTTACTAATTTATCAGCTTGATTACTTCACTTCGATATTGTTGGCCAGTTCCTCATCAACCAGGATCCGTCCGCAGTTTTCGCAGATCATAACTTTTTTGTGTTGTTTGATTTCGCTTTGTTTCTGTGGCGGGATATAATAAAAGCAACCACCACACGCATCACGTTCAACCGGTACTACTGCAAGTCCGTTGCGGTAGCTCTTGCGGATTTTTTCATAAGAAGCAAGAAGACGTGGGTCAACATGCTCCTTTGCTTCGGTAGCCAGTTTACCATAATGTTTCTCTTCTTTTTCATTGGCCGCAATGATCTTGTCCAGCTCACCTTTTTTGTTCGACAGTACGCTTTCTTTCAACGCGATGTTCTTCTTTGCCTTTTCGAGGGTACCTGCTTTTTCAGCGATCTCTTCGGTAGCGTCCTTGATATGTTTCTCTGCCAGCTTGATCTCCAGCTGCTGCATTTCAGTTTCCTTATTGATCGCTTCGAACTCGCGGTTGTTCTTTACGTTCTCACTTTGTTTTTCGTACTTCTTCACCAGTGCTTCAGCTTCCTTGATGGCATCCTTGCGCTGCTGGATGAATTCGGTAACGCCATTGATCTCTTCTTCGATACGTGTCTGGCGGGCCGTCAGTCCGGTGATTTCATCTTCGAGATCTGCAACTTCCATTGGTAATTCGCCTTTCAGGATCCGCAACTCATCGAGTTTGCTTTCTGTTTTCTGCAGCGTAACCAGGCCGTTCAATTTTTCTTCGACCGAAAATTCTTTAACGTTTGCCATGAATTGATTAATGTTTGAAGTTTAATGATGTAACCCGCTTCTTTCTTCACTTAAAATATCGCACGGGGTTTGTATTCACTTCTGTTTTAAGGACGGCAAAGGTAGGGAATTTTCTGACCAAAACCTCTTGCAGCAGCTCCGTGGTGTATTGCTCGCTTTCAAAATGTCCGATATCGGCAATAACTATCGCACCATCTGCATCAAAGAATTCATGATATTTGAGATCGGATGTTATGAAAAAGTCAACCCCCCCGGCCAGCGCCCTGGGAATCAGGAAACTCCCGGCTCCGCCACAGACAGCCACTTTCCGCACCGGACGCCCTGTTAACGCGGAGTGACGGATTACGCCGGTACCGAATTTTTCCCTCAATAAAGCCAGGAAACTTTCCGCTTCCAAGGGTTCGGGAAGTTCGCCGGTCAGTCCCGAGCCGATACCCGGGTGGGTATTTCCCAGGGTCAGCACATCAAAAGCCACCTCTTCATATGGATGGGCCGCCTTCATGGCAGCAATAACCTTTTTTTCCATTGTTGCGGGAAACAGGACCTCGATCCTTTCTTCATCCACTTCGCTGCGTTGATCAATTTTTCCGGTAAACGGTTCGGCGCCGGCCAGTGGCCGGAACGTGCCCGTGCCCGCCTGTGTAAAGCTGCACTGGTCGTAGTTGCCGATCTGTCCCGCCCCTGCAAGGAAGAGTGCATCACGCAACTGTACGGCAGATGCGGCCGGCGAATAACAGACAAGTTTGCGGAGTGTGCCGGACCTGGGATCCAGGATCCGGCGGGCGGTTAATCCCAGTTTATCTGCAATCCTGCCGTTGACCCCTTCCAACACATTATCCAGGTTGGTATGGATGGCGTAGATGGCGATATCATGACGTATTGCCCGGATAACCGTTCGTTGTACGTAACCGGTCCCGGTTAATTTTTTAAGCCCGGAGAACACGATGGGGTGATGGGCTACAACCAGGTTACATTTTTTCTCAATCGCTTCATTCACTACGGCTTCGGTGCTGTCGAGCGTACAAATAATACCGGTGCACTCCCACCCTGCGTCACCTGTGATCAGTCCTGCATTATCGTATCCTTCCTGGAGCGTGGGGGGTGCCAGTTCTTCCAGCACTTTTATTATATCCGCAATTAACATCGTTTTCCTTTTTTTAAAATACTTCGCCGGCATCAGCGGGGAACGACCTGAACTTTTAAAATATTCCCCCCTGGCAACGGGGACCGGCCTGAACCTCTAAAATATTTCCCCATAGCAACGGGGAACGACCTAAAAATAAGTTATCTTTATGTACCTGCCCTGCTTCCCCATTTTTCACCTTTTAACGACCTGCCATGCTACAAAGAACTAAAGGGCGCCTTCTGTTGGCCTTACTCGTTATCACCGGACTGGCCGGCACTTTCAGTGATAAAACACTGACTAAGGAAGAACGTAAAAATATTGTTACTGATTTTAAAGAAACCCGTGGTAAGATCATCGTTGCAGCTGATGGTCTTTCTGAAGCCCAGCTGAATTATAAACCAGAAGAAGGTGCCTGGAGTATCAGCGAATGCCTTTCACATATCGCACTGTCAGAACAGGGTATCTGGTCCATGCTGGAAGGTAGTATGAAAGGGCCGGCCAATCCTGAGATGCGCGATAGTATCAAGGTTACCGATGCCCAGCTGGTAGCCATGGTGAAAGACCGGACGACCAAACGGAAAAACCCCGAGTTCCTTGATCCTTCCAAAGCCAGCTGGAAAGATGCAAAAGGTGCCATTGCCGAGTTTAAAAAGCACCGGAATGATCATATCAAATATGCCCGCACCACCACGGAAGACCTTCGCAATCATATTGTCCCCTTTGTTGGTACACATGTGGACGGTTACCAGGTACTTCTGTTAATCAATGCCCATTCCGAACGCCATTACCAGCAAATTGTGGCGATCCGGTCCAGCCCCGGTTTCCCGCAATCCTGATTTTTAGGGGGTTTTGCTTGTTTTGCCAGAGGTAAATACTTATTTTTCTGGCATAACCTGTTTTCATGAAATTACTCGTACCCCTGGCGTTGGTGCTCCTGGTTTTTCCTTCCTGTAAAAAAGCCATAGAAAAAAAGAAAGAAAACATTATCGTAGATGCCATGGTCAGCGGACAATGGGCGGTTACTTCCTTTAAAAAGGATGGAACTGATGTCGCGGTGGATTTCAACGGGTATACCTTCCAGTTTTACGAAAACCGCACGGTGGATGCGATCAGTGGCGGCGTTACCTATAAAACCGGAACCTGGCTGGAGAACGTAGATGACCTGGATATCCTGGCAACATTTCCATCGGCAACTTATCCGATTAACCTGATTAATGGCAATTGGCATATTGATAATACCGACTGGAATTTTGTGGAAGCCACACTGAAGGGATCGGGAACGATTACCACCATGAGGCTCGAAAAACAATGACCAGGTGAGCCGGGGGAGAACAATCTGGTAAGCTGAACGGCACGCGATTGGGGAAGAAATACTTTTGTTTTTATTAAACCAGGGGGGCAGGATAACAGTCAAAAGCCAGCATCAGGCCCAGTTAAAACCCATTGTGGAATGAATTTCACCAAACGTAAGGTTAAATTACGGTATACCACTTTGCTAACTAGTTGATTGATAATGCCAGATTTTGAATTTTCGGCGGGCCTTGCATAAATGGCTAAAAGGCTCTATTATTGGAAAATAAAAGTAAATTTGGTACGTTGAATAAAATTTTACCCATACTTCTTATCGTTCTCTTCACTGCCTTCCAGTCAAATGGCCAGGAAGCGGGGAAGTATGTAAAATTATATCCCAACCCCGCCACCACTAATGTTACGTTTGATTTCCAAAAGAATTTCCAGCGTGGTATGACGCTGACCATTTTCAGTTTCCTGGGAAAAAAAATGGTGGAGACACAGAACGTCACCGAGAAAACAAATATCCCGCTGGCAGATTTTAACCGCGGCATGTACATCTACCATATCACCGATCCAAACGGCAAACTTATCGATACCGGTAAATTCCAGGTTTCACGGTAATACAAAATCAGGAACTCCCGGTTCACGGGTGTTTCCAATCCCGGTTAATCAACGAACCGGAATTATCAGGACTTCCCTTGTTTCCATTTCCCGAATAATCAAAGCACCTGTACAATCAGGAACTTCAGGTATTGGGTGTTTTCAATTCCCCAGACAATCGGATGATCCGGCGCCTGCGCCTGGAACGTCACCTGCCTGATCTGACGTTTTGCATCTTTTGCCGCCTGCGCGATTGTATACAGGAACAGGTCGGGTTCAACAAGACTTGTACACGACGAGGTAACCAGGAAACCACCGGGTCGTATGAGTTTCATTCCCCGCAGGTTGATTTCTTTATATCCCGTAACCGCTTTCTGGATGTTTTCCCTGCTCTTCGTAAAGGCCGGAGGATCCAGCATTACCACATCGTATTGCCGTCCTGTCTTCGACCATTCTTTCAATTTATCAAATGCGTTGGCGGTTTCAAACTTACAGATATCACCCAACCCGTTCAGGGCTGCATTGCTGTTGGCCTGGGCCACTGCGCTTTCAGAAATATCGAGTCCCAGTACCGATTTGGCACCATAGGCTGCTGCATGAATCTCAAATGTCCCGGTATAAGTAAAGGCACCCAGCACCTCGGCATCCCTGACGATATGCTGAATTGCCCGGCGGTTGTCCCGCTGATCGAGGAAGTAACCGGTTTTCTGGCCATTTTCGAGGTCCACCTGAAATTTGAGTCCATTCTCCACGATCACAATTTTCGGGTCAAACGGGTCCGACAAAAAACCTTTGACAAGTGGTAATCCTTCCAGTGTGCGCACCGGCACATCATTCCTTTCATAAATACCCCTGGGCGAAAAAATTTCGTTCAAAGCCTTTACTATAGCGGGCTTCCAGAGATCCATCCCGAGCGCCAGTGTCTGGATCACAAAATAATCGTTAAACTTATCAATGATCATCTGGGGTAAACCATCAGCCTCACCAAACACCAGCCGGCAATTATCAACAAACCCGATTTTTTGCCGGTACTCCCAACATTCCCTGATTTTTCGCAGGAAGAATGCCTCATCGATCATATCTTTCTTGTCGCGCGTTAGCAATCGCACCTGGATCTGGGAAAGGCCATTAAAATATCCCCGGCCCAGGAATTTCTGATCATAGTCACGGACCTCCACAATACTTCCGTTAACGGGTTCGCCCTCCGTTTTCTCAATTTCATTATTGAAAATCCAGGGGTGACCATTGGCAACACGGGGAGAGATCTTTCTTTTCAGGTAGATTTTGTTCATAAAACGCAAAGTTAACGGAACAAAAACGGAAGGCGAAGGGTAGACTGATCCCCGACGGTGAAATTGGGCCGGGCCGGACAATTTGTCCCATCCCCGGCATTGGCAATATTCTTGACTAGCTTACCTTCGCAAACAATTCGAAAAAAATGGCAGAAAAAGACGTGCAAGAACAGGCTAACTCCGCCAACGGGGCGGGAAACGGAAATGAACAAAATGAAAGGACAACGGGTACTTCCGGTTTCGATCTCAACACAGATGAAAACCTTCGTGGTACCACACACCTGAATGAACCCGTAGCCGAAGAATCAGCCGCCGAAAAATTGAAAGCGGAATTGCAGGAGTCGAAAGATAAATACCTGCGTTTGCTGGCGGAGTTCGAAAACTTTAAACGGCGTAGTGCAAAAGAATACCGTGATATAACTTTGACGGCCGGACGGGAAATAATCGTCCAGCTGCTTGATGTGATAGATGATGCGGAACGCGCGCAGAAACAAATGGAAACAACCTCGGATATAAAAAGTATCAGGGAGGGCGTCTCCCTTGTTTTTAATAAACTCCGCAATACTTTAACAGGTAAGGGCCTGAAGGCGATGGAAACTATCGGTACTGAATTCAATGCCGACCTCCATGAAGCCATAACCGAGATCCCGGTACCGGACGACCAGATGAAAGGGAAGGTCGTGGATGAAGTGGTGAAGGGATATTACCTCAACGATAAGATCATACGCCACGCCAAGGTGGTTGTTGGAAAATAATATTTAAACTAAATGTCAAAGAGAGATTATTACGAGGTCCTTGGCCTTGCTAAGGGTGCAGCTGCCGATGAGATTAAAAAAGCATACCGGAAGGTAGCCATGCAGCATCACCCCGACCGCAATCCAGGCGACAAGAATGCAGAAGAAAAATTCAAGGAAGCGGCAGAAGCCTATGAAGTCCTCAGTGATTCCGATAAAAAAGCACAGTACGACCGGTTTGGCCATGCTGGAGTAAGTGGAGCCGGACGTAATGGCGGTGGACCCGGTGGTAATATGAACATGGATGATATCTTCAGCCAGTTCGGTGATATTTTCGGGGAAGATATTTTCGGTAATTTCTTCGGTGGCCAGCGTGGCGGTGGCGGAAGTGCCCGCGGAGGCGGTCAGCGCGCACGTGGTGTGAGGGGAAGCAACCTGCGGGTAAAGCTTAAACTCAATTATGAAGAGATTGCAAAAGGTGTTACCAAGAATATCAAGGTTAAAAAATATGTAGTCTGTAACGTTTGCTCAGGCAGCGGTGCGAAAGATAAAGGAAGTGTGCAAACCTGTTCTACCTGTGGCGGAAGCGGCCAGGTGAGAAAAGTACAGAATACATTTCTCGGCCAGATGCAAACAGTATCAACCTGTCCAACCTGTAACGGTGAAGGCAGCACGGTAACTGCTAAATGTGGTCATTGTAAAGGGGAAGGCAGGGTCTATGCCGAAGAGACCGTAAGTATCGATATCCCTGCAGGTGTATCAGAAGGCATGCAGTTAAGTATCAGTGGTAAGGGTAATGCCGGTGAACGTGGTGGCAGTGCAGGCGACCTCATTATCCTGATTGAAGAAGAAACACATGCAGACCTGCAGCGTGACGGATTGAATGTTGCTTACGACCTGCATATCACCTTCCCGGATGCTGCATTTGGTACGTCCGTGGAAGTGCCAACCATTGATGGCCGCGCCAAGATCAAAATCCCGGCCGGCACCCAATCCGGAAAAATCTTCCGGCTGAAAGGAAAAGGATTTCCAGGCGTGAACACGTATGAAAAAGGTGACCAGCTGATCCATGTAAGTGTATGGACACCCCAAACACTTACTGCCGAAGAAAAGGCAGCACTGGAAAAACTGAACCACTCCACCAATTTCAAACCTCACCCCGAAAAAAACGGCAAGGGATTTTTTGATAAGATCCGTGATATGTTCGCATAAAAAGACAGGAAGCCTTCCACCGGAAGGCTTTTTTTATGCTAACCTGTCACCCATTTTGTGGATTTGGCATTTGGACGGATATTTGATACGGTGGACGGAAACTCCGAACTTTATAAATAACCTGATAACACATGAACTTTAATTCTGAATTTGAGAAATACGCGGTGAAACACCGTGGTATGTCCAGTAATACGCTCCATAGTTATGCGTCGCAACTGACCACTGCCATGACTCCAAACATCATTGAAGAACGACCAATGAATGTGGCAGTAATGGATGTATACAGCCGTCTGATGATGGACCGCATTATCTTCCTGGGTTATGGTATTAACGATGAAGTGGCCAATATTGTCACTGCCCAGTTACTGTTCCTCGATTCCACTGACCGTACCCGCGATATTAATATGTATATCAACAGCCCTGGTGGTGGTGTTTACGCGGGACTTGGTATGTACGATACCATGCAGTATGTAACACCCGATGTTGCCACTATCTGTATTGGTATGGCCGCATCAATGGCCTGTGTATTGCTGGGTGCAGGTACAAAGGGTAAACGCGCAGCGCTGAGACACGCAAGGGTGATGATGCACCAGCCAAGTGGTGCTATCGGCGGACAGGCAAGTGATATTGAGATCACCGTTAAGGAAATCCGTCAGATCAAAAACGATCTTTATAATGTAGTGAACCATCATACCAACAAACCGATTGAACAGATCGAGAAGGATTTTGAAAGGGATAAGTGGATGACCGCTGTTGAAGCAAAAGAATATGGCTTTGTGGACGAAGTATTACTGATCAATCCAAGAAAAGATAAAAAAGACTGATAGCCCACTTCAATCAATTGAAAAATAATTAAACGAAAAGACATGAACCTGAATGCTCATTTATATAATGGATGGAGATCGGAAGACGAAGAACCGGAAGAAGAGGAAAAAGAGGAAACGCCAAAGTCGGACCTCATGATGTTCAGTAAAAAGCTGGAAAAATATTTCTTCAAAAGCCGCAGTGTATACCTGTGGGGAGTAGTCGATGATAAAAGCGCCCGCGATATCGTTAGTAAACTCCTGCTGCTGGACGCCGATAAACCCGGTGAAGAAATCAAGTTTTATATCAACAGCCCGGGTGGTGTAGTCACCAGCGGAATGGTGATGTACGACACCATGCAGATGATCAAGAGCCCGGTGAGTACCATCTGTATGGGACTGGCCGCCTCCATGGGAAGTATCCTCCTGAGCGGAGGTGAAAAAGGCCGCCGTTTTATTTATCCATCCGGCGAAGTGATGATCCACCAGCCAAGCCTGGGCGGTTATATCCGGGGTGTAACCTCCGACCTGGAGATCCAGGCAAAACAAACCAAACGCGTAAAAGATATGGGTGCCCAGATCCTGGCAACCAATACCGGTAAGTCCGTAGAAGAGATCATGCGTGATTTTGACCGCGATTACTGGATGAACGCAGAAGAAGCAATTTCATATGGCATTGTAGATCAGCTACTTACAAAATTGTAATCCAGCTTATCCCCAGCCCTTTAAATAAGAACCTGAAAAACCGCCTTTGTCAGGCGGTTTTTTTAATTTTGCAACTGGTAGCGACGACGACCATTCTCCTCCC
The DNA here is from genome assembly GCA_040510375.1 of Chitinophagaceae bacterium. Lineage (GTDB taxonomy): Bacteria > Bacteroidota > Bacteroidia > Chitinophagales > Chitinophagaceae > JBEVJC01. Next base: position 168,886 of record JBEVJC010000022.1, read on the forward strand.
TTCACAAACATTATGGCTAAAAATATATTACACTGCTCATTTTGCGGCCGGAGCCGCGACGAAGTAAAAATCCTGATCGCCGGGCAGGAAGGACATATCTGCGAAAATTGCGTGGAACATGCCCGGGAAATCATTGAACAGGAACTGCAGGTACGTGATGAAAAAACATCATCCGGGTCATTTAAACTGACCATCAAAAAACCGATGGAAATCAAAAAATTCCTGGACGATTATGTGATCGGTCAGGATGAGGCTAAAAAAGTATTGGCCGTGGCGGTTTACAACCACTATAAACGACTGCAGCAAAAAGGCAGTGAGGCTGCTACCGTTGGACCAAGCAACGAAGTGGAAATTGAAAAAAGCAATATCATCATGGTGGGAGAAACCGGTACGGGTAAAACCCTGCTGGCAAAAAGTATCGCCCGCATGTTGAATGTACCATTCGCCATTGTTGATGCCACCGTCTTTACCGAAGCAGGTTATGTGGGCGAAGATGTGGAAAGCATCCTCACCCGTTTGCTCCAGGTCTGCAATTACGATGTCAGTTCCGCCGAACGCGGAATAGTATATATTGATGAGATCGACAAGATTGCCCGTAAAGGCGATAACCCTTCCATCACCCGCGATGTAAGTGGTGAAGGTGTTCAACAGGGAATGCTGAAACTGCTGGAAGGAACCGATGTACTGGTGCCACCACAGGGTGGTCGCAAACACCCCGAGCAGAAACTCATCAAGATCAATACACAGAACATCCTCTTCATCTGCGGAGGTGCTTTTGATGGCATCGACAAAATCATTGCCCGCCGTGTGCAGACCAATACCATTGGATTCAATGTGGACAAGGAACTGCAGGAGAACATGAAGAAAAACCTACTCCGGTATGTAAATGCGCAGGACTTGAAATCATTTGGCCTGATCCCCGAACTGCTTGGACGGCTTCCCGTAGTAACCCATCTGGATCCACTCGATGCATCCACGCTGCGCGCCATCCTCACCCAGCCGAAGAATGCTCTGATGAAACAATATACCCGGCTGTTTGAACTGGAAGGAATCAAACTTCATATCGAAGATGAAGTCCTGGACTTTATGGTTGAAAAAGCAGTGGATTATAAACTGGGTGCACGTGGTTTGCGCAGTATCTGCGAAGGCCTGCTCACCGACGCCATGTATGAACTGCCCTCTTCAAAGGAAACCAGCTTTGTGATGAACCTGGATTATGCAAAACGTAAATTCGACAAGAGCAAACTGAGCTTGCTGAAGGTTGCATAAACCTTACGTAAATGCAGATCAATTAATAGTCTAACCAATACAAATCTTACGATATGCAGGAACTGATCGATAAACTGAAAGCAGAAGCCGGCCTGACTGATGAACAGGCAAAACAAGCCATCCAGGCAATAAAATCATATGTGGTTGAAAAGTTTCCTATGCTGGAAGGCGCTGTAGGAAATCTTTTTGGCTGATCACCCGGCAGGTTCCTGCCTGCCTGTAACTGATCCTCAACGGATCGCCCTGCATTTTTTCCCCCTGGGATTATTGGCCGCCTCAAAAGGCGTGATGGCCCTGCTGCATGATTCAAGAAAAATTATTACCAGCAGTGCCAACAGGATATTTTTTGCTTTCATAAGGGAATTTGAAAGCACAAAATAGCTGGCGCGTTCTATAAACAAGAAAATAATCCCTACTGAAATGCACGATTTCCAGGTTGTTTTATCCGGTTATATTTCCGAAAAAAACCTTCGTGGAAATACCCGGATTAACTGCATCCCCCCTGGTTTCCGCAGTTGAGGCACTTGTAACAGGTGCCACTTCTCATCATTATATGCCCGCATACATTACAGGCGGGCGCGTCACTCTGCATATTCTTCGCTGCCTTATTCATTGCATCCATGCCATTGTCTTCCTTATACGGCTGTGCTTTGTAGGTCTTGATGGTAGCCGGACCAGCACCGGCAGGTGTTATACGGATACTTGAAAGTTCCGGCGCCTTCGCATATTCCAGCCCGGTTGGAACATCTTCCCAGTCGTCCGAACCCGTATTCATCACTTCAGGTTTATCGAGCACATGCACCAGGTCGGTCCGGCCCAGGTATTCATACCCCAGCGCACGGAAAATAAAATCAACCAGTGATGTGGTCGACTTGATATTCGGATGTTCCACAAAACCGGAAGGATCAAATTTTGTGAAAGCAAACTTGTCAACGAACTCTTCAAGCGGAACACCATACTGAAGTCCGATTGAAATTGAAATTGCAAAACAGTTCATCATACTGCGCATGGTTGCGCCTTCCTTTGCCATATCAATAAAGATCTCTCCCAGTGTTCCATCCTGGTATTCGCCCGTCCTCAGGAAGATCGCCTGCCCGTTGATCTTTGCCTTCTGCGTAAACCCGCGACGTTTGGCAGGTAAGGACCTGCGCTCCACGATACTGGCAAGCTTGCGCTTAAGTTTGGTATCGGGTGACGACTGCACCCGCTTCTGTACTTCCTCCAGTAATTCTTCTACTGTAAGTTTCCCCAGGTCAACAATATTGGAAACGGTCTCCGCTCGCATTTCTGCAAATGTTTGATTTGCAGAAATTTTACCCGACGGGTTCGTGGCAAATGCCTGGTCAGTATTTGCTGTTTGTTTATCAGTTATGTCATGTCCAGATTGTTTTTCCAGTACAGCCTGACCAGTTTGTCCTGCCTGTGTTTCTTCAACAACACCCGCAGCGGTCGAGGATTTTTTCTTCTTATCACTTTTATTGCTGAGTGGCTGTGAAAGTTTTGAGCCGTCACGGTAAAGTGCGCAGGCCTTCAAACCAAGCTGCCAGCTTAACATATACGAATCAGCGATCTCTTCCACAAGGGCTTCATGGGGAAGGTTGATGGTCTTTGAAATAGCACCACTGATAAAAGGTTGTGCAGCGGCCATCATCCGGATATGACCATGTGCATGGATAAAACGCTGGCCTTTTTTACCACATTTATTTGCACAGTCAAAAACAGGAAGATGTTCTTCACGCAGGAACGGCGCACCTTCCAGCATCATGGTTCCGCAAACAAAATCATTTGCGGCTTCAATTTCCTCATCAGAAAAACCAAGTGCTTCCAGCAGGCTCCATTCAAAATCGTTGTATAGCCCGGAATCGAACCCCAGGCGTTGCAGGCATTCCTCTCCCAATGCATATTTGTTAAAAATAAAATTTATGTCGAAGGCCGCAACCACAGCCGCATCCAGCTTGTTCAGGTCGTTCATCGAAAACCCTTTGGCCATCAGGGTTGCATGATTGATATAGGGTGCCTTCGCAAAGGATGCAGCGCCAACTGCATACCGGGTAATCTCATCGACCTCCTGTTTTGAATAACCCATATTCTTCAGTGCTGCCGGGACCGACTGGTTAATGATCTTGAAATAACCACCACCCGAAAGTTTTTTGAATTTAACCAGGGCAAAATCAGGCTCCACGCCGGTTGTATCGCAATCCATTACCAGGCCGATCGTACCGGTTGGTGCGATAACGGTCGACTGTGCATTACGGTATCCGTACAACTCACCCAGTTCAACTGCATCGTCCCAGACTTTGCATGCAGCTTTTAACAGGTAATCGGGACAATGTTTTGCCTTGATGCCCTGTGGCCTCACGCTGAGTGATTCAAACTCATCGGCATCATATGCGGCCAGGCGATGGTTGCGGATCACTCTCTTCATATGTTCCCTGTTGTCTTCATAACGCGGGAACGCACCAAGTACAGAAGCCATTTCCGCAGAAGTACGGTAAGCCACACCGGTCATGATAGCAGTAATGGCACCTGTTATTCCACGGGCAGCATCGCTGTCATATGCTATACCACTTACCATGAGCATGGTACCCAGGTTTGCATAACCGAGCCCAAGCGTACGGTATTCGTAACTTAACCTGGCTACTTCCTTAGAAGGAAACTGCGCCATCAATACGGAAATCTCAAGTACAACTGTCCACAACCGGCAATTGTATTCATATCCTTCCACATCAAACAAATTTGTGTCTGCATTATAAAACTTCATCAGGTTGGCGGATGCAAGGTTGCAAGCTGTATTATCCAGGAACATATATTCCGAACAGGGATTGGATGCGCGGATTTCGCCGCCTTCCGGACAGGTATGCCATTCATTGATGGTTGTATTGTATTGCGTACCGGGATCTGCACAGCGCCATGCCGCATGGGCTATCTGGTCCCACAGATCTTTACTGGGAATCTTTTTCATCACCCTTCCATCCATCCTTCCCTTCAGTTCCCAATCCTCCCCTTTTTGCAAACGGTCAAAAAATTCATTGGGGATCCTCACCGAATTATTCGAATTCTGTCCGCTCACTGTTTTATAAGCCTCGCCTTCATAATCGGAAGAATAACCTGCATCGATCAGTGCGCCCACCTTTTTTTCTTCTTCTACTTTCCAGTTGACAAACTCCACAATTTCGGGATGGTCAAGGTCCAGGCAAACCATCTTCGCTGCGCGACGGGTGGTCCCGCCCGATTTGATAGCACCTGCTGCCCGGTCGCCGATCTTGAGAAAACTCATCAGTCCACTGGAAGTCCCGCCCCCACTCAGCTTTTCATTTGCACCACGCAAACTCGAATAGTTGGTACCCACACCCGATCCGTACTTGAAGATCCTTGCTTCGCGCACCCACAGGTCCATGATACCTCCATCATTCACCAGGTCATCATCCACACTCAGAATAAAACAGGCATGGGGCTGGGGACGCTCATATGCACTGGCCGATTTTTTTAATTCGCCATCCACCGGATCCACATAGTAGTGGCCCTGTGGTTTACCGGTGATCCCATAACTTTCATGCAGCCCGGTATTAAACCATTGGGGTGAATTGGGTACACACATCTGGTCGAGGATCGAATAAACCAGCTCTTCATAAAATACCTGCGCATCTTCATTGCTTGCAAAATAGCCATAACGCTCGCCCCATACGCGCCAGCAATTAGCCATACGATGTGCCACCTGCCTGGCTGATGTTTCGCGGCCGGTGGTACCATCAGGTTGAGGTACACCCGCCTTTCGGAAATATTTCTGTGCAAGAATATCGGTTGCGATCTGGCTCCATTGCCGGGGCACTTCCACATTGGTCATTTCAAAAACGATCTCCCCACTCGGGTTCCTGATTACCGAAGTCCGGTAGTCATACTCAAAGAGATCAAATACATTCACGGTATTGCTGGTAAAGCGACGGGAAAATTTTAATCCACCTTCTGGTGAAGATTGTTTCTTACTACCCATACTAATTGAATTTATCGGTCTGATACTGCATTTTGCCTATGGAGGCCTCCTTACGAAAATATTTTTTGCAAAGCGCATTTCAAACTCCCAGATATGCACATCTTGTGGAAACAGGGCTGCATGGCATGACAGCACTGCCATACAAAATTTGTGCACACCCATTTATAGCCAATACCACAATATTTTTTTGGTAGATAGGGTTTCAATCAGTAATTATACCCATAACCGATCAATAACGGCTTTAATGAAACGGACCCTTACTTTAACCCTGCTGGTAATTACCCTTAGTTGTAACCAAACTTTTTCCCAGACCCAGTTTATGGGCTGGCTGGCTTCTTTCCAGTCAACCAAAACAGGTAAACATACCAGTATCCTGTCTGACGTGCAGTTGCGTTCGTCCGATGGAATCGAACACGTTCAGACACTCCTGCTGAGGGCAGGTTTCACGTATCATGCCGGAAGAAAATTCCTGCTCACCACCGGTTATGCATTTGTAGATAACCGGCGCACACTGGGAGGCATCAGCGGATACATTCCTGAGCACCGGATCTGGGAGCAGGTAATCTTCAACCATAAACAGGGCCGGCTGAATATCAGCCACAGGCTGCGGCTGGAGCAACGTTTTATCGGTACAGCGGTAACTGAAAATGATGACCTGCGGCAATCGGGTCATGTGTATGCAAACCGGTTCCGTTATTTCATCAGGAACATACTCCCGTTCAGGAAACAGGAAACCTTTAAAAAAGGTTTGTTCGCCGCATTGCAGGATGAGGTGTTCCTGAATATCGGTAATAAAGCAAATGTAAACGGAAAGGGCTTCGACCAGAATCGCCTGTATCTTGCGCTGGGCTATCGCCTGAAAACATCAATTGATCTGGAAGCCGGATACCTTAATCAATATATTTCAGGAGTAACGGGCCGGACCAACAACCATGTTGCCCAATTAGTGGTTTACCTGCGTTTGTAGCTGGCACTTATACTTTAGGACTGATCGTAAATTAACCTGTTGAAAGCCAAAAACTTTTTGCATTTTTGTAAGAACAACCGTTACCGGATGAAGTCAACTCTCTACAATACTTTACAGGATCAAAAAAAGCTGGGCAAAAAATCATTTGCCGTACTGATCGACCCTGATAAAGTGAACAGGAAAATCCTGGACGTGTTGATCGGTCTTTCAGTAGCTGCAAAAGTGGATCATTTCTTTGTTGGCGGCAGCCTGGTGATTTCCAGTAACCTGGATGATTGTGTCCAGTATCTCAAACAACACTGCTCTATTCCGATTACCCTGTTTCCCGGAAGTTCTTCACAGATTTCCCGGTACGCGGATGCCCTGCTTTATCTATCCGTGATTTCAGGAAGGAATCCTGAACTGCTTATCGGCCAGCATGTGATTTCTGCACCGTTTGTCAGGCAAAGCGGACTGGAGATCATGTCTACCGGTTATATTGTTGTTGATGGCGGCGCACCAACTACGGTATCGTATATCAGTAATACTTATCCTGTTCCGTCCGACAAACCGGAGATTGCCATGTGCACAGCAATGGCAGGTGAAATGCTGGGCATGAAACTTATTTACATGGATGCAGGCAGCGGGGCCAAACGACCCATTCCCGAGAACATGATCAAACTGGTTGCCGAGAATATAGAAATCCCGCTGATTATTGGTGGAGGTATCATTAACCCCGAGAAAGCCTACCTGAACTGCAAGGCCGGGGCAGATGTAATAGTGGTGGGCAATGCCATTGAGAAAGAAACCTCACTGATTATGGAAATGAGTGCTGCCGTACATTCGGCACCTGTCCGCACAACCTGAGTCACCCTACTTAATTTTATTTTTTTTAATCTCCCCATTTACAAATGGCACCACCGATTTCCGGATGGCGTTGATGATGGCAGTAAGATTCGGCATATCGATGCGATCCAGCTGGTCGCAGAACTGGTGATAACATTCATCATCATCTGTTGAAGCCATGATGGAGTGCGCCGGAATATCTACCAGTGCAAAAGGATAGTTATCACTTCGCTCGTAATATTTTTTGTCGGGATCGGGATCGCGGATTACCGTCAGTCCGTTAGCCTTCAATTCATCGCCCAGCAATGACGGAAGTTCCGAATCATATTCCCCGGTTATAAAAACGGTACGGGCACCAAACTGTGGCACCCCGATCATTTCAAGGTTGATAACGCCCGCCAACTTATCCAGCTTTTCCTGCCTGGTAAAAAAATTTGATCCGGTAAGTCCCAGTTCTTCCCCGGCAAACATCGCAAATACAAGTGTCCGCTGTTGTGCACCAGCAAGTGCATACGCCCTGGCAAGCGTCAGCACGCCGGTAGTGCCGGATGCATTGTCATTGGCCCCGTTCATGATATTGTCGTCCCGGTTACCGGGAATAAACCCTTCATGATCGTAATGGGCACTGAACAGGAACATTTCTTCGCCCTTACCGGGCAATATGGCCACCACATTATATTCCACACTTGCGTAATAACTGTCACTCCCCTGCAACAGCAGGGACCCAGGCAGGGTATCCGCATACACCATCAGAATTTCACGACGCACACCTCCCAACGGTATCCTGAAACGGATTTCAGAAAATTTTCTTGATTTGGCACCACGCGCATCGGCTACATCCCTGGCCTTAACTGGTTCACCTGCTGAAGATGTGTCCTTAACAGTTACACCTGGTGTTGTCGTGTCCCGGGGGTTAGCAATCACGCCCGTTTCGGGCGCCTTGTTTTTTTCACCTGTCGGAGCCGGCTTCCGCGGTGACCATAACAGGATGGGTGTAGTATCATTTGAATAACGAAGTAATGTACTGTCATCAAACCCATCCACCTGTTCCGTTTTAAAATACCCGGTAGTCCTGTCGGGATAATCCCCTGCTCCATCACGAAAAAAAATATAATCACCGGTTGGTTTTAATATCCCATTCCACAGAAGCAAATCGGCGCGTTCATTCTTTCTGCCACCTGCAGGACGAAATGGGATAAAATAGGAACCCTGCCCGGGGAAAGGAACAAGTCCGCATTGCCGGAATTCTTTACTGATGAACTGCGCAGCTTTCAGCAGGCCAGGCTGGAAGTTACCACGTCCCTCCAGTGAATCACCTGCCAGCACCTGCATAATACGCAACACTTCCCCTTCCGGAATACTATCGGTTGTATCCTGTGCATGGGTAACCGTCCCGGTCCAAAGAAATAAAATCGACAGCAGGCTGTTCCTTAATCTGGCCATGAATTGTTTTTATCTCAGTTCACTGGTGTTGACACGGCCTGGTGTGTCTTTTCCTTCAACGATGGAACGAGCGCTCAGCGCAATGGAACGGATGATCCTTGTCATGTTTACGAGATCAAGCGTTTCTACCTGGTCAGAAACCTTATGATAGTTTGGTTCCGAATCCATCTTTGATGTAGAAATAGTATGGGCAGGTACACCCAGACGTGCAAGGGTGGCATTATCGGACCGGTAAAAAAGCTGCTGGTCGGGATAGGGATCCGGATAAAATTTAAACTCTGTACCTGTCAGGTTTTTTTGAAGGATGGAACCCATATTGGTTTTTTCGTAACCCGTAATATAGGCCGAGTTGGTTCCCCATTTACTTTCCGTACCGATCATTTCAATATTGAACATGGCTACCACCGAAGCGGGATCAAATTGGCGGGAAAAATATTGTGAACCGAAACCACCGACTTCTTCTGCGGTGAAGGCGGCAAAAACAATGGTCCGTTCATTATCCTTCAGCGCCGCATAATATTTTGCCAGCAGGATCACAGCTGTAATACCAGCAGCATCATCATTGGCGCCGTTGAAGATAGAATCAGCACCGTCTGCTTTTTTCACACCAAGATGGTCATAGTGACCGGAAAAAATAACGTACTCATTTTTTTTCGATTTGCCGGGCAACATACCAACTACATTAGCCAGCTTAGACGTACTAAGATCATTTGAAGCACTGATATGAAAAGTCGATACCGGTTCAGCTGTAAGGATGAAAACCGTGCTGGTAGCGGACTTAAACATCGATCTTTTAAAACCGCTCAAACGCGGGAAATATTTTCCGAAGCTGGTATCAACAAGGATGATTGTATTTTTTCCGTTCCCCACAAATCCCACTGCCCTGGAAAAAAACTCGTCGCCCTTTGAAATTTTTTCAATAGCAAATCCTGATTTATCGGTAATGTCGACCGTAGGTTCACTGGTGATCACCAGCACTTTTGTATCATCAAACCGGGCACCATTTACCTCGGCATTGATGGCGGTTTGTTTTGCACTGACCATCTCGAAAGGCTGGAGAAAACTGTTGCTTTTGTTTAATGGAACCAGGCCGGCAGCCTTGAATTCCGAGGCAATAAAATCGGCAGCCTTATCTATTTCCGGTGAATAGACCTTACGTCCCTTGAATGCATCGGATGCAAGAACGGTTTCAATACGTGTTACTTCTTTTTCATTGATCACCGCATCTGCCTTCGTATTTGTCTTTTGTGAGCAGGCGGCAAAAGGAATGGAAACAGTGAGTGCGATTACGAGTAATTTATTCATGTTGTTGTATATGGAATTGGTTTATTTAAAAGTTACAATATCAGAGACTCATCATTTCCTTAAACTTAACAGTCTGCCTGCGGCTCACTTCTATCTTCTCCCCGCCTTTTAGTTCCAGCAACAGGCCACCGTTGAAATAAGGTTCTATCTTATCAATCATCCGCAGGTTAACAATATGTTTCCGGTTGGCACGAAAAAAGAATTTTTCATCCAGACGTTCCTCGAGGGCATTGAGCGATTTAAGGATCAGTGGCTTATTCGTACCAAAAAATACCTTTGCATAATTGCCCACACTTTCGAATAAGCGGATCTCACTTAGTTTCACAAACCAGCAACGTTCGCCATCCTTTACAAAGACCTGGTCGTCTTCAGAGAGAATACTGTTGTTTGTAAATTCGCCGGTTGCGATTTTCTCCCGGTTCTCGCCCGACTGTAACTTCTGCACTGCATCGGCCAGTCTCTTCGGTTCAATTGGTTTAAGCAGGTAATCAAGTGCATTTACCTCAAATGCTTTTAACGCGAACTCATCGTAGGCCGTGGTGAAAATCACCTGCGGTGTACGTTCCAGCTCGGCCAGCATATCAAACCCTGTTTTGCCCGGCATCTGGATATCCAGGAAAATCAGGTCCGGATGGAGGCTTTCGATCTTCTGGATTCCTTCGTCGGCATTGGCCGCTTCGTCGATGATCTCCACTTCCGGAAACTCCAGCAGGAGTTTTCTCAACTCCGCCCTTGCCAGTCGTTCGTCATCAATAATAATTGCTCGCATGATTTTGTGTTTTATTAAGCTGCGTCAACAGGTATATAAACCCGGGCCTCCACCAATGTAGGGGTTGCCTGTTTGATCTCAAATTTCGCCTTGTTTCCGTAAAGCAGACTCAACCGGTCTGTAGTACTGGACAAACCAAAACCCCGGCCAATGACTTCGTCATCCATTTCGGCACCACCCCCGGCACTTTTCAGTTTCCCGGTATTTAAAACACTCAGCTCATGGAAATGGTTTCTTATATGTGAAACAATCCTTACAACGCCGCCATGGATCTGTTTACTGATGCCATGTTTAATGGCATTTTCAACCAGGGTCTGCAACATCATTGGCGGTACAGGCAGGTTGAGGGTCTCGCCGTCAATCTCGTACTCAATCCTGAGCCGGTCTTCAAAGCGCATATTTTCCAGGGCCAGGTAATCTTTAACGATATCCAGTTCCCTTGCCATGGGTACCGCTTCCGTTTTTTCAGATTGCATACTGCTCCGCAGGATGGTGCTGAGTTCCGTGATTGCCTGACGCGCCCGTTGCGGGTTCTCATCCACCAGCGCGCGGATACTGTTCAGGGCATTAAAAATAAAATGGGGATTGATATGCGCCTTGATGGTCTTCAGTTCCAGCTCCTTCACCAGTGATTCAAGCTGCAATGTATCCAGCTGCTGCTTCTGGCTTTTGTCAATATAGTGATACATGAAATAGATCGCATTCCAGATAAAATAATAGATAAACACATTAAATGCATTGATCGCAATGAGGAGTGCCAGTTTACCCGATTCATACAGGGCCATCTGGTCCTTCGTAAGGAAACCAAAACGGTGATGCAGCAAAACAATGATACTGGCACCAATTACCGCGAAGATCAGGGTGATCACCGCAAACTGCAGGATCTGCGTCTCCAGTTTTTTCTGCAGCAGGTTGATACGGATGATTACAATCCTCATTATATGGGTAAGCTCCAGGCCGGTAAGGATGAAAATCCCGATCCGTGAAAAAAACATTTCCTGTTTTTTCTGCGTCTCCATTTCCCCGAACGACCAGGTGAAAAAAAGATGGATCAACACAAACGCCCCCCAACCGCATAACTGAAATAACCAATATCTTTTGTTACCAATACGCATATCTGTAAAAATAAGGTGATTTGATTACCGATAAGGGCCCTATATATACCAGTGGCAGATTAGTCCCCACAAATGGAAATCGGGTCCGGAAACCCCGAAAACCCATTCCAGCCGGCCACATTTGCCCACATAGTGCCATCCTGGCCGGAAAATTATTACTTTTACATGGTAAAACTGTTCCATGGAAATTATACCCGGACCGCTATTAAAAACTATTAATTCACCAGCCGACCTGAAACTCCTGCCCCGGGAAAAACTGCACCAGGTCTGCGATGAGCTCCGGCAATACATTATAGACGTTGTAAGCGTGCATGGTGGCCATTTTGGTGCCAGCCTGGGTGTGGTGGAACTAACCACTGCCATCCATTACGTTTACAATACTCCATACGACCAGCTGGTCTGGGATGTTGGCCACCAGGCTTATGGTCATAAAATCCTGACAGGCCGGCGCGATATTTTTCCAACCAACCGCAAATACCATGGACTGAGCGGCTTTCCCAAAAGATCGGAGAGTGAATACGATACTTTCGGGGTGGGACACTCCTCCACATCCATATCGGCCGCACTTGGAATGGCCATGGCAGCAAAATACAAGGGTGAGACCGACCGCCAGACCGTTGCCGTGATCGGTGATGGATCAATGACCGCCGGTATGGCATTTGAAGCTATGAACCATGCGGGTGTTGCCAATACAGATATGCTGATCATCCTGAATGATAACGGCATCGGCATCGACCCTAATGTAGGTGCCCTTAAAGAATATCTTACAGATATCACCACCTCTCCCACCTATAACAAGGTCAAGGATGATATGTGGAAACTGATGGGTAAACTTCCTGTTGGAAAAAACTTTACCCGCGGCATGGCACACAAACTGGCCGAAGGGATGAAGGGAATGGTGAACAGCAGTGCAAACCTCTTCGAAGCACTTAAGATCCGGTATTTTGGGCCGATCGATGGACATAATATGGCCAAACTGGTGGATACACTAAAGGACCTCAGGGAGATCCCGGGTCCAAAGATCCTTCATATCATTACCACAAAGGGTAAGGGTTATGCCCTGGCAGAAAAAGACCAGACCAAGTGGCATGCACCAGGTTTGTTCGACAAGGTAACCGGTGAAATCGTCCGTAAGGTTTATGATACACCGCAACCTCCGAAATACCAGGACGTATTTGGCCATACGCTGATTGAACTTGCGGAGCTGAATAAAAATATTATGGGTGTTACTCCCGCCATGCCTTCGGGTTCTTCCATGAAATTCATGATGGAAAAAATGCCTGACCGGGCCTTTGATGTGGGAATCTGCGAACAACATGCTGTTACGCTGAGTGCCGGACTGGCCACGCAGGGCATGCGCGTATTCTGTAATATCTATTCATCATTCATGCAACGCGCATACGACCAGGTGATCCACGATGTGGCGATCCAGAAATTGCCCGTGGTGCTTTGCCTCGACCGGGCCGGACTTGTTGGCGACGACGGACCTACCCATCATGGTTGTTACGACATTGCTTTTTTCCGCTGCATCCCGAATATTGTTATCAGCTCGCCCATGAACGAAAGTGAATTGCGCAACCTGATGTATACTTCACAACTGGAATCAATGAAGTATCCCTTTGTGATCCGCTACCCTCGCGGCGAAGGAGTGATGCCCGAATGGAAAACAGAAATGAAGGAAATAGCCATCGGCACGGGGCGTAAACTGAAAGAAGGGACCGACCTGGTGATACTTTCACTCGGTCACCCCGGCAATTTTGCTGCATCAGCTATCCGGGATCTTAAACGGGATGGACTGAACCCCGGTCATTATGACCTGCGTTTCGTGAAACCGCTTGATGAAGTTTTACTCCATGACGCCTGCAGCCGCTACGAAAAAATACTTACCGTGGAAGATGGTACAGTAGTGGGAGGATTTGGCAGCGCAATCCTGGAGTTCATGGCGAAGCATGGTTATAAAAATGAAGTACGCATGCTGGGTATCCCTGACAGGCTGGTGGAACATGGCTCCCAGAAAGAGCTTCATCATGAATGTGGTTACGACACGGAAGGCATTAAGGCCACCGTACTGGAAATGATGAAGGGCAAAATTTCTGTTGAGCTGTACTCATAAAAAAGGTTTTTCCATTAACCCGCAGGGGCCGGAAAATATTCTATACACACCACCTACCACACACACATGAAAAGAATCTGCATGATCCTTTGCGGCCTGTTGCTGCTTGCGACAGGCTACAGCCAGAATGCTGCGCCACAGAAAAAAGAAGGCTGGCACCTTCTCGATCCCAGGACTTCGGGTTACCTCGGAATCAGTATGGACGAAGCATACAAACTGGTGGAGGGGAGGAAACCCAGTACGGTAATCGTAGCGGTGATCGACAGCGGACTTGATACCACACAGGAAGACCTCCAGCAGGTTATCTGGGTGAATGAAAAAGAGATCCCTGCCAACGGCATCGACGATGATGGAAACGGATACGTGGATGATGTTCACGGATGGAATTTCTGCGGCAGCAGCACCGGCGAAAACCTTGCACGAAACTCACACGAAATAGCCCGGGTGTACCACCACTGGCGAAGCGAATTTGAAGGCAAAAAAGAAAACCGCATCCCCGCCGATCGCCGATTCCTGTACGGACAATGGAAGAAAGCAGAAAAACTTATCAATGACGATTACAAGGATGCAAGCACCCAACTGCCAAGGCTGAATGAATACCTGGAAATCCTGGAAAAATCCTCCGCCCTCCTGGCAGTGAGGCTAACTGATTCCAATTTCACCGCAGCAACCATCCGGCCCCTGACCACCAGCAGTGATGAAACGATTGCCAACTCAGCAAAGTTGTGGACCGATGTGTTCGACCGGTTCAATGATGCTTCCGTAAAACGTAACGTTGTGCTTGACGAACTCAGGTCCTATGTCGGCCGGCTGAATACAATGATTGACCGCAAAAACAATGCACCGGAGGATTTTCGCGGCAAACTCAACGGTGATAATATCGAAGACATCAACGACCGCATTTACGGAAATAATAACCTCAAGACCGGCAGCGGTGATCATGGAACGCTTGTATCAGGCACTATCGGTGCAACCCGTAACAACGGAAAAGGAATGGACGGTATCGCAGATCATGTTCGTATAATGGGTGTGCGTGCAGTCCCCGGCGGTGATGAGCATGATAAAGACGTGGCACTTGCCATCCGTTATGCAGTGGATAATGGCGCGAAAGTCATTAACATGAGTTTTGGAAAACCCGTATCGCCTTATAAAAAAATGGTGGATGATGCCGTGCGTTACGCTTCATCAAAAAATGTTTTACTGGTGCATGGTTCAGGTAATGATGGTAAGGATATCACCAGTGATATCTTTTATCCGAACCCCGTATTCCTTGAAGGCGACACAGCAACCAACTATATAACCGTGGGTGCCAGTGGTGACCAGAGCACCGGTTATATTGCCGCTCCGTTTTCCAACTACAGCCAGCGTTCGGTTGATGTATTTGCACCTGGTATGTATATCTATGCAACGGCAACAGATAACCGTTATGTGGGAGCGGATGGCACCAGCCTGGCCAGCCCGGTTGTGACCGGTATCGCTGCATTTTTGCTTTCCTATTTTCCATCACTCACTCCCCAGCAGGTTAAAAAGATTCTTGTTGAAACCGGTGTGCCGGTACCGGGTGAAGTACCTCTTCCGGGCAATCCGGAAAAACTGGTGTCATTTAATTCTCTATCGGTTAGCGGAAAGCTGATCAATGCAGCGGAAGCAGTCAGGATGGCCCTTGCCATGGAGAAACAGGTGTCACAAAAATAGACGGAAATGTTCAGGCGGTCATAGCTACACTCCGATTGTGTTAAGCCGGATCTGTCAAAAAAAAGAGGTACAGTATCACTAAATACAGTACCTCTTTTTTTGGTTCAACTGATGAACCGGTTTCCGGTTTATCAGGGTGCAACTTTAAATTTCGTCCACCCTGTACATGGATTTAAACCAGTTTTGCTTCCATGGTGATCTCTGTATTCAGCAATTTGCTGATCGGGCAATTTGCTTTTGCATCCGCTGCAACTTCGGCAAATTTTGCTGCGTCGATACCCGGTACAGAAGCAGTTACTTCCAGGCGGCTGGATGTAATGGAGCCTGATTCAAGCGTGACTGTACATTTTGTGTCAATATTGTCGGCAGTAAAACCCGCTTCGTTTAATGCAAAGCTCAGTTTCATTGTAAAACAGCCGGCATGAGCCGCTGCAACTAGTTCTTCAGGATTAGTTCCGATGCCATCTTCAAAACGGCTTTTGTAAGAGTAAGGGGTATTGCTCAATACGCCCGACTGGGTTGTATTGGTTCCTGTTCCTTCTTTGCCTGTACCTTTCCAATTTGCTGTAGCGAAACGTTTCATATGCCCTGGTTTTATGGTAAAAAAAATAATTACTTGATTTCAATGTCGGTTAAATCATCCGCATCGTTAGGATCATCCTCATCATCATCCGTTTCATCCCCGTTCCCTCCATCTTCATTCCCTTCTTCAATATCATCGCTCTCCCTTTCACCCGTACCGGCCCCATCTATAATTGAACCCGGACCATACTGGTCGGCCAGGAATGCCGCTGTAGCCGGGTCTTCTTCCAGTTCCGCCAGCCGCACCTCAGGTTCATTGTATTCGATCAGGAAATTATTCATTCCCTCACCGATCACAATTTTCATAAACTTCTGCTGTACCAGTTCCAGCAATGAAAGGAAAAGGAAGATTGCATGAACCCGGTTCTCTGCCTTCTCGAAAATTCTCTCAAACGACAAGGTCCGTTCCTGCCTGGACAGGTCCAGCATTGAATTACGGCTTGCCTCCATGGTATACCGGTATTGCACTACAGTGTGCACGGGTTTATTGACCCGGTCCGAATATTTCTGCATGGCTTTTTCAAAAGCCTTCATCAATTTAAAAACAGTGATCTGCTGGATTTCGGTGCCTTCACCGGCATCTTCACCGATCTGCGAAAGCTCCTTCTGGATATTACCACGTTTCACCATCAGCATCCGGATCGCCTCCATTTCAGCCATTTCTGCAGATGCTTCTTTAAACCGTTTGTACTCCAGGATCTTGCTGATCAGTTCTTCGCGGGGATCGATCTCATTTCCTTCAGCATCAATCTCCTTGCGGGGCAGGAGCATTTTTGCCTTGATCCGCATCAATGTTGATATGAACAGGATGAATTCACTGGAAAGTTCAATATTAAGCGCCTCCTTTGAATGGATATAATCCAGGAAGTCGTTCGTGATCCGTGTTATGGGGATATTATAAATATCAAGTTCGTCCCGTTCAATAAAAAAAAGAAGCAGGTCGAACGGTCCCTCGAACTGTGCGAGTTTGATCTGATATGATTCAGGGTTTGCCATAAAAAAAATTAAGCCCTGTTGCCGGCCGGGGCCAAAAACAGGGCTCAAAAATAAGATAAAAAGGCAAGTCGGCTATTTCTTTAATGAGTCGCGGATCTCGCGTAAAAGCAGCACCTCTTCCGGTGTAGGCGGGGCTGGGGGAACCGCCTCTTCCTTCTTCTGCATTTTTGTCATTGCCTTGATGATCAGGAACAGGATGAATGCAACGATAAAAAACTTGATCACCGCGCCTATAAATTTTCCATAGGTCACTTCTCCCCATTTCAGTTTTTCAAGATTTTCTGCATGTGCCGCCTTCAGTGCAGGTGTCAGCAACAATGGAGTGATCACATCATCCACCAGCGACGATACAATACTGCTGAAAGCCGCGCCGATCACCACCGCGACAGCCAATTCAATGACATTTTTTTTCAGCGCGAATTCCTTAAAATCGGACCAGATTCCCATAACTGTTAATTTAGGATGAATAATCAGGACCCGCAGGTCCTGTAGGTTATGATTTGATAGCCGGGTACGACATGTTTAATCCCTTAAGCAATTCTACCAGGGCTTTTGCAATAACATATTCCTTGTACCAGTTCTGGTCGGCCGGTACAATCAGCCATTCGGGATCATTACAATTTTTAAAAACATCCTCATACATCACGTTATAACGATCCCAGTGTTCGGCCTCCTTTTCGTCTTTTGCATTGTACTTCCACATCTTGGTGGCATCTTCCATACGTTCTTTAAGCCTTTCCGACTGCTCCTCCGGTGAGATATGCAGGTAACATTTAAGGATCTTTGTATTGTTGTGGTTAACCAGTAATTTTTCAAACTGGTTGATTGCCTTGAATCGTTTGGCAGCAAGTTCGTCATTAATCCACCCATGCACCCGGGTGATCAGTACATCTTCGTATTGCGAACGGTTAAAGATCTGGATCATTCCCCTGGCAGGTGCACGAAGATGGATCCGCCACAAAAAATCGTGCGACAGTTCTTCTGCCGTAGGCGTTTTAAATGAACTTACCTGTACACCCTGCGGGTTCATATCACTGAATACATTCCGTACCACCCCGTCTTTTCCACTGGCATCCATTCCCTGGAGAATCACCAGCACCGAATGTTTTGATTCGGCATACAGGAGATTCTGCAGGTCGTTCATTTCAGCAAGGATTTTTTTTGTTTCTTCCTTGATGGTTTGTTTGTCCAGTTTGTCCGGAGCGCGTGTATCTATTTCTTTAAGGATGATACCCATAACTGATGTATATACTGCAATATAAAAAATTCGGGAGTATAGCCGGCTTTTATAATCTTTGCTTATGAATGCTAAATATGCAAGCTGGCTGACGTTTATACTGCTCTGCCTGATCTGGGGAAGCTCATTTATACTGATGAAGGTCAGCAGCGAGGGACTCACCGCTCCGCAGATAGCAGCAGTAAGGATTTTTTCAGCCGGGATTGTATTCGTGCCATTCGCTTTTTATTATTTCCGGAAGATCCCACGTAACAAACTGGGATATGTGATCCTGACCGGTGTTTTTGGCAACCTGATACCCGCCTTCCTCTTTGCCCTTGCCATAACGAAGATTGACAGTTCACTTACCGGCATCCTCAATTCACTCACGCCGGTCTGTGTGGTTGTTATCGGCGCAATGTTTTTCAGTTTCCGGATCCCGATGCAGAAAGTGATCGGGGTGCTGGTTGGATTTGCCGGATTATGCCTGCTGACATTTACCCGTGAAGATGTTGATTTCGAAAACCTCGGTTATTCCCTTCTTGTGCTGCTGGCAACATTATCGTATGGTCTTAATGTAAACATCGTAGGAAAATACCTGAAGGGAGTGAATCCGATCCACGGAGCATCGGTATCGCTGGCGTTTATGGTTATTCCCGCGGGACTTGTTCTTTTATTCCAGGGGTTCACTGACCTGGATTTTGCCGATCCTGTGATCCAGTGGTCGGTTGTTAATGCGGTATTACTTGGCATCGCTGCAAGTTCAATCGCCACCACCCTGTTTTATTTCCTGGTGCAACGATCAGGCGGATTATTTGCTTCGCTTGTAACGTATGGAGTACCTTTTGTTGCCCTGGCCTGGGGAATTTATTTCGGCGAAGCCATCACCTTCCTGGAGATTATCAGTCTCGGAATCATCCTGCTGGGC
Source organism: Chitinophagaceae bacterium (assembly GCA_040510375.1). Classification (GTDB taxonomy): domain Bacteria; phylum Bacteroidota; class Bacteroidia; order Chitinophagales; family Chitinophagaceae; genus JBEVJC01. Next base: position 188,100 of record JBEVJC010000022.1, read on the forward strand.
GTATACCTCGCCAACCGTCCGGTTATACAGCCATAATACTTTTCTCCTTCTGTGCAAGCTGGACGTATACCTGGCCAACCGTCCGGTTACACAGCCATAATATCTTTCTCTTTCTGTGCAAGGTGTTTTTCGATATAGGCTATATACTTGTCGGTGATCTGCTGGATCTCGGTTTCTGCATCTTTGGATGCATCCTCACTCAGCCCGTTCTTTTGTAATTTTTTAATCTGCTCAATTGCATCGCGTCGGATACTCCGCACCGCAACCTTACTTTGTTCGCCTTCGGCGAGACAACGTTTCACCAGTTCCCGACGACGTTCTTCCGTCAGTGGCGGAAGGAACAGGCGGATAATTACACCGTCATTCTGTGGGGTAACACCAAGATTGGCGGCAATAATGGACCGTTCGATGGGCTGGAGCATATTTTTTTCCCAGGGCTGGATACTGATGGTCCGCGCGTCGAGCACACTGACATTGGCCACCTGGTTTACTGCCATCGGACTTCCATAGTAATCCACCACCAGCCCATCCAGCATTTGAGGATTCGCCTTGCCGGCCCTGATCTTCACCAGTTCAGCTTCAAGGTGACTGATCGCCTTTTTCATCTGTTCATCAGCGCTGCTATTGATCAATATTAATTCGTCTGCCATAAAGGGTTGGTGGATCGGTCTTGTGATCCGGTTGCAAATCTAATGAAAGAGCCCCTTCAAAAAAAAGGCAGCCCGTTAAAAAAAAGTATGATCAGTTGTATTTAATTATTCTCGGCATTCACCTTCTCATGAACCAGTGTCACCACTTTTGTGGGAGACTTGAGTTCAGTAGCACCTGTACGCGCCCTCGCAATGACCAGCCCCTTACGCGGACGCAGGTAACAAACACAGCCGATAACCAGCAGCGCCACCGTTGTCATACCGATCAGCAGTATGGTTGAGCCAAGTGACCGGGCTGTCCAGGTACACATGAGTAAGGCAATATTCATCGCCAGGCAAACCAGGGTAACCGCCGCATGGTTAAGTCCCCAGCCAAGCAGCAGGTGATGGATATGGTTACGATCAGGAGTAAAGGGTGAACGTCCGTTAAATATCCGGATGGCAAATACCCGGATCGTATCTACCAGTGGGAGGAACAGTACAGATACCCCTACTGCCACTGCACCTGTAACAGGAACCTTCACAAACGGATCACTTGCAATGGTAATGAATTTTATCACCAGTATAGACACAATCAATCCGATCATCAATGATCCGCTGTCGCCCATAAAAATCTTTGCAGGATGATGATTGAAAATCAGGAATGCCACCAGGCTCCCGCACATGGAAAATGCAAGCAGCGCATAGGCCGGATTTCCATTCATGAAAAAATAGGTACCGAATACCAGCATGGCCATAACGCCCAGACTGGCCGCCAGTCCGTCGATCCCGTCGATCAGGTTAAAAGAATTGATCACAAGGATAATGGTGAGGTAGGTAAGTGCATATGAAAAAGAAAGTGGCAATTCATCCACTCCCAGGAAGCCATGCATGCTGTCGATCCTTACTCCACCCAGGTGGATAAGAATAGATGCGGCAATAAGCTGACCCAGGAATTTTTTAGTGGCAGACATCACCACGATATCGTCTTTCAGTCCGAGAAAAAATATAACCAGCGAAGCGGCAAAAAAGTATTGAAACTCAGGACTTGAACTTATTTGTATGGAAAGCAGGCAGGATAAAAGAAACCCACTGAAAATACCTACACCTCCAAGTGAAGCCACTGCATGTGCATGCAGTTTACGTTCGTCGGGAACATCAAAAAGTTTTTTTTGTTCCGCGATCGTCAATATGACGGGTATCGCAAGGAACGTAATTATAAAGGAAACGGCAGCGGTCAGGAATAAGTCCAACATCAACAAAGGTTTAACTATTCAAAAATAGGACTTAGCCGCAACAACCAGATTATTAATACCGGTACGTTCGTTGTATTGAAAAAGAACGCAAATTTGCAGTGAGACCTATAGTGGAACTAACAAGATACAAAAAGTTTAAAAGATTCTTAATATTATGGCAGAACTGAAGGCAATTGCCAACCAGATAAGAAGGGATATAGTCCGGATGGTCCATGGCTCAAGCAGCGGCCACCCCGGTGGTTCCCTGGGATGCACGGAATACTTTACCGCACTGTATTTCAAGATAATGAAACACGATCCGGCCTTCCATATGGACGCAAAGGGGGAAGACATTTTTTTCCTCTCAAATGGTCATATCTCCCCCGTTTTCTACTCCACCCTGGCACGTGCAGGCTATTTTGACATAAAGGAACTTGCCACTTTCAGGAAAATCAATTCCCGGCTGCAGGGCCATCCCACCACCCATGAGCACCTCCCCGGTATCAGGATCGCATCCGGATCCCTGGGCCAGGGCATGAGCGTGGCCATTGGTGCCGCCCTGACCAAGAAGCTGAATAAGGACAATTCAACGGTTTTCTCCCTCCATGGGGATGGTGAACTGGACGAAGGCCAGAACTGGGAGGCTGCGATGTTCGCCGCCCACCACAAAGTAGATAACCTGATCTCCACGATCGACTGGAACGGCCAGCAGATCGATGGTCCAACAGATAAAGTAATGAGCCTCGGTAATATCCGTCAGAAATTCGACGCATTTGGATGGACAACCCTCGAAATGAGCGGAAATGATATGGATGATGTGGTGGCAACCCTCGAAAAGGCGAAATCCCTCACCGGCCAGGGCAAACCGATCGGGATCATGATGCATACAGAAATGGGTAAAGGGGTCGACTTTATGACCGGCTCCCATGAATGGCACGGCATTGCCCCGAATGATGAACAACTGGCAAAGGCCCTCGCCCAATTACCTGAAACGCTGGGAGACTATTGATTTTTTTGAAATAATACTGACCTGCCGGTGCATTAGCTTCCGGCAGGTTTTTTTTTGCCGGGATTGTCCGTTATCCGGGGTTATTCACTCCGCAGGTTGAATTCGTGCATGGCAGCCTTCCGTGCAGGAATCCAGGAAGCAATCACAGCAATTACAAATACAGTCGCCGCCACCAACAGGAAATCGGTAACCCGCATTTTAACCGGGAAATAATCTATGAGGAAGGAGGCGCCGTCCAGCGGAATCAGGTGGAACCTGACCTGCAGGACACAGATTATAAATGCCAGGACCATTCCCGCCAGGGTACCAATGAAGGCAAGTAACAGTCCTTCACTCAGGAATATCTTCTGGATAAAACGGCTGTCGGATCCAAGGGCCCTCAGGATCCCGATATCTTTTTGTTTCTCCATCACCAGCATCGACAATGCGCCGATCATATTGAATGCAGCCACCACAAGTATGAGGCAGAGTACGCCGTAAATAATCCATCGTTCAATATTCATAACTGAATAGAGACTCTGGTTTTGCTGGTAACGGGTACGCACCAGGTAACCCTTACCAAAAATCTGTTCTACTTTTTTACCCAGCTCGTCTGCGCGGTCGGGATCATGCAATGCAATTTCCAGACCCGTATACTGATCACCTGCAAGTCCAAGTGCGCGTTGCGCAAAACCAATATTGGTAATCCCGTATTTATTGTCAAAGTCTTCCTGGATCTGGAAAGCCGCTGATGTACTGATAGAATCACTGGTTACATCATTCATCGGATCAAACTGGGCGGAAGTACTTTTCCGGAAAAGATAAATCTGCAGGTAAAAAAGATTGCGGTCGGCCTGGATACCCATTGCCGCTTCGATACCCGTGCCCAGTATGAGTTTGGGGTCAGTTGATGTACCGAGATCATAGTTACCTTTCACCAGATGATCGGCTACGCCCGCCACATACCGGTAATTATCATCCACTCCTTTGAGGAAGATGAGCGACTGGTAATCGCCATTCTGCAACAGTGCCTTCTCTTCCACCACCAGGGAATAATTTTTTATCCCATCCAGTTTTTTTAACTGATCAAGCTGTTGCTGTGTGACTGTGATATTTTTTCCGTTGGCGGGCAACACTTTAAGATCGGTGTAAAACGAAGAGTAAAGGGATTTGACCAGGTCTTCAAATCCATTGAACACACTTAACACCAGGATCAGTGCCGTAGTCCCGATCACGATCGCTGAAATACTGACCCATGCTATAATGTTGATAGCATTGGTGGTCTTTTTTGCTTTAAAGTATCGCCAGGCGAAAAGGAAATGCAAGGGCTCGTTTAAATTTTAAACTATGATTGTTGATCTTTCTTTCCGGCGTTTTTTTCTTCTTCGATCTTTTTAAACAACTCTTCCATCTTAAAAACATGGTCGAGTGTATCGTCCTGGTAAAAACGAAGGACCGGTATGCTCCGCAACTGGTGCCGGACCCTGGCAGCCAGTTCCTTTTTTATTTCATGATGTTTCTCGTCGATCCTGCCCAGCACTTTCTTCGCATCAGTTACCTGGAAAAAACTCAAATAAAACCTTGCTTCCAGCAGGTCGGGAGTAACTTTCACCGATGAAATAGATATCATACCACCCTCGATCATTGTCAGGCCAAGGCGCTGGAAGATCAGGTTCATTTCCTCATTCAGTAATCCTGCGATCTGTTTCTGTCTTTTTCCTTCTTCCATTTCAAATAATTAAATAATTGAGTAGGCGCTCCCCATTCAGGGTACCAAATCCCCCCGGCTACCGAATGCGGTTTGGGGCAAGGGTGTAAAATTAGTTACTTTGCCCCGTTTAAGTGAATAAGAACTAATGAAGAAATATTCAAGGATTTTCAAATACCTCAGTAAACAAAAGGGCAAGCTGGCCCTTTATTTTATCTATACAGTGCTTTCCACAGTTTTTGGCGTAATCTCGATCGGGATGCTGATCCCCTTCCTTAGTGTGATCTTCCAGGTGGAAGGGGCGCCGGGCGGGGATACCATAAAAAGTAATGCCCTGGGGGCTTTCCTGACAAACAACCTGAATTCATTTATGGCATCTGAAGGAAAGGTGGCCGGACTGACTGTTATCTGTGGTATGATCGTCCTGTCAACCCTACTCAAAAACCTGTTTCTTTATCTTTCTAACCGGATCTCTGTTCCGCTCAGGAGTTCAATCATCACAGAACTGAGCGACGACCTGTACGATAAAATCCTCCGGATGCCAATCGGCTATTTTACCGAAAAACGGAAGGGCGATATAATTTCCCGGATGACGAATGATATCGGCATTATCGAAAACTCGGTAGTGGGCACACTTGATGGAATGATCAAGGACCCGCTTACTGTGTTGGGATACCTTGTTTTCCTGGTGGTGCTTTCGCCCTATCTTTCGCTGTTCCTGCTGGTATTACTTCCGGTTACCGGAATACTGATTGGTCGCGTCAGCAGGAAACTTAAAAAACAATCGCAGGAGGTAGCTATCAAATCAGGCGAAAGCCTTTCCATACTTGATGAAACACTGGGAGGATTACGCGTTATAAAGGCCTTTCTTATGGAACCCTTGCTGAGCAAGCGTTTCCATCGCATCAATGGAGAACTTTTCCTGATCCGTAAAAAGATGGGGGCCCGTCGCGATCTCGCGTCACCTCTTACTGAAGTGCTTGGTGTGATGGTACTTTCCACCATACTTTATTTCGGTGGCCGGCTGGTGCTTTCCGGTGGCGGGTTGCAGGGCGGCGAACTGATGACCTATATCGCAGCCTTCGGGATCATTATCAACCCCGCAAAAAATATCTCGGCATCTTTCTTTAAAATCCAGAACGGGGCAGCCGCCCTGATCCGGGTAGAAGAAATTCTTGCTGCACCGGTAGTAGTGGATGAAAACGAAAATGGAAAACAACTCAGTTCCTTCAACGACAGCATCGAGTTCAGGAATGCCAGTTTTGCATACGCCGATGCAGTGATCCTGGATAATATCAACCTGACCATAAAAAAGGGACAGACAGTTGCGCTTGTTGGTTCATCCGGTGCAGGCAAATCCACCCTTGCTGATCTTATTCCCCGGTTCCATGATGTGACTTCCGGTGAAGTATTAATTGATGGAATTAATATCCGTGAATACTCACTGAATTCAGTCCGCAGCCAGATGAGTATCGTAACACAGGAGCCGATCCTTTTCAACGATACCATTGAAGGTAATATCCGTCTGGGAAAACAAAATGCCACTACCGAAGAAGTAATGGCTGCTGCGAAAGTGGCCAATGCAAATGGATTCATTGAACGGAAAGAAAATGGTTACAATGAAAATATCGGCGACAGGGGAACCAAACTCAGTGGTGGCGAGCGCCAGCGTCTCACCATTGCAAGGGCTGTGGTAAAAAACCCGCCGATCCTGATCCTTGATGAAGCTACATCCTCACTTGATACAGAGAGTGAACGACTGGTACAGGATGCAATCAATAATATGATGCAAAACCGCACCAGCATTGTGATTGCCCACCGGTTATCAACTATCCGGCACGCCGATGAAATCATCGTGTTACAAAAAGGAAAGATTGTTGAACGCGGTACGCATGAACAACTGATCGGGCAAAATGGATTTTACCGCAGGCTGGTAGATATGCAGGAGGTGAAATAAAAGTTTACGATTAAATCAACCCCGGTTCTTCAGGATCTCCCGCGAGATCACCAGTTTCTGGATCTCACTTGTTCCTTCACCAATGGTACAAAGTTTTGAATCGCGGTAGAATTTCTCTACCGGGAAGTCCTTGGTATAACCATAACCACCAAAAATCTGCACGGCATCAGTTGACACCCTCACAGCCACTTCACTGGCGTAATACTTTGCCATGGCGGCCTCACGGGTCATGGGCAGGTGACGGTTCTTCAGGTCGCAGGCCTGCATGGTCAGCAGGTCGGCGGCTTCAATCTCTGTAGCCATATCGGCCAGCTTGAAGGAAATTCCCTGGAAACTGGAGATTGGTTTATCAAACTGATAACGTTCCTGTGAATATTGAAGAGCTGCTTCATAGGCACCCTTTGCAATTCCAAGCGACAGGGACGCTATGGAAATGCGACCTCCGTCGAGTACTTTCATTGCCTGTTTGAATCCCTCACCCACTTCACCCATCCGGTTACTATCGGGAATGATACAGTTATCAAAGATCATCTCGGCAGTCTCGCTGGCGCGCATTCCAAGTTTGTTTTCTTTTTTACCACCAGTGAATCCGGGTGTACCCCGTTCAACAATGAAGGCTGTTGAATTATCTTTTGTACGCGGTTCGCCGGTACGGCAGATCAGTACGGCAATATCGCCGCTGATACCATGGGTGATCCAGTTCTTGGTTCCATTGATTACCCATTGGTCACCTTGTTTTACAGCAGTGCATTTCATATTACCCGCGTCGCTGCCGGTATTGGCCTCGGTTAGGCCCCATGCGCCGAGATATTCGGCAGTAGCGAGTTTTGGAAGATATTTTTGTTTCTGTTCTTCATTCCCAAAGTTCAGGATATGACCGGTGCATAGTGAATTATGCGCTGCCAGGCTAAGACCGATTGAACCGCATACTTTGGAGATTTCCTCGATTACTGTTTTGTATTCAAAATAGGTTAGTCCGGCCCCGCCATACTGTTCAGGCACAAGCACTCCCATCAGGCCAAGCTGGCCCATTTCCTTAAAAATTTCCAGGGGGAAAACCTGGCTTTCATCCCAAAGCATAATATTCGGACGGATGCGACTGTTTGCAAAATCCCGGGCGGTCTGTGCCACCTGCTGGGTTAACTCGGAGACTGAAAAGTCCATACAAAAACGGGTTAAGGGTCAGTTTAAACAGATGTGCCATCACGGTGTTTCTGGGGACATCGCGATGGCACATTTCAATAGAAGCCTGGCAAGCTATCGTTAAAGGCAATGCAATATAGAAGAAATTTTGTAAACTAACAAGTGTTAGTTGGCGTTTTTTTGATCGCCCTCCGGCCAACATGATTTCAGGTAACCAATTGATACACCCATGCGCCGAGCAGCGCACCCAGCACCGATCCCAGCAATGGCACAGGGGCATATGCCCAGTCGCTGTTACCCTTTCCTTTTATCGGAAGAAAATAATGGGCAAGCCTTGGTCCGAAATCCCTTGCCGGATTGACGGCGTAACCCGTGGGACCGCCCAATCCCAATCCGATCCCGAGCACCAGTAAGGCAACAGGTAATGCATGAAGGGTACCCATGGCGGCAGTGGGTTTGGACATGGCCATGGCACCAAAGACAAGTACAAACGTTGCGATGACCTCGGTCATACCATTATAAAAAAAATTTCTTATTGCCGGAGTGGTACTGAATGCAGCAAACTTCAAACCCGGATCAGGGGTTGCATCAAAATGTTGTTTATACGATAACCAGACGATGGCGGCACCGATAAACGCACCCAGCATCTGCGCAGCGATATAGGTAAGCAACAGCGATTTGTCAAAATCACCAAAGCATGCCAGCGCAATAGACACTGCGGGATTGATATGGCCGCTGCCTCCAAGTGATGTTGATGCATACACCCCGAGGAAGACTGCCATTGCCCAGCCAAATGTTATAACGATCCAGCCGCTGTTATGACCTTTTGATTTTTGCAATACTACATTTGCAACTACCCCATTGCCAAGGATGATAAGTAGTGCCGTTCCGATCAGTTCGCCTGTGAAAGGGCTCATAGTAAAAGTTTGGTTTTCAGATCCGGTTCATTAATCTTCTGCCCAGGCAATCGCTGCCCGCACAGCTTTTTTCCAGCCTTTCTGCATTTCCTGTTTTTGTTCTTCTCCCATTGAGGGTTCAAAAACTTTATCGACCTGCCAGTATTGTTTCAGTTCATCAATATTTTTCCAGAAGCCAACAGCCAGCCCGGCAAGATAGGCTGCACCAAGTGCCGTGGTTTCGGTTACTACAGGCCGTACAACCCTGGCATTGATCATATCACACTGGAACTGCATCAGGTGATCATTCACGGTGGCACCTCCATCAACCCGCATTTCACTGATGGGCATTTCTGCATCTGCTTCCATTGCCTTCATCAGGTCCATGCTCTGGAAAGCGATACTTTCAATAGCGGCCCTTGCAAGGTGATGGTCCTCCGAACCACGGGTGAGTCCAACGATAATCCCACGCGCATGCGGATTCCAGTAAGGTGCACCCAGTCCCGTAAATGCAGGCACCATATAAACCCCGCCATTATCAGCCACCCGTTTGCAAAGACGTTCCACATCTGCTGAGCGCTGGATGATTTTCAGTCCGTCGCGCAGCCACTGCACCACCGCACCACCGATGAACACACTTCCTTCAAGGGCATAACTGACTTCGCCATTGATTTTCCACGCGATGGTGGTGAGCAGGTTATTATTGGAGCGGACCGGCTTGTCACCAGTATTCATCAGCATAAAACAACCGGTGCCATAAGTATTCTTTACCATACCGGGTGAAGTGCAGATTTGCCCGAACAGGGCAGATTGCTGGTCGCCCGCAATCCCCGCAACCGGAATAGAAACCGCGCCAAACATTTCTGTATGGCCGTATACTTCTGAACTGGACCGGACTTCCGGTAAAATCTGACGCGGTATATCAAGAAGGGAAAGTAATTCATCATCCCATGACATTGAATGTATATTGTACAACATGGTGCGTGATGCATTGCTTACATCTGTAACAAACACTTTCCCTTTTGTAAGTTTCCATAATAACCAGGTATCAATTGTACCAAAACATAACTCCCCGTTTAATGCCCGCTCACGCACACCCTTTACATGATCGAGGATCCACCTGATTTTTGTTCCGCTGAAATAGGCATCCGTAACCAGACCGGTTTTTTCACGGATTTTACTTTCGTGACCGCCTGCTTTTAATTCATCGCAGTAAGACGCGGTACGCCGGTCCTGCCATACAATTGCATTGTGAATGGGCTGACCTGTATAACGGTCCCACAATACCGTAGTCTCCCGCTGGTTGGTAATTCCAATAGCTGCTATATCAGCGGCATCCAGTCCGGCTTTGACAATGGCTTCAGAAGCCACACCAATCTGGGTCGACCAGATCTCATTGGCATCATGCTCCACCCAACCTTTATCAGGAAAAATCTGTGTGAATTCTTTCTGGGCAACCGAACAGATATTACCCTGCTTGTCAAAAATAATTGCTCTTGAACTGGTAGTACCCTGGTCGAGGGATAATATATAATCTGGCATGTCAATCGGTACCGGTTTGGACCGGTTACCAAATATAGATAATCGAAGCAGAATCACATAGCGCATTAAACATCCTGCGCGGGAGATAATTTGTAGTCGCAATAACAAAGGCGGGTAAGGAAAATCTTGACACTATCATTCACATTAAACAACCGGTCGCGGCAGATAAAAGCCACACAATTTTCGGAACTCCTCCACCTCATTGTTTATCCATAACTGGTCTTTATCCAGCAGGACGGATAAAACCGTAGCTACCGGTAAGGCCAGCAAACCCGCTTCCCTGACATCAAGGAACAATACCCTTGTGCGTCTGGCAAGTATATCTTCCACGGTGCGCGCCATTTCAAAACGGACCGACCACCGGATGGTTTCTTCATGTATCCCGAAACGTATACTGATCCAGTCTTTTCCTGAATTCCTGATCATTGTCTCTATGTTTTCCCTGTCGCTGCCGTACCAGTATAACGGATCGTCATCGTAACTTTTATTTTGCGACCGGGATTCCCCCAGGGTACCGGAAATTCCTTTACTGAAGTTGTGATCATTTTTTTCAACCACAGTTCCATTATTTCCATGAATGGAAAGTCGCGATGTAACAGATTTCGTTTTCTTCCAACCCTTCGTTTGTTCAATGCGGTTGATCATATCCTCTCCCATCTTACGGTAGGTTGTCCATTTCCCTCCCAGCATTGTATAAATACCGGAGGCACCCAACAGGATTTTATGACTCCTTGAAATCTCTTTTGTTTTCTCTTTTTTTCCCGTGGGTGCCGCAAGCGGACGAAGACCCGCAAACACACTGAGCACGTCTTCGCGAGCGGGTTTTTTTTCCAGGTATTGTGCAGCGGTATCAAGGATGAAACTGATTTCCTGTTCCAGGGCAACCGGTTCAACCGAATAATTTTGTACCGGTGTATCGGTGGTTCCCAGCACCAGTTTATCATGCCAGGGCACAACAAACAATACCCGCCCGTCACTCGTCTCCGGAATCATCAGTGCTTCTGATGATGGCATAAATTTTTTATCCAGCACCAGGTGCACTCCCTGGCTTACCCGCACCGTATCAATATGTGTATCATTTGCCATCCGCAGGATCCCATCTACAAATACACCCGTTGCATTGATGATCAGCGGCGATTTAAAATATAAAGAACTCCCCGTTTCACTATCCCTGACCATCACTCCATTTATTTCCCCCGAATCATTACGGTTAATGCCGGTGACTTCCATATAATTTATAGCGTCTCCTCCCAATTCCCAGATAGTCTGGGCCAGATTGATGGCCAGTCTCGCATCATCAAACTGCCCGTCATGATATTTAACTGCGCCCTTCAATCCGGCTGAACGGATGCCGGGAAGAAGCCGGAGAGTTTCCCCGCGACTCACAAACTCCGATGCTCCGAGGCTGAGACCACCAGCAATCCAGTCGTACAGTTTCAATCCAATGGTGTATTTCAAACGTTCCCATCCTGTAAAAACAGGCACAAGAAATACCTGGTTCCTGACCAGGTGTGCGGCGTTGCGGTGCAGGATACCACGTTCGATACTTGCCTCACGTACCAGTCCGATATTCCCCTGGGCCAGGTAGCGGACCCCGCCATGAACCAGTTTGGTACTTCGGCTCGATGTGCCTTTTGCAAAATCGAAACGTTCCAGCAGCAAAACCGAATATCCCCTGGAAACCGCCTCCAGCGCTATACCCAGCCCGGATGCACCACCACCGATTACGATCAAATCCCAGTTCCTGCCTGGTTCGCAGAGTTGCGCCAGGTATGCGGAACGGTCACCCGTAACCCTTTTTTGTTCATGGCCATGGTGTTGGTTCAACGGTAAATAATTTTATTAAAGGGATAAGGTAAGTCCGTCGTATGCCAGGTGCATACCCTCCGGAAGTGAAGCTTCCACTTCAGCATGCAACCCCAGCTGATGGGAGATATGGGTGAAATAAGCAACCGGTATTTCAAGTTCGCGAACCAGTTCGATCGCTTCATCGAGCGTGAAGTGTGAAATATGTTTTTCCCTCCGGAGTGCATTCACCACCAGCACTTCACTGCCGCGGATTTTATCTTTCTGGGGTTCATCTATCCGGTTGGCATCGGTGATATAGGTGAGCTTTCCAAAACGGAAGCCGGTCACCGGCAATTTCAGGTGCCAGACCTGTATGGGTATTACCGGAATATCACCAACCTGGAATGGTTCGGGACTGATAGTGTGCAATTCAAGTTCCGGTATACCCGGATATTTTTTATCGGAGAACGCATAATAAAAATCCCTCCTGATTGCCTCCTCCGTCATCGGATCGGCATAAATATCCATGGGCCTGTTCGACCAGAAATTAAATGCACGGATATCATCCAGTCCCGCGAGGTGATCCTTATGGTGATGTGTAAATAATACCGCGTCCAGTTTGTCTACTTTTTCCCGGAGCATCTGCTGACGGAAATCGGGACCGGTGTCCACCACCAGTGTGGTGGCTGCACTCCTGACCAGGATACTGGAGCGGAGGCGGTTGTCTTTCTTGTCTGTGGAAGTGCAGACTTCACAATGACAGCCGATCATCGGAACACCACTGCTGGTGCCGGTTCCAAGAAAACTGATATGAAGCGGCGGATAAGACAAAGATGGAATTTTGAGGAAAAGGGAAAAGGATGGATCAGTTTTCCTCCTTTACTGGCAGGTTCTCCGTCCTGGAAATGATTTCCAGGTAAAGTTTTTTGGATTCATCTGTCAGCAACTCGGTATTAATCTCCAGTTGGGGAATCAGGTCGACCAGGGTATTGATCCTGCCTTCAATCTGCAGGAATTTATTCAGTACCACCACCTTCCTTTCTTCCAGGATACAGTAACCACTCTGGAATGAACCCCGTTCGTAGCGGAGCACATAACCCGACTGTTCCGGAATATTCTCTAATTTATCAAGTGTGTTCTGTGTGTATTTCATGTGCTGTTCTTTCTATAAATCCATCCGGACCAACGTTTGGGGCCGTTCCGGTTAATAGCCAAAATTAATCCGAAGGTTTTTAGCAACACGGCTGAATTATCCACAGAAAAATGCGATTTACACACTTATTTGCTTTGCATCCGGATCACCGGCACGATCATTTCCTCCAGGCTGATGCCACCGTGCTGGAACGTATTGCGGTAATAATTTACATAATGGTTGTAATTATTTGGATAACACAGGAAAGAATCCTCCTTTGCAAAAATATAGGAAGAATTTACTGTAGGTACGGGCAGGCCAGCCAGCTTCGGATCGCGGAAGGCCAGTACATCCCTGGGCTCGTAATTCAGGTTGCGGCCATGTTTGTAACGGAGGTTGGCCGTGGTTTGTTTATCGCCCACCACCTTGCAGGGATTTTTTACCCTTACACTTCCATGATCAGTGCCAAGGACCAGCCGCACATTTTTCTCCGCAATTTTTTTCAGTGCATGATTCAGTGGTGAATGTTCAAACCAGCTGGATGTAATACTCCGGTAACTCATTTCATCACCGGCAAGTTCTTTCAGCACTTCCATCTCCGTTCGTGCATGGCTCAGCATATCCACGAAATTGTAGACAATCACATTGAGATCGTTTGTCAGCAGGTTATGCATATTGTTGACAAGGTCCAGGCCCGCCTGGTTATGTACCACCTTGGTATACGAAACCTTCAGGTCGCCCTTCCCCAATTTTTTTAACTGGGCACGGAAAAACTCTTCTTCAAAAAGGTTTTTTCCCCCATCCTCGTCATCATTTTTCCACTGACTGGGAAAATTCTTTTCAATATCAATCGGCAGCATCCCTGCAAAAATGGCGTTACGCGCATATTGTGTAGCCGTAGGCAGGATACTGTAAAAACTATCTTCTTCCAGGATCCGGAAACTTTCAGCAAATATGGGCTGGATGGCCTTCCATTGGTCGAAACGCAGGTTATCGATCAGGATGAAAAACAACGGCGTGCCCTTTTCAAGCTGGGGCAGCACTTTTCGTTTTAATAAAGTATGACTCATAACCGGACCGGTAACATTTTTAGGATCTACCCATCCGGAATAATTCCTTGATACAAATTTAAAAAATTCGGTATTGGCCTCCCCCTTCTGGCTCTGGAGCACTTCCTGCATTTCCGGACTATCACTCTTTTCCATTTCCAGTTCCCAGTACACCAGTTTTTTATAAATATCCATCCACTCATTGTAATCGGGATTACTGTTGAGTGCCATGAAGAGATTACGGAACTGCTGCTGGTAAGCCGTGGTTGTTTTCTCAGCCACAAGCCTTCGGTTATCAATAATTTTCTTCAGGCTCAGCCAGACCTGGTTGGGGTTCACCGGTTTGATCAGGTAATCGCTGATCTGCGAGCCGATGGCTTCATCCATCAGGTTTTCGGTTTCGTTTTTTGTGATGAGCACAACAGGGAGCGACTGGTTGATCTCCTTGATCTTTGCCAGCGTTTCCAGTCCGGTAATTCCCGGCATACTTTCATCTATCAGCACCACATCTACCAGGTTCTCTTTCACATAGTCGATTGCGTCAAAGCCGTTGGTGAATGTTGTCACTTCATAGCCTTTATTCTCCAGGAACATTTTCTGCGACTGCAGACTTTCTATTTCATCGTCTACCCAAATGATCTTTGGTATTGCCATTAGTTTAGTATTTGAACATACATTTTACGGATTCCCCGGAACCGCGGTCAGCAGCTCCGGACGAGCCGGGTATCGTAACCCGGAACTATCAAAAATAGCTTTTTCAGTCCATCATCAGTACTTTTGCAACCAGTGCGGCATCGGCTTCCGCAAAGGGATCCATGCTTTAACAAAAACACAACAATGAAGGCTGTCCGCAAGATCATCAATGATCCCGTTTACGGATTCATTACGATCGATCATCCTCTTATCCTCCAGATTATTTCCCATCCATTTTACCAGCGTTTGCGGAATATTCACCAGATGGCATTTGCACACCTTGTTTATCCGGGCGCCATGCATTCGAGACTGCATCATTCACTGGGCGCATATCACCTGATGTGTACCGCCCTGACAGAACTGAAAAACAAGGGCTTTGAGATTACAGCCGAAGAAGAACTCGGGGCAAAAATCGCGATCCTGTTGCATGATATTGGCCACGGTCCCTTCTCACATGCACTGGAACACGAACTCGTTCCGGGTATCAGCCATGAATCCATCTCGGTCATGATTATGGAATCGCTCAATGAAGAATTTAATGGAAAACTGGAGACAGCCATCCGGATTTTCAAAAACAATTATCCCAAACATTTTTTGCACCAGCTTGTATCCGGGCAACTGGACGTGGACCGGATGGACTACCTGAACCGTGACAGTTTTTTTACCGGAGTGGCAGAAGGAGTGATCGGGTACGACCGCATCATTAAAATGCTTACAGTGAAAGATGGCGAACTGATGGTAGAAGAGAAGGGAATTTATTCCATCGAAAAATTCCTGGTTTCCCGGAGACTGATGTACTGGCAGGTATATCTTCATAAAACCGTTATCGGCGCTGAAATGATGCTGGTGAAAATCATCCGCCGTGCAAAGGAGATGATCGCCGCGGGACAGCCACTGGACGCGGCCTCGCAGGTTCTGGATAATATGCTGAAGAAACCGGGAGATTATGAGAATATCCGGAACAACCTTGTTGTATTCTGCCGGCTCGATGATCATGATATTATGTCGACCATCAAAAACTGGTGCTGGCATCCGGATTTAGTTCTCCGCCTGCTTTGCCGGGCAATGACCGACCGCCAGTTATATAAAACAACTCTGCAGGCCGAACCATTTGACGAAAAAACAGTGGAGGAAAAAAAATTAACCATTGCCGCGCAGCTTGGGATCAGTCTGGCAGACACCAGTTATTTTGTCTTTACGGGAATCGCCAGTAATACTACGTACGATCCGCGTGACGAACGCATTAATATTCTTTTCAAGGATGGAACCGTAAAAGATATTTCAGAAGTTGATCACGCGCTCATCCAGCACAACCTCAACAGCACAGTCAAAAAACATTACATTTGTTATTGGAGATAACAAGTTATTCCGGCCGGTAGTCCTGGGCCGCCTCCGTTCTAATTCCTAAACCCAAAAATGATGACCTTTTCAGCTTCACAGATTGCTTTGATTATAAACGGTAAACTCGAAGGCGACCCTTCCGCTGCGGTGGGTTCTTTTGGCAAGATCGAAGAAGCCAGGGCCGGACAACTCACCTTCCTGGCCAATCTCAAATATGAAGATTTCCTTTACACTACCCGCGCATCCATTATTATTATCCAGGAGGATTTCCAGCCAAAACAGGAACTGGATGCCACCCTTATCCGAGTAAAAGATGCCTATACTGCATTTGCCACCCTGCTGGCCAAATACCAGGAGATCCAGCAGCAGCAACTTCGTGGAATCCAGCAGCCAAGTTATATTGCGCCCACCGCCACTTACGGTGAAAATGTTTATATCGGTGCATTTGCCTATATCGGGGAAAATGTGAAGATCGGTAACAACAGTAAAATTTTCCCGCATACCTATATCGGCGATAATGTAAATATCGGCGACCATACCGTTATCAATCCGGGAGTGAAAATCTATCACGACTGCGAACTCGGTAACTATGTAACCGTTCATGCGGGAACTGTAATCGGAAGTGATGGTTTTGGATTTGCACCACAACCGGATGGCTCATTTAAAAAAGTACCGCAGATCGGCAATGTGGTGGTGGAAGACCATGTCGAGATTGGCAGCAACAGTACCATTGACCGCGCTACCATTGGTTCTACCATTGTCAGGACCGGAGCCAAACTGGATAACCTGATCCAGATTGCACATAATGTAGAAATCGGAAGTAACAGTGTTATCGCTGCGCAGGCAGGTATCAGCGGCAGCACCAAGATCGGCCGTCATGTAATGATCGGCGGACAGGTAGGTATTGTTGGTCACCTGCAGATCGGGGATGGAGTAAAAATCAACGCCCAGAGTGGTGTTACCAAATCACTTGAAGATGGCAAAGCTGTTACCGGCTCACCTGCTTTTGATTACACATCATCACTCCGTAGCCAGGCTGTAAGTCGCCGCCTGCCTGAACTGGAAAAGAAACTCAAGGAACTGGAAAGTCTTGTAAGGCAGTTATCGGCCGAGAAAGAAAATTCCTGATAATTACCTTAACAGGTATTATCCCGAAAAAAACATAACCATAGTTTTGCCGTTATCCATCTGGCGGTACGGGCATCACACATAACTAAGCCACCATTTATCATGCGTGGCTTTATAACGCATATACCATTTACAGGGGAAGTACATCAGGAACACAACCAGGATCCATACCAGGTATACCACGCCCAGGGAGAAGCCATAATTCGCCGGCCTGAACAGAAATGGGGAGCTGGCGTCAACGATCTCCCCCACACCATGTCCTGTTGCAAAAAACAGGACTACGGTTATCAGGTGGATCAGGAAAAAATGCAGGACAAAATAAAAGAAGGGCACTCTTCCATACACACTCAGCACCGCGGGAATCTTTCCCCGCCATTGATCGGTGAGATAAAGTACAAGCAGCGCGGGTCCGATCGTCATACATAAAAACTGTAAAGAAGGCGGGTACTTGCTCAGGTTCAGGAAGGAAAGAAAAGTATAAATGGAATTCGGTTGAACCGTCCATGGTTGCGGTTCACCATATTGGTTCACCAGGCGGAGAAGGATAAAAAGTGCGGTGATCAGCAAACCCGCTACCAATAAGGTCTTCCTGCGTTTTTCAACGCTTGTTTGTTTCCCGAAAAATTTTCCGAACGCATAACCAAGGCAGATAACGCCGGTCCAGGGTAGTATGGCATAGGCAATAATCACGAGACGTCCCTCTGCATACGGAACAACACTGCCACTGGTTGTCAGAAAAATATCCAGCAGGGTGCGGGTGACTGTACCGGGTTGCGGCAGTACAAGATAATTAACCAGGTCGTGCCCGAATACCAGCACGATGCCAATAACCGCTACCAGTTTATAACCTCCGCGGATCAGTATTCCAAGGAAGATCATGGCCCAGCCAATAACCCAGATAACACCCAGCAGGATCACTTCATACAGCGGATTGAAAGTCAGTATCAGGCTCATAATTACGATCTCGGCAAAGATCAGCCAGATACCACGTTTGATAAGGAAAGAGCTGAGTTCCTTTGTGGTTTTCCCCTGTCCGTGGAGATACGCCGACAGACCGGAAAGGAATACAAAAACCGGTGCACAGAAATGGGTGATCCAGCGGGTAAAAAATAATGGTACTGTAGTAGTGGCCAGATCGGTGGGGCTGCCGGTGATCGCGGTTATATGGGTGAAGTCGCGCACATGGTCAAGCGCCATAATGATCATTACGATTCCACGAAGTATATCAACCGAAACAATCCGGTCGGTGCGGTACTGAAGGGAGCTTTTCATATGAGTTGAAATTTATACCATTCCGGTCAATTCCACCAGCATCCTATCCATTATCTTTGCCCATCTATAAAAAACTTCGGAATAATGAATTTTAATCCTGACAAGCAACATACACTCAAGGAAGCGGTAAGTATCTCCGGAACAGGCCTGCACACCGGTATTATGGCGGACCTCACACTCAAACCGGCAAGTCCGGGTTTCGGCTTTCAATTCCAGCGGATCGACCTGCCCAACCAGCCGATTATCAAGGCCGACTGCGACCTGGTTACTGATACCAGCCGTGGCACCACACTTGAAGCCAACGGCGCCAGGGTGTCTACCGTAGAACATGTACTGGCTGCACTTGTAGGGATGCGTATCGATAATTGCCTGATCGGAATCAATGGCCCCGAAATGCCCATCCTCGATGGCAGTGCACAACCCTTTGTTGAACTGATCGAGGAAGCCGGTATCGTTGAACAGGACGCTGCCAAGATCTGGTACAGCATCGACGAAAATATCTATCATTACGATGAACAGAAACGCGTGGAAATGGTAGTGATGCCATCGATCGAATACCAGATCACTACGCTGATCGATTTCAATTCACCGGTACTGGGCACACAACATGCGCAGCTTAAAAAAATGAGCGATTTCAAAGAAGAAATTGCCATGAGCCGCACCTTTGTTTTCCTGCACGAACTGGAAATGCTGCACGAACATAACCTGATCAAGGGCGGTGATGTAAACAACGCGATCGTGGTAGTGGACAAGGCCGTCACCGGACCGGAAATGGAACGCCTGAAAAAGATCTTCAAAAAAGAAAATATAGAAGTGAAGAGCGAGGGTTATCTCAATAACCTGGAACTCCGTTTTCCCAACGAACCCGCACGTCATAAACTGCTTGATATTGTTGGCGACCTGGCACTGATCGGATATCCAATCAAGGGACGTATCATCGCCAACCGGCCTGGTCACAGTACCAATGTGGAATTTGCCAAAAAGATCAAACAGCATATCAAGAAGAACAGGCATACCAAGGACGTTCCGGTGTATGATCCAACGCAGCCGCCGGTATATGACCTTTCCTATATCGAAAAAAAACTACCCCACCGCTTCCCCTTCCTGCTGGTCGATAAAGTGATTGAACTGGACGATGCAAAGATCGTGGGTGTAAAAAATGTGACCTACAATGAATGGTTCTTCCAGGGCCATTTCCCGGGAAACCCGGTAATGCCGGGCGTTTTACAGATCGAAGCGCTGGCACAATGCGGAGGCATCCTGGCAATCAACCTGAGCGGTGAAGGAAATTATGACACTTACTTCCTGAAAATAGATAACTGCAAATTCAAACAAATGGTCCGCCCCGGAGATACCATGCTCCTGAAAATGGAACTCGTAGCTCCCATCCGCAGGGGTATCTGCGAAATGAAAGGAACCGTGTATGTAGGAGGAAAAGTGACCACGGAAGCCGACCTGGTAGCACAAATAGTAAAACGCCAGTAAGGGTATTATTTTATTTACGGACAGCTATCCGGCAAACGTGTTTTCCACGCCTGGAAAAGGTTAAAAACGGGGTTAAAATGTGTAAAAAACAATGCCCGAACAGCCTTTATCAGCCTGTATTTCCGTAAATTTGCCAGTCTACCATTTTACTTTATTAACGACAGGATCCGGAGCTTCTTATGAGCACAGAAATAACAGAACAATTACCGGTGGCACCCGGTTCATATGGTGCCGACAGCATTCAGGTTTTAGAAGGGTTGGAAGCAGTTCGGAAACGACCAGCCATGTATATCGGGGATGTGGGTGTCAAAGGACTCCATCACCTGGTTTATGAGGTTGTCGACAACTCGATCGATGAAGCCCTGGGCGGTTATGCAAAAAATATCTCGGTAACGATCCATGAAGACAACTCCATTTCCGTAGAGGATGATGGTCGTGGGATCCCCACTGCCATGCACACAAAGGAAAAACGTTCTGCACTGGAAGTGGTGATGACGGTTCTTCATGCAGGAGGTAAATTCGATAAAGGTTCCTACAAGGTTTCAGGTGGTTTGCATGGTGTGGGTGTTAGTTGTGTGAATGCATTAAGCACCACGTTGCATGTAACCGTAAAACGTGATGGCAAGGTCTACGAGCAGGAATACCATATCGGTGTTCCCGAATATCCGGTCCGCGAAATTGGCGTATCAGATAAAACGGGTACCAGGGTTCACTTCTGGCCCGATGGCAGCATTTTTATCACTACCGAATACAATCGTGATATCCTGGAAGGCCGCCTGCGTGAGCTTTCTTACCTCAATAAAAAAATCCGAATTACGCTGACTGATCTTCGTGAAAAAGACGAAAGCGGTAAAGCATTCACCAAGGAATATTACAGCGAAGGCGGGATTGTTGAGTTTGTGGAAATGCTGGATAAGACGGCCGGCCGCAGTTCACTTATCCCGAACGTTCTGTTCGTGGAAGGACATGATGCCAATACCAATGTGGCCGTGGATGTGGCGCTGACCTATAACGATTCCTATACCGAACATATTTATTCTTACGTAAATAATATCAATACCATTGAAGGCGGTACCCATGTGGCCGGCTTCCGTCGTGCACTTACAAGGGTTTTCAAAAGTTACGGCGACAAAAACGGTCTGTTTGAACGGGCCAAGGTAGAGATTGAGGGGGACGACTTCCGTGAAGGGCTGAGTGCCATCATTTCCGTGAAAGTACCCGAACCACAGTTTGAAGGACAAACCAAGACCAAACTGGGTAACAATGAGGTCAGCGGTGTGGTTGATTCCACTGTTTCCCGGATGATCGACAAATACCTGGAAGAAAATCCAAAAGAAGCCAAAAGTATTATAAATAAAGTAATCCTGGCAGCGCAGGCAAGGGCCGCAGCCAGGAAGGCAAGGGAACTGGTTCAACGCAAATCTGTACTTACGGGTGGCGGACTGCCGGGTAAACTGGCGGATTGTTCAGACCGTGATCCGGAAAGATGTGAGTTGTTCCTGGTTGAGGGAGACTCGGCGGGTGGTACAGCCAAACAGGGCCGCGACCGCAGCTTCCAGGCGATCCTTCCGCTCAGGGGTAAAATCCTGAACGTAGAAAAGGCAATGGAGCACAAGATTTATGAGAACGAGGAAATCCGCAATATGTACACGGCCCTTGGTGTGACCGTTGGTACAGCGGAAGATCCGAAAGCGCTGAACCTGGCAAAACTGCGTTACCATAAACTGATCATCATGACGGATGCCGATGTGGATGGATCACATATCGCTACCCTGATCCTGACCTTCATTTACCGGTATATGACCGAACTGGTGGAACAGGGATATGTGTATATCGCACAACCTCCATTGTATCTCGTTAAACGGGGTAAGGAACAGGCATATGCCTATAACGAGGTTCAACGCAAGGCCCTGATCGAAAAGATCGGTGCAGGTAAGGAAGATTCAGTGAATATCCAGCGATATAAAGGTCTTGGGGAAATGAATGCTGACCAGCTTTGGGATACCACCATGAATCCAGGCACCCGGACCCTCAAAAGGGTGACTATTGAAAGCGCAGCAGAAGCAGATATCGTGTTCAGTATGTTGATGGGAGATGAGGTAGCCCCAAGGCGCGAATTCATTGAAACTCACGCCAAATATGCGAAACTTGATATCTGACAGGGCTTAACGAACACTGGTGGAAAACTACCTGTAATCCATAAAGAGCTAAGTTTCACCAGTTTATTTTTGAAGAAGGGCATTATGGTCCTTAATTTGTTCTTTTAACCCGAAATAAGGTCTCAAATTGCTTAATTTCAGATATTACTAACGCAAAAAATAAAAACCATGGCTGAAGTAACTCTTACCGCGTACAATGTAAAAACGAAAGAAAAAGGTGTACCGATGCATGATGCGGTCATCACCAAAACAGCCAAGGGCGCATACATGGCCCAGGGTAACGATGGCAAAGGCAATAAACTTACAACCTTACTGGGTGAGGAAAAAGCGTTGGCTGCCATTAAAGCCGGCATCGCCAAACAAGGTTGGTAAGACCAAAATAATTTATCAGACATCGGGCCGGCTCCATACATGGAGCTGGTCTTTTTTTTACCTGACCAGCACCATCGTGCCCTTTTTGGTGAACATGTTCTTCAACACGAAATCGTAGAACTCCGCATTAAAAACATAGACCCCGTTGGGCTGTTGTTTACCATTGAAGGAGCCATCCCAACCGGCAGAGGGATCCGTTGTCCGGAATACAACTTCACCGTTCCTGTTATAAATGACCAGGCGGAATGAAGTAACCGGACAAAAACACGCAGCCTTGTATTTATCATTGTTCCCGTCGCTGTTGGGAGAAAATGCCGTGGGAAACTGGACGCAGTAGTCTTCGCATTCCACCGCAATAGTTGTATCGCTGTGCGACCCGCACATATTTGAAGCATACAATGAATAAGTACCGCGTGTTGGTGCAACTATTGAAACGCCCGTAGCGCCTGTACTCCAGAGGTAATCTGATTCTTTATCATCCACTACCTGAATCGTTACTCCCGCAGTACCACAGGGAATGATAAATGCGTCGCCCAGATTAAAATCCGGTTTATCGATCACCTTCACCAGCATCGGTAACCGCGGACTCTCACAACCTTTGATGGTTTGCGAAAACCAGTAGGTAACCCGGCCTGTGTCGGCAGTGGATACCGGAGGCATTCCTGTACCAGGTACTCCACCAATTGCAATGTCGTACCATTGAAGGTTTTCACCATTCACCGGTAACGTGAGCACAGGTTGTCCCTTACAAAGCTTTGCATTATAAATTTCAGGGGAAAGTAAAAACGAGTTGAATAAAACTGTGACGGTATCGGAAACGGCACAGTTGCCATCATCAATTGTAACCCATATTTTGCGGCTGGCATTCAGGTTTACTGAAGTGCCACCCTCGCCCGCGATGGACCACGAATAATTTGCCGCGGGAACAACGGGTGCTGAAAGTGTAAAGGAAGAACCCTGGCAAACCATGATGGTATCCTGGGAAAAAAGATCTGCCGGAACCGAACATTGCGCAAATGATCCAACACGAAAGGTAAGTGCCAGAAGTAACAGGATTATGGATTGTTTCATTACGTCGGGGATGGTTTTTCTGCTCTTATAACGACCGACACCCCAACAATAATCTTACCAAAAGAAAAAAAGAGCGGATATCTTTCCCCATAACGGGGTTTTACGAAGGGTTTAAACCAGACAGCCCTTCCAGCCCATAGTTGCAACTTTCAACAGCGTTAATTACTTTCACGCCTGAAATATTTTTTATGAAAATCCTTTCACAGAAAGACCAGGACCTCTGCACTTATACCGGAGTTTTCGGATGTTTGATTAGCGCCGCATGCACCATCCAGCATCTTATGCTGTATAATGTTTTTGATTACGCCCTTACCATGTTCATGCTCTTCATTTTCCTCGATAATATTTTCAGCTTCGGTATGCTGGCCCTCCAAAAATGGTACGCACCAATCTGGCTGCTGATCTGCGCAGTAATGAACCTGCTGACTGGCACAATGGCATTAAGGGGACCGCTGTTTTCAGTATTGGTTATCCTTCATTTTATCTATACCGCTACCGTGGTAGTTGTACTTTATGTCGACCGGATTCCCTCCAGGCTTCGCGCGAAGGAACTTGCCCAACAAGCAGAACGTAATGAATGGGCGGGCAAGATTTAACTCCATTAAATCATCCGGCGTTATTAATTATCGTTTGTATATCCGGAAAGATTTTTTCACATCACCGGCAGTTATCTCGCAGAGATAGATGCCCGGAGCAAACCTTCCTGTAGTAAGATCCAACTCATATTTTTGTACGAAGCCCGTGGCCCTGCTGCGTACATCATATACGAGTTTGCCTTGCAGGTCATGCACCCGAACTGATACACCATCATTATCATTGGCCTGGTAAACCAGGTTGAACAATCCCCCGGATGGATTTGGATACACGTTCCAGCTGATCTCATTGCGGAATAAAACCGGACGCACTGAAGAATAACGTACACGTCCATCCCGGTCAACGATCCTGAGCCGGTAATACCTTACACCCGATTTATTCAGCTCCCTGTCAGTGAAAGTATATTTCAATTCAGTGGCCGTAGTGCCAATCGCTGTTACCTCACCAATCACACTATAATCGTTACGGTCAAACCCTTCATTACTCCGTGCTGTTTCTATCACATATTTTAAAACATTCTCCTCGGAAGCACTGACCCAGTCAAGCTGCACATCGAGTCCGTTATTTATTTTCATTGCAGTAAACGATACCAGCCGCACCGGCAGCACCTGGTTCTGGTTGGTTCCGCCGTTATTCAGCCAGAACTCCGAAAAACCAGCCACGTCAAACTCAGCATAATATCCAATATCGAATGGCACAATCTTCACCTCCGACGGAGTAAAATAAGTCCAGAGTCCACCGGTATTATCTGCCAGTGTGCCGTTTTCAATATTATCATCCGCAGCCGAAAACCATGACACGCCCAGCTCATAGGCCATTGCAGGTTTACTGCAGCCGGCACAACCAACTGCATTGATCAGCGCTTCGGTCTCCGTATCGGTGAAATAGAAACGTACTTTGGCCGGACCCGCCAAACTGATATTGGAAGGTTTAATGGTGATATCCCTGTCGTGATAATATTGCAGACCATTCCATCTTACAGCTCCCGCGTTGATATACGCTTTGGCAACCGTACTTCCGAGATCCTGGCCTTGCGGATTTACAGAAGCGACAAGCTGGCCTCCTGTAACAAAATTGATCCAGCCCGAACCATTGACGGAACCAACAGTTATATCCGGACTCTCCGCACCCGCCGCAGAATAAATTCCAAAAACACCATCATAGATATGGATATCATCAATGGCAATACCATCACGCGCTACAAATGGATCGGACAACATTACGAAGCGCAGACGCACCCTGCTCATATCGCCGGTAGTCGGGATTGCCGAGGTAGCCACATGCCAGCGCGTGTAATTCTCTACACTCCATACACCTTCTCCATCGTACACGCGATTATAAAAATTGGTTCCCGTTCCCGCACTGCCCAAACGCTCCCAGATGATCCCGTCATAAGAATATTCAACATACGCCGCATCACAAAGGCCCGCACCACAGTCTTCAATATCCAATGCCACACTGAAACTCAGTGTAGGATTGCTCATTGCCCCCAGATCAAAACATGGTGAGTACAGATAGGAGAATTCGCCATCGTTATAATGTCCGGTCAGCCCTGTCTTCCATGCCTTCACACCACTGGCGGCCCGCGAAAGATTCGGCGACGAAGGTGTACCGTACTCCCATGAGCTTTTGTTCCCGGCAGGATACCAGTCGCCATCGTTGACTTCAAAATCCTGCAGGTAAGGGAACACCGAAATCACCGGCGAATTATGGAACGACATCCTGAGTGTATCATTTAAATTATAACTGTCACTGCCCAGACCGGTCCATACTGTTATATCGTGTAACCCCGGAACCGACAGGTCGGTAGTTACAGCAAAAGAATATACAAGTGATTGGTTCGGTGCTATTGAGGGAATGACATCACTGACCACAATTCCCCCGTCTATCTGGTAATATACCGGGATTGAATTTATAACCGATGTGGAACTGTTACGGACTATCACCTGCACCGTTTCTGTGTTACCGAGTCCACAGCTGGACAACACGGGCGAATTGATCATCAGCATCTGCAGGTCATTGTTCGCCACATATAAATGTACCTGGTCGAATGTATAACCGGAAGCCTCCACCTGATCTGCTGTAATGTATTGCCCGAACTGACCCCAGCGGATCTGGGTGCTGCTGCTGAACTGCTGGCCTGCGTTATTAAGAGCCCTGCTCAATTCAAGACTGGCCGATCGTTTAAAGACGCCCACATCGGCCTGGTTGGCAGCCAGGTCGTATATCTCTATCCAGTTATCAATATCCGATCCCCGTACCCAACACCTGTTGCTGGGATAATCAAATTGCCCGTGATGTTTGAACAGGAAATCAAGCCGGATATCATCTGTTGTTGCATCATAACCGGAAAGATTATAAGTACCGATGATACTGTCTGAACTACCCAGGCCATTATATGTCCTTGAGTCAATCGTCAGTGCACGGTTGCCAATCGCGATACCCGTATTGACGTAAGAACGGAGACGACCATACTCTGTATTTGTCCGGAAATCGTACCGGTCTGCTCCCTCCAGTCCTGTCTTTGCACCAATATATTCAACCGCGGGCATCGCTTCAAAACCCTCAAGATAATCGGTAGTCAGATCGATTGGTGCATTATCCAGCTGGCGGTAACGGGTCTTCAGTGTGTCGTTTGACAAAACAGGATCGCCGGGTTGACTAACCGCCACTTCTATATCATACAACCCCACAAGAGCAAGGTTTGCTGTTGTGGTGAATGAAAATAGTTTAACAGCGCCGGCACCAATTGCCGGGTTCACGAGGTTCTCTGTAATCCAGCTTCCACCATTTATCCGGTAACTGATCACCGCATTACCTGCGGTAGCCACATCATCCAGGTTTTTTATCCTTACCCGGATAACAGCAGATGCCGGCAAAGCAGTGGAAGTATATAGCCGGCCCGTACCGGCGGGTAAAACAATCGCCTCCATCCGCAGGTCGTTATCCGAAATTGTACCAACGCAGGTACCTGAATCGGGTTTCCGGGAGATTGCTGTGGCGCGGCGGCCAATCTTGCCATTAATCCGGGCCCTCACACTGAAATAATAGGTTGTATCCGGATTGAGTCCGCTGACTACATAGTTGGTTGCATTTACAATTGTAACCGGTTTCATACTACTCCCCTTCAGCATCATCACTTCATAGTCGGTTGCACCAGCGACTGCAGTCCAGCTGAGATCCGCATAACCCGCACATTGCGTAGCAGAGAGACTCAAAACCGGCGATCCGAGAATGGTGAATGGTTCACTCAAACTTTCAATTCCGGTACCGGTATGGATAAGTTTTATACGTGCCTGGTCTGTGGTGACAGATGGAATGGTCCAGGCCAGGATCCTGGAACCGGCTGGAATGCCCGACTGTATTGGCGTCCAGCTTACACCATTATCTGATGAAAATTCAAGCGCAAAAGTCTGGGAAGGATTTCCATCAGCATCCCATACAATGTAAATACCCTCTGATGGAACCAGGCGTTCACCCCCGGAAGGATATGTGAGCCTGGCCGAAACTGAAACCGTATCAAATACAAGAAAATAACTGTGTGATCCACCAGCCGGGATATTGGTACCCTTCACTGTGAATGTATAATTACCGGGCTGCGGATTAGTGATTACTACCTGTTCAATATTGTTGATGTGATCTGCTCCTGTTGTTGCATTGTTATTGACGTTTGCCTTTGTTGTATCCAGCAACTGCGGAAGGATAACCGCTGATGCCGGATCGCTTACCTCAAGGTCAAGATCATTGACCAGTGCATGTGCTGCAAACACTGCAGCGGCGGAATCATTCCAGTATAACATTACTTTCAGCACCGCGGGACTTGTTCCCGACGGTATATTAAGCGTATGTGTCTGGGTACTTCCGTTTGTGACAGATGAGGTAAAGTAGTTCTGCCGTTCAAGTATTCCCACTGAACGCAAAAGATTCATCCATCCGAAACCGAAACGGTAATCAGGACCGGGATTACCCTTGTCATCTGCCCCGTTCAGCAGGATCGCCTTCATTAATCCATTCAGCGGATCTGCACCTGCATGCAACTGCCTGTAACGTTGGTATAATAAAGCCAGTCCACCCGATACTGCAGGCGCCGACATACTGGTACCGGTCTGATAGATATAACTGTTACCCGGTCCGGTTGAGAGTACACTCGTTCCCTGGGCAACGATCTCCGGTTTTATACGACCATCACGGACCGGCCCCCTGCTTGAGTTTGTATTGAGTGCATAGGTTGTACCTCCGTTGCCTACACAGATTACATTTTTCGCAGTCTGGTAAGCCCCCAGTACATTACTGAATCCTGCGGGATACCCGGCGCAGTTATAATTCCCGCTATTTCCCGCCGCAAAAACATGCTGAAGATGTGGCATCTCAAAAGCCTGCTGGTCGGTGATCCTGGAATAAAGATCATAGATCCCGAAACTGGCACAGTCATTTACCACATTACCGTAAGAATTATTGGTGATCACCATATTATTGTCCGCAACATACACCGGCGCCAATGCAATAATATTGGAGAAGGCCTGCGCAATAATTGTTGCTGCGGGTGCAATTCCGCGCTGTTGTTCCATAATGATACCTGCACCGGCTGTTGTACCCATCACGTGCATACCATGCGCACCACCTACCTGTGGTGACCTGTTTATAACGCGTTCTGCAAGATCAATATGCTGCAATGGATCAGCATTATCACCCACCCCGATCACCACACCCGCACCATCCAGGTTCCTGCCTGAAGGATCCTGTAATACATTCGCCCTTGAATTCCCACGGCTGTTATCATTCACCGGTTCATCCTGTCGCGGAATTGCCTGTACATATTCGATGTAATCGCTCGATGCCAGCTCCTTTAACCGGCCGGAAGGTACCCGCACGGCAAGGATCCGGTACGACTTATACCTGTCATCCAGTACAGTAATATTCATTCCCGCCAGTACTGATCGTACCTGTGTTGCATTAAAAGATTTTGGGAAACTGATCCAGCAGTCAACCGAACCCGGTACTACCACAGACCAGGGCGGGTATTGCCCGTTTACAAGTTGTGGCTGCATCTTCTGTTCAGGCTGCAACTGGATCATTGCCCGTACATGCGCCTGCCTGAGTGTATTTGCACTGAGGCCTCCGCGGATCATCACTGTATAAGCTTTGTTGGGAAGATATTCCAGCAATTCAATTCCGGCCTGTAACAGGATGCTGCGATCCTTTTCTGTTGGAATAACTTCGAACTGCATAACACGCATAACCGGTTCAGTTGAACGACGCGTATTGAAACGGACCAGCTCCTGTTCATCTAATTTCGCAGCGGGACTGATGGTGCCATTACTTAAATAAATCCGGTAATCCGTTTCCTGTTGTGCAAAACATACAGTAGCGAATAATAATAACACAATCAACGGGACTGGACCAGATTTCATAAGTAGGCTTGATCCAACAAATTAGATAAATTTCCCGATTCTTACAACACGGAACAATGCCCAGTTTTGTTCAGGAAAAATACCATGGTCACGCCACTTGCTGAAGCCTGGGAAAACAGTATTTATGCATCCCGGCAAGGAACCGGTGCATGTCTTCCATCTTACGAACCGGATCAACTACCAGCATGAACATTTTGCCGACCTGCTTCAGCCTGGCCTTGTTGGTGCCGGTTTGCAGGTAATCCAGCACATTTTTAAAGAGAGGACTTTCAAAATAGGGGGAATCAGGACGGTTTATAAAATAACATCTTAATACGTCTGACTTAAGCGACATTTTTTCAAAGCCAAGATCCACTGCCAGTTTACGGCAACGAACGGTAATAAACAGTTCGTCCACCTGT
Organism: Chitinophagaceae bacterium; assembly: GCA_040510375.1. Taxonomy (GTDB): domain Bacteria; phylum Bacteroidota; class Bacteroidia; order Chitinophagales; family Chitinophagaceae; genus JBEVJC01. Next base: position 218,094 of record JBEVJC010000022.1, read on the forward strand.
TCGGGGATCGGACCAAACCGGTCACTTAATTCATCGCGCATGGATAACAGCTCTTCCTCCGAATCGGAGTTATCCAGCCGCTGATATAATGAAAGGCGTTCAGTAATACTCTCCACATAATCATCCGGAATCAGGATTTCCAGGTCGGTATCAATGGTACAATCCTGCACAAAATCATCCTGCCGCGTGATCTCCTCCTTGAACAGGTCTTTAAAATCAGTCCGTTTTAATTCCCTGATTGATTCATCAAGGATTTTCTGATACATTTCAAATCCTATCTCGGCCATAAAACCACTTTGTTCACCTCCAAGAAGGTTACCCGCACCCCGGATATCAAGATCACGCATCGCAATCTGGAAGCCGCTTCCAAGATCGCTGTGTTGCTCCAGGGTTTGCAGGCGCTTACGCGAATCAGAGGGTAGTGTACTCATTGGTGGCGCCAACAGGTAACAGAAAGCTTTTTTATTACTCCGGCCAACCCTTCCGCGCAACTGGTGAAGATCACTTAATCCGAACTGATGTGCATTATTTACAATAATGGTATTCACGTTTGGTATATCCACCCCGCTCTCTACAATATTGGTACAAACAAGTACATCGTAACGTTTATCGATAAAGTCCATGATCTTTTCTTCGAGCTCATGACCTTCCATTTGTCCATGGGCAAAACCGATGCTGAGGTCGGGACATAATCCCTGGATCAGTGATGCAATCTCGGGAAGCCCGCTGATCCTGTTATAAATAAAGAATACCTGTCCGCCCCGTTCGGTTTCATAATAAATAGCATCGCGGATAAAGTCTTCATTAAATACCTGCACTTCGGTCTGGATCGGCTGCCTGTTTGGTGGAGGCGTGTTCATAATACTGAGATCACGCGCACCCATCAGGGAAAACTGCAATGTTCGTGGTATCGGGGTGGCAGTAAGGGTCAGGCAATCAACCGTTGTTCTCAGTGCCTTTATTTTTTCCTTATGGGCCACGCCAAATTTTTGTTCCTCATCCACTACCAGCAAGCCAAGGTCTTTAAACTTAACTTCCTTCCCCAGTATACTATGCGTACCGATGAGGATATCAATCTTTCCTTCTTCCAGGCGCTTGAATGTTTCCTTCCGTTCCTTTGCCGATTTGAAACGGTTGATATAATCAACGGTCACCGGAAAATCCTTCAGCCGTTCCCTGAATGTTTTATAGTGCTGGAACGCAAGAATGGTGGTTGGTACCAGCACTGCGGCCTGTTTACCATCAATACATGTCTTGAAAGCCGCACGGATAGCCACTTCTGTCTTTCCAAAACCAACATCACCGCAAACAAGGCGGTCCATCGGGGAGGCAGATTCCATATCCTTTTTTACATCGGCAGTAGCCTTGCTCTGGTCGGGAGTATCCTCATAAATAAAGGATGCTTCAAGCTCGGTCTGCATATAATTGTCCGGTGTATGCGCAAATCCTTCCTGCGCCTTCCGTTTTGCATACAGTTTTATCAGGTCAAAAGCGATCTCTTTAACACGCGCCTTTGTTTTTTCCTTAAGCCTGTTCCATACATCACTTCCAAGTTTATTCACCTTGGGCACACTTCCATCCTTACCGGTATACTTGGCAATCTTGTGAAGCGAGTTGATATTGACATATAATATATCGCTGTCGCGATAAATAATCCGCACTGCTTCCTGCAACCTTCCGTTCGCTTCCAGTTTCTGCAATCCGCTGTATACCCCGACGCCGTGATCGATATGGGTAACATAATCGCCCGGCTGCAACTCGCGCAGCGTACGGAGGGTAAGTGCCTTGTTTTTATTATAGGCCTGCTTTACATGATATTTATGATATCGCTGGAATACCTGGTGGTCGGTATAACAAACAATTTTAAGATCCTCTTCAATAAACCCTTCATGGATCGATGTCACTACGGGATTAAATACAATCTCCGCTTTCAGGTCGTCGAAAATTGTCTGCAGCCGCTCCAGCTGTTTTGGATTTTCGGCAAAGAGATACAATACAAATCCTTTTGCCTCCCAGCTTTTCAGGTCGCGGATCAGCAGGTCGAATTGCCGGTTAAACGCAGGCTGCTGGCGGGTCTGGAACATTATCTCATGCGCCGCCGGTAAGGCAGGCAATGTATCCTTATGTCCGAAGCCAACCACATGTCGGAGAAAAAGATCACGTTCAAAGACCTCCACCGAAATGAAATCTTTGGCAGACACATCCAGCCGGACCATTTTGTTATCCTCTTCTTCCTGTAATGCCTTTTTAGTGCTGACCGATTTACCTTCTGCCTGCAGGTTCAGGAATGATTGCAGGTCGTCCATGTTTTCATTCAACCGTTCGCGGCAGAGTTCATAATCTTCGATCCATACCACGGTATTTTCCGGCAGGTATTCCAGTAATGAAACTTTCTCCTCATCCCTGAAATGGGTATCTACGTTGGGAATGATATTTACCTGCAACAGCTTTCGTTCGCTCAGCTGGGTTTCAGGATCTACTATGCGGATAGAATCCACTTCGTTGCCAAACAATTCCAGACGGTAAGGTTTTTCATTACCGAAGGAATAAATATCAAGGATACCGCCTCGGATGGCGAATTGTCCGGGTTCGTATACAAAGTCGGACCGTTCAAATCCATAGTCCGATAATTTCAGCAATAGTTCCTCAACATTTATCGGATCGCCCGACTTGATCGAGATGATATTGGAAGCGAGGGCCGAAGGCACCACTACTTTTTCGAAAAGTGCTTCCGGATAACTGACCAGCACCTTTTTGTTTCCACCTGCTGCCATTTTGGTAAGCGCTTCGGTGCGTAACATCACATGTGATGAATGGAGCAACCGGTAATTTTTCCTGTTCTTGAAAGAAGAGGGGAAATAAAAAATATCCAGTGCGCCGGTGAGGTTCTCCATTGTGTTATGGAAGTAGGCCGCCTCTTCAGCATCATTCAGTAAAATCAGGTGATTGAGTTGCGCACAGGAAGGATGAAGGAAACTGGCAGCCGTCACAAATTCACGAGAACTTCCCTGGAGATTTTTGAGAACAATTTTCTGGGGCTGGGAATAGGATAGCCTGTCCGCCAATTGAAATAGGCGGGGTGTATTCTGGTACTGCTGCAACAATTCGGAACTCATAAAGAAGGATCAAAGATACGATAATTAAACCGGGCTGGTTTTTCCCGTTTGCGGCAACCTGAATACCCTTTAAGGATCGGAAGCGGCAGGATTGCCCGCAAACAGGAAGACTGATACCCCGAATGCAAAAACCCCGGCCATACCGGGGTTTAACAGTTTATATAGTCTTAATTATTGAATTACTATTTCCCCCACATCCACGGGCTGGTCCTTGACCTCGATATTGTCCAGCACCACATCCTTGCGGGGTTCTTTTGCGTCAACCACCACCCGATATGTTCCGGGTTTAACCGAAAGGGAGAAACTTCCGCCACTTACGCCTGCTTTGGCCGAATCAGTAGAACTGATGGCCCACACCATTTCTGCAGCATCAGCGGGTGATACCTTTCCGGTGATACCCGGCTGCATCGGCCTGAATGCATAAGCCGTACAAAGTCCAACGAGCGCCAGTCCCAGGAATACCAATTTTTTCTTCATAATATATAATTTGATGAATAATCGACTGCAAAGCAATTAATCCAATGTTTATGCCACTTTTTTTTTAGTAACTTCCCAAAAATCGACGTTTATGTCAACCTTGCCCTGGCAAACCGGAACTGTTATTCGCATCGAAAACGAGACTTATAACACCCGGCGATTCTGGATCGAAGTACAGGGGCAGGAAAATTTCGGATTTATTCCCGGCCAGTTTGTAACCCTGGATCTGCCGATCCACGAGAAGCCCAACAAACGCTGGCGGAGTTATTCCATTGCCAGCTGGCCCGATGGTACCAATGTATTTGAACTGCTGATTGTGTTGCTGGAGGGTGGACTGGGATCAACCTACCTGTTTAACGAAATCAATGTAGGAAGTGAACTGGTACTGCGCGGCCCACTGGGACATTTTACGCTGGATGCTGAACATCTCGAAAAAAATATCTTCATGATCTGCACCGGTACTGGTATCGCTCCGTTCCGGAGTATGGCTCATCATCTGCTGCTTAATAAAATTCCACACCAGCAGATCTATATAATCTTTGGCTGCAGGACTAAAAGCGACCTGTTGTACTACCAGGAAATGAATGAGCTTGCCCTTGATAATTTCCATTATATACCTACGCTTTCAAGGGAGCAATGGGATGGCCATACCGGTTATGTGCACTCCATTTATGAAGAGTATTGCCGCGACAAACCTGACGCAGCATTTTTCCTGTGTGGCTGGAAGAATATGATTGATGAGGCGAAGTTGCGGATTGCAGCCCTGGGTTATGATCGCAAAGCCATTCACCTGGAACTTTATGGTTAACCGGCAGGACCGGCCAGCATTTAATACCGCTGATCCGATCCGCCTGTTATTATGTTACCGGTGAACAACTATTCAATTCCCTTTAATACAATCTCCTTTATTTTATCAATAGGGATCCGCTCCTGTTCCATTGAATCGCGGTGGCGGATGGTTACCATATTATCTTCCTTTGTCTGGTGATCAATCGTAATGCAATACGGCGTTCCGATTGCATCCATCCGGCGATATCGTTTACCAATGGCATCCTTTTCTTCGTAAAAGCATTTAAAGGCAGTCTTGCAGTCCTGCATAATCGCCTTGGCAATCTCGGGCAGGCCATCCTTTTTAGTCAACGGGAAAACCGCCAGTTTAACCGGGGCAAGTTTCGGCGGAAGTTTCAGCAATACGCGGCTGTCGGGTTTTTCCGGTGTGCTGAGATCCTGTTCTTCATATGAATTACTCATCACCAGTAAAAACATCCGGTCCAGGCCGATTGATGTTTCCAGCACATACGGAATATAATTCTGGTTGATTTCCGTATCAAAATATTGCTGCTTCTTGCGGCTGAATTCCTGGTGCTGTTTCAGGTCGTAATCCGTGCGGCTATGGATCCCTTCCACTTCTTTAAATCCAAAAGGAAATTCAAATTCTATATCACATGCCGCGTCTGCATAGAATGCCAGTTTAACGTGATCATGGAACTTATATTTATCAGCAGGGAAACCAAGACTCAAATGCCATTTCAGGCGCTCGGCCTTCCAGTATTCATACCATTCTTTTTGTGTACCGGGACGGATAAAAAACTGCATTTCCATCTGCTCAAATTCGCGCATGCGGAAAATAAACTGACGGGCCACAATTTCATTCCTGAACGCCTTTCCAATCTGTGCGATCCCGAAGGGAATCTTCATCCGGCCGGTCTTCTGCACATTCAGGAAATTCACAAAGATCCCCTGTGCCGTTTCAGGACGCAGGTACACTTTATTATCCGTTTCACCATCGGAGGATGGGTTTCCAAACTCGGTGGCAAACATCAGGTTGAACTGACGGATATCAGTCCAGTTGGCCGTGCCGCTGACAGAACATTTGATATTATACCGGATAATAAGATCCTTCAGTGCGTCGAAATTATCCTGGCTCAGCAACACATCCATATCGGTAAGTAATGCCCGTGCCTCATCCAGCCGGCCGTCTTTTTCCATAATCTCTGCATGGCCTTCAATAAGATGGTCTACCCGGTAACGTTTGTTGCTGTCTTTATTATCGATCATCGGGTCGTTGAAATTATCCACATGACCCGAAGCCTTCCAGGTGGTCGGATGCATGAAGATGGCCGCATCAATACCTACGATATTATTCTCCTGCAACTGGGTCATACTCTTCCACCAGTAATCCTTGATATTCTTCTTCAGTTCAGCACCCATCTGGCCGTAATCGTATACGGCCTGTAATCCATCATAGATCTCACTGCTGGGAAAAATAAAACCGTACTCTTTACAATGCGATATGATCGCCTGGAATTTGTTATTATCAGTTGCCATAAGGGGGCAAAGATACAGCGATCAGCAGAACAGGTGAAACGATGAGGCTGAATTTTACAACTCCTCTACCTGCCGCACTTCATCGGCCTTGGCAATGGCATCAGGTTGTTTAAGCAGGTCCTTATGTGAAGTGACTTCCACCTGTTCAATCCACACCGCATACTGATTGGGGTAAATATGCCCGCCATGCTGGATGGCGTAAACGCGCGTAAATACCGCACCGAAATACAGGATGATGGCAGAATAATAAACCCAGACCAGGATTACGATAACGGAACCCGCTGCGCCATAGGCCGAGGTCATCTGGCTTTGCCCCAGGTAGAGTCCGATCAGGATTTTTCCTCCCATAAATAATAATGCAGTAGTAAATGCACCGGCCCGTACATGACGCCACTGGATCTTTGCGTCGGGGAGCACCTTGAAGATCAGTCCGAAGAGGAAGGCCGTGATCCCGAAGGTAAGCAACAGGTTAAATCCGTAGGCAAGTATAAATTCAGTTTGCGGAAACACGCTGGAAAGCTTGCCAATAAAGGCTTCCATGATCCCGTTGATGATCAGCGACACCAGCAACAGGAAGCCGAGTGTGACAATGATCGAAAAAGATAATAACCGGTTTATGATGAGTTTGAACCAGCCCTTACCCTTGAAAGGTTTTGCCTTCAGTTTCCAGATCTGGTTGATTGAATCCTGCACTTCACCAAATACACTGGTGGCACCAATGATAAGTGTGATCAGTCCCACCACAGTGGCAAACCCGCTATCCGATGAAAGGGTAGCATTCTTTATCGTTTCCTGGATCTGCACCGCAGCATCCCTTCCTACAAAACCCTCTATCTGCCGGTATACAGAACCTTCCACTGCTTCCTGTCCATAAAAAATATCACTGACCCAGATGATGATGATGATCAGGCCGGGGAGGGAGAAAATGGTGTAGTAAGCAAGGGCTGCACTCAGTTTAAGGACCTTGTCGTCCATGAAATCCGAAAACGTTTGTTTCAGGATCACCCAGGACTTCTTTAATTTAAATGCCATATTACTATGTCTAAAATATAATGCCAGTCTGCATCAGCCCCTCAGCTTCGGATTATTGAGATGGCGTTCCGCATCCCGAACCCGCTTCTTTTCAAAATTCTTCTGAAGGGCTTCCGTCAGGTTTACGCCCGTCTGGTTGGCCATACAAACCAATACCCATAACACATCGGCCATCTCATCGGCCAGGTCGGCACCCGACTCCGATTCCTTGAACGACTGGTCACCATACTTCCTGGCCATGATCCGCGCCAGCTCACCCACCTCTTCGGTAAGTAAGGCCATATTCGTCAACTCACTGAAATAACGAACCCCGATCGTTTTTACCCACTGGTCAACCTCCAGTTGCAACTCCTCAATCTTCATAACAAAACATTTTGATGGCCATTGCAATATAGCACCATTATGACCGTTATCAACATCTTTTCCACATATTACCTGCTGATACATCATTGCGACTAACCCATTAATTCAAACCATGCGACCAATCATCCATTACTGTATGATCCTTGCCCTGCTCACTTCCTGCCTGGTTGTGTTGTCGGCACCGGTCTGTGCCCAGTCTGTTTATGCCGACAAGGAAACAAAACCTCCCTACCGGATCCTGACCGCCGGCAACCAGATCAGTATCCGGAGCACAAAGGATATCAAGACCGTTATGGTATGGACCACCAGCGGAAGCCGCATACTGGAAAAGTCGGTACTGGCACCACTCTATAGCTTTCGCGTACCCACCCAGCACAAATTGATTTTCCTGCGGATTGAACTGACCGATGGCAAAACCTATTCGGAAAAAATCGGGGTTAACTGATCACGCAGTTGTCTTCATCTGCACCAATACATTTCCTGACCTTATAACCCAGACTTTACCAGGCAATTTACCCCGATACTTTTTTCGTCCTTCGTCCCGTTCCTTCCTGCCCACCATCATTCCCGGTTTTTCGAATCAATCCAGATCGTCACCGGCCCATCATTAACCAGCTCCACTTTCATATCAGCTCCAAAACTTCCCGTTGCTATTGATTTGCCGAGTGTGTCCGACAGGACTCCGATCATCTTTTCATACATAACCACTGCATTTTCCGGCCGCGCTGCCCGGATATACGAAGGACGGTTCCCTTTTTTTGTTGATGCATGAAGCGTAAACTGGCTGACCAGCATTATTTCCCCGTTTATTTCTTTTACCGGCAGGTTCATCACTCCGGACGGGTCATCAAAAACCCGCAGGTTGACGATCTTCCCGGCAAGCCAGGCCAGGTCTTCCTCTACATCGGCTTCTTCAATACCAAGGAACAGCAATAATCCGGGTCCGATCGACGAAAACACCCGGCCATCAATCGTAACCGAGGCGTGTTTGACCCGTTGAATAACGACTCTCATAATTTATCTTTATGGCTGCGTAAAATTAAGGCCCGTATGATCGATTTCACTGGTGAAATAAAATTTACCACCACCCGCAGCGGTGGTAAGGGAGGACAAAATGTAAACAAGGTGGAAACCGCTGTGGTGGCCACTCTCCATGTGGAGGGTTCAACATTGCTCACGGATGAGCAAAAAAACCTGGTGAAAGAGAAACTTTCCAACAGGCTGAATAAGGAAGGAATGCTGGTAATCCGTGCGCAGACCCACCGCACCCAGCTTTCCAATAAGGAGGAAGCAACCGAACGCATCAATAAACTCGTAGATACTGCGTTAATAAAAAAGAAACTCCGGATTGCCACCCGGGTCAGCTTTGCAGCCAAACAGGCCCGGATCGAACACAAAAAAAGAAAGTCCGATATAAAATCAGAGAGGAAAAAGTACAGACCCGGAGAACACTGACCACCATAAAAAACTGCAATTGAAAACCAGCCTGACCCTTATATCATTCCTTGCCCTCCTGTCTGTTGCAATTTCGTACGGATTGAATTCCTGTAAAAAAGATGATAACCCCAACGATCTTCATTTTGTATTACAGGAACAGCCCGCCAATCTTCCGCCACCACTTTACCGCTTTACCGATAATCCGCTTTCAGAAGAAGGGATCGCGCTGGGACGGAAATTATTCTATGATGGCCGCCTTTCGCTTGATGGAAACTTTCCCTGCGCATCCTGTCACCAGCAGACTGCTGCATTCGGTACGTTTGAACACGACCGCAGCCATGGCTACAACGGTTCCCATACTATAAGAAATGCACCACCACTCTTCAACCTTGCCTGGAAAGAAAAATTTCATTGGGATGGTGAATTCAATTCTTTCCTGGCAGAAGCCGCGCAGCCAATCAACGGACATATTGAAATGGCTGAATCATTCAACGGCGTAATTGATAAACTGCAGCGCGATGCAGAGTACCGCCGGATGTTCCGCCAGGTATTCCATACCGAATTCATCAGCAGCGATAATTTATTAAAGGCACTGGCACAGTTTACCGGCACGCTGGTATCCTATCAGTCCAGGTACGACCGGTATAAAAAAGGGGAAGCCACACTGAATACCCAGGAAACCGAGGGCTACGAGCTGTTTAAAATAAATTGCACCGGATGCCATCCCGAACCTTTGTTTACCGATAATACATTCCGCAACACCGGGCTTCCACTGGATCCCTTCCTCGATGATCATGGACGGGTGCGTATTACCGGCGACGCCGCCGATGAGGGAAGGTTTATTGTACCAAGCCTTCGCAATGTATACCTCACCTCCAATTATATGCACGATGGCCGGTTCAATACTTTATTACAATGCGTCAATCATTACCGGTCGGGAGTACAGACCGGTCCCAATACCGATCCCGCACTTGCGGGCGGAATCAGTATGACCGATGCACAGGCCACGAACATCACTTTATTTTTGCGCACTTTGTCCGACTCCGGTTTTCTCACCAATCCGCGTTTTTCCAAACCATAAAAAAACCCACGGTTATTACCGTGGGTGAATATTTTAATGTGGAAGGTGCTGGGTAACCTGTGGTTATTTATTAACGGGAGTAACAACCGGCTGGTTGGATTTTCGTTTCCCCTTTAATGTATCAAGCGAAAGACGCTGCACTTCAATTTGTTTTGTCTGTCTCTCCAGGTCCTCCGTATTTTTTTGCAATTTCTTTTCCAGCTCGGCCTTTTCTTCCTGTAATTCCTTGTATTTTTTTTCTGATTTGGCTACGGTTTCTTCATTTCCCCTGATCTCGATTTCCAGTTTAGCCTCTTCAATTTCCGGATGCAGGGTGTTGAGAAAATGTTTTGCCCTGGCAACCTCATCGGTCTTCATGGAGGGCAGCTGGTTCTCGTCGGCCGACATGATCACCATGTATAAAGTGGTTTCATCATCATCCTTGCGGCTTTTCTTCTCAATTTTAATGAGATAATCGCGCTGGATCGGATCGATCTCACTTATAACAGTGTTCCGGAAAACGATAAAACCCTTGTTCTTGTTAAACAGGCCTTTTTCTGTTTTAGCTGAATAACCCAGCTTTTCCACCTTTTGCACAAAGGCATTTTCCACCGCTTCGGGTGAATAAGCATAGTCGATCACAAATGCCCGTTGTTTTTTCTTGTCGAAATCGATGGTGCCTTCGTACGACTGTCCAAAGGTTTTAATGCCCGCAAGGGCAAGAAGTGTAATCATCAGAAGAATCTCTCTCATAAGATCAAATTTGGACAAATATAATCACTTCAGGGCTAGTCCACCCGCTGCCCCGGGTCAGCCCGGCACTGAGATTGTTTTTTTGTTTGTCAAGCCTTTACATTTGCTCTAAAAATAACTTGAGCACCTTAAAGAAACTATCCGGTCAGACCCTTTGGTATGGAGTGAGCTCCATTGCGGCCAGGTTTCTCAATTACCTGCTCTTTCCCTATCTCACCGATATCCTGCCTCCGAATTCGTACGGTGATATGTCGCTCGTTTATGCACTGATCCCTTTTTTAAATATACTTTTCACCTACGGACTGGAGACAGCCTATTTCCGGTTTGTACAACAAAAGGGCCGGGAGCAGGCAGTGTATGATACAATTACGGTTTCGCTGATCATCAGCACAATCAGTTTCACCAGTATCATGCTCCTGTTCCGCGACAGTTTTGCCGATCTTATCTCCATCTCCAACCATCCGGAATATATAACTTACAGCGCCTTTATAATCGGACTGGATGCGCTGACCACGATCTCCTTTGCAAGGCTCAGGCAGGAGGGCAGGCCGGTGAAATATGCACTGGTGCGGGTTTCCGGCATTCTTATCAATATTGGTGTGACCATCTTTTTCCTGTCCATCTGCCCGGCAATAGTTAAAAAAGATCCCCACAGTTTTCTCGCAACCTTTTACAATCCCGGCATGGGCGTGGGTTATATCCTAATCGCCAACCTGGTGCAATCGGCCTTTACCTTCCTGATGCTCAGCAGGGAATTTTTCCAGTTTCGCTGGAAACCTGATATGGTATTGTGGAAGCAGATTATGATCTACTCATTGCCCTTACTGATCGCGGGTTTCGGGGGAATGATCAATGAAACATTCGACCGGATCATGCTGGGCTGGTGGTCGACCAGCGCCACACCAAAAACAGAGATCGCTATTTATTCAGGCTGTTACAAACTGGCGATCCTTATTTCCTTATTCGTCCAGGCTTTCCGGCTTGGCGCCGAACCCTTTTTCTTTAAACAGGCACAGGGAGAAGACGCACCACGCACCTATGCCCGCGTGATGAAGTTTTTTGTCATCACCATTTGTTTCATGTTCCTGGTGGTGGCCCTGTATCTCGATGCCTGGAAACTGCTTATCCGCCGGCCCATTTACTGGACCGGAATCAAAGTGGTGCCCATCCTGCTTTTCGCCAATATGTTCCTTGGAATTTATTATAACCTGAGTATCTGGTATAAACTCACCGGCAAAACAAAGGTCGGGGCTTCGATTACCTTTATCGGTGCAGCCATCACACTTGCCATCAATGCGGCGTTTATCCCTTCGTTTGGTTTTATGGCATGTGCCTGGGCTACCTTCTTCTGTTATGGCACCATGATGGTCATTTCTTTCACCCGTGGACAAAAAGCCTACTATGTACCCTATGCCTGGAAAAAACTGTTGGCCTACATGGTGATCGTTGCCTTGTTATACCTGGTTCATGCCGCGTTTGAATCCATCGGATTGAATGTATGGGTAAACAGGGCCTTCGCCACGCTGTTGTTGGGAGGTTTCGGCTGGCTGATACTGAATGTGGAACGAAAAGAATTTATTAATCTTCCGGTCATCGGCCGGTTACTTACAAAAACTGTATGACCATGGATGGAGTACTTTCAAAAGACGAAATCAAACAACGCCTTGGCGAATACGCTGCAACACTAATCCCTGCTGGTGTAACCATCGGACTGGGAACCGGTACCACCGTATACTGGCTGATAAGAGAATTGGGTAACCGCGTGCGGAAGGGACTCAACTGCCAGGTGGTGCCAACCTCGCAGGCCACCCGCGATCTGGCCGAACAGGAAGGTATCCGGGTAGTAAGCCTCAATGATGCGGGTCCGATTGCAATGACCATCGACGGTGCCGATGAAGCAAGTTTTGAATTTGACCTTATCAAGGGAGGTGGTGCCGCCCTGTTGCAGGAAAAGATGGTAGCAGCAGCTTCAGAAAAGATGATCGTGATTATCGGGGAAGATAAACATGTAGCCAGGCTCGGTAAATTCCCGCTTCCGGTGGAAGTGATCCCTGCAGGCTGGAAGCCGCTTGTACACAAGATCCTGGCCACCGGATGTAAGGAGGTTATACTTCGTGAAAAAAATAATGAACCGGTACTGACCGACCACGGACATTATATTCTCGACTGCCATTATGAGCAGATCGATGATCCCGCGGCTCTCAATACCAGCTTACACCTGTTACCTGGCGTGGTGGAAACCGGGCTGTTTATTAATATGGCCGATACATTGATTATCGGTTATGCTAACGGTGATATTGTGCGGGAAGACCGCTCCCGTTGACCCACCACTATCCCTTTATAAAAGGATTATTCTTTTTTTCATGGCCAATGGTGGTGGCCGGTCCGTGTCCGGGCCAGACTGTTGTAGTATCAGGTAAAGTATACAGTTGCTCCCGGATACTGTTCAACAGGGTGGAATGGTCGGCACCGGGAAGATCGGTCCGGCCCACACTCCCGTTAAACAATACATCCCCGGCGATTACAAACCCTCCTGCCGGATAGTAAAATGACACACTACCGGGTGAATGACCTGGTGTAAACAAAATCTTGAGTAAATCATCACCCAATATTACCGGCGAGCCCTCGCGTAGATATACCAGCTCTCCCTTATAATTTTCAAATGGCAGCTGCCAGAGGTCACCAGAGATGCCCGCCATCTCCAGCATGGGTTTTTCCAGTTCATGTATATGGGGTAAAAGTCCCCATGTATCAAACACAAACTTATTTCCGAATACATGATCCAGGTGACAATGGGTATTAAGCAGCAGAACGGGCGTCAGCCCTGTCTTTTCGATGGCCGTTTTTAATTCCTCCCTTTCTTCCGGAAAATAACACCCCGGATCTATAATGCAGCACTCCTTCCTGTCGTTATAGATTAGATAGGTATTCTCCTGAATGGGGCTAAATGTAAAGGCCTGAAGACTTAACATGGACGGTTTTTCGTATTTTTAAATATGATGCCCGAATCCGGTAAATTTGTTCCGGGAGGGCACTGATCAATTACAAAGATAAACCTGAAACACCCCTTCCTGACTGCCAACTGTCTTTTTAACGAGTGCTCATTTTATATAATCGAAACAGCATAGCTTTTATGACAAAAGTATCAAGCCTGACCGCCTGCCTTCTGCTCCTCATGGTTTCGGTATCGGAGGCACAGGTATCCACTGTGGAGTTTGGAAAGAACCGGATACAGTACCAGAAATTCAAATGGAAATATTACCAGACTGAAAACTTCAATACCTATTTCAGCCAGGACGGGCTGGGACTGGGAAAATATGTTGCGCAGATCGCGGAAACAGAACTTCCCGGTATCGAAGAATTTGTAGAATATGGAATGCAGCGCCGCACCAATATTATTGTTTATAACAATTTTGAGGAAATGCAACAGTCCAATATTGGCCTGGGCATCGACTGGCAGAATACCGGTGGGGTAACCAAACTGGTCAATAATAAAATGCTGGTATATTTTGATGGTAACCATGATAACCTGCGTCGCCAGATCAGGCAGGGACTGGCCAGGGTGCTGGTGGAAAACGTGCTGTTCGGCGACGACCTGGGCGAATTCGCCGCCAACCAGGCATTACTTGATCTTCCCAAATGGCTGACCGATGGTTATATTGAATATGCTGCGGAAAACTGGAGCCCTTCATTGGACGACGACCTGCGTTCAGTAATGTTATCCGGTATCTATACCAAGTTTTACCAGTTTGCCTATGAACGTCCAAACCTTGCTGGACATGCATTCTGGAAATATATTGCCGATAAATACGGTAAGAATAAAGTCACCTACTTCCTGTACCTGGCGCGGATCTACCGCAACCTCAACAATGCATCCCAGAAACTGGCAAGTAAAAAATTCAAGGCCCTGCTGAGCGATTTCATGCTGGAAGTACCCCAGACTTATTATAAAGATATCCGTGGCCGCCGGAATGCCCCCAAGGGTCAGCTGGGTGTGAGTGAAGTGATTGGCAAAAAGGATTACATGCACTTCAACGCAAACCCCAACCCCAAAAGTTTCACCTATGCCGTGGTGGAATTCAACCAGGGGATCTATACCGTTGTGCTGGTGGAGAATTTCGTAACCCGCAAAACATTACTGCGTTTTGGTACCAAAACAAAGGAACTGGAAAAAAACCCCAACTACCCCCTCCTTGCATGGGATGGAAAGGGCAGCCGCCTTGCTGTGCTTTATTCTGATAAAGGCAAACTCAAATTATTTGTTTATGACGCTATCCAGCGGTTCAAACCCATAAAGCAGGACCTGCCCATGTTCAACCAGGTGCAGGATATGAAATTTATGCTGGATGCAAATACGCTCCTGCTTAGTGCGGTACGGAGCGGGCAGACAGATATCTATTCCTACAAAATGGATAAACAGACATTTGACCAGATCACCAATGATGTTTATGATGATCTCGATCCTGCGTTTGTAGCCTTTCCCAACAAGACGGGTATTATCTATAGCAGTAACCGGCCTTCGGCACTGGCAGTTTCGGGCGACGACTCCCTTCCTGCACCCCACTTTAATATTTTCCTGGTCGACAACTGGAATAAATCAGATTACAAACAGATCTCACAGCTGACCAATGTTAACTATGGTAACGCACGTTTCCCTTCACAATACAATACTTCCCATTTTACATTTATCAGCGACCAGAACGGTGTAAACAACCGTTACGCGGGATTCTTCCGTACGGAGAGGGCCGGACTGGATACATTGGTGTTCATTGGTGATGAGGTATTGAGGAACCCGCCACTGAAAGAAGTAGACAGTTTATTGAAAGAATGGGATAAAACAGATATTGACTCAATCGGTTTTGTTTCAATCACCAATGATTCTGCCTATAGTTTTCCGTTAACGAACTACCAGAGCAGTATGCTTGAAACCCGCACTGCCGGCGATAATCAGCTGGTAAGTGAAGTCGTAAAACTGGGTGATGTAAAACTGATGTACCGGCTGAAGGTGGATGAAAATGCATTACGCCGCCGTAATGTGGCCGCCCGACCGACCGAATACCGTAAACAGGTAATGGATGAGGAACGAAAAAACCAGAACCGCACCGCACCGATCCAGCAGGCAGGAGAAGACACGGTAAAAGCACCAACAGATTTCTTCCAGAGTGAATTCGGTAATGAAAAAACTGACACTTCAATTGTAGTGGGACAGGTAATAACCGCTGAGCCGGTACAGGAACCAACCATCCTTCGTAAAGCAAGATTGTATGAATACCGTCCGCCTAAATTCTTTGCGGATTACGTTGTAACCGGTTTTAATAACTCGGTATTCGTGCTGAATAAGTACCAGCAGTTCAATGGAGGTAATGGTCCGATAAACCTGTCCAATGGTTCATCGTTCAATGGACTGATTAGGCTGGGTACCGGCGACCTTATGGAAGATTTCAAATTTGTAGGCGGCATCCGGATAGCACCCAACCTGCGTGATAATGATGTTTATTTTTCTTTCACCAACCTGCGTAAACGTTTCGACTGGGGATTGATTTATTACCGTTCTACCAGTGAAATAAACGCGGCACTTGACATCGCGGGAGGTGGCAGGATCCTGTTGCCGGCCAAACAGTATTCTTCCTATTATATGGCAACTATCAAGTATCCCCTTGATCGCCTGAGAAGCCTGAAAGCCACGCTGGGTCCCCGTTTCGACAGGATACTTGCAACCACTGCCGGTGCAGCAAACGTTGGACAGGATGTATTACTGGTAAAAGACAGGAAAATTTCTTTTGGCCAGCTTAGCCTGGAATATATTTTCGACAATACCATCAACCCGGCTACCAATATATGGAAGGGACTCCGGTACAAAGTTTATTCAGACATGTTCGGCCAGTTGAGTAAACCAACAGATGGTGCCGATGGCAACCCTATCGGCCGGTTTATGTTTACGGCCGGATTTGATGCACGTCACTACCTGCCTATCTACCGTAATGTAATCTGGGCAGTTCGTGCAGGAGGTGATTTCTCATTTGGTGAGCAGAAAGTAGTGTATTACCTGGGTGGTGTTGATAACTGGTTCGGACCAAAATTCAACGATGGTACACCGGTTGCGCAGAACTATACCTACCAGTCGCTTGCTGTTAATCTCCGCGGTTTCAAACAGAATATTGCCAATGGTAATAATGCCCTCGTTATAAATAGTGAAATCCGGGTTCCGGTGTTCTCCACGTTCTTCAATAAACCGATCAACAACGCTTTCCTGCGCAATCTCCAGATCGTCCAGTTTGTGGATCTCGGATCAGCATGGGTTGACAAGCTGTCGAATATCCGTCGTCCACAGAATACATTCACGGATCCAAGTGGGGTAAATCCATTTTCGGTTCGTTTCAAAGCTGGTGGTTTAGGACCTTTCGCGGGTGGTTATGGATTTGGTGCAAGAAGTACGATCCTCGGATATTTCCTGCGTGTTGATGCTGCATGGGAAATGAATGGTGTGTTCAAAGGCAAGCCAATGTGGTATTTCGCAATGGGCTTTGATTTCTGATAAATACCCGGTGTTTCGGGACAATATAAGATCCTTTAAAAAACAGCCTCCGCGATGGGAGGCTGTTTTTTTTTCACTGTAGTCAAAGGATACGGAACGGATACCAACCAACAATGGTAGCGGATAAGGCTAATGGTCATGGTTACCATTGAAGTTTCTTTGAGAATTTCATGATCACTCCAAGTGTGAGGAATAATCCTATACTTCCGAGCAGGAGTGAAAGATCCTGCAACTGGAGGATGCAGAAAATGTAAGAGTACAGTAAGAGCATTACAACAGCGATCACTGCCGACAGCCGGGTTGATTGCAGTAACCCGCTGACGAACCAGGCAATCAACCCGATAGTGGCCAGGGCCGAAATCAGATACGCAAGATCAAAACCCGTGTATTCAGAAATAGCCAGCAATAAGGTATAAAACAGCACAAGTGCCAGTCCAACCAACCCGTACTGCACCGGATGGATCGATTTTTTACTATTGATTTCTACCAGGAAAAAAGCAGCGAACGTGAGCACAATACAAAGGAATGCATACTTGACCGAGCGGAGAATCTTCTGGTAATTATTTACCTGGATAAACAGGTCGGCACCAAACGCTGCACCCTGCAGGTTAAGATCGGTTTCCTTCCAGGCCTGTGGAAACGACCTGTTCTGGGCCATGCTCCTCCAGGTTGCCTTGAATCCACTGTCGGAGATCTGGTGTACGGGTAATCCGCTGCCGGTGAAACTTGGATCGGGCCAGCCCGAAACCATTTTTACTGTTGTCTGCCTGCCCACGGGAGTAAATAATAATTGTTCTGAACCATTGATATGGAAGTTGCAGGAAAAATCGACTGTCTCTCCTGACTGGATTTTTACGGGCGAATTAAATCCATCATTGATTACAGGTTTCTTTTCCGATGAAAGGGAGAGTGGCACCTGCTGCTGGTTCCATAACAATTTCATTTCATCCTGTAATCCTTTCGGGTCAGTAAGTCCGACAGAAACAAACGCACGGTCCCAGAGTATCGAACCGGCCGGAATGTTCAGCGAGTTGATCGCCTGCGGTGTAAACTGTCCCTTCATCCTGATGTCTGCACTGTACAACATCACCTGGTAGATACCGCGATATTTTTTCTCCGGCTTTACATCTGATTCAATGTTTAATAATTCAGGAAGTATATACGCCAGTTTGTTCAGGGTTGTTATTCCGTTTCTACCTGTCAGCGTATCTGTATAGGGAAGCACCAGTACAGGGCCTGTTACAGTCTGTCGTCCGGCCCAACGGGAAGTAATCTCACGGGAGGCTTCCTGTTGCGTACCCTGGCGTTCAAACACCAGGTTTTTTACATAATGGGTGGGTATCAGCAGCAACAGTACAAGCGCACCGATGATCATTGCTTTCATTAACAGTTTACTTCGTTGCCAGATGGTGGCAGTGGTTGTTGTTTCCATTTTTAGTTTGCGGGTTTTATAGTTGGTAATTTTTATGCCGTGGGTTGAATAACCTGATATGTCTGCGATCAGTCGTTAAGGAACCACCATGTTGGCGGATCGTGTACAACCTTCTTCTGTAATCTGGCCGGTCTCCATCTTTTTGATAAGCTTTCTTACAATAACAAGGGGAATAAGACCAATTACACCGAAGGAACAATCGATCAGCCTCCATTCTGTTGAGATGCCCCTGAAATAACCGGCCACAAAGGCAAAGGGAATGATCAATACACAGGCAATCATTCCAAATTCGATCACCCATTTATTACGGACCGGGTCGCGATAGGGACCAACAAAAAGAATGGCGAGAACAAAATGGGCGAAGGCCAGCCAGTCGTATCCATAGTTCATGAATGGATAATGAACCCGGTTATGGATCAACGCCTCATGGACCCGGGTAAACCAGTGTCCCGCATCACCGCCGGGAAAGAGGCGACGCAGGATCTTCAGTTCTGCTTCAAGGGGGATGGCCGTTGCCCCGCTGATGAACAGGGCCGCCATAAAAAAGATAAGCCAGCAACGGATAACCCGCATTTCGCTTCTATTTTCAAAAGTACTTTGCATTTCAAAGTGTTTAGATAAAAAAAATTATTTTATTCCCCTAATCATGTTTTCCAGGGCTGTAATATGATCGGTAAAAGCTTTCTGACCGGTGCGTGTAATAGTATAGGTGGTGTTCGTCTTCCTTCCTATGAAACCTTTGTGCACCTTCAGGTATCCATTCTCCTCCAGGCTCACCAGGTGGGTAGCCAGGTTACCATCCGTTACTTCCAGCATTTGTTTCAGGTCGTTAAAACTGATCTCCTCATTCACCACCAGTATGCTCATCACACCAAGACGGATCCTGTTATCGAACACTTTATTCAAACCATTAATGGGATTCTTCATCTATGTTTATTTTCATTCAGTTCCGGTAAATGTAACTGCCGGCTTCACAAGGTCTTTCTGAAAATCAATTCAGGACTTCCGTTCATACTTCACCCACATGATAATGCCGTAGAGGATATGCAGGATTCCAAAACCAAATGCCCAGAAATATAATCCATAACCAATCCAGAACATATTCAGTAAACCGAGCGCAATTTCCGAAAGTCCGAGATATCGAATGTCGGTCAGGGTATATTTACTGGCATTCACAAGGGCCAGGCCGTAAAACATCAGGCTTGCCGGAGCAACGAATCTCCATTCATTATGCCATAACATCCCGATAATAAAACATGCACCGGCTGCAATGGGAATTGCAGTGTTCCAGAAAAGCCGCCTGGAAGTGATATTCCAGAGTGAACTGCCCTGTTTCCTGGATCGCCTCCAGGTAAAATAGAATGCCGAGGCAAGTGCAAGGAAAAAAACAAGCGAAGCCACCCAGAGCAGGGTCATCCGGAGCCAGTCAAATGAAACCGAATCGTAGCCAGTACGATTATAGTCGTTGTAATATGCGGGGAAAATGTAATGCCTGGTGTAGAATGCCCCTGCTAGTGCAAAAACCCCGGCAGAGACACCGCTGAGACCGCTTAGGGAAAGGAAACGACTGGATCTCTCCATCATTTCCCTGATATGCCTGACATCCTTTAACTCTTCGGTTGGTTGGTTTTGAAAGCTCATAAAAAGCACTTTGAGACGCAAAGTAATGCCGTTTTTTCCATATCTCCAAGTTTTTTCCATAACCATACACGTGAATCGGTGTTATAAATGGGAACCAACCAGTAAATTTGTCCCAGATGCAGATCGGAAAAAATCACCTATTCAGTTTTTTTTCTCTTACCCTCATACTGACA
Organism: Chitinophagaceae bacterium; assembly: GCA_040510375.1. Classification (GTDB taxonomy): domain Bacteria; phylum Bacteroidota; class Bacteroidia; order Chitinophagales; family Chitinophagaceae; genus JBEVJC01. The sequence continues at coordinate 238,441 of JBEVJC010000022.1, forward strand.
ACACTTTCCGCTGCTTCTCAGCAGAAGGTATTTATAGGTACGGTAAGGGACGCACAGAGCGACGAACCTGTACCCTTTGCATCTATTTCCTTTATCGGCACAACAGTGGGTAAACTGACTGATTCAAGTGGTGCATTTACCTTTCGCCTGGATAAATGGCCATCCGATACCCTGGTGATCACATCTGTTGGCTACCAGCCATTCCATTTCTCCATCGATATTTCCCAGGATTCCGTCACGGGTGCTGTGACCCTTGAACGGGGTACTTTTAATGAAGGGGTGAAAGTGAAAGCCAAGGTGAATAAAGGCCTGCTGTTATGGAAAAAAATAGTGCAGAACAAATACCGGAACGACCGCTACCGGTTTGATAATTTCTCTTACGAATTATATAATAAACTGGAACTGGATGTCAAGAATGTAAACTTTAAACGGATCACCCGTTTCAAACCATTACGTTCTATCGGCACTGTGATAAACCAGCATATGGACAGTTCCGAAAATGTGAAGTACCTGCCTACCTATCTTACTGAAGCGCTGTCCGATTATTACTACCAGAAGAAACCGCTGAAACGCCGGGAAGTGATCAAGGCTGCCAACACCAATGGTATCAAAAATGAAAGCTTTATAAAATTCCTGGGCGGCATGGACCAGAACATCAATATCTATAATAATTTCCTTACCGTTTTTGATAAGCAGTTTGTAAGTCCTGCCAGTGATAACGGCGACCTCTATTACAACTACCGCGTACTGGATACCCAGCAGGTAGGATCCAATCGGATCTATCACCTGGTGTTCACCCCGCGCCGCCTCGGCACCAATACATTTGAAGGCGATTGCTGGGTGGTGGCGGGTTCCTTTGCTATCCAGAAAATGAATCTCCGGCTTGGCCGCGACGCGAATGTGAACTTCGTTGAAAACCTCAGCCTGATCCAGGAATACAGCCTTATCAATGATACCACCTGGTTCCTTTCCAAGGATAAATTTGTAGCAGATATCGCCCCGATCGGGCGTAACAGTCCCGGAGTGATTGGCCGGAAAACAACTACCTACCGCAATATCGTTGTCAATGATACTTCGGTAGCCAATGAGCTGGCAAAAAATAAAGTGGTGGAAGAGGTAATCACGGTAGAAGGAGCAAGTATTAAAGACAAGGAATTCTGGAAAGACTCCCGCCACGAAGAGTTGACCAAGTCGGAAGCAGGTATTATCCAGATGATCGATACACTGATGGCCGCACCTTCATTCAAGCGACTGGCCCGCCGCCTCGACTTCTTTGCCACCGGTTATGTGGATGTGGGAAAGGTAAAAATCGGCCAATGGTACAACTGGGTGACTGCTAATTCATGGGAGGGCTTCCGCGTCCGCTTCGACCTTGCCAGTAATAAAAAATTTGACAAGTACTGGTGGTGGCATGGATATCTTGCCTATGGGTTCGGCGACAAAAAACTGAAAGGCAAGGCTGAACTTTTTTACCTGCCCAACAAACATCCGCGCCGCTACTGGTATGGCTCCTACACCAATGATCTCGACTTTGGCCAGAACTATTATGGCGAGGTAACTCAGGATAACATCTTTGCCCTTGCCATCCGTAAACAGAATATCCCGATCAAATTCATCAAAGTGAACGAGAAGCGGTTTGAATTTTTTAATGAACACCGTTTCGGTCTTTCCGAATTACTGGCTGTTACACGTAAAGCATATACCCCACTTCAGAATATCCCTTTAAAAGATTCTTTCCCGCTGGTCCACGACCGTGGAACCCCGCTTACCACTTTTGAAGCTTCCCTGCGCCTGCGTTTTGCCTATCTCGAAAAATTCCTTGAAACGAGTTTCTTCCGGACCAGCCTTGGAAGCCCCTATCCCATTGCTGAATTTTACATAGCCAGGGGTATCGCCGGGGTTTTTAAAAGCAGTTACAATTACACCAAGTTTTCGGGCAGCATTTCCGATTACCTGAAAGTGCCTCCTTTCGGAACTATTTCCTATCAGTTATATGCGGGTCGCACCATCGGCACCCTTCCCTATGTATTACTTGATATCGCACCCGGTAACGAACTCCACTACTACAACAAGTATGCATTCAATATGATGAACCGGTATGAGTTTATTCACGACCGGTATGCGGGCCTGAACTGGGAACATAATATCGGCAACGGGATCTTCCGGTTATTTCCCAAGCTGAAGTTCCGCCAGTTCTATACCGTAAAAGCCTTATGGGGCAGCCTTTCCAATGCAAACCGGGAACTCAATTTCAATAAAGGGGCAAATTTCCAGTCGCTCGATGGCAAGACCTATATGGAAGTGGGCACGGGTGTAGATAATATCCTCAAGGTATTCCGGGTTGATTTTATCTGGAGAATACTTCCAACCACCCCGCTGGAAGGCAATACCAGCAAATTCGGCGTATTCGGCAGTTTCAGGCTGACCTTCTGATTGGTAACCCAAACCGGATGTTATACAGCAGCTACGCGTTCATCCAGCACAGCAAGATTATACAGCAGCTGCCCGTTCATCCAGCACAGCGAGAATATACAGCAGCTACGCGTTCATCCAGCACAGCAAGGATGATCTTACAAACATTACGCAGGTCTTCTTCCGATATAACAAGTGGTGGTGAAATCCGCAATGAATCAGAGGCAAACAGGAACCAGTCCGTCAGTACCCCCTTTTTTATACAACGGTCAATGATCCATTTATTGGAAGCAAATGAATCAAAACGAAGTGACATCCAAAGACCGGCCTGGGTTTTTTCCAGGATCAGCGGATGCTCCAGTAACTGATCAATGAGTAAGGCTTTTGCATTAATGGTATCTATAACTTTTTCATCAAGCATTGCCTTCATGGAAGCATGCCCTGCCGCACAGGATAGAGGATGGCCACCAAATGTGGTGATATGTCCAAGCACCGGATTCTCCGCAAGGGTAAACATCAGCTGCCTGTCGGCGATAAAGGCACCTAACGGCAAACCGCCACCCAGCGCCTTTCCAAGCAACAGCACGTCGGGAATAATTCCATACCGTTCAAAACCCCAAAGGGTACCGGTGCGGCCAAAACCTGTCTGGATTTCATCCAGCACCAACAGGGTGCCTGTTGCCGTGCATCTTTGGCGAAGCGCCTGCATCCATTCAATAGAGGGTGGTCGCACCCCCGCTTCTGCCTGCACAGTTTCTGCTATGACACAGGCAGTACGATCCGTAATATCATTGAGCGAGGCAAAGGAATTATATTCCAGATGCAGGATATCGGGCAACAATGGCCGGTAAGCATTACGCCAGTATTCGTCGCCAATTATACTCAATGCACCCTGGGTGGAACCATGATACGAATTATTAAAGGCAACTACCTGGGTGCGGTTGCTTACCCGCTTGGCCAACTTCATGGCACCTTCCACGGCTTCCGCCCCTGAATTGGTAAAATAAACCGAGTTCAGTGATTCCGGAAGATATTGTGTCAGTAACTGCGCATAACGCACCTGCGGCGCTTCTACAAATTCACCATAAACCATGATATGCAGGTAGGCACTTGCTTGTTCGCTGATGGCGGCCAGCACAGCGGGATGACCATGACCCATATTGGCAACACTGATGCCGCCAATAAGGTCAATATACTCAACTCCGGTGGCTGTGTAAAGCCGCACCCCTTCCGCACGGCTGATCTCCAGGGCAAGCGGGGCCGGTGATGTCTGGGCTACATGTGTTAAAAAAATCTCGCGCTGGTTCATCCCTTTATTTCTACAAAGAAACAAAGGGTATCCTAAGGCACAAAGAATTATCTAATTTGCATACCTCATAAACAAATTCATACATGGCACTCATACTTCCGGTTGAAGGGATTTCTCCCGTATTTGGTAAAGATTGTTTCCTTGCCCCCAACGCCACCATTGTGGGAAAGGTTACCATGGGCGACCAATGTTCTGCCTGGTTCAATACCGTGATCCGGGGTGATGTCAATGTTATTGTAATGGGAAATAAGGTAAACGTTCAGGATGGCGCCTGTATCCATTGTACCTATCTGAAGACCGGTACCATCATTGGTAACAGTGTTTCCATCGGGCACAATGCGATTGTACATGGTTGCACCATTCATGATAATGTACTGATTGGTATGGGCGCAATCGTGATGGACAATGCGGTGGTACATAGCAATACCATTATTGCAGCCGGGGCGGTGGTGCTTGAAAATACAATCTGTGAAGCCGGTAGTATCTATGCAGGTGTTCCTGCAAAAAAAGTAAAGGATATTTCGCAGGACCTGATCCATAACGAAATCAACCGCATTGCTGACAATTATATCAAATATTCCGGCTGGTTTAAATAGCGTAATGCATGGATATGGACCAGGCAGTACCTGGTCTGAATACACCCCCGGTACCCTTTACGGGCAAACAATAAAATTTCTTAATTATTTAACTGACCATAAATCATTAAGGAACAATGCAATGTTTCTGGAAGGCAGTCCCACAGTAGTTTTACGCTAGTAAAACCGATATCCCGTTATTACATTTACTGTACACAAAAGATCTGCTATGAAATCCCGCTTAACCAACTTTGTTCTTTTATGCATGATGGCTTCACTGGTTTCCTGCAGTGTTTTCAAATCAAAGAAAACCGGTTGCCCAACCAATGGGCGGAACGTTGGTGCTGAGAAGCTGGTTAGTGGCGATCCCGATGCTGCAAAAGCGGCAAGGAAAGCAAAAAAATTCAAAGGCTGATCCGGCCAGAGGCAGCTTTTGTCCGAAATCCATGTCTTATAGTTATAACCACTAAACCTAAATTATTACTATGAGCGTTACCCTAAGAACCAATCTCGGTTCAACTGAAGCTGTACTCGCGGATGACGGGACATTAAACCTGTTCTACCAGATCGCGGACATTGTAAGCAACGACCTTAAAGTACGTTTCCTGCACAAGGAAGACGAAGCAGATTCCGTAAACTGGAACTTCCGGTACAAAGGCCAGAACTTTTCCCTGCATTACAGTATTTATAATGGCATTTCTATCCTGCCTGTTGCTACACGGTATACAGAAAAGAACAATAAGGTACTTACTGAAATGGCTGTGGTTGTAGGAACCAGGCTGCAAGCGGGTTCCAGCCTGAGGAAGTCAGCCTGAATATTCCAATACCGGTTATCATACTCAGGTGCAAAGCCGGCCTGAATAAATCAATAACAACCTTTATTCCCGTGGCCAACACGCAGCGGCCTGAATATTCCACGAGCTGCCATATCCCTGCCCGGGCCTGACCGCCCCGGTCCTAGTAAGTTTTGGCTTCTATTGATTCCAGGATATTATAATAACTGACATATCGGTCTTCCGAAATCTCCCCGTTTCTCACGGCCTCTTTAATAGCGCATCCGGGTTCATTTACATGCTGGCAGTTATTGAACTGGCATCCACTCAGCCTTGCCCTCATTTCTGGAAAATAATGGGAAAGTTCCGGCTTCGTAATATCAACCAGCCCAAATTCACGCATACCCGGAGTATCGATCAGGCGGCCTCCGCCGGGCAGGTCGAACATTTCTGCAAAAGTGGTGGTATGCTGGCCCTTTCCACTCCAGCCACTGATGACCTGTGTCTTCAGGTCCAGTCCGGGCAGGATCTGGTTGAGCAGGGTTGATTTCCCCACACCGCTATGTCCGCTGATCAGCGTGGTTTTGTCTTTTAATTCAGCACTGAGTTCCCCAATGCCGGTGCCGGTGACGGTACTTGTTTTGAATACTTTGTATCCGGCACTTTCATACATTATTTTCCATTCGCTGTATTTCTCTTCTTCCTGGTGTCGGTAGAGATCCGATTTATTGAAGACAACCAGTGAAGGCACATGGAACATTTCCGAAGCAACCAGGAACCTGTCGATAAAACCCTGGGAGGTTCTTGGCTCCCTTAAGGTTGCCACCAGGAGCGACTGGTCAAGATTGGAGGCAACGATATGATGCTGGTGTTTGAAACGGGGCGATTGCCTGTTGATATAATTACCCCGTTCGTGAATCCTGGTGATAGTGGCTGAATGTTCCAGTTCGTTCTCCACTTCAATATCCACCAGGTCGCCCACAGCAAGCGGGTTGGTACTGGTGATCCCGTCTATCTTGAAGATCCCCTTCATCCGCGCATTGTGCCAATTGCCCGAATCATCTTTCACCGTGTACCAGCTCCCGGTAGATTTATAAACTGTTGCTCTCATGTTCTGCGAATTTCCAGAAATAAAACGAGAGCGGACTACGGAAATTTTCTCAGCAGTGTGAATCGCAGCACCAATTCCAGGAACAGGAAGGCCAGCGCGGCAAACAGGAACGGATAGAACAGCTCGATATAACGTTTGTAGGAAACTACCTGGATATCTGACTTTTCAAGTTTATCGATACGGGCATATATTCCCTGCAGACTTTCCTTGTCGCGCGCACGGAAATACTGACCTCCGGTTTCTGTTGCCATTTTTGACAAAAGCTGTTCGTCAAGAAAATAGGCTGATGGATTTTTATCAGCTGGTTGTTTGCTGGTTAATTCCACGATGGTGGACTGGGCCGCACCCATACCGATAGAATAGATTTTCACTCCCCGTGCCTTCGCGATTTCCAGTGCGGTCAGCGGATCAATCAGCCTGGTATCAGGTGCATCTTCCTTTCCATCGGTAAGCAGGATGATCACCTTACTCCTGGCATTACTCTTTGCAAGCCGGTCGACTGCAGTGGCCAGCCCTTCGCCGATTACTGTTCCGTCTTTCAGGAAGCGCCGGCTCTCCAGTGTCTGGATCTGGTGGATAAGGGTGTTCCTGTCGGTGGTCAGCGGGCATTGTGTGAAACTTTCACCTGAAAAAATTACCAGACCGATCCGGTCCACTGGTCTTGCCCTTACAAAATCCTCCGCCACCTGTTTTGCCACTTCCATCCTGGAAGGCAGGATATCACGAGTACCCATACTTCCACTTACGTCCATACACAAAATGATATCGATCCCTTCGCCCTTTGTCTGCTCCTGGTCATTACGTTTCTGCGGTCGCGCCAGCGCAAATACCAACGCAATCAGTGCCAGGCAACGAAAAATAAAGGGAAGGTGCAGGAGTCTTGTCCGCAACGACCTTACCTTGAAGGGCTTCACACTCGACACAGTAAATGTTGCTTCCTGCCTGCGGCCTTTCCGCGAGTACAGGTAGATCAACAGCGGGACCAGTCCGAGTAAAATAAAATTCTCGGGCCACAGGAAATCTATATTTTTTAACCAGTCGTACAACATTTCATTTTTGTTTACACATCCGCCGGCCCAGCTACCCCATCATCTTTTTTTATTTCTTCACTCACCACCGGCTTCACTTCTTCAATCATCCGGATACTTTCAAGTACTGTCTGTCTTGTGCGTTCATCATCCTGCGCCGATGCATCAAAGCGGGCAAACTTGACCAGATCACTGAAACGAAGAGCCGATGAAAGTTCGCGGTACAGGTCGGCCGGAAGCCCAACCCCTTTAAGCTGTTCCACCAGGTCGCCCGTTGTCTGTTGCATCGAATCAATGCCCCTGCGCTTCAATACATATAACCTGAAAATGTTTACCAGCCGCGAATAATAAAGATCCTTCGCCATCTGTTCCTTACCCAGTTCATCCAGTTCCCTGATCGCTCTGAGATAAACATCTTCCTCTGCCACCGGTGCAGGTAATGGTTTCTTTTTTCCCCTGAATGCAAAATAAATAATCAGCAGCAGGGCCACAGCACCGGCAACGAAATACCACCATTTCAGGGGGCTCTCTTTCTTTTCAGCATCGGCTTCAACCAGGTCCTTGATATCGTTATATGGTTTTGAAATATCAAAGGGAGTATAACCAACATCAACCGGGATACTGTCGGTATAAATACTGTCGCGCAAAAGCAGGGGTGGGATTACCCAGTGACCTGAATCGAAACTGGTGATATAAATCGCTCCTTTCAGAATCGTTCCTTTCGATGTATTTGATGTATCAATTTTATCGCGACGCAGGATCTCAAAGTGTGGAATGGAATCCGGATTAAAAAAACCTATTGCCTCATTTTCCGGGATATCGGCCTCCAGCATGAGTTTGATGGGTTCGCCAATCAGTATGGCGGTTTTATCAGGTGTGATCTTTACGGTGGTCTGTGCCATGGCCGAAGTAATCGCCAGCAACAGGCCAAGGGTCGTTAATATTTTATGCGGGTGGAAATTGATCATTCAGTTAAAGGTGGATCACCTGTTGCGGCTTTTAAAAAATCGTTGTAACACTTTTACGTAATCGTCGCCCGACCTGATATGCAACAGGTCGGCGCCCGCTTTTTTAAATGATACGGTACTGTATTCGGTAGCTTTAAAAAACTGTTGCTGGTAATTCTGGCGTACATACGGATCGCTGCTATCGATCCATTTTGTTTCACCGGTTTCCGAATCCTTCACCTGCAGCAATCCCGCATCGGGAAGGTCCATATCCATCCGGTCATAAATCTTGATACCGATCACATCATGTTTTTTCCCCGCAACGCGCAGCGCATCATCAAAATCAGAATCAATAAAATCACTGAGCACAAATGCAATACTTTTCTGCCGGGTCACATTATTAAAATACTGTAACGCCTTGCTGAGACTGGTACCCTTGCCCAACGGTTCGCGCCCCAGTAATTCACGTACTATATACAATGCCTGCTGACGTCCTTTTTTTGGCGGGATATAACCTTCAACCCTGTCACTGTAAAAAATCACACCGATTTTGTCGGCGTTGTTGACTGCCGAAAAACCCAGCACCGCTGCAATCTCCGTGATAATATCTTTTTTCCTGGCATGCACCGTACCAAATAACGAGGAAGGCGAAATATCAATGATCAGCATGACCGTGAGTTCACGTTCCTCTTCAAAAATTTTACTGAAGGGATGACCGAACCTTGCAGAAACATTCCAGTCGATAAACCGGATATCATCACCTGCCGCATACTCCCGCACTTCCTTGAATGACATACCCTTCCCTTTAAAGGCGCTGTGGTACTCACCTGTGAAGAGGTCGCTCGTGAGTTTTTTACTCTTGATCTCAAGCTCCCTTACCTTTTTCAGTATCTCGGTTGTTGTCAGCAAATTATTATGTTGTTAAAAAACTATTTATATTTTATTTACCAGTCCGTTCTGCTGGTATCACTGACCAGGGACAGAACCGGTTACAAAGTTCTTTCCCGCTAACTGCTATGGCACATTGATTTTCCGGATGATCTCTTCCACTATCTCTTCCACATTTATATTTTCCGCTTCTGCTTCGTAGGTAAGTCCAACCCGATGACGCATCACATCCTTTGCAATACTCCGCACATCCTCGGGAATTACAAAACCACGTTTGTTAAGGAATGCCTGGGCCTTCGCTGCCAGGGCAAGGTTGATGCTGGCCCTTGGCGATCCTCCGTATGAAATAAGTGGTTTTAATTTTTTAAGATCGTATTTATCCGGATCCCGTGTTGCAAAAACAATATCAAGAATGTATTGTTCGATCTTCTCGTCCATGTAAATCTGCTTGGTAAGATCCCGCGCATTGGTCACTTCCTGGATCGATACCACCTGCCTGATGGGTTCACTGGCAATTCCCTGCACATTACTGCGGAGAATCAGTTGTTCTTCCGCCATACTTGGATAATTCACCACCACCTTCATCAGGAAACGATCGGCCTGGGCTTCGGGTAAGGCATAAGTGCCTTCCTGCTCCAACGGATTCTGGGTGGCAAGTACAAGGAAGGGAGAATCAAGTTTGTAGGTACTTTCACCAATGGTAACCTGCCGTTCCTGCATTGCTTCAAGCAGGGCCGACTGCACTTTTGCGGGAGCACGGTTGATCTCATCTGCCAGTACAAAATTGGCGAAAATGGGTCCCTTGCGAACCACAAACTCGTTTTTCTGCTGGTTATAGATCAGGGTACCAATCACATCGGCAGGTAACAGGTCGGGGGTAAACTGAATCCGGCTGAATTTGGCCTGTATGGCGGTGGCCAGGCTTTTAATAGTGAGCGTTTTAGCCAGACCCGGAACCCCTTCCAGCAGGATATGACCGTTGCTCAGCAATCCGATGAGCAGACGGTCGAGCATATGGCTCTGTCCAATGATCACATGGCCTACTTCGTTTCTTAATTTATCAGTAAAATGACCGGCCTGGCTTATACGTTCATTCAGTTGCCGGATATCGTCTGCGGATTTGAGCATGAGGATTATTTATATAACACAAATTACGAATTGGAATGAAGCAAAATATTTGCCGATATCACTAAACCAGTGAAATACATTCATTTTTTAGTATTTCCCCCTTGCTTGTTTCAGGGCAGTGACTAATTTTACAAAAAACCAAGATGAAACTACGTAGCCTTCTTCCAGTTATTCTCATTGTGAGTATGATCGTACCTGCAGGTTGCAGCAAGGATGATGACAACAACCAGCAATCACAGGCGCTGACCAATATAAGTGCTGCCAAATGGAAGTTTTCGGAAGCTACAGCAGGTGGCTTTGACGCCAGCGATGAGGTTCCTTCCTGCTACCGCGACAATCTCCTTACTTTTTTCGCCGATAATAAAGGGAAAATTGAAGAATCAACGGTTGTCTGCGATCCAAGCCAGGAGGGCGATTTCACCTGGCAGTTCAACAGCACTGAAACAGAGATAACCATGGATGCTGCTGTGATCCCCGGTGGTAATAATAAATTCAATGTTGTTTCCTTAACCGCCACAACGATGGTCCTGTCGCAGACAACAAACATATTCCCTGCACCGGTGCCTGTTGAAATAATTGTCACGTTTACCCATCCCTGATGGCACTGACCTGCCAAGTTCAATAAGTATGAACTCCCGGTAACTGAAATCAGGAAAGGTATTTTCCAACGATAGGAACACGCCTTCCAACCCCGAATGCCTTTGAGCTTACACGGATAATGGGGCAGAACTGGTTTCGTTTGTATTCATTGCTGTTGACCATTTTCAGGACCCTTGCCACCAATGTTGCGTCATAACCATTGTTTACAATCTCCTTTGGTCCCTGCCGCAATTCAATATACTGGTAAAGGATCCGGTCCAGCAAGTCATAGTCGGGCAGGCTGTCACTGTCTTTCTGGTCAGGACGTAATTCTGCCGAAGGCGCTTTCGTTAAAATATTCGAAGGAATGATTTCACCGTTCCGGTTAATGTATCGCGCCAGCGCATATACCTGCATCTTGTACAGGTCACCAAGCACGGCAAGTCCTCCTGCCATATCACCATACAATGTACCATAACCCGTTGCCAGTTCACTTTTATTGGAGGTATTCAGCAGGATATATCCAAACTTGTTTGCCACCGCCATCAGCAGGTTACCGCGGGTGCGGCTCTGGATATTTTCTTCTGCAATACTGAAGGGCAGGTCACCAAACACGGGATTAAGTTCCTTCAGGAAGGCCTGGTAAATATTTTTGATTGGCAGGATATCATAAGGATTTGAAAGGTTACGGCTCAGTTGTTCTGCATCACTGACCGAATGTGAGGTTGAATATTCAGAAGGCATGAGGATGGCCCGCACATTTTCCTTACCCAGTGCAGCCACGGCCAGGGCCTGTGTCACCGCACTATCAATCCCGCCGGATGATCCGAGGATTGCTTTGGTGAAACCCATCTTCCGGAAATAATCACCGATACCCAGGATCAGCACCTTGTAAATCTCTTCCATATTTTTTTCATTGGTCAGGTAGGTGATAATGTCTTCACCCATGCCCACATCAGCCGATGAAAAATAAACCGGGAGATCGATATTAACCGGAGCTGTGGCGGGTTCCAGCAGTTTCTCCAGTTCGAATACCTGGTAATCTTCCTCACAATATTTCATCTCTGCCACTTTATGGCCATTATTATCATACACCAGGCTTCCGCCATCAAACACAATCTCTGTCTGTGATCCTACCGTATTACAATACAACATCGGCAATTTATACTTCAGCGTATGTGCACGCACGATACTGTTGCGCACAAGATCCTGGGCATAATTATATGGTGAAGCAGACAGGTTAATCATAACATGCGGGTCCTGTTTGATCAGCTCTTCCATGGGAGTCACCAGGTACAGGGGATTATCACCCATATTCCAGATATCCTCACAGATGGTAACAGCAAGCCTGCGTCCTTTGAACTCCATAACGTCCCATTGATAAGCCGGCTCGAAATAACGGTATTCATCAAAAATATCGTAGTTGGGAAGTAAGGTCTTGTGAATCTCGGATACAATCTTCTTTTCATATAACAGGAAGGCCGCATTAAAGAGATCCCTTCCTTCCAGTCGCGGATTGCGGGCGGGTGCTCCAATCAGTACACCAATTGTATCTGCATGTTGCCTGATCTCGTCGATCGCTGCATAACTTTTATTGATGAAATCGTGAAACTCCAGGAAATCCCTTGGCGGATAACCACAAACACAGAGCTCGGAAAACACTACCAGGTCGGCCTGCTGCTCTTTAGCCCAGCCGATAGCTTCAATTATTTTACGTGTATTCGCTTCGAAATTACCGATATGATAGTTTTGCTGGGCTAATGCGATCTTCATGCTGCAAATTTACAATAATTGTTTCCTTGCTACATTTACCACAACATTTTACTGACTGGTCACGTTTAAACTGGCATATGAGAAAAATCGGAGTTTTTGTAGCCCTGGCTCTTGTCCTGGCCTCCTGCAAGAATGATAATAAAGCCCCTGATGTTTCAGATATAAAGGTTGAGCTGACCGTGAAACGGTTCGATAATGATTTTTTCTCCATTGATACCGGTTCACTGGAAACCAGTCTGGCCGCACTTCAGCAGAAGTATCCGGAATTCCTGCGGCTTTTCCTGAATAATATTGCGGGGGTGACCGACCCCGAACAGATCCGGAGTTTTTACGCCTCCTACCGGCCAGTATACGATTCGGCCCACAAACTTTATTCGGATTTTGATCCGGTTAAATCACAGCTGCTGCAGGCATTCCGTTATGTCCGCTATTATTTTCCCGAATACAAATTACCGGCGACAGTAATTCCTGTGGTGGGACCCATGAATTCCCGCGAGGACCTGCCCCGCATGGCCAATGGCGAGTATACCCCGAACTTTATAGGACCCGGCCTGGTTGGCATCAGCCTGCAGTTTTACCTGGGATCCGATTTTTCCTTTTACCGCAACCAGTACTTCGTCAATAATGTGGCGCCTGTTTATCGCAGTCGTCGTTTCGCCAAAGAATATATCACGGCCGATGTAATGAAACTGGTGACCGATGATATCTACCCCGATAAAAGCAGCCGGCTGCCACTGATTGAACAAATGGTGGAGAAGGGAAAACAATGGTGGCTGCTCGATAAGTTTTTACCGGGAGCACCGGATTCGGTGAAAACAGGATATACTGAACGCCAGCTGGAATTCTGCAGGGAAAATGAAGGACAGATCTGGGCAAGTATAATCGGCAACGAAAACCTCGAATCACAGGATCCCGCTACCATCCAGAACTATATCGGTGAAGCGCCATTTACACAAGGCATTGCACCAGATGTTTCGCCGGGTAATATCGGCCAGTGGATCGGTTGGCAGATCGTAAAAAAATATGCAGGGAAAAAATCAGAACTTAAAATCGGTGAACTGCTGAAAGCAACGCCCAGGGAGATTATTGAGGAGGCAAAGTACAAACCAAAGTAATGGGCCGGTACAATTAATTATTCTTCATCGGAACGATCATCTCAAAGGAAGGGATATCTACCTGGAACATTTTTTTGTTATTGAGATTTTCCATCTGGTAGGAACCATCCATTTTACCCATTTCCGTTCGCAGGTTACAACCACTTACATACTGGTAGGATTCGCCCGGCTCGATAGTCGGTTGGATACCAACTACCCCTTCACCTTCCACCTCCCGGTGACTGCCATTACTGTCGAAAATATTCCAGTTGCGGCGATGAAGTTTAATGGGAAAGACATTGTGGTTTTCGAGGGTTATCCGGTAAGCGAACATGAATTCCGATTGCACAGGATTGCTGTAGTCGGGCTGATAGAATGTCTCCACACTCACTTGTACACCCTCGGAGATTAAACTATTCATGCCGTTCAGTTTCGGTAAAATTAACAAAAAAAACCGTAAGCCGAATCTTGCCTCTTTTTGCTGATATGGGTGTAAATTCGCGCCTCAAGCTCATTCAACCCCAACATAATTACTTTATGAAGATAGCAGTAGCAAAAGGCGATGGAATCGGACCCGAAATCATGGACGCCGTACTCCGGATTTTTGACGCAGCCCAGGTACCTCTCGAATACGAATTTGTAGATATGGGAAAATGGGTATTCGATAAAGGATTCAACAACGGTATGACTCCCGAAGCGAAAGAATCCATCGAAACACTTGGCCTGCTCTTTAAAGGACCGATGGAAACACCAAAAGGCAAGGGTGTTAAAAGTATCAATGTTACCGCCCGCAAAACCTGGAATACTTTTGCCAATAACCGCGCGTTCCTCAGCCTTCACGGAGTTGATACGGTTTTCAGCAAGGCTGGAATCCCGATCGACATTACGGTAGTGCGTGAAAATATTGAAGATACTTACGGTGGAATTGAACATATGCTTACTCACGATGTGGCACTCAGCCGTCGGTTTATCACCCGCCCCGGAAGCCTGCAGGTAATCCGTTATGCATTTGAAGCCGCCCGCCTGAAAAAAGCACGCAGGATCACCTGTGGTCATAAGGCAAATATCATGAAACTTACAGACGGCCTGTTCCTTGATTGCTTTTATGAAGTGGCAAAGGACTACCCCGAATTAAAAGCTGATGATATTATCGTTGATGATCTTTGTATGAAACTTGTTACCCGTCCCGATCAGTTTGATGTACTGGTCCTGACCAATCTCCAGGGTGATATTGTAAGTGATCTTTGTGCAGGACTTGTAGGCGGACTTGGTTTCGCGCCTTCAGCAAATATTGGCGACCATATTTCCATTTTTGAAGCAGTGCATGGAACAGCCCCGGATATAGCGGGAAAAAATATTGCCAACCCCACGGCATTGTTGTTAAGCGGTATCGCCATGCTTCGCCATGTGGGTCTCACAGAAAATGCCGGCGTTATTGAAAATGCCCTGCTTTATACACTGGAAAGTGGCAAACATACCGGCGACTTTGGTGATAAATCCACAAAGGCCCTGAACACCACCGAATTTTCAGATGCCGTTATTGCCAACTTTGGCAAAAGCCCTGAAATTGGCGCCCGGCCCATCATTCCCAATAAACCAGGTACACCAGCCCCGTTCAAACTGGAACAGAATTCCATGATGGTAACATCTGAAAGCGCCAACGAAACGATTGTTGGTGTTGATATGTTCATAGAAAGTGATGAACAGCCAACAGCAATTGCCCAAAAATGCCAGCGACATGCCGGTGTTAAGTTCAGTCTTGTCAATATCAGCAACCGCGGTACACAGGTATGGCCTACAGGTTCGGTATATACAAACCTGGTTAACCAGTACAACGTGCGTTTTGAAAGTATCGATGGTTCTGAATTATTCCAGCAGGATGTGATTGGTTTATACGTGAGCCTCAGTGGTAATTTCAAAATCTGTTCCCTTGAATTGCTCAACAGCTGGGATGGCAAAAAATCCTATAGCCAGGCGCAGGGTCAATAATCCTCGCGTTGGCATGCAATTGGCAATTTATTGGTTGAAGGCTGGACTTCCGGTTGTTAAAAACCGGCGTCTTGCTGACTATCAGTAAAATCGCCACCTGTATGTTCCTTTTTTGCCCCCGCCTACCTAAGCGTGCCCTGTTTTGCTGTGGACTTTTTTTCCTCATCACCTGCTCTTTATCTGCGCAGGATTATTCCCTTACTGCATTCAGGAATAGCAGTCTCGCTGCAGGCTCAGACGGATTTTATGAAAGCCTTCCGCCAGGTTATGAATCTTCTGTCAAATCGTATCCGCTGCTGATTGTTATCCATGGCATGGGACAACTGGGCAATGGCTCGACGGACCTGGATAAAGTAATCAGCTTCGGCATCGGGAAACGACTGGATGATAAAAGCCTTCCGGATTCTTTTAACGGAACCAATGATACCAGTTATAGTTTTATTGTAATACTTCCCCAACTGACAACGGAAACAAATAGTGCAGAAACCGTTAATGCGATAATCGATTCCTGCCTCAGGCGATACCGGGTATTGACCAACCGGATTTATGTGACTGGTACCAGCATGGGCGGCGGTATTTTATGGAATACGGTCGGACTGAACAGCGCAAGCTCGGCAAGGATTGCGGCCTTTATTCCGATGGCTGCACACAATACTTTCTATGAACCCTGGGCAGAAAACATTGTGCAGGAACATGTGCCGGTCTGGGCCTTCCATAACGAGGGCGATGAAACAGTCCTTGTTTACCGGACCAATTTCTGGGTGAGTGGCGTAAACGATATGGGTGCCGATCCACAGGCACGTAAGACTATTTTCCAGGTGAATGATCACGACTGCTGGACACAGGCCACAGATCCTTCCTACAGGGAAAACAACATGAATATTTATGAGTGGATGCTGAGTTATTCGAGGGGTTTTGATGTATTGCCTGTTCGTTTGTTAAGTTTCCAGCTTACAGCAGATGAAGTATCACAGCGGGTAATAATTGACTGGCAGACAGGATTTGAAGAGAACAACAGCCATTTTATTATTGAACGGTCGGCAGATGGTTTACGTTTTGACGAAATCACAAAAGTCAATGCTTCAAACAATCCCGCCGGATCAGTTTATTCCGCAACTGATTTGGAACCGTTGACTGGTTTGTCTTATTACCGGCTTGTCCAGCTGGATACCGATGGCACGCGAACAGTGCTTGATACAAAAACAATCAACCGTGTTGTCACCACAATAATCAACGGATTGGCTTTGTATCCAAACCCCGTTACCGATCAGTTAACATTGTTACTGGATAATATTTTTCGTGGAAGAATCACCGTCCGCGTGATCAATGCAGGAGGAGCAGTGATGAGTTCCGTTGTGCTGGAAAAACAGTCGGACCAGATGAAATCAACAATAACAGTGGCCTCACTGGCACCTGGTTATTATTTTGTGGAGATCAGGGGTAATGGTTATACCGAAAGGAGTCCGTTCCTGAAAAAATAAACTGAGGGCTTTGACAGTGGGGTTGCCTTTGTATAAATATTCCAAAGTCAGCATCCGTATATAGATACCTGGCTGTTATATTTTTTTACTGCGTTTATAATTGTTCTTCAGTAACCATGCAAGTACTTTATCCCGCTGGTCGCCCTGGATAATAATGAGATTATCTTTCGCCGAGCCACCGGTGCCACAAAAAGTTTTCAGTTTTTTACCAAGGTCTTCCAGGTCGTCTGTTGTACCTGCAAAACCTTCCACCAGGGTTACCGCTTTTCCTCCACGTTGTTTGGTATCCAGCCGGATTTTCAATAATTGTTCACCGGCAGGACTGGTTATTTCAGCCTTCTGCTCTTCTTCCAGCCGGAAATTGGGATCGGTACTGAAAACATAACCATTTCCAGCAGGCCTGTTCTTCTTGTTCATGTTTTTTTATTTATTGGATAACGGCTTTCAGGCTGAGGTCCAGGCTTCTTGCCTGATGAATCAATGCTCCCACACTTACATAGGTTACACCTGTAGCCGCATAAGCCTGGATATTATCAAGGTTGATTCCGCCACTGGCTTCGGTTTCAAAGTCGTTCCCGATAAGCGCAACTGCTTCCCGGATTAATGGCGGTTCAAAATTATCCAGCATAATACGGAATACCTTTCCTTTTCCGGCGCGGATCACCTTGCGGACATCTTCCAGGCTCCGTGTTTCCACTTCTATCTTCAGTCCGGGCCGTACGGTACGAACATATTCTGCCGCCATATCAATAGCTTTTTCCATCCCACCGGCATAATCAATATGATTATCCTTCAGCATGATCATATCATACAACCCGATACGGTGGTTAGTGCCGCCACCGATACGCACGGCTTCTTTTTCAAGCAGGCGGAAATTGGGTGTGGTCTTACGGGTATCCAACAGTCCCGTTTTATACCCTTTCAGTTTTTCCATGTAATTCCTGGTGAGGGTGGCGATACCACTCATACGCTGCATGCAGTTAAGAACAACGCGTTCGGCCGACAGGATGGTATGTACCCGGGCCTCCACTTCAAAAGCTTTTTCACCTGCAGTCATTTCATCGCCATCGTGTTTGAATGATGTAAAAATGATTTTCGGTTCAAGCTGTCGGAAAATATGTTCCGCCACTTCCATTCCTGCCAGCACTCCATCCTCCTTGATCCGGAGGACAGCCTTCCCCCGCGCGTTGGCATCGATCGATGATAATGTGGAGTGATCCCCGTCACCTACATCTTCCCGGATGGCTTCGTCGATCAGGTGGAATAACTGCTGTTCGTAACTCATGGGACAAAAATAAGAAAGCCTTCCCGTTGCGGGGAAGGCTTTATAATTTCTTTGGCCGGGCTTATTTTATAACCGGATGTTCCGGGGTTGCGGCTGATGTCCTTATTCAATCATCTGGAAACGGATTTCCTTTACAAGCTGTTTGTCTGCTTTTGCACGCAGGTATACGGTTGTGCGGTATTTTCCGGATTTGCTGATCAGGTTGCCGATGAAGTAAGCGCCACGCTGGTCGTTTTCACTTTTATGTTTTACTTCAAAACCCCTGACACCATTATTGGCGAAAAAGTCGCGCAGGATCACCTGCGCCTGTGCCTTGCTATAACTGTCATTTTTCTCAGGCAATGTGAGCTCAACATTGGCGTCAAAGTATTTTGACAATTCGGCCGCATTTCCTGCCTGAAGTGCACTGATGGCACCATCAATTGTGCTGGTCTGGGTATATCCTGAAAGGATGATCACCAGGCTGAACAGGGAAAGGGTAAAAATCTTCTTCATATTTTTTAATTTGATTTTCAAAGGATTTATCCGTCGAAAAACTAACATAGGGTTACCGCTACTAAAGTAATAAAAACCGTGAGTTTAATCGCTTTGTAAACAAATTAATAGAATGATGTGTAATTTTACACAGCATTGTTACTTGATAATGAATGAATTTGTACTAAAAAGCAGCGATAATTATATGTCACAAAAAAAAGCGATCCTGATCATCATGGACGGCTGGGGAATCGGAAAAGTTGCATCATCTGATGCTATCCAGCACGCCAGAGTTCCCTTTACCAGCTCATTATATGGAAAGTATCCGCACACTACCCTGGTCACCTACGGAGAATCGGTGGGTCTGCCCGACGGCCAGATGGGAAATTCGGAAGTCGGTCACCTCAATCTCGGTGCGGGCCGGGTGGTTTACCAGGAACTTCAACGGATCAATGTGGCTATCCGGGAGGGGGAATTTGCCAAAAATGAAGTCTTGCTGGAAGCGGTCCGTCATGCAAAAATCAATAACAAACCACTACACCTGGCCGGACTCGTCAGCGACGGCGGGGTGCACTCACATATCAACCACCTGAAGGCATTGGTAAATATTTGTTTTGCCGAAGGACTGAAAGATGTATTTATCCATGCATTTACGGATGGGCGCGACTGCGATCCCAAATCCGGCCTGGGTTTTATAACGGAGCTGCAGGAACACCTGGACAAAACAACCGGCAGGATTGCTACGGTAAGTGGTCGTTATTATGCAATGGACCGCGATAAACGCTGGGAGCGCGTCAAACTTGCCTATGACGCAATGGTCAACGGTGAGGGAGTGATGGTAACAAATGCAGTCGGAGCAGTAGAGAGTTCTTACAATATCGGTATCACGGATGAATTTATCCTTCCTGCCGTTGTGGTGGATGAAATGGGTCAGCCCCTGGCGAAGATCAGTAATGACGACTCGGTGATCTGTTTTAATTTCAGGACCGATCGTTGCCGTGAAATCACGGAAGTGCTTACCCAGAACGACTTTCCCGAGTATAATATGTATAAGCTGAAACTCGATTATACTACCATGACCATGTACGATCATCATTTCCACGATGTGCGGGTAGTGTTCCAGAATGACGACCTCAGCAACACGATCGGTGAAGTGATCCAGGCAAACGGACTTAAACAGATCCGCATTGCGGAAACAGAAAAATATCCGCATGTATCCTTCTTCTTCAGTGGTGGCCGCGAAGTTCCTTTCGAAGGTGAAAAAAGAATTATGGTTCCTTCACCAAAGGTGGCAACCTATGACCTTAAACCGGAAATGAGTGCTTACGAAATCACAGAAGCATTACTTCCGGAGATTAACAGCCAGTCGGCCGACTTCATCTGCCTCAACTTCGCAAACGCTGATATGGTGGGCCATACAGGGGTTTTCAATGCAGCTATCAAAGCGGTTGAAACAGTGGATGCCTGCGTGGAAAAAGTAGTTACTGCTGCACTTGCTAATGACTACGTAGTGTTTCTTACCGCCGATCATGGTAATTCAGATTATATGATCAATGATGACGGATCTCCCAATACACAACATACGGTCAACCTGGTGCCGCTGTTTGTGATCGATAATGAGTGGAAAGGATCATTACATCCCGGTAAACTGGGTGATATTGCACCTTCTATCCTGACAATGATGAATTTACCCATTCCCCGTGAAATGACCGGAAAGGTGCTGATGGACGAGTAAATTCACCCATTTTTACAAGCTTTTTTACGATTCCGTGCAGCTTTTGTATCCCAAAAATGTCTAACTTACAGGCAACCAAACGGGATATATGACCGAGGAAGCCCTTTTACATGGCTGTTTGAAGAATGACGCATCAGCACAACGCGAATTGTATAACAAGTACAGTTCAAAGATGCTTGCTGTTTGCTATAGGTATGGCCACAACCGCGAAGACGCGGAGGACATGCTACAGGAGGGCTTTATCAAGGTCTTCCTGCAGATCCATACATTCGAGAACCGCGGGGCTTTTGAAGGCTGGGTAAGACGAATAATGGTTCATACCTGTATTAATATTCTCAAGAAGAATAAAAAGTTCAACGAAAGTGTGGACATAATCCATGCAACGGGTGTACAGGTTCGGGAAGAAAGTATACCGGCAATAGTGCAGGCGAAACAGGTGGTGGAATGTATCAGGTTATTGCCGATCGGATACCGTACGGTGCTCAATCTTTACGCAATTGAAGGTTATAGTCACCGTGAAATATCGAAGATGCTGGAAATCGAAGAGAGCACCAGCAGGAGCCAGTATACGAGAGCTAAATCGATGCTGGAAGATATTCTGGTAAGAAAGAGGATCATGCAAAAACCAAAACAGGAATATGACTGGCTCGTTGCTGTTAACCAGCAATAGATCCGTCCCTTAATTGACACTGGTTATGGAGGACAATTACAGAAACGACGATTTTGAACAGTTTGTCAGGGGACAGGCTGACCAGCATCGTATGTTTCCATCCGAAAAAGTCTGGGGTGCCGTTAACAACGCTTTACACCCACGCAAAAAATGGTATGGCTTCGGTCTTGCCTTTTTACTGCTGATGACCGGTGGTGCAGTTACCTGGGTCATGAATACCTATCCTGTCAACCGCTCAAATGATGTATCTGTTTCAAAATCTTCCAGGCAAAAAATCGCTGAACAAAAACCTGATATTAAACAACCGGACCTCCGCGACCTGAGTCCGTTTTCCCGCAATACACCTGTTTCACATTCCAAACGTTACCAGGAACCTGTTCCCGGACCGGAGGTTGGACTTACAGCCCAGGAATCACTGCTGATCGCCATGCTGGTGGAATCGGATGATGCATCCGGTGAATTAACCGTGCAGGAACTTTCCACCGACAGGTCCAATTCATCACTTACAATTGTTCATTCAGTTGCCAATAAACCAACGGTTAAAGAGCTTCCTTCCGAACTCCGGACAAGTGCCCTTCTGTCCCAGGAGCCTGCTTCATCCCCCGCCGGCAAACCGGTAGTGGTGGAGGAAATCATCATTACGGAAGAAACCAATATTTCCCCGCTTACCATCGAAAGCGTGGTTAACATTTTTAAGGCTGCGCCGAAAAAACTCAGCTGGCAATTTTTTATCACCCCTACTATCAGCAACCGTCGGCTGAGGGATAATAAAGCATTCAATTCACTGGCCGTGGCTCCCGATCCGTTGGGCTCACCCAGCAATATCCCTTTTGCATCTGTACCGGATGTAAATAATGCCGTCACCCATAAACCCGACCTGGGTTTACAGATCGGGGTCACTGCACGTTACCCGCTGAAAAAGGATCTGAACCTGACAGGCGGTTTCCAGTTCAATGTAAACAGGTATGATATCAAGGCCTTCCTCAATAACGGGGAAGTGGCACGTATCGAACTGCAGGGTAATACACCAACCGTGTCTACCTGGTCGAGTTACAGGAGCCAGGGTGTATCAAGGCTCAACTGGCTCAAGAATTATTATTTTTCGATCTCAGTTCCGGTCGGTGCCGAGCTGATCGTTTACCGGAATAAAAAAGCAAGTAAGGCATTCGGTATCTCGGGTACCATCCAGCCTACCTATGTTTTGCAAAACAAGGCCTACCTGATTTCAACGGATTATAAAAATTATGCGCAGGTTCCCTGGCTGGTACGTCATGCCAATATAAATACCGGTATGGAAGCATTCATGCAACATACAAAAGGAAAAACACATTGGCAGGTTGGTCCCCAGTTCCGCTATCAGTTACTCTCGAGCTTCAATAAAAAATACCCCATCAAGGAAAACCTGTTTGACATTGGTGTCAAGCTGGGTGTTACGCTGAACAAATGATCAGCCATCTTTTGACCGGCCAGCCGATCACTTAACGCTGGGCAAATGATCACCTGCCGCAAGTACAGGTCCACTTTCGCAGCTCCATTTACATTAATTTTGACATCATCAAATAAGATGCAGAACGATTATGAAATCTATCGCCACCGGTTCCCGTTTAATTTGTTTGTTCTCCATTTGCAGCTGCCTGTTATCGTGCAGGGAAAAAACCAGTGAAAGGGGTGAAAGTTTCTTCCCCGTTTTATCCTTCCTTAACAGCCAGGTTGCAATGGTGGATACTTCACTGTATCCGATCCTCAAACTTACACCGCGTGATTCAGCTGGCGCCGATACAACTTATATCCATCGTGAGCAGTTCCGTTCGGTATCGTCCGAGTTCCTGGCAATACCCGATATAAGCGCGGAGAAATTCCGCGACCGTTACAGGGAATCGAAACAGTTCGACCAGGGTCTCAATCTCGTTATCCTCACCTACGAAGCAATCAAACCTGCGGAGGAACTTTTACAAAGTGAGCAGGTGACAATCCAGCCGGGGATCGGGGGCGATAAAGTAAAAAATATTATCATCAACACGTACAGTCATTCAAAGGATTCCTCGGTGCAGAAACGGATGCTCTGGAATGCCGATGAAAGTTTCCAGGTATCTACGATTAAACAATTCCCGGGTCAGCCTGAAACAACAAGCAGTTATAAAGTGACCTGGAATGAGCACGAGTACTAATGACATCAACAGAATTCCAAACGATCAGTGGGGGACTACCCCAGCAACCGGGCATTTACAAATATTACAATGCGGCCAATGAGCTGATTTATGTCGGCAAGGCAAAAAACATCCGTAAGCGGGTAAGTTCCTATTTCAATAAAACACTCGGCAACTACAAGACACACGAGCTGGTTAAAAGGATTGTACGAATTGAATTCACCATCGTGAATTCCGAACAGGACGCCTTCCTGCTGGAGAACTCCTTGATCAAGGAGTTTCAACCCGCCTTTAATATCAACCTGAAAGATGACAAGACCTATCCCTTCATTGTTATCAAAAATGAACCATTTCCACGCGTATATCTTACCCGGAACCGGCAGGATGATGGTTCGGAATACATGGGTCCGTATACATCGGTGAAAAAAGTACGCGAACTGATCGGATTTATCAGCCAGACAATTCCGCTGCGCACCTGTTCACTCAACCTCACTGAAAAAAATATCAGGGAAAAAAAATTCAAGGTCTGCCTCGAATACCATCTTGGTAATTGTAAGGGACCATGTGAAGCCCATCAGTCGCTGGAAGATTACAACGAAGGAATCCGCCAGTTAAAAAATCTTTTAAAAGGAAACCTCTCGCCGGTAATCCGTCACTTCCGCGAAGAAATGAAAACTTTTGCGGGTGAAATGGAATTTGAAAAAGCGGAACTGGCCCGTAAGAAAGTTACGTACCTCGAGAACTACCAGGCCCGTTCAGAAGTGGCCAATGTAAAGGCAGGCGACCTCGATGTTTTCTCCCTTATCAAGGACCGGGAAATCGCCTTTGTCAACTACCTGATGGTACGTAATGGCACTATTGTACAGACACAAACCACCAGGGTGGAAACACACCTGGATGAGTCACCTGAAGAAATCCTGAGTTTTGTGGTAGCACAGCTCCGGTCTACATTCAACAGCGACTCTTCTGAAATTGTATTGCCATTCCCGATTGAATACCCCGATCCGCTGATCCAGCTGACCGTGCCGAAAGGAGGCGACAAGAAAAAATTGCTGGAGCTTTCGGAAAAAAATGCAGACTACTATATCGAGGAATTAAAAAACAGGGAGCGGTTAAAGATTTCGAGAAATACCGATAAGATCAAGGTGCTGGAAGAATTGCAGGAACGGATGCAGCTGAACGAATTGCCGGTGAATATTGAATGCTTCGATAACTCGAATTTCCAGGGCAGTTATCCGGTTTCGGCCATGGTGTCTTTCAAAAACGGGGAACCCAGTAAAAAGGATTACCGTCATTTTAATATCCGTACGGTGGAGGGTATCAATGATTTTGCCTCTATGAAGGAAAGCGTTGGCAGGCGATATAAACGACTCCTGGAAGAAAACCAGCCGTTCCCCCAGCTGGTGATCATTGACGGTGGTAAAGGGCAGCTGGGTGCGGCAATGGAGGCGATCAATGAACTGGGACTGGGAGGAAGGTTCACCATGGTGGGACTTGCAAAAAATGAAGAAGAGATTTTCTTCCCCGGCGATCAGGAATCGCTCAAATTGCCTTACAACAGTGAAGGATTAAAAATGATCCGGCGCATACGCGACGAAGTACACCGGTTCGGCATCACCTTTCACCGGCAGAAAAGGAGCAAGGGAACCTTCAAAAACGAACTGGAAGATATCAGGGGCATTGGCAAATCAACCGCCGAACTCCTGCTGAAAGAATACAGGTCGGTAAAAAATGTAAGGGAAAAAAGCGTGGAGGAGCTCAGCCAGGTTATTGGACGTGCAAAGGCATTAGTCGTGCACAGTTACTTCCATAAGTAATCAAGCGAAAAATAAAACTCCTTCTTCATCCAATGAAGAAACGAAGGCTGCTGCTAAAACGATAAATCAAAAGGGAAAAAGTATTAAAAGTGGAATCCGGGAGGATATAGTTGAAAGATAAAAGGCAGTTAAAAAAAATGGGGCCAGGATAGAAATCCAGCCCCGTTTTTAAAATCCAATATCCTATGAAAAACCGAGACGAAAGTACAACAATTATTCTGATTTCCTATAGTGACAAGAAAAAAGTTTTAAAAATTTAATCCGTTTTATTCTAATGTTTTACAATATACAGATGGGGCTTTTACGATGGCATCGGTTAAACCCATCCCTCTGGAATGCTTATTCAGGGCAGGTTTCAGCCAGGCGTCTTTAAAACCCGGTTCCATCATTTTAATGATCAAACATTAATCTGTCTGATGATTTGGTTTCTTTCTGGTCATTTGATTAAACAGTTACAGAGGATTTACACTTAGCAGAAGTACATACAAGTCAAAAAAAAAGAAGGCCGGAGCCTTCTTGTTATAAATATTTTCTGAAACTTAATAAGACCATAGATCCTGTTCGTAGTTGAAGATCTTTTCCTTGATATTATCACCTTCAAGCAAGCGGAGGATCGGATCATCGATCACGTTACGGATATTTTTGTTGGATGCGTTATCAATAGTTGATTTAACTATATAACTGCTGAACATACGGCTTTCAAAAAGTTCTTCCCAGGTCATGCGGCTTTGTCCCATATTCTTTGGATTGTACACCTCAGCTTTTGCAAGCATGGGGCGCAGGTCGGGATAATAAACCCAGAACATGATCGAGCTGCCTCTTTCTTTTGTTGTGTTGGGGAAGTATTCCGTTTTTAATGCAGCGATACCCAGGATCCTTACAAACATCCTGCTTGATTCGCGGTCAAATACCCATTCTTCCTTGATACGAAGTTTGTTTACCGATTTGGCGTCGAAGCTGGCACGTGTTACCACATAACCAACTACTTTATCAATCTGTTTAACATCATATTCCGGAACTGTATCGGCTTTACCAACAGTCAGGGCATCGATCTGCTCCATCGTCATGGGAGTGGAGAAACGATCATCGCTGAATGCGGTTACTTCACCTTTACGAACTGATTGCAGAAGCATGTTGATGAACAGCTGGCTTCCCTGATCGGTTACCGCTTCGTAACGGAACGACTGGTTCATTTTTTCGCGCAGGTCCAGCTCTCTCCAGACTTTCTCCGCGAAAAGGGCATCATCCCAACGGAGATGTTCATAAGGGAGTGGAGTCCGGCCATTCAGGCTGCTTTTATCAAAAGCATTGTCATTTCTCAGCGAAGGGCTGCTTGAGTTATCCGTAACTCCTGAAGAGTCGATGCGGATAGGCAATCCACCGTAAGGATCATAACCTGAAGGCTGGGTGTTATTATTCTTCTGCTCAGTTGCCGGTTGTTCAGTCTGGGTGCCCGGGTTGCGTGATTTCTTTTTACGCTGGGCATCCGCCTGGCTCACCAGCAGCGTAACTGCCAGTAATAATAACCCTGATTTTAAAAAAATGCGTTTCATGACTAGTTTTATTTAATGTAGTACACCAGGGATGGAGAAGTTGTTGTCCTGCCATCCGGACCTTTTACTCGGATATTATCAATTGTAACCATGCGGTCGGCTTTAACGTGCTGGTTGATCGCAGTCCTTACCGCGCCCTGGAATGAAGCACCGGTTGCAGGAACAGACACGATGTCATCGTCTGTGTCGCAGGTAAACGTAAAGCTCACCACCTCGTAGTTCAGTTCAAAAGGGAAGTTCTTGATACCGGCTCCTACACCACCCTGTGCTTTGAAAGCACCGGCAGCGATAGTAGCTCCGGAAGGTTGTCCACCCACATAGGCCTGCGCCTCAGGAATGGTACGCACGCGGAACAGTGAGCTTCCTGCAGTTTTTCCATCCACGCTTACATTGATCACCGTGTTGTCATTTACTGAATTTACACGGGCAACATATTTACCGGCACCTGTTTTAACGATGGTACCGTTGTTGATGGTCACCGCTGTTTTATCATCACCGCCGCCGCTTGCAGCAACAGTAACAGGGTTGTCAACTCCAATATAAAGAACGTTCATTTTGTCAAGGGCGATAGAAGCATTTGACTGACCTACCGTATACTCAACTGTAACCGGCTTTTCCTGGGGGTTACCATCCTGGTCAGTATACTTTACCAGTACGGTTACCGTATGATTGCCAATCGTTCCAACTGGTGTTTTATACACAGCAATACCTTTTTCATTCAGGGCTACATTGGAACCGTTGATTGATACATTCGGTAATTTGGTTTTGCTGAATGCTCCAAGACCCGCAGTGATTTCCATTTCCTGACCGGGCATGAAGTACCTTGAATTCATCCCTACGATTGGTTCGTAAGCATCAAAACGAACTTCCACTTTTCCAACCTGCTCATGGCAAAATGCTATGACCTTGTTTTCTGAAGTGCGGACATCATTCTGGAATTTACTAAGAATGGTCAGCGCAGCAACAGTTGGTGTCATGCGGAAATATGCAGTCTCCCAGGTATTGTTGCCCTTGTTCTCGGAAGGTGGTTTGGTAAGGTCGATCTGTAAAGTCTTTTCGAATTCAGCTTTGACCTTCGGATCTACACCCAATACATCTTCCTTGTATTTTTTGAGCATTTCGTAAAGAGCCTTTCCCTGACCTTTCTCCACCATCACGTGTGTGGCGATGTCCAGGTTATCTTCCTTGAACTTTTTGTGGGGATCTTTCGGATCGCCGCCTGCTTCTGTGAGGATGCGGTCTTTCAGGCCCTGGATGAAGTTGTATACGTTTTCCGAATAAGTTTCAACCTGGACGGCCTTGGGATGCCACTCCTGCGCCTTGGCGGCCGTAGGGCCGGTAAGTTTGCCGGAGAGCGATTCCATGATCGTCTGCGTTGAGTTGTTTACAGTCGCGTTGGTGATCTGTAAACTATTGTTGACCGTTTTAAAGGCATTAAGGATCTCAGACGACACGTTCAGGGCCAGCAATGCTGTCAGAACGAGGTACATCATATTGATCATTTTCTGCCGCGGCTCACGAGGTAATGACATGAGTGTTGTGGTTTTTTCTTTTTAGTAATGGTGACCCTGGAGTCACAGGATACGGATTGGATTTTATATAAAAATTTGAACCGTTTATTTCCGTTTTATGCTTTACCCTGCATTGCGCTCAACATGTTGCCGTAAACATTGTTCAGGCGACCAAGGTTGTTTGCAAGCAATGCAATCTGCTCTTTCGCTTTTACCGCATCAACTGTGCTTTCCTGCATTGCTGCTGAAGCGTTGGTGAGGTTGGCATAGTACTTATTCATTGCCTTCAGGTGATTGTTGGTATCCTGCAGTTCCAGTTCGTAGATGGTGTTCAGGGAACCAAGATTCTTGGTCAGCACCTGTACCTGCTCGTGGAATTGTTTTGTACCATCAGCGGCCTGTGTGAAATGCTGGATGCTGGCGGCTGCGCCGAGATAAGCATCTTTCATTGTACCAAGGGCAACTGAAGCTTCTTTTGTTTTTTTAGTATAATCGCCGGTTGCAGCAACCACGTCTGTGATATCAGACATCTTGTCTACAGTACCGCCTAATTTTTTAAAGTTTTCTCCCAGGCGACCAAGGTTTGCAGGGGTAATATCTGCTTCACGAAGCATATCTTCCATTTTGGTCAGGGCTGGATTTCCTGAATTACCGGTTCCGCCGATGGCAAGTGGGGTTGGTTTGAAATTAGCTTCCAGATCGGGGTGGTGGTTGATACCAGGAAAATAACGCTCCCAATGTGGTTCTTCCGGAGGATCAACCAGGAAGGCCATGATAATAAAGATTACAGCTTCTGCCATCAGGCCGACCATGATCGCGATGTCGGCACCAGGCCAGTGGAGGATCTTCATCATCGCAGCGAAGATTACAACGGCTGCGAAGAGAGAGAAGAGCATGTTAAGGAATTTCTGACCGGATTTGGTTTTGAAAAAACGCATAAGGGTTCTTTTTATAGATTATTAAATTTTACATTAAACGGTCTGACGCACACAAATGTTGCGACAGAGCGGGAAAAGAAAGGAAAAAAAAGGCCGCCCGAGGCGACCTCTTTTTAAGAAGTTTTATTACCTGCGTCCTGGTGCAGCCGGAAGGTCAATTACGCTGCGGA
>JBEVJC010000023.1:0-40166 GCA_040510375.1 Chitinophagaceae bacterium
ATTAATAACTGGGGCTGTACAGGTTTCGACAGCATAGATCTTTGAGAGTGTAAGCATGTAGTGCGTTGGATAATTAGCACTTTAATCTGAATATTCAAACTTCAAATGGCAATACTCAGTATGCCATGGCTGCCTAATCAGTGATTAAGTAGTCATTAGGGCCGCCGGGCCGGTTGTTCTGTTACCACGCCCCGCCGCCGACTTAAAAACAAACACAGGATGCTGCTGCAGAAGGCTGTGACTGTAGCTCAAGACCATACAGCTAAGTGATATATCGGTTTGTCCGTTTCCTGTATATCGCCGACAATCAATAATGGAATAAACATGTAGAAAGCTTTCGACGGATATGTTTGGACAGGGGTTCGATTCCCCTCAGCTCCACTGAATGTAAAAGGGATTTTCCAGCTCTTCGCTGGTTGATCCCTTTTAACATATGTTTTAGCATATTGTAGGATTATTTACAGCAAATCGAATGTTGCCTGCTGTGACACTTGTCGCTCTGTCTCTTTTCTCCTGGTCAAAGTCTGGAATACAAAATAAAGTATTCCAGGAAATGATAACCAGCCAAACAGATCGCCGGTAATGGGATACAGGGTAAACCATTTTTTATTTGGAACTTGTCCAACGGTAACCCAGGAAGTATTTTCAAAATGATCCATTTGTGAGATTATTTTTCCCCCTGGGTCTGTTATTATTGAAAGCCCGTTTCTTGTTTGTCTGATTACGGAACAACCATTTTCAATTCCCCTGAATACGGTTACAACAGAATGCGCCGGGTCTATTTGTTCCCAATCGGAAGCTGGTACAAATAAAATGTCTGATTGTAATTTGCCGACCTGCTTTACAATGGAGGGGAAGTCTCCGTCCCAACAAATTATTGCAGATAACCTGCCATATTCGGTGTTAACTGCTTTTATAATCTGATCTCCGGCTACGGTACCTTCCATAAAATTTCCACCGTATTTATAATGTATCAAAACCAATTCCCCTCCGGGTGAAAATAGCAGTACTTTATTTTCCGGTTTTGAATCAGAGTCGGAATTTATCGTATAGGGACAGGTTATTAAATAGATGTTTTGCTGCAAAGCCAGATGTTTAAACACCGCAATTAAACTGTCTTCGTCCCGCTTCAGGACTTTAGAAGAAATCTCAGACCACACTATAATTTTTGCACCAGCATCTGATTGTTTTATGGTTTCCTGAATTAAGCGATCGATGATGGTATCACTAACCGTTTTAAAACTGACAGTATCTTTTTTTTCAAGGAATTCATTCATTTTTCTTCCTTCAATGTCCTTGTCATGCATATGAATGCCAGCAATTTTTACGGTGCTTACAGCTGGTGTATTTAATCTGATGCTACCATAAACAAGGATTAAAATTAATAGTGAGATATAGATTGTAATGCCCTGATATCCAGTTTGTTTAAAAGGGTAATTTTCTAAAACCCAATACATAGCTGAGCCAAACCAGGTTATCATAAATGTCAAACCCCACATGCCTGTAATGGAGGCAAGTTGGGAAAAAGCTAAAAAGTCAAACTGTGAATATCCTAAAATTCCAAGAGTGCCAAAAGGGTTAAACAGATTCAATAAAAAATCAAATGAAGTATATAGGAAGGGAAATATAAGGGTTGCCGGGAAGCCCTTATTTTTTGAATATAATAACCTGTCTAAAAAAAATAAAAACCCCATTGGTAAACCAAGCAGAAAGGGAAGGAAGAAAAGAACACTGGATGTATTGTCATAGGTAAACTTCCAAAATGCCAACTGGCAGGAAATACCAACGAGTAATGGGATAATCAACCAGGAATAGATACTTTTTTCTTTCCTGGAAACCAGTAAAAAGAAAAAGGGGAATAGCCAGGCGGCCAATGCGAAAGCATATCTCCCGTTACTGAAATAATGAAAGGATGCCCCAATTAAAAGGAGAACTATATTTTTTATCATCCTTTTTTTCATATTATAAATATAATTTAAATGATTCAGTTGTGAATTGAATTTTATCAGTTATCTCATTCATATAATAGCAACATGATTCCGGAACTGCCTTCAGTGACAAAGCAACGGGACCCGCCATGCTGGTAAAAACTTTACAGGATTTATGTCAGGGATAGCTTGATACCTGTTAATCGAAGACAAGCGAAGATGCGGAACAGTCGCTACGGGAAAGCCTTGCACATTCCGCCAACTTATTTTATATTTGATTGCAACCAAAACTACCTGTCCTATGCGTTTCGTCCTGTTTGTCAGCGTCCTTTCGCTAACGTTCCTTACCGCTTGTGAAAAAAAAGAAGATTCCTGCAGTAATTTTATTGAAGTAATGGCCGACAAGGAGACTCCTGCGGTGGGCGAAGATGTTACCCTGTCCGTGAGCCGGCAATCAGATTATGATATTTACCAATGGTTTGGTCCTGACCTGAACGAGACAACCCAATCGGAAACAATACTCCTGTCTGATATCCAGGTATCCCAACGTGGCTGGTATTACTGCACCAGTGGAAATACCGAATGTAATACTGCCCTTACCGATAGCGTCTATGTAGATGTTAAACTGTTGCAGGAACCGGCGACATGTAGTCCCGGAAACAATACAATGACAGGTTCCGGAATACCTGATGTGGTATTTGACCGTGTTACCAAGGGTCTGGACCCAACATGGAATGGTATTGCACTTGAAGCCAGGGGAGCATTTGGATACCCCGGTGTTGAAGTATTGTTCAATTCCTACAATGGTAATAAGGAACCGGAGGATGGAGTTTATATCACCCGGAATATACAATCGTTTAGCCCCCTCGATGAACCTAATAGCATTTCAATGAGTTTTATTTACGCGAGTAACTATTTCCATTGTGAGGAAGGAAAGAAGGTATACGTAAAACACGTCAATGGAAAATTACAAGTGACCTTCTGCGACATATTTTTTGCCAGCCCGCCCTACCCAGGCAGCGAGTGTACAGGTAAGATCACCGAATTGTAATTGCCCTTATATTCCAGGACGATTCCCGAAGTGATCTTTACAGTCAAA
Source organism: Chitinophagaceae bacterium (assembly GCA_040510375.1). Taxonomy (GTDB): domain Bacteria; phylum Bacteroidota; class Bacteroidia; order Chitinophagales; family Chitinophagaceae; genus JBEVJC01. The sequence goes on from JBEVJC010000023.1 coordinate 3,028, forward strand.
CAAAAAGATTCAGATCATCATTATTTCCAAAATCGATACCTCCAATTTTGCCATGAAAAAATCATCACCATGGCAGCAATCCAGACAGGGTTCGGTTTTAAATCTACAGCCGACGAGGTGATCAGCGGAATAAACCTGAACGGTAAACGGGCGATCGTAACCGGCGGCGCATCCGGTATCGGTATAGAAACGGTACGAACCCTGTCAAAAGCAGGTGCCATGGTAACCATCGCAGCCAGAAACCTGGAAGCTGCATTGAAACACGCCGATGAATTGAATAAAGCTGCAAAAAATGATAATGTTTCTGCAGCCCATCTTGATCTGGCCGATATAAAATCCGTCCGGCATTTCGTTGATAACTGGAAAGAACCACTACACCTGCTGATAAATAATGCAGGTGTCATGTCTTTGCCGGAACTGCAGAAAACACCAGAGGGGATAGAAATGCAGTTTATGACCAACTACCTCGGACATTTTTCACTAACGGTCGGATTATATGACTATCTCAAAAAAGCGGGCTCTGCCAGGGTGGTGGTGGTTAGTTCCAGTGGTCATTTGTTTTCACCTGTTGTATTTGACGATATTAATTTCCTGTTCAGGCCATACGAAAAACTGCAATCTTACGGCCAGTCAAAAACCGCCTGCAATCTGTTTGCTGTAGCGGTTACCCAACGATGGGCAAAGGACGGGATTTATGCAAATGCATTAAATCCCGGAGCCATCCTGACGAATCTCCAGCGACATGTTGGTAATATATTAAGATCGCCTCCTGAACAACATAAAAATCCCCAGCAGGGGGCTGCCACATCCGTCCTGTTAGCTACTTCACCACTACTGGAAAAGATTGGCGGACGTTACTTTGAGGATTGCAATGAGGCAACAGTGGTCACAAAGAGACCTGAGGATTATCGTGGTGTTGCATTTTATTCACTGGAAGAAGAAAATGCAAGCCGCTTATGGGATATTTCTGTGAGGCTATTGGGTAATTAAAATCACAGATAATTTTCGCGCATGCCGGTACTGCCCGATACCTCAATTGCATTGATCATTTTGTGGCGTATCAACGCATCATCAAAGGAAGCAGACAAATGGGTTCCTTCAAGCAGGTCTTTCGCAATCCGGATATAATTATGTGCGAGGTTAAATGCAGGTGAATGCCTCGGAATTGAATTTATAAGGTAATAAGCATCCGGGACAACCAGGTTTTCCAAGGGAATTCCATTCCCCTGCACACTCCTGATGGTTAATTCAAATACGCCAGGATGCCCGCCGGCAGCAGTTATCACCAGTTCTCCATTGGTGCCGATAATTTCCCAATAGAAATTTGTACCTCTGAACATTCCGCCACGATAATGAACAGAGGCCACGGTTCCGGATTGTAAGATCCCGGTGAATGCCACCTGGTCAAACGAAGTCATGGGAATGGTTATGCCTGTTTCCCTGATAACAATTTCCTTACGACGGGTAGCAGTGGTGGCATTTAGTGATTCAAATTCACCAAGGCAATAACAAAGCGCATCTACCGCATTGGCCAGGGTTGAATAAATCATACCCGCGCCATTCCTGCTGTCTGCCGCATAAGCAAATGCTTCCTCAATGGTCTCGCCCTGGATAATACCCGAACCAACAAGCGTAGTAGACAATACTTCGCCGATATATCCCTCCCTTACCAGGTCTTTAATATAGGTAATAGCAGGTACGAACCTTGCCTGAAGTCCAACCGCTCCAAATAACTTCTTTTGCCTGATCAGGTTTGTCATGTCGATAGCCTCAACGAGCCCGTTTCCCAATGGCCATTCGCAGAACACCTGTTTACCAGCGTCAAGGATTGCGGTTACCAGTTCTTTGTGATACTGGACTTTCACAGTTACCACCACAAGGTCAATGTCAGCACTGGTAATCAATTCCGATGAGTCTGTAAAAAGCTGGTCAACCTGAAACGACTTACCTGCTTCAAGAAGTTTGTCGGCGTTCCGGTTACTGATCGCCACAAGATCATACTGGGGCAGCGCTTTGATGGCGGGTATATGAGCGATCGAAGCCCATCCCCTGACAGGGTCAACACCTATGATACCAACACGGATCCTGTTATTGAAATTTCCCATAGATAAAACTTTTGCAAAGCTCATTTTTGAACACCGGAAAGACTTTCTTTAAACGATCAGATTTATTGTTAATAACAGTCACGTATGCGGGGTTTTATATTAGTGATAGTTATTAACTACTTTTTGAATGAATCGTTTTGATAAACTATTTGAGCCCCAAAGTCAATTAATAATCCAACGCAACCACAATATTTGCTGCTGGAAAAGAATAGTCATTACTCAAAACATTATATCAATGAAGGCAGTGGTTTTGCATCAGGACGGCTCCACATTTAAAACTTCAGATGTCAAGATGCCTGTACCTGCTGCCGGACAGGTATTAGTAAAAATAAAAGCGAGCGGAACAAATCCGATTGACGTTAAAATCAGGCGTGGAGCAGCACCACACGCCCAGACAAAACTGCCAGCAATACTGGGACTTGATCTTGCAGGCATTGTTCAGTCAGTGACACCTGGTGTGGCTGGGTTTGCATCCGGAGATGAAGTGTTCGGCATGACAGGCGGTGTTGGCGGTGTTCAGGGTTCTTTGGCAGAATACGCAGCTGTTGACCCGGACCTGCTGGCAAAAAAGCCAACCGGTTTTTCCATGAGGGAGGCCGCAGCAATACCCCTGATTTTTATTACTGCATGGGAGGGACTGGTGGACCGGGCCGGGATACAAAAAGGCCAGAAAGTATTGATTCACGGTGGCGCGGGTGGGGTTGGACATATGGCAATTCAGATTGCCCGGTATTTCGGAGCTGAAGTATTTACAACTGTTTCAAAAAAAGACATGGCAACTGTAGAAAAGTTGGGAGCTGTTGCGATAGAATATGGACGGACTCCAGTTGATGAATACCTTGAAGGTCTGACGGGAGGCGAGGGGTTTGATATTGTTTACGATACAGTAGGCGGTGAAGTACTGGATCATTCCTTTCTTGCCGTGAAAAGATATACCGGCCACGTTGTGAGCTGCCTTGGATGGGGTTCATACAAACTGGCACCACTGTCATTCCGGTGTGCCAGTTATTCCGGTGTATTTGCCTTGTATCCGCTGTTAAGCGGCAGGGGTAGGAAACATCAGGGTGAAATATTAAACGAAGCAGCTAAGATTGCCGCGGCTGGAAAATTGCAGGTATTCCTGGACGACAGGCTATTTAACCTGGATACCGTACCGGAAGCACATGATCTTTTGGAAGGCAGGAAAAATTCCGGGAAAGTTGTGATAACTATAGACTGACTAAACCCGGAAAGTCGATAATACACCATCTCAAAACCCCAGGGTAAATATATAACAGGATTAAAATATAAAAGTTATGCAAGCCAACGGTGTGATTGTCCGCGAGAGTCCATATAGGGTGACAGAAAGTATGGATATGCTCCAGGAGTATTTAATTGAGCAGGGCGCAACGGTGTATAAAAGAATTGACCAGCAGAAGGAAGTTTTAAATGCGGGACATAAAATATTACCGCTGGAGTTTATCCTGTTCGGAAATCCTAAGGCTGGTTCAAAATTAATGGCGGAAAACCTGCTGGTGGCGCTTGATCTCCCACAAAAAGTAATTGCATGGGAGGATAGTGACAAAAAAGTTTGGCTGGCATATAATTCAGCGACATATCTCGAAGATCGGTATTCATTAAAACATAATCCCCATTCCCCACTTGACCTGGAAATAATGATTATGAAGTTATTTGGCTGATTAAATTGGCTTAGCTGCATTCGGCTCTGTTAATGTCTGGCTCGGGATTGTCTTTGCCCGTTTACCCGGTTTCGTTCTTGAGTTCCCTTGTAGCAGGGAATATTTTTACGCCCTATTCATTATAATAAAAAGGAAACAATGAAAAAGACGAAGAATATCATTGCATCAACCATGTTTGGAGCCATGGCGCTCCAGGGTACCGTATCTGATGCCCAGGAAGTGGTAAGGGCCGACGTAAAAAATATTGAAATTATCCGGCCTTTCAAAGTAAAGTTTTCTGATGCACAGCTATCGAACCTGCGTGAACGGATCCGCGCCACAAAATGGCCTAAAAAAGAAACAGTACCGGATGAGTCACAGGGTGTGCAGTTTGCTACCATGAAAAAACTTACTGAATACTGGGCCACTGATTATGACTGGAGGAAGGTAGAAGCAAGACTGAATGCACTGCCACAGTTCACTACAAATATTGACGGACTGGAAATACATTTTATCCATGTTCGTTCCAAACATAAAAACGCATTACCCGTTATCATCACACATGGCTGGCCGGGATCAATCATAGAACAGATGAAAGTTATCGGACCACTTACTGATCCAACCTCTTATGGAGGGACTGCAGCAGATGCCTTTGATGTGGTTATACCTTCGTTACCAGGCCATGGGTTTTCAGGTCAGCCCACAACAACCGGCTGGCAGCCTGTGAAGATTGCACACGCGTGGATTGAACTGATGAACCGGCTGGGTTACAAAGCATACGTGGCACAGGGTGGCGATTGGGGAAATGCTGTTTCAGAAAACATGGCATTGATTGCGCCACCTGAATTGCTTGCTATCCATACAAACATGCCGGCTACTGTACCTGCAGGAATAACAAAAGCGCTGGCAGCCAACACTATTCCGGCAGACCTGACAGCCGATGAAAAAAATGCCTACCAGCAACTCGATTTTTTCTTTAAAAAAGGACTTGGTTATGCAGACGAAATGGGACTGCGTCCCCAAACGCTTTATGGTCTTGAAGATTCTCCCACCGGCCTTGCAGCATGGATGCTGGATCACGATGCCAGAAGTTACGAACTTATTACCCGGGTATTCGATGGACAGCAGGAAGGACTTACACGTGATGATATCCTTGATAACATCACCCTGTACTGGCTTACCAATACGGCGGTTTCATCGGCACGTCTGTACTGGGAAGCAGGCCAGATTGCCACCGGTGGATTTTTTGATCCCAGGAACGTAACGATCCCCGTTGCCGTAAGCGTTTTTCCTGATGAAATTTATGCAGCTCCGGAAAGCTGGACCAGGGCAGCATATCCACACCTGATCTATTTCAATAAAGTCAGTAAAGGTGGTCACTTCGCAGCATGGGAACAACCAGCATTGTTTACAAACGAATTGCGGGCCGCATTCAAAACACTCCGTAATACCAGTGCGGCAACAACCTTTAACCAATAAAAACACAGTATTATGGAAGCAACAACTCAAAAATCAAAAGTAGTTTACACGGCCAAGACACATACTACCGGTGGCCGTGAACACGGTGTGTCCCGGAGTTCTGATGGTCATCTGGAAATTACACTCTCTACTCCCGGTACCGACGGGAAGGGTACAAACCCTGAACAGTTATTTGCTGCAGGCTGGTCGGCCTGTTTTGAAGGAGCCATGTCGATAGCTGCCCGTAAAAAAGGAATAAACTTGCCTACCGACACTGCCATTGATGCTGAAGTTGATCTCAACTCGGGCATCGGCGGATATTTCCTGGGCGCGCGCATGGATATCCGTATACCTGGTGTCGATAAAGACATGGCAAGGCAGATTGTAGATGAATCAAAAGAACTTTGTCCTTATTCAAAAGCTATCAAGGGTAATGTGAATGTCGAGTATAACCTGGTGTAGGGATTACAAAATGATATTTCTTTTCAGGATGTGCAGGTCTCCCGTTTCTGGAGACCTTCCTTATTTTAATCCATCTCAACCGCGGTTACATGTTTAGACTTTCTGCTTATTGGACTAAGCAAACTTACTGTCCACACTCAGACGCGCATTACGCCATTTCATCAGCACGTGAACATAACAACGATATTTCGTTGTGAACTGGATTTTCAATAATAATTAGAGACTGACTATCAGTTTGTTGATATATTGGCATTTTATTCGGGCAAAATGGAACCGCAGAGGCGGCCAGCCATTCCGGCCACCTAATTCATTTATTCTATGCAACCAAAGGAAATCCTGAAGGAACATGTTGGGAAATTTACCTCAATAAGTGAGGAACAATTTCAATATTTTTTTTCCCGGTTTGAACAGCGTTCCTACAGGAAAGGACAGGCAATTATAACGGAGGGAGATGTAGTTGACCAGGAATTTTTTGTCCTGGAAGGCTGCCTGAAAACTTTTTATATCAACGACGATATAAAAATGTTTATACTCCAGTTTGCGATGCCGACCTGGTGGGCATCTGATTATAATGCTTTATACAGCGGTAGTAAGGCATCGGTTAATGTTGACTGCATTACAGATACAGAGGTTTTGTGTTTATCCAGTAAAGACCGTGAGGAAATGTGCAAAGAGAGTCACGATATAGAACATTTTTTCCGGTGGCGTACAAACAGGGGATACGTAGCTTCGCAAAAAAGGTTGTTGTCCTTCATGAACAACAACACGAAACAACGATATGAAGAACTGATAGCCCAATATCCGGAACTTTATAATCTTGTACCTAAACACCTGATAGCTGCATACCTGGGCGTTTCAAGGGAAACACTCAGCAGATTATACCACTCCTGAAATGTGACATGGGTCACCTGAACATCACACTACCGAATGTGACATATGTCACGTGATGCCCCCCTGTTTTTTGATCAAATTTGTGTTCTCATTAAAAACATAAAAAATGAAAAACAAAGAATTTAAACTAGAGGTTGAAAAAAGCAACGTTAATTGGTTAGGCCGGAAAGTGACCGGTTCGCATCATGGAACCATCAATCTTAAGGACGGTGTACTTTATACCGATGAAGGTAAGTTAACCGGTGGTCGTTTCACCGTGGATCTGGGCTCAATTAAAATCGTCGATGTTACCGATCCCGATACAAATGCCCAGTTTGCCGGACACCTGGCTTCAGATGATTTCTTCTCCACGGCTTTGTATCCCGAAGCAGTATTTGAAATCACTTCTGTAAGTGACAACCGGATCAAGGGTGACCTTACTATCAAGGGAATTACCCATTCTGTCGAATTTCCAGCGGAGATTGATGTGAAGGATGATGTTCTGAAAGCCTCCGGTACAATTGTAGTTGACCGCACCAAGTACGACATTAAGTTTCGTTCGGGTAATTTCTTTAAAAACCTTGGCGATACACTTATATACAATGATTTTGAACTGAAAGTTGACATCACCGCCAAAGCTGCATGATCAGCATTGGCACAAAAATTAATTTATGCCGTATATTAAAATCGAACTGACACGCGAAGACGTTACCCGGGAAAAGAAACAGCAGCTGATCAAAGGGGTGACCGACCTGATTGTCCGGGTGCTTAATAAGGATCCCCAACTTACCCATGTAGTGATCCAGGAAATTGATACTGATGATTGGGGTTATGGAGGTGAACAGGTATCGGTGTTACGCGAAGAGGGTATCAGCTCCGACATAAAAGTATGAGAGGGAGCAATACCAGACCGGTTATGGACAAAAAAAACATTAAAACGGAGATTATGAATAGTAATAACGGAGAGGAAACCGCCATCAGGAAGGCACTGGAGGACTACTACTTTAAAGGCATTTATGAAGGCGATACGGATTTGCTGAGGAAGGTTTATGCGAAAAAAGACATCCTGGTGTTCGGGGATGTTGACGGTCAGCCTTATTTCAAAACGATAGAACAATATCTCGATGGAGTAAAGAACCGGAAGAGTCCCAAAGAACAGGGTAGCACCTTTAAACCGGAGATTATCTCCATCAGGCAGGTTAATACCATTGCAGTAGCAGAACTCCAGGTAAAAATGTACCAGTTTGACTACCACGAATTCCTTTCATTTCATAAACTGGATGGCAGTTGGGTTATAGTCAACAAGATGCTGACCGATGAAAAAAAATAAAGTAAGGAGATGTGGAATAACACAAAACTGACGGAATTGCTGGGTATTGAATATCCTGTATTGCAGGGACCTTTTGGGGGCGGACTTTCAACGGTTGACCTGGTAGGGATCGTTTCCAATGCAGGTGGACTTGGAGGTTATGGCGCATATACAATGGCACCGGAAGAAATTTTTGATGTGAACCGGCGGATAAAATGCGTGACAGATAAACCGTATAACCTGAATCTCTGGGTTTCTGATACCGATCTGGTTGATGGGACAGTAAGTGATGAGTTATACAACCAGACAGCCAGGATATTCGAACCTTATTTTGATGAGGCGGGAATTGATCTGCCTGGCAAGCCTGCCCCGTTTCATTCAAGGTTTGAAAACCAGGTGCAGGTTATACTCGATGTTTCACCGGCAGTGTTCAGTTTTATGTTTGGCATTCCATCAGCTGCTATCCTGGACGAATGCAGGAAGAAGGGGATAAAAACAGCAGGGGCCGCCACAACACTTGATGAAGCAGTAAAACTGGAAGCAGCGGGTGTTGATATGATTATTGCTTCGGGTTTTGAAGCAGGCGGACACCGCCCTTCTTTCCTGGCGCCGGCAGAACAATCAACCACCGGCACTTTCGTATTACTGCAACTTATAAGGGAACGGGTGAAAATACCGGTGATAGCTGCCGGTGGAATTGCCAACGGCCGCGGTATCGCCGCAGCATTATTACTTGGTGCCGATGCAGCGCAGGTGGGAACAGCATTCCTGGCCTGTGATGAATCAGGTGCCCTGCCTATTCACCGTAATATGTTGTTTACCGCTGCAGCAAAATATACTACGCTCTCAAGGGCGTTCACGGGAAGGCTGGGTCGGGGGATCAGCACCCGGATAGCAAGGGACCTCAAAGGGAAGGAAGATCAGTTTCTTCCCTTCCCTTTACAAACGAGATTTATTTCATCATTGCGAACTGCCGCACTTGAACAGGAAAAATGGGATCTGATCCTGTTCTGGTGTGGTCAGATCACGCCAATACTAAAACACAGGAGTGCAGCCGTGCTTATGCAGTCCTTGCTGGATGAGGCTTCTGACATTATGGACTCCGGCGTTAAGGACAAAGGCTTCAGGACGATACATGAGAAGAACAAGACTTAACAATATTTAATAATAATCAAAACCAGACTACTATGTTACATCAATCGAAAACAGATAGTAGGTTCACGGGACATACTACAACGGAAGACCTGGAAGATACCGGGACAATCACGGAACCTGGCACAGGCAACGGGTACAGGATGATGTTCAGGAATGATTATCTGTATGATCTTGCTGATATCATGTTAAAACTTAACAGGCAAACTGGTAAACAAAACTTCCTCGTTTACAGGAATAACAAGTATGTCAATATAACTACCGATAATATTGCCTGCTTCTACGTAAAATCCGATACCGCAATTATTGTAACATTCGATAAACAGGAATATTTTGTAAACTATTCGCTGGAGGAAATACAACATCTCCTGCCAGCCGGTCAGTTCTTCCGTGTTAACCGGCAATACCTGGTAAATTTCAAAGCAGTTAAAGAAGTAGAACATTATTTCGCCCGGAAATTACTGGTCAACCTGGTTATCCAGACCCAGGATAAACTACTTATTTCAAAAGAGAAGTCCGCCGGTTTCCTGCATTGGCTGGATAACAGATAATCCTGGTGCCTGGTCCATTTTGCAAAAGGTTATACTCACACGTTGTGTGAATATTATTTAACATGGTTTGCTAACCTTGAATGAAACAATAGTATTATGAAAAGAATGATGAATCTTGACCGGCGTTCCTTCCTGGGTTCTACGGCGACTGCACTTGTATTAAGCCCACTTGCCGCCCTTGCTGCTACTGAAGTTCCAGCCATGGCTGAAAGACCTGAAGGTCCGGATGTATCAGAAGGCAATCCACGCTCCTTTGGTGAAAATATCAAACAGGTCGATGCAGGGGAGTTAAATGTCGGGTATATAGATGAAGGTCCTTCTGACGGACCGGTCGTAATTATGTTACATGGCTGGCCATATGATATAAACAGTTTTGCCGAAGTTGTTCCCCATTTAACTAAAAAGGGTTACCGGTCAATCGTGCCTTACCTGCGTGGATATGGCACTACAAAATTCCTTTCTGACAGTACATTAAGGAACGGTGAACAGGCTGCTTTTGCAGCTGATATTATTGCATTGATGGATGTACTTAAAATTAACAAAGCGCTTATAGCAGGGTTCGACTGGGGAGCAAGAACAGCCTGTATTATTGCTGCTTTGTGGCCGGACCGGTGTAAAGCCCTTGTGTCGGTCAGCGGTTATCTGGTAGGCAGCCAGGAATCTGGTCGCAAACCCCTGCCACCATCAGCAGAATTTCAATGGTGGTACCAGTTTTATTTCGCAACAGAACGCGGCAAGGAAGGTTATGATAAAAACAGGGCCGCATTTGCAAAGCTTATCTGGCAACTTGCTTCACCGGGATGGAAGTTCAGTGATGCGACTTTTGATATTACTGCTGCTTCTTTAAACAATCCGGACCATGTGGCCATTGTAATCGATAACTACCGGTGGCGACTGGGTCTTTCCGATGGTGATGTTAAATACAAGGACATTGAAAGCAAACTTGCTGCCGGGCCTTCCATTTCTGTCCCAACCATCACCATTGAAGGCGATGCCAACGGCGCCCCGCATCCGCCTGCCAGTAGTTATGCGGCTAAATATACCGGACCCTATCTGCATAAGGAATTTAAAAATACCGGACATAATCCGCCACAGGAATCACCCGGGCAATTTGCAGAAGTTATTGTTGAAGCAGATAATCTTCATTAGTCCCTCCGGTCCGTTAAGGTAAACCGGACGTGAGGGCCCACAGGCTAAAGAATATTTACTTTCCGGATGGCGAGTTTTTTCATCCTGGAAGCAAGCGTGGTAGGAGGGAGATCCATTGTCTCGGCCGCACCGCCGGCTCCCCAGATCCTGCCCTTACATTTTTGCAGTACATTGATAATATAATCCCGTTCGTTTTCATGAATGGTTTTTATGCGGGAGCCTTCATTTGTTATTAAAATATTTCCCGGAACAGGGGAAGGCAACCGGATATCATCAATTATGGAACCTCTTGCAAGTAGTACAGCTCTTTCAATAATATTTTCCAGTTCCCGGATATTGCCCGGCCAGTTATATGCCTTTAGTCGTTTAACTACTTTATCAGAAATGCCCCTGATCTTTTTACCTGCCTTGCTGTTGAAGAGACGCAGGAAATGCCCAGCCAGCAATGGAATGTCTTCGATCCGGTCCCTTAATGGCGGTAATACGATAGGAAATACATTCAGCCGGTAAAACAGGTCCAGCCGGAACCGGCCTTCCGACACTTCTTTTTCCAGGTTACGATTGGTTGCTGCAATAACGCGGATATTTACTTTTGTTATCTTTCCCGATCCGATCCGTTCAATATATTTTTCCTGAAGCACCCTTAAGAGTTTGACCTGCAGATCAGGTGTCATCTCACCAATTTCGTCGAGGAAAATTGTTCCCTGGTGCGCCTTCTCGAATTTCCCGATCCTTCTGTCGGTAGCGCCGGTAAACGCACCTTTTTCATAACCGAAAAGCTCTGATTCAATCAGTGCGGGAGGCAATGTTGCGCAGTTGACTTTTATAAACGGGTTGTTCCCGCGTGGTGAAAGATTATGTATGCAGTCAGCAATCCGTTCCTTGCCGGTTCCGCTTTCCCCAAGGATTAGTACTGAAGTATCTGAACCTGCCACCCTGGAGGTGAGGTCAAAAACATTCATCAATAATGGGCTTTGTCCCACAACACTGTCAAAACCCTGTAGATCCGGAGAGCGGTCAGCAACAGACAAATTATAGATCGGTTCAACAGGCATTACTACTTCATCGTGAAGCGCTGTGTTAATAATTTCGGTGATCGTTTTCCGGATCCGGTGAAGGAATGCAGTCAGTTCAGGAGTGTAGGTGTCAGTTTCACGGGAATAAAAAGAAATGTTGAACTTCTGCCCATCAGGGAGAAACAGGGAAAGGGAGGTGCCGGATTTTATGTCAAAGATTTTTGCAAACAGTTCATTCAAACGGCCTTTTTTCTCATACAGCAGCAGCTCCTTCATTTTTAGTTTCGATATGGTAAGCAACTCGGGAATTCCGATCCGTTGATATTCGTCGGTCCCGATTCGCAGGTAACTCAATGCCTTGTTTGATTCATCAGTGATAGTATTAAATCCGGCTGTTACATAGTCAAATGAAACGCGCGACTGAAGGATCAGGCAGATGTTCAGTAAAGTCCTTTCCCAGGGCTTCCAGTTGTTTTTAAGGCTTTCCAGTTTGTTGATTAAAACCTGTTCTTTCCTGGAAACAGATTCCCTCCCGTATTCGTGCCGGTACCGGGCGATTTCAAGCATGATCAGCAGGTCATTTTCCCGGAAAGGTTTTACCAGGAATCCGTATGGCTGGGTAAGTTTTGCTGCGTTGAGGACTTCTCTGGTAGAACTGTCCGACAAGTATACAAAAGCGATATTGTCTTTTGCCAGTTCTTTTGCGAGATCAATGCCCGACTGTCTGCCTTTTATTACGATATCAAGTAATACAAGGTCGGGCCGGTCCACGGCAATTAATGCCTGTGCCCGGGCTACAGAATGCGCGATACCTGTTACCTCGTAACCCGCGTTTTCCAGCACCAGTTGCAGGTGCTCCGCTTCATCTGACTGATCTTCCACAATCAGTATTTTCTCTCCCATATCTGCCAGCCTTTTGATAATGTTTACATAGAAAATACCTATTGTTAAGTTATGCAGATTTTGACAAAATCCAATCAACTATTTAGGGATTGATATGTCCGGTTGGTAACCAACATGGGCCATTTGAACGGATGGTAACTTGATCACCGTTTTGATGGTTGTTATTTTCGTCTGGTAATTGAAGGCCAAAAAATATTGAAAAAAAATATCATGGATAAACATACAGAAACAGGGTTTGAGAGATACGGATTCTACAAACCGGGTCGCACCGGCATCCTGCTGGTGGATCCTTACAATGATTTTCTCCATCCCGACGGGAAAGCCTATTCAAGGTCAAAGGAAGTTATTGAAGGTGTTCATTTATTGGACCATATGAAAAAGGTAATCCGGGCCGCCCGCGAAGCGGGGATCCAGGTACTATATGTACCGCATCACCGGTCGGAGCCAAATGATTTTACCAGCTGGAAGTTTCCGACCAGCGGACAGATTTCTACGAGGGACCGGCAGGTTTTTGCCAAAGATAGCTGGGGGGGCACCTTCCATGATGATTTCAAACCACAGTCAAATGATATTATCATCAAGGAACATTGGGCCCAGAATGGTTTTGCCAATACCGATCTTGACCAGCAGCTGAAGCAACATGATATTGACCGTGTGATATTGATCGGGATGCTTGCGAATACCTGTATTGAAGCAACCGGCCGCATGGCGATGGAGCTCGGGTATCATGTGACACTGGTCAAAGATGCAAGTGCGGCATACACCTGGGAGAATATGCATGCGGCACATGATATAAACGGTCCCACATTCGCACATGCATTACTGGATACTGATGAACTGGTGAACATCCTTAATGGAAACGTTATTCAGGTGGATGCACAAATAGCCGACAGATAAATCAGACGGGTGCCGGTAAACCATAAATAAAAATTCCTAAAAACGTAAAAATGAAAATTGCAGAACAACTGGTGGATTCAAGTTTCAGTGCGGTAATCAACGCACCAATTGAAAAAATCAATATACCCGAATGGGCCTTCAACCTTGCAGAAAAGGAATACCAGGAATGCTCGCCTGCACATGTATCTGCTGCAGTGACCAGGGGTACCGACGGAAGGAGAATGTCGATCAATGTGGAAGTAATCGGTGGTAGTCCGATGGTCCAGCATTACCAGGAAGAGGTCTCAAAACCGGATCACCTGGTGCTGACTTCTTTTTCGGATGTGTTCACTCCCACAGGTCGTGTTATCATTCATGTGCGCTGGGAGTTAAGCGTGAAAAAGATTTCAGACGACCAATGTGAATTTACCAATCATGTTACTTCCCATGCTACGGAAGACATGCTCAACAGCCTGGAAAAACAGGGGATACCATATGATGTATTCAGGTCGCAACGGCAACCCGCATCGATCTATCATAATAAGACAGAGACGCCACGTTTTGCAGCAAGTATTGAACGGGCGGCATTGGCAGGAAAGGAACGCCCGCTCGCCATATTATCCTGACGGGGTATATGGCGAACGCCGGTTTATTTTTATTAAATGGTTGTGCAAATCCCCGGATATATGAGTGATAAAAAATCAATTCAGGCGTTAAACAAAGCTGTGGGACTTTCATGCACAACTGACAGCACCAATCCTATCAGGTTTATCAGCCGGATTACAGAACCGGGCGCGAGTTTTATTTCCAGCACGCATGTTTTTATCTATGTATGCGAAGGGGTGCTGGATTTTAAATACGGCGATCAGCAATTCTCGGTAGGTCCCGAGGCATTTGCCTGTTTTAAAAGAAACCTGCATATTAGTTACCGGACCAGTTCGGCCAGCCAGCCCGCCGCCTGCCTGGTATTTTCCCTTGACAGGAACATACTTCTCGAATTTGCGCAGCTAACCTCCTTTACCAGGAGTTATATTGAAAGTACTTCCATCCTGCATAGCGCCTCCTCCTGTCAGAAGCTTACGGTATTTATACAGGCCCTGAAAGAAATTTACCTGGCAGATGGCGAAATCCCGGATCATATTTCCTATATCAAAATCCTGGAGTTATTATCCTGCCTGGTATTGTATCAGCCGGCGGTGGCCGACCAGATGTATGATCTGCACGATCAGTTCCGCCCGGATATCTGCCGGATAGTAGAAGAGAACCTCCTGCAACAGACAACTATGCGTGAACTTTCCCGATTGGCCGGCCGCAGCATATCCAGTTTCCGCCGCGATTTTGAAGCGATATATAATATGCCACCATCCCGTTGGATCCGCTTACGAAGGTTGGAGAAAGCACATGAGTTATTAACCGGAACCAATATGACGATCACGGAAATCTGTTATTCAATGGGATTTGAAAGTGTGGCGCATTTCTCCCGCATTTTTAAATCAAGATTCGGGAGATCGCCTTCTGTTGCCCGGTCATGTGAATATAAACCTTCACAATGCTAACTGTCAGGGGTAGCTGTTATAATTCTTTACCGGTGATCGAAAATTTGTGTCAGGGAGACACCGGCACGGGTATACGCTCCCAGATTTCCCTGAATGTTATTGTATCGAAAAAAGCAGTTGCTTCCACGATCTTGCCTTTTTTCATTTTCATGTACCATGAATATACATTGTGGTAGGGTTTATTATCTTTTGCCATTGCATTCCCTTCCCATAGTGCAATCACCATATCATCTTCGGCATATAATCCCAGGAGCCGGGGAATAATTTTTTCCGACAACCGTTCATTCAGGGGATTTATCACTTCGTCAATAAATTGTTTTCGGCTGGTATATTTTCCGGACACCGGGGATGTTCCGGTAATCGTCCATTCAACATCATCATCAAGCAGATCGAAGAAGCTGCCCTGACCGCGTTCCCAGTTTTCAAACGCATTTTGTATAATTTTTTTGTTGTTCATGTACTCGGGATCTTTTTTAACAGTTTGGCATGCGGGTCTTGAATAAAATCCGGAAAGCGTCCAAATCAAAATAAGGCAGGTCAATCTGAATGCGGTCGAACTAATCCGATGCGTCATTACACTAATATTTTAATTTAAAAAAGGGGAGGTACGCTTATTAGGTTCTGTTAACACCGACATATACCCTTTGATAAAATTTTCTGCGTGTATCAGTATTCCCTATCAGGTCATACCTCTACCTCCCAGGCTTTTTGCTGATGTTCTTTCAGCATTTCTTCCACAAACAGCGGCACAACATTCCGGAATTTTCCATTCTCTGCCGGAACTATTTTTACCATTGCTGCGATCATTTCTGACGGATCAAGCCTTCCCTGTGGCGTACCAAGCAATGCATCAAATGTGGCGCGCATCTCTGCCCGTTTTGTGAAATTCTTTGAATCGTCGAGCCAGCGGAATGGATTGTCAGCCATTGTTTCGTTGTAACCCGTCAGGTAGGCACCGGGGTTGATTGTCTGCACAGTTATATTGTATTTTTTAAGTTCCGAACTCATAGCTTCTGCGATCGCTTCCAGCGCGTGTTTGGTGGAGACATAAATTCCATAACCATCAGGGGTAAATAATCCACCCATCGACGAGGTGAAGACCACTTTACCCTTTCTTTTTTCGCGGATCCATTTGGCCACAAATTGCTGCACCAGGTTCAATGGAGCAAAAACATTTGTTTCAAAATTCCTTCTTACAAGATCCACCGGGATCTCAAATACAGGTCCTGCTTCTCCGATGCCTGCATTACTTAACAGGATATCGATATTTCCCCAGTTCAGCGAATAGGCTACATCATATGGATCGAGGATATCCAGTTTCATTACAGTAAGGTTGTTTTCCAGTCCAAGCTCCTTTGCCTTATTACGCAGGGCAGTAACCTGGGGCGAAATCTGAACGCCGGCAATTACCTGGTGGCCAAGTTCAGCCAGACCGATTGCCGTTCCTTCTCCAAGTCCGGAGCCGGCACCCGTAATGAGGATTGTTTTCTTGTTCATAAAGTTGTTTTTACAGTAAACAAATATTATTAAGGAATAACGCTGCCTGCCAGTGCGATCTCTGCATCCTGCGATACAGCACCACCTGATACGCCGATATATCCGATAATTTTTCCGTCATGGGTAATGGGTCTTCCTCCTGCAAATCCCGCCAGGCCACCATTTGTATTTTCGATACCATAGGCTCCTGCAGAGGGTTTCAGGAATTCGCCAACGTTTTCGGAAGCAGTGCGGAATAACATGGCGGTTTTCGCTTTTTGAAGGGCAATGTCAATGGAGCCGAGATAAGCTTCATCCATCCTGGTAAATGATTTCAGGTGCCCACCTGTATCCATTAC
This sequence comes from Chitinophagaceae bacterium, assembly GCA_040510375.1. Taxonomy (GTDB): domain Bacteria; phylum Bacteroidota; class Bacteroidia; order Chitinophagales; family Chitinophagaceae; genus JBEVJC01. Next base: position 19,928 of record JBEVJC010000023.1, read on the forward strand.
CGCAATATTCACCTGCACATTCATCTTCTTTGCCTTTTCGAACGCTTGCCGCACAGAGGCCTCTGCCCATTCCAGGGTGATATCCATACCGGTAAGTTTGCGATGATTAATATAATATGGCTTTGCAAAGTTGAATGGGTAATCTTTTTTATAGTTGACGGATACGACCGTTTTTATTGCCTGTTTGTTTCTTTTTTTGCTACCGGACGTAATATGAATGATACCATGACAAACAGGATAGTAGTTGAAGGCTGTGCGCGGTTTTGCTGCCATACATAAAACGCATCAATGTTAAACCTGGAATAGATATCTGCGGTAAATCCGATAGCCAGCCGGTTTCGGATCCAGCGGTTTTCACCAAAAAGGAAAAAAGCCTCATCAAAAAAGTAAACACGCGCACGGACTTTTTCACCGGGGATGGGGTGAATTATTTTTAACCGGTTTCGATATATATTTATATCCGGCGCATTTGTCCGGATGCGGTTCCAGAAAAGATTACGGTCTTCAATCAGCCATCGTTTTATCCTGAAATGAACAATAACAGCGGGCATTAATCCATGTTCGTGGCGGAAAGTTATCTGCGGATCGGCAAAATGCAGGTAGAGGTAGGCCGGATTTAAAATAATGTGTTTGCCTACAGGAAAAAAACCCTGGAGATAGATCGCCCGGATAGATTCTTTGGGGTTCCATCCAAATTGCCCGGAAAATCTGGTTCCGGAAGAATCCCGCCAGTGAATACCCGGCAAAAACCAGTCAGAGTGTTTGCGGATCTGGGCGCCGGCAGGGCAGCTGGCGGATAGTAATATTATTAAACAAGACCATTTCATTGAAGATCAAAACTGCGATAACCGTTGTTACCGGCATTGCCGGATTACGCCAGTTTTTTTGCCGGAAAATCCCCTGGGCTTCAGTGGCTGAATTATCTGCGGACTAAAATATAACCACAACAGGAATCATTGACCAATAAAATCAAAACAGAATGGAAAACATTTCGGAACATTGCCAATAACCAATATCCCGGGATCTCTATCCATTAAAGCAGGCCGCATTTACAATTAAAAAATTAATTATGGAATATTCACCTGATACAGACCGCTACAATAAAATAGACTACCGTCGTAGTGGTAAAAGCGGATTGTTATTACCCGTCCTTTCGCTTGGGCTCTGGCATAACTTTGGGGCCATAGACGATTTTGAAAACGCGCGCAAGTTATTACACATCGCTTTCGACAATGGTGTTACCCATTTTGACCTGGCTAACAATTACGGTCCGCCCCCCGGATCAGCAGAGGAAACCTTCGGTAAACTATTCAAGCAGGATTTCCAGTCGTACCGCGATGAACTTATAATTTCCACCAAGGCCGGATGGCCAATGTGGGATGGGCCATATGGCGACTGGGGATCAAAAAAATACCTGGTGGCCAGTCTTGATCAAAGCCTGAAACGCATGGGTCTCGACTATGTTGATATATTTTATCACCACCGGCCTGATACGGAAACACCGCTGGAAGAAACAATGGGTGCACTGGATCTTTTTGTCCGCCAGGGAAAAGCACTCTATGTGGGCATTTCCGGTTATAATCCGGACCAGACAAAAAGAGCCCTCAGGATCCTGAATGAACTGGGCACGCCCTGCCTCATCCATCAACCAAGGTATTCCATGTTTGACCGCGCTGTGGAAGATGGACTACTTGATGTGCTGGATGAAAATGGTATCGGCTGCATTGTTTTTTCTCCACTTGCCCAGGGTCTGCTGACCAACCGGTACTTAAATGGTATTCCCGCCGATTCAAGAATCGCATCGCACCGTGGAAATGGCGCTATTGAAGAAAACGCCCTGACGCACGATAATATAGCCAGGGCCAAACTCCTGAATGAACTGGCATTGCAACGCGGCCAGAGCCTTGCACAGATGGCCCTGTCCTGGATTTTAAAAGATCAGCGGATTACATCCGTACTGATCGGTGCCAGTAAACCGGAACAGGTAACCGACTCATTGGGCAGCCTTAAAAACATTAGTTTTTCAGCAGGGGAAATCCAGGCGATCGACAAAATTTTAAAGGAAAATGTCAGTTGACCGGTTCAACGGAAACTATAACAGGGGAGTTTACCGGGAGAAGGCAGCCGGGAGCTCATAACGGAACTGTCCCCGACGGAACTACCCGGATGTAATTCATCTGAAATTATCTTCACAACGTAACCGGGAGCCCCGGTTTATTGAGTATTGTAATCCCGGAACTCATGTGTAAAAAATGTACTGGCCTGGCCTCCGGTTGATCAGAATCGAAGCCCTGTAAAAAAACAGTTTGTTTGATGATCAGCACCGCGCCCGGTGATCCGAAGGTCAGGTCCAGTAGAATTGACTAATAGGAGGTTTGATGGTTTGAAGCGAAAGATAGGGATTTAGGGTATCGCAGAAATACGGTATTCCATAAAATATCCATATATTTTTTCTTCTATAAATCAATTAGATAGAAAAATAAGTGTAATCCTGGCCTGCAGATAAGTAAAAGTCCATAGCAGCCAGATTTTCCCGTTGTTTAATATTCCTGACATGGGTTTACGAGAGGCCTTCCCCGGAATAACAGCCGGTAACAAATCTGAAAATTGTATCGGGGGTATAAAAATATTTTTTATAGGGATTATCAAAAGTTGGATACATTTACCTGTAGCATAGAATAGGATAGATTGGGTTTATTACATCCGGATTTAATAACGGGGCTTGCAATACTGACTAATGCAGAATCTTTACGAACAGATCAGGGAACTGGAAAATATCCAGGGAATGTCTAAACATGAACAGCTGGTACAGGGGTTTATCAATGCCATTAATGATAAATTGCTGGTGAGAGGGGATATGCTTCCTTCTGTAAACAGCCTGATAAGGGAACTGGGTTTTGCCAGGGAAACTATTGCAAAAGGTTATAAAGAACTGATCAGCCGTGGACTGGTAGAGTCAAAAAACCGGATTGGTTTTTTTGTAGCCCAGGAAAATACACAGAATTACCTGCGCATCGCATTGGTGATTTTTGCCTTCGACAGTTTCCAGGAAATTTTTTATAAAACGTTCCGCGACAAGCTGGGCAAAAAAGTCCAGATTGATATATTTTTCCACCATAATAATATTGATGTTTTCGAAAGCATCATCTCGGGAGTTAGGGGCAAGTACGGTATGTATGTAGTAGCGCCCATTCCGCATAAACGCACGTCGGGAATCCTGGTTACCTTACCACTCAACAAGTTTTTAATGATCGACCGCCACCTGCTGCTGCCGGGTGAGTATTCCTATGTAGTGCAGGAGTTCCGTAAATCTTCCTATGCGGCTTTTTCCAAACTGGTATCGCCGATCCGCAAATTCCGGGGCATGATCCATTATCACCGGCCGGCCTCCGATACCCCGATTGAAATTATTGATGCGTATAAAAAATTTATTAAGGACTTTAAGATCAAAAGCGTAATCCGGACGGAATACATACCCGGATCGATTGAGAAGGGATATGTTTATTTCACCATCAATAATGCTGAGTTGTGGCTGATGCTGAAAGATGCCAAGGCAAAGGGATTTGTGCTGGGAAAAGATGTAGGCATACTGTCACACAATGATGATGTGGTGAAGGAAATAATTTTTGATGGTATAACAACCTATTCGACCGACTTTGGAAAAATGGCTGAAAAAGCTGCTGAGTTTATAAAAAAAAGGAAAGCGATACAGGAGATAATTCCTACGGTGCTGGTACGCAGGGGCTCATTATGATTTTCGTTTATGAATTTTACGATTCTTGTCAGTTTTCTTTTTGTAACGGTGATTGCCGCAGCTGTTTCTGTGTATTTTACCAGGAAGCAACAGCTGAAAACCACCCTCAGTTATTACCTCGGTAACCGGAGTCTCGGCTTCTGGATGATTGGCAGTTCGCTGTTTCTCACCAATATGAGCGCCAACCAGTTTGTTGGTGAGAACGAATTTGTTTATACCCTTAACATGTCGGTCATGGCCTGGGGTATGAGTTCTATCCTGGCCATGTTACTGGTCGCGGAATTCCTGATGCCGGTCTACCTGCGGATCGGCGCGGTCACCACTCCCGACTTTCTGGCAAAAAGATTTGATAAACAAACCCAGCGGATTGTCTCGGTGATTTTCCTGCTGAGTTATTTTGTGAACCTTATTCCATCTGTATTATACGGATGTGCCGTTGTATTAAACGGCATATTCCATTTTGACCAGCAGTTGGGCCTTGGTTATTTTTCTACCATCAGGCTGCTGGTGATAGCAGTGGGAGTGATCGGTTGTTTATATACGGTATTGGGTGGTTTGAAAGCCATCACTATTACGGATGTGGTGCAGGGAGTGGGAATGCTTATTGGCGGGATATTTATTGTATGGTATGGATTCCGGTACCTGGGCGGGGGAGAGGTGATGGTTGGAATAAGCAGGCTGACTGAAACACATACCAGCCACCTGAATGCAATTGGTGGTCCCCATGATGTACTGCCTTTCGCGACAATTTTCACAGGCATGTTGCTGATCAATATCTATTATTGGGGCATGGAGCAATATATAGTCCAGGAAGCACTGGCATCAAAAAGCCTGGCCGATAGCCAGAAGGGGATTTCCCTTGCTGCAGTTGGAAAATTATTTGCACCCATCCTGCTGAATGTTCCAGGTCTGATCGCTGTTCATATTTATTCCAACCTTGATAATCCTGCAACCGTTTTTCCAAAAATGGTGAGTGATGTATTGCCACCTGTCCTTATAGGACTGGTTGCGGCTGTTGTCTTCGGAGGGGCGCTCAGTACTTTTAACGCGGGACTCAACAGCACCGGTACCTTGTTTACCATGAACCTTTACAAACCCTGGCTGGAACGGAATGGAGGAGTGGCAGATGATCGGAAGCTGCTCCGCAATGGTAAGATGTTACAGATCGCTGTAACAGTTATAGCCATTTCATTTTCTCCCTATATCATGTACTTTACCGGCGGGTTTTATAATTACCTGCAAAAGGTTTCCAGTTTCTTCAGTGTTCCCGTTTTTACAATCATGATGGTAGGATTACTAACCAAAAAAGTACCACCCATCGCGGCAAAAACTGGGATTGCCTTTTTTGTAATTACCTACACCACCACACAGTTTTTTTTTGATACAGGATTACACTACCTGCACTTGCTGGCCATTTTGTTTGTACTAACATCGGTGCTGATGTTGCTTATCGGCCGGTGGAGACCGATGGTACAACCTTTTTCCCTTGCCGGTTATCCTTCAGCAGGACTTTCACCCTGGAAAAACCGATACTGGTATTTCGCAGTATTGATAATACTGATGGTCGTTATGTTTTTAATTTTTTCACCCCTCGGACTCGCCAGATAAATATTATAAAACCCATGCTAATGTTTTATTCGCACCTGTTTAAATTTATTCCCCGTAAACTCTTGCTGGTCCTGGTACTGATTTCCGCCGGTATCTGCGAGGCTTCCGCCCAACAAACAGACTTCCAGATAAACCTGGGTGATGACAGCCGGATTATTTACAATCTCAGTAAGGGCAGTTATACCGTTATCTGTAATGGTTCTGAACTGATAAAAAATGCTTATCTCATTTGTAAAACAGATACCATCATTGATAGCAGGCAGGCAGGCAAGGCTGCAATCAGCGTGAGTGATTTTAAAACAGCACTGGGAAAGGGTAAACTTTATACTGTCCGTTTTTCAGGTAATAAAAATCTCCGGCAATTGTTCTATGTGTTTCCCGGCAGGAAATATTTTATCACCCGGTTGGAACTCACCGGCACAGCTGCTGCGGGTTATATGGCACCACTGGTGGCGGATAATTTAAAGCTGAAGGAGACAGGTGATAACCGTGCGTTGTTTGTACCATTCGACAATGACATGTGGACCCGTTTCAATGCAGCACCATTGGAACAGGCAGATTTTAACAGTAGTGAGGTAACCGCTATTTACAATGCAGATAACAACCGGGGACTGGTAATCGGGTCGCTGGAACAGGATGTCTGGAAATCGGGGATCGCCTTGAAAGGAAATAGTTCAACCGGGTTATCGTCGATAAATGTTTTCGCGGGACTAAGTGATAGTGTAGTCACACACGACCGTATACCACATGGGAAAGTCCTGCCCGTAAAAGGCAAAGTTTATTCACCACAGGTACTGATTGGTTATTTTGACGATTGGAGAACCGGTTTGGAAACGTATGCCAGGTCCGTCCGTGACATCCATCCCAGATCCATCTTTGACTGGAAACTTCCTACACCAATGGGCTGGAACAGCTGGGGTGTGCTGAAGGAAAAGGTTACCTACGAGCAGGCAATACAGGTGGTTGATTTTTTCGCGGACTCGCTAAAAAATTACCGAACGGTCGACAATACTTTGTTTATCGATCTTGATTCATTCTGGGATAATATGACACCCGGGGGAATCGGCGGAGATATAACAAAACTGAAAGCATTCGTTGAGCACTGCAAACTCAAAGGCCTTAAACCAGGAATCTACTGGGCACCATTTACTGATTGGGGTAAAACCGACAGCAGGATAGATGGAGATAGTTCGGGTTATACCTATGGCCAGTTGTGGACCACACAAAACGGGAGGATGCTTGATATAGATGGCGGAAGAGCGCTGGATCCCACACATCCTGCTACGCGGCACCGGATCAGTTATACCATCAACCTTATGAAGGCCCTGGGTTTTGAAATGATCAAAATAGATTTCCTTGGTCACGCTGCACAGGAAGCGGATAAATTTTATGATCCGGCCGTCACCACCGGAATGCAAGCCTATAAACGGGGAATGGAATACCTGGATAGCGTACTCGGCCGGCAGATGCTGGTCTATGCTGCAATTTCGCCAACTCTTGCCACAGCACGTTATGCGCATATGCGAAGGGTGGCCTGCGATGCATGGAGCAGTATTGATCATACCGAATATACCCTCAACAGTACCGGATATGGATGGTGGCAAAGCCATCTTTATGATTATATCGATGCAGATCATGTGGTATTTGGGCAGGAAGAAGATGGAGTCAACCGTGCAAGGTTCGCTTCAGCACTGGTTACCGGTACCGTGATTACGGGCGATGATTTTTCTTCTGCCGGAAAATGGAGAACTACGGCCCGTCATTTACTGCAGAATAAAAATCTCCTTCAGGTAACGAAGGATGGCAAAAGTTTCCGACCCCTGAAAGCCAATACAGGCAACAGGGGAGTAGAACTCTTCGTAAAAACAGTTGGCAAAGATGTTTATATCGCATGTTTCAATTATTCGGATAAAACAAAAACGGTTAAACTGCCCGTCACTATTTTCCAGGCCAGATTCAAAGGGTGGAAATGGGAAGAATTGTTTTCCGGGAAACAATCAGCCGGCACCGGCGGGATGGTAGTAAACATCCCGTCCCGGGACGCCGCCATCTACCTGTTCCGTGACTGTTTTGAAAATCCTGTTTCTGCCCGCAGGTAATTGCAGCTGTTTCTGTTGTTAAACGATGACAGGCTTTTTTGTTTTGGTATTTGCCTGTTTCTTCAGATACAGGGCATTTTTAATTATTGGCTGATTAGTAACTTATTTTGACATGACTTTTAATAAAAGTTCCAATGATTGACAGTCTATTGCCAAAATAGTTGAATAGAATGCTAACCGTTGTTGTTTTGAAGGATTAATAACGGTTTATTTTCGATCTGCCAGCGGATCTGTCTTTTCCGGTGTAACCGGGCGACGATTGCTTAAATATCCTGGTCCCGATAAATTATAATTATGGCGCTATCCACAATCAATCCTGCTCCGGTAATAGCAGCACCGGGGAAAAAAAACCAGTATGTTTTTCCGCTCCTGCTGGTTACGGGTCTGTTCTTCCTGTGGGGACTCGCCTATGGTTTACTGGATGTGCTGAACAAACATTTCCAGGAAACGCTCAGTATTGATAAAGCTAGGTCCACCCTCCTGCAAATGTCCTACTTCGGTGCCTATTTCCTGGTGGCCCTTCCTGCCGGTTTGTTTATGAACCGATATGGATATAAAAAGGGGATTATTTTCGGACTCCTGTTATATACAACTGGTGCCTTTCTTTTTTATCCATCGGCCGAACTGTCGAGTTTTAATTTTTTCCTGCTCGCAATGTTTGTCCTTGCCGCCGGACTGACCTTCCTTGAAACCGCCGCCAATCCATATGTTACGGTATTGGGTCCGGCCGAAACATCCGCGTTCAGGTTGAACCTGTCGCAAAGTTTTAATGGAGTTGGTTCCTTTGTTGGCCCACTCATCGCCGCTTCCATCTTCTTTAATCAGGAAGCCGATCCTGAAACACAACTTGATTCTGTTAAAACAGTATATATCGTAATAGGTGTGGTGGTCCTGCTGGTGGCCCTGTTATTCTGGCGCACCCGGTTACCGGAGATCCGCGAAAGTGATGCCCGGGCATCAACCGGTTCTTTGTCTGCTCCGGATTCATCAACACAAAAACCTTTATTTACCCACCGGCATTTCAGGGGAGCTGTTATTACCCAGTTCTTTTATGTGGCCGCACAGGTTGGTATTGCCGCATTGTTTATAAATTATTGTACAGAAAACAATAAATCTATCAGTAACAGCGATGCGGCCTACCTGCTTTCGATGAGCCTGTTATTATTTACCCTTGGGCGTTTTGCCGGGACCGCACTGATGCGCAATGTGGCACCCGCGCGTTTACTGATGATTTTTGCATTGGTGAATATTGGGTTGTCAGTGCTGGTGGTACTGAACCAGGGCTGGATTTCTGTTTATTCCCTGATGGCAATTTTCTTTTTCGAGTCGATCATGTTCCCTACCATATTTGCGCTTGGACTGAAAGGACTCGGAAGCCAGACCAAAAAAGCTTCCTCGTTTCTTATCATGGCCATCGTGGGCGGAGCAATTATGCCATACGTGATGGGAGTAATGGCTGAATCCTTTTCCACAGCTTCAGCATACGGTGTTCCCATCCTGTGTTTTGCGCTGGTGGCGTGGTTTGGATGGCGTGGTTCAAAAATCTTATGATAATGAAAAATAATCAGGGGCCTGATAAAATCTTTTTGGACGGAAAATAATATTATACTACTTTGGTAGTATAGTATAGTATAGTACAGATGAAATTTACTTACTCATGCTATTATATAACGGGGCGACTGACCTGTTATATCAAAACTACAATTGCTTAAATATGAATACCTGCTATGCTCGCTACTGCGTCAGGGATGTCTTGTATTCCCGACTGCTCATTTTCATTTTTCTTTCATTCTTTTTTATTTATTCATCGGCGACTGTTTCTGCCCAGAACACCGGACCTTATTTAAGTGGGGTGGTGCTGGACAGTCTCACCCGTAATCCGCTAGGTGGTGTTTCCGTTGTCATTAAAGGATCCAAACAGGGTACCAGCACGGACAAGTCGGGCGGTTTTTCACTCGATGTTTCTGCCAGCCAGGCCATCCTGGAGTTTTCATCCATTGGTTACCGTACCATGGATATGACAGTGCGAAAGGGGCAGTTTGCCACCATCCTGCTTGCCACCAGTATTGACACTTCGGGTGCGGTTGTAATCACGGCATTTGGACGGAAGGAGCGAAGGGAAGCCGTTGTTGGTTCGGTTACTTCGATCCAGCCCGGTGAGTTGAAAATCCCTGCCAGTAACCTTACCAATGCGTTGGCGGGTAAGATTGCCGGTGTGATTTCTTTTCAGCGCGGAGGTCAGCCCGGACTGGATAATTCTTCATTTTTTATCCGCGGTGTAACAACACTGGGATATAGTAACAGTCCACTTATCCTTGTTGATAATATTGAATTACCTGCCAGCGACCTGGCCAGGTTGCAGGTAGATGATATCGCCAGTTTTTCTATTTTGAAAGACGCGAGTGCTGCAGCCCTGTATGGTGCGAGGGGTGCGAACGGGGTGATCCTGGTGACCACCAAGGAAGGTAAGGCTGGTAAAGCAAAAATCGAGGTAAGGCTGGAGACTGCTATTTCCGAGCCCACCAGGAGTATAAAACTGGCCGACCCTATCACGTATATGAACACTTACAACGAAGCGGTCACTACCCGTAATCCGCTGGAAACACCACTTTATACACCGAATAAAATTATCGGCACGCAGAATACGCTAAATGGCGCGGGTGGAATCAGTGATTATATTTATCCGGCGGTTGACTGGATGAAAGAAATTTTCAAAGATAGAACCAGCACCAGGAGGGGTAACTTCAGTGTTGGTGGTGGAAATGCGATGGCGAAGTATTATGTAGCCGGTTCTTACAGCAAGGACAATGGTATTCTCCAGTCCAACCCGGTTAATAACTTCAACTCCTCCATGCGGTTTGAAAACTACCAGCTGAGGGCCAATACAAGTATTAAGGTTACCCCTAGCACTGAATTGGGTGTTCGTTTGTGGGGTAATTTCAATGACTATACTGGTCCCATCAGTAACCAGGGTAATAGTTTCGCGACCGATCTTTACTCACAGGTACTCCATTCTAATCCGGTGGCGTTCCCTGCCTATTTTTTACCAGATAGTGCCAACCTGAATACAAAACATATTCTTTTTGGAAATGCAACCAACCAGACCGGCAACCTGCAGTCGAACCCATATGCAGCCCTGATGTATGGATATAAAAGTTTTTCTGAATCGCGGATGTCTGCTCAATTTGAGGTGAACCAGAATTTAAAGTTCATTACTCCGGGTCTTAGTTTTTTCGGGCTCTTCAGTACCAACCGGTATTCTTATTTTGATCTGAGCCGGAACTATCTTCCATTTTATTATAATGTGCAGAATTATGATGAACATTCGGGCAATTACCAGTTAAGATGGCTTAACCCCCAACCAGGTTCAGCAAGGGAATACCTGGGTTACAACGAAGGTGCAAAGTATCTGAACACCTATCTGTATATGCTTGGCCGGATCGACTACAGCAGGACATTTGGTGCACATACTGCCGGAGCTTCGCTTATCGGCAACCGTCAGCAAACCCTGGATGGTAATGCCGGTAACCTGCAGGCCTCCTTGCCGAACAGGAACCTGGGTGTTTCGGGAAGGGCGAGTTATGCTTATGATAATAAATATTTTGCCGAGTTTAATTTCGGATATAATGGCTCGGAGAAGTTTGCACCGAAAAACCGTTTCGGATTCTTCCCCACAGTTGGTGCAGGGTGGGTAGTATCTAATGAGAAATTCTGGCAAGGAAGAATCAGCGATGTGATCACAAGACTGAAATTCAGGGGCAGTTATGGCCTTGTGGGAAATGATGCCATTGGTGATCCGCGATTCCAGCGTTTCTTCTATCTCTCCAATGTTAATCCCAACGGTGGCCCAGGGGCTTCCTTCGGCACCAATAACTCGGTGAGCATGAATGGGACCTCAATCATTGCCTATCCAAATCCGGGTGTTACCTGGGAGCGTTCGCGTAAATCAAATCTTGCAGTTGAGTTTACCCTGTTCAAAAACCTGAATATTATTGCGGAAGTATACCGGGAGATCCGGGACAATATCCTGATCCAACGCGGATTCATACCAGTGACCGTGGGCATCGAAGGTACCGCACAGGGTAATCTCCGGGCGAACCTCGGAAAAGCAACCTCTGATGGAATCGATCTCAGTATGAATTACCGGCAGGATTTCAATTCTGGTCTATGGGTCTCCATGCTGGGTAATCTCACCCTGACACGTAATAAGGCAGTCCGTCTGGAAGAGCCGGAGTATCCGAATGCCTGGAGTTTCCGGAGTGGGCAGGCCATCAACCAGCCATTCGGCTATATCGCGGAAAGATTATTCGTGGATGATCAGGAAGCCCTCAACTCACCCGCTCAAATTTTTGGTGAATACCTGCCAAAGGGTGGTGATATCAAATACAGGGATATTAATAAGGATGGAGTGATCAACCAGGACGACCAGGTACCCATTGGTTTGCCCAGAACGCCACAGATCATTTATGGTTTCGGTTTTTCAATGGGGTATAAAAATTTTGATATCAGTGCCTTCTTCCAGGGATCGGCCAGGTCATCCTTTTTCATTAACCCCAGTAGTGTGACCGATTTCGAAAATGGTGTTTTCGGTACTGCACCATTCGTCAACAATGCCCAGATCCTGAAAGCATACGCGGAAGATCACTGGTCGGAAGAGAACCAGAACCTGTATGCTTTATATCCCCGGTTATCCACGTTTGATATACCAAACAACCAGCAGGCCAGCACCTGGTGGCTGCGTGATGGAAGTTTCCTACGCCTGAAATCAGTGGAAGCGGGTTATTCATTTCCAAAAAGATGGACAAGTAATCTCTATATGGAAAACGTACGGATCTACTTCAGTGGTTTAAACCTGCTGACTTTCAGTAAGTTCAAACTCTGGGATCCGGAACTCGCCGGCAATGGATTTGCTTACCCGATTCAGAAGGTGATTAACCTAGGATTAAAAATCAATTTTTAACCGGTAATCGAATTCAACCGGACGACCAGTTAAAACAACGCAAATGAAAATCAACATAAAAATATTCCTGGCAGGTTCCTTTATTTTCCTGCTTACCGGATGTAAAAAATACCTGGATGTTACGCCCGACAACGTGGCCACACTGAATAGCTCGTTCAGTAATGCCAATGAAGCCCAGGCTTATCTTTTCGGCTGTTATTCCAATCTTCAGTCATTCGCAGATATCAGGAGGAATGCGGGTTTCACAGCTTCGGGAGAAGTGATTTTTCCGATAAATATGCAGGATCAGACCACTCTTGGTGGTGCAGGTGGCGACGATGGTTTTGACCTCATGCGTGGATTGCAGAATAGCCTGAACCCGATCCATAATTTCTGGGATGGATATAATATGGGAGTGAGATTGTATGAATCCATCCGGATGTGTAATACTTTTCTGGATAATATCCATATACCCCTGGATGTACAACCATTCGACCGGAAACGATGGACGGCCGAGGCTAAATTCCTCAAAGCCTATTATCATTACTGGCTACTTAGAATGTATGGTCCGATCCCAATTGCTGATGTGGCAATTCCAATCGATGCCAGCTCGGATGAAGTAAGGCAGGAACAGCAAACCCTTGATTCCTGTTTCAACTATGTTATCAAAACACTGGATGAAGCAATAACAGGTCTGCCACCAGCTATCCAGAATGCAGCAGCAGAAGCCGGAAGGATTACTTCTACAATCGCCCTTGCAGTAAAAGCCGAAGTATTGGTAACCCAGGCCAGTCCGTTGTTTAACGGCAACCCGGACTATGTTTCTTTTAAAAAGAAAAACGGGGAAAATCTTTTTCCGGTTACGGAAGACCCGGCTAAATGGCAACGTGCGGCAGAAGCATGCAGGATTGCTATTGAAGCAGCGGAAGCTGTGGGTGCAAAACCGTATGAACTGAATGTACAGGGTAATATTGTACACATGTCGGATGAAACAAAACAAATGCTGACCCTGCAGGGTGCGTTTGTTGACGGCTGGAATCCCGAACAGGTATGGACATTAAATCCACGTTTCGGATGGAGTTATATGGCCATCCCAAGAGTGACATCGGAGGCTGCCGCAAACGTGTTTGCTGTTTATTCCAATTTTTCAGTTCCGGTTGGGGAGTCGGAAATTTTTTATAGCAAAAACGGGGTGCCAATCCAGGAAGATAAAACATATGATTTTGCCGGACGATATCAGTTACAGGTTGGTGATGAAACACATCAGTACTATATCAAAAGGGATTATACAACCGTGAAAGGTAATTTCGACCGGGAGCCAAGATATTATTCAAGTGTGTCATTTGATGGTGCGGTATGGTTTGGTTCCGGCAATACAGATGATCGCAGTCCCAATTATGTAAACGCCGTGAATGGTTATGCATCACCGCCCGACCGCCTCCGGTACAATGCAACAGGTTACTGGCCCAAAAAACTGGTGCATTTCCAATCGGTCCCCGGCCAGAATACTGTATGGCAGACTTATCCGTGGACATTCATCCGCCTTTCCGGTCTCTGGCTTCTCTATGCCGAATGCCTGAATGAAGTATCAGGTCCAACAGGTGAAGCTTATTCATGGATTGATAAGGTTCGTGAAAAGGCGGGGCTTGCTGGTGTGGTACAGTCCTGGTCGCAATATTCAAAGAACCCTTCAAAGGCTACTACCAAAGAAGGTCTTCGCCAGATCATACACAGGGAGAGAAGGATCGAGCTGGCATTTGAAGGCCAGGCCGGCTGGGATCTTCGCCGCTGGAAAGAATTACAATCCGTTCTGGCAACACCGTTCCAGGGCTGGAGTGTGTTCAACCGCACTGTTGCGGGTTACTACCAGTTGAGTACTGTATACCAGCCTGCGTTCAGCCTGAGGGATTACCTTTTTCCCATCCAGGAATACGACCTGATCGCAAATCCAAAACTCATCCAGACTCCGTACTGGTAAAAAAAATATTCATCTTACGAATTGCTTAATATACGAGTATGACAAACAAATCAAAATCATTCTTACCACTCCTTATCTTACTGGCACTGGTATCCGCGATATCCTGCAGTAAAGTTTCCCAATACAAGGATGTGATATCTGATGACAAAACAAAACCTGGCCCGGTAACCAATATCCAGGTGATCAACAAAGCCGGTGGAGCCATCATTACCTATGATCTTCCCCTTGCAGAAAATATCCTGTATGTGCAGGCCAACTATAAGATCAACGACCAGGTAAGCCGGCAAACGAAGTCTTCTTATTATTCCGATACCATCATCGTTGGCGGTTTCGCAAAAAGCCAGGATTACAGTGTAGTGTTGTATACGGTCAGCCGGGCAAATGTATTTTCCGACTCGGTGGTGGTGACTGTTCATCCGGATACACCACCTTACCTTGATGTTTTTACCAGGGTTGAAGCAAGACCCGATTTCGGGGGCATCAAAATCAATGTGATCAATGCATTGAAATCAAATATCGGTGTGGTAACCATTTCAGAGGATAAGGTCACCGGGAAACAGGAGATCATCAACCAGCATTATTCCAACAAGGATACTATCTCCTATAGTCTTCGGGGTATGGATACCATTCCAAAAACATTTGGTATCTATATTACTGATGAGTTTAAAAATATTTCGGATACATTGTTTACAACCATTACACCCATTTATGAAAAACAAATGGATAAGTCGAAGTTCAGCGCTTTCGATCTGCCAACGGATGTAGAATCGGGATTTGGCTGGGAACTTCCTTACATGTGGGACGATAACAAGGGATCACCGGGTTATCATACCGAACAACCCATCTTACCACTTGTATGGCCGGCCGTGATCACTTTTGATATGGGACAGTCCGCAAAACTCAGCCGATATACTATCTGGGACAGGGGTATCGATGGAAGTGGCAATTGGTTATGGCAGGCCGGTGCACCACAGACATGGACCCTGTGGGGAACAGCGCAGACACCGGTTGATGAAACATTACCAAGTGGTGCGGCTTCTACCAGGGTAGGGGAGGTTACAGCAAATGGGTGGATCAATCTGGGTACCTTCCAGCTTCCTGCGAAACCATCGGGTTTCCCAAATCCCCAATATACAAATGCAGATCTTGATTTCTGGAATGCCGGTTTCAGTTTTGATTTTTCACTGGACCTGCCCAAAGTGAGGTATATCCGTTTCCAGTGCCTGGAAAATGCATCCCTTACCAACAACTTTTTTAATATAGCTGAACTGACTTTTTGGGGAGATCCCCGATAAACTATAAAATGATTGTTATGCCAAAAAATAATTCATTGGTACTTTGGATAATTGGTCTTGTATGTCTGTTTGGTTGTACCCAAAAACCAGATGATTTCAGGGACTTCCTCAATGATGAAGAGATTTTATATCCGGGTGCCATCCTCAACAGTTTTGTCAGGCCCGGCAATGAGCGGCTCGGAATCGGATGGTCGCCCAGTCCGGATCCTTCCATTACCCATTACCGGGTTTACTGGAACAACCGCCGTGATTCAATAGATGTTCCTGCCAGTTCACATAGCCCTGCGGATACGATCTTTACCATTATCAATAATCTGCAGGAATACAACTATTCGTTTTTTGTATACTCATTGGATGCAAAGGGAAATCAATCCGTTCCCATAGAGATCAGTAATGCCAGGGTTTATGGAAATGCCTACCGGCAAAGCCTGATGAACCGGGCTATCAACCTGTCTGATCCCTACGACCTGCTGAACGATGAAGGAAACGAGATCACCCTGAAGTTCCTGCAGGCAGATACTGCCAATACAGTTACATTTATCAGGTATATCAATACTGCAGATGTACCAACAGAGATAACATTGAGCCCAACACAGAATTCCATCACACTTAATGATTTTAAATATGGGACCAAGGTAGCTTACCAGTCGGTTTACAAACCCTCAAATATTGCACTTGATTCGTTTGTGGTTAATCTGGTGGATACATTTCCGGTTATTGAATTCGGACTAACCGAATGTAATAAAGCTCTCTTCAATATCGTGAACCTTCCAAACGATGTGCAACAGCTGGAAGCTGCAACGCCGCTTTCAAAATTATGGGATGGTTCCGTAGGCCCGCAAGGGTATCCAAATATTTTCCATACCAATGGCAATACTCCGTTACCACATCATTTTACCTTTGACATGGGAAAATTGTATGATAGTCTCCGTACGATGGAGGTAACCGGCAGGGACTGTTGTCATAATCCCCTTGAGTTTGAAGTATGGGGGATTGCTGACCTGACAAATGCTTCTACCACGGTACCTGGCAACGATCCGGGATGGAAGGATGATGCCATAGCTAAAGGATGGGTGCTGTTGCAGGATGTGGTACGTACGGGTGATGGTATTGGACCCTATACCATAAACTTTCCCACCAATACACCGCAACTCAGATACCTGCGGTTGAGGATAAAAAAAGTAGCAAGTAACGAAAGCAGTACCAGCAACCTTAGTGAACTTACCATCGGGTATAAAAAATAATTGTAAAAAATAAAACGGTAACTGCCAACGTTTGCTGTTTTATTTTAGTCTTATGTTTCTGACGATAAGGTCGGCCATCACGGTAACGGATTAATCAATGGCCGCTCCTTTCCAGGTTGGTGAAAAAAAAATTTGTCTTCTATGAAATTGTGGTTCGTTTGTTTATTATCGTTTACATCGTCTGTTCTTATTGCTCAAAAACATCCTCTTCAAATCTGGTTCGACAAACCTGCAGCACAATGGGAAGAAACCCTGCCGCTGGGTAATGGTCGTCTTGGAATAACACCTGATGGTGGAGTGGAAAATGAAAAAATTGTCCTGAATGATATAACACTCTGGTCGGGAAGTCCCCAGGATGCAAACAACTATAACGCCTACAAACAACTTCCCGCAATCAGGAAACTGATTGCTGAAGGGAAGAATGAGGAGGCCCAGAAGCTGGTCGACAAAGACTTTGTGTGTTTAGGTCCCGGTTCAGGCGGAGCACAATGGGGTTGTTTCCAGATGCTGGCCGATCTGGCGATCGGTTACAACTATCCCGGTAAAAAAACGGAGTATAAAAATTATTCAAGGCGTCTTTCGCTCGACAGTGCACTTGCCACCACGTACTTTGAACTTGACGGTGTGAAATACACGCGTGAATATTTTTCCAGTTTTGGTGACGATGTGAACGTGATAAAGATAACTGCCAGCCAGAAGGGTAAGATCAATTTTTCCATCGGTATCTCCCGGCCGGAAAAAGGAACAGCCAGTATCGTTGGCCAGGCCTTGCAATTGAGTGGCCAGCTGGATAATGGCACCGATGGGAAAGGGATGTTGTATCTCACCGAAGTAAAACTGGTGAATACCGGCGGCAGGCAGATTATTAAAGATAACAGACTGGAACTAGTTGATGCAGATGAAGCACTGATCTATATTTCAACTGCAACCGATTTCCGTAACCCGGATTTCAGGTCACTGGTAGCGAAAAATATGTCGGCTGCATTATCGAAAAAGTATGCAGCGCAACGTCAGTTACATATCAGGACGTATAAAAAAATGTTCGACCGCGTATCGGTGGATCTGGGCTCCGGTCCCGCAGAATCACTGACCACGGATCAACGGCTGGCTGCACATTACCAGCATCCGGAAAATGATAAGTCGTTGCCGGTCCTGTTTTTACAGTTCGGAAGGTATTTAAGTATCAGCAGTACGAGGGTGGGACTCCTTCCACCAAACCTCCAGGGCCTTTGGGCCAACCAGATACGTACTCCGTGGAACGGCGATTATCACCTTGATATTAATGTCCAGATGAATCATTGGCCGGTTGAAATGAGCAATCTTTCCGAACTGAACCTCCCGTTGACCGAGCTGGTGAGAAGCCTGGTGAAGCCGGGTCAGAAAACAGCAAAGGCCTACTACGACGCAGATGGATGGGTGGCACATGTAATTACCAATGTGTGGGGTTTCACCGAACCTGGCGAAAGCGCGTCATGGGGCGTATCAAAAGCAGGATCGGGATGGCTATGTAATAATCTCTGGGAACATTATGTGTACAGCGACGATCTCCAGTATCTCAAAAGTATTTATCCCATCCTGAAAGGTTCAGCTCTTTTTTATAAAAGTATTCTTGTAAAAGATGATTCAACCGGCTGGCTGGTTACTTCTCCTTCCTCTTCACCGGAGAATTCATTTAAGTTACCCAATGGAACCCATGCGGCCATTTGTGAAGGTGCCACGTTTGATAACCAGATCATCCGTGAGCTGTTTGGCAACCTGATCACGGCCACTTCCAAACTCAATATTGACCGGTCTTTCGCTGATTCACTCCGGGCACTATTACCCCAACTGCCACCGCCCGGAATTATTTCCCGTGATGGAAGGATCCAGGAATGGCTGGAAGATTACCAGGAAACAGATCCACAACACCGCCATATTTCACATCTCTATGGATTATATCCGGCCAACCTGATTACTCCTGATGGAACTCCTGAACTTGCCGCAGCCGCAAAAAAATCACTGGAGGTAAGAGGGGATGACGGACCAAGCTGGGCCATTGCCCATAAACAACTTTTCTGGGCGCGTTTACTGGATGGCAACAGGGCATTTAAATTACTAAGGGAAATTCTCAAGCCAACCTTACGGAATGATATTAATTACGGCGCAGGAGGTGGTGTATATCCCAACCTGCTTTCAGCCGGACCGCCCTTCCAGATTGACGGAAATTTCGGAGCGGAAGCAGGTATTATGGAAATGATGCTTCAATGTCATGCAGGGTATATAGAATTCCTTCCCGCCATTCCGGATCTGTGGAAAAAAGAAGGCAGCTTAAAAGGGTTGAAGGCAAGAGGAAATGTAACGGTCGACTTTGAATGGAAAAACGGAATTGTAACAAAGTATAAAATCACTTCTCCTGTTACCAGGAAAGTGAAGATTAAAATAAACGGCCAGGTAAAAACTGTACCTGTCAATAAAATCTGATATCGGGCAATGATCAAATCAACGAATGTCCAGGACCGGCGATATCCACTGGGTAACGGTCAAGGCAGCGACGCTATTCACCGTGATCCCGTTTATTCGTACGCAGTAACTGAATTGCTGGATGATAGCGGTGTTAAAGGAGTGGGACTGGCATTCACCCTTGGTGAAGGCAATGACCTGGTTTGTAAAGCAGCTTCTTTTTACGCAGCACAATTAAAAGGAAAAGATATTGAGGAGATCATGTCGGATTTTGGTAAACTTTTTTACCAGCTCTCCAATGAACAACAGTTCCGGTGGCTTGGTCCGCATAAGGGAGTAGTACACCTGGGACTGGCTTCCGTTACCAATGCATGTTTTGATCTCTGGGCAAAAAAAAGAGGGCTTCCACTCTGGGCGCTCCTTAACAGTCTCGACGCTGAAACACTGGTAAACCTGCTGGATCTTTCCTACCTGGAAGATGAGCTGACGGCCACGGAAGCGATCGCATTGCTGAAACAACAAGAATCAGGTAAAGAAAAACGCAGCGCCATCCTTAAAAAAGGATACCCCGGATATGATACCTCCATTGGCTGGTTTAACTACAGTGATGAACAGGTAAAAGATAATGTGGCAAGGGCCGTTGCAAATGGATTTACCGCCATGAAATTAAAAGTGGGCTCTGCCGATGCCAACCGTGATATCAAGCGGGCCAATATTGTAAGGGAAGCCGCTGGTGACGCGGCTACCGTGATGCTGGATGCCAACCAGCAATGGACCCTGCCCCAGGCAATCAGCATTTGCCAGGAATTGAAAAAGATGAACCCGTTCTGGATCGAAGAACCAACACATCCCGATGATGTACTGGCGCATAAAGTACTTGCTG